>DATNBH010000015.1:0-11997 GCA_035572035.1 Pyrinomonadaceae bacterium | reverse complement strand
GCCGTGGTCACTCACGTTGGTCGCTAACAGAGGCGGGCCGAGATTTTTGGTGATGCCACGGGCTCGTCCCGTGGAGTGTTCACGCTTCATGCTGGTGGCAGGCGGCAACGTGAAACACCACGGGGCTAGCCCGTGGCATCTTGCGAGCCGATGGATCAGCCTGTTTTTGTAGCTGTGAACCTGAAACACCACAGGGCCAGCCTGTGGTATCGGCCAAGGCTTCAGTTCACCATGAGCCTGAAACGTTGAACCTGAAACTTGAAACCTGTCTTGTATTGCGGAGTAGCTCAAGCTGGAAAGAGCGTTCGTCTCATAAACGAAAGGGTGCGGGTTCAAATCCCGCCTCCGCGACCAAAAGAAGGAATTCGGAATTGCGAAATGCGAATTGCGGATTCACGGGCAAAGAGCAAAGCGCAAAGGACAAAGCTCGAGCGGGTGAAGTGGCCAAATCCGCATTCCGCATTCAGCAATCCGAAATTTTTTCGGGATGGTGTAACTGGCAACACGCTGCGCTTTGAACGCAGAGACTGAAGGTTCGACTCCTTCTCCCGGAGCCAAATGTCAATCGGCTAAAGCCATTTAGCAGTAAGCGCGCTAAAGCGTGCTCGCCAATCTTCAGCAAATCCACCCAGCCGTGAACGGCTGGTCTAATAACCCTCAGCGGGCAAGCCGCATGAATGCGGCTGGACCAAGCGCGCTAAAGCGTGCTCGGTGGATACGAGCTTTGCCGCGAATGGCATCTTTCGCCTGGATCCAAGCCCGTCAACATTTCCAAATCACACAAATAGGTACTTCAAATTGTCATTAAGAAACTCGAACGGTGATTTATGTTCATCCGATTTGTGAGTGGCGAGATTGATGAGGACTCGCGCGTCGCGTCGGGCTTGTTTTGCGCCCTCCACAGTGTCGGCGAAACATGCTTCATGCCGCGACACGATTGGGAACTACTTCAAGAACTGGAGGATTGGTTCGACCAACATTTGAAATCACCGGTGAAGCAATTGCCGCGTCGCTACAACTATGAGTTCGCAGTGTCGTGGTTCAAGCCAACTGCTCACGAACATCTCGCTCGAGCGTGGGAGATGGTGAAGATTCTGGAGAGAAACGGCCTCTTTATTTGGACGATAAAAGTAAGTCAGACCGGTCCCATTTATTACGAAGACGATGCGCAGGTTTTTGCGCTGCCTCCCAGCAGGTGGAGGCAATGGAAGTAAAGAACAATGGGAAACCTTATCGATTGCTGATTGCTGATTGCTGATTGCGGAATGCGGATTTGAAAAACAAGCAGCAATCAGCAATCAGCACTCTGCAATTGGTTCGGTTATGCGAACGCTGGAAAAAGCCGAAAAGGAATTGGCGCGAGGGAATCTCTGGCGCGCCAAGGAAATCCTGCAGAGCTCAATACTGCACGCAGGATACGACCTGGCTCTCTTTGAGATGCTCGGAACGGTACTCTTGCGCATGGGAGACATGCATGAGGCTGGGCGATTCTTGTTCTTGTCCGGCGCGCGAAAGATGGATTACGAAGCTGCCATTGGAATCTTTTTGGAGAGACACAGAAAGAACGCGCCGCAGCAGTTTCTCGCCGCCTTTGGCAAACAAGCGAGGCTCTCGACGTTGGCTGATTATCCCGAGAGTGTACGAGACGAACTGATCCGTCGAGGCTTTCCGGAAAACTTGCAGGACAAACACGGAAGAGTATTCACTTCGGGCTCCGGAAGAATTGGGAAAGTCATTACCTGTTTGACGCTCACGTTAGTGGTGATCACGCTGATAATTCTGGGAATTGTCAAAATGCGTGAAATCATTCTCTGGGCGATGAGTTAAGGCGAATTAAGGCGACGAATGCCGGTGGAACTACATGCCTACTATCCGCCGATTACGCAGATTTCACAGACGCTAAGAATTTATTGTTCAAGCAAACTTTGAGTCACCTAAACATCTGTGTAATCGGCGTAATCTGTGGATAAGCCTTGTCACCTGATGCCAACCAGGCCTTGCACCGACTGAATCAATTTCTCGGAGTCATACCCAACGCCATCCTTGAAGACGATCTCAACTTTCTCGATATCGCTGATGTTGGCAGCAGGGTTACCTTTCACAACCATCAGATCGGCTTGTTTGCCGGCTACTATCGAACCAATCCGCGTATCCTCTCCGAGGAACCTGGCACCATTGAGACTCGCGATTTTGATCGCTTCGACCGGAGTGAAACCTGCTTCGACCAGCAGTTCAACCTGGCGATGATCACCAAAGCCCGCCACAATTCCTCCATTACCCGTTGGATCGAGACCGGCAATCAGTAAGCCTCCCGCTTTGACGAAGGCAACCTCGAAGTCCATCACCTTTCGCAAAAGCTCGACATAATTATTCTGAGACAGCACCCGCGCGCGCGCCTGCAAGTAACGAACTCGCGCGTCGGTTGACATGGTGTTCAGCATCCGTGGATTCAAAAGAGCGCTGGCAGCCCCAATACCGCTCTGCGTCAACGGAGCGCCACCGGCTTCAAACACCGGAAGCGTCGAAGTGATCGCAACATGCTTCGATACTAAAGTGCGAATCGTTTCCTGAGCAGCGGGACCATTCAAGTCGAGCTGCCGCAGGCTCGTACTGACAGCGCTACCTGCCGGACATTGATCGGGCTTTTTGTCCGGAACGAATTCTGAATCAACCATCAAACCGTGCTCGAGATTGTCGATGCCAATTTCAGCCGCCTCTTTAAAACCGATCGAACAAAGATGACCCGTAACTTTCAAGCCTCGCTTGTGCGCCTCTTCAACTGCAGCGCGTAACTCGTCGCGCGTGATGTTCATGTAGGCTTTGAAGGACGTCGCACCCTCGTCTGCCCAAAAGTTCACCATGCGCCGCGCGTCGTCCGCGCTGGTGAGCTCGTGCATCACTGGCGTGAACGCGCCTTTGCCTTCGAGATAAGGCGCAGTGACGAACATCTTCGGACCGAGCATCCGCCCGTTATCTATCAAGCGCTTGATTTCGAGATCAGTGAACGGCGCCACGCTGCCCGTCGTGCGAATGGTGGTTACGCCTAACGCCAGGTAGAGCCGCGGAAAGCTATTGCCCATGTTCGAGTAGATCGCCGGCGAGCCTCCCATCGGAAAGAACATGTGGTTGTGCATGCCGACTAAACCAGGCAGCACTGAGTAACCGTTGAGGTCGATCGTCTGAGCATTGGCGGGTACAGTCGCAGTTTTTGCCGGGCCGATTGATTGAATCTTTCCGCCGCTAATCATAATGGTCTGATCGTCAACAGGCGCAGCTCCGGTGCCGTCAATCACTCGTACGTGAGTAAGCGCGACTAGCGCCGCATCGGTGCGAATGAATTGTTGCCGGTCCTGCTGCGCGAACAAAAAGCTGGCAAGACTCAACAGGAGAAATAGCGAATTAAGAATTTTCATGTTTTGTGCTCCTCTGATTGAGCGAGTAAAGACGTCTGGCTCGGCAGCCGCACAGTGCGGTGAGGCTTTGCCTCACTGCGGGAACTCTTATGAATTAATTTGGAGGCTATGTCTCCAGCATGAGGCAAAGCCTCATGGTTCGACAAAGTATCCTCGGCGGATTCGAGCGCGGATTGTATCTCGGCAAGCAAAAAGGAAAAAGGCAAAAGTACTGAAAACGATCTTTATCCACAGATTACGCAGATTACACTAATTCAGTAACCAAAGGCGTCAAGATTACCTTGATGTGACTAACGTCTGCAGCTAACGTTTTTGTTCTACCTTCGCGACTTCCGAGTCGTGAACGCGATAGACGATGACGGCTTCAGCTTTCTTCCTGGATCTCGGAATTACTTCTTCGAGAGTTATTCCATCTCTTCCCGGATGTGCCTGCAGCCTGGAGATGATCTCGCGCAGTCGCGAGCCCGGGAGATCCTTGTAGACGAGAAAGCGCACCTGGTTATCGCGTAGTGAATTGAGAAAGGATTGAGCGTCGGCCGCGGATTCGTAACGCGGAGAGTTGTATTGATTCCGGAAGTCTTCGAGCGGGATGCCCGATAACACACGGATGGCGCCGTCTTCACAATAGATCTTCATTGAACCATCCTTCTGGCGCTGGTCATCCAGAAACTGGGCCACGGTAACATTTGGATCGCTCATGACGGTGATTCGCGTTACGTCAACCAACTGAGCGCAAAACTGCAACGCAAACAAAGCCACTGACACCGAGACCCAGACTTGAACCCTTCTTGATCGATATTCGTTCGAAAGCGTCAATCGTGAAAAGTCGAAAGCAGGTCGTGAAATCCACGCCGCGAGCATTGGCAAACCAAGGGCAAAGAAGATTAAGCCGTAGCGAGGCCAAATGTCCGGCTGGTTACGCGTGAAGTAAGCGAAGAGGAGGAAGCCAAGGTGGGAAAAGAAGAAAATTGACAACACCCCTTCCGAGGAGACTGCGGCGAGGCACAGCCGTTTGACAGCGCTACGAGCCGCGGACGCATTGGGAACAGCAAGAATTCCGGCACGTCTTAGCGTCACGAAACAAAGCGCGACAGACGCAAACAGCACGACAGGGTTGCAAGCATAGACGAATCGTAAGCAATCAAAGGCGACGCGCGCCGGCGCAAAGCTCGCCAGATACGGACTGGCGCCTAATGTCTCGACGATGTAGTTGTTTCTAATCTCGAAGTACCTCAACCAGCTGCCGGTCGCTTTCCATGAGACAAAGAGCCATAACACCGGCCCGGCTGCCAGAATCAAAAAGGCCACGATCAAACTGAGTACGGATCGACCTGTGTGTCCACCCACCGGTGCTTCGGCCTTACATGCAGGTCCGCCCTTACCAGCCATAACGCTGATCTGTACGAAAGGAATGATCAAGACAAGCGTCCAGCTTTCAATCCGCATCAAGCCTGCTGCCAGGCCGCAACAAGCTGCGATTAGCCAGCGTCTCCTGATGCAGCAATAAGCGCACAACAGAATGAAGAAAGCGTGTGGCACATCCGTCAATGCCGATGACGAGTAGGAGATGTGATAAGGATTGAAGATCAGAATTGCGGTGACTATTACCGACGCCAGCTTGTTTGAAGTCAGCTCGAGCGCAAGCACAAACACCAACACACAAACACCTGCTCCGCAGACAGCGGAAATCAGTTTGGGGACGTAGAACGGATCCCCGGCGACCGCGCTGATGGCCGCGCAAATCAGCTGATAGAGCGGCAACCAGAAGCCAAACAGATTCGATACCGAGAACGATCCGTTCAGTAGCGCTTTCCGCATGTAATAGATCTGTTCGGTATAGGCGTAGGCGTCGCCGAACGCATTCGGGAGCCAGAACGCGCCCATGATTCTAGGAATGGCGGAGACAATAAAGAGTGAAAGGAGTTGAGTTCGACTGCTGGTTGTGCGGCTCACAGTGTTGCTCATCGACCCGCACTAAGAGCAAACTTCAGGCCAGTAGAAAGGTCTTGAATCCCTCCCGCAGATGGGATTCAGTAAACAACGACATCAAAGCTGAACCTGAAGTAACCACCAACTGCCGCAGGTAGGATTTAAGACTTTTCGGGCAAAGCTAGCGCGGTATATGACAGGCTGGGGGCGCTTTCCCAGGCTATTACATTTCGCGCCTTTGGCGCTGAACGAAGCTCACGATGCCAAGCTTGTGAGTCAAGTATGTTATTGCTCAAATAGGGCCACTGCTTACCGTTAGGCAGCGGTGGAGTCGGCAGCCTCAATCATTTCTGCTTCTTTGGTTTTGTAGAGGCTCGCAGTGGCGATGCGCAGCTGATCCGGAAGGCCTCGCTCAATCGCGTGGCCGTAAAGTCTGCGCAAGCGGTCGATCAAGCACGCATCGTTGATAAATTCCCAAAACGTTTCCTCGCGCAAGCCTTCCGCTGCCATCCAGGCCGTCATGCTCTCCGGCGTATCCAGACTGTAACGCGATTTGAAAAGCTCGGCTTTCTCCTGCACCTCTTCAGTAGTAAGTTGCCAACCCATTTGTTCAGCCTCGCGGCGAGCGAGAATTCGCAAAAGTTGCTTCTCGCGCAGCCCGGCTATGGTGTCGCAACCACGCAATAGCTCATCTTCCTCAGCTGGCTGCCCATCGAGCCGGGTCACGCCCGACAGCTCAACTTCATTACGAAAGCGTTCGAGAAACTCAGTGCGCTCGAGAGTGAAGGCTGCTCGAAATGGTTCCGGTTGCGACGCCAAAAACTCTCGCATGTGGAGTAACATTGATTCAGCGTCACGCTCTTTAAGACCTGAACCTCGGCGTTTCACAAATTCGAGCCAGGCGCGCAGCCTCTCTTTATCAGCGCCTTCGCTTTCAGCCTGGTTTGCCGCGGCCTCGTAGCTTCGTTCAGCGAAGTAACGGTCCTTGGAGATATTCACCAGCTGATTAGCCAGCTCCTGAGTCAGGATATTCGCGCTAACACCAGCGGCGCAGGCATCACGGATATCCACCAACGCGTCACTCACACTGCGATACCCAAACTCTTCCGACGCGTGCGCCACTGCGACCTCATCATCACCCGTCAGAATTTCGTCGCGATACCATTCGAAGACTTTTCCAATGCCGACCATTCCAAACTCATGGAGTTCTACGGCACGCAGCGCGCCCATGCTTGAGGCTCCAAAGACGTGCACGCCTTCGGCCAGGGCTGCCAGGATTTCTTTGTGCCAGACTGCGGGTATGACTTCGAAGTATCCATCTACAATCCCGATAGCTTCGGGCCGTTGTGGTAACAGGCGCAGAACGTCGCCCTGCTGCACGGGAGGCAGCACTTCGACGTCGAATAACGCGCGCGCGCGGGCGGCCGGGAGACTTGGCCCAAGAAAAACGTAAACGCTCATAGCGACCTCGCGCGTTCGGTGAGTGCGCGCACGCGGCTACCGGGTACGTAGGCTGGAGATTCAGTGGGACCTTCGAGAACGGGAACAATAACTCGCGCAACTGAAACCGGTAATCCTTCCCAACTGAGATCTACCGCCAAAACCTGTGGTACTCCCATCGCTCGCAACAGGTCGAGCACTCGACGCAGATCTCCGTCAACCGTTTCCGCAGTCCACGTAGGCAGCCGATCGATTGGCAGGACAGCACGCTGATTCGTGACCAGATGACGGTTGTAAGCGAAAGCTTCAGGCGCTTGCGTGGTGCGGTAACGGGCACGGCCGAAGTCATCACGCGACCCGGCGATCACCGTCAGCCGGCTTTGTGCTGCTTCGGTCATTGCTCGCGAAAGAGCGACATCGCGGCTCGGATGACAGCCCGCTCCAAAAGCAGCTGGGATTGGCTTGAACAGCGTGTCCTCGAGCGCATCGAAAATGACGCACTGCACTACAGAGATTTCAATGTCGCTCGTCACATTCCAGGCCATCACGGCGATCTGAGCTCTTTCATACTTGTGCAGTAGCTCGAGCACAAATGGATCGGAAGCGGTTGAGAGATCGATGCGGGTCGCATCCTGAAGCTCGGCGCCGGAAAACTCCCACAGAGCCAAAGCATCGCGTTCGATGACTTCGCAAAGTCCATGCAGCACCGCTTCGGCGAGATTGTTGCCGGACGCGAGCCCGTTCGTGCTGGCGATGAAGGCGCCGCTGCCGGGCATCCATGGCACCGTCGCGTCAGCATGGACCATCTCGTACGGTACCCACACTTTCGCGCCACTGAACAAATCGTGAGCCTCAATCCAGAGCAGTTTTCGATCAGGAGTGAAGAGTGAGTTGCGTGCTGCAGGCAAAGTGAGCACGTCAACTACAGCCGCGGTCTTGAGTAATTCTTCGTAACTTTCAAAACGGAGGCGGCGGGTTGACTGCTCGGCATGCGCAATCTCAATGGCCTCCATGGCAGCCGATACGCGCGCGGCATCGTGGTCGAGCCCTTTCCCCTGGCTGACGGAGAGGCTTCGCGAGTTCGGCCTCACGGCGATCCAAATGGGAATGCCAATGCGATCCAAACCCGTGATGTCACCGACGCGAGTGATGCCAAAGTCTTTTAGCCGCGGCGCGATTCGCTTCCACGTTTCGGCCGGCTCGCAAGCTCTGTGGGTGCCGGAGAGATGATATTTCGGTGATGCTGGCCCGCAGAACGAGACAATCGGATCGGTTACAGCATCAACCTCGACGAGCTCTCTTGTTAATGTGGTTGCGTTCACTTGTCAGTTTTTACCTCACCACGGCCAGTCGTGACCGGCCACGCGCTCCAATTTTGCGCCTTTACGAACGTCCCGCAGTCCGTCACCGGGTCGAAGCAGGCAAACCTCGACTGGAGAACTAATCCAGCCGCCTTCCACCCACAACCGCTTCCTGGCTGCATCGATCACACGTTCGGGGAATGGATCGAAACTCGGGTCTTCAACTCTGTTGCCATCGAGCCGCGGCCCGAGACCACGTTCCCAATACCAGGGAGCGCCTCCCGCGCCGTACGGAACGATCGTCTTTGCTCCCCAGGCTTCGGCCAAATCGAGCGCGTCGTCGGCATCGTTCATCAATTGCTGACGGACGCCCCACTCTTCGCGCGGCACGAACAACAGGTATTGCGGCACTGAAGAAAAGGCGAGCTGCACCGGATACGTCGTCCAGCCGCGATAACCTGCGAACAAGATGTCGATTGGACCATGCTGAGTACGGCACGCTTTCGCGACCTGTCGAATGTCACCGGCTTGATCACGTCCCGCATCAGCGACAAGAGCAGCTGATAGAGTGGAGCTCTTTAGCAGATAAGTGTTTCCATGATTCCGAACTTCCGGGTGCAATACGGCGCCACTGGTCGGCTGCTCGCCATAAAATGGCAAAGCGACGATCTCGAAATTTCCAACTCGCCGCGATTCGTTCCAGTCCAATTCCACGATGTTGATGAAACCCAGCTCCCGGCAGCGACGCCCCATGTTGACTGACAAAATCGACTCCCGTTCAAGGCGAGGAACGATTACGGGTGTCTCGAGCCCGAACTGCAGTAGCGAGCTGGGATCAAAATGGTCCGGATGCGCGTGAGTAATTAGAACTGCATCAATCTTTCCCAGCTGCGCTCGTTCAAATGGGCGGTAAGAAGAATTCTGATCGAGCGCGGAAACCAGGAAAGGATCGACGATGACCGCGGTATCGTCGGAACGAAGAACGACAGTATTGTGGCCAACGAACGTTACGTCGCTCGATTCGAAGATCGATAAGCTGGAATCCGGATTCGCCGGCTCAAGCAAACCTCGTCGACCGAGCTCTGCGAAAGCAGCACGTGTATTTTCAGATGGGTCAGTCAAGCCGCCGGGCTGAGTCAAATCAGCCAGCAGGCCAGCCCAGTCTTTCCACTCGCTGGGCGTAAGTTCCAACGATAGCTCCTCCTCCGTGGTTGGGCTTGAGAACGATAAGCCTGAGAGCTTAGCTGCGTCAGGATCCGGGTAAAGCACGTCCGATCTGACGCCAATTGCTCCGTCAACGATTTCGCGCAATCTGCTTGAGCCCATCACGTCGTGAAGTAACTTGGGGCCGTTGAGAATCGTGGAATGAATACCGTGAGACTGGGCATGCTCGAACAATGAGCGAAAAATTTGGCGACAGCTTTCGATTGACTTCAACCCGACGGGACTGCCGAACGGAGTTTGATCCTTGTAATTAATTCTTATTTCCACATCGCTGCGAAAACGCATTGGCCCGACGGCTGGTTTGACGCGCCGCCGATGACCGTTCTTTTTGGGAGAGTCACTGCCATTGTCTTTGCCTGAGTTTCCGGTTGCTGATCTGAGCCAGAGCAAACGTTCGGCAAGGAGCATGTCCACGACCTGCCGAAGCTCCTGCTGCAGGTCTTCTCGCTGTTCGGGGAGGTGATCGATGCGTTGACTCAACGCGTTTAGCAGTTGAGCTGTCGTCATCTCACCTGGCAATGGTGATAAGGCAGCGAAGGCAACGCTTCCCAATGTCGCCTCTCCGGCTACACCCCAGGCGGTGCGCGCGTCCTCAGCCGAATCACCAAACCTGACACTGCGCGCCCATTCCAAGCGGAAGGGCGGCGAGTTATCCTCGGAAGGCAAAGCGGTGCGGTAAGCGAAAGCCCCGGCGTCATAATGATCGCCGTAAAGCACTGCGTATTCTTCAAACCCTGGCCAATGTTGATCCGGATAAAGCCTGGTACCAATGAATTCGCCGTGCAGCGCCGTCTCAAACTCGCTCATGAGCCGCTCGATGTCAGCTTCGCTTAAGCCATCACGATTGATCCAATCCCTGACACTGATAGGAAAATCGAGCTGGCCCAAGGCGTCATAGTCGATTAAGGCTCCGTACGCCGCCGCGTTGTCGAAATAGTCCGTTCGCAGATCGAGCCCGAAACGATGAATGTCGAAGCTATGACGGGGATGCTGGAGTAACGACGCATGCTCAAGGAAGAACTCGAATGTCTCTCGAGCCGAAGTCTCGTTCTCCTGCGGAAAGCCAATCATCGAAAAGATGTGAACCGCCATTCCTGAGTTGATGCAGTCGCGCATCACGCGGCGAACCACATCGAGCTGGACACCCTTGTCCATGTGATCGAGCGTCGCTTGCGATGCTGACTCGAGCCCGAAAAACAGCTTGCGGATTCCAGCCCGGTAAAGTCGTTGACAAGCTTCAGCGGTAAAGCCTTTCTCGAAACGACCGTAACCAACAAAGCGGGGTTCAACGCCTTTCAAGTCGGAGCGCTGGTCCATCGCGTCAGCAATGGCAAGCAGCAGACCGGGAGACAAGGTTTCGTCAGTGATAACAAAGTGACGTGCGCCATGCTTTTGATTAAGAGCAGCGACGTCTGCGGCTACAGTCTCGGGACGGCGGACGCGATACGCTTTCGTTGAAATGGAGTTGATGTGTGGGATATCGCAGAACTTGCAGCGATTAAAATAACAACCCTTACCAGTCAGAATCGGGAGCACGGGTCGCGGCGCGAGATAATCGGAAAGCGGAAGATCGGAGAAGTCGGGCACGGGAAGTTCATCGACATTCTCGACCCGCGCCGGTCCCAACACCGGACGCCCATTCTCATCGAGCCGCATCAGGTTTGGAATAGCAGCCGGATTCTTAGTCCATGCACCTTCGACTGCGATGGCTCGCAACGCCGGCTCGCCCTCGTAAGGCACCAGCCCGTCACAAAACAAACGAAAGAACTCCGGGCGCTGCATCAACTGCGGAACAAACTTGGCATAGACTGTGCCGCCGATCAGTACCGTGTGTCCGCGCTCCTTAAGTAATCGCGCGAGCGTGAGCCCCGGAATGATCTGCTGACCATTGAGTATCGAAATACCGATGAAGTCGGGACGGTCCGAATCAAACGCCGGAAACACGCCCTGTTCCCAGAAAGGCAAGAAAATATTTGCAGTCGGGTCAGCCGTAACCTTCGCCAGATCCTGAAGCAGCGAGGTGTTGCAACCTTTGACTTCGTACACAGCATTACTAAAGCTATAGTTGACGCAACCCGACGCTGCTGACACCAGCGCCAATGCATAGCGAAGAGTATTTCGAGCCTCGTTGTATTGATCCGGATCGTAGAAAGCTTCGTCGTCTCGAAGAGTTGCGACCGCCTGCTCCGCGGCTTCAACGACGAATGGGCTACGCGCCAAAATTTGACGCAGCTTCGGACGTTCGCTTTCAGTCGAATTTGCGAGCCGCGCGCGCACAGCTCGCTCCGCTTCGATCAGTTGTTCTCGCTTCGTCGCCCACAAAAACGATTCGAGATTTAGGTCGCGGACTGTGACGCGGACTTTGTTAGCCTTTAGAAAAGCAGCGAGCGACGGTATCGCCAAATGAGGTGCACGCGGATCAACAGAAGGTGGAAAAAGTAGCGCTACATGCATAACCGGTGCAGCCTTGAAGAATCTGGGTCCAGGTTATTAGTTAAGTTAGCTTTGCCCGAAAACTCTTAAATCCCACCTGCGGCAGCTGGTGGTTGCTTCAGGTCCAGCCTACCAATGTTTGATGTCGTTGTTAATGAATCCCACCTGCGGCAGCTGGTGGATGGTTCAAGTCCTGCCTATTTCCGTTGAAAACTTGCGAGCGAGGCTGCACTTGAAACATCCCTCAGCTGCCGCTG
>DATNBH010000014.1:0-55709 GCA_035572035.1 Pyrinomonadaceae bacterium | reverse complement strand
TAATCGTGCACTCGCCGGACAGGCAAATCAGCCCGCACTCCATCGCTCCGGTGGCAAACTCGAGCCGCGGCACTTCCGCATCCAGAATGATGCGCCCGTAGACCAGATGCTTCATGGCGCTGTTCTCCGGCGTGATGGCCAGGTGCCGTCCTTTCTGCCCGTTCGTGTTCCGGAAGATCTGTCCCTCCCCACTCGCCTTCATTTGTGTACTCATCTTTCCCCTTCTCTTTCTTCAATGTTAATTCACATCGAGGGATAATCGCTTAACTCATTAACCAATCTTTTAAGGATTGGCTTCCAGCCACAACAAATCCTCCAGCAAATAATAGTCGGCGTAGATCAGCCGTCCGTCGTGAGGCCTGGTGCTGGAACCATGTCGCAAAACTCCCGGCGGCGTTTTGTCATCAATATTCACCGGCGTCAGATATCGATCAATCAACGATTGCAAAATTCGGGTGCCCTCAGCTCGATACAAACTTGCTTGCTTCGGATCTTTTGTTTCCTTAGACAGGCGCAGCAAGCCACCAGCTATCAATGCAGCGGCGGAGCTATCTCGATTACGATAATAGACACCTTCGTCCGCGAAGTCGTACCAGGGCACTCCATCCTCAGGCAGGTGATCCAACACAAAGCCGGCAATCTTTTCCGCTGTTGCCAACAGGCGCGGATCTTTGGTCTCGCTGTGAGCCACAGTGAATCCGTAAAGCGCCCATGCTGTTCCTCGTCCCCAACTCGTGTCCGCTGAGTAGCCCTGGTGCGTGTGTGTAAACACTTTCTCGCCCGGAGCTATGGTGTTGGGTACGTTGACGCCTTGTGGCGCCGGACCTGATGAAGTGAAGTCCTGACGATTATCGCCGGGATTGTAATGGACTGACTGAATCACTGAACCATCAGGCCGTACCAACCAATCTGCAGTCTTGAGCGCATGCTTGAGACCGAGCTCGCGCCATTCCGCGTTGTTGGTTTCTTTAGTCGCCCACCACCAAATCTGAAGGTTCATCATCGTGTCGATGATCGTGTCATCGCCGCCGACAGACCAGGCTGGAATAAGTCCGACCGTCGGGTTGTACATTTGTTTCAATCGCGCAGCAGCACGCAAACCACCTTCGCGATACTTGGGTTCTTTGGTAAGCCGGTAACCGAAGACCGACGAGTAGAAGTTAAGAAATCCTACATCGTGGTTCTCCATCATCTCTTTGTTGAGCAGTCTCGCATTCCACAGCTCGGCCCACCGCCGATACTTCTCATCTTTGGTCTTGTCATAGAGAAGCCAAAGCTCACCCACCCAAAAGTTGCCGGTCCAAAAGAAGCCTTTCTGTTCCTTCCACTCGCCTGTTTGATTGTCACCTTCCGTAAAGAAGCCGGGCCCTTTGTCACGCTCGGCGACTTCAGGCGGCGCCGAAGCAACGATCGGTTCCCATTTCGTAGCCGTCCGTTCCGCAGACTGCTTCAACAAATCTATTGCTTCGGCAAAAGTTTTTTTGCGCCCGGGCTCGAGCGTGTCTGGCGGCGCCGATTGAGTCGTGGCGCTTTGTGAAAGGATTTGAATGTTAGCCGGATGGGCAATTCGATCAGCAGTCGAACGCACCAGGCTTTGGAACTTATCTTTGGAGTTGACCGCGTCGAAAGGAAAGACCAGCGAGCCGTTACGATATCGTGTTGCCGGAGTCAGCCCGGTCACGTACATGTTCTCGAGCCCTTCCTGGTCCCACGCAGCAACCACATGCCAACTAGCTTTTCCTCCGGTGCTTGTCGGCTGCACCAACAGATTCAGATTATCGTCTGGCAGGTTCCTGCTTTGGCTTCCGGGCGCGATGATCGCCAAGCCCAGATTCTGATCAGGCAATTCTTCTGTCGCAGTCGGTCCTGTCTTGATTACCTGATGACCCCAGACTGACCGAACCAATGGCAAAGCCGACCCAGCAGGAGTTGCAGCATCTTCAAGGCCAGCCTTTTTCGTTAAGCCAGTCACGAGCGTTATGCCATCAGCGCCCGTAACGTCGTGTTCAAAGCCACGCTCGCCACTCCATTGAGTAAGCCGGCTTACCAAATCTACTTTGCGGCCACCGACCGCCCAGCCTTTGTAGGAAAGCTCAACGATAGTGCGCACCGGTCCAGCACTGATAATTCTCCAAGCACGATCATCAACATCAGCGACTTTTACGACCTTCCCATCAACCAACGCAGCCACGGCTCCGATGCCGAGCGCATCGCCGATGCGGTAAATATCGCGACCAAAAGGTGACTCCTCCTGATAGGCAAACTCGGGCAGACCAAACATCTCGAGATACAAACCAGGCCGGCGCTTGCCGAAAACATCAATTGCGTTGCGCTTATCGAAATAGATTCGCCACGCCATCAGCTCCGATTCCCAGCCGAGTCCATCAAACTTCATAGTGAACCTGGCAGCGGTGCGCTTCGGATAATCGCTCCGAAGTCTTTGGATAGAGGTCGCATCGCCAAAGGAGACGGACACGATTCGCGTCTGTTTTGGTTTCAGCGAGATTTGAAACGCAAGCTCGTCATAGACCTTGTCGCCATCCAAATCGTCCGCTTGCGACGGAAGTTCCATGACTTGCAACGTGGCCGCATCTTCTTCAAGTGTCGCCGCGTCACTCGTCGTCACGATGCAGTCACCGGCTTTAAAGTCCGCGGCGATGCGTTTGAGGTCGGCGACCTTGATGACGACGTTTTCAGATGCCCGAGGTTGGTCAGTCGGATTCGTTATGGCGAGCTTCAAAACTTTGATCCGCGGCGCCGCCACTAAAGGTGACGCCGCGACGAGGAGAACGAGCACCACACACAGTTTAGTTACAACACCAGAACCTGAGTATCCGCTCAATGATTTTCCATCGAACATGGTGAGCTAAAAGTCCTCTCATTCTCACCCGGTTTTAACCGGGTGACCTGCATCGCCAAATTCCTCGAAACCGTTTCAACGGTTTACCGCTACTGAGCCCAATTAGAAACCGTTGAAACGGTTTATCTTCTTAGGTCGCTTCTCTTTCACCGGGCTGAAGCCCGGTGTGAAATGAGACGGAAGCTCCCACTCAATCTTGAATCCGCAACCGCATTGTGAACCGAGCTTGTATCGTGGCCGGCGTCGAGAGCACGAGCTTTTCGCCGCGGGCCTGCCGCTCACCTTTATCCACCGCGCCGGGAGGACCCGGAGCAGTAACCGTATTCGTTTCAATCTTGCTCTGTATTTGCTTCGCTGCAGGCAGCGTATGCGCCTGTTCTACTGTTGGGTCGATTACCAGTTTCACTTCACCTGCTTTGATGCTGAACCGGTTGGCGCTTTCTTTCTCGATAGTGCTGTCAGCGTGAACCAAAAAGCTTAGAACCGCTGGATTGGTAGTCTCTACTTCATCAGAAATGGTGAAGCCCGAACCAGGCGTGTAGACAAACTCTCGCGCAAACTTTTTCAGCCCCAGTTCCGACGCATATGCTGAAGTTGCATCGCCCCGAACGATGACACGGTTTCGCTCGACCTTAACGTCGCTGATTCGGATTCGATTGAGGAGGTCGTATGGCACTTCCGCAAACACATCATGACCGGTGCCCTCGTTTCCCTGGCCTTTGCCATTGATCAGCAAAGTGTTGTGATGCTCGGCCATCGGCACTCCGGCATAACCGCTGTCCCCGGTCAGATACTCGCCACGAGCAAAGATGATGAAGCTATTCGCATCCGGATGCGCATGTCCTGAAGACAAGCGCCAATCGGGAAATTGCTTGAGCAAAGATGCGGTGTGATGTCCCTCCGGTGGGCCGCATTTGAACGCGAAGGCAGTAGCCTTGTTTGACCAATCAGAGCGCCAGTAAAAGACATCGTGATCAGGAAAATAGTGCCACGCGCTTTGTCGCTGAATCGGAACGGGCGCGAGTTTGGCGTCATACCAAACCAGCGACCAAAAGTCCTCAGCGTTGACGTGATTGAATCCTTTTAGCCAGTTGGCCACACCCTGAGCCTCGCCGCTTTGGAAGCGCTGCGCCACGCGGTAAAGCAAATTGTAATTAGTATTGAAGTGGCCCTGCGGATGAGTGCGCGGATACTCCTCGCCTTTGCCTGCGCGCGTCAGCGGTCCTTCGAAGACGTCGCCAAAATCAAAAATGTAATTGCCACTCGGCAGCATCGAATGGGCCACATACTTGTGCATAAGACGAAAACCAGGACGGTCGTAGAGATCTTCCCCGGTTGCGTGTGCGTGCGCGTCAAGATAATGAATCAACCACGGCGTCGAGAAGATCCAATACTCAAAACCTTCGTAGTAGTAACCATCCTGCGAATAAGTAGCCAACACTCGATCGTAGATTGCTCGCGTCAGACTGGCCCACGCCGGCGCCTCCGGAGTTTCGTCGTAAAGCGCGTAAGCTGCGACTCCCAGTCCGGTGATGGGAATGAAAGTATGATTTTGGCTGTAGGCAAAAGTTTTGCCGGACTTTGGTTTGAAGTAATCAGCCATCAACCGGGCTTGCTTGATTAACTTTTCGCGATAACGGGTCCGCTCTTTCTCGCTGAGATCGTTGTAGAGCAAATCATAGCCCCAGCCTAAACCGTAAAGCAGATGGCCCGCCGCGAGATCGACATTCGGCTTATTGTTCGCGTAGCCCCAAATGTCGTAACTGACGGCCGCATCCATGTACTTTCGCGCCGCATCGAGATATTTCTTGTCGCCTTCGATCTTGTAGACAAAGGCTGCTTCGGCGATCGCAATCCCAACATTATTCTGTTGACGCCGTTGGCCGGCCGGCGGTGGTGGCGGGTCCGCTTCGAGCGCGTGGACATGACTAATTGCGCTTTGCCAAAGCTCGCGGTGCGTGGTGCGCGCGCGACTACGCAATTCACTCAGCTCTTTCTCCGTAACGTAGACACGCGGATGTACGCCAAGCAGGTCAGAGCGAAGAGTCGACTTGCGCGTTCGCATCAACTCAATGAGTGGATGTTCTCCTTTTAGCTCGTTGCTGGCTACGCGCTCCTGCTCCAGCTCACGGGCATCCTGGGCAAGTAACGGACTGATCGCGATGTTGCTCGAAGCTAACGCGAGCCCTATGACAATCAACCACCCTTTCCACTTGTTTGAATAATTAATAAGCACTTCGAAATCTTGGAAGTAGGCCACGGGCAAGATGCCACGGGCTGGCCCCGTGCAGTCTCACGTTACTGCTTCTTTGGACCGGAATTAACGTGAACCTCCACCGTGCGAGCCGGTGGCATCCAATTAATTCCTTTTCATCATTTGGCTAGCAACCAACGTTACGTGACCACGGTTCAAGCCCGTGGCATAAACAAAGCAACATCAGTCCATGAACATTCCGCCGTTAATCTCGATGGTCTCGCCAGCGAGGTAGCCGGCCGCATCCGAGGCCAGGAAGCAAACAACCTGTGCCACTTCAGCGGGCTTGCCAATCCTCCCGAGGGGAATCATGCCGACATAAGTCTTCATCATTTCTGCAGACGAAAACTGTTCGTGGTAAGGCGTATCAATCACGCCGGGCGAAATGGCATTTACTCGAATGCCAAACGGCGCCAATTCTTTGGCTAATCCTTTGGTGAAAGTGATTACTCCGCCTTTTGCTGTCGAATAATGAATTGAGCCCAGCGCCCCGCCGTTTCGTCCAGCGATTGAAGACACGTTAATGATCGCTCCGGTCTTGCGCTCCATCATTGAAGCTGCAACCGCGCGGCAACAGAGAAAAGCAGACTTGAGATTGAGATCGATAGCCTCGTCCCAGCGCTCTTCACTTAGTTCCAGAATCCGCAGTCGCTCAATCAGGGAACCGGCATTGTTCACCAGGATATCGATCGGTCCGAATTCAGCGACTGTTTGCTTGACCATCGACTCGACATCACTTGCGCGAGTGACGTCAGCTTGGACGGCGATAGCTTTTCCGCCAGCTTCGGTTATTGCCGCGCGCGCTGCTTCGGCGCCTGCTTCGTTGCGATGAAAGTTAATGGCGACTCGCGCCCCGCTTGCTGCCAGCGCTTCAGCAGCTGCACGACCAATCCCCGAAGACGAACCGGTTACAAGCGCCACTTTTCCATTCAGGTCGAAAGAACTGCTCACAATTAATCTCCTGGAATAATGACTGTTTTATGCCGGCTTGAGAGCTACGCGCTCGATGCGTCCTGATAGAGCAAAGAGCACCACTGTACCCAAAGGCGCGAGCACACCGGCAACAACTAACACCGGGACGTATGAAAAATGATCGACTACCCAGCCAGTGCTAAAAATGAAAATCATCGAGCCAATGCCGGCTCCGGTTCCGCCCAAACCCGCAACTGAACCAACGGCTTTGTCCGGGAAGAAATCGCTCGGCAAGGTCTGCACGTTGTTGATCCAAACTTGAAACCCAAAAAGCACCACGCCAATCAAAGCGAGCGCAACCATCGCATCCTTCGCAAAGGCCGCAAAAATTCCTGCGGGCATCAGCAGCGCGGCAAGCACAATGACAAACTTGCGCGCTCGATCGACGCTCCAACCCCGCGTGATCAAAGCTCCTGAAAGCCAACCGCCTGAGAGACTGCCGGCGTCGGCAGCAACGTACGGCACCCACGCGAAGAGACCAATCTTTACGAGCGAAAAACCTCGAGCGTCCGCGAGATACTTTGGCAACCAACTGATGTACAACCACCACACCGGGTCGGTGAGAAAGCGCGCGAGCACAATCGCCCACACTTGCCGATAGCGCAGCAGCTCACGCCATCCCAGCGACGCAGCCGGCTCAGTAGTGACCTCCGTTCGTTGGCCCTGACGGATCAGTTGATGCTCTTCAGCGCCTAGCCAACGATGACGATCCGGCGTCTCATAAAAGAAAAGCCACAATAACAACCAGGCAAACCCAAACGAGCCGGTAACAATGAAAGTTGTTTGCCAACCGTAGGTGAGGCTAAGCCAAACGATCAGCGGCGGCGCCAGCACGGACCCAATGGCTGCGCCACTATTAAAGATTGCCATGCCGAAGGCGCGCTCGCGAATAGGAAACCATTCGGCAACGGTCTTCGCTGCTCCGGGCCAATTACCCGCTTCTCCCAATCCGAGAATGAAGCGAAAGATGCTGAGACTTGCCAATCCCCTCGCGAATGCATGAGCCATCGCCGCAAGGGACCAAAGGACGATTGAATAAACAAAGCCTCGCTTAGTACCCACACGATCGTAGAGCTTGCCTGAAAGGCCTTGACTAATGGTATAGGCAAGGAGAAACCAGGTAACAATCCCGCCGAACGCAGTATTCGTGAGGCCGAGATCCTGAGTAATCACCGGGGCAAGTACGGATATAGTCAACCGATCGATGTAATTGATCAGCGTCGCGAGGAAAATCAGCCCGACGATCCACCAACGCAATCCACGAAGCTTGAAGCCCACGTCGATCGCAGTCGTACTCGCCTCGGTTCGTTTTGCGTCCAGCATGACACAAATGGATCTATGGACGCCGGGAGCGCAGGCATCCTTGCCTGCCTTTGTAGCTGAGTAGTTTCTTTGGCATGTAAGGCAGGCAAGGATGCCTGCGCTCCCGGCGTCCAAAGACCCATCTTCCTTAGAACGTCAGGCGCAAGCCAAACTGCATCTTGCGCATCGAGTTGGCAGATGTGATCACGCCAAAACTAGCGGACGTCGAACCCGCGGCCGGAACGGCGGCGCCCGGCTGTCCAAGGTTCACGTGGTTGAAAGCATTCGAGGCGTCGACCCGAAAGCGTAGCTTGAAGCGCTCGCTCAAACTAAAGTCGCGCGCGAGGGCCAGATCGACAGAGTTATAGCCCGGCCCGTAGAGAAGGTTGCGAGCCGAGTTGCCATCGGTAGCGACGCCGGTAACGACTCTGTTTTGGGCAAAGGCCGCAGTGTTGAACCACTGCGCCGCCGTTGGATGGTCCAGATGTGGATTGCCAATCAACTGAGCGCGGTCGTTAGTGTTGCCATCCAGGTTGGCGTCCACGTTGCCGTTGGTCACGGTGAACGGAAGGCCACTGCGCATCTTGATGATGGGGGATATACTCCAGCCGTTGAAGATACTACGCAGAATGCCGTTACTGCCTTTGGCGAAGTAATCGGGCCGGTAGGTCAAACTCATGCTGAAGACGTGTCGCTGGTCAGTGTCGCCGGCGCCCTTGTCTATCCCAAGCTTGCTGTAGTTCTCTGCCAATCCCTGAGTCGTGCTGTTGTAGAGCTGTACACTGCTAAGCGTCTTGCTATAAGTGTAGAAAGCGTTGAAGGTCACATGGTGGTTCATACGCATCGCGGTGGTCAGCTGCAGACCATGGTAATTGGCGCGCTGGTCTGACTGAAGGAGGAGTACGGCGCCGAACAGCGGGTTGGGCCGACGTGCAAGTATGTTCGCTCCGGCACTCGTGGCAGTCGCTGTCAAGACCGGGTAATTGATGTCACGAGCAAAAGGCAGGTTGCGGCTTTCCGTCCCAACATACGCCGCTCCGACGACTAAGTCTTTTGTGACCTGACGCTGCACAGAAACGTTCATCTGATATGTGCGCGGCCATTTGAAATCCGATGCCACCGGGAAGAGGCCGCCGCCGGTTGTAAAGGTCCCCCGGTACGGGAAGGGAGCCCCTCCGACGAAAGCGTTGTAGGGATTGACGAGCGAAGCTCCCAACGGGACGCCAGCCGCATTTGTCTTTTGGTTGATATTAGTAAAGGTCAACCGGGTGGAAAAGGGTTGGAAGTTCGTCATTGTGTTCCACTCGTTGCCTGAGATGCTGCCGTAAAACAGGCCGAATGCACCACGGAGCGACGTCTTTCCATTACCGAACACATCCCACGCAAAACCGATGCGGGGCGAAAAATGAGTGTAGCTGGTCGGAATGCCGCCACGTTCCACACCGGGATCGCCGAAGAACAATGCCCCCACAGGCGCAGTCGGGATAACGATGGATTTCTGACCGGGAACATAATTGACGACCCGGTTTTGGGGATCGGTCGGCGCCGTCTGCACATCCCAGCGCAGGCCAAGATTTAGAGTCAGGCGTGGACGAACTTTGAAATCATCCTGCACGAAGAGAGCCGTGTACCAGCTATTCGTGTAGCCCGTTACGGGGGCGTCTTGCGAGACCGCGCTCGGAATACCGATCAGGAAATCGGCATATGCGTTACCCGCCGCGGCCGTCACTCCTGGGCCAGCTACCCTTGCAGTTGAACCTGCGTTGAAAGTGAAAACCCCGTAGTTGTTAAGCAGTGTCTGCTGGATGTCCTTGTTGAGCGAGATCTCTCCGCCCAACTTGAGCGAGTGATTGCCCTTGCTCCAACTGAAGACGTCGCGTGCGGAGTAAAAGTTAGTGCCGGCTATCGGACCGCCGATTTGTTGTCCCAAGGTAAAGTAACCCGTGACGGTGATCTGCGGCAGATTCGGCGTGCCCTGGATAAAGAATGACGAACCCAAATCGGTAAGCGAGGTCGCGGGGGTGTTTATGCGCCCGCCAAAGTTTCGCGAGAAAGTCAGCCAGACCTGATTGATCTTGTCTGCGCTGATGACCCAAACGTCGCTGGCGTTGACACTATGCTGCCGCCACGTGGAATCCTGCAGGCTCCAGGGCACGTTGGGGCTGCCCGCCCTCGTGGTGCTGGTTCCTCCGGTATTAAAGTAACTGACGCTCAACCGGTGAGCGGCGTTGAGCTGGTAGTCCACTTTGCTCAGAAACTCGTCGAAGTTATAGGGGGTGGGAATATTGCCTTGCCACCCTGCGTTCCCATTGGCGAGGGTAACGTTGGAGGTTGGAATATAGGTATCGATGATCTTCCTCGCGACCGGATCAATTCGGTTAGGGCAGATTACATGCATCACCCCGTTGCAGACGAAAGGTGTGTTAGTGGCGGGATCAGTAGGCTTGGTCGCAGAGGCCGTAAAGTTGCCGGCACGTTCCAGGGCGGTCGGAACGCGGGCGCCGCTCAGGAATGTGCTCGTCGCCTGGCGCAGCCCCGAGTAGGAGAAGAAGAAAAATGCCTTGTCGTGCTGAATCGGACCGCCGATAGTGCCGCCAAACTGGTTGCGATGAAAAGGCGCCCTGGCCAGCGTGGATCCCCAATCGTTGGCATTGAACACCGTGTTGCGCAGGAACTCAAAGGCCGAGCCGTGAAACTGGTTGGTGCCGGACTTGGTGAGCACGTTGATAACGCCGCTGGCATAACGGCCATACTCAGCGTTGTAGCTGTTGGTCTGAACGCGGAACTCCTGGATGGCATCCGGGTTGGGCAAAATGTTTCCGGTGTTGCGCAGGTTGGTCATGTTTATGCCACCGTCCAGATAGTAGTTCACTGAGCCGGTGCCGCCGTCGGTGCCGCCGTTGATCAGTGTTCGCTGTTCCGGATAACCAAGGATAAATGTACTGGTGCCGGTGGACGCGCTGGCTACACCGTTATTGTTAGACTGCACCCCGGGCGTCAGGTCCAGCAGCGTATAGACGTTTCGATCGACGAGCGGCAGTTGGACGATCTCTTGCGATTGAATAGTGCGGCCTATTTCAGGCGTGGTCGTATTAATAGTCGGCGGAGTCTCTGTAACCGTGACGGTTTCGGTGACTTGCCCAACCGTAAGAGAAACGTCTAGCCGTACTGTGTCATTGATCTGCAAAAGTATGTCGCTGAGGTAGGATTTCTTGAAGCCGGTTGACGTAACTTCAAGTGCGTAAGTTCCAACAGGCAGAAACTCAAGGCGGAAGCCGCCGTCGTCCCCGGAAGTCACCGTACGAGCCAAGCCCGTGTTGACATTCCGAGCAGTGACAGTTGCTCCGGATACATTGGAGCCACCGGGGTCAGTAACCGTACCCACGATAGTGGCGGTTGTGATTTGAGCATTAGCTGCGACGGGGATGGCGAGCAACAATGCGATGACAAAAAAATGGACTTTCCGTAAACCAAAGTTTCTTACGCTTAACATGTCAGCGACCTCCAATGAGAGATTCCAAAAACACTAAGCAACTCGCCAACCAGGCTCTCCTGTTGCTTTCTTAATTAACGTTCCCCTTGTTCCCGCTTACTCTCACCGATCCGAGTTTTACGCGACTCGTGGCGCTGCAAAGCTTGGAGCAGCGATCAAAGCAGCCGCCCCTTTCAGTCTCGGTAATTCCTGCGCGCCGTTCACTCGTAACGGCGTGCGAGCCGCATTTTCCGTCAGCGCCCTCTCTGCAAGCGCCTCGGTCACGGTCCCTTCAATCAAGTCCCACGCAGTCGTGATTTCGCCGGCGAGAAAAATGCAGTCAGGGTTGATGATGTTAACGATGGTTCCGAGCCCCAGGCCGAGGAAGCGCGCAGTTGCCTGGATCGCGGCCGTCGCTTTCGCGTCACCGCCGCGCGCTCGCGCAACCAGGTCGAGGACGGTAAAGGAGTTTTGCTCGGCGTCACGCAGGCTATTTGGACTGAGTTTGGACAAATTCCACCCAAAATAGCGAGAGATGGTAGCGAGATTCGAGATGTACGCTTCCCAGCATCCGGAAGCGCCACACATACATCTCGGTCCGTCCAGGTTGATGGGGAGATGTCCAAATTCTCCGGCAATGTGATCGTGACCTCGAACCAGCTCACCATTGACCACCATGCCGACGCCCACGCCGTCTGACACACTGATGAAAACAAAACTATTTGGACCCGACGCTTCGCCACGAACCAGCCACAACTGAGCCAGAGTGCAAGCGCGGCCGGAGTTCTCTACTTGCACCGGAAGTCCGGTGGCGGCTGCGAGCTTGTCGCGTATCTCCACGCTGCGCCAACCAAGCGCGGGTGCATTGAGAACGAGCCCGGTGCGTTGGTCCACCATCCCGGGAATGACAACCCCAATGCCTTCACAAGTATTCCTGGCGCTGTGCGTTTTTAGCATTCTGCGGATGCGAATCGAAAGATCCTTCACGAATTCAGGTACATTGAAAATCGTGTCGTGCGCCTCAAGCGCCAGCTCGCGGCCTGAAAAATCGCATAGCATCAGGTAGGTTTTGCTGAAGCGAACGTCTACGGCAATCGCCAAACGGTCACGAGTTCTGATGTGGAGAAAGGTGGGTTTGCGACCTCGAGCTGCTTCACCAGTCGCGCCTTCGTAGATGACGCCTTGCGAAATCAGCTCCTGAACGAGAGTGCTGACAACACCCCTGGTCATGTTCAAGTGTCGCGCCAGGTCTGCGCGTGAAATGGGTTGATGTTCCCGAATTACGTTGAGCGCAATACGGCGATTGATGTCACGCGAAGTCGTACGCGTGGCTACGTGGAAGTCTCGTGTATTGATCTTGCGAATGGCGCGATTACCTCTTTTGTTCGAGGTCTAGAACTAACCAGCGACTCGGAACGTCTATTGTTCGAGGTGCGAACAATATCCCTCCTCCCGATTTGCTGTCAAGCATTTTTTTCTTTTTTATTTTTTGGATGGGGAGAGTGATGGATGAGTTAACAGTAAGAAAAGCTTTAGCCACAGATTCCGCAGATTACACTGATTTTGTTTTTGAGCCTATCGACGTTGTGAGGTTCCTTCTCGATTCGACCCGTGGCAGGCGGTTCGAGCAAGAATCCATTTGAAACGAACGCACTCGTCAGCGACAGTTAAGAATCAGTGTAATCTGCGGAATCTGCGGCTAAAGCTTTTTCGCGCCCGCAGTTTCTGCCTACTTTTTCAGAGCCGCCGCAATTGCCTGCTCCGCCAAAGGCGCCATGACATCGTAGCCTTTTTGGTTGGGATGCAATCCGTCTTCACTCAACTCTTCTTTCAGAAAACCTTTCGCATCAACCATCGCTGAAAAATAATCGAGGTAGACCGCTCCGACTTTCGCTGAGTAGTTCTTCATCCACTGGTTCAGAGCCACGATCTGTTCCGGCGGTCTTTGTTTGGACCGAATAATGGGCTGTCCGTCCCGGTTCTTATCGTAGTCGCTGATTGGCAGCACCGACGCGAATACCACGCGAACCTTGTTGGCTCGCGCCAGCTCGTACATCGAAGCCAGATTATCTTCGATCGCCTCCAGCGTGGTTGGTCCAGTGTTTCCCGAAAGATCATTCGTACCCGCGAGAATCACAACCACCTTCGGCTGCAAGTGAATAACATCGGCGCGAAACCGAATCAGCATCTGCGGAGTAGTTTGACCACTGATGCCCCGATTGATGTAGGGCCTTCCGGGAAAGAAGCCGCTGTAGCGCTGCGTATCATCCCAGGAATCCGTGATCGAGTCGCCCATGAAAACAACCCGTCGATCACCCTTTGCTACGGCTGGAGTCTTGCTGTTGAGATCGCGATAACGTGCTAACGCCGGCCAATCGCGGAGCCTGGTTTCAGCTCTGGCGGCCTGCGCTTTCACTTCAGCACATGGATCACTCGCCGTCGGGGTTGATGATTGCGCGCACAAAATCACAGGTGCGCAAATAATCGTGAACAGAAACACAAGCAGATGTCGCATCTAATCACCTCATAGTCAATCAACGAATTGTGAACTCACCGCTCAAGCGAATATCTTCCGAGGAAGAACCTACCATCACTCGAAACACGCCGGGCTCAACTACGAAATGCATGCTGCGATCCCACAACGCGAGATCGTCCGGGACCAAATGGAAGGTCACCAGCTTAGTCTCACCCGGCGCGAGTTTGATTCGCTCGAAGCCGCGCAGATTCTTTTCGTAGGTGGTAACACTGCTGACCATATCGCGAGTGTAAAGCTGGACCACTTCATCGCCAGCCACGGCGCCCGTGTTCTTAACGTTGAGCTTGATCTCGACGTTTCCGCGAGCGCTTTGTGTTGAAGGCGCTATTTGCAAATTGCCGTACTCGAACTTCGTGTAACTCAAACCATGCCCGAAATAGTAAAGTGCCCCATTCACGCGAGTTTTCTCGCCCTCCCACTGCGCGTTGGGTTTCGTGGGAAAGTTGAAAGGTATTTGCCCTACCGTCTTCGGAAAAGTCATAGTGAGTTTGCCGCCCGGGTTGTAATCGCCGAACAAAGCATCAGCAATGGCAGTTCCTCCATGAACGCCGGGAAACCAGGCTTCAATAATTCCAGGTACGTTCTTATCAATCCAATTGATGCTCAGCGGCCGCCCGTTTATGAGAACCACGATCACAGGCTTGCCGGTAGCGTAAACTGCCTGCACCAGATCGAGTTGCCGTCCAGGAAGATCGAGGCTAGTGCGAGACGCGCTTTCACCCACCGTGGCCATTGAGTCTCCCAGGACCACTACCGCGACGTCCGAAGCTTTTGCCAGCGCCACGGCTTTAGCAATTTCATCCTGCTCAGCTGAAGTCATCGGCGTTGGGAGTATTTCACTTTGCGGCCAACCCGCGTCTGCAATTTCGCAACCTTTTGCGTAGCCGACTTTGACTATTGGTCCAAGCTTCGCTCGAACTCCCTGCAGCACGGTGACTCCATTGACGGCGGACGGTCCGTATCGATAACGAGCCGTGCTGTCATCGTCGGCATTGGGCCCGATTACCGCAATCGACTCAAGCTGCTTTTTCAAAGGAAGAATTCCATTCTCATTTTTGAGCAGCACCAGACTTTCGCGAGCCGCTCTCAAAGCCGCCGAGTTGTGCTCAGCAGAGTTGACCAGTTTCACCGTCGCTTGCGCGTCTGTCACGTAGGGACGATCGAATAGCCCAACTTGAAACTTCACGCGCAGCACATCTCGCACTCGAGCATCGAGCGTCTTCATGGAAAGCTTCCCTTCCTTGACTAACTCGCGGAGCGGCAAGATGAAATCTTCAGGTCTCGTGAAATTTGTTTTGACATTTAGTCCGGCTTCAATGGATTGACGTACGGCATCCTTCATATCCGCAGCCACGCCATGTTTGTTGTAGAGATACTCAACGGCGGCGCTGTCTGAAACCACATAACCTTTGAAGCCAAAGTCCTGACGCAATCTCTGTGTGAGCCAATAGTAACTTCCAGTCACCGGCACGCTGTCGTAATCATTGTATGAGCTCATGATTCCGAGCAATCCGGCTTCTTTGATGGCTGCCTTGAACGGAGGCAGGAGAACGTTTTCAACTTCTCGCGGCGATGTTTGCGGATCGGTGCGCGCCTGACCTTCTCGAGCGCCCTTGCCGATACTGTAAACAGCGAAGTGTTTAGCGGTGGCCGCAACCGTCAAATCCTGTTGCAGGCCCTTCACCATCTCGACGCCGAGCCGAGCAGCGAGGTAAGGATCTTCTCCATACGTATCTTCAACCCGGCCCCAGCGCTGATCGCGAGAAACATCAAGTGTGGGAGCGTAGATATTCGTGTAACCCAGGGCTCGTCCTTCGAGACCGGTGATGCGACCCATCGTCCGCACCAGCTCACGATCCCAGGTGCTGCCCATACCAAGCTCGGAAGGAAAGCTCGTCGCAATCGGAGCAGCCAAACCTCGCAAGCCTTCATTTGTAAAATCGACGGGAATCCCGAGACGAGTGTCCTCGATGAAAAACCTTTGCACCTCGTTCATGGCCCAGACATGTTTGCGAATGTCTGTGGCATAAACACTCCTGGAACCGGTCGCACCCCAACCGTTGAGATGCTCGTCGATGTTGGCGATGCCATCCTTCCAAACTTGGTTCTTCCAGTCGGGTGTTGGAAGTTCATCCTTCAACACACGGTTGTAGCCGTAGAGGGTCGCTGTCTGACATGTCTTCTCTTCGAGCGTCATCTGGGCGAGGAGATTCTCGACTCGACGATTAATGTCTGCTTTTGAATTTTCATAAACATCCATCTTTCCGTTCTTGTTCAGATCGGTCCAGCCATCGTGATAAATGAGCTTTCGCGTAGTCGTCTGGGGTTGTTGCCCGACGGCTGCTTTCGGTAAGAGAGCTGAAATTAGAAGGAGTACTAACCAGGCTCGGTTCATTCGTGTCCCTCGGTTTTTGAAAGTGATCTTATTCTCCTGCGAAAGTTCTGGCAGCGAGTGCGGCTTTGCCGCCTGATGTGCGGAAAGGCTATGCCTTTCCGGAGCGAGCCCCCCAAATTCTTCGAGGCTACGCCTCGATAAATGAGGCATAGCCTCATCTATCACTGTTGACTGGCCTCCCGGAAAGGCGGAGCCTTTCCGCACCTCAGGCGGCCAAGCCGCGTTACGAACGTTCGTTTGCGAACCAGCAATCCGCATTCAGCAATCCGCATTCTCCAGCCGTCGGCGTTGAAACTGATCGAAGGTAACGGCGAGTACGATAACAGCGCCGATCACTACTTGCTGAGTGAACGACGAGATGCCGAGCAAGTTAGCGCCATTCGCAAGCACCCCCATAATCAGTGCGCCGATGATCGTCCCAACCACAGTGCCCTGACCGCCGCTCAACGAACCACCGCCAATCACGACCGCTGCTATCACGCGCAGTTCGTAGCCTTCACCCGAGGTTGGCTGACCCGTGACCAGCCTCGCAGATTCAATGGCTCCGGCAAGCCCGGTCAGCATCCCGAGAATTACATAAAAAAGAATTTGATAGGTCGAAACACTAATGCCCGCATACCGTGCTGCCTCAACGTTGCTCCCAATCGCATAACAATAACGTCCTGGCCGGGTGGTTGTCAGAATGAAGTGTGCCAGCACCGCGACCACCAGCACGATGAGAAGTGGAATTGGCAGCACTCCAAAAAGATTTGCTTGAGCGAGATTCCCAAAACTCATCGGCAAATCAACCACGGCTTTCCCGCCGGTTACCAACAACGCGACGCCACGGTACACACCCATCGCGCCGAGCGTAACGATGAACGGTGGAATACGCAGCGTAGCGATGGTCGCTCCATTAATTAGACCGCACATCGCACCTGCGGCGAGGCTGGTTGCGATGCCAGCAATCACCGGAGCGCCACCAGCCATAACAAACGCTCCCAGAACGCTGGCAAGCGCCATCATTGAGCCGACCGATAAATCGATTCCTCCAGAGACCATCACCATCGTCATGCCAATCGCCATGATGGTGATCACGGCGGTCTGGCGAGCTATACCTGCCAAATTACCGCCTGAAAGAAATCGTGGTTCGAGAACAGCGATGACGACGCAGAGTACGACCAGACTCGCGAACGGGAGAAAGCGTTGGAAAAGGTTTGATCTAGTGGATTTCGAAGAGCTCATCGCATCGAAAATTCAGCAATCTCATTCACACCCGGTTTCAACCGTAGAAGTCCAGTTTGATTTCCTAACCGTTTTAACGGTTTGGTTTCATGTATGGGAAGCCGCAAAAACGGCATTAATATATTTGACTCAGCAAAGATCACACCGCCCGGGCGTAGTTCATTCTCGGCCACAGATGAACACGGAGTAACACAGATCTAAAACTCGGGTTTTATTCAGATCCCCTTAAATCCGTGTTCATCTGTGGCCTAAATCTAAATCGCTAATGCCTCAGTCAACGTCTGCGTGCGTCAAGTATGTTATTGCTGTTAATACGGTTATTTGAAAAAGTAGCTACCTAATTTCACCCGGTCTAAACCGGGTGCGAATGAGATGACCTCCTGGCAAGTTTGTTACGCAGCCCTATCTTCCACCGCTGCATACTTGAGCACTTCTTCCTGAGTCGTAGTCTTTGCATCCAATTCAGCGGCAATGCGACCTCGGCTCATGACCAATATGCGATCGGCCATTCCCAGGAGCTCAGGTAGATCCGATGACACCATCAGAACGGCGGCGCCTTCCATGACGAGCTGATTTATTACCTGATAAATTTCCGCGCGCGCAGCTACATCAACGCCGCGAGTTGGCTCGTCCAGCAGAAAAACGCGTGAATCAGCAAACAACCATCGGCCCAACAAAACTTTTTGCTGATTGCCTCCGCTGAGTAACGCTACGGTTTGGGATGGGCGAGGTGGACGAATGTGCAGCTTGTCGATGTAGTGTCTTGCGGTCTTCAACTCCTTCCGCCGATCCAGCAACCACCTTCGGCAAAGCGCGCGCACATTCGCGAGCGTGAGGTTGTGTGTTAAAGAGAGATTCAATCCCAAACCGGTTCGCTTTCTATCCTCGGTCAAAAGACCCAGGCCATTTTTCACCGCGAGTGCCGGTCGCAGGGTATCGAACCGCCGCTCGTTGAGATAAATCTCGCCGGCATCTCGTCGCTGAATTCCAAAGATTGTTTCGACTAACTCGGTCCGGCCAGCACCCGCGAGCCCAGCGAGGCCAACAATCTCTCCAGATCGAATCGAGAAACTGATATCGCTAAATTTTCCCGCGCGAGCCAGGCCTTGAACTCTTAAGCGAACGGAACCGCTGGCGGCAGTTCTGGCGGGAAAAATTTCTTTGAGCTCTCGCCCGGCCATATGTTTGATGATTTCGCCAGTCGAAAGCTCACCCCAACGGCCCGAGTAGACCACTCGTCCATCGCGCAGAATCGTAAGTCTGTTCGTAATGTGTTCGAGCTCTTCCAGGCGATGAGAAATGTAGATGATCGCCATTCCACGCGCCTTGAGACGATGTATTAGCTTGAACAAGTCATTTACTTCCTGTGCGGTAAGTGAGGAAGTTGGTTCATCCATCACGATGACTCGTTGCGCCTCTGCGGTGGCTCTCGTGATTTCGACTAACTGACGATTAGCGACGCCCAGGCGTTCGACTTGCGAACGCGGATCAATTTGGAAACCATTTTCAGCCAGCAGAGCGGCAGCGCGCCGGTTAAGCTCAGCCCGATTGATTATCTTTAGTGTTGGAATTCTCAGCGGCTCACGACCCAAAAGAATATTTTCCGCTACGGTGAGATGCGGAGCCAACGACAGCTCCTGGTAGATCATGGCGATGCCGCGTTCGAGCGCATCTCCAGGCTGATCGAATCGTAGAGCCTTGCCTTCAATTAGAATTTCGCCGCTGTCAGGCTGATGCACGCCCGCCAAAATTTTCATCAAGGTTGATTTACCCGCGCCATTCTCACCGACGAGCGCGTGCACTTCCCCGGCCTGGACTTCGAGATTCACGTCAGAAAGTACGACGTTTCCCGCGAAGGACTTTTTGATGGCATGCATTTGTAATGCGATCGGCATAGGTCTTTGGTTTCTAGTTTCAAGTTTCAGGTTTCAAGTTTCAGGTTTCAGGTTTCAGGTTGCACTCACGTTTGCGGTCAACGGTTTGGTCAGCACGCTTGTGCGCTAATCAAAGAATGAATTCCTCCGTCATCATCCAACTACAAAGAACCAAGAACAAAGAACCAAGCTCTAAGACGCTATGGCCCTTTCAATAACTGCTGCATTTCCGGAGTATCGAGATTCTCTTTGGTTAATAACTTCACCCCGGTATCGACTTTTCGCGGGGGAGTTTGCCCGTTTAACTTCGCGACGATTGACTTCACTGCTTCGTAACCCATCTTGTAAGGATTCTGAAGGACGAGTGAATCAATAGCGCCCGCCTTCAGATCCTCAATCAGATTCGGACTCGAATCGAAGCCGACCAAAACTACTTTCCCCGCGAGGCCTTTTTGCTTCAACGCCTGCACCACACCCACAGTGGATGATTCATTCGATGCGAAGAAGCCGTCCAGATCCGTGTGGGCTGTCAGGATGTCGGCAGCCCGATCCAGTGACAGCGCGCGGTCTGATTCGCCATATTGAAAAGCAACTACTTGAATGCCGGGATACTTTTGTTTGATGGTTTCCTGAAAGCCCTGCTCGCGCTCGTCAGTTGAAACCGAGCCGGCTTTCACACCGAGAATTGCTACCTTGCCTTTGCCGTTAAGTTTCTGCGCCAGCCGCTCGGCGCCAGATGCGCCGCCTTGACGATTGTCGGTGGCAACATACGAGACATATTGTTCAGTGCCTATTCCTGAGTCGAAAATAGTTACCGGAATTCCTTCGCGTTGAGCCCGTTCGACAACCGGCACCAGCGAGTCACGGTGCGAGGGAGCGATGACCAACCCGTCTACACGACGATTGATGGCGTCTTCCACGATATTGATCTGGCCCGTGTAATCAGTCTCGCGCGCCGGACCATTCCAAATCACTTCGACATTCGTTTCTTTTGCGGCGGCTTCAGCGCCGGCGTGAACGCTCTGCCAAAAAAAGTGAGACACGCCTTTAGGAATGACGGCGATAACCTTTTTGCCGCCGGACTTGTTGCGATTACAGGAAGACGTAGCCAATAAGAAGATGAAGCTTATGATTAGCAGCAGAACAGTGGACCTGGTTTTCATCTAATCTCCTTCGAATCAGAGTGTGCAAATGGACCTTGTCTTTAGGCAATCACATGCCTCATTGATCAAAGACAAGCGAAAGAACTCTTGCATGGGTACGCCGAAGGCGTGCGCGAATTCGAACCTGGGGCAACGCCCCAGGACAAACGATAGAAAACCTTCCAAACGCTGAAGGCGTTCGCCAAATCCGGCGCGCCACTTACTTCGCCAACGCTTTCAGCGTTTTGAAAATTTCGGCGCTCTCTTCCCTGGGGCGCTGCCCCAGGCTGAAATTTGCGAACGCCTTCGGCGTAGAAACAATCTCGAGGCCATGGATTCACAAACGAGTGACACAAACCTGCTCACACCCTTCAATTATCTAAATCGCTGGCGTCGAGCACCCCCTGACGTTCAAGTTCCTTGAAATGTGAAATGGTTGCGGCCACACCTTCAGCTAATGGCGTTGAAGGTTGTGGTCCTAACGCCGCGCGAATAGCCGTGTCGTCCATTTCGGGTGGTATCGGAAGCGGCGTCTCGGCAAAGGTGATGCTGCCACTCGCTTCCGGAGCAGCTCTTTCAATTTCATGAACAACGTCTCGAACATGAATTGTCTCGCCATGCAGGTTGAATACATGCGCTCCAGTCAATTTTGAAATCGAAGCATTGATAAAAATGTCCGCTGTGTCGGCTACGTACTGAAAGTCAGTGCGTCCGCCAAAGCGAATGTGGAAAGGCCGGCCCTTTACCGCAGCCTTCATCGCCTTGGTAGGATCTGACGTAATACCGACGTCGCGCCCAACTCCGTAGATCGTCAGCGGACGCAGTCCAATGCTGTTGATGCCGTGATCAAGAAAGTAGACTCGCGCATTTCCCTCGTTACAACGTTTGAAGACTCCGTAGTGTGTGTTTGGCAGGGGCTCATCGGTTTCGGTCATCGGCCGCTCGTCTTCAGTGCCGCCGAACACGGCTGCCGAACTGGCGTAGACAACTTTGTCGATCTGCCCAGCCGATTGGCGTGCTGCTGCGAAGACGTTGAGCGTGCCGAGGACATTCACAGTTGCGCCCCTAACCGGCTCGGCGCGGCACGTTGGCACTTGTAATCCAGCCAGATGGATGAGATTAGTGACGCCGAACTTTTCGATAATCGGCAACAGCGCTCCAGCTTCGGTTATGTCACCATCTTCGAAGTGAGTTCGCGAGACTTGCTCCGCCGTCATTATCAGGTTGAGCCTTTGAGCATTTCCGCTGCGATCGAAAATAACGACGCGAGCATCGGACTCGAGCAGACGCTTAACGATCCAGGCGCCGATGAACCCGTGCGCTCCAGTGATAAGAAAAGTCTGGGAAGAGAGTGATTCCATTCTGTTATAGCCTGGCGAAAAATCGAGGATCTTAAACCGAGAATCGCGGGTTGCCGCTGGCTTCAGTGAAGTGCCTCTCTCAGCGAAAACCAGCTACGTTAAGATTCACGTTGTCATTATTCTCCCTTTGAACAATCCCTTCGATCTGTTCGGTTATTTGGTTCAGAGCCTTGTCGACTTCAGTTTCGCCGATGATTGCTTTCTGAATCGTTCGCCAAATCACGTCCTCTACTTCAGGATAGCGAGCAAATTTTGGTGGAATAAGGATGTGGTCACTGATCACCTTTTCAAGCATCTGCAGTCGTTCACGGTTGGTCTCATCTGCTTCACCTTGCATCGCCTGCATCACCGAACGACGGACGGGCACACAGCCCTGTCGCGCCTCGTTCATTTGCTGAGCGAACTCAGTCAGATGGAGCAGAAGATTTACAGCTTCTGGTCTATTAATTCCCTTCCGCGTTAATGCAAACGTATGACCGCCGCCATAAGCGAGCGACGTCCCGGCTGGACCGATGGGATAAGAGCAAACTGCAAATCGATCGTGGACTTTCGAGATATCGGCGTTCCGATAAAGACTGTAATAGCCGGGCCAATCGCCCACCATCACCGCGTGTCCAGCGCGAAAACATTCATGGACTTTGTCGTAGTGCCATTCCGGCAGCTCTCGAGGCGTTAGTCCTTCCTGGTAAAACTCGCGCAACAAACTGAGCGCCCATCGACCACCGTCATTTTCAATCTCAGGCACGAGGTTCTCAGGGAACAGACTCGCGCCGGCCATTTCCGCTAGTTCATAAAAGGCGCCAAACAGTCCCGACTCGCGACCGGGAAAAATGAACCCGTAATGATCCGGCGGCGAGTTCTTTTCTCGCGCGAGCGCCAACAAATCGTCCCAGGTCCGCGGAGGACTCTCAATCAAATCGGTGCGATAGTGAAGCAGCCGCACATCGATGTTTCGAGGCATGCCCAACAAACTTCCATCAACTCGAGCGAGCTCCAGGATCAGCGGGACAAAATCTTCGGTGACGGATGGTTCGATGACTTCGTCCAGAGCCGCGAGAAACTGGCGTTGCGATGGAGCGTACTTTGTGTGTGTCGAGACCAGGTCGTACGGCACATCTGCCAATCCCGCAAGATGACGATTAAGCGTGGGATGGTCGCCTTGAAATTTCACGTCGACCTCAACGCCGGTCGCAGCCGTGAACGCAGGCAGACATTCGTACAGCGCGTCGTACGCCGGACCGCTAATGAAGGCTACTTTTAATTCGTTGGTCATCGGGTGCTCGTTAGCGCACTGCGGCTTTGCTCAACTGCCCTTGATTCTTCGCAGTTCGATTTCTACACATTTCCGTGGCTCCACGCGTCGCCACCGGGAAACTCATATTTCTTCAAGGAGTCTGAACTCATGGTGATGCTGTAACCCGAAGCTAGCGGCGCGCGGTAGCGACCATTCGAGACAATCACCGGGTCAACAAAATGTTCGTGAAGATGATCCACAAATTCGAGTCGCCGCCCTTCCAGCGATCCGCTGATAGCGATGTAATCGACAATCGAGAGATGTTGGACATATTCACAAAGCCCAACTCCGCCGGCATGCGGGCAAACGGGGACTCCAAATTTCTCAGCCAGCAGCAGAACTGCGAGCACCTCATTAACACCACCCAGTCTGCAGCTATCGATCTGACAGAATTGCATTCCACTCGCCTGCAGGAACTGTTTGAACATCACCCGATTGTGACAATGCTCGCCGGTTGCGACTCCAATCGGCGCAACCGCTCGAGAGATTGCAGCATGGCCCAGAACGTCATCGGGATTGGTGGGTTCTTCGATCCAAAGCGGTTTGAATCGAGCTAGCGCCTTCATCCAATCGATTGCCTGTGGAACATCCCAAACCTGGTTAGCATCCATCAACAAGATCCGTTCCCAACCGATCTCGTCGCGGATGAGCTGCGCTCGTCGGAGATCGTCGTCGAGGTTGCGTCCGACTTTCATTTTGAAGTCGGTCCAACCATCGGCAATCGCCTGGCGCAGCAAAGTTCGGATCTTTTCGTCGCTGTACCCAAGCCAACCAGCCGACGTGGTGTACGCCGGATAACCAAGCGCCACGATCTCAGCTTCGCGAGCCGATTTAGTTGCTTCTTTTCGCTTCAGGATTTGTAACGCCTCCTCGCGCGTGAGGGCGTCGCTCAAATAACGGAGCGGTATGACGGCAAGCAACTCTTCCGGGCTCATATCGACGAGCAGCTTCCAGAGAGGCTTGCCTTCCGCCTTCGCATACAGATCCCAAACCGCGTTCACGAGCGCAGCCGTGGCTAAATGAATGACACCTTTCTCGGGTCCCAGCCAACGAAACTGACTATCGCCTGTTATCTGATCCCAAAATGCGCCGAGGTCTGCTGTGAGGGACTGCAGTGTTCTGCCTTTTAGTGGCGCACCTAGCGCTTCAATTGCCGCGCAACAGATGTCATTTCCGCGGCCGATTGTGAATGTCAGGCCATGACCCTCCAGGCCGTCGCTATCGGTGCGCAAGATTACGTACGCAGCCGAGTAGTCAGGATCGACATTCATCGCGTCGGAGCCATCGAGCGCGCTCGACGTTGGAAACCGAATGTCGCGAGTCTCGATGCTGGTTATTCTCATCAAGTCTCGTTACCTTCGCGTAAACGAGCGGCTGCCTGTTCGGGAGTGATATCACGCTGAGGCGTAGCCAACAGTTCATATCCCACCATGAATTTGCGAACCGTCGCTGACCGCAATAACGGCGGATAAAAATGCGCGTGGGCGTGATAGCTGCTGTGTTCGAGTCCATCAGTGGGACGCTGGTGAAAACCCATCGTGTATGGAAACGACGTTTTGAAAAGCCGGTCATACATCGTGGTCAAGTCTTTCAAAAGCACCGCGAGATCGTCACGCTCGCCTTCACTGAGCTGGTCGAGACCGGTTGTGTGTCGTTTCCCAATCACCAAAGTTTCAAAGGGCCAAACAGCCCAGAACGGAACGACGGCGACGAAGTCTCCTTTTACGCAAACCACGCGAATTTCTTTTTGCAACTCCAACTTCAGGTAGTCGCAGAGCAAACACGACGAGTGTGTCTCGTTGTAAGCAAGAAAAGAATTAACTTCTTTGAGAGTTTCGTCCGGAACATGACTGCTGGCCCAAATCTGTCCGTGCGGATGCGGATTGCTCGCACCCATCATTGCTCCTCGATTCTCAAAGATCTGAACTGAGTTGATGGAAGGTAATGCTCCCAAATCTCGATATTGATCAACCCAAACATCGACTACTTTCCGTAGCGCAGCTTCGGTCATGCCCGACAGCGCCAGGTCATGCCTGGGTGAAAAACAAACCACGCGACAAATTCCAGCTTCGGCCTCCGCAGTTAGTAAACTGTCCTCAGCAGTTCGCGCAGACTTCTCGCTCGACTCGAGGGCCGGAAAATCATTGTCGAAGACAAACGTGTCGGAGTAGTTAGGGTTTGTCTTCCCACCAGCACGAGCGTTGCCCGGACACAAGTAACAGGTGGGCTCGTACTCAGCGAGCTTCGCTTCATTGTTCGCTTCAACTGCTCCTTGCCAGGGCCGTTGAGTGCGCTGAGGCGACACGAGCACCCACTCGCGCTTGAGCGGATTGAATCGTCGATGCGGATGCTGTTGAAGATCGTTCATTAAGTAGTTGCAGAACCACCTGGTAGCAACTGAAAAAGTCTTTGCGAACTTTGCGCCTTTGCGGGAATCCGTCTTGAGTGTTGGGCCAGCGAAAGTTTCCCGCAAAGGCGCAAAGCTCGCAAAGTGTTACAGCACGCGCTGAGCGCCTTGCGATGCAGAGCAAACAAAAATCTGAGGCTTTAGTTCGGTGCACTTTTCATATTCTGCAGCGATACGCTGCTGAAACTCATCAACACTTTCGGCACGAACCAAATTCACCGTGCAACCGCCAAATCCTCCGCCGGTCATGCGCGCGCCGTAGACACCGTCGTGCCGCTGAGCAAGATCAACCATGATATCGAGCTCGCTGCAGCTCACTTCAAAGTCGTCCCGCAGACTGTGATGAGACTGGTTCATAAGATTCCCGAGCTCTTTTAGATCATCGTTGTCGAGCGCAACCGCAGCGGCAGTCACCCGCGCATTCTCGGAGACAACATGCCGGCAGCGCTTGAAGACATCCCCCGGCAGCTTCGATTCAAACCTGATCAAGTCACCCATGTTCACATCGCGCATGCTTCGTAAAGACGGAAGCTCCTCGCCTAAAAGCCGCACACCTTCTTCGCATTCAGCGCGGCGAACGTTGTATTCACTCGCTGCCAGCTCATGTTTGACCATCGTGTTGCAGACGACGATCTTTGCCTTCAAAGGCAATGGCGGCAATTGATACTCGAGCGAGCGGCAATCGAGCATCAAGGCCCGGCCCGCCTTTGCAAAACAGGAAACAAATTGGTCCATTAGCCCGCAGCGCGTGCCCACAAACTCGTTCTCAGCACGTTGGCATGCCAAAGCGAGCTGCAATCGATCGACGTCGATGCCGGCGCAATCAAGTAAAGCGAAGCCGGTCGCAACTTCAATCGCGGCTGACGAGCTGAGACCTGAACCAAGCGGCACTTCACCATGCAAGAGAATGTTCGCGCCGCGCAGCTCGTGACCGGATTGCTGGAGGATGTGCGCGACGCCACGCGGATAGTCGCTCCAATGCTTTCTTCGAGACGGATTGGATTCGTCGACATTGAACTCGATGGACTCCGAAAAGTTTTCCGAGCGCAACAGAACCTTTTGATCATTGCGGGGCGCTATCGCCAGCCACACGGCAGCATCGATCGCCATGGGCATTACCAGACCCTGCGTGTAATCCGTGTGCTCGCCTATCAAATTCACGCGTCCGGGTGCTCGATAGACGCGTGGCTCTGCGGCGTAGAGCTCATGAAAGTGCTGAACGAGACCTGAAACGTCCATCGGAGTCTTAACTTTCGGCAGCCCTCTCAGCTTCTTTCTCTTCGAGCTTTACTCCTTCAGGGCTGTCTTCGGTGAGTCGCGCCGTGGCGCTACCACGCCGACCCAGCAGAAACATGACGAGCCCAAATCCCAGCATTACCAGTCCCCACCAAAGATTGACGTTAATTCCCAACGAACTCTTGTACTGGCTCTTATCGCCAACCAGGCCAAACACCGCCAGCACCAGGCCCAGCAATAGAAACATCAACCCAATGGGAAGCCGAATGTCGAGTTGCATCTTTCCTCCCTTCGCGGTCCGCTCTTGCTACCAGAAGATTATGTTGAGAATAACTGCCGCCAACAAAACCAATACTGCGAGTGTGGCAGGTCGTTGGAACCAACGGCGCTCATCGTCTTTTGGACGTTCCGTTAATGAATAGACCAGACCGACCAGCTCGCTTTCTTTCCGAGCGCGTGTGACCAGACTTATCAGGATCGTCACGACAAAACACGAGGTCCAGGCAAAAATTGCTGTCCAAAAATTCTGCGCCATCTCACTGGGATAGATATGCTGGACAGCGAACCAGCCTCCCTTGATTCCTGCCACTGCTCCCGCAGGCAGGGTCAAACCGTGATGAATTGAAGCAGCGACAGTCCCCGCGACTAAGCCAAAGAAGGCGCCGTGACCTGTCGTGCGCTTCCAAAACATTCCCAGCAGAAACGTCGCAAACAACGGCGCATTCACAAACGCGAAAATAAGCTGAAGCATGTCCATGATGTTATTGAAGCGCGTCGCGACATAAGCGGCCGCAACGGAGACCGCGATGCCGAATACAGTCGCCATCCGTCCCATCCAAAGATAGTGCTCGTCACTGGCGCCGCGTTTTATGTAAGACTGATAGATGTCATAGGTCCAAACCGTATTGAAGGCTGTCACGTTGCCGGCCATGCCGGACATGAAACTTGCCATCAAGGCTGTCAGACCGACACCCAACATGCCTGACGGAAAGTAATGGCCCAACATCATTGGAATTGCCAGGTCGTAGTTGAAAGTGCCATCAAGCTTTTTCGGCAGACTGAAGCCGCTGCCGCCTGCTTTGTACGTGAGCGCGATCGCAATCATGCCCGGAAGAATGACCAGAAACGGAAAGAACATTTTCGGCACCGCAGCGATCAAAGGCGTGCGCCGCGCTGCAGACATCGACTTTGCAGCCATCGCTCGTTGTACGACCAGAAAATCGGTACACCAATATCCAAACGAGAGCACGAATCCGAGTCCCATCGCGAGTCCAAACCATTCAACTCCCATTGGATTGGAAGTGGGAGCACCCATGTACTGCCACGAATGAGTCCAGGCGCCCGATCCGTACCCATTCGCCGTGGCGACGTCAGTCAAGCGCGTCTGCAAGCCGGCCCAACCGCCGGCGTCTCGCAAGCCAAGAAACACCAACGGTGCAAAGCCGAACACGATCAGGAAGAACTGCAGAACTTCGTTGTAGATTGCAGAAGTCAAACCGCCCATGAACACGTAGATGAGCACGATGACGGCAGCCATCAGAATGCTGAAACTGAAACTCCAGCCGAGGAGCACATTCAGCAGCAGCCCCATCGCGTAAAGCGAGATCCCGGACGAGAAGATCGTCATTACCGCAAACGAGATGGCGTTCAGGCCGCGCGTCTTTTCATCGAATCTCAACTTGAGATATTCAGGGACCGAGCGCGCGCGCGAGCCGTAATAGAAGGGCATCATGAAGATACCGACAAAGACCATCGCCGGGATCGCCCCAATCCAATAAAAGTGACTGGTAGCGATGCCGTACTTCGCGCCCGACGCTCCCATCCCGATAACTTCCTGCGCACCAAGATTCGCAGAAATGAATGCGAGTCCCGTAATCCATGCCGGAATGGAGCGGCCCGACAGAAAAAAGTCAGTGCTGGTTTTCATGTATCGCTTCAGTGCTACGCCGATTCCAAGCACGAAGGCGAAGTAGATGACCATGATGGTCCAATCAACGAATGTCAGATTCATAAGCGTTAATCTCCACCTCTCTGGTGTATTGCGCTTTTCTTAACCTGCATCGGTGGCACGGCGTCCCGCCCGTGTGGTTAGCGGACATTGCTTCACATCCACAGGATTGGCTGCCGAATGAAGTAGTTTCGAATTACCTCGTCCACGCTCGAATCCGCCGGAAGCCTCTTCCACAGTTGGATGTATTTTTTTTCTCGGAATGCCAAACCGGCAAACAGCAAACTGTTTTGCCGCATCGGCCACTGCGAGTCGTACATGACATCAGGCTTCGCTGTCCAGCTTTTCTTGTCTCGAATGAAGGGCGCCATGAAAGCCATGGCCCGACGCATGCCTCGACCATCGGCCAGCTGAAAGGTCCAAAGGTTATCGTTTGCGCTCGAGAGGATTTCGCAAACCACTGCCATGGCTTCGAGGTTGAATAGCGAATAGCCGTATGGCTTCGTACGGCGTAGCTCTTGAGGGAAGCTGCCGTCGGCGGCTACTTGCTCAGGAACCAGAACGGTTTTGAATCGTTCTCGACAAAACGCCAATTGCTGCTGATTTCCGGTGAGATGGGCGAAGGCTGCGACTTGCATCACCCAGCAGGCGCCATGATTGTTTTTGGCATCGCGCTCGTCAGTGCCATTCTTGCTGGTGGTCAGCCAGTCGAGGTATTCACCGAACCATGCCTTGAAACCGGCAAGCTCGATCGTTGAAAGTATGTTTGCAGCGGCCAGGACTTCGATCGACTTCGCAACTTCAACAAGATGAATCGTATCGATGATGCCAATCCCGCGGCCGGTAAAGCGTCCCTGAATTGCCTGCGCGAATTGCAGATTTGGATTCATGCGCGTGGCGGGCTCGATGAACCAGGCGTGCAAATGCTTGATAGCATGATCTGCGTAGCGACGATTGCCGGTGAGCTTCCATGCCGCAACCAGAGCAGGAACTTGAACGCTCAGTCGCATCAAGGCTCGGCGGTGGTCATTGAAGTTGTCTGGATTAGACATACCATCTCGCTGGACGTAGGGACCATTTGGATTCTGAGGGTCCGGCCACCAGTAATCGCCCTCCGAGAAAAAGTCATGCAATCCACCCGCGCTGCGCGGACTGTGTGATGAAGTAATAGTTATTGGAGCTTCCTTCAAGTATTTGTTCGCTGCTTTGAGAACGCGAGCCCGATCAACTTGCGCGATGTCTAATGTGGCTGAATTGCTCGCCATTGCCAACGTGACTTTTGGCAAACAGATCGTGAGAATCAGCAAACAACAAAGCAAAAACCTCTCATTCACACCCGGTTTCAACCGGGTGAAGGTGGGCCATTCATAGTTTCCCAACCGTTTTAACGGTTTCAGAAAATGGAAACCGTTAAAACGGTTCGAAGAAACAAAGGCGCCGCTGAACACCCGGTTGAAACCGGGTGTGAATGAGATAACCAACCTTCCCACCTTCACGATTTTCACAACGGGGCTCTCGCTTACCATCAATCACTTCACAACTTTCATATCCAACCAATCGGTGTGGACACGACCGTTCACGTTGGCAGCATTCTTCACCGACAATTGAAGACGTCGCACGCCTCGCACATCGACTTTCAGAAGCTTCAAACCATCGGCCTTTTTGATTACGCCACTCGTCCACAACTCCTTACCGTCTCCGATCACAGCGAACTCCGCACCACCTTCATTACCTTGCTGATCGTCGATACCGACTGAGCCTTGCAACGTCTCGAACGCTTGTCGTAACTCGAACTCGATATCAGACTTCGTGGGCATTCCTATGCCCGCCGCAAAATGTTTGCCAGCAACGAAAAGTCCTTTTCCGGTGTAAGTTCGATTGAGTTCGGGCTGTCGCCAGCCGGGCGTGATGCTGAGGACTTCAAGCTCAGTGAGCGACGTCTCGCGAGCCGCTGATTCAAGCGGCGTGAACTTGAGCGACGCACTCTTTTCACTTGTGCTTGAGTCCTGACCCACAGTCTTAACTTCCGCCGTGTACGACGCGCGAGGATCCAAATTCCGCAGCGCAAACATGTTTGCCGGCGTGAAGCCTACAAGCGCGCCATTCAAATAAACCTGATAGCCGGCGGCGGGTTGCGGTCCGGCGCTCCATCTTATGTTCACACCATCAGGACCTGCAGATTCCGCCCAAAGGCCGCCCGGTTCGCGGGTCGGAAAGTGATAGCTGCCGGCGGGTTCAAACTCCACTCTCCAAGTGACCTCACCGCTGCGCGCCGGCGTGAACTGAATCGTGGCCCAGCCCTGATGATTTGAGATCGTGGCAGCCAAAGTACCGCTGCGACTCGTAACTACGGCTCGCTTGAGGGCGAAATTCTTTTGATGAGGGAAGACGAATCTTATTTCATAAGGATCGTTCTTGATCACGTGGCTCGCGCCTTGATAGCCATTCGTCTTCGCGTCGTATTTTTGCGAGATCAGATCGACCCAACCTTGAGTTATGTGCCGGCTGGTTGAAATCAGCTGCGGATGATCTTCTTCAGCAAGCAAGGTGAGCAAGCGAGAGCTGGCCGGCGCCAGGTCAACTGAGATTCCCTGCTCCCAGGCTCCGAGATATTCCTTATTCCAATAATCGAAGACATGAACTCGTTTGCCCGCCGGTAGGCCAAGGTCCTTCCAGCTTATATAAAGCGGATTGCCCTTTGACTCGTCGTAATTGAAAAGGCCGACCACGTCATAATTTCGGCCCAGGTGATTTACCTTCAAGTCCCAAATATGTTTATTGCGCTCGGAAGGAAACAAGTCGAGCGGGCGTATATCGACGGCGGGATAGACTCGCCGCAGCAAGTCAACTCGGTCCGGAGACAAGTCCATCAAGCGATCGCTCGTCAACAAAGCCTGGCCGGTCAGGCCCACCAAAGTCGTCCAGGCTCGTGCTTGTTCAAGTGGCAGCGGCGCTCGCACAACCAGCACATCCGGGTCGTTGTACCAGGCAATGTTGTGGAGAAAGTAGTACTGGGTTGTGGCTCGCATGGCGTACTTGAAACCATCCCAACCCAGGACCACATCTGCTCCGGTGCGCGAGCCGTTCATTATTCCGGCGCCTTCAAGCGGAACCACCCAACATCCAAGCAGATAGCGTTTGTGTCCAATCGATCCGCGAATCGTGTTGAGCGTCTGCCGGTAGAGCTCGTCTGAATCAACTCCCTGATTCTTCATGAATTCTTTCTTGGCTTTGAACTCACGAATCACGATCGGTTGGCCATCGATCTTGAAGTACTCGTAGCCCCATTTGGAGAGGGTTGTGAAAAGCGCGGCGAGGTATTTCTGAGTTTCCGCTGTCGAAGGATCAACCAAAAACTTTCCTTCCCAGGTATCGGCCGCTGAGGTTCCGTCAGGCTTCTTCAGAAAAACCGACGGATGATTTCTAATCACCGACGCATTGCTTTGTCCGTGAGGCGCCAGCCAAATGCCCGGTACTAAACCCATCGATTTGATGTCGAAAGCGAGCTTATCCATGCCGCCCGAGAATCTCTTATCGATGGTGGTCCAATCACGATTTTCGCCGAGCCCGTGGCCGGCGCCCTGCCAGCCATCGTCAATCTGCACGTAGCGAGCGCCATACTCCTTGAGATTCGCGCTAATCCAGCGCGCATTATTTCGGATCTCTTCTTCGCTTACTTCCTGGAAATAGAAGTACCACGAGCACCAGCCGGATGGGGGTAACGAGAAAACAGACTTGTCGATCGGACTGAAGAATTTAATTCCGAGCGCGCCTTTGTAGTAGTTTGGCTTGACGGTTCCGTCATTGAGCCGAACCTCGTCTTTCACAGGATCGAAGACCCCGTCCGCGAGATTCGTATGAACGTCACCCAGCGTCATCACTGTCAGATCTTTGTTCACGCCATCGTGAATGCGTGCGGGAATAGGACGAGGCCACGATGTTTGAGAATTGGTTTCGCCCGTCGCTGATAATGTCAGAAACACAAAGAACGCTACTCGCAAAATCGAATCTCGCATCACAATCCCCAATTCTCAATTCTCAATTCTAATTTGCGGACCAGAAGCACGACTTGAATTATCCATCTGCTGCCGCAGGGTAGTGTCCTAATTTGGAGTGCGATGACCTGTCATCGCTTTCTCCCGCGGCGGCTCGACGCCGCGGACTTTGATAATAGGCTGTTTTCGACAACTTGCTGCGACAGGTCGCAGCGACGAAAGCGCCGACAGGTCGGCGCACTCCAAATTGGGACACTACCTTTGCGTTGTCGCTACTTGACGGTCCAACTTAGCGGCTTTGGTTTGTAGTGAACACTGGCGGCCCCCAGCTGCTCGTTCATAATCAAGAACGCACCGATACCGTGGAAGTCGTTTTCGTTTCGCTTGCGCGCAAAATAGTAGGCCAGGTCGCTAACGTTAGTCCCTTCGCAAATATCGACGAGATTTGTGAGTCCATCGCCGCCCCGCGAAAGTTTTGTAAGCACGCCGCGATAACCTTTGAGCGCCGCTGCTTCGTAATGTTTTGGCAGGTAGCCTCGCTTAACGCCCATCCACATCATGTAGCTGTACATGCTCGAGCTGGACGTCTCGAGCCAATTGCCTTCGACGCCGCCTTTGTCGACTATCTGATACCACAACCCGGTCTTTGGATCCTGAAAACGCTCGTAAGCCTTAGCCAGTTGCTGAACGATCTTTATCAGCTCAGCTCGCTGTGGTTGGTTCCTGGGCATAACTTCCAACAACTCAATAAGAGTCATGCCGTACCAGCCAATCGCGCGACACCAATGGTAAGCCGACTGATGCGTGGTGGGACTGGCCCAGGCCTGAGCGCCGCTTTCATCGTACGCATGCCACAACAAACCTGTGTCCGGGTCATTCAAATGCTTGTAGTAGATCAGCATTTGCTTCGTGGCTTCTTCATTCGTGTATTTGCTGTCGCCAAACATTTGTCCGTAACGAACCAGAAACGGCATCGACATGAAAACTCCGTCGGCCCAAAGTTGCCATTGCCGGCTTTGCGTGTTGGCATGCCAAAAACCGCCGTCTTTCGTGCGGGGATAAGTATCGAAAACTTTGCGAATGCTGTCGGCCGCGAGTTTGTATTTCTCCTGCTTCGTTTCCTTGTAGAGAATCAACAGCAGATTGCCGGGCAACATGTAATCCAGAGCATTGATGGGCCGATTGATTGTGCCTTTGTCATCGACGTGCAAATCGATCCAGGCGCGCATGTGATCCAGATAGCGAGGGTCACGCGTCCGTAAATAAACGAGATACTCGCCGTACAAGTAAAGAGATTTCGCGTAGCCCCAGCCCTTGAGCGAGTCGGCGGTCGGAAAACGCTTGATAGTCGATTCCACAACGGCCTGGGACCAGTCAATGGTGGCATCGGCGTCTCGCCGATGGGCACGCGTCACGGGCAAGTCAGTGGTGGCATCGGCGTCCCGCCGATGGGCACGCGTCACGGGCAAGTCAGTGGTAGCACGAGCATCTTGCCGATGGGCACGGACCACGGGCGAGACGCCCGTGCCACAACTAGTGGCATCGGCATCTCGCCGATGGGCAGCGATCACGGGCGAGACGCCCGTGCCACAGATCAGACGCTCGCGGTCGGTGGGTCCGGATTCCGGGACGCGGGTCATCATGGATTTGAACTTCTCATCTACAAAACGAATGGCAGCGCGCCGCATCAGAGGGAAAAGAGTTTGTGGCGGCCATTCACCCAATTGTTGATAAGTCCATTTCTGATCGCCCACTGCAAATGGATAGAGGTATTCCAATGCTCGTCGAATGCTGCGCCCGTCTCTTGTCTCAAAGCGCCATAGATCGACGTTGACGTTTTCAGCCAGCCGCGCCAGCAACATCAGACCGTCGAGATTCCCGTTGCTGTAACTCCACGCTCGCGTGCGCACCAACTCCAGTGGTTGGCGACCATCGGGCTCGATTTGTGCCGCGATCCTTTTCGTTCGGGCTGCTTCGACTATCTCTTTCGCCAGATCTTTCTTACCGAGGAAGAGCGCAAACGAAACTGTCTGCACATCGTAGTAGGTGCCGTGATTGTTCTTGGCCGCAGCTTCGTCTCGACCGTTCTTGCTAGCGAGCATCCATTTCAGAAAGTCGTCATACCAGGCCTCGACTCCTTGCTGATCTTGTTTGGTCCAGGCTTTCGCACCGGCTAGCAGACCAATTGAATCAACCACATCGGTCAGATTTCTCGTTTCGATCAATCCGATTCCGCGTCCTGTGTTTATCCCCGGGATTGCCTGCGCGAACTGCAGGTTCGGATTCATCCGTGTCGGCGGCTCGATGAACCATGCGCGCAGAAGCTGAGCGGCTTTGGTGGCGTATCTTTCGTCGCCTTTGAAGAAATAGGCGAGCGCCAGCACGCGCACGCCGGCAATCATCTGGTCCAACGAACGATGATCGCCGATCTTATTGATCTCCGGATTGCGCTCGCCATCGCGGCGAATGTAAGGAAGTCCATTTGATTTGGCCGGGTCCGGCCAAAAGTACGGAGCCTGACTCATGTAGTCGTGCTTGTCGCCGCTGGGTGGAGTCGTGGCTTTTGTGACTACTGAAAACGTTCCACCTTCAAGCGCTTGTTGAGCCTCCCGTTCCAGGCGCGCGAGTGCGGCAGCAAGCTGCTGATCACCGATTCTTTGTTTCGTCTCCACCAACTTTTTGGCGTCGAGGATGAACACGCGCGGAGGAGAAACACCCGCTTGAGCGAATGCTGTAGATGCCATCAACAACGTTGCCAGACACGCCAACGTGCTCATCGCGAAAATTTGGCAGTAAGTTTTGAACGCCATTAAGAAATAAGTTAGTGCCGGGTAGTGGTTCAGCTGCAAGCGCCGCCAGGTCTCATTCACACCCGGTTGCAACCGAGTGGTTGGGGACTCCGCCGAGATCTTCTAACCGTTTCAACGGTTTTGTCCCGACATTGGAGGAAACCGTTGAAACGGTTACATACTTAACCCGCGTTACTACACCCGGTTGAAACCGGCTGTGAATGAGAGACTTGAAACTGCACCACTACCTGGTGCCGCTCCGGGTTGATTTGAGACTAAGTTAGCATTCCACTCAACCATGTTAGTGTTCCACTCAACCATTTCCGCAGTATCGTCAACGTTACTCACATTGCAGCAGTCGAGCCGAATGTGGGGGCATATTCGTGACCGTGAATTCACCGCGACGAATTCCAAAACTCTCTCCAGTCCAATAATCCGTGACCACGCTTCTCCGCGGCAGCCGAAACTTTAGCGTAGCAGGCGCATCATCCCAATTGAACAAACAAACTTTTAGACTTCGTCGATGTTTGACGAAGCCAACTGCCAGCGAGTCATCGGCGAACTCAGCAGCTACTCCGGTGGGCGGCAACAGCTTCTTCAACATTTCCAGCCGGTCGGGCGATATCCTGGTAAGGTCGTCGCCCGAGAGCACCATCCCGCCCGAAGCAAAGATCGCAGTTGCGTGAAACTTGAATTCTTCGATCGGCAAGTCCCCGCTCAGACAAATCGCGTCCGGGTCATTCCACCAAAGTCGCCCGTTTTGCCAGTTGCGACTGAGGTTCTGTCGAGCAGTCGTCTTGATGCGATCCCACGTTCGCTTGATGTCATTTGAGCTGCGCGAGCCATGAATCAATCCCAGTGACGGCCACAGGGGATGATTGCAACCCAACACGAATCCATCGTCGGCGCCTTTGAGAATTGCGCGCATGCCACGACGATACGCCTCAATGCGAGTGGCGCTTTGATCGCGAAAGCGCCCGCCGTGAATCGCTCCCCAGAAATTTGCGTCAAGCTTGAAATAAGTGCAGCCCCATTCTTTCCGCATCGTGCGAAAAACTTTTTCGAGATGCTGTTGAGCCTGCGGATGAGTGCCGTCGAGAACGTACCACGGTCCGCGCCGCCAGCCTCCAAAGGTGACGCGATCCGATCGTAACGGATTTCCATCCGCATCTTTCACGAACCAGTCCTGGTGTTGCTGAAACAGATTTGATTTTTCCTCAGCGACAAAAGGAGCGACCCAAATCGCAGGCTCAAAGCCACGAGCTCGAATCTGCTTCAGAACTCCCTGCACATTGCCGCCAAACGCGTTGCCTGTTTCGAGCCAGTCTCCCATCGCCGATTGATAACCGTCATCGATTTGAATGTAGCGAAGCTGTGGTGCGTTTTTCGCAATGAAGTCGAGATTGTCCAATACCTGCTGAGCGGTCACGCGCGGCCCAAAGCAATACCAGGAACACCAACCCGTTGGAGGAGACTTCACTTGTAGCGTCGGATGATTCGCCTCTAAACGACTGCCGAGAAGCGCCAGAAGGATGTCTCGATCACTTCCCTTGCGATAGGTGAACTCTTCCAGCTGCCAGGTTTCGCCCGGCTTGATTACCAGGCCTTCAGTGTCGATGACGGCCTGCAAAGATGAGTCACGCAAATAGAACTTGCCCGAAAACCGGCGGCATGAGGTGAACGCTACCAGGTGATTGGTTCCCGTGCTCGTAGACAACGTCATCATGCCGTAGAACACGCGAGCATCGGCGGGAGCTGGAAGCTTGTAATGCTGCTCATCAGTGTACTGGCTGAACTTGATCGGTTGACCCAGACTACCGCCCGTTTGCGTTAGCATCTGGAAGCCTTCGCCGTAGAGTTTTGTATCCGGCGAAAAACGATGAGGAACATCCAGCAGCACAACCTCCTTGATCGCTACCGGTTTTGAACCTCGATTCATCAGCCTGGACGAGCACAACGCACCTCGCCAGTCTCGCTGCAGGACCACTTCATCAACGTTTGTTGAAGGGTCGACGGCGATCACACGCCAGGGCGCCAGCTCGAGACGAGCAGTAAAAGAATCGGATATCTGAGCGATTGATCGACTTAAGCTGGAGGCGGCTGCCACCAATGGTGAAGCCAGCGCTAAACCGAGAACTTCACGACGTGACAATCCCGTTGACATCACACCTGCCCGCGCTCTCGCCTCCGCACAAACAACTCATCCTGTTTTGGTTCTGATTCGCACTCCAGCGCAAGCGTGGTAATAGGAGCATCCGGAGCTTTTTCAGGCAGGCCTTTGAACCGGATACGGTAGGTGTCCTGATCAAAGTCGACTTTTTGGCCAGTAGCCAGGAGCTTAGCGGACTTAACTTTGGTTTGGAGTCCGGCAAACGCGAGCGAGTCACCGCCGCTCGGCCAGAAATGCACATGAAAGTACAGCGTGTTTCCTCTGCGCGAGAAGCTGCCGTTGCGAGAACGTCGCGGATTACAAACATCCGCGCCATATAATGCCTCGCCATTCTTATCCATCCAGTTACCGACGGTGGTCATGATGCGAATCGACTCCTCAGGAATGGAGCCGTCGGGCTTTGGGCCAATATTGATCAAATAATTTCCACCGTCGTGGGCACAGGTAATTAGATTTCTAATAACCTGCTTGGGAGTCTTCCAGTTGTCATCAGCGGTGTGATAACCCCAACTGTCGTTCATCGTCATGCAGCTTTCCCAGGCCCGCCCTGCTTCGGCTGCTTCAATTCGTTGTTCGGGCGTCGCGAAATCTCCGGGAAGTTTGTTTCGGTTGTTGAGGATAATGTCCGGCTGCAGACTGAAGACCATCTGGTTCATCTTTTCCGATTCCCAGCCGTTGACATCGAGAGGCCAGGAGACGTCATACCAAAGAATGTCGATCTTGCCGTAATTCGTGAGCAGTTCGCGAAGATGAGTGTGGATGTACTCGACAAAGCGTTTTCTCGATGCTTCATCTGTTGCACAGCGAGCTCCGTCGGGATGATGCCAATCCATCAGCGAGTAATAGAACCCGACTCGCAGGCCTTCAGCGCGCACAGCATCGACATATTCGCGCACCAGGTCACGCTTCGCTGCTTGTTTGGGAGCACAGTAATCCGTGGTCCTGGTATCGAACAGGCAAAAACCTTCATGGTGCTTGGTGGTCATCACCATGTATTTCTGTCCAGCGCGCTTGGCTAACCTAGCCCAATCTCGAGCCGCGTTTGGTTTCGGATTGAAGCGCTTCGCAGCCTCTTGATATTCAGTCGCCGGAATGCCTTCCATTTCCATGACCCACTCGTGCCGGCCAAAAAGACTGTAGAGCCCCCAATGAATGAACATCCCAAACTTGGCTTCATGCCACCACTTCATGCGCCGTTTGCGGTCAGCAATTATTTCCGGAGATTCCTCGGGCGGCTTAGGCTGTTGTTGCGCAACAGCTAAACGGCTCGCAGATGAAAAGGAAAGATCTGCAGCGGCAACTGTGGCGCTGGTACCAAGTAACTTCAGACAGTCTCGTCGAGTCAGTTTGTTCATAATTGATTTTGACTGGCTATTAGCCAAAAACGTCCAGGCTCATCAGGCGATCTAGCCGGGACGTGTTTGGTGGAAGTCCGGTCTTGCATCCGACGAATACAAGCAGATGTCGCTTTGATAACGAGAAACGGGCCAACAGTTTCTCTAAAAATTAACCCTGATGGAAGCCTGCATAACTCGCGGGAAGCGAGCCGTCGTCGGAGTCCCAAAAGAATTATTTGTTTGCTGGAAGCTGGCCGTGCATACATTGGCAGCCGAACACGCCGCTCCAGTTGGGTTGCTGACGATCAAACCGAACGCCAGCGCGCCGTCGATGTCGTTGAAATTAGCGCGATTGAAGAGATTGTAAATCTCCCAACGCAATTGCACCGCGCGGCGCTCTCCAATCGGAACATTTTTGAAGAACGCCAGGTCGCTGTTGAAAATACTTGGGATACGAACGTTGTTCCTCGGCATGTTTCCGATTTGGCCGATAGCGCTGGGCTTTCCAAAGCAAGTCGGATTGATCACATAGGGCGTGCCTTTTGAATCCGCGCCGCTGATGCCCTTCATTGGATCGCAAAGGATGACGGGCCGCGCGTTCACAGTTCCGCCGGTGAAATCGGTGATTGGCGTGCAGACCTGTGTGCCGGCGCCGGCATTGGTGGAAGTCTGCGTCGAGCCAACCGGGCAGGTTGAACTAAGTGATATCGTTGCCGCTGTCGCAGTATATGTCACCGCGATATTGTTCTTCGGTCTGCCGGTAGCGAATGACGTCGTTCCTGAAATTTGCCAATTGTCGAAGACGGCTTTGGCAACCGGACTGTTCCATCGACGGCTCAGATCGGGCACGTCATAGATGTAATTGATAGTTAGAATGTGGGTCTGATCAAAATCTGACGGCGCATAGTTAAAAGCCCGATACGGTCGCGGGAACGAAAGATCAGATGTATCGTCATTGGCATAATCAAATGACTTTGAATACGTGTAAGCGACCCCGTATTGAAAACCTTGAGTGTAACGACGGTTGACCTGCACCTGAACTGAATTGTAGTTTGCATTTCCGTCCCAGGTCACCAGATTAATATCGCCGTAAGCCCTGTAGGGACGGAGGAAATCATTGTTCAGGGCTGCATTCGCAGTCGTCGCGTCTCGGTTACAGTTGGTTACGAGTGACCCTGCGGGACAATTCAACGCTAACTTCGCTCCGTCCGGAATAGAATTCAGATTCCGTCTCTGCCCGAGATTGCGCGTTTGCGATCCGACGTAGCTCACCTCTACTACAGTCTTGAATCCGACATCACGTTGCACGCCAAAGGAGAAGTTATAACTGGTAGGAGTTTTCGATTTAACCTGCAAGGCGCTGATGGTAGTCGGAAACAGTAATGAAGTGTTGATAAGAGACGGAAGTGTCTCAATGTTTCCGTTTTGAATAGTGAACGTCCGCTGCTGCGGAGGATTGTTTCCGAGACTGCTCGCGCCTCCGGTTCCACCACCGATGCGAGGCGCATGATACGATCCGAACATACCCCTCAAAACCGTCTTCCCAGCGCCTCCGATGTCCCAGGCGAATCCAACGCGCGGTTCCCAATCAACTGGCGCGGTACTGCGGTATCCCTTTGGAGTAGAGGGATCGGTCGGCAAGGCTAAGCCGTTAAGCTGATCGCCGGTCCCCGGTACGAATGATCTAATGAATCTGCGGTCCACCAGGACCGGATTGGCTTGAGCTGCATTACGCGGATCGATTGCGAACTGGTTAGCAGCTGTACAAGCTGTTCCAAACGCCGGAATGCCGTTGGGAGATCCCTTGCAGTAGGGCAAATAAAGTAACGGCGCATTGGCGGCTACAAACCTGGCCGGATCAAAGTTTGAACCCTGCCCGTCGATTTGGAAGAACGGGGAGTGGTACCCCAGGCGCAAACCGTAAGTCAGCGTCAGGCTCTTGTTAACCTTCCATTGATCGCGAGCGTACCACTGAAATAACGTGAGCTGTTCATTGGTAAAAGGCCGCGCGTTGTTTTCCGTGTAGCTATTGAAGTTTCCGAGGAGCGCGTTCGCGTAAGCATAGCCTGTATTCCCGGCGGCCGTGGTAAAGCCATTCGTGGTGCTGTTACCAAAATCAAAAACGCCTGACCATTGGCCGCCAGGCGCTTCTCGATTCAGTAATCGCTCGAAGTAAAACCCGAACATAATACTATGATCACCCCTCGTCAGAGACACGTTATCGAAAATGGAAGGCTTAATGTGATCTTCACCCACTTCGCCCCAGCGATCCAGCCAATTAATATTTGCGGCATTACCCGAAACACTGGTCCAACCGGTGGCCCTGGGAATTAGACCGAGCGTGTTATTTGACGGAAAGAGTTGCGGAGCCGTGTAACCGAGCGCCGACCTCCTCAGTCCTTCAGCAAAACCATCCGAAGGTATGAATCCTTCGGTGTCAGTGCGCCAACCAACATTGAATTCATTCACCAGGTTCGGACTAAATATGTGCACCCAGTCAGCTGAACGACCGTCATCAGTGTAGAGATAATGTGAGCTGATGCCCCAGCGATCGCGACCCGTCGCGGTGTTGGGCCAACCCGACGTACCGAGCCCCTCGTTGTCAGACGTCCACCATTGTGCTTTGAAGAAAATGCTATCGCTATTCGTGGGCTTGATATCGAAGCGAATCACGTAACTGTGCTTCGGCGTATCCTGACTTTGCTGCTTGATGTAGTTGAAAGCCGAACCCGATGCAGTCTTCGTGGCATTCGGCAAGGGGAAGTAGCCCAGCAGCGCTTGTCCGCTCTTATTAATTCGCCCTGTGGGGATTATGTTGTTTGGAAAAGCCACGCCCGTAACCGGATCGAGGATGATCGGCTTCACGCCGCTGGAGTTGATTGATTGCGAAAAGTCACCAGCCCGCTCAAGTGCTGACGGCACTGTTACGAAGACCGGGTCGGTCGGGGTAATTGTGTGTGGCTTCTCGAGATTGAAGAAGAAGAAGGCTTTATTCTTCCACAGCGACGGCCCGCCATCGCCGAACTTCGGTAGCGGCATTGGGCCGCCAATATTGAAACCCCAAATATTGTGACGATAGAGCGGTCGCTTTAAGCCGCCTTTGTTGCTGAAGAAATTGTTGGCGTTTAGAGCTTCGTTTCTAAGAAAGTAATATGCAGTGCCGGCGTACTCTTTGCCGCCGCCCTTTGTAATCAAATTGATCAAGGCGCCGCCGTTGTTGCCGAACTCAGCGCTGTAGTTATCGCGCAGCACCTTCACTTCGGCAATCGCGTCCTGACTCGTGGTCATACTTAGCAGGTTGCTGCCGCTGGGCTCGCTCGCGTTCAAGCCATCAACGGTAGCGACTGTAGAACGACCGCGACCGCCCGAAAAATTTGGCAGCGTAGTGCCAAATCCATCGCCTACGCCTTCGGTGTCGGGGATGTTGGAAGTTCCAGGCAACAGACGCAATAACGAAGTTACATCCCGGCCCTTGGTGGAGATGAGGTTAAGCTGATCCGCAGTCAAGCGTGCTGTCAGATCACTCGATTCCTTTTCAACTTTTGCCCCCTCGCTGGTGACCACGACGGTCTCGCTCACCTGGCCCGCGGTCAACTCGAGCTTTCCGAGCGCCAGGCTCTCGTTCAACGTGAGCACTGTATTCTTGCGCTCGAGCCGCTGGAATCCGGTGCGCTCAATCTTCAAGGTGTAAACACCGGGCTGTAAGCCCGAGAGCATGAAGCGTCCCTCATCGGTAGTTAAATCGCTTCGAGATGCGCCGGTTCCGTCGTTGATTATCGTGACGGCCGCGCCGACAATGATCCCGCCCGAAGAATCAGTTACCACTCCCGAAATCGACCCGGTCACCGACTGCGCCGAAACAGTCGAAACGCAGAACGAAAGCACAAAAAATGAAAGGACCAGCAGCAAGCATCGCGAGACGAACCTAATCATGAGTGGGCCTCCTTACTTCGGGGGTTTGATCTCAAGCCGGAGCTACCGGCGCAAGTACTTTGTTCGCACTTCGAACAAACTTATCAAAAGAAATTGGTGACAATTTCCGGGCGGCGTTTAGTAGTCGTTGCGTTTTTCTGCAGCGCTTTTTCGCTACGAACCACTCGAGCTGAGTGGCTTCGTAGAACTAAACACCGCCGTCCAGGGTTCGACTTAAACTACTAACAACTAAGGAAAGATTTGGCTCCGGCGCTGCGCGCTAAAGCCCTGACTTCTGGTTTGCCGAAACAGCATACTTGATTTTGTTACCGTTAACAAGTATTATTTTACCGGTAACATTCCTGAGACTGGATTAGCGCCAGCGCTTAGTCTGTCTCGCTCAGGCCAACGATGCGGTATTCAGCGGCAGCTATGAACTGCCGCGAAAAAACTCGAGCATCGCATTTTTTTCTTGCCAATCTGGCTAATGAACCTTTACTTAAGACTCTGAACTCCAGAGCCGGCGCGTTAATGTTATTTGACCGAATCAGGAACCCAAGGTTTTCAAATGGCTGATCTTCCCTACTCTGAAAAAGTCGTAATCATAACCGGCGGCAGCAGCGGCATCGGTAAGGGTTGCGCTCAGGAATTCATCAGGGCGGGATCACATCTCGTAATCTGCTGTAACAACCAGGCTGAAGGCGAAGCGGTAGTTTCTTCGCTGAATGAAGTCGCGCAAGCTCAGGGCTCCGGAAGCGCGATTTTCATATATTGTGATGTTCGAGAGACTGAGGACATCAGGCTGCTGATTGAGAAGGCAATCGCACACCACGGCCGGATTGATTGCTTAATCAATAACGCCGGCTGGCATCCACCGCACAAACCAATCGACGACTTTTCAGTAGAAGAGTTTCGCGAACTGCTCAATCTGAATCTCGTGAGTATTTTTTCAGCGTCAAAGTTTGCGCTGCCCTACTTGCGCCAAACCCAAGGCAACATCATCAACATGTCCAGCCTGGTCGCAACCATCGGCCAACATCACGCTACGACTTACGTCGCCACCAAAGGCGCGATTACAGCTTTCACGAAGGCTCTGGCTGTTGATGAGGCGCCACACGGTGTTCGGGTCAACTCGGTATCTCCGGGGAATGTCTATACACCGTTATGGCAGGAAGCGATCGATCAGGCTTCGGATCCGGAAGAGTACAGGTCGCGGGGCGAGGCCGCGCAATTGTTAGGACGAATGGGGCAAATCGAAGAGGTGGGCCGTTTGTGTCTCTTTATTGCCTCACAGGCTACCTTCACCACCGGTGTGGACCATGTAATTTCAGGAGGCGCTGAGTTGGGCTACGCTCAGAAGAGCCGTAATGGTCACCTCGAAAGTCATTATGGTTTGATCGAGGCTGGCGTGGGAGCGCAGGCATCCTTGCCTGCTAAAGTTGAGTAAGAACTGCCGTTACCCTGCTTAGACTTGACTCGACCAGGATCAAACCGCTTCTACCCTGATTCATTCCCAGCCACAGATGAACACGGAGCAACACAGATCTAAGATTCCTATTTGGTTCAGATCCGTTATATCCGTGTTCATCTGTGGCCTAAAATTCAGATCGCTCACGTTAGTGCCCTTAGTTAGAGGCCATCCTCAAAACCCTATTCTCAACTCTCGGCCCGGACGAATCTCGCACCACCAATTCCGGCTGCAACACGACTCGATGGGGTCGCGGCGGCGAGTTCTTTGATTCGATACTCTCAATCAGAAGTCGTGCAGCATTGCTACCCATCTCACTGCGCGACCACGACACGGTGCTCAAAGGCACGCGCAACATTTCGCCATAGTGGATGTTTCCGGCTCCAATAAGGGCTACATCTTTTCCGACTCGCAAGCGTGCCTCATCGAGGGCTTTCATCGCACCGATTGCAGCCGGATCGTTGACGGCGAAAATCGCATCGGGCAAATCACCTTCGGCTAACCAACTCCGCATTGCCTGGTACCCCTCAGATTCCAAAAGACCGCAATCACGAGCCAGCGACTTCGTGAAACGCAATTTGTATCGATTCAGCGCGTCCTTGTAGCCCTCAAAACGATCGCTACTTACCGATGACGAATCCCCTCGCAAGTGCCCGATGCGCTTATGTCCAAGGCTGATGAGATGTTCCGTAGCCAGCTGGCCCACCTTGATGTTGTCGGTAGCAACGCTCGAACACTTCAGGTTTTCGAGCGTTCGATCCACCAATACTATCTTCGCGCCTTTTGCCAACATTTTTCGATAGGCTCGAGTCTCGCTCGGAGGAAACACCGAGTTGATAATTAGCCCATCCGTTCGCTGTAGCAGCGCTTCGACCTCCTCGATTTCGCGAGTGGTATCTTCATCGGTTACGCAAATCAAAAGCTGAAAGCCGGCGGGCCTCGCAACGGTTTCGATCGCGCGAATTACTTCCGCAAAGTACAAATTCATCAAATCCGGAACGATGATGCCAATCAAATGCGAGCGGTTCGTAGCCAGAGCTCGCGCGTGCTGGTTCGGCTGATAGTTGAGCCGCCGCGCCACCTCGAGCACTTTTTTCCGAGTCTGAGGAGTAATGAGCGGGTTGTTATTTATAGCTCGCGAAACGGTCATCTTTGAGACGCCCAATTCGCGAGCAATGTCAGCTAGAGTGACAGGCATGTTCATTCGGTCTATCGGTTCGCCTGAATCTTACCCTCATCGATCACTTTCCGCCACATCTGTAGTATCGGGATAGGCGTCAAGTTGTAAATGAATCAGTCAAGCTCAATCAGCTCGAGGTTGGGAAGGGTTGCTTGCGCCCGCCTCAAGTTTCCCTGGCACTCAATTTTGATCGAGCTGGAGTTTTGATGATCTCTTAGTTGAGAGCTTTGGTAACTTGAGGCGGGCGCAAGCAACCCTTCCCAACCTCGAGCTGATCTCAGTTGAGTCCGCAAATACCTTTCAATTCTCCACAAACACAAACATCTGAACCAGGAGCTGATCGCCAGCCGAAAGTCGAAATCTGCGTAATCTGCGGATAGAGTTTTCGCTGTCAAAGCTTTTTCGCCGCCACTCGATCCAGCCGCACATCGTCGAGCGGCCAACTCTGCTGAATGTTCAAGCCCTCAACATCTCGAAGAACGAAGGTGGGCACATCCAGACCGTGCTGAGCGCGCAGTCGATAAAAGTCTGCGCCTTTGACGTCAATCATTACGAACGCGGGCCGCGCATCATCCTTAAGATAAGTCACGCTCACATCATTCATCTGCAGCCCTTTGACGTGTCGAATGAAGAAGCCATGCGCGGGTAGTTCTCCAAACATCGTCGGTTCCGGATACGCATCTTCCTTTTCAGGAGGCTCAAGCGCCGCTTGCTCCTTCGTCCCGCCGCCTTGAGAGTAAATTCGAATATTGCTCAGCTGAATATCCTCGATTGGATGTCCGGGAATACCACTAATAATCGATGAGTACTTCAAGTCAGCGTTGTAGACGACGACGTTACTTATGATGACGCGCCGTAAAGCACCAACGGTGGTTTTCTCTTTCGGACCACGAGCTCGATTACCAAGTCGCAGAAAGATCGGAGAGTTACTGATGTCACGCATCGTGATGTTATTGATAGTCACATCTTCCAGCAGTGCGCCGTCGACTGCCTCCAGGGCGAGCCCTCTCGAATAATCAAAGACGCAATTCGAGACTGTGATGTTTTTGAAACCGCCGTTGGACTCAGTCCCGAACTTTATTCGTGCGGTGGGGCTGAAGAGACCATTTGGATTTCGGAATTCTCGTTTGTAAGTTCCATCAAGAAAGCTCCCTTCGTCGTAGCCGCTGACCTGGCAATTCGTAATCGTGACGTTCTCAGTCGCGCGCGCGTAACCAAGCGCGTAGGAGCTCTTGGGACAAATCGCATCATCAAACGGTGAATTGATACTGCAGTTTGAGATGCGCACGTTCTTGCACGCATCGACGTCAATCCCGTCGCGGTTAGTGTCTACTTTGATGTTGTCGATCGTCAGGTTATCGACGCCGGTTGCGAGTATCGCAAAGTGCCCGCCATGCAGGATAGAGATGTCACGAATAATCACGTTACGGCAGAGCTTGAGACTGATTGATTTGTTTCCCCAGCCTGGCTCGACGGCGTCGCGAGCATTCGGATAGCCAAATGGTCCAGTCGTTGGATCCGCTGGCGCCTTTGCCAACGCATCGTTCTGTTCTTTGGTTCGCGATTGATTGCCGCTTCGCACCAGGCCCTTTCCCCAAATTCGTCCGGGGCCAAGAATGGAAATGTTTTCAAGGTTCTCTCCCCAGATCAAACTATTGCGCCAGTGACTGTGGCCAAAGTCCTGGTAAGCATCCCACTGATTTGGCTCGGGCAAATCGTAAGCGATTCCCTTCCCAACTTCGGCGGCAATGATGGTCGAGCCATGGTCGAGATACAGCGCCACGTTGCTCTTCAAACGAATCGAGACTGAAAGATAGTTTCCCGCGGGAAAGAAAACGGTGCCGCCTCCGGCTGCGGCTGCCGCGTCGATAGTTCGATTAATGGCCGCGGTATCGAGCTTCTTTCCATCACCCTGCGCTCCGAACTTGCGAACATCATAGAATCCGGCAACCGATCCGGTCTTTTGAGAGCTCCCCGCCGCCCTCGAGACACTTATGAAACTTGATCTCGTCCAAAATGGTACCGGTAACAACGCAACTGTGATAAGCAGGGCCAGACAGAACAGCTTTAGGTTTTTCATTGAAGTCTCCGCGAAAGTTTGGAACGGGACAATAGATGACGACCCCAACTCTGGCAAGCAATACTCTCTATCGGTAGTGCCGTAATTTGGAGTGCGCCGACCTGTCGGCGCTTTCGTCGCTGCGACCTGTCGCAGCGAGTTGTGGAACACAGCCTATTATCAACAATCTGCGTCAGTCAGCTCACGTCTCGAGATCGCAATACTCGCACCGTGCCTAATACCAGGACCATAAAGATCGTCAGGAGAACCAACGGATTGAGCCAAACTCCGCCCCATAGATGCAGAAACTCCACATAGTCGCTGAGGTCGTCGGGGATTCTCTCGACTTTTACTTTGGCCGGCGCGGGATCAGGTAGCGGTGAGCGCGGCCGAGTGGGTTCGGTTTTCAGGAGTCCACGCTGATATTGCGCCAACGCGTTCTGGTAATCTTCCATCTCCCTTTCAAAATCTTGCGATCTCGCTTCTGAGCGCGCTCGGTAGTCTTCAATCTCCTGATGTTTCTCATCTATTCTCTGATTGTTGACGTGTTCTGTTTGCTTGTAGAGCCCTCGTCCGTCATTCGTAGTCGCAGGCTCAGCCCCTTCTTCCTTACCCCGCAGCACCTTGACCTCATCTTTCGACAGGCGCTTCATCTCATCAAACGACCAGGTTGCCGGCATCAAAACCCCAACCCATCTCGAGGGGCCTTTGGGAACGCCAACCAGACCGGAAAACAGAATTTGAGGAATCAGAATAAGCGGGATCAAGCTGGTCGCCATCTCCGAAGTTCTTACGAGCGCTGAAACAAACAAGCCAAGCGCGACTCCAACCATGGCGGTGAGAAGCATCACTGCAAATTGTGGTAGTCCGAAAATAATGCCTGGCATTTTCATCACACCGGTAAAGTCGAAGACCTTCAGAGTTGCGAACAGTAGCAAGCACTGGAGACCAACAATTCGCGAAAGCACCCAGAGTTTTGAGCAAACGTACGGTAACAATCCCAGATTAACCATGCGTTCACGACTATAGACCGCGCGTTCTCTAATAATCTCTCTCGCTGCGACCGAGGCGCCGAACCACACAGCCACCAGCGCCAACATGAAATATGCGAAATCACGAGGAGCGTCCCGAGCAACTACGAGCGCGGTAAGAACGGCGATAATCGGAGCTTGCACAAACAGAATAAAGAGATTGAATTTGTCGCGGCTCAATACCTCACGGTAGCGCTGCGACAGCGTTCGCCACTGCCGGATAGCATCCGTGACTGCCCGGCGCGGTCTGGCCGGTGCGACGGCAGGTCCTACCTCGGTGATATCCTTGAAGCGCTGTCGGACGTTTTGGTCGTACTCGTTTGTATCGACAAAGCGGCGCTTCCACTCTTCGGCTACTTCTTCAGTGATCTTTCCTTTCTCAATGTTTCGAGAATCTATTTGCCCGGGTTCTCGCCTGGAGAGATCTGCAATCCGTTGTTCAATCGGGGCCTCGAGCTTGTCGTAGAGATCTTTGAAGCTGGATGCGCCAACGTGCTCGAGGGCCCTTTGCGGAGCTCCGTAGAATACGAGTTTCCCTCGCATCAAGACGACGATTTTGTCGAACAGCTTGACGTTTTCCATCGCGTGCGTCGTGAGAATTACGGTGCGACCGCTTTCCGCAATTTGCCGGAAGAGCACCATTACCTTCTCTTCAGTGGCGGGATCGAGACCCGAGGTGGGCTCGTCAAGGAAGATTACTGATGGCTTGGTTATCAACTCGACGGCGATGGAAACACGCTTGCGCTGGCCACCGGAAAGCTGTGAGATCGGAACATCTCGACGCTCAGAGAGTCCAGTAACGTCCATCACTTCGGTGACAATCTGATCGATCTCGGCCTCTGACACATCTCGAGAAAGGCGCAGCCGGCCGACGTAATAAAGCGTTCGGTAGACAGTTAACTCTCGATGAATGATGTCGTCCTGAGGAACGTAGCCAATGGACTGCTTTAGCGAATCAAGATACCGGTAGAGATCGAGATTGTTTATGAGGACCTGACCGCGGGTGGCTGGACGCATTCCATTTAAGGCATCCATCAGAGTGGATTTGCCCGCACCTGAAGGACCTAATAGGCCCACGAACTCATTTGGCTGAATTGAAAGATTGACTCCATCGAGCAAGGTGATGGTGCCGCTCCCCACGTTGTTAGGAACCACTTTGGTAATTTCCAGTACGTCGATGCGCGTCTTTGAGCGCGTATCGAAAACCTGTACTCCGTCCGCTGCGTCAGCCTGCAGAAGAAAGGGTCCGATCTGCACAATGGCATCGCGCCTCAGCAACTCTTTTCCGGATAGTCGCTTGCCATCCACATACACGCCATTTGTTGAGTTGTTATCTTCGATAACAACGTCGCCGCCGCTCTTCAAAACACGGGCATGGTGACTTGAGATTTGCAGACCATCCAAACGAATGTCGTTATCTTCTGCACGGCCGATCGAGAGCTGAGATTTATCATTGAAACGAACGCGTAACACCGGTTCGCGACTTCGATCGACGGGAACCTGTTGAGATGAATCAGGGTCTCGCTTGACGATGGTCGCTTTCTTAGCAATCGCGGCCAATGCTCCTTTCAGCGACGGGCCATCCGGAGCGATCGCTATGCCCGTTTGCGTCACGCGTTGTTGGCCATGATGAACAAATCGTAATACCGGACCACTTGGGCCGAGTTGAATCAGATCGCCATCATTGAGTGGTGTAGGTATGGCAATACGTTGGCCGTTGAGAAGTGTCCCGTTGAAGCTGCCCCGGTCGCCAACAACAAAATCATCCGCGTTCCGTCGAACTTCGGCATGGCACCGCGAGACCACTGCGGCGCCGACCTCCACAGCAACATCAAGCTCTGGGGCTCGACCGAGAGTAATGACGTCTTTTTCAATTATGATTCGTTTGGGACTTACTTCCGGACCACTGACAAACTCAAGCAGCGCGGGCTGAGGCTGACGAAGCGGCGGGATGGATTTCGTTGTGTCTTTCTCGAGTATTGACGAGGTTGCGCTCATCTCCTGCGCGCTGGAGTTATCAAAATGCTCGTCGTCACTCGATGAGTCCAGATCGATGCGCGTGATTCGAATTACCGGGCCATCCGTGCCAAATTGAATTGTTAGGCCGGCGCGAGCTTCAGTTGGACCAGCGACTCGTTGTCCTTCCACGTAAGTACCAAAAGTGGAGTTGTTGTCTACCAGCACACAGAGTTTTTCCAGCGAACGAAACTCCGCGTGCCGGCGCGATACCATCGGCCATTCGCCGCCATCGAAGACAATCTGACACTCCGACGCATCGCGCCCGACCTTAATGATCGAACCCTGAAACGAGCGCTCTGCCGCTCGTGCCTCGCCGCGCTCTTCAATGAGAGTAATTTTCATGTACTGGGGAAACGACGAAGAGGCCCGCCGCGAGCTTGAAGCCTCACTGCTGGGAAGTGGCTGACGGAGTAGCGATTCTGAAGGACGGTCTTCGCCTCTAACATTTTGATATCGAGCTACAAGAAAGATTGAGAGTTGAGAACCGCTACTTAGGATCTGAGCAACTTGATCTTGCGAGAGATACATCGAGAACAATTACTCTGGCGGTTGCGCACAAAATGTAAGTATTGCTCCTGCCTCTGTCAATCGAAAACTCAAGGTTAGTTCGGTAGTGCGCTGGTTTGGAGCGCGCCGATATGGGTCGGCGCTTTGGTCGCTGCGACTTGTCGCAGCTTATCTGAGATAAAGCCAGCATTTCCTGAATAGCGGCGTCAAGCCGCCGCAGGCCAAAGCGGTGACAGGCCGCCGCACTCCAAATTCTCAGGAGAGGTTACAACATAAGTTTCTTGATCGACTTCGCGTAGGGTGCTAGGCTCAGCAGGCTTTACACCTGCCAAACAGTCTCAGAAGCAAGATGAAAGTTTGCTCACAGTGTAAAAGAAACTTTGGCGATCAGGACTTCCGTATCTGTCCCTTTGATGGTTCCGTACTAAATCAGGAAGCGGCGCCAGTCACCGATCCTATGCTCGGTCGAGTCCTCGACGGGCGCTTTCGCATCGTCGAAACAATTGGACAAGGCGGTATGGGTGCGGTCTACAAGGCTATCCACACTCAGATGGACAGGATTTGCGCGATCAAGCTGCTAACGCCCGTCGCCTCCGACATGGAATCCGCCAGCGCCCGTTTTCGCCGCGAGGCCAAGATGAGCAGTCGCATTGATAGTCCCAATGCCGTTACCATCTACGATTTCGGCGAAGCGGAGCCGGGCTTGCTTTACCTCGCAATGGAATACATTGAAGGTGAATCGCTGGCGCAAGTACTGGCGCGCGAACGTTCGTTGTCACTCGAGCGTGTCGTCAACATTACCACTCAGATCGCGCGCGCTCTGACGTCGGCCCATGCGTTGGGGATAGTCCATCGGGATCTCAAGCCCGCCAACATCATGCTCACCCGCAAAAATAGCGAGACCGAGCTGGTAAAGGTGCTCGACTTTGGCATCGCCAAGAGTGTCGAAGACAGCGAGGACAATCTCACGCAAACCGGATTTTTACTTGGCACGCCAACCTATATGTCGCCGGAGCAAGTTCTGGGCGAGCCTCTGGATTCGAGATCCGACCTCTACAGTCTCGCGATTATCGTCTATCAAATGTTGAGCGGCACGCTTCCGTTCGAGGGCGACAACTTGCGAACCCTAATGATGAGACGAGTCAACGGAGAGCCGCGATCCTTGCGCGCCACCGCTCCGTTGTTGAGCGAAGAGATAGACAGAGTGGTGATGTCTGGTCTGGCGCGAGAATCCGAGAAGCGCATACCCGACGTCCAGAAATTTGCGGCAGCCCTCAGCTCAGCTGCGTCGGCTAGTCCAGTGTCTCTTGGTGATATGCCCACTGTCACCGACAATCGCCCGGCGAACTTCCGCTCATCGGCGTCCTTAGAAAAGACTCATTTGACGCAGCCCGAACTCGGCGCTCCTGGGGCGTCTGATTCAGTGACGATGATGGCGCCGCGTACGGATCAAAACGTTTCCGTTAGTGCTTCCCGTTCGGCCTCCCCTTCAGCCTCACCTTCGGCCACGATTGCCGCGCCATGGCAGCCGCCCATTTCGACGCCGCCATCTCAACCGATCAAACAGCGATCAAAGCTACCGTTGCTCCTTATCCCCGCGTTTGCTCTGCTGCTCTTCGTGGGCCTCGGCCTTGCCGGATACTTCTTCTATTTTCGCTCGAAGCCAACCAGCCCGGAGATTGTCAGCAATCTACCAAGCCAACCGACCGCTCAAGGGAATCAAGCTAAGCCAGACTCTACTGGAACGGCAACGTCCGGCGAAGAGCAGACAGCGGATACCCATTACAAAGCCGGCAAGTCGTATCAAGAGCAGGCCTATTCGCTGGCGCAATCCGGTTCCAGTGCTGCCGCGGCCTCAAAGAACACTGCGGCGGTCGAGGAGTATCGCAAGGCAATCGAAGCTAAGCCTACCTTTCCTGAAGCTCATGAAAATCTCGGAGTCGCGCTTTACGATCTGGGTAAGGCCGCCGAGGCAGTCATTGAATATGAGATTGCTATCAAACAATATGCAAAGCCGTCGGCCCAGGTCTTGACCAACAACGGCATGGCCTTACTGGTGGTGAAACGTTTTCGTGAGGCAGCCGACGCGTTTGATCGGGCGTTGGCTCTCAAACCGAGTGACGCTGACCTTCACTACTATCGTGGATTTGCGCTGCATTATGCGGGAGATACCGAAGGTTCAAGAGGAGCGTTTGCGCGATATCTCGAGGTCGCACCCCAGGGACCGCACGCCCGGGATGTTAAGGACATACTTGCGGGACGCGCGGTTCCGAGCTTGAAACAACCAGGTCAGTAACCTGACGTCTTGTGAGAGAGACTCAATTAAACTTTGCCGGCCTCAGCTGCAGAACTACCTTTGCCAATGAATCAAGGGGCTGAGTAGTTGTCGGTCGCTTGATACGAGGCGGTGCTTTACCTATGGGAGGACGTCTGGGTGCTACCTGATCCGCCACGGCTTCGACTTCAATTCGGTTTTCGGCATAGGCAACTACCGGCGTTCTAAATACCTTTCCACCAACTGTGAATTTTTGCTGGTTGAACCATTCGTAGAGCTCAAAATCATCCATCGTCGTTTCGATGGAAATGCGAGCAACAACATCGGACATACCTGTCCCAAGCCTCGCGCTGGCGCCGGAACTTTTGAGCCGAGCAACCACCGCCTCCACCAGCGCCGCATTACCAAAGTTGATGACCACGGCTTTCTCCTGCAGCAGCTTCGGCGTGTTGTAAATGACGTCGCTGTCGGAGTAGATCGATTGGTAGAGCTGCCCTATCGCCATTTTCGCAATGACCGGAGCCACGGAGTCGAGGGCGCGATCAAACGCCAGCATTGCCGTGGAGCCGCTACCGCGTTCGCTCGTTATCGACTCTCCAAGTATCAAAGCGCCATTGGGCCGCAGAATGGTATGTATAAAGTTCGTATCGGCAACGTAACCGCCCTGTTGAAAAGGCCTGGACTCGACTTCCGCGTCTATGTAGATGAGATAGTCAGCCCCATATTGGATGGCAGTTCGTATGAGCGCCTGGCGCTCGATCGCAGTTGGTGTGACGCTGCCTTTGATTCGAAAGCTGACCGATTCACCAGCACTCTCGAAAGCAACTGGTCGTAGGCCAGCCTGTTTGATCTTGTCGTAGATCAGTGCCCGTAGGGTTTTTGCCGCCTTCGGATCGTCGAAACGTGAGGATGGCAAAACCATCACTTTCGGCGGCTGCTTGCCAAAGCTCAATACTTTGTTTTGCACCAACGCCGTCACCATCTCGGGGAAATCAAACTCGCCTTCGACGGTAAGCGTCACTTTCAGCTCATCTTCACTCACTTTCTCGCTGACGACCTGGAAGGAGCTAAAAAACTGATCTGGCGGGTCAAGCGCGACGTCGATGTCCTCAGCTAGATTAGTGATTATTTCCGGAGCAAACTTGGCTGACAGAAAATCAAGCAACAACTTTTTTCTCGCCTTTGTCGCGGCAGCAATCGAAGACGCTCGGCGAGTCGTCCTGTCGTAGTCAAAGGTGTAACGCTTCTTGAGTGTTTCGGCACTTGCTTCGCTACCAAAGCAGTTGAGCACCATCAACGCTGCCGCGCCCAAGATAACCGCATTGAGCCATTTAGGCGCCGCGGAAGTGAAAACGGTTCTCCGATGTTTTGTCATAATGGATTACCTGTCGTGCTAGTTTTCCGGCGAGAGTTCTGAATACTCGGGCGGAAACAGATAGCGTTTCGGGTGATCGGTCAGAGTTACTTCACTCGCTTGGCCGACATATTCTTCTTGATTCGTTCCACCTTGATCGCGGCGTCGGGAGCGCCGTTCTCGTCGTAAGTCGTAACCACAGTCGACCACGAAAGTCCAGGTTCAATTTCAGAGATTCGCAAACGAGCGTATTTGGTGGTTAAGTAACCACGGGGCTTACCATCAGGTCCGAGGATAGGCTCGTCCTGCGAAAAAACTTCGAATTCCTGACCAACTTTTACCTGCTCACCTCCGATATCAAGTGCTACGCGGCCAGCTCTGACAAGGAGCACGATCGTCTCGGTCGGAACTGCTTCGCCTAACTCACTCACAAATTTCGTAGCAATGGTTTCCATCGCCTTGCGATAAGCATCGCGAATCGCATCGTTGTCAGTTTGTGCGCCAGTAGCTGTTACCTTGTTGGCTTTTTCTTCGAAAGACTTTGACGTCTTAACGATGCCGGTTTCAGCATCGATCATTTGTACCTGGATCCGCGTCTTGATCTCCGAACCCAGATCGATGGGGCTGAAGCCTCCGCCTTTTTTCTTGACGGTCACATCCAGCGCATTCCCAACAATTATGTATCGCGCAGACAAAAGCTTCCCGACCTTGGTTGCCTGTTGTGGATCGACCAGATCGGAATTGTTGAATCCTTGTTCTTTGAGAAGCCTGTCACGCTGGGCTCCGGCTATGACTTCGAAGCGCCCGCTTTGGGTGAGGGCATCCTCCAAAGTCGCGGTCGTTACGTTGGTTGTCCACAAGGTATTGCTTGACGCTGTTGCCAACACGACGATGCGTGGTTTTCCACCTTTGGGCGCTGTTGATTCGCCGTTCCGGCGTTGCGCGTCAGTGCCGGCGGCGTGCATTAAAATGATCGCAACAATAAAAGTGATCCAGGCGAATTTTCGGTTTTCGCGATTCATAAATCCTCCCAAAAAACGATGATGTTGGTGCGGGCTGCAAGTACCCGGTGTGCCAGGAGACCGCCAGAGATTTGCGGCTACTTCGTCAGTCATTGAGCTTTCGGCGGGTGACTATATCCAACGACCATCAAAGTGTCAACGATGTGAAGTGCGAGATAATGGGTCAGTTTCGCTTGATACCACGCTATATATGAAAGGGCGCCCCATTGGTTGTAACTTGGAGTTGATCTAAGACCTCAAGCAGACAACCGGAAGGAGAGCCCTAATGAGAAGCTATTATGTAGGGGTGGATGTGCATCAAGCAAGCAGTGTGA
>DATNBH010000013.1:0-57392 GCA_035572035.1 Pyrinomonadaceae bacterium | reverse complement strand
AGATGCCACGGGCTAGCCCCGTGGTGTTTCACGTTGCCGCCTGCCACCAGCATGAAGCGTGAACACTCCACGGGACGAGCCCGTGGCATCACCAAAAATCTCGGCCCGCCTCTGTTAGCGACCAACGTGAGTGACCACGGCGCCAGGCCGTGGCCTCAGTTTTAGCGACTACCTACTTTTTCTTGGCGCACTGACTTGAGACCTTGAACTTGAAACCTGAAACTTTCTTTTCGTGAGTCTGGCAGGATTCGAACCTGCGACCTGCTGTTTAGAAGACAGCCGCTCTAGTTCCGCTGAGCTACAGACCCGTAGGACCAGCGTGCCGATTGGTGATTGCGGATTGCTGAATGCGGATTTAAGAACTTGGGATTTCGAATTCAAGCATGGCCAGTCATTTCGGTTTGCAAATCCGCAATTCGCAATCCGAAATTCGAAATTTCAAGGACGGTAGTGAGGTAAAGATCCGCAGGGAGCGAATCACCGCCCTTGAAGCTTGGTAGCACAGACTTCAGTCTGTGTTTACTTTCCGTTGACGCTACCGTCGTTGTAGTCAGCCGCGTTGACTGGTTCCAAGTCGATAGACTCAACTCGCAGTGAACACAGACTGAAGTCTGTGCTACTTAAGATTGGAGCGCGCGGTGAGACTCGAACTCACGAATACTGGAGTTGCGGTCCAGCGCCTTAGCCGCTTGGCGACGCGCGCAGAACAAGTAAAAAGGTAAAAGTTAGGAGCAATCAGTCTCATTTTCTGTCTTCACTTTTTCCTTTTTACTTGTGATTGGAACTCCGGCAGGATTCGAACCCGCAATTTCGACGTTCGAAGCGTCGCACTCTTCCAGTTGAGCTACAGGAGCAAAGGAACTTCGGATTGCGAATGAACGGGCAAAGAGCATAGTGCAAAGAGCAGAGTGGCCACGGATTTTCACGGATAGACACGGATAGGGATTAAACGACAAACGTTTTGATTAATCCGTGTTCACCTGTGTTCATCTGTGGCGCTTCCATTGCCATTCACGCTTTGCTCTTTGCCCATAAATCCCCAATCAGCAATCACCATTCAGCAATCAGTTTGTCGCTGGCAGAGATTCAAAGATAGAATGCGCTACTTTTAGATTGGCGAGCGATCAAACTCAGCTATCTAACTTCCAGACGATCGCCATGAAACAATGCCCTGAATGTCAACGCACCTACGGCGACGATCTAAATTTCTGTTTGGAAGATGGGTCGGTCCTGCGCGCTTATCAGGATGATGAAGTCACTGTCATCTCACCAAAACCGACGCCGACGCCGCCATTGCCACCTCCAACGCCGCCGCCCATAACACCTCAACCGCAAGGAAAAAAGTGGGCGGTGCTCGGAGTCATTGGGACCATCGCACTCATCCTGCTATTGAGCGGAATCAAACTCGCAATCTGGATAGCCAACCAGCAGGATCGTCAAGATCGAGCGACCGTAAGCTCGAATCCCTCGACACCTTCATACTCATTCAGTCCGAGTCCGAGTAGTAGCGCGGTCCCGCTTTGCGTTGTGCTGGGTAACTGTCCCAGCCCTTCACCAACGACGTCACCGCAACTGAATTCTTCGTCACCGTCTCCAAGTGCTTCGCCTGTCGAGCCGGCAGCCCCAACTCTGCGAACTGGAACCTACCAGGGCGAGTTCAGCAGTCCGATCAACGAAGATGGCATCCAGGCCGCGCGCACGCTTAAGATCCAATTTACTTTCAATGCCGACGGCACTTACTCGGGGCAGGGATTCGCCACGATTCCATCAACCGATACGACCGACAGATTGTTTCTTGAGGAAAAGGGTTACTACTCGGTGGCGAACGATGTGCTCACGCTGCGAGGTCGGCTGCAACGAAAATACGATTTCGAAGATGATTCGTGGTTACCGTGGACGCCTGCGAAAGATAGTACGCTCGACAACAAACTTCGAAGTGTCTCTCCCACAACTTTTCAGATGTACATGAATTCCCCACCCAGTTGGGTAACGTTTTCAAGATTGTAGATTTCGGAATGCTGATTGCGGATTCTGGTAGCGGTAGAGTTTGTCTGTAGCCACCAACGTGTAACTACGGACCAATCTGCATTCCGCAATCAGAAATCCGCAATCCGCTCATCCTTTCACACAGACCACTTGCTTGATCTCGGCAACGATCTTGACCAGATCGCTCTGGTTCTTCATCACTGTCTTGATGTCCTTGTAAGCGCCGGGAATTTCATCCAGCACGCCTACGTCTTTGCGACATTCAACGCCAGCAGTCTGACGCGCCAGGTCGTCTTTCGTAAAAGCCCGCTTGGCCGCGCTACGCGAGAGCTTGCGCCCCGCGCCGTGCGAACAAGAGTTAAAGCTTTCCGCCAAACCACGTCCCTGCACGATGAACGACTTTGCGCCCATCGAGCCTGGAATGATGCCGTAGACGCCGGCTTCCGCGTTGATTGCGCCCTTGCGTGTGACGAAAACTTTTTCGCCAAAGTGCTGTTCGAGCGCAACGTAGTTGTGATGACAATTGACCGCCAGCTCAGGCTTAAATGGCTGGCGATGATTGAACATCTTGTTAAAGACCTTCAATAGACGGGTCATCATGATCTCGCGATTCGTCATCGCGTATCCCTGCGCCCACTTTAGATCCTTCCAGTACGCCGCAAATTCCGGCGTGCCCTGGATGAAGTAAGCAAGGTCAGGAGCAGGCAGCTCCGACAGCTTCCACAAGTTCTTCGCTGTCGAGATATGACGTTCTGCCAATTCCTTACCAATGTTGCGCGAGCCCGAGTGCAGCATCAGCCACACCGTGTCTTCTGTATCCACACAAACTTCGATGAAGTGGTTGCCGCCACCCAGCGTGCCCAACTGCGTCATCGCTTTCGCTTTACGATCGCGTACGCCCTGGTGCAGCTCGCCAAAATCCTTCCAGCCTTCCCAGTACGAGGACTCGTCAACCGATTCCTTGTACGAGCTGAAGCCGGTAGGAATGGCTTCTTCAATTGCGAGACGAAGGTCTTTCAACTTGCCTTCGAGGATGTGGCTTGTGAATGGTGTCTTCACTGCCATCATGCCGCAGCCGATATCGACGCCGACGGTTGCCGGAATCACCGCTTCTTTAGTGGCGATAACCGAACCAACCATGCTGCCTTTGCCCAGGTGAGCATCAGGCATCAGCGCGACGTGCTTGAATAGACAAGGCAAGCGCGAAACGTTACGCAGCATCGATTGTTCTTCAATGCTGAAGTCGTGGTGAGCCCAGGAAAGAATCTCATTTTGGGCGCCACCAATTGTTAGTTTTTCATAAGGCATTATGAATACCTCCTTTCTAAGAATAGCCTAAAGATATCTTGAAAATGTCCGACAAACTTTTGTCGAGAAGGCTGAAAACGATTCAATTCAGCCCGCAGATAAACGCGGATATGAAAAACGCAAGTTTCAAGAATTCTTTTCTTGATCCGTTTTATCCGCGTTCATCCGCGGCAAAATTCTAATCCGCATTCCGCAATCTGCAATCGGTTCTGGTGCGTCAGGTGAGACTTGAACTCACAATCCCCTGCTTAAGAGCCAGGCGCCTCCGGCGAATGCTGATTGGTGATTGCTGATTGGTGATTGCGGAATGCTGATTGGAATCTAATCATCATTCCGCATTCAGCAATCCGCAATCGAGTTGGTACGGGCATCTTCGCAAGAAGAGTCAGCGACCCGTCTTTCCTCGTCCAGTGACTACCCGCTGCAAGGTCGTCATCACTGGCTCGGGCGTCGTTTGGAGCAGGAGCGTATCCTTTATGGTCCAATCAGCATTCCGCATTCTGCATTCAGCAATCTCGCTGCCGCGCATGCAAAATAAATTTTCTTGTGCTAAAAAAATGATGAAGGCAGAGAGGAACAAGCCGCGAACACACTTCGAGGCACACTTCTCCTTAGGACGGCGACGCTCGACACGCTCGCAACGCAACAGCGTCGTCATCCGTTGAAGGCTCCCTGCCTTCATCTCAACAAGTAGCACAGACTTCAGTGTGTGTTTCCTTTCGTTGACGCTACCGTCATCACAGCCAATAACGTTGACTGTTTCAAGTCAATAGACTCAACTCACATTGAACACAGACTGAAGTCCGTGCTACTTGCTCACAAATAGGTACTTCAATTGTCAAAAAACAAAGGAGCGGGGCTTTAAGCCTCCAAGGGAAGCTGCCCGCTCCTTACGTCTCGCGAATTTTTCTTTGAGATTTGGGAGCGGGAGGCCGCTCCCGCTGATTAATACCTGATATAACGGCTATCTAACGTCTGATTCTGTCCTGGTCTGCCGTTAAAAATTATGGCTGGTGACCATGCCAAACCGAGGCCCGAACAGACGGCGGACATACCCGCAGCGGGTTGCCGTTTCGCCAGGTTTTCTATATGGGTTCGGTTAGTCATCGTGAAATCTTTCTTTCTCACCTGCGCAAACTCATGTTGACGCGCAAGCAGCTTGTATAAAACAGGACCAGTGATCCTGTCAAGCACTTTCTACGAAAACAGTGCGGCAAGTAAAGTAGGTAGTCGCTAAAACTGAGGCCACGGCCTGGCGCCGTGGTCACTCACGTTGGTCGCTAACTGAGGCGGGCCGAGATTTTTGGTGATGCCCCGGGCTCGCCCCGTGGAGTGTTCACGCGGCTGCTGGTGGCAGGCGGCAACGTGAAACACCACGGGGCCAGCCCGTGGCCTCTTGCGAACCGATCGATCAGCCTGTTTTTGTAGCTGTGAACATGAAACACCACAGGGCAAGCCTGTGGTATCGCCTACTCAGTTCACCATTTATGCTTTACCTACTTTTTCTTGGCGCACTGCTACGAAAATATTTTTTCCAAAAGTTCATCGGAAGTAATCAGTAAATAGTAATCAGTAGTCAGCAAAATAATTCTCGTTGGAGATCTGGGTGTACACATGATTCATCTAGGAAGGAGCTAGGAAGGAGCGGCCCCGTTAAGAATCGTCATTGACCTTTGATTACTACAGTTGACTGCTGCGTATCGGCTGCTGACTGCTTGAGCTTTCGACGGACACCGACACCTGATATATTGCAAGCGAATGAAGTTGAGTAATCGACCAACAGCTATCGCGATTTTGGCCTTTGCGTTTCTTTGCGGCACTTGGGGAAACGTAATCGCGGCTGGATTCTGTCCTCGGAACTCTAATCATTCGTGCTGCCCAAAACATTCTGCCGAATCAATCTCGTCAAAAGTCGCGCCTCAAACTCATCATCAAATGCATCAGCAAATGGATGACGAATCATCCGCTGATATGAACGCGATGAGCGAAGGAAGTAGCTGTGCGGGTCACGAGTCAGGTGCTGACGAAGCGCTGGCGAATCAAACAAACCAATCTGTAAATGAGGTCGTTGAAAGCTCCGACTCCAATGAGTCAAGCCGGTTCGCTGACTCCCCGGTTAGCTTTTCGGCCTGCACGCATTGCCTGAGTCACTCCCAGCCGGCGCCGAATCGTTTTTCACTCAGTAGCGGAGAATCGAGCCGTAATCATGACGCTGCTGCCGCGCCCGTAGTTAAGCTGCCGTTAGCTTTACCGCCTCTCGCAAGACTTTTGCCGAGCTACGATCACGGTCCACCCGGTCAAACTCACCTGCTCTTTGTCCTCAACAGCATTTTCCGCATTTAGCTTTCCTTCAACTCATTTTTGCATTGGAGACGCGACGCATACGTGTGCCTGTATTGGTACAAGTCTGCAGTCGAGTTATCGACTTTTCAAAGTTTTGAAGGAAGTATTTTATGCGTGTATCAAGCTCGACCCGACGTCGACAGCTCAACCTGGTCTGGCCCATGTTGGCTCTGATGGTTTTTTCTTCATTAATGGTGATGGCACAGCACGACATGAAGAAGATGCCGTCACAAAAACCCACGAAGAGCACCGCCTCGCCAACGCCTTCACCGAGTCCGTCAACGTCTACACATTCGAAGCACTCGATGCCAGCGACAACTCCGGCGCTCTCACCGTCACCTTCGCCCGAAACGCAAATGGACACGCCACATGTGCAGATGCCGGTTCCATCGCCTTCAGCGTCGCGCGAGATGAAGCCCGAGATGAAAATGGAGACGCCGCATGTTCACCCAGCAGCGCCAACATCAACTCCCTCCGCGTCGCCCCAACATGATATGGATATGCCCAACGCGGCCGTGAGTCCTTCTCCAAGCACGGCTCACGACATGAACTCGATGAGCACGACTTCCCTGATGGTGATGAACGGATCAGAGATGGGCATACGCGTCGGTTCAAGCCAGACAAACATTCTCTCGATGGGTCAAATGGGTTCAGGCACCTCGTGGCAGCCTTCGTCGGGCCCGATGTACATGTACCACAAGGTCTCAAGCGGATGGCTGTTGGTGTTTCATTACAACTTCGTCGTGGGAATCAATAGTCAGGGTGGTCCACGCGGCACGACCACTGCAGAGTCGGCGAATTGGTTCATGCCGATGGCTTATCACAAGCTCGGCAACGGCACCCTGCAATTGCGAGGCATGATTAGTCTCGAGCCTTTTACATTTCCGCCCGGCGGGTCTCCTCTTCTCTTTCAGACCGGTGAGACTTACAAGAGCAAGCCAATAATTGATCGCCAGCATCCGCACGATCTCTTCATGGAACTGTCAGCGCAGTACACGTTGCCTTTGGGCGAGCGCGGCACATGGTTCACATATTTCGGTTATCCGGGTGAACCAGCTTTGGGGCCGGTTGCTTTTATGCATCGCGCGTCAGCTTCGGAGAATTCGTCCGCCACACTGGCGCATCATTTACAGGATGCGACCCACATTTCGTTTGGAGTTTTAACGAGCGGCTTTACTTATCGCTGGCTGAAACTTGAGGGTTCGGTTTTCAATGGCCGTGAGCCTGACGAGAACCGGTACGACTTTGACTCGCACAAGTGGAACTCGCGATCAGTGCGTCTGTCGATAGCACCGAATGCGAACTGGGCGTTTCAAATCAGTCACGGGTTCCTCCGCAGCCCCGAGGCGTCCGAACCGTCGACTGACATTCGACGAACGACAGCATCGCTGCAATACAATCAGCCTTTGAAGCGGGGAAACTGGGCCACCGCGTTTGTGTGGGGTCGTAATCACACGAGCGATGCCGGAGAGATTCATAATCTCAACGGTTACACTTTTGAATCTACGGTGAACTTCATCGATAAGAACTATGTATACACGCGGCTCGAATTGGTGGACAAGAATGAGCTGCTGCGAGCAAGTGACAGGGCATTACTTGGGATCACCGATGATCATCCCTCGTTTCGAATCGGCGCGTATACCTTCGGCGGCGCGCGAGATATTTGGAGCACCAGAAAAGTTTCTCTTGCGATTGGGAGTGATCTGACGTTCTATTCAAAGCCCGCGATTCTGGAGCGAATCTATGGCACTCATCCCGTGGGCTGGAAGTTATTCCTACGACTGCGACCACGTAAGATGTGATCCATGGAGTAGTGCGGCTCTGCCGCCGCACAGTGCGGTGAGGCTCTGCTTCACCGGTCAAGATCCTTATCAATCTAACGGCGAGGCTGCACCTCGCGGGAATGAGGCATAGCCTCATAAGAAAGAGTTCGATTCGAATCGGAAAGGCAGAGCCTTTCCGCACTGTGCGGCGGCAGAGCCGCATGAAGTGAGCAATTCCAGGGTATGGCGAACCAAACTTTCATCGATCCTATCTGCGGAATGACGGTCGAGCCGCAATCCGCAGCAGGCTCAACTGAACATAACGGCACCACTTACTACTTCTGCAGCAAGCATTGTCTGCAAAAGTTCGTCGCCGATCCTGAAAGCTTTCTCCGACCGCCGGCCTCTGTTCAACTCACCGGCATCACTCGTGCTTCAAAACCGAAGCAAGCAGCTTCAACGCACACTTGCCCGATGCATCCTGAAGTTCGCCAGGAAGGCGCGGGCTCATGTCCAAAATGCGGCATGGCGCTCGAGCCCGTTTCGCCTTTTTCGCTCGCAAGCAAGACCGAATACACCTGTCCGATGCATCCTGAGATTGTCAGTACTGCTCCCGGCAACTGCCCAATCTGCGGCATGGCGCTCGAGCCTCGCAACATCTCACTGGCTGAGGAGGCGAACCCCGAACTTCTCGACATGACGAGACGATTTTGGATTGGGGTGATGCTGACGATTCCGCTGCTGCTGATCGGCATGAGCGAGCTCCTGTCCCGCAATCCACTCGAGTCGATCGCTTCAATGTCCACGTGGAGTTGGATTGAGCTAATCCTCGCCACGCCGGTGGTAGTCTGGTGTGGCTGGCCTTTTTTCGCACGCGCCTGGCAGTCAATTACCAATCGCAGCCTCAACATGTTTACCCTGATCGGCCTCGGAGTTTCGGTTGCATACGTTTTCAGCGTGGTTGCGAAAATCTTTCCTCAACTCTTTCCTGCCTCCTTTCAAAATAGTGCTGGTGAAGTTGCGGTCTACTTCGAACCTGCGGCAGTGATCGTAACGCTCGTGTTGCTGGGCCAGGTTCTCGAGTTGCGAGCACGCAGTCAGACCGGCGCGGCAATCAAAGCTTTGTTGGGTCTATCACCAAAGACGGCCCGGCGCATTCGAGCTGACGGCGCCGAAGAAGATGTGGAATTAGATCAAGTCAAGCCGGGCGATTTCTTGCGCGTCCGGCCCGGCGAGAAAGTGCCAGTCGACGGCGTGGTAACGTCGGGCCGCAGCGCGGTTGATGAATCGATGGTCACAGGCGAACCCGTTCCGGTTGAGAAGACTGCGAACGACAAAGTAATTGGCGCTACGGTTAACTCGACCGGAACTTTTGAGATGCGCGCAGAGCGAGTAGGCTCTGAAACTCTGCTCGCACAGATAGTGCAAATGGTCGCCGAGGCGCAACGCAGTCGGGCTCCGATTCAAAAGCTTGCGGATCAGGTTTCCGGTTATTTCGTTCCCATCGTCGTCATCACAGCGATTATTACTTTTATCGTTTGGACGGTGCTCGGGCCCGAGCCGCGGATGGCGCATGGGCTCGTGAATGCAGTGGCTGTTTTGATCATCGCCTGTCCCTGCGCGCTTGGGTTGGCCACGCCAATGTCGGTCATGGTGGCGATGGGGAAAGCAGCTCAGCATGGCGTGCTATTTCAGAATGCAGAAGCTATCGAAGTGCTGCGCAAGGTCGACACGCTGGTGATCGACAAGACCGGAACTTTGACTGAGGGCAAGCCAAAACTCGTGAGCGTGCTCGCTGCTCAGGATACTGACGAGCATCAGATGTTACAGCTTGCCGCGAGCCTGGAACGCGGCAGCGAGCATCCACTCGCAGCTGCGATTATTGCCGGAGCTGAAGAGCGCGGTATCAATCTCCGCAAAGTACATGACTTTGAATCACTGACTGGAAAAGGTGTTGCGGGCTCGGTAGACAATCGACGCGTCGGGCTTGGAAACCAGGCGTTCATCGACGAGCTGCAAATTGAATCGAACCCATTCGCCGATCAGGCGGAGAAACTTCGCAGCGAAGGCCAAACAGTCATTTACCTCACCATTGATAACAAGGTCGCGGGTTTATTAAGCGTAGCTGATCCGATTAAGAAAACGACCGCAGATGCCATCCGGCAGTTGCATGAAGAAGGTCTGCGCATCGTCATGGTGACTGGAGACAACGCGACGACTGCGAATGTGGTCGCAGTAAAACTCGGGCTCGACGAAGTCGTGGCCGGCGTGCTGCCGCAACAAAAAGTTGAAGTGGTAAAACGACTGCAAGCGCATAGACACGTTGTCGCCATGGCAGGCGACGGGATTAATGATGCGCCGGCGCTCGCTCAAGCAGACGTTGGCATTGCCATGGGGACAGGCACGGATGTCGCAATCAAAAGCGCGGGAGTGACGCTGGTAAAAGGCGATTTGCGCGGCATCGCGCGAGCGCGAGTGTTGAGCCGCCTGGCAATGAATAATATTCGTCAGAACCTGTTCTTTGCGTTCCTTTACAACGCTGCTGGGGTACCGATCGCGGCTGGAGTTCTTTATCCGTTCTTCGGCCTTTTGCTGAGCCCGATGATTGCGGCTGCTGCGATGAGTTTTAGTTCAGTGTCTGTGATTACAAATGCGCTAAGGTTGCGAAGCGCGCGGCTGTAGATCACAAAATCGAACTGGGACATGGAAGCAGGTCGGTTGAGTGATTACTCCTTAAGTGTGAGGCCGACACGGAAGAGCGGGCGCAAGCAACCCTTCCTGACCATGAGATTTTCAAAGTTGACGGCGGGAGATTAGATTGAAAGCCATTCAAGCGTATTGCAATCGCAGCGTCGGATCAGCTCGAGGTCGGGAAGGGTTGCTTGCGCCCGCTCGGTTAGTTCGCCACTCAACTTCCAGACTAAAATAGACCGACATGATCAACTCCGAGCCTAACTCACTCACAATTCGAGTTGCGACAACCGCAGACGCATCGGCAATTACTGACGTCATCAACCAAGCCTTTCGGAGCGCCGAGAATTTCTTCGTCAAAGGCGATCGGCTAGATCAAACCGAGGTGGATAGACTGCTGAGCACGGGAACGTTTCTACTCGCGGCAGACAAGGGCGTGATGCTGGGATGTGTGTATGTTGAGCCGGAGTCTGCTGTTCAGCCTATCCGTGCCTATCTCGGTCTCTTGTCAGTGGATCCCGACCAGCAACGCGGCGGCATAGGCTCACAGCTGATGGATGCCGCCGAAGATCATTGTCGCAAGCTGGGCTGTGCGTTCAACTAAAAACCTGGGAGCGCAGGCATCCCTGCCTGCATGATTGTACCCTAAGGAGAGCCTTGTGGAAGGTAGGCAGGCAGGGATGCCTGCGCTCCCGGGGGCTATTTATTATTAAATACCTTGTCGAAGAAGGCGGCGACGGCAGCGTCAACTTTCAAGATATTCGCATGTCGCATGAAGTGATGCGTGTCGTCCGGAATAATCAATTCCTCGAAAGTCACACCAGCCTTATCCAGCCTGCGCGCCAAATCCGTTGTCTGACTAAAGCGAACGTTGCGGTCATCGTCTCCATGAATCAACAACACCGGAGATTTCCAGGTCGCGATCGAAGAAACCGGTGACGATTCCCAGGCCACATCGAGCGCGCGCTGCAAGTCCGGCGCTTTCTCGTAACGATTCTCGAGCAGAGACTGCGCACGCTCGGCAGTCCAATTGTGCACTCCGTGAATGTCCACTCCAGCTGCAAACAACTGCGAATCACGCGCGAGCGCCATCGCCGTGAGAAAGCCCCCATATGAACCACCATAAATACCAATCCGTTTGGAATCGACCTGCGGCAAGCGACGCAAATATTCCGCGCCGGCTTTGACGTCAAGATATTCAGCAGCGCCCTGAACTCCCGCGTTCGGTGGACGATGAAATTCGTAACCATAGCCGATGCCTAACCGGTAGTTCACTGACAAAACCACGTAGCCGCGGCTGGCGAGATATTGATTCTCAGCGTAGGCATTCGTGTAGTAATCGGAGTAGTGCCAACCCAGCAGCATTTGTCGGGGCGGCCCGCCGTGAACATAAATCAGCGCCGGCTTCTTTGCGGCTCCGCCCGTCCGCTCAAAAAGTTGTCCGTGGATCTCGACTCCATCCGTTGCTTTGAAGACCACTTTCCTGGGAATCACGAGCTGCGCGGCGGGGAAATCAGATGGCATGCGGTCTTCAGCCAGCGCTCGTTGGTTAGCGCCATCCGGCGACATCACTGAGGGAAGTGGCGGCCGTTGTGCAGTTGCGCCGATGTACGCGATGTACTTGCCATCACCCGTCACGAACGGCGTCCATCCCAATCCTTTGTTTTGCGTGAGCACAATTGCGTCAGCTTTATCGACCGAGACTTTGACGACGTGACGACGATCGATGTCATCCTGATCGCTTCCCGCGTTGCCGGCGAAGACCAGGTACTTACGATCGGGACTGATCGAGATGTACTCCGCCATGAAGTTTCCCGGAGTTAACAGCAAAGGCTCGCCACCGCCCTCGCTGATCGAATACAAGTGAGGCCATCCATCCATGTACGAGAGAAACACGATTCTTTCATTCGCAGCCCAGTGGAGATTAGTCCCGCCTTGTGTACTGGAAGGCGAGCCACGCAACGTGAACGGCGCTTTCCAAATCTGGCGAGCCTCACCCGTCACAGCATCGGCGGTCCATAGCGCCCATGCTTGCGGACGTTGTTCGAGAACTGCCTCCGGCGCGCCGCCAGATCCGGGCCGACGCACGAAGACGATCTTCTTGCCGTCAGGCGACCAGTGCGGATCGGAATCACGTGAAGACGAGGGAGCTACATAGACCAATGGCGTTTTATCATTCTCATAAATGCCAATGAACGAGTGATCGCCTCGGCCTGAAACAAAAGCCAACCGAGCGCCGTCGGGCGACCATTCAAGTGAGTCGGCTTCACCGCGCGCAAAGAAAAGTCGTTTCGCCGCCGAAGAGCCATCGAGCGGCGCAAACCAAACTCCGCGCTCCCTGATAAAGGCTACCCGATCACTTTTGGGAGAGATGAGTGGCTCATCGCCATCGGAAAGAAGCTTTGCATCACCGCCTGCGAAAGGAATGCTCCAGATCTGAATCTTCATCTGAACCGGCGTCATCATCGGATTGACGCCGACAGTGCCTTCAAAGTTTGAGCCGTGATCGCCGCCGCGAACATAAACAACGAACTTGCCGTCGGCTGAGATTGAGAGGCTGGTCAACTCCTGGCCGTCATCCATTTCATAGTTAGTCAGGCGACGCGGTTGGAAGTCGGGAGCCTCGGCGACCCACACATTTCGCTTCCCTTGTTCATTGAAGGCCCAGGCGATCTTTGCGCCTGACGGAGCAACTGTGAGCTCATTTGGAAATGGATAGCTCTTGATTTGCGCGACGGAGAAAGCTGATTGAGCAAGCGTGGTAGTGGCCGCCACACCCATAATGGCGAGAACCAGAATCATCGTGCGGACCGCGCGATAGCAAACTGGAAAGGTATGCATCGTTTCTCTCCTGATGTGTGGGAATGCGCTGCGTTCGTTGCAGGCGCTCAGAGTTCAATCTTTAGATTGTGGCGTGCCAAAACCCAATCTAGAGATTGAACTCTAAACGCCTGTTGGCACGTCTCTCAATCTCCTGTTGCGAGATCGGATGGCAGTGATTCAGGTGGGTGCTCTTTATCGCCGCTGGGTTTTTGCGCGTGGCGAGACCGGAAGAAAGACGTGCGGTCGAGCACATTCTCCTGAAACTGCTCGAGATAAAGATAAATCACCGGCGTGATATACAACGTAATGAACTGCGAGACAACCAGTCCGCCGACTACGACTAACCCGAGCGGACGGCGAGAAGACCCATCCGCGCCATAGCCAAGCGCGATTGGCAGTGCGCCAAACACTGCTGCCAGCGTGGTCATCAGAATTGGACGAAAGCGATCCAAACTCGCGTCGTGGATCGCCTGCTTAGCGGACTCGCCTGCATCAACGCGCTGTCGAGCGAAGTCTACAATCATGATGCCGTTCTTCTTGACGATGCCCATCAACATGAACATGCCCACGAACGCGTACAGTGAAGCTTCCTGCCGAAACAGCATCAGCGTTAACAATCCGCCCACCAGGGCCGTCGGTAGCGTTGATAGCACAGTCAGCGGATGGACGTAGCTTTCATATAAGATCGCCAGGATCACGTACATCACGAACACCGCCAACGCCATCAGGACGGTAAGGCTCGTGACGGTGTTACTGAACGTTTGCGCTTCGCCCTGCAGCTCAGCACGAACGGTTGGCGGCACCACTTCGGCTGCGGACTTCTGAATAAAGTTGGTCGCGTCTCCCAAAGCCACACCCGGCTTGAGATTGAAGAACAGCGACACACTAGTGAATTGATTGAGATGGTTAACAGCTTGTGGCCCAAGCGACGACTTCCACGTGACCAGCTCACTCAAAGGCACCAGCTTCTGACCATCGTCTGATCTGATATAGAGCCGCGCCAGGTCCTCGGGTTTTCCTCGAGCTTCATCTTCAATCTCGAGAATCACCTGATACTGATCCTCCGGCTTCTTGATCAAGTAAAGGTAGTTTTGCGAATACGCGGTGCGGAGTAACTGCAGAATCCGCGTTTCTGAGACGCCGTAGATCTTGGCTTGTTCACGGCGAAGATCGATGTCGAGATTCGGCGTGTTCGCATAGTAGTCGGACGAGACGCTGAGAAACCCCTCGTATGGCATCAGCTTCGCCATAAGCTTCTGGCTCACGGCGTAAACCTGCGCGGGATCGGCGCCTGAGACAGTAAATGCATACTGTCCCTGGTTCTGATTGGTTACGCCCGTGCTGATCTCAAGCACCGGAAACGGACGAAGGAAGGCGAAAACTCCCGGGATGGAATTCAGTCTTCCCATCATCTCAGCAGTCACTTCCGCGATCGGCTTGCGCTCTTCAGGCGGCTTGATAAATGTGAAAGTGATTCCCTGGTTGCCCGCCAGAAAGCCTGTTGCGCCCGTTAACGTAAAATCGGTGATGACGTTCGGATCCTGATGCAGCGCTTCGTCCACTTGATTCTGAATCGCCTTCATCTCTTTTGGAGAAGACCCTTCGCGAGCAATGAAGGCTCCGAACACAACGCTGCTATCACCGGGAGGCAGGAACGCTTTGGGAACTCTTATGAACAAGACAATCGTTCCCGCAAGGCAGAGGACCCAAATAACCGGCGAGATCCATCGATGACGCAGGAACCACCAAAGCGAAGCGCCATAGCCTCCCAGCACTCGCTTCTCGATGCCGCCAATCACGCGCTCCATCCAGGTTTTCTTTACGCCTTCTCCCCTGGGTTTGAGCAATCGAGCGCACATCAGCGGTGTCAGTGTCAGCGATACAAGCCCTGAGGCGAAGATTGAGATCACGATGGTGACCGCAAATTCGCGAAAGATTCTGCCCACCAATCCGGACATGAACACCAGCGGGATGAAGACAGCGGCCAGCGAGATTGTCATCGACATGATCGTGAAGCTGATCTCACGAGCGCTGTTAATCGCAGCCTCGAACGGCTGTTCACCGCGTTCCATGCGCCGTACCGTGTTTTCCAAAAACACGATCGCATCATCAACCAAAAATCCAATCGCGAGCGTCAAGGCCATCAATGACAGGTTGTCGAGGCTGTAGCTCAGCGCATGCATCGCCATGAAGGTGATTAGCAGCGACAGAGGTAACGCCACGGTCGGAATCAGCGTGTCCGTGGCTCGCCCGAGAAACGCGAAAATCACCATCACTACCAGCACAAACGCGATCAGGAGTGTCGTCTGCACATCGACCACCGAATGGACGATGCTGAGCGACCGGTCATAAATCGGCGTGACTCGAATCGAACCAGGCAGCTGCGCGCTGATCATGGGTAGAATCTCGCGAATACTCTTCGATACTTCTACGGCATTGGCTCCAGCGCGACGATTGACGGCGACGATGTTGGTTGCTGACGGAACATTAAACCCGCGTACCCAAAAACGCATGTTGACGCGTTCGTCCTGAACTGACTCTTTTACTTCCGCTACATCGCGAAGGTATACGGGCGAGCCGTCGGTCTGTCCCACGATCAAGTTGTTGTATTGTTCGGCGGTCTCGAGTTGACCTTGCGGCCGCAACACCGCCGAGCCAGTTCCGCTATCGAGCTGTCCAGCGCCGGTGTAGCTTGTCCCCGCTTTGATCGCTGCCGAAAGATCGTCAATGGAGAGCCCGCGCGCCCACATCGCGTCCGGATTCGCCTTAATTCGAATCGCCGACTTCGTTCCGTAAACGTTGACGCGCGACACACCCGGCAGAATGCTGAGGCGCTGGCCCACCTGCGTGCTCGCGTAGTCGTACAACTGACCGGGCGTAACAGAATCGCTCGTCAGAGCGATGTACATGATCGGTTGATCGTTTGGATTACTCTTCGAATAAGTGGGCGGCGCCGGAAGATCGGCAGGCAAACTGCTGATTGATTGCGAAATCGCGGTCTGCACGTCAGTAGCAGCTGCATCGATGTTCTTGTCGAGCGCGAACTGCAAAGTGAAAGTCGCTACGCCCTGCGTGCTCTTTGAAGTGACCACTTCCAGCCCATTGATTTGCATGAACTGGCGCTCAAGCGGCGTGGCGATGTTGTTGGCGACAGTGTCGGGGCTCGCACCCGGATAACCAGCGGTTACTTGAATGACGGGATAGTCAACTGCGGGCAGATCATTAACCGGTAACTGGAGGTAGGCGAGGACTCCAAACAAAATTACCGACAGAGTCAGGACCGCCGTCATCACCGGCCGCCGTATGAATGGTTCAGACAGGTTCATTACTTCGATCCATTGGTGGCCGCTGGCTGTTCAATCCGGACCTTGCCTCCGGCGGAAACGCCGAGCTGACCGGTGGTGACAACTTGCTCACCCGCCTTCACGCCCGTCTCAACAACTATCAGGTCGCCCTGTCGCTGTCCCAACTTGACTGGGCTCTTTACAGCCACCGAGTCCTTGATGACGTAAACGTAGGTTCCTTCCGCTGACGTTTGTGGCGCCGCAGCGGGTACCAGCACCGCTTGAGGAATTGTGCTCAATATCAAGCGAATGTTTACAAAGCGGCCGGGCCAAAAGAGATGCGCGTTGTTGGGAATAGTCGCGCGAAGATTCACCGTGCCGGTCGAAGTCTGAACAGCATTGTCGAGAAAAGTGAGTTGACCAACGACCGGCAAGTCGGTTGAGTCAGGCAGACGGACTTCTGCTTTGAGACTTCCCTCGCGCATTTGCTGTTGTACTTTACTGAGCTCGCTTTGAGAGATCGTGAAGTCAGCATAAATGGGATCAAGCCGATCAATAACCAGCATGCCATTTCTAGAAGTACCAGCATCTTGATTGCTGGAGCCACCGGGTGTGACGACATTGCCGACATCCACCAGGCGCTGCCCGGCACGGCCGTCAATCGGCGACCGAATGTAGCAATAACTCAAGTTCACCTTAGTGCTTTCAATGGCTGCACCATCGACCTTGATGGATTCATCTGCACTCCGCACGGCAGCGCGAGCCGACTCGACATTCGCGTTCAGGGAATCAAGGTTCGCGCGCAACTCTTCATATTGCTCACGAGGAGCAACGCCGTGCTCAACCAGGTCTTTATAGCGATTGACCTGAGTCACTCCCCACTTCGCTTGCGCGACTTCCTTGGCCAGATTGGCTTCGGCTTGTTTCTTCAAAGCCACGTCTCGCGAAAGATTCGCCTCCGCCTGTTTCAAAGCGGCTTGATAGGGACGGGGATCGATAGTGAACAGCAGGTCCCCCTTCCGGACGTTCGCGCCATCCGTGAAGTGAATCTGCATAATCCGACCGGAGACCTGAGTCTGGATCGAAACAGTCTCGCGAGCGACGGTCTTGCCGATTGCATCAATGTACGTCGGCACATCCTGCATGACCGCTGTAGTGACAGTGACTGGAGCGGGCGGTGGTGCGAATTGAGGCTGAGCTTTATTGACGCAGCCCGCTGAAACAGCTGCGACGATTCCAGCCAAAAAGAAGAGAGTGCGTTGGGTTGTGAGCTGCCAACCTGCAAAGAATGGTTGGCGATAATTCAACCGTCGGTAATTCATGGCCGTAGTCTTCCGTAAAAATTTGCGTTGAGGTTGTGTACGTTTCTCCCGTTATCTTTGTTGCGCGGGTTGCACTTCAAGTTCCAGGTACGCAGGGGAGAACAGAAGCAGCCCTACAAAACATCTCCAAATGTTCTTGCAACCAGCTCGGTGTCCATGTACTCGGTCAACTGCCGTAGCTTGCCGTCGGAGAAGCGGCAGACCCAACAATACGTATTATTGTAAGGCTTTCCGGACTTTGTCATGACCGAGCCACGACATTCGACAACAACATAATCGTCTTCCGCGATCAACCGATCGGCAACGTTCGTGTATTTAGTAGCCAATTGCTCGACGAGCGGACCGAGCAGCTCGGAAAGCACCGCCTGTTTGCCTTCATAGGTGCGCGACCATTTGGTTGTACCGGTTACGGTCCAACAAAAATCATCCGCCATGCTGTCGATGAATGGACGGCTGTTGCCTCGAGCCAGTTCATCACAGATGGACTTCATGAGTTCTTTATTCTCGGGGGCTCCCACTTTGGCATATCTCCTTTACGACTACTACTATAGCGAGCACGTCTGCATCTGCAAGTCGCGAGGCAGCCAACGGCCTGCGGCCGAGCGATTTTGTCGCGGAAAAAACGCGGATCTGTAACAGAGGACTTCTAAATCTTATTCATACCTGGTTTCAACGGCAATAACATACTTGACTCATACGGCAGTTGGTTTGAAGCGCCCAAGGCAGTAAGAAAAGCTTTAGCCACAGATTCCGCAGATTACACGGATTCTTAACTGTCGCTGGCGAGCGCGTTCGTTTCAAATGGATCCTTGCTCGAACCGGCTGTCAGTCAAGAAACTCTTTCCTCTCTGGACGGATCTAAACGAAGTGTGAATGAAATTTGTGAGCAAGAATCGGATAGATTAGGAAAACGTTAGGTTCTAAGATGTGCGGGTAATGTCTACCACCAGAACCAAGCTCACTTCACTAGAGGATCGAATAAGCGTTATTGACTGGGCTCGATTATGTATTGAACTTGACGAACGGGGCTATGCCCTGACTGATCAACTCTTGCAGCCAACCGAATGTATTGAGCTTATTCAAAGCTATTCAAACGATAAACTCTTTCGCAGCCGAGTCGTGATGCAACGCCACAACTTTGGCCGCGGCGAGTACCGGTACTTTGCGGATCCACTGCCGTCGCTCGTGGCCCAACTCCGCGAGCTTTTCTACGCTCCGCTCGCAAGCATCGCCAATTCGTGGGCGGTCCGCTTGCGTCAGGAAACAACTTTTCCACCGACGCTTCTTGAATTCATCGAGGTGTGCGCCCAGGCACAACAATTCAAGCCGACACCGTTGCTGTTGCGCTACGAAAAAGACGACTACAATTGCCTGCATCAGGACATCTACGGCGAGATTGGGTTCCCGTTGCAAGCTGCCTGCGTTCTCAACGAAGTTGGAAAGGACTATAGCGGCGGGGAGTTTCTGTTAAGTGAGCAACGTCCACGCGCGCAAACTCGGGCTGAGGCAGTAACGATTCACCAGGGCCAGTTCATCATCTTTCCCAATCGCTATCGCCCCGTGCGAGGTTCGCGTGGCGACTATCGAGTGAACCTGCGCCACGGCGTCAGTCGGCTGCGAGCAGGAATGCGATATAGCCTCGGAATTATTTTTCACAACGCGCGCTGATGTACTGCAAGCTGCCAGCTTGCAGACGTTGCTCAGTCGGTTCACCAAAGTTATTTGCGGCTTTACTCTTCCAGTTTCAAAAATGAACTTCATGAGACTCTTAAGATCATTAGCGATATCGCTCGGGCTGCTAATCACATTCGTAGTTCAAGGCAACGCTCAGGAAACCATCGCATTCCATGAAATGAAGCTCGGCGACACCATCCGCTTCCGCGGAAAAGTGATGGTCCGGTAATGCTCAGCAAAGAGACAATCCACAGATTACGCAGATTGCACAGATGTAAAAACACTCAGATAGGATCATGATTCAGCTTTAGGAGAAACACAGGGATTGTTGAAGAAATCGGTGGCATCAAAAGCGCCGCCTTTCCAGATATCTTTCGACTCTCGCTACACAAAAAACATCTGCGCAATCTGCGTAATCTGCGGATAGGTTTTTCGCCTTATTCTTAATTCCTTTCGCGTTCGTAGGTGATGAAGTCGGTGTTGACGGGAACGAGCCCGGCCGTTCGTTGGGCAAGCGCAATTTGGCCTCGATGATAAGCGCCATGGAACATTACGTGAGTGATGATGTCTCCGACGGCGGTAGTGAACTCCTGGCCACTTAGATTTCGATAGCTCAATCGCGTATCCATCTTCGATTGATACTTCTCAACAATCGCAGCGAACCTCTGTTGGTTCTCTTTCGATAAGGACTCACACTCTTCGACACTAAGGGTCGGAAAACTATTTGCTCCAGTCGTGTCATTGCCTTCGATCCGTTCCAACCAAATTCTTTCGGCCGTGAGAAGATGGCCGAGCAACTGCAGAGCTTTGCTGTCAGCCGCTTTGCCTTTCAATGACGCTGCAACTCGTCGATTAGCCCACTCGTTGTACGCAAGAAAGTTATTAATCATGACTACCTCTTAGTTATGTGTGTGCGCTTCATTGTTGCTGCAGTTGTCTTGAATGCCACGGGCTCGACCCGTGGTTGGTTACGCTTGCAGCTATAAACAACATCCTTCTACTGAAGTGATGCCACGGGCTCGACCCGTGGTCAGTTACGCTTGCAGCTATAAACAACGTGCTTCTACTGAAGTGATGCCACGGGCTTGTCCCGTGGTCAGTTACGCTTGCAGCTATAAACAACGTCCTTCTACTGCAGTGATGCCACGGGCTTGTCCCCGTGGTCAGTTACGCTGGCAGCTACAAACAACGTCCTTCTACTGAACTGATGCCACGGGCTTGTCCCGTGGAGCTTCACGCTGGTCCGACTGAATATGCGCGAGCAACAAACGTGATACTCCCCGGTGCAAGCCCGGGGCATCGTTGAGAATCTCAAGAAGCTTTCGCTTAGCTGCAATCGTAAATTTACCACGGGGCAAGCCCGTGGCATGTTCAACCTGCGTCTTCGAAGAATTGTCTCGGATTGTAACAACGCAAGAAAGCATGATAAAAGCAGCTGCAATGCCACTACAAACCAAAGGAGAATCAATGCTCACCCGCAGATGTTTCCGACTCAGCATCGCTCTAATCCTGTTAATAATACCTGCAGCTCTCGCCCAGGAAGCTACCAGCCGAGCCCCTGTAGGGCGAGTTATCGAGGCCAGGATCGATGCGCCCTCACTGAAGGGTAATTTGTTGGGCGACCCCAGCAATCAAAAGTTCTCGGTCTACCTGCCGCCGAGCTACGACATTGCCACCGCGAAACGATATCCGACGCTTTATCTCCTCCACGGCTTTCTCCGCGATAACACGGACTGGACCACCACCGGCCTGTATCAAGGTTTGAAACTTCAGACTTTGATGGACGACATGATCAAAAGCGGCAAGATCCACGAGCTGATTGTTGTCGCGCCGAATGCATACAACGCGTACGGCGGCAGCTTCTACACCAATTCTCCTGTCACCGGAAACTGGGAAGATTACATTTCCCGAGATCTCGTTCAATACGTAGACAGCAACTATCGCACGATGGCGCGAGCGGAAAGTCGAGGCATCGCGGGACATTCAATGGGTGGTTACGGCGCCATCTGGTTGGCAATGAAACATCCGGACGTATTTAGCGTCGTCTACGGATTGAGTCCCTGCTGTTTGGGTTTCGAAGGAGACTTCAGCGACAAGACGGGATGGCCTTCGACACTGCGCTTGACCTCAAAAGATCAACTAAAGATTCCGCCACTCAGTGTGGAGAGCTTTTATCAGGATGCTTTTGTAGCTTTGGCAGCTTCGTTCTCGCCTAACCCGCAACGGCCGCCCTTCTTCGCCGACTTCCCATACCAGGAACGTGAGGGCCATCTAGTTGAGAATCCGGAAGTATTCGCTCGTTGGCGTTCGCATATGCCGCTGTACACGATCGATGAAAACAAAGCGAATCTGATGAAGCTGCGCGGGATATTTTTTGACTATGGGACGAAGGAGGAGTTCTCGCACGTCAAAATCGCCAGCCAGCTCTTTTCGAAGGGCCTGGCCGAACGAAACATCCCACACGGCTTAGAGGTTTACGACGGAACGCACGTTAGCAAGATTCGGGAACGAGTTGAAAGTCGCCTTATGCCGTTCTTTTCCGAAAAGCTAGATTTCAGTGGTGCTAAGTAATCTCACTTGCGGTTTCATTGAATAATCAAGTTGGACTCATGCGTGTGTAGTTTCTCACTGATTTCAGGTATTAACCGCACTCCACGCCAGTCGCCGCTTCCCTAGCTTTGCGCAGTGCGATTTGTCCCTTCCCGTCGTCCCTGGTATTAACCGAGGATTAGTTGTTTCGAAAGGTTGAGTGCGCGTCTTCCTAAAGACTTCCCAGCACTCGCCCCGCAGTTTGACGCAAATTGTGCGTCTCCGCAGTAACACTCACAACATCCACCGATTCGGTGATGCTACTGCAGTTCCTTCGCGAAACTAACCAACGTCCGCGACGGAAAATAACCAGTACGACGGCCGCGAGTTTTTGAAAGGAGACTAAACAATGGCAATGCTATTGGCGAAAAGTGAACAAGATCTTAAGGGACGACGCCGTAAGGTTGATAAGGCACATAAGGCGTCAATGCAGCTCCTATCGAAAGCCAATAAGCTTGGCGTTCCGATTCCGAAGGAGTGGTGGAAAACTGATGACGATTTGCAATGGGCCGAGGGTAAGCCCCCTCTTACTATTGAGAGAGATCGAAAGCGCTATCTAAACAGAGATCATCGTCGTACGGTGCATTCCATGATTAAGAAAGCACTGCTCGAAATGTGGGGGAAAAAGATCGTCATTTTGGCGGGGATCGCGACGATATTATTTGGACTAATCCCCTTATTGATTTTGATACTCAAAACGATTAGGAGGATTACGGGATAATCACGGCAGGACCTATCTTAAGAAACGTGGAGTGTGGGGCAAGCGAGAGCTTGAATCAGCGCTTGGCCCACACCCATTCGAGAACGGTCAAGAGTCGCTATGGCTGCACTTGAATCTCACCGCTCCCTTCTTTGACATCGTCAAGCGTGTATGACGATAACGGCAGAGCCTCACAGCGTCGCGTGCGGTCCGGAATTATGTTGCGCGAAGCGACGCCGGCATCGTCTCGCAGTTCAGCATCGGTTGCCCACCAATGCCACCATGCGCCTTCGTCGCGTGGATCTTCGGAATCCTGCGGTGTCCAGCCGTCGGCCTCAACCTGGCAGAAGCGCCAGCTGAATTTATCGGACCGTTCGGGATTGTCTTCAACTACCAGCTGAATCCACCTACCGACGTAATTCGTTCTACTTGATGTCCTAATCACGCCACTCATAACGGCGCGGTTGTTCTCAATAGTCAAAGTATCGAGCTCCGCTTCCATCGAAAAGGATTCAGGATCTTCCCGCGGCGTCTCACCAGTGCCGTCGACGTCCTGCTCCTGAATTCTGGCAGCGTCGGTAAAAGTCATGTGTCCGGTAGCGACGCCGCGCTCGTCCGAGGTGGCGGCGAATTCAAGGACTTTGACCAAATCATCGTCTAACGAAAACCGGTAATTACCGCTGGCGGAAGGACCCGAAGTACGAGCCGAGGCCAACCACGGTGAAGCCAGGCTAATCGCGAGCAACACTAACATTGAAGCAAATGCGAACTTCTTCATCGAGTAAACTCCTTTATTCAAAGTCAAAATGTGGTGGAAAACCTGTACGCGATGTCGATCGTCTAGCCGGGCAGCAGAGTTTTCGTTCGACGGCGGGAAGATAATCGAAGGGGAAAGGCGGCGTCCTTCGCAAACTCGGAATTTCTTCGGTATTTTTCCTTCTGCAGATCGGAAAAGCGGAAAGCGGTCTATTTGCTTTTGTTCTTTGTCCTTGGTTCTTTGTTCTTTGTGCTTGAGTTCGCCGATACTTGACTCGTACTTTCGAGGATTAACGTTTCGGTAGAAGATCGAGCTCTTGATGGGCGTGTTCTGTCAGCGCGCGTGTGCGGCAGCGGGTCAGTGAGAATTGAGCTAGTCAAAGTTGAACCAAGAAACTCGAAATACTCTCAAGCGCAAAGAACAAAGAACCAAGGACAAAGCACAACCAGCTGATCGCTGATTACTGATTACTGATTACTTTATGAACACTGACGTCTTAATCGTGGGAGCGGGACCGACGGGATTAGCCCTCGCCTGCCAATTCGTACGCTACGGTGTCGACTTCGCTATCGTTGAAAAGAATGAGAGCGTGACGCCCTACTCAAAGGCAATCGGCGTGCATGCTCGCACTCTCGAGATTTACGAACAGATGGACCTGGCGACCAGGGCCGTCAACGAGGGCACTATCGCCGGCAAAGTTCGGCTCCTGGTCAATGGCGAAGTAGAAGCCGAGCTCGAGCTATCAAATCTCGGCGAGGGCTTGAGCGCATATCCCTTTGTTCTGATGCTTGAGCAAAGCAAGAATGAAAAGATTCTTTACGACTACCTCCGCAGTCACGGCAAGGAAGTGCGCTGGAAGTCTGAGCTGAAAACTTTTTCTCACGACGATGCCGGCGTCACTGCTCAGATCATGACGTCTTCGGGCCAAACGGAAACCATCACCGCGAAATACCTGGTTGGCTGCGATGGCGCGAAGAGCCCGGTGCGCCACGCACTTAATCTCGAGTTCGCCGGCAGCACTTTTGAACGAATGTTCTACGTTGCCGATGCGCAAGTCGATGGGAGGTTCAGTCACGATTCGCTGCACATCTGCCTGCAAAGAGATGCGCTGCTGATTTTCTTTCCGCTCAAGGGCGACAAGCGCTATCGCATCGTCGGGACCTTTCCGGAAGAATTCGCGAAGGCAGAAGGCGATATTCTCTACGAGGAGATTGAAGAACGAATCAAGGGGCAGGCGAAGCTCGACCTGGACATTCATGACGTCGAGTGGTTCTCAACTTACAAAGTCCACACGCGGCATGTCAGTAGTTTCTCGGTTGGGCGATGCTACCTCGCGGGCGATGCAGCGCACATCCATTCTCCGGCAGGCGCTCAGGGAATGAATACGGGCATCCAGGACGGTTACAACCTCGCCTGGAAGTTGGCGCTGAGTTTGCAGGATCATGCGGATCCTAAACTGTTGTTCAGCTACAACGAGGAGCGTCTTCAAAACGCAAAAAACCTGCTGGAGACAACCGATCGAATCTTTCAACTGGGCGCTGGTTCGGAGTGGCCGCTGGCGTTCCTGCGGATGAACGTCGTGCCTTCGATCGCGCGGTTCATACTCAGCATTGACACAGTTAAGAAGTTTATCTTTCCGCGGCTGTCTCAGATTGGGATTAGCTATCGTCACCACTCGCTCAGTGAGCATGACGGGGATGGAGATTTTGAGGTTAAAGCCGGCGACCGCATGCCTTACTTTTTGATCGATGGCGACAGCGTGTTCGATCTTCTGCGGCAACCTAAGTTTCACTTTGTAGTTTTTCGAAAAGGCGCGAGTGAGATTGAGCCGGGTTCAGAGATTAATCACCGCCAATTGGTTGACTTCAATGTCTTCGAGCTATCGCCTCGTGTTGCAGAGATTTTTGGTAGTGAAGAATCCTTTTGCCTGCTGCTCAGGCCCGACAACTACATCGCCTTTATCTCGCGCGGTGTGGCTCCGCACTCAGTTGACCACTATTTGACGAATGTAGCTGGCATCAGGTGAAGTGAGGCGCCGAGGTCTGTGCGCTGCCGCCTGTGCGCTGCCGCCTGTATGCTGATCTCAAAGCTTTCAACTTCCAAAGCAATACTCACCGTCGATCAGCTCTGGGTCAGGAAGGGCAGTTTACTCCCGCTGAGTCGCCCTGCCTCTCAACAAACACTTCATTATTCAGGTGAATGCCAGTGAATCTTGAGCGGGGCAAGCCCACCTTCCCAACCTTGAGCTGATCAATGCTTGGATTACAATCAAATTGATGAATTAACATCGGTAGGTTTGAAACAGTAAGTCAGTGGCATGGCGCGAGCGACAGGCTGGCAGCCTGTCGTACACCCACACCCCACACCCTAACTCCTACACCCTAATTACTTGCTCGAGCCGTTGACGAATCTCAGCTTTGGGAATGACGCCCACAAGCCGATCAACTTCTTTTCCAGATCGCAAGATCACCAACGTCGGAATGTTGCGCACATTGAGGCGGCCCGCAGTGATGGGATTGTCGTCGACATTCAATTTGGCGACCCGCACTCGACCGGCGAGTTCCGAAGCAAGCTCTTCAACTACAGGCGCAATAAATCGACACGGCGCGCACCACGGCGCCCACAGATCCAATAGCACCGGTAAAGGCGAACCCTCAACTTCAGCGGCGAAAGTCGAGTCACTTACGATCACCGGCTTATCGCCCCGCCTATCGCCCAAGGGCAACGGCTGTTTACATCGTCCGCACACCGGACCATTACCCTGCTGGACTTTGTCGATATCAACGCGATTCTGCGCCCCACAAGCATTACATCGAACTATCTGTTTCTCAGCCATAAAATGTACTGCAGGCTGCCAGCCTGCAGATTCTCCACTAAGTAAATTTCTCGGGGTCAGCAGAACTCTTCTCACTCACACTCGGTTTCAACCGGTTGAAAAGACTGGCGAAATTGTTCAGTAACCGTTTCAATGGTTTGCTCGGAACCCTAAACAAAAACCGTTGAAACGATTATTGATTAATTTAAGAAGCCCGCCGTCACCCGGTTGAAACCGGGTGAGAATAAGAGGAGCGACGCACCTGCCAATCACATTTCACCGAAATAAATTACCGGCGAAGCCAATCTCGTAGACCATAAATAATCCGAAGCAGAGACTGAATAAGCCTGCCAAGCCGCGCAACGCAAGGTTCGCGCGTCTAAATCGCGACGCCGTAAGTTTCGCGGGAATGGCAAACAAAGTACTCATGATCATCATGCCGCCAATTGAGCCAACTCCGAAGACGGCGATGTACATGAGCGCCACTGACGGCGATGAAATCGTTGCCAGCACCATCAGCATTAGGGCGGCGCTGCCCGCCATGCCATGCACTATCCCGATGAACAAAGGTCGGGCTCCGAAAGAAAGACCATGGTGAGTGTGCGGTTCTTCTTTTTGTCCTTCATGATGGATGTGCGGGTGCGCATGTTCATGTCCGCCGTGCTCGTGCACGTGCATGTGAACATGTCCGCGCTTGGCCAACTTGCGCAAGGCATTAATGCCCAGCCCGATTAGCATCACTCCGACGCAAAGCTCGAGGATTTGCGACGTGCGCACGCTGATTTCGAGATGAAGAAAGATTACGACTATGCCTGCGACAAATAGTGAAATCGTATGGCCAAGGCCCCACAACGCGCCTATAAGTGTCGCGCTCAGGAGGTGACGACGCTCGGTCGCAATCGTCGAGACTGCGGCCAGATGGTCGGCATCGATGGCATGCTTCAGTCCCAGGATGAAACCAAAATAGAGTAATGATAGCGTGGTAACGGAATTCAAGTATTCAGCCTTTCCAGTCACGCAGTCTTATCAGGTTTCAGGTCCAAGGCGCAACCGTTTCAAGTTTAAGGTTCAAGGTTTCAGGTTCAAGGTTTCAGGTTTCAGGTTCAAGGTTTCAGGTCGGTGGAAGAAGTGCTGGCGATGTCACTCGTACCCGTGAAATGATCTCCGAAACTAGGAGTGCCCTTCTTGTCGTTTACTGAGACGTTCGTCAGCAGCCTGGTGCTGACACGAACAACATCATTCGGAGCGGGAGCGGGTGCGTCAGCTGGCTGCTGTTGTTGAGCGGAAATACCGAACGCGAGTGTCGCGAACAAAAACACTGTGCCCAAAGTTCTCATGAGTCTGGAACTGCGAGTGTGGACTGAATTGCTTTTCATTACTTTCGATCAGAGTTGCTGATTGGATACGAGTGCCGGGGGAGCAGGCGGTATCTAAGTCACTCATCTTACGCCATTTTGGAGTGCGCCGACCTGTCGGCGCTTTGGTCGCTGCGACCTGTCGCAGCAAGTTGTCGAAAAGGGCACATTACCAAGCAGCGCGGCGTCAAGCCGCCGCGGGCGAAAGCGGTGACAGGTCACCGCATTCCAAAGTTGCATTGCACGCAGATTGCTTGAATTCCAGGCCTGATGACGAAACAAAAAGAAGAGCAGGACTCAGCTGAGCATCTGATTCCCACAAGGCCTTCGCTGTCCTCGCTGCGCGAGGCAGCCGCAGACTGCAAAGCCTGCGACCTTTGGAAGCGTGGTACTCAAACTGTTTTCGGAGAAGGTTCGCGACGTTCGCGAGTTCTATTTGTTGGCGAGCAGCCTGGCAACGAAGAAGACCTCAGCGGCAAACCATTTGTCGGACCAGCGGGAAGATTGCTCGACGACGCGCTTGTCGAAGCCGGCATCGATCGATCACGCGTCTACGTGACCAACGTCGTCAAGCATTTCAAGTGGGAACCGCGAGGCAAACGGCGCCTTCATAAGAAGCCCAACGCACAGGAGGTCAAGGCGTGCCGGCCCTGGCTTCAGGCCGAGATAGCTGTAATCAAGCCAAGCGTAATCGTAGCTTTAGGAGCCACGGCAGCTCAGGCTCTGTTGGGATCGAAGTTCCTGGTCACGAAAGAACGCGGCAAGTTTATCGAGTCTGAAATCGCTCCTTACGTCATGGCAACGGTACATCCATCATCAATACTGCGGGCTCCCGATGATGAGACCCGTCGATCGGAACGCCGAAAGTTTGTTGCTGATTTGAAGAGGTTGAAAGACGTGGTTGGAAAGTAGCCGTACAAACAGGCGTTTAGAGTTCAACCTTCGGGTTGCGGCTTCGCTTGTTCAAAACACCAATCTAAAGATTGAACTCTAAACGCCTGTTTGGAAAAGCCCGAGTCAATCCATGTGGCCGATTTTGAAAGGATCGCGGAGACCTTTTTGAGCTTCGTCGTGAGCTTCAAATACATCCGGTCGGGAGAGAACCACTCGATACTGCGCCAATGCCTGTTCACGTTGATTCGAGGCATCCAAAGCTCGACCGGCAAACAAGTGCGCCATCGTTGCCAGCGCCTGATCGGCGCCTTCAACCTTAGTTGCCAGCATGAATTGCTCTGCCGCTTTCTGATACCGACCGGCCCGCAGCAAGGCTTCGCCGTATTCAAAGTGAATTAAATCCAGAGCGCCCGCGGCAGTTTCCGCCACGGCTTTGTCATTCAGCAGTGATTCGAATACACCGAACGCTCCTTCCTGGGCTCCGTCATCAACTGCAACTTTGTTCGCCTTGTTCCATGCAGCTTGTTGCACCAGAGCGTCGGCGGCTTCAAGACGATAGATGTAGTTCCTCGGATACCGCGTCGCCAACTCCTGCGCGATCCTGGCGGCATCGCTGTAGCGCTTCTCGCGAACATACAGAACGATCAGCAGAGTCTTCGCCTGATCGCGAGCCATCCGGCCCTCGACGGCGACGCGCTCAACCTTCGCGATACCCTTCTTTTTTGAGCCACGCGCGCCGGCAACCCCTGCCAGGATCTTTGCCGGAAAAGGCAATGAACCAACTACATATTCATAGAGCCCGATAGTTATGTCCGCATCGCGGAAGGTTGGATCGAGTTTGATGACCTGCTTGTGATGATCGACAGCATCTGAGCCATCGCGCAAGGCGGCGAAGTGGCGACGCTCGACGGCTTCTTCGAATGAAGCCTTCAATCCTTCCGTCGTTCCAAGGAAATACAAAGCCTCGGTATCCTGCGGATATTGTTTCAAGCGCGCTTCGGCGATTTTCTTCGCAGCACGCGTCAAGGTGCGAAATTGATCTATGATTTTCGGATCTACCTTTTCATCGCCGCTTGAGTAAAAGGATTTTGAGTTGAAGAGAGACGATTGCAGCCGCCGAGTTTTGTGAAGAGTCTCAATCCAGAGGCTGCTGGCCAGGAATTGAAAGCCGGCGGGATGCTGCGGAAACAACTTCTCCATTTCCGCAAAACTCGCGCGGGCCTTTGTGTATTCGAGATTGTAAAGAGCCTCAAAGCCAGAGTCGCGCAGCTGCTCGAACTTGATTCGTTCGTCTTCGGTTAACCATAGTGTTGGCTTGGCAGACGATTGGGCTAACGCATTGATGGGCGCCACTAAAGTGACGGCTATGGCAATGAAGCAAACCAGCGACTTCACGGGTTTTGGCCTAAGTTTTTGAAGAATCGTTCTGGGAACAGGGGCAAACCGAAGATACGCCCAATGCTGCCAATCTGCAATATTTTCTTTTGTGCTGAGATCTGAGATCTGAGATCTCAACTGAGAATGGAGTGAGCCGGAGCTTCCGCCCCGGCCCACCAAACCCGCGACTATGATCAAGAATTAACTCGCGGTAACTATGATTTGATTATCAACACTCTTCACACCCTTGACCGCCATCACGACTTTCTCCGCCTGGCGTTTCAAGGCATCCGAATTTACAGTCCCAACCAAGAGAGCTTTTCCATTCAACACGCTGACAGTAAGTCCAAGCGTTGAAAGCGCCGTGTCCTTCTGTATTCGCTTCTCAACTTCAGCTTGAATGCTTGTGTCATCAGGCACATTTGGATTTGTCGTGCCTCCGCTCGCAGGAGGATTCACGATGATCGGTGCTTGCGACGCTGGAGCTGCTGCAGGTTGCTGCACGATGATCGGCGGCTGTTGTGCAGCAGGCTGCTGCACGACGACCGGTGGTTGTTGCACAGGCTGCGCCGCTTGCTGAGCGGCGAGGTTTGCGTTGTCGTTCGCTTGTTTATTCATCACGAGCAACAGCAACAACACCACGACACCAACGGCCAGGATTACAACCACAGCAATAGTAGCTGTCGATGTGCCGCCGTTGTTCGGTGAATACTCATGCTCAGTGCGCGACACTTCTCGGCGCGCAGTCGGCGTCTCTACTACAACTCTGCTTTGTTTGGTTTGTTGTTCATCGTAGGCCATTTCGTTTTTCTCCTGTTAAGTTGAATTAGTGCAAAGCGCTAAAACCCGTCATGGCAAAGTCCACTCTTTGCCCTTGCCCCTTTGCCCGTCTTAATACCGCCGCCGACGCTCATATCGTCCGCGCGTGTAAACATAGGAACCACCGCCACCGGCAACTGCTCCAATGGCTGCGCCCTTGCCACCACCAAAGATTTTTCCAAGCCCTGCTCCCATTGCCGTTACGCTGGCTACCGTTCCCCATCTGCGAGTGCCCGGTCTGAAGTGCCGACGCGCCGCTCGACGGTTAAATGCGTAAACTCCTGCTCCGCCTCCCAACAATGCTGCCGTACCTAAGCCCCCGGTGACCGCACCCAACGCGGCGCCACCCGCGATGATCGCCACTGTGCGCGACTTCCTTCCGAACCACGATCGGTTGCGACGCTTCTGCGCTTCGACAGGCAAAGCCGCACTGATCAAAAAGACAAAGGCAATAACCAGGGTGAGCAATCTTTTCATTTGAAATGATCTCCTCTTCACAACCTCAGAAGAGTTAATTTGACTTGCTACGCCCGAGAGATTGGCAACTTGTATTCCGCGGAAGGTTCTTTTCAGTATTCCCTTTAGATTCTGTGAAAGGTGAGGTCGACGCGTTCAATGTGATGTATTGAAGGCTTGCTCGAATCAGTACGATTTCACTGCGCAGTGTAGGAATTTCGGATCTCAGATTGCGAATTGCGAATTTGAGCGTGCCCGCAATGTTGTGAGCCCAAATTCGCAATTCGCAATTTTTTACTGGCGGTTGCCGAGTTGGCGGCGAGGTGCGAGTTCTTCGTCGAGGTCGACGCGATCGGGTTTCGCTTTGCCTTGCTGAATGTCGTAGCCACCGGGTGCAAACTTTCCTGCTTGTCCAAAGTCCGCGGCGCGGTTCTCGGCTTTGGAAGCATTCCGAGTCTCCTGACCCTCATTTGTATTGGCTGTGTTGTCGGTGGAGTCTTTGTCGTGCGATTGATTGTGTTTCACTTGTATCCTCCCGAACCATGGCTTTGTATCGATTTGAGTTCGCTTAACGTCGGGAAGGATTATTCAGGCAACATGAATGCCTCGCAGCACGAGCGACGTGCCGTACAGGTGTTGAGAGTTCAACCTTCAGCTTGCGTGCTCACAAGAACCAATCTAAAGATTGAACTCTTAGCGCCTGTTTGCTGACTTGACGCTCTTGCTCTTCAAACTCTGCTTGAAGACTCGTTCGCCGGTGGATTCGCCGGGCCGGCCGCCAGTCATCACTGCTGGTGCTGATGGTGAGTTAGTCCGTGACGTAGTCGCATTCGTTCCCACATCCTGAGACGATCTGTCAGCAAACATCTTGTTCGATTGTTTCAAAGCGCCACGCAACGCGGGAGTCGAAGCTGACTCTTCGCGCCCTTTGTCGGGCTGCCCCTTAACTCCCATTTGCTGCCCGCGCCGCTTTGCCGGTATCCCTACCTTCTGCTGTTGTTTTCTGCTGCTTGTTGGCGCCATTGCTTCCCTCCACCAGGTCTGTTAACTCAAGCTCAGTCGAAGCACGAATCTCAGCCTTCAACACCTGCTGCATTTGTCGGAGCGCGTGTTCATTGTCCGCTGCCCTGATCGACGCCACACAATCGGAAGGAACAAATATTCTGAAGTCGCGAAGGTAGGCGTCGTTCGCGGTAAACAAGACGCAGTTGTTTCCTGCTATGCCGGTCAAGATCAAGCTGTGGACACCCAGATAGCGCAGCAACAAATTCAAAGTCGTCGAGAAGAACCCGGAATGCTTTGGCTTCAAGACGAAGTAATCGTCCTTGTCCGGAGCCAATAACTGCGCGACCGGTTCTCCGCGCACGTCATCCTCCAAACAGTGCCGGACGATCTGATTAAAGTCTGATCGCCACTTGCCGAAGTTATCATTGACGTAAATGATCGGAACTCCGGACGCGCGCAGGCGACTCTTGAGGTCGGCGATTCGCTGGGCCATCGGCAATGCGTGACGCAGCAGCTCTTGACCACCTTCAAACTCCAGATCGTTTATGACATCGATTAGGAGCAGGGCGACTTCGGCTCGATCGGGCACGTTGCCATGCAAGTCGGAACCATTGGAGTGACGATTTCCAGGCATCGGTCTTGGTCCAGTGAACTAAATCATTTGTTTGCTGGAGCGCTGATGTTCACATCAACAGATGTCTTGCTACCACCGCCACCGAAAATCTTTCCTCGAAAGACATAAAGCGCGCCCAGAATCACCAAAACAAAGATAGCCACGATTGCTACGACGCCTGTACTTCCCGCGCTTTCATTGTCAGCCATGATTAATCTCCTCTTTCGCAGGCGCGCCTCACAATTTCATGATTCCACGTTGGTCCAGTGAGAGCCTCGCCTGTTTGTTTTCAGTTTGCTTGTTTTCAGTACAGGAAGATTCTTCCGAACGTTCTTTTCCGGTTCGGTCTTCCTGAGTTTCTTGTTACTCACGGGCTGAGTTGGCAACTGTAATGCCGTTCGGTGGGCGGTACGGCAATTGACTTGTTCTGGCTGGGTTCTTTGTTCTTTGTGCTTGGTACTTTGTGGTTGTCGCTTAGCTGTCGGCCACTCAAACAAGTCGCGTGGTCGCTCGTTTATTCAAGCTGACCTTTAGCCACGAAGCCGCTACACACTCAAGCACAAAGACAAAAGAACAAAGATCTAAGATCGTTTTTCGAAGAACAAAGATCAAAGACCGTTTTTCTTTATGGGCATTTCCTTAAATCCAGAACATCTCAAGCGCTACAAAGACATTGGCGCGCTCTTCCTCAAGTATGGCCGTTCTGATCTGGTGAAGTCGGCTGGCCTTGAAGACGCCATCCTTCTTGATGAGGAAGAAAACCCGGACACTGCCATCGCGCCGAACGCGAACGAACTCGCGGAAGACCTGGAAGCGATGGGTCCAACCTACATCAAGCTGGGCCAATTGCTTTCCACGCGCGCCGACTTGATCCCCGAGCCATATCTCGACGCGCTGGCTCGGCTGCAGGACGACGTCGAGCCGATTCCCTTCAAAGAAATCGAGGACGCTGTCACTTCAGAGCTTGGAGTGCGGCTGTCAAAAGCCTTTGCGGAATTTGATTCGAAACCGATTGCCGCTGCATCGTTGGGCCAGGTGCATCGAGCTGAAATGCGCGACGGTCGTTTGGTGGTAGTAAAGGTTCAGCGTCCCAACATTCGCAGCCAAATTGCTACGGACTTTGAAACGCTCGCCGAGATTGCGTCCTTTCTGGATAGCCACACGTCGATAGGTAAGCGCTATGAGTTTGAGCGCATTCTGTCCCAGTTTCGCAAGAGTCTTTTGCTCGAGCTTGATTACCGCACCGAAGCTCGCAACCTCATCACCATTGGACAGAATCTCGAGCACATCGACCTGATAGTCGTGCCTACACCGATCGAAGATTTCACCACGTCGCGTGTGCTAACGATGGAGTATATCCACGGCAAAAAGGTCACCTCGTTGAGTCCGCTCGCGTATATCGACCTTGATGGGTCCGTGCTTGCGGAACAGCTTTTCAAGGCTTATCTGCACCAGATCCTGGTCGACGGCCTCTTTCACGCAGACCCACACCCGGGAAATGTTTTTCTCACGGACCAGGGTCAGATAGCTCTTCTCGACCTCGGGATGGTGGGCCAGATCCTGCCTGAGCATCAGGACAACTTAATGCAGCTGCTACTCGCAATCAGCGAAGGCGTGGGCGACAAGGCAGCGCAGTTCACCATCAAGTTGGGCGAAGCGAAAACGGACTTTGACGAGTCTAGATTTACGCGCAAAGTCAGCGATCTGGTGACTCGGCATCAGGGCGCCAGCATGCAGGACATTGATGCCGGGCGAGTGGTTCTCGAGATCACGCGCATCGCCGGTGAATCAAACTTTCGCATGCCGTCGGAATTCACGATGGTGGCTAAGACGCTGCTGAATCTCGATCAGATCGTCCACATTCTCGATCCGAGCTTTGACCCGAAAGAATCGATTCGTCAAAACGCGATGGTGATTATGGAGCAGCGGCTGCAGAAGACTTTCTCTCCGACAGCGTTGTTGAGACTGGCGGTCGAAACCAAGGGTCTGCTCGAGAAGCTGCCTTCACGAATCAGTAAGCTCGTTGATCTGATCAGCAACAATGAACTAAAGCTTCAAGTCGATGCGATTGATGAAAAGCTCTTGCTTGGCGCATTTCAGAAGATAGCCAATCGTATCACCCTCGGTTTGGTGATCGCGTCATTGATTGTGGGCGCCGCATTGCTGACACGAGTAGAGACCTCTTTCAAGATTCTCGGTTATCCGGGCCTGGCGATTATCTTTTTCAGCATCGCGGCGGGAATGGGGATTTGGCTCGTAGTTTCGATCACGATGAAGGATCTAAAGCCCGATGAATGAGATTTAGCTCCACCGGAAGACGTGAACCGTGAACCGGAAACCGGAAACCGTAAAAACCAAAACCCGCAAAACCAAAACCCTGAGACCTGAAACCTGAAACCTCAAACTTGAAACCTCAAACCTGAAACCTGAAACTTGAAACTTGCACGCTGAAACTTGAAACCTGAAACCTGGAACCAGCCTTGCCCGAAAAGTCTTAAATCCCACCTGCGGCAGCTGGTGGATAGTCCAAGTTCGACCTACTAAGAGTTAGGATTGGTCCTCTGAATCCCCTCAGCGGCAGCTGAGGGATGTTTCAAATACAGCCTCGCTCGCAAGTTTCAACGGAAATAGGCAGGACTTGAACCATCCACCTGCTCCCGCAGGTGGGATTCAGTCAGCAATCAGCATTCAGCAATCAGCAATCAGCAAGCGACGATCACATGATCATCGGTTCGGGAGTCTCGCCGGGCGGACGATTGTCGGGCGGAGCATCGGGCTCGCGCACAGGTGCAGGTGGATGCGGCTCCGAGTCTGGTGGCAAAGGTATTGGCTCCGGATTTGGTATGTCCGGATTAGTTGGATCGTGCGGCATCATTGGTCGTTCAATGTCCATAGGAGTAAGTAATCGGCAATCAGCTCGTGCAAACCTTAGCCACAGATTTCGCAGATTGCGCAGATGTTTTTGAAATCTTCAGACAGTCTTTCGCAGCCACGGTCGCGACCCTTTTAGGAGCAGGACCTGAGTTAAGAGTCGACTAACAATCAGCGACATCTGCGTAATCTGCGGCTAAATTATTGGTTTCATGAGTCCAATCAGGCAGCTTATCCTGGACCAAAGCAAACCAATCGAGTCCCGCCCTTGAAAGCCGGGCCAACGGACGAGAGTTCCGCCGCTACCGAGCTTCGAAATTCGTCATTCCAATCAGCAATCAGCATTCAGCAATCGCCTCATCCTCTGGCTGACTGGCTCTTCGTATTGCGCAAGCTGTTCAGATAATTCTGGCCGCGCTCGTAGCCTGCTCGGAACGGACGCTCGGCGCTCGTGCCCTGATGTTCCTCTCGTAGTTCTTTCAGCGCGTCTTCGAACTTTCGGCCTCGCATGCGGGAATTCAGCGCGGCTTCAAATCCGCGGCGGTAACTAATCTCATCCTGCTTGAAGCTTCCGCCCGAACGTTCGTACTCGAGCTGTTCGGCATCTCGGATACCGAGCCACCAATTCTCGCGCGCCGCGTCAACACTTTCCGCGCCGGCTTGAGTGAGCACCTCATGGACCTTGTCGACCAACTCGTCTTCGCTGATAGAGACAATCAAAACGCTGCGACCTTGACGCAACGCATCCTCGTAGAGGAACAACTCGTCGCGCGGTAGACCAATGCCGAGCGCGTTTTCAATAGCATCGCCGGCTTGAATTCCTGCCAGCGCGCCACCAGCACCTAACAACGCAGCACCAAGCGCGCCGGCAACCAAAATGGGACCAACGCCTGGGAGGAGTAAGCTGGCCACAGCGAAACCAAGTGTTGCTCCGCCTGCCGCGCCGAGGGCGCCGCCAACTGTTCCCCCCAAAGCACTCCCCATCCCGGGTGATTCAGTGTCACTCGTAGGAACCGTAGATTCGATTTGATCTTCGCTAGTTCCGGGTCGCAGCAAAGACAGGCGATCATAACCGATACCTATGTTTCTCAACTGCTGAACAGCATTTTCAGCGCTCGTGTTTGATTGGAATATTCCTACTACTGTGTTCATCGTGCCCCCCTTTTTGATTGCGGATTGCTGAATGCGGATCGCGGATTCGAATTGCGATAGCGAATCTCGATTTCGTTGATAATTCTGCCCTCCGTTCGATCAACTCCTTCTAACTATTCCGGCCTCCAGGTTCCTGCTTCTGCTTCCTTCCATTCATGCACCAGTCCAGTACATCCGACCTGTCTGCATACGCAGGCTCTGCGGAAAATGCTCTGAAATCTATTCAGCAACGTTATCCACTGCAACCACGATGCCGGAATCGCGACCACGATGCCGGAATCAGAAATCCGCCTTCAGCAAACGGCAAACGGCCGGGCTGGAATTTCTTCCAACCCGGCCATCTATTACTCGCAGTCTGCTCCCATGCAGTCTGCTCCCCTTGTTCATCGTCGCTAATCACCAATCAGCAATCAGCAATCCGCATTCAGCAATCCCCCTCACCGACCAATTCCGTCGTCTTCGCTTTCGAGACGAAGCTGATTGGAAACTGAGAACGAACCTGACACCTGACGCGCGGTCATGTAAGCGAGCTGGCGATCAAAATTACTGCTTACGACACCAGCAAGCGTAACGTGTCCACGGTTGACTACGATGTGGAGCGAGGGATTCGCACCCATGAAGTAGCGATGCAGTCCACCCGCCCGTTGCAACGCGCGCAGCGTGCGCACTCGCAGCGAGTCGTCAAAGCTTGAGAGCGGCAATACTTCAATGTTATTCACGACGCGCGAAACACCTTCAACTCGCGCGACGCTACGGCCGGCGTCACTCTTGGTTGATGATCTTACGACCTGACCATACAACGTGACTGTGCCGCCATCGATCCGATAAGCCAGGTTATCGAACACGCCGTAGTACGGCAGGGTCACTAGTTTCTTGCGCACCTGCTTACTAATGCGCGCGGTGTTGTAAGCCCTCTGTCCAACCGTCGCGTCGTTCGACCTGACGGCCGCATTCGCACTGGCCAAACTTCCAATTCCGATTATTAACGCCGCCATTATCGCGGCCAAATTTATCTTTTTCATAGCTCCTGCTTTCCTTCTTTTTTTCACTACTCCATAATTACGTCTATTAGCCCGAGTTTGGATGTCAATTGGTTGTCATTAGTTCATTAGCTTCATTGCGATTTCCTTGCAAGCCCCGAACCAACGGCACTCGGCAGCAGCAATAAGCAGCCGAGGAACCAACTCGTCCTGCAAACAGTAAGACACCATTCTCTCTAGCCCGGTTACACGCTCAGCGCACTGCCTCCCGCCTCCCGCCTCCTGCCTCCTGCTTCTCAAGTCTCGCTCAAGAATTTCTCAAGTCCAATCCTTAACATCGAACCATCGATGAATTCTTGGTAGTGCCCTAATTTGGAGTGCGGTGACCCGTCACCGCTTTCGCCCGCGGCGGCTTGACGCCGCGCTGCTTGGTAATGTGCCGTTTTCGACAACTTGCTGCGACAGGTCGCAGCGACCAAAGCGCCGACAGGTCGGCGCACTCCAAATTAGGGCACTACCGCATTCTTAGGAAATACGGGCGCGAACGACCACCCAACTACCAAAGAACGAGGATCAATGACCCAATGACCGTTTTTCTGACTGCCTAAGGAGAAAAAATGAAGCTCAACCGTAAACATATCCGCCTAATTGGACTGTTGTTGCTGCCCGCGATTGTGGTCGGCCTTTTAACTCTGCCGGTATCTCCATCGCACGGAGCCGGCAGCGAACCACAAAACCCTTATCGAGCCGGCGCGCCGAACGTTGACGTCAATGCAACCGCAGCCGCGGCCCGACAAGCCACGTCGGCGCAACTGACCGCAATCAATCAGTTCAAAACTAATTACGGCAGTCAGACTACGCTTCGTTGGAATTCCTTCGCAGGCTCGCCCGACGTGATCAGTGGTTTTCACACGCCTCCTTCAAGCGATACTCCCGAAAACGTAGCTTGCAGTTTCGTTGCAGCGAATTCGACGCTCTTCGGCGTTGATCCTTCCACGCTCGTCGTCGTCGACAAGAAAGAAGCGCTGGGAGGTTACCTGGTCCGCTTCAAGCAAACCTCGGGCGGGGTTGACGTGATGAACGGCGGCTTGGGTTTCCTGATGAATGCCGAAAAACAGATTCGTATGATCATGGGTTCATCGTTCCGAAGCGCAAGCGTGGCAACAACTCCTTCACTTTCCGCTGAAGCAGCTGCAATCAAGGCCCAGACTGCGCTCGCCGGCTACGCCCTCAGTCGCTCAGCCGGCACCGAGCAAATGTTGAAGCCAGCCTACGATGAACTTGCAGCTCAGATTGCTCCGGCTCTCTATGCCCCCAAGCTCAACATCTTTCCGACCGCAACCGGTTACAAGGTCGCGTGGAATGTCATCACTTACTCACGCAATCCGTTTGGAGTGTTTGTAACTCAGGTGGATGCGAGTAACGGTCAGATACTCGCGCGCGAAAGCAAGGTGCGATATCAGAATCCGCTTCCCTACACCGCCGACATTTTTCCGAATCACCCCACGCTAGCTAACCCGGATACAGGCCAATTCAAGCTCGACTCGTCCGGTGCTCCGGAAGGCCTGCTCCGGGTTCAGCTTCGCAACTACGATCCGACGATCAGCGCCACGGGCGTGGCTGGCGTGATGTCCGGTCCGCACGCGCTGATTAAGAATGTGCTCGCGGTGCAACAACCTTTCCCGCAAGCAGCGATGGGCACGTGGCATTTCCGCGCCAACAATGCGCCGGTGGAAACTCAGCCTAACGAAGCTGACGATCTCGCCGAGCCAGCAGAGCACTTTGACGATTCGAACATTTTCTTCTTCGTCAATTACCTCGTGGAATACATAACCGATGTTCATCGTCGCGACGATGCAGTACACAACCAGCTCGGCCAGGGTAATTTCCCCGACGACTTTCCCAACAGCGATCGTCCGTTGGTAGCCTTGCCGCACTTTCCCAGTGATGGCGGCGTATTGATTGGCGGCGGCGCCGACACTTCAGGTCCGCAGGAAGCGCTGCTTTCAATACTTGGTTTGGACAACGCCTTTTCACTGCCTTTGACACAGACAGTTGATACACCGCAAGGACCACAGACGGTCATCATCAATCCTACCGTGTACGGTCATGGCTATCTCTTCAATGATTTGGGCAAGGATGGCGCGGTCGCTTATCACGAAGGCATGCACTCCATCTCGACTCCGATTGCGGGCCTCGAAGGCGCTCCCGAAGGCAGCGCACTTAACGAAGCTCAGGCGGATCTGTGGGCCTACACGATTACAGATGCTGAAGCCATCGGAGAATATGTGGTGCAGGGAGCGCGCGCTCGTCAGGCTGTCCGCGACGGTTCGCTGTTCTCTGCGGACACTGGTCGCGATCCGGACAAGCTCGCCTGGATACGTTCAGTGCATTCGACTTTGAAGTATTCACATCTGGGAACGCGTGGTGGTAATGCTTACGAAGAGCATCGCGACGGCGAGATTTACGTCGCTACCATGTGGGACTTGCGGAACTTGCTCAAGCAAGTCGAGCCCGAGATGACTTTTCTGCGGCCGGCATTTCTCAATGGCGAGCCCACGCGACAGATTTCCAAAGGCCAGGACACTTTCGAGCGGCTGCACCTCGGGTCGTTGTACCTGCTCGGCCTGACTTCGCCTGATACGTTCATCAAAACTCGAGACGCCGTCATCGAAGCTGATCGAGTCTTGTATCCTACTGACTCTTCAAAACTCGACTCACCGGGTCTGCACGAAGCCTTGATTTGGCAGGTGTTCGCTTCGCACGAAATGGGCATCAACGCGGACACGGTTGTCGGTGGACGCCAAACGATTTCGACGCAGGTGCCGAAGTTCGCTTACGGACAAGCGCAGCCGGAAGTACCACAGAACGTTGTTGTCGAGCCAGCCTCGAGCAAGTCTTTGCTGGTCTCGTGGCAGCCAGTCTCGGGCGCGATCGCGTACGAAGTTTTCAAGCGCAAGATTGGCACGAGTGGGCAAAGGCAATTCGCCGGTTCACCATGGCACAAATATGTTGATGGTGATTCTTCAACAACCGGATGGAGTCACGTCACTTACGTCACCGGGGCTACGAGCTATGAAGACACGGGACGAATTTCAGAGTTCTTCGCTCCGACCGGGCTTAGCTCCAACGCTGACGCCGACGGTTACAACGAAATGATGCAAACAGAGTATGCCGTGCGAGCGCTCGCGGTAAATCCCAATAATCAGGTCGGCGTTTCGGATTTGAGCGCGGAAACTGGAGTCAACACCGTGAACAGAACTATCACGACAGCCATCAAGACGACAGTTTCAAACGTGCAACTCGCTAACGGAGTCTTTGAGTTCGATCAGACACTCAAGAACAACGGCGTCACCTCGGTCGACGGCGTGGCCTACGGCCCAATCGATTTCCGCATCATGAACATTTCCGATCCGTCGGTGACTGTGAAGAACGCCGATAATGGCGGCAACGGGCGCACGGACTCCGCTTTGTTCCGCTACAACCAGTCGCTGACCAACGGTGCTACTTCAAGCGCTCGTCACTTGCAGTTTAATAATCCGCTCGGACGCTTGTTCACGTTCGATACTATAGTGACGGCGACTCTGCGCGTCTCGCCTATCGCTGTCAGCGGCAGTCAGCCCGGTGACGGCGTGGGCGAAGGCCTCGCGCCATCGGACGTTCGCTTTGAAACTCATACTGAGACGTACAACGGAACGCTCGTCGCCGGAAGTGGTGGACTGGCGTTGCTTGACGGTCTTGATTATGTGGACGTGCCTTTTGTCGCGCCGCCAAATTCATTGGGTGTGGATGCGGCGCTCGATGCCACGCCGGTTTCCGCGGGGGCGCTGCCCGACATGGATTTCCAGTTGCTCGATGATCAGGACAATGTGCTGGCGACTTCGGGAAATGTTGGACCGAAGGAGTCATTGAGTGGGGCGATTAATCCGGGACGAACTTATCGGTATCGCGTCGTGGGCTATGCGCATGGTCCAACGCAGTTCGTAATCACGAGCAAGCAATACTACCCGGCCGGCCAGGGGCCAGGTGCAGGCAGTTCGAGTGGTTCAGGTTCGGGCTCGTCGTTCGGGTTCTTGCCGGCGATTCGTGGCACGCGCCCGACTCGGTTCGCGCGGTTCACGTTCAACCCCTTGACCAGGGCCGTGACGTTCCAACTGCTGAATTAGAGACTTGATTTTGAGATCTGCTTTTTGAGATCTGCTATTGAGATCTGAGATCGCTTTGAGTCCGTGAAGCGAACGACCGAAGGACACCGTCAATCCTTCCGTCGTCCGCCTCACGGACCTTTTTCTTTGCGTTTCGAGCGATTCCTGACGTCTCAGATTTCCTTCGCAGCACGAAATTCGCAATTCGAAATTCTTGCGCTACCAAATAATGCAGGCGTCCTTGCGTACCATTGGTTGCCCTTGCCTGCACCCGAAAGCCTGCGCGAACTGTTGCATATTGGCTAGTGGGCCATTCACACGCCAGCGCGGCAGCGAGTGCGGGTTGCTATTTACCTGCAGACGTTCAGCCGCCGAAGTATATTTCGCAGCCCACACCTGCGCCCAGCCCAGAAAGAAGCGCTGCTCAGGCGTAAAGTTGTCGATATTCGCCGGCCGAGGTTTTCCTTCCAACGAGTGCAAAAAGGCCTCATAGGCGACATTCAATCCACCAAGGTCACCGATGTTCTCGCCCAACGTGAGCTTGCCCAGGATAAAGAGCCCCGGCTGAACTTCATAGCCGTCGAATTGCTTTACGACACAAGCCGCGCGCTCCTCAAATTTGGCGCGGTCGTCTGCAGTCCACCACATTTTCAGGTCGCCGTTGGCGCCGAACCGGCTGCCAGAATCGTCAAAACCGTGCGAGATCTCGTGACCGATAACAGCGCCCATCCCGCCGTAATTAATGGCATCATCCGCGGCCCAATTGAAGAAAGGCGGCTGCAGTATCCCGGCCGGAAAAGTTATGTCGTTGTTCACGCTGTTGTAAGACGCGTTGACGGTTGGCGGCGTGAAGCCCCAACGCGTAAGGTCGCGCGGCTTGCCGATGTCGGCTAAGTTTCGTTTGGCATTGAACGAGTTATATCTGAGGACGTTGCCGGCGAACGAAGTGCGCGTGATCACAAGACCCTTGTAGCCGCGAGGATGATCGTTCGATCCGATCTTACGCCTAAAGCTGGCGAGTTTTTCGCGAGCCTTTACTTTTGTCGCCTCGCTCATCCAGGTCAGCCTGTTAAGGCGCGCATTGAAAGCCCAGAACAGGTCGTCGATCATCTCGTTGGCCCTGTCCCGTGTTTTTTTCGTGAAGGCTATTTTCACGTATTCTTCGCCGAGCGCTTCGCCGAGCACGTTGTCAGTGGACTGCACGCAGCGTTTCCAGCGAGGCTGCTGCTCCTTTGTACCTGCCAGGTAAGCGCTGAAGAAATTGAAATTCGCATCGACAAAAGCCTTTGAAAGTGACGGCGCCGCCGCGTTGACGAGCATGAACCTGAGATAAGTTTTCCAATTCTCGATGGAGACATCCTTCATCATCTCGTTCACTTCCTTGAAGAATTTCGGATGGGCGAGATTCATCTCGGTAACCACAGGCACGCCGCGGGCCGCCATGTAATCTCTTAAAGGAAAGTTAGGCATCGCCTTGGCGGCGTCCGCGACTGGTATTTTGTTGTAGCTGTTATTAGGATCACGCAGATCGATCTGGCTTAGCGAGTGTTCCGCGAGACGCGTCTGTATATCGAGCACGGTCTTGGCATAGGTGGCCGCCGACTCGTCATAATAGCCAAGCAGCTTGAACATGTTGGTTGCATACTCGACAAATTTGGCGCGCGTTTCCTTCGACTTGTCGTCGCTCTTTACGTAGTAATCCCGGTTCGGTAGCGTCAAGCCCCCTTGTCCCGCGTTGGCAATGACAGCTGAATTATTCTTGAGATCGGCAGCGGCTCCAAAAGCGAAGATCCCAGGTATAGCGGTGTTATGAAATGCGGCTAACTGAGTCGCCAGACTTTTGACGTCCTTTATCCTGTCTATCGCGTCGAGATAGGGCTTGAGCGGAGTCTTGCCTGCTTTTTCGATTGCTGCTTCATTCATACAGGAATAATAATGATCGCCGATTAGCTGGAGACTGGATCCCGCAGGACTTCTTTTAGCCGACGCCTTGTCGAGAATAGAATGCAGGATGTCGCGGTTGCTGTCCTGGAGAATCGAGAAACTTCCATAATTGGATTGTGACGCGGGGATCTCGTGAGTCTTGAGCCAGGCGCCGTTGGCATACTCGAAAAAATCGGTACAGGCTTCGACGGAGGTGTCCATATTGGCGGTGTCGAAAGCCTTGGTTTGGGCCATCGTTGCGGTATTAACGGAGACCACGAGAACGAAAGCAATAATGAAACGAAAGCGTGTTTTGCGCATTGATGCTCCTCTGAAGAAGGCAAAGTAAAAAGCTAAAAGTAAAAGGGAGACGGAAACCCGCGTGATTAAGCGTCGGAAGTTTAACTCTTAGTGGCTTTGCCAGAAAAGTCCTTTTGATCTTAGCAGTGCGCCAGGAAAAAGTAGGTAGTCGCTAAACTAAAAGTAGGTAGTCGCTAAAACTGAGGCCACGGCCTTGCGCCGTGGTCACTCACGTTGGTCGCTAACAGAGGCGGGTCGAGATTTTTGGTGATGCCACGGGCTCGTCCCGTGGAGTGTTCACGCTTCATGCTGCTGGCAGGCGGCAACGTGAAACACCACGGGGCCAGCCCGTGGCCTCTTGCGAACCGATGGATCAGCCTGTTTTGGTAGCTGTGAACATGAAACACCACAGGGCCAGCCTGTGGTATCGGCTAAGGCTTCAGTTCACCATTTATGTTTTACCTACTTTTTCTTGGCGCACTGTGATCTTAGTCCGCGGAGCGGACTGATAAAAAGGTCTTTCGCCAAAGCCACCTCTTAGGCGTGTTAACAGGAAAGGGTAGCTATGAAAACTCTAATTCTTTTCGTTGCTTTCGCACTACTGATTCCTACCGCACTAGCTCGACATCAATCCTCTGGAATGACCAAAAGCTTTTGCGCCTCGGCCGCCGATCGTCCGGTGGTCTACATTACGGCGATCTTCGATATCAAGACGGCTCCGGGCCATCTCAGTGCGCAGCCGCTTAATAATGCCTTCTACTACTATCTCATCGAAGAGTACGATTATAAGAACACCGCCAACTATCCAGCTCAATGCCGGCTGTTCCAAACGTTGAGTCAGGCAGAAGCTACCCGACGTCAAATACTCGCCGATGCGCAACAAGCCGGAGGACGGATTATTGACGTTCCCTGGAAGCCCAGCCCCGCACTTGCGGTTGCACAGGACAATGGAGATGAAACCGCCGTCTTCGGCAAAGGTTTGCCGGTGCCTACTCACACGATATGCGCCTTGGGCCACGAAAGCACGATGTACTTCAGTGCAGTTTTCGATACCGAGGGTTCCAGCGTCAATCCCAGGTGGAATGATGCCTTCAATGACTTTTTGAGAAAGAATTACTCCGCTGAAGGTGAAGCCCGTTGCACCAGCATGAACACGTCACGCGAAGCCAACCAGTTGCTGAAGGATCGAGTCGCCGGCGTACGCGCGCAAAACCACAAAGCGGTGGAGACAGGTTGGAGATATAACGCGAGCGTGGTAATAACGAAACCAGCGCCCAAACCGACGCCGACAGTCGACGAAGATCCTGAGCCACCTTCGAGACCGGCGCCAACGGCACCCACGCAATCAATCAAGGACTTCGCCGTAAAGGAATTGCCTGCGGTGTTGGACTATTGTCGAAAAGATCAGATGTTAAGCATGGCGTTTGATTGCGACCGCGTGCAGCGCTCTGTCTACAACTACCGAATGGAGCACGGCAGCAGCGACTCACTTGCCACGCTGTTCACCAAAGAAAAAGTCAATATGGCTGACGCCATCAACAATGTCACACTTGGACTGTGGGTAAATAAGCGAGTGTTGGCACAGAACCCTGACAACAACAAACTTAGCAACTGCGTCCAGCAAAAGGTGATCGTCGCCTTTTACGATAAGCCATACATCAGTCAGCTCGAAGCGATCTACAAAGCCTCATTAGCCGCGTGTAAGTAGCCAGCGATCAGCAATCAAACTTCGGTTTCAGGTTTCATGTTTCAGGTTTCAGGTTCTGCGGAAACGCAAGAACAAAGCGCAATGAACGAACGGCCCGTGGGTAAGTCGTGTCGGAGGCGGCCAGAAGCGGGTTAGTCTTTGCTTTCCGTGTAATCGGTGTAATCTGTGGCTATTTGCTTTTCGTTTTGCTCTTCGCCTTTGAATCCGCAATCCGAATTCCGAAATTCCTCTTAGCTCCGCCTTTCCGCCCGCCGCCTCAAATAATCCGCGAGCTCCGCCTTGCGTTCCGATTTAGTTAATGCTTCGCCCCATATCGGGCACCCGCCCCAGCCACTCCTCAACCCAATCGTGAGATTCATGACTAAACCACAACATTCACGCGGACTCCTCTTGCACTCTTGTTGCACTTTGCTTTCAAGACTCCCAGCCCAGCGTCACGGCTCCCTGCTTGCAAGTACACCGGGTGACTTTTGATTAAGGAGGGTTGGAGATGAAAAAGCTGCTAATACTTACATTGACGTTGGCTTCATTTGGTTTCTTTGGATTGGGTTCGAACGCAACTGAAGCGAAAGCGGCCGTCGGGGCGGGTGATCCACAGATTCGCGTACGGATTGGTCCGCAGCGAAATCGTCGATGGCGTCGTTATGATCGGAACTGGAACCGCGGGTTCCGGACCGTGACGCAAAGTCGGATTGTGCGCTACGGCCATCACACCTATCGCGAGACCTACGCCATCCGTTACTTCAATAACGGCCAGACCCAAACCACGCTGATTAGCCGTGAACGCATTGGCTAACGACTAACGACGCGCGCATGGCGCAAGAAGGGGAAAAGGAAGGCGTATTTTGCGCCTTCCTTTTCTTTTTCCTTCCCGTCTACCGATCGAAAAAGATGTACTTAGTTCTTGGTGCTTTGTTCTTGGTACTTAGTTCTTTGTGGTTGAGTGACATCCAACCATTCTAGATTTCAATGAACACCCGCGAAGTCAGCAATCTGCAATCAGCAGTCAGCAATTAGCAAATCCACTCAACCACAAAGAACAAGCACCAAGAACAAAGTACAAACAAAAAGGGTTTGCTGATTACTGACTGCTGATTACTGATAGCTTTTACTCATTTCCGCTTTTCGACGCACGATTTGCGTGAGACGGACCTGCGCCCTGGCGCTAATCCCAGCAAATTAAGCAATCTCGATGACGGCCCCAGAGTTGCCATAGCTTCACCGAGGGAGACATCTACATACATGAAAAATTTTGGAAAAGGGATTAGCGGGGCTCTTTTGTCACTCGCATTTGTTTTTGGGATAGTTGCGGCGACAAGCGCTACGTCCAACGCCCAATATCGCAATGATGATCGTGGTTATCGACGAGGTCAAAGGAACGACGATCGCAACAACCAAAACTCGGAATGGAGACGACGTCGCGAGCAGGAGCGCCGCGCTGAGTGGCGACGCAATCAAAATCGGAACAATGGCGTCTACGGCAACAACGGTCGGTACAGTCGGAACGACGGCTACGGCAACCGTGGCTATGGAAACGGTGGCTATGGCAACCGTGGCTACGGCAACGGCGGTTATGGCAATGGTGGATATGATCAGAATGAGCTCAACCGCGGCTACCAGCAGGGCATTCAAACTGGCGCGAGCGACGGCCAGCGCAACCAGAGTTACAACCCACAGAGATCGCGCTACTTCAAGAACGCCTCAACGCAGGCTTTTCGTGAAGGCTTTGTGCGAGGCTACGACCAGGGCTTCCGTCAGTACGGTGGCAACCAGCGTTACGGCCAGCGCAACAGTAACGGCAGCTGGGGAAACATTCTTGGTGGCATCCTACAACCTTGAACCAGCAACCCAGTCAACTGTGAACCGGAAACCGGAAACGGTAAAAGGCGAAGACCGGTCAAAGTCTTCACCTTTACTGTTCCCGGTTGCCAATTTGCGGCTCCACGATTTAAGTCTCAGAGGCAATCATGAATCGGAACCCGGGACCTTGAAACCGCAAACCTGAACTTGGAACCCTGGACTTGAAACCTTGAACTCGAAACCTTGAACCTGAAACCTTGAACTCGAAACCTTGAACTCGAAACCTTGAACCTGAAACCTGAAACCTGAAACCTGAAACTTGAAACTACAAACTAGTCAGCAATTCTTCCTAATAACCCACGTTGTCATCGCGCGCATATTCTCGACCACGGTAGTTTTGATCGGTTCAACAAACTCGCCCCCAAGTTCCGCGGTAACCCGGTGCAACATCACTTCGTCCACGAGAAAACGATCGGAGCCATCCGGGAGCTGATAGCGTCTGCCATCAATCAGCCTCACTCGATTTTCCATTCCAATGGTAGAAGCCAGTCGCGCAAAGAAAATCCCGCCAGGCTTTAGCACACTCCACATCGCACTAACCATCGCCTGCCAGTGCGGCTCATCACGAGCAAAGTGCAGCACTGCACTACTCAACACAACGTCGACCGATTGCGGATTACGGATTGGTGACTGCTGATTGCCGCCAACGGTTTTGTCAGTGCCACCTGCCGTACCGAGTGGCTTCTGTTCCCGGTTCACGGGTTCCGGTTCACGGCTTAATCCTTCCACCGACCCAACGCAAAAATTCTCTGCCGGCAGATGGGGCGCAAGGGCGGTAGCCATCCGCCGAACTTGCGCTATCGCAGCTTCCGATTCATCGACGCCAAACACCTCGTAGCCACTTCTGAGAAAATAGACAAGATTCCTTCCCGACCCACAACCCGCATCAAGCACCCGCATCCCCGGCACGAACCGCCCCTTCAACAGCTGATCGAAAATGTAGATATCGATCCCACCAAACCACTCCTGCAAATCGACCCTGGTTTCCATCCATAAAGAATATCAGCAATCACCAATCAGCAATTCAAAAATCCTGGCGCCTCTTTGCCCTTTGCGCTATGCTCTTTGCCCGATAAGGAGGATCTCATGCTCACCACCACTCTAGCTTCAGCTTCTCTTCGATCATTGCTTACGCCGGCTCTGACATTCGCTGCCATTTGCATCTTCGCCATGCCGCTTCACGCTGGCCCGAAGCCGGGGTATCAGTCGTTCATTGTCGGCAATCCTGCTGATGCTCCGCCATCGATAAACCTCAGCCCCGGGCTGGCGTTAATGGGCGGCGGCACCGACGTGGATGCAGCGTTCCAATGGATGTGCCAGCGAGCGGGCGGAGGCGACTTCGTTGTGATCAGGACCACGGGAACCGATGCCTACAACCCTTACATCCAGGGACTGTGTCCGCAGATGGATTCGGTTGAAACTATCATCATCACCACAGCGACGGGCGCAAATTCATCGTATGTGAGCAGTCACATACAGAACGCAGAGGCTCTCTGGATCGCTGGTGGTGATCAATCTACTTACACAGCTCTGTGGCGCGGAACCGCGGTGCAATCAGGCGTAGACTTTCTGCTCAATTCCAAGCTGGCCCCAGTTGGCGGAACCAGCGCCGGCCTGGCGGTACTCAGCCAATTCATTTACACGGGAGCGCTCGGCTCAGTTACCTCGAGTCAGGCTCTGGCCAATCCTTTCCATCGCTATGTAACGCTCGAGCGCGATCTGTTTCAGTCTTCATTAGGAACCAACAAGCTCTACGATTCCCACTTTGTCACGCGAGATCGAATGGGCCGCTCACTGGCTTTCCTGGCCCGAATCGTAAACAACGGTTGGGCCACGCAACCTCGCGGCATCGGGATCGACGAAGAGACTGCAATCCTGGTGCTACCGAACGGTGCGGGCACGATGGTCGGCTCAGGCGCAGCTTACTTTCTCCAGGCACCCGGTCCTGCGCAAGTGCTCGCTTCTAAAACTCCACTCACCTATCTCAATATCGGCGTATACAAAGTGCCACAGGGCGGGACCTTCAACTTCTCAACCTGGACCGGCACCGGCGGCGTAGCCTATACCCTGAATGTGAATGGAGGCGCACTCACCTCCACCCAAGCCGGCGGCAGTATTTATTGAGCGTCTATCAGTGGTCAGTAATCAGTAATCAGCAATCAGTAATCAGTAATCAGTAGTCAGCTATATCAGCTATCAGTACTCAGTCGCGATAATACTGAATTAGCATACGAGCGGCGGTCGCCAGGCCGACGAGATTAAGGCGCAAGCCTGACCGAGATTCTACAACTCAGATCAGCTCAAGGGTCAGGAAGGGTAGCTTGCGCCCGCCTCAAGTCTGATCAGCCTTAGTGCTAATTACACCACTCAAATACCGACCACAGGGAACCGTGAACCTGAAACCCGAAACTTGAAACCTGAAACCTGAAACCGAATCTGATAGCTCAAGCTATTATTTGGCATGAAAGCCGATCTGTTTGCGTTTTGGTTCCGCCGGTGTCATAAGTTGACGAATAGCGTCAAACACAAGCTTGAATTGGCGGTCGTATTTTCCCTCAAGTTCCTCAACTTCTTCGCGCGATCCGCGTTGGAGGTCAAGATCTGTCGTAGTCGAACGAAGGTGCGCATAATCTGAACATTGACGGCGATGGCCCGCTTACTGCGCAACACACTTGATAACATCGCCACGTTTAGGGAGTGAGGGCGGATACACGCGACGGTGAAACGATCCCGCTACCTTTCTAGAACAAAGCGCGCTCGCTCTGTCCTCAGCATCTCGTATGGAGTAACGCACTTGATGCCGAGACCGATACACGCGTCGGGGATCTTAATCTTCTTCGTTGACGTTGACGCGACCTCATGAGTCACGACCGTTTGTCCGTGAGCAAGTGCGTGCCCCACCAGGTAGTAATCCGCCACAAGAAGGAACGTATTGACTGCTGCGGGCTGGTAACTTTGACTCGTGGCCCAAGTACTTACGGTAGTTAATGCAGTGAGCAGAAGCTGGTCGGGCTTTAGGAAAAAATCTGAGCCGCGAGCATCCGCCCACACGGCGAGCTGGTCAGCCATCGCCAGGAGTTCATCGCCGACTTTCTCGATGCTGAATACCCGCTTTGCAGCGTTATTTTCAACCAACCAATCCCAAAATGCCGGGCAAAAGTCCAATCCATAATGTAAGTTCTTTGCCTGGATAAACACATTTGCGTCAAGCAAGTAAGCCATCAGGCCATCACTCCCAGACTGCGCCCAAGCTTCTGAAACGTTTCCAGCTTTGCAAAACCGAGCATGCGAAACGCATCGCGATGGAGCGTCTGTCCCTCGAGGGTGCTTATCACGAGTGCTCGAGCGAACCTCCTACTTACACGCGCGGCTTGCGTCAAATAAAAGTTGCCACCACTTCTCTGGGCAATGGCGAGTAATCTTTTGAGCTCGTCGTCGTACTCCTGCCAAAACTCTTCAGTCGTAAAACCGCCTGCATCATAAATCCGTCGCAAGATTACCAATGTACTAACCTTGAAGCGCCGTGCCAGACGATCAAGTTCCGCTCTTAGTACAGCTCCACTTTGATACTCCGTCCTCAGAACGGCGATCGGAACAAGCAGCTCAGCGGCCACACTGTTACACCATCGTTCGACCTGGTGTTCTGGCAGGACTGAGACCTGTGCGTCGGAAACAGCAGATTGCCCGAGCCAAATGTGAGCAAGCTCATGTGCAAGCGTAAACATCTGAGCGGCCTTCGTATCCGCCCCATTGATGAAGACGAGTGGGGCCAAATCATCTGATAGTGCAAAGCCGCGGAATTCATCAGGATCCAAGCGCCGCGTATTGTTGTTAAGTACGACCCCACTGCACATCACCATGATTCCAATCGATTCTGCTTGCTCGATAAAAAGCCGGAGCGCGTCCGTCCACGTCGGAATTTGGCGGCGTGTCTCAAGATCAAAACCCAGCGCCTGACGCATTCTTGTGGCAATTGCCTCGATGTCAGTTTCTAGTCTCGCAGACCCTGCGAAGGAAAGAGTGTCCGCCCGCTCTGATCTAGCAAAATCGCGGTACCATTCCTGCCGCTGCTGACACACGTAAATCATTTCCAGCAGATCCGGACTAGGGCGCTGCATGCGCTTGTTTCGAACTGTACGGAAGTCCGGAATCGGAATATTTTCGACAGGTGGTTCTTGAAGAAACAGAAAACCTATTGGTGTATGCGTTGCGCGGGCAAAAGCTTCGGCTTGTTTGAGTGTGGGTCTCGCAGCACCCGCTTCCCAAGCCGCAAGCTTCGGAAAACGATGACTCAGAGTTTCAATCTCCAAGCCCGCTCGCTCGCGGGCCCAACTCAACAGATGAGGTTTGATATCTACTCTAATAACGCGGGGTACTCCATCTCGATAGTCTCAACATTGGCGCGAGACATTATCGCTCATTTGGGTAAGATACAGGCACTTTAATCATTCTCTTCCTTGCTCCCTCAATCCGTAATCCACATTCCGAAATCCCAAATCTTGTCGTATCCTGTTGGCGAAAGGTGATTGGAATGCTGTGGGTCTTCACCCTCGATCTTGAACTCGATTACCGCTCAATTGCACAGATTCTTGCGAGAACATCCCAACCCACGTTCTCTCAAGCTTAAACTGCAATGAAATGTTTGCTATAACGATCCGCAACCGGTCCTGAAACCTTACGTTAACCACACAGTTATGACGGTAGGATAGGCCTGTGAGTAATTGTTCTAGTAAATTCTATTTGAGGTTTGAAAATGGCTTCACTAAAAAGACAGCTTGATGACGCGGAAAAGAAGCTCGTGTTAGCTCAGCAGACACGAAACGAGAAGCTCTATTGTTTTGCCGAGGACCATGTCATTGACGATGAAAGCGAAGTTGAGTTTCATCACATTAAGCCGTTCTCTGAAGACGGCCCGACGGAGATTTCGAACGTCGGTGCAGTTTGTAAGGAACATCACCGCCGAATTCGAACATTATCGTTATCAGAATTTCGCGACCAAATCGCTTTGGGGCGATTTTTTGATCACGATGCGCCCAGACGACTGGATGATCTATTGGCTTTCAAACTCTCGACCGCAGAATTTGGATATAGAATAAATGTCGACAATCAAGTCGGAGATCAGCTGAACCTTCACTACTTAAATCCCGATCGTGCTCCGCAGACGTGTCCGGTCTTTACTTGTCCGGCAACTGGGATGCGCTATTTTTACACCTCAGTCCCAATCGAATACATCTCCAACGACAACGAGCTTCAGCCGAGACCCCTTGAACAGAAACGCGTCTGGGAACTTTATCGTCACCTAGCGGCGCATACGCAATTGGCACCAGCCATTTGTCGCCTTGTGGAAGGGAAAATCCTGCTATTTGATGGACAGCATAAATCTGCAGCGCAAATCTGGGCCGGAAGAAATACACTCGATTGTAAGGTATATATCGATCCCGATATTCGTTTGCTAAAGGAAACCAACCTCATTGCCCATGACAAGCTGCGACAAATGGCTTTCTTCACAAGCACCTTAATTGCGAAGTATAGCGACATTTTTAAGCAGGAGTGGGAAGAATACTTAGAGAAGCCAGGCCCTAAGAATGAAAGCGATTTCGTCTCTTTCTTGAGACTACGAGGTAAGACAACTACGGAAGCGAAGAAGATGCTACGGATGGCGGTCGAACAGGATGTAATCGAGGACCCTGAAAATTGTCTTTCAGAGTTCATTGCAGAACGAAATCGTTCTCGTAAGAACCCTCTGTCAATCAGCATTTTAGAAAAGACGTTCTTCCGTGATTTCATTTTATCGCCGCCGACTGTAGTCGACTTTGAGGGTCCGGATGATTTTCGCGCGGAGGAGAAATCCAATTTAGTCCGATTGATGTCGATGGTGGCTAGTCGGCAATTGGTAGGACGCTGGAATCCGGAGGCCAATAATGCGTCGCATCAGAGAGCAGAACGCATCTTTAGTGCTGGAGCTTTGCGAGCTTGGGTACCGATGCTACGAGATGTCATTGCTCAGGTTTTGCAACTTTACGCGGAAGCCGATAGAGAGCGGCTACTTTTTCGTCAAATCACCGAACAACAATGGGGCTTGATTGAAAGTAGGATCGACCGCTTATTCGAGCATAAGCTGTGGGACGATCCAAATCCGGAGGTGGCCTTAAAACTAAAAATCAACACTGTAAAGGAACTGCGCGATTTCTTAACGAACAGCGGTCTAACAGTCAATTGGATTTTGGGCGGGAAGGGGGCTGACCACCGCACGTCCTCAGCGAAATCTCGCAAAGTAAACTGGAGAGGCGCCACCCTAATGTATAAGCGCACGCTGTTGTTCGAATCATCCCAGTGTTAAGAACTCGTGGGCCCCATTCATGAATTACACCTTGATGTGACTCCATATCTCTGAAGAACGAAAGCGTAGCCACAGATTACACCGATTACACAGAAAGCTAAGACCACCTGCCGTCTGCTTCCCGCCTCCTGCCTCCCGCCTCCCGCTCCCCGCTTCCTGCTTCCTGCCTCCCGCCTCCTGCTACTGACGGCTGAATGCTTCATCGGGTAGAATCTGCTATTGCTCAGTTCGACCTGGTTCAGCGACGAGTCGCGATTCTCATTTAGTCACGAAGGTTATTATGAAAGAGAAATACCTCCTCCGCTTTCTGGTACGTTTCCTCGCAGCCTCTTTTCTGAAAACTGCTCTGCCACTTGGTCTGATAGTCGTGGTGTTCGCCAGCGCCGCGCTCGGGCAGTCGGGGAGGAGGAATGCCAGGACGGCGGACATCCCAACACCGCCGGTGCAGGCGCCAATCTTTTCAGCGCCTGAGCCGGAGCCTAAAACTCAACCAGCCGAGCCCGCGATGGTAGGCGGTATCCTGCCTGAAAGCGTGCTCAACCGTCAGATTAAAGGCCTCGATAACACTACTTTTCGACTCGGAGATTTTAGTGACAAGGTTATTGTCGTGAATCTTTGGGCGTCGTGGTGTGGCCCATGCCGGCGGGAGGTGCCGGACTACGAGAAGGTGCGCAAGGAGTTCGCTGAAGCTAACGTTGAGTTCATCGGTCTAACGGATGAAGACCCTCGGACGCAGACGGATCGCGTGAACCGGTTCGTGCGCGATCTTAAGTTCAAATTCCGCATTGGATGGATTGATCACGCAACCGCGCAGTTGCTAGCCGGCGGGCGGGATTCGATTCCGCAGACTCTCGTGATTACGCCAGCGGGCCGCATTGCGAGTCACTGGAATGGCTACGTGCCCGGGAAGAGTGGGGATAGATTGCGAAATGCGATTGAGAGCGCTCTGCAGGAAGCGAGCGAGTTGAAAGCGAAGTAGGCAGCGTCAAGAGGCAAGGAGAACGATTTTCCATATATCATTTTCCATTTCTCATTTGTCATTCCCGTAATCAGCAATCAGTAATCAGCTGTCAGTAATCAGCAATCAGCAATGATGCCTAGCTTGCGGCTGCGGCTTCGGCGAGCTTGGCGCGGCGATAGGCGACGCCGCCGATTGCGATCAAGGCCACGCCAAATAGTGGGATCAGACTTTTGGTCGAGGAAAACCCGTCCCAATAAACATACATGCCACCGAGGATCGTGGAGCCAATTCCAACTTGAAAGGCTTTAAACCACACGTAGGTGCTGGGAACCTTGTTTACCTCACGCGAACTCAGAACCGCAAGGAAAGCGCCGATTAGCAATGCCGGGCCACCAATCACTAGATAGAAATACTCTTGCGTCAAAGCTGTGACGAGGCCGAAAATCATTCCGAGCGCAATCAACCCACCTCCAACTATTTTGCGCAGACGCTTCCGCGACTGATCTCCGCTCTCGGTATCTGCTTTGTCGATCATACCCTTCGGCTGCTTTTTGACGGATGCTGAGGCTTGAGAACCGCGCTGCTTCGCATTATTGGGTGGACTCGAGTTGAGCTTGTTATGACACCGCTTGCACACAACGGCCGAACCGAAATTAGTTAGACCACAAAAAAGACACTTAATGGATGACATAAACAGACCTCGAGCGGAAGAATGAAATTGTGTGAGAAAGGGCTGAGCGAATTTGTTAGATTGCGCGGTCAGTGCAGGACCAAATTGAAACTAACATTTTCGCTTGCGGAGTTCAAGAAGTTATTCAGCGTCAGTAATCAGCTGTCAGCAATCAGCTGTCACCAATCAGCAATCAGCAATCAGCAATCAGCAATCAGCAATCAGCAATCAGCAATCCGATGCTCCTCCTATCTTTCCGGCAGCAGTTCGTGCAATGGGCGGGCGTGGTTGGGGGAGAGAATAACGAGCGCGTCGCGGTTTGCACTGTTGAGCTGCCACATCATTTCACGGCAGCGACCACACGGTGGCAGAATGGTCCCGCGCGCGTCGACTGCAACGACAAGAGAAATCTCGGATTCGTGGCCCTTGAGCATCTCGGCAATGGCGGCATGCTCGGCGCAGAAGCCGAGGCTGCAAGCAAAGTCGAGCGAGACACCGGAGTATCTGTTGCCGGCTCGGGAGAGAATTACGGACGCAACGTCGCCGGCGCTGCAGTCGTCGCTGGGTTTGATTGGACTAGCGAGAGCTCGCGCTTGAGCAATCAGCGAGGGGAAGTCGGTTTCAGGTTTCAGGTTCGACGTTTCAGGTGAGGTGGCATGCGCATCTTGCGCATGTTGGGTTTCAGGCCCGGCTAAGACCACGGGCGGGGTGGCATGCGCATCTTGCGCATGTTGGGTTTGATGATCGGAAAGGACCACGGGCGGGACGCCCGTGCCACTTTGGACGTGAGTGGAAACGACGTTCACGGGCGGGACGCCCGTGCCACTTTGGACGTGAGTGGAAATGACGTTCACGGGCGGGACGCCCGTGCCACGGCCGCTTTTATGAAGCATGGGGTTCAGGATGTAGCCCGTCTGAACGTCGCCGAACATCTCGTTCCTTTCCCAGCCCCAATACCAAAAGTAATAAGCGAGGTAGGCGCAGAACAACGCGTCGAGACGATCTTCGTGGTCCTTCAGTCGAATGGCGCCCGAATCATCCAAATTCAAACTCAATAATTCTTTCAGCACGCCCGTGCGTAGCAACGCCGGCTCAGCTTTGTAAAGACTCGCCAACCGAGTCCGTAACTCTTGCAAGCCACTTCGCTTCGCGGCGCCTCTTTTGTATTTGATCGTTTTGGGAAGATCCCAAAGCGCGACCATGCCGGCGTGCGGATAAACCTCAGCCATGATGCGGCCGTGTTGTTCGTTAGCGGCCCGGTCGACGTGCTTGAAACCCTGAGCTGAGAGTTCACGAGCCAGCGCCACACTGGAAGCGTTGGGAAGCAGTGACAAGTTTGACGGGTAACAACCGGCGTCACGCGAAGAGTAGCGTTTACTCACATCGATTTCGCAAGGGCGCTGGCCGGTTTCGTTTTCGATGATCAAGGGACCATCGATCGCTACGACGGTGTTTTCAGTGCTGTGTTTCCGGACGTATTCGGCAACCGAAGCGTCGGAGCCGAGATTCGCCAGGTCCTCGAGCCGGGCGCCGAGACGGTCTCCGCGAAGCACAGCCACGCCGCTGGGATTACGAGCGCTCTTCCAGGCGATGTCGATTCCGATGAACGTAGCAACCATGTTGATTTCGGAATGCTGAATTTAGTTATCAGTAATCAGCTATCAGTAATCAGTAATCAGTAATCAGCTGTCAGTATTCAGCTTCTAGTTATACATCGGGTGAGTGTTTGAGGGATAGCCGCGAGCTGAAGGAGTGGGTGAGTTGCGATTGATACCACGCTATATATGAAAGGGCGCCCCATTGGTTGTAACTTGGAGTTGATCTAAGACCTCAAGCAGACAACCGGAAGGAGAGCCCTAATGAGAAGCTATTATGTAGGGGTGGATGTGCATCAAGCAAGCAGTGTGA
>DATNBH010000012.1:0-126416 GCA_035572035.1 Pyrinomonadaceae bacterium | reverse complement strand
AACCAACATCGGCAAGATGCCGATGCCACGTGGCACGAGCGTCCCGCTCGTGAACTCGCCCAACACGAGACGTGCTTCTTAAATGGCAAGTGACCGTGGGGAACCAACATCGGCAAGATGCCGATGCCACGTGGCACGAGCGTCCCGCTCGTGAAGTCGCCCAGCACGCTACATGATTTTTGAATGGCAAGTGGACCAATGGGAAACCAACATCGGCAAGATGCCGATGCCACGTGGCACGAGCGTCCCGCTCGTGAACTCGCCCAACACGAGACGTGCTTCTTAAATGGCAAGTGACCGTGGGGAACCAACATCGGCAAGATGCCGATGCCACAAGAGAGAAACTTTATGAACATCCGAAAACTAAATTGGCCGATTTGGGCGGCGTTCATCGTCTCCGTGCTTTCCTTTCTTTTGTATCCATTCTTCTTTGTCAGATTCCCAGTCACGCGAGACTTTCCCTGGGCCAACCTGCCGCTATTTCTGATTGCTTTGGTCTTACTCGGTATTGGCCTGCGCCGAGCCTTTTCCCCGGAGCGACGCCTGGGATCGAAAATTATCGCGTCAATCGTGTCGCTGACGACCATCGGCGTAATCGCGATGTTTGTGCTCGTAGTCTTTGTGGCAGCGAGAGATTTGCCCGCTTCACAGGGAGCTCCGCAGATCGGGCAGAAGGCTCCGGAGTTCACGCTCGCTGACGCTACTGGCAAGCAAGTCGCGCTTTCTGAGTTGCTGACTACACCAATCAAAGGTAAGCAGCCGAAAGGCGTGATGTTAATGTTCTATCGAGGCTACTGGTGAACTTCCTGTAACTCCGAGTTACGGGGTATCGAGCTCAGTCTAAGCAAAATGGAAGAAGCAGGCATTCGACCGGTTGCGATCAGCGTCGACACTCCTGAAGAATCGAAGAAGCTTTGCGAGCAGGCGGGATATACATTTACTTTTCTTTCTGATCCTAAGGCAGAAGTGATTCGACGTTACGATCTGCTTCATGCGGGCGCAGGTATTAATGGCGGCGATGTGGCCAGGCCGGCTGAATTTCTGATCGATACCGCAGGGACAGTCCGGTGGGTGAATCTCACTGAGAATTACTGGGTGCGCGCTCGGCCCGAACAAGTGATAGAAGCTGCTGCTGCGTTGAAATAACTCAAATGCGTTTTGATCGTCATTTTCACGCCGCCAAAACTCTTTTTCTTCTCGTCGTACTTTTTGTCCCAGTATTTTCGCAACGCAACATCGGCCCCAAACCATCGGTGTGGGAACGCGAAATAATCGAATGGCGCGAGGAACACGCGGCCGCCTTGCAGAAGCCCGATGGCTGGCTCTCGTTAATCGGTTTGGAGTGGCTGCAGGCGGGCGACACTAGCTTTGGTTCCGCAGCTGACAACAAAATCCATTTACCTGACTATGCTCCAGCTCATCTAGGTGTCCTGCGCCTGGAAGGCGAGACGGTCACTCTCTTGCCGCCCCGTGAAGGCTTCACTGGCGCGTTGCTCACTGACGGCAAGCCGGCTGAACAACAAATACTTTTTGTCGGCAAAGACAGCGACCAGAACAATCCGCGACTAACGGCAGGCTCTCTCAAAATGTATGTGATCAAGCGAGGCGATCGGTTCGGCCTGAGAATTAAAGACGCGAAGTCAGCCGGGCTAATTCATTTCAGCGGGCTGAAGTGGTTCAAACCCGATTCAAGTTATCGAGTCATTGCTCGTTGGATTCCGTATCAGCCTCAGGTCATGATGGCGCTTGATACACTCGTCGGCACGCGTTACACCACCCCAGTTCCTGGCGTTGCCGAGTTTCGCCTGGGTAACAAGCGTTATCGTCTTGAGCCCACCATTGAAGAGCCCAACGAAGAACACGCCGACCGAAAGCTCTTCTTCATCATTCGAGACTTAACAAGTAAGTCGACGACGTACGGCGCGTGCCGCTTTCTTTACACGGATCTTCCCGATCACGGCCTCACTGAGCCGGGCCAACTAGTGCTGGACTTTAATCGTCTCGAGAATCCTCCGTGCGCTTACACTACTTTTGCGACCTGCCCACTTCCTCCGCCGGGCAATCGCCTCAAGATCGCCATCCCCGCCGGCGAAAAGCGTTACCACTACAAATGAAAGTTGCGGCCAGCTGAGTTCGAAAACATCACTTTTCGGATGCGAGCTATGGTAAATTATTGCTCAAATGAACTATCACAACATCATAACCATGGAACCAGGTAAACGCGGGGGGCAGCCTTGTATTCGAGGGATGCGTATCGCTGTAGCCGACGTGCTTGGTTGGCTTGCAGTGGGTATGACGCCCAAAGAAATACTGCAGGACTATCCAGAACTCACTCAAGATGATATTAGTGCCGCCCTTGCCTATGCGGCTGACCGCGAACGTCGCTTAGTCACGGCGACAACATGAAGTTGCTCTTCGATCAGAACCTAAGCTTCAAACTCTGTCAAAAACTGGCCGACATCTTTCCCCACTCAAGCCAAGTTCGGTTGCTCAGGATGGAGAAGGCGTCTGACCGTGAAATCTGGTCGCATGCGATGGGAAATAGTTTCGCAATCATTTCTCAAGACGTTGACTTTGCTGATATGGCGACGCTTATTGGCCCTCCGCCCAAAGTCATCTGGTTGCGCTGTGGCAACCAAAGAACAGATACGATTGAACGGCTCCTGCGTACTCATAAAGATGCGATTCTGGCCTTTGAGCAAGACGACACTGCTGCTTGTTTGGAAATCTATTGACCTCTAAATTGAAATCAGTCTAACACTGGAAATTCACCGGCCTGGATGATAAGACGCTTCCATGTGAGCGCGTATTTCTTCTAATGTGTACCAGGCTGGTTTGAATTCTCCTCGCGAATAAAGCTTAGCCTGATCAGTATAGTGCGCGCTTTTTGGATTGCCGCTGGCGCCAAAGACATGCACCGACAAAGCTCGCACTTTCGGGGCAAACTCCACAACACTTACGTATGTCGCTCCAGCGCGGCCATAGCCTAACTTCTGCCCGGCCACCCGCTCACCATAAAACGTAAACACCGCGCCATCTGCACCGCTTATGCCGGCGATCGGAAGACTGGGCCGGATATCCGCAAACTGTTGGTCACGGCTTTCATCGATACGTTGCAGGCGGTTAATTGATCCCCAGCTCGTGCGCCAATCTCCGTATTCTTTTGCAATCAAGTCGAGCGTCTCGTTCAAAAGCTCTACTCGACGCGCGGAGTTAACATTTCCTCGCCCCTCAGCCTGAGACAAAAAGTAGTGCCAAAAAGTGAATATCGTCGTCGCGACCGAATCGACTGAAGATTTATGATCCCAGGCTGCCAACACATCGTGTGCAGCTTGCAATCGGTCTGCTCGAGTTTTGTCTGGCTGCGAGCCAATCGCGTTCTTCAGCTCAGGCAAGAACTCTGGAAGCAGCTCATCTGCTGTGAGCACGCGCGTATCGAAGGCGGCGCGAGTCCACTCCTCAAAAGTGAAGGCAGGCGTGGCTGCGAGAATCTGTCGTCCGATTCGGCCACGAGGATTGTCGCCTTCCTGCACCATATACTTCGGAAAATCTGAAGCTTTCGGATTACCTTCACTGGTTAGAAGGAATGGCGTGGTGTTGCAGTTCTGCATCCACCCGGTTGGGGGATTGGTTAACTGCGGCAGTTCTTCCATCTTGTGGAATCCGTTCCATTCTGTCGCTGGATCACTGCCGTCGACGGGCTTGGTCCAATCAAAGCGCGCATCGCGCCGCGGCACCGCGCCGTTGTAGATGTAGAAGGTATTCCCCGCGCGATCACCATACATGATATTTCCGAAGAGCATGTTTAACGGTCGAATCGCGGCTTTGAATTGCGCCAGATTCCGTGCTCGTGTCATGTCGTACCATTCACGCAACCATCCGTCGGCTTCAAACTTCGCCATCCGTATCGCGAGATACTTGCCGTCCTTGAAAGACAGGATCGGTCCATGATGTGTTTTCACCATCTTGAACTGTCGCGTCTCAATTCCGTTGCCGGTTTTGACGCGAAGCTCTTCAACTCGCTCGCTCGCAAGACGATGCCCGGCGCCATAACGGTAGGCCAAGCGTTGCTTAGGATCGTCGAATGTTTCGGCATACACGTCTTCAAGATCTGCAGCATTGTCCGTGCTGACCCAACCCAAGTCGTCATTGTGACCAACGTAAGGAAACGGGAACCCAAAGCGAGTGTAGCCAGTGAAGTTCCAGCCTTCATCACTTTGAATGTGGCCTTCGTAGACTTGTCCCGATCCAAAGAACGGCAAATGTGGGTTTATGAGCAGCAACACGTGACCGGACTTGCTTCTTGACGGGCCGATAACCCAGCCGTTCGAACCAACGTTTGAGCCGAAATTCTGCTCTCCAATCGATTCAAATTCAGAAGACTCATCAGGCTCGCTAATTTTACCGTCCGTCGCCAGCTCAGTTTGAAGAGAGCCTCGCAGGTTACGATCGCGCGAGAAACCATTTTGATAGTAGTTGTAGCGGATGAAGGCGAGCGTGTGCCAGGGCTCGATCCGAGTCAGCAATCGCGGCTTTTCATCCGGATGCCGGGCAAGATAGAAGTTCAGTCCGGCAGCATAGGCATCGCATAACGCGCGCATCTTTGAGTCAAGCCGCGCATACTCTGCTTGTGCCAGTCTGGGAATTTCGAGCGCATGGTTTAGCCGGTCTCCGTTTACAGAGTTTTCACCGTGCAGTTCAGCGCCACGCCCAAGCGCGAGTACAAAATTCTCTTCAATACGCCAAAAATTGTCCTCAGCCTGAGCATAAGCGAAGCCAAATGCAGCTGCCGCATCCGTCCGCCCAAACACGTGGGGCACTCCGTAGCTATCTCGATAAATTGTTACCTGCGACGCGAGTTTTTCAGGACTCACTCGAGTGGTTTGCGCGGAACAGACGAGTGCGCTAACTAAAAGCAAGATGTGTAAGCATGCGAGTTTCATGACTGAGACCTGGGGGCCACATTCACGGGCGGGACGACCGTGCCACATCCGGATTAGCCAAACTATTTCGTCGCGCGCACATGAAGCGTGAGCACGACATCGTTGCGAATCAGATTATCGGCAGCACCGGCGTAGTTGATCCCGAAATCTTTTCGATTAATCGAGAACGAGCTCTCCACCGTTATCGCGTCAGGAGCGACTCCAATCGTAGCGGGAAACGTTATGGACTTCGTCACGCCGTGCAGCGTGAGATTGCCCGTAATCGTATGACTCGCCCCTTTATCGCCGCCGCTCTTTATCTCGGTCGAGACAAATGTCGACTGCGGGAATTTGGCAACGTCAAAGAAATCCGGAGTCTGCAAATGTTTTGTTAGATCGGCCTCTTCGGTCTTAACCGAATTCATTTCCATAGTAATGCTCACGCGACTCTTCTCAGGCGCGCCGGCGTAGTCAATCTCGCCTGAGAACTTCTCGAACGAACCAAGATGGCTGCCGGTCACCTTCGACCCGATGAACTCTATTTTTGAGGTCGGCGGGCTGATCCGGTACTTCTCGCCCGCAGTTGAAGCAGCAGTCACCGGTGCGGCATTACTCGTAACGGCTCTTTGTTTATCTGCGGCAGGATCGCACGCGGTTAATAGTACGAGCGCTGAAATAATAACGATTAGTCTGGTCATCAAACTATTTCCTCCTGGCCTAAGTGTTAAGTGTTCATCCCTCTTCGCAGCCGAAAAAGGATTTCATAAGTGGGTTTCGTAAGCAGCGCAGCCTTTGCATTCCACCTGCACAGTCGCGTGCGTAATCTTGAATTCTGAAGTGACCTGCCGTTGCACTGCGGCCAGGACTTCATCATGCAGAGCGTGATCGGCGAGCACCGTGTGGACGCTCATCGCGTTGACCCCTGAAGTCAGCGACCATACGTGCAAGTCGTGGACGTCTGCAACTCCCGGCACTTCTTCGATTGTCTCTCTGAGTGCTGCCAGGTTTACGTCAGCGGGCGTTCCTTCAAGCAATACTCCGACAGCGTCACGAATCAACAGCCATGTCCGCGGCAGTATGAACAACCCAATGGCAGCCGAAATCAGCGGATCTGCGTAATACCAACCGGTCGCTAACATGATCGCGCCGGCTACCATGACTCCGACTGAAGCCAGCATGTCGTAATAGACTTCAAAGTAGGCTGCCCTCATGTTCAGACTTTCTGCAGAAGCCGCGTGCAGCAAATAAATCCCGAGGGCGTTTACAACTAACCCCACCGAGGCGATGGCCAACATCGCTCCACTTTGAACCGCCGGCGGATTCCGAAAGCGTTGGTAGGCTTCGAACAAAATGTAAAAGGCAATCCCGATGAGTACAACGCCATTCACGAGCGCCGCCAGGATTTCGATACGATAGTAGCCGTATGTTCTTTCCGGTGTAGCGGGACGTTCAGCAAAGCGAATCGCAAATAGTGCCAGGGCAAGGCCGGCGACATCAGTCAACATATGACCTGCGTCAGCCAGCAGCGCCAAACTGTGTGTCAGTAATCCACCAACGAATTCGGCGAGCAAGTAGGCGCTGGTCAGCGCCAGGACGATTGCAAGTCGCCGTTTGTTCTTGCCCGCAGCTGAATGGCTGTGTCCGTGTCCGTGACCCATGAAGTCGGATTCCGTTTATCGAAGCCCTGGAGCTTGGCTTGTTGTTTCGGCAACAGATTACTTTGTTGAGGTTGCTTAGGGCCAGTGGAAACGGCGAAGTTCAGAACTCCAGGAAGTTAAGCCCTGGCCACAGATTTCACAGCTTACTCAGATTTAGTAAAACCAAATTCAGGCGTAATGCTAAGCGTGACACTTGGTAACGCTGCACAAGTTGGCCAGCCACTCACCCAGCAATCAGTGCAATCTGCGTAATCTGCGGCTAAACTTCTTGTCAAAGGTGAGAAAGCGACGTCCCTCCATTGCTAAAGAGACGTCGCCTGCTATGGACGCTCCAGTGTTTCCACCAGGGCCCCGCGAAGAAGCGAAAGGCGACCCCCGCTTCCAAAAATTCGATGTAAGTTTAGATAGGTGTACCGCGGCGTCCAGTGATCAGATTGATAAGCAGGACCACGACCGCGACAACCAGTAGCAAGTGAATCAATGACCCGCCGACGTGGCCGATCAAACCGAGTAACCAGAGCACGAGCAGAATCACAAGAATCGTCCACAACATAGTCAAGTTCCCCCTGTAACAAATTAAGTCCAGTTGCCATCTACTCGGCAAAGCCTGTGCCAACGCTCTTAATCGTTGTTTTTGAGGTTTGCAGTTGCATCTTGTGTTCTGGATTCGTTCAATCGACAGCGATGGCGCATGCGGATGGTGCGGAAATCGCTACCCGTCTAATCCTCTGCTATCCTCGAAGCCTAGTGTCGTATTCAGACCATGACGTGATCATTATCGGCGGTGGCGCGGCGGGGTTATTTTGCGCAATCGAAGCGGGCAAACGCGGCCGTCGAGTTCTTGTCCTTGAACATTCTGATCGCATTGGTAAGAAGATAGGAATCTCCGGCGGTGGACGATGCAACTTCACTAACGTCGGAACTACGTCTGAAAACTTCGTGTCCGCCAATCCCCACTTTTGCAAATCAGCACTGAGTCGCTACTCGCCACGTGACTTCATAGATTTGGTTGAGAAGCACAACATTCCTTACTTTGAGAAGAAATTGGGACAGCTCTTCTGCCGCGAGAGCTCGCAACAGATTATCGATCTCCTGCTGAAAGAGTGTAGCGACGCGCGGGTTGAGATTCGGTGCTCTTGCGAAGTGCGCTCCGTGCAGAAGACTGAAGGCTTCCTGCTTGAAACGAATCAAGGCCGGCTCAGCTCGTCAGCGCTGGTGATCGCTACCGGCGGTCTGTCCATCCCGATGTTGGGTGCGTCGGATTTCGGCTACCGAATCGCCCGACAATTCGGATTGAGCATCGTTGAAGCTCGTCCGGCATTAGTTCCTTTCAAACTCGTTCCAGCTTTGCTTCAAGTGCTCGCGCCTCTCAGCGGAATTTCGGTCGACGCGGCGGTCCAGACGAACGGTAAAGAGTTTGTGGAAAGCGTACTTGTTACGCATCGCGGACTGAGCGGTCCTGCAATTTTGCAGTCTTCTTTGTACTGGCGACCAGAAGACTCTATTGTGATCGACTTGATGCCGGGTAAGAATGCTTTTGAGCTCATGAAAGAACGAAGGAAGTCCGATGTTGAGCTCACCAACGCGCTCGCTGAGCATCTGCCCCGCCGCTTTGCGCACGCATGGACGAAGTTAAATGCTGATTCCAAACCGCTCAGACAATTTAGCGACGCGGAACTAATGAGTGTTGGCAGCAAGCTACATCATTGGCAGATTTATCCCGCCGGCACCGAGGGCTTCAGAAAAGCAGAAGTTACGGCCGGCGGGGTATCAACTGCAGAGTTGTCATCTCAGTCTTTGGAAGCCCGGCGCGTGCCTGGGCTTTACTTCATCGGCGAGATTGTTGACGTCACAGGTCAACTGGGTGGTTACAATTTTCAGTGGGCCTGGGCGTCCGGTTGGGCTGCCGGACAGTCCGTCTAATCAGCCTGTCCCGAAAAGTCTTAATCCCACCTGCGGCAGCTGGTGGAGAGTTCAAGTTCGACCTACTAAGAGGGCGGGGATTGGTTCTTTGAATCCCCTCAGCGGCAGCTCAGGGATGTTTCAAGTGCAGCCTCGCTAGCAAGTTTTAACGGAAATAGGCAGGACGTGAACCATCCACCAGCTGCCGCAGGTGGGATTTAAGACTTTTCGGGCAAAGCTCGTCTAAAGCTATTCAACTCGAACTGCCGAACAACACCCTCACAATCACTGGTGAGTTCGCAAGCAACATAGTCAACCACGTTCGCTTCTTGTTGATGTCTTCCGCGAGATAGAACATTCGCGGCGGAAAGTAAATCAACAAGGCTAAGAAGCAGAGCAAGAACAAACGGCCCGCGAATTCGAGCACACCTGAAGGACGACCGAGTCCAGCAAACGAGAGCAGGTTCCACAACACCTGAAACAGGATCATGTTGAGAAACAAACAGACGTCGCCAAGCATCTCGCTCTGTGGGCTTAGAAGAAAGGGGATTCTCGGTGGTTTCTTTGGAGGCGAAAAGTAACTGTAGATCAGGTAAGTTTGAAACACAGTCAGCACCAGCCCGGCGATAACGATCGGAACGAACAGCGCGCCGTTGTTTAATAGAGCCCTTCCGAACAAAAACTCACCTAAGCCGGTGAGCACAAATGCTGTGATCACCAGATTCAGACAAAAGTAGAAAATAGGATTGAATAAGCAGCCCGTGGCGAGCGATTGCTCGTTCAGCACATTACTCGTGCTCCGGAGACGCTGGTGAACATGCCAGCGCTTCAAGACTGCTCCCAGCGCCGGCAGGATCCACATACCGAGGAAAGTTAGCCCGAGCGCTAGTTTAGCTAAAGGGTTTTCAGCGGAGACTTCCTGAAAGAGATCTATGAACTGCTTTGTCAACAGCCGCAGCAAAAACAGATTGCCGAAGAAGATGATGATGTCGAACAGTAGTCCCCGATTCTTTTGATCGGAAAGGAAAGCGCGGACTCGGTTCTGCAGACTGTCGGATTTGGATGATCTCGCCGCCATCGTGTGGACGGAGTTTAGTCCAAATCCAAAGATCTACGCGAGTAATTGAGGAGAAATAGATTCAAGTCCACGAAACCGGACCCGCAGAGTTTCATCCCCTGACAACCTGGCTCTGACAGGAAACAGGGAAAACCTTGCCGCGGATTAACGCAGATTACACTGATTCCGTTTTGAGTATTACCGACGTTATCGGTCTTCCGTACAGGGTGGACCAAATCGAACGACTGCGCGCGTTAGCGACATGTAACAATCAGTGTAATCTGCGCCATCTGCGGCTAAAGCTCTTTTCCGCGTATCACGAACTACTGACCTTTCAAACAAGCTGCCAATTGCGGCGTCGGCGTGAATCCACAATTACCGTCAGGCTGACGTTCGCAGGTTGCCTTCCGATAACACGCATACTCATCTCGATAGATACAAGTAGTGATGACGTTGTGATCGGCGCAGACCTGGCTGCTGCAGCCAGTCCTGAAGCATGGTTTAGTTGACGGCCTGGGCTTTGGCTTGGGATTGGAAGCCTGGGCCGCGCCAGCCCGCAAATAAAACTGTGACGCCTTCAAAGTCACCGATCTCCCACCAGGCCCGATGACGCGCTCGTGCGAGCCGGCGACCATGATTCCCTCTCGACCAGTCAACGCAGTGTGGGCGTCACTAACTATGTCATCACTCGCGTGCGCACCCGAAATATCGACGCCTGCTATGTTTTGGCTCGCGTTTGAATTCAGCTTTGCTTCGAGATGCGTCAGGCAAGGAAACGTAATGCAACGTAAGCCTCGATCGCGCGCTCGGAAAAAGTCGCCGTTGGGTTTGCTTTGATTGGCAGACTGCCACGATTCTGTAACTCTCAGCGTTCCTAGTTTGCCGAATCTTTTGTCGCTTGTTACCACGATGGTCCCGCGCAGAAGCGCGCGCCCGGCTTCAACCTGAGGCTGGCCGTTCCAATCAATCTCGGCAACATAACATTCTTCCGCCATGCCGCCATTTGCGCATCGAGTCTTCGCCAGATTCACTCGCTTAACAAAGAACCCGCCGCACACTGGAGACATGCAGCGACGCATATCAGGTCGTATTGTGTAGAACGTCGAATTATCAGCGCTGGACAGGCTCAAATTTACGGATTCTTTACTTAGGTCAGCCGAAGACGTGACGCTCGAAGCGACGAGCTCAGTGCTTTTCTGAGCAGTAATCCCGGTAATTACTGCTGATAACAGAATAATTAGTCCGAAAAATACTTGAATTCCCTTAGCTCTGAACTTCATGAATTAACCTCCCGTGGAGACATTGTACTCCCTGCTCCCAATCAATGAACGCCCAAATACCTCGACCTTGCATGGAGATTCCGTCACATTTGTTTCCTCGATGGTGATGTTTAAGGCAGCGGCGTTACATGTTGGCCACGGATTACGCAGGTTGCACAGATGTAAGTTGCGTGAAGATAAGTTGAATCATAAATGCCTGGTCAAAATACATGGATTGGTTTCGTCGCAGGAACGTCTCGTCGTTACTGTCTGAACATCTGTGCAATCTGCGCAATCTGTGGCTAGTTCCTGTTATTCCTCTTGATTTTGGGATTGGATCTTGATTTCATTGCCCGCGCTCTAGGAAGCCAGACCCAAAAATACTTCGGCCCGAATCTCCAACGAAGGAGTCCTCCAATGAAAAGATCCGCCCTCTTACTTTGCGCCGCGCTCGCTGTAGCTGGTTCGCTACTACCCAGAATCAGCTCCGCTTCAACCAATTCCCTTCCCGACCGTAGCAGCGTCGTGGACGATGGCTTTACCTGGTTCCAGGCTGAGAATGCGGAAACGCTGGTAGGTAACGGAATTCCTGTCAGCATCGGCTGGATGCTCAAGAGCCACGTGCGCATCTTTGGAGACTACCCGAACCGCAGCGCGATCAAGCTCGTCGTTGCGCGCGCAGGCAAGCCGATAGCAACAACGCGTTGCGAAACCGATTCCTACCACAAAGGCCCGAACGATATCGACGAAAGCTACATGTGGACGAATGACTGCTGGCGCAAAGACACGGCAACAAAAGAAATAGGAAACTTTGATGTTCAGGTCATCACGGTCAACGGTGACACCGATGAAGAGAAACTGGTCCGCACTTACAAGATTGAAGTTCGCAAGGTAGCTCGTATTCGCGGCTCAGTAACGAATCCCGAACCCGCGCCGGATCAGTACTACATTCCCAGACATGCCGAGACTCCGGTGAGCTTCCTATTCCTTCGGCCCAGCGGTTACACCGATTACTTCGAATATGGCAGCCGTCCGGAGCGCTCGGGAGAAAACCTGGTTGAGTTCTATTACAACCTGTCCCCGAGCGACATCGGCAAAGATCTGCCGCACGGCTATATGCGATGTTCAGTTAACGGCAAACGTCTTTCGATGCCTGGTCCAATGCCATACGCCGATCAGGCTATCAGCCGAGTGGCGCGCAACTTTGCCGTGATTCACACGGACAGACTTGCGGCGGAATTTAAGCGCGGCACTGAATATCGCGATGAGATCGGCTTTCGCATGGTGAAACTGCAGGCGCCGTTAACGTGGGGTAAGACCCGCCAGACTAATCGCCTGGCTCTTGAAGATTATCCCGGCAACTGGGAATGCAGTTTGATGAACAACGGCGAGGTTTGGCGGACTTGGCGATTCACGATTGGCGGAGACGGCCGGCCTCCGATTCATCCGGAGCAAAACGGCAACGTCAATCTTTACTTCAATTCTTTCATTGTAGACATGGAAATTCCGGCGGCAAATAGTCCACTTGATAAGCGACTCGTACCCGAAGCTACGCGAGCCGGATTATTTTATGGTCAACCATGGAAGTCAGCTGAAGGAAAGGCGATGGCCGCGAGACTTCCGAAGAAAGGGCTGCCATATCCAGTCCCTTCAACACTGGCTCCGAAATAAGCCAACCTCAAAAGTCCAGCTTTGCGAGGCCGCCTCCCGCACCGCTGGCCCAACCCATTGGTGCGTTCTTCAGGAGACTAAGCGTGTCATAGCCGCGTCCTGCAATCGAACTCCAGGTCTGTCCATTGTTCGGCGAATAATCTGCGCCCGCAGGACCGACGGCAATCACCGCCGCTTTCGAGCCGGGAACGTACGCGACTACTGATCGGAAACCTGTCAATCCCTTTACCAACGTCCAGGTAGCCCCACCATCATTAGTGAAGGCAAGGTTGTTGGTCGCCTCAGTTTCTTTTCGGTAATCGCCGCCAACAATCACGCCGTGCTTTCGATCGCGGAACGCGATGGAGAAGATCCCGGCCGATGGACCAGCTGCGATCGGAGTCTCCGCCACTTTCCAGGTGCGACCACCGTCATTGGTTCGCAGCACGCGGGCTTTGGCTGCTGCACCCGTTCCAATCCAGGCATCACGTTTTCCGACTACCGCGATGTTCGTGCCGCTTGCAGCAAAGGCGCCTTCATTTTCTAAAGCCGGAGGCAAATCACCCGTTGGCACTCTCTGCCAATTTGCGCCGCCATCATCGGTCCGGAGAATATAGAACTTTCCGTCTACTGAATCGCCGATTACCAGACCGTGCTCGGCATCCCAAAACGACATGGCATCGAGAAACTCTTTATCGTCAGCACTCTTGAACTGCATTTTCCACGTCACGCCGGCATCAGTGGTCTTGTAAATCCGCGAAGCCGCACCGTTTCCGATGCTCAAAGCGAATGCTGTTCGCTCATCAATCGCATCGATGTCACGAAAATCAAGAGTCTCGGAAGTTACTTGCAGCTTTTGCCAGGTTGCGCCGGCGTTGGTCGTGCGCAACACAGTACTGCCGGCGCCGCTTGCCCACGCGACAGTAGTACTAACGGCGCTGACGCCGCGCAGCCGAACTGTCACGCCGCTCGTCTGCGCCGTCCAATGCGGCGTTGAGAGAAGTAACGAAGTAACGAGAAGACAAAAGGTTTTCATCAGCGTGATTTGTAAGGAAAGCGGACCAGGAAGTCAACGACGAGAACAGGCGCCAGTGCGGCAAGAAAAAGTAGGTAGTCGCTAAAAACTGAGGCCACGGCCTGGCGCCGTGGTCACTCACGTTGGTCGCTAACAGTGGCGGGCCGAGATTTTTAGTGATGCCACGGGCTCGTCCCGTGGAGTGCCCACGCTTTATGCTGGTGGCAGGCGTCAACGTGAAACACCACTTGTAAAACTCTCGCATTCACACCCGGTTTCAACCGGGTGGTAAAGTTCGCGAACAACACCTTAACCGTTTTCAACGGTTTCCGCCGCCAACAAAGAACCGTTGAAACGGTTAAGAGCATACTCATCGCCTGACCACCCGGTTGAAACCGGGTGTGAAGGAGAGAGTTTTTGAAAATCGCTCTTTAGTTTGCGGATCCTTCTCTCTGGAAAATTCTGAACACCTCTAATCAGCCTGGATCATAGTCAAGTTTGGTTAAGCTCTTATCTGAGTTAACATCACAACAATGCCTGAAGAAAAGAAGAAGAAAAAGATTTCCCTTTCCACGGCGTGGCGAGATGCGCGAGATCTAATCTGGACCCATCGCTATCGCTTGGCGTTGGGAATGTTCCTGATGGTACTAAACCGATTGGTCGGTCTCGTCCTACCCGCAAGCTCAAAATATCTAATTGATGAAGTCGTTATCAAACATCGCGCCGATCTCCTCGCGCCTTTAGCGCTGGTTGCCGGCGGAGCCACGTTGTTCCAAGCCATAACATCGTTCGCATTATCACAAGTGCTGGGCGTAGCCGCTCAACGGGCTATCACCAACATGCGCAAAAGCGTGCAAGCCCACGTCGCTCGCCTGCCGGTTCGCTACTTTGACTCAACGCAAACGGGCGTACTTATTTCGCGCATCATGAGTGATGCTGAGGGAATCAGAAATCTAGTCGGTTCGGGCATCGTTCAACTGGTGGGCGGACTAGTCACCGCTTCAATCGCGCTGTGCGTCCTCTTTTATCTTAACTGGAGACTTACCTCAATCACGGTGCTGGCGTTGCTCATCTTCGGCGCCTGCCTGGCTGTAGCTTTCACACGCTTACGGCCATTATTTCGAGCTCGTGGACAAATTAATGCTGAATTGACAGGACGGTTAGGTGAATCCCTGGGTGGCATTCGTATCGTCAAAGCCTACGCCGCCGAAAAACGCGAGTCGCTTGTTTTTGCTCGCGGCGCCCACAAATTATTTCGCAACGTGGCGCGCTCGGTGACTGCGGTCTCGGGCGTGAGCGCCTTCTCCACGATCATCGTCGGCGCTATCGGTGTAATCCTCATTCTTGTTGGCGGCCGCGCGATTCTCGCCGGCCAAATGACGCTCGGCGATTTCTTCATGTACATCTTTTTCACCGCCATGGTGGCAGCGCCTATGGTCGAGATAGCTGCGATTGGAACGCAGATCACCGAAGCCTTTGCCGGTCTCGATCGCATCCGCGAAATAACGCGAATGGCTACCGAAGATGAAGGGGAAGCCGACCGCGAACCCCTGGAGGACATTGTCGGCGAAATCGCCTTTGACGATGTCAGTTTTGAATACAACGAAAAAGTCCCCGTGCTGAATCACGTTTCATTTGTAGCGCCGGCTGGTTCCACCACAGCCCTGGTAGGTTCAAGTGGTTCAGGCAAGAGCACGTTAATCAGCCTCGTGATGGCCTTCAACCGGCCGTTGTCCGGTAAAGTGATCGTTGATGGCCGTGACCTTGAAGGTATTCGCTTGAAGGACTATCGCACTCAGCTTGGGGTGGTGCTCCAGGATAATTTCCTGTTCGACGGGACCATCGCTGAGAACATTGGATTCTCTCATCCCTACGCTACTCGAGAGCAGATCATTGCTGCCAGCCGTGTGGCGCATTGTGAAGAGTTCATCAATGGCTTCACCGAAGGCTATGACACCATCGTTGGTGAGCGTGGCGTAAAACTTTCCGGCGGACAACGCCAGCGAGTCGCGATCGCGCGAGCGATTCTCGCCGAGCCAAAGATTCTCATTCTCGACGAAGCCACTTCAAGCCTGGATAGCGAAAGCGAGGCGATGATTCAAGATGGACTGCAAACTTTGCGTCAAGGCCGCACCACTTTTGTAATCGCCCACCGTCTTTCAACCATTCGATCGGCAGATCAAATTCTGGTGCTCGAAGGCGGAGAGGTTGTCGAGCGTGGAACACACGAGGAGCTGCTGGCGGCCGACGGACGCTACAAACAACTTTATGACCGGCAGTACAAGTTCGAACGGAACCAATTCATTAATCCCGGAGAAGATTTCACGCCCGAACCCGAGAAACCTGTTTCCGTGGCAACCGGTGGACAAAATGCAGGACTACCTAATCTGTAAGCAAGCTCAAAGCGCTAACAGGTTAGCGCACTCCAAAGGAGCATCATGAATCCCCAGACTTTTGCAAACCACACGCGCTGGCATCCGCCTTTTCATTTCTTCATCATGCCCGTGCTACTGATCAACTTCATTTGGTCGGTCGTCGATATGTTCTTAACGCGCAGTTGGACTTCAGGTCGTTGGGCGTTCGTGGCGCTCGCGTTACTGATGCTGGGATTATTCACTCGCGTCAACGCACTGCGAGCACAGGATCGAGTGATTCGACTCGAAGAGACGCTCCGTTCTCAGCGACTTCTGCCTGCAGCGCTCGCGCAAAAGGTCGCAGCGTTTCGGCGGGGACAATTGATTGCATTGCGATTCGCTCCCGACGAGGAATTCGCAGGATTGGTCGACGACGTGCTTTCAGGAAAGCTCAGCAAGCCGGTTGAAATAAAGAAAGCAATCAAGAACTGGCGCGCGGATTACTTTCGTCTTTGAGCCGAGTTTGAAGCTGCATTACTTTTCGGTTTGGTGAGATGGGAAAAGTCAGGATGGAGGTACACAATACGACCGGCGACGATAGTTGCGACCGCTGCTCCGGTCAGCGAGCGTCCGTTGAATGGCGTGTTGCGACTCTTTGACTTCGACGCTAAGACATCGAAAGTCCATTGAAACTGCGGGTCCAGCAGTGTTAAGTCGGCCCAGGCCCCACTCGCCAGAGTTCCGCGTTCCTTGAGCCCAAAGATGCGCGCGGGATTTGTCGAGCACAACTCAACCAGCCGCTCTAAAGTTATGATCCCTCGATGAACTAATTCGAAAGCAAGACCTACCGCTGTCTCAAGTCCTGTAATTCCAAATGGAGCTTGATCGAACTCCAGCGATTTTTCGTCGGCGTGGTGCGGCGCATGATCAGTCGCAATCGCGTCGATGGTGCCGTCACTCAATCCTTCGAGCAGCGCTTCGATGTGGTTCTGACTGCGCAGCGGCGGATTCATCTTCGTGTTGGTATCGTAGGTGTTCACTGCTTCATCGGTAAGTGTCCAATGGTGCGGCGCCACCTCGCACGAAATGGGCAAGCCCAATTGCTTCGCTCGCCTTACTGCCTCGAGAGTACCCTTGGTGGACACATGAGCAAGATGTACCTTTGCTCCGGTTAAGCTGGCGAGCGAGCAGTCACGCTCTGCATCTACCTCTTCAGCTGTCGCCGGCATACCTCTCAATCCGAGTAGTAGAGACCAGTGGCCTTCGTGCATGACTCCGCCTCCGGCCAGCGAGCGATCTTCACAGTGATCCACTACAGTCAGATCGAAGCCGCGCGCATACTCCATCGCTCGACGCATCATGCCGGCGCTGGGCACCGGGCGGCCATCGTCAGACACGGCGACGATACCGGCCCTTTTCATCTCGCCCATTTCAGCTAATTCGCGTCCTTCACTGCTCTTGGTGATTGAGCCGATCGGAAAGACATTAGCCATCGCGGAACGCTGGCCTTGCTCGATGATAAAGCGCGTGACCGCTGGGCTGTCGTTGATTGGATCAGTGTTTGGCATCGCACAGACACTCGTCCATCCGCCAGCCACAGCTGCGGCAGATCCGGTCGCAATTGTCTCCTTGTATTCCTGGCCAGGCTCGCGCAGATGCACGTGCATATCGATAAAACCCGGAGAGACGATTAGTCCGGTAGCATCCAGTACTTCGGCATCATGTGGAGCGGCTTCGGACCGATCTAGCAAACCAATGAAACGGCCGTCTTCAATAAGAAGATTTCTGCCGCCCGTGTTCACTCCCTGCGACGGGTCAATGACGTAGCCGTTGGCAATTATTAATTTCATGCGACTGTGATTACCTAGTGACCTTCCGATGGATGCTCTAATCCATCGTGAGAGCCGCCCGCGAGCAGATACAACACGGCCATGCGCACGGCGACACCATTCGCAACCTGATCAAGAATCAGAGACTGGCTGCCATCGGCGAGCTCTGATGAGATCTCGATGCCGCGATTGATGGGCCCCGGATGCATGACGATAGCATCGGGAGCAGCATGTTGAAGATGATCGGCGTTTAAGCCGTAATGGACCGCGTATTCTCGCAATGACGGGAAGAAAGCTGCGTCCTGGCGCTCGCGTTGGATTCGCAAAATGATCACCACATCTGCACCCTCGACGGCATCGTTCACGTTGGACTCGATGCGTACGCCTTCGTTGACGAAGTCGGCAAATTCTCCCGGTATCATCGTTCCCGGACCGGCGATTGCGACGCTGGCGCCTAACTTCGTGAGCAGATGGATATTCGACCGCGCGACTCGTGAATGAAGCACGTCTCCGATAATCGCTACGTTGAGTCCGGCAATGCGACCCTTTCTTTCACGAATGGTGAGAGCGTCCAGTAAGGCTTGGGTGGGGTGCTCGTGCGAGCCGTCACCGGCGTTCACTATCGAAGCGCTGCAGATTTTTGCCAGATGATAAGGAGCTCCGGACATTGAATGGCGCAGCACGATGCAGTCCGGCGACATCGCCTCGAGATTGCGAGCTGTGTCAACCAGCGTCTCTCCCTTGCTCACGCTTGAGGTTGAAACACTGATGTTGATCGCATCCGCTGAAAGGCGCTTCGCTGCAATTTCAAATGATGTTCGCGTGCGAGTCGAAGGCTCGAAAAAAAGATTGATTATAGTGCGGCCGCGCAAGGCTGGAACTTTTTTGATCTCGCGTTTGGAAACGTCTCGAAAAGTCTCCGCGGTATCAAGCAGATGAGTGATCTCGCCCGCCGTCAGCTCTCGTATGCCCAGAAGATGACGATGATTAAAGAATTCCATGTATTAAATCGGTCTTGGTTCTTGGTTCTTGAGCGCAAATCGAGGCAGAAGTACAAATAAGCAGCTTGCGGTCGTGGAATAACAAAGTCTCCCCACACTCAACTGCAAAGAACTAAGGACTAAGAACCAAAAACGTTCTTCTAAACAAAAAAAGCGGCCACTGGGGCCGCTTAGGAAACCGCTTCTGCCGCGGCCGCTGGGCGCTCAACAATCAAGACACCCTCTTCCTCATCAAACTCGTCCAGCATAACTTTGATGATTTCACTTCTTTTCGTGGGCACCAGCTTGCCAACGTAATCCGCTTGAATGGGGAGCTCGCGGTGCTCTTTGCCGCGATCGATCAAGACAGCAAGTTGTACGCGCCGTGGCCGGCCAAAATCGATCAGCTGATCGAGTGCGGCTCGAATGGTGCGGCCTGTGTAAAGAACATCGTCAATCAAAACGATGTTGCGACCTTCGATATCGTCGAGCTCGGTTCGATTCACAATCGGTTTCGCGCCCACAGTTGATAGGTCGTCTCGATAAAGCGTGATATCGACAATACCAACCGGGGGTCTAGTGCCTTCGAGATCGGCGATCTTGTCCGCCATCCGCTCCGCTAACGGCACGCCGCGACGCCGGATGCCGACCAGGTAAAGATCATTGGTACCGTGATTCTCTTCGACAATTTCCGAGGCCAGGCGTGCAAGCGCGCGATTGATGCGCGCGCCATCCATGATGCGAGCTCTCTCTGTGAATTCCATCGCCGCGGATAGTAGCAAGAAGCTCCGCCGAGTGACAAGTTGACCGGTAGATCTTTGGTGTTTGATCTTTGATCTTTGTGAGTGGCGCTGATAGTCTCGCTGTGCTTGAGCAACCACGCTGAAGAACTAAGCACGAAAACTGAAGAAAAGAACTCCCTCTATCGGTCGATTCTGCGCCCGATCTTGTTTAGCCTTTCGCCAGAAACTGCCCATGAGCTAGCGCTGCACACGCTTCCCTTTCTCATGAAAACCGGTCTACTTCGCGGGAGCATTATGAAGGATTCCGAAGGTGAGCCTTTCGGAAAACTCGATCGATTCGGATTGTCGTTCTCGAATCCGGCCGGGCTCGCAGCAGGGTTTGATAAGAACGGCATCGCTTTGGAAGCTCTCGCCGCCTTAGGTTTTGGCCACGTCGAAGCTGGAACCGTAACGTATCAATCACAACCCGGAAATCCCCGGCCTCGATTGTTCCGGCTGCCGCTCGACAAGGCTTTGATTAATCGGGCCGGCTTTAACAACGACGGCGCGGCGGCATTCTTCGAACGAGTAAAGAAATCCAAGCCACGCTGCATACTTGGAGTCAGCATCGGTAAAAGTCGCTCTGCGGCGGATGAGGAAGCCGTCGCTGATTACGTGAAATGTTTCGAAACTGTCTATTCCATTGCTGATTACATTGCCGTTAATGTTAGCTCGCCAAACACGCCGGGTTTGCGAGACTTGCAGAAGGCTGAAATCCTTAGAGGCTTGCTTGAGGCTCTGCAATCCTCAAATCGAGCTCTGACCGCTGTGAATAAACGGGCAAGAGTGCTGCCTTTACTGGTCAAACTAGCTCCAGATCTTGGACCAGCCGAATTGGAGTTGATCGTTGACGTTGCCAAAGGCTGTGATGTGGACGGCTTGATTGCGACCAACACAACGATTTCTCGAGACGGCCTTCGCACCCTGACTTCGGAAGTTGAGGCTTGCGGAGCTGGTGGTTTGAGTGGCGCTCCCTTGAAGAAGCGCTCGACACAAATCATCGCGAGCTTGTATCGTCAGTCCGCGGGAGCTTTAAAGATAATCGGAGTGGGCGGCATCTTTTCAGCTGCGGACGCCTGGGAAAAAATCTGCGCCGGCGCCAGTCTGGTGCAGCTCTACACGGGATTTATTTATCAAGGACCTCGCATCGCTCAGGACATTAATCGCGGGCTTCTCGAGCTGATGAAGCGCGAAGGACTGAACTCTTTGGACGAAGCTGTCGGCAGTCGCGCTGGTGAGTATTTGTAGGGATGCGGAATAGCGCGTCCGCCAACGCGGAAACATCAGAACCAAATTTGGCGAAACAGATATTACCCAAACCTCTATGCCAGGTATCTCAAAGAACAAATTAATCGTCGCACTAGATGTCGACAGCGCGGCCGGCGCTCGCGAGCTAGTAGCTTCACTTCGTGACGTTGTCGGGATGTTTAAGATCGGCATGCAGCTTTTCACTAAGGCCGGACCAGCGCTCGTCCGCGAAATCATCGACGGTGGTAGCCAGGTGTTCCTTGACCTGAAATATCACGACATCCCCAACACCGTGGCGGCAGCCGGTGTCGAAGCCGGAAGACTTGGCGTATCGATATTCAACGTTCATGCAGCCGGCGGCAGCGAAATGATGAGCCGGACACTCGAGGCAGTAACCAACGCTTCTGAACGTGAAGGTTTCACTCGACCGAAGATTATCGGCGTGACCGTGCTGACGAGCGCGGATGCAGCGGTGCTATCGGAGATTGGGATGAGTCGCTCGCCTGCTGATCAGGTCATTAGGATGGCCCAACTCACAGCCAAAAGCGGACTTGATGGCGTGGTTGCCTCGCCGATGGAGGTGGTCGAGATTCGCCAGGCAGTGGCTAAAACAGACTTTCTAATCCTAACTCCAGGGGTCCGTTCCGCAACCAGCGATGCCAACGATCAAAGAAGAACCATGTCCCCGGGCGGTGCCGTGCGGGCTGGATCGGACTTCCTCGTAGTGGGCCGACCAATTATCGAAGCCCGGGATCCAAGCGCCGCAGCTCGAGCGGTTTTGGTTGAAATCGAAGCCGCCGCGGCCGGACAAAATGCTTAAGCCGAAAGTAAATAGGAACTCCGGGCCGAATCCAGCGTTTATGATTCCCCGGAGCAGTGTATTTGCTCTAACTTCGACTTAAACATTATTATGAAAAGGTGACCCCGGATTTGAAACGCTACGTATTGGCGATAGCCAGTTCTCTTATCATCCTCATCCTCGCGCCGACAGCTTTCGCTCAGCGCCGAGACTCTTCCGAAGTTCCCTTTTCTGAAGCTCCTTATTTCGTTGGCGAACGACTAACTTACAACGTCTCGTTTTCCAATTTCGTCAGCGCTGGACATGTTGAACTCTTCGTGGCTGCGCGTGGCACTTTTTACGAGCGTGAGGGCGTGGAATTGAGAGCTCACGTCGAGACCACCGGCGTGGTCTATGCAGCGCTTTACTCGCTTAACAATGACTACACGAGTTACGTCGATCCAACCAATGGCCAACCTTATCGCGCTCAGCAGGTAGTTCGTGAGGCTGCCAAGAGCTCCAATACTTCCAGTGATTTCAATCAACCCGCGGGCACCGCAGCGATTCCCGACAGACTAAAAGTGGGAGAGTCTCCGGGAACCTACGATTTTCTTTCGGCGCTGTATCGTATGCGCGCGCTGCCCTTAACTGAAGGGTCAACCTATTACTTAACTGCTCGCGGCGAAACAGAGGAGTATCGAGCTGAGATAAGAGTTAGGGGACGCGAGGCAATCAAAACGAACGTGGGCTCGTTCAACGCGATCGTTACTCAAGTCCGCATCACGAATAATTCAGAAGCGAACGATCGACACATTCAAATCTACTTCACTGAAGACCAGCGCCATGTCCCGGTCTTGCTCACGGCAAAACTAAAGGCGGGAGAAATTCGAGCTGAGCTTGCCGGCTCACAATTAATTCCAGGATTACCCTCCAAAGTTGCAACAAAGCCAGCTGAGACTCCGGCTACAAAACCGCCGTCACAACCAGTTTCGACATCGACCGGATCGAGTCCACCGCTGATGATGGGCCTTCCGTTCCGTGTAGGTGAACAACTTAACTATCAGGTGTTCCTGCCATCGGTTCAACAGGCAGTTGGTCAGGCTTCGTTTCAGGTGCGGCCTCGTTCAAAGTACTTCGACAAGGACGGGTTGTTGCTTTCGGTCACCGCTGAAACCACTAACGCTGCACAACGACTATTCGTTGCTAAAGACACGATTTTGTCATATGTCGATCCAACGACTTTACTTCCCTTTCGCACTGAACTGGAGCTCATTGAGGGGCGCAGAAAAAGCAGCGAGAAGTTGACGATCAATCAGGATTACGGGACGGCTACAAATGCCCAAGGCAAGCGTATTGAGATGCCCGTGGGAACGCACGACTATCTTTCGATATTTTACTCAGTGCGTTCGATGAACTTAACCCCACCCAAACGCAATGCGGTTTCGCTGCTGGTAAATGGCAAGGCAAAGACCCTGGTAATTACGGCTCTGAAGCGCGAGACGATACAACTAGGAACACAAAACATTCCGGCAATTCAGGTTTCACTTACGACTGACGATCAGAATCCCGATAAGTTTGTGCTGCGAGCGTGGATAAGCGATGACGATCGCAGACTGCCTTTGCGCCTCACGGCTATGACTGACTTGGGCATGGTTCGCGCTGATCTCGTTATTCTCCCGCTGAACAGACAGTAATTGGATTTTGCGATCTCAGATCTCAGATCCCAGATCCCAGATCTCAGATCTCAGATCCCAGATCTCAAACCTGGGGCGTTGAAATTGAAATCTATTTTCAACTCGGGTACAATGCCTCTCGTGCTGGCAGGCCCGTCGCGCAGCCAGCGAAAGAACATCGTCGCGGCAGCCCAATCGAAAGAGCGGCCTTACGACAAAGGACAAGCTCTCGTGAATTCATAAGAAGTTAGGCGCGAAAGTTAATGCTCAGTTCCTTCATCATCATCCTCCGCGAAGGCTTCGAGTCTTTCCTGCTCGTTGCAGTTATCCTTACCTATCTGCGCAAAACAGGTGTGCGCTGGTTAACCTCCGCAGTCTACCTCGCCGTCGCGCTGGGTCTCTCAGCGAGCGCGGGACTCGGCTATGTGCTTCGTTTCGGCGTGGAGGACTCAACTCTCGAGAGAGCCTTCGGACAGACTGTCGCCTCTTATGTCTCCAGCTTTCTTAACAACGAAGCCTTGCGCGAAGCCGTACTCGGAGTGATTGCCATCATTATGGTGGGAACGTTGGTTATCCATATGTGGCGCGTCGGGCCAAACCTCAGAGAGAAAATGCATAAGAGGCTGGGCGCAATGTCGACGCGAACATCACAGTTCGCGGCGGTGGCCGGCGTCTTTCTATTTACTTTTCTGATGATAACCAGGGAAGGCATGGAGACAGCGCTCATGCTGCTGCAGGTGCGCGATCCACAATTGATTTACGGAGCGTTACTAGGCTTACTGGCGGCGGGAGCACTGGCTTGGGGCTGGGCCCGTTACGGCCATCTGGTCAACGTTAAAAGATTTTTCCAGGTTACGGGAGTCTTTCTGCTGCTGTTCATGCTGCAAGTGGCGATTTACACTTTCCACGAATTTGCTGAAGCCGGATTGCTGCCGAACAGCGAGGTGCTGCACGCGGCGACTGAGAAGTTCTCGCCTGATGGCTTGTACGGAAAGTGGTTTTCAGTTGTGATGGTGGCGGTTTGCGCGATCTGGCTACTGATCGGATCGACGATTGATCGCGCGAAGACGCAACGAAACGGAGTCCGATTCGATCGAATGCAAGCCTAATTCGAGGTTAGCTCGGCAGTCTTCTCAGTAATATCCTTCTGCGCCCATTCATTATCACGGCTGGCCTCACCTGCCTTAACTCGCTTAGCCAACTTCATTTTCTGCACGAGATCCATATGCGTCGAGAAGTACTGAAGACTTTGCCCAACTATTTCCTGCAGTGAACCGAATCCTTTGTCAGTAATGAACTTGGCCAAGCCATCCTGCAATTCATCGATCATCTTCACGCCGTGCAGCATTACCCCAGTACAAATCTGAACGGTCGATGACCCCAGCAAGAAAAACTCGATTGCATCGTGAGCTGTTTCAATCCCACCGATTCCGCTGATAGATACGTCCTTCGGTAAGCCAAGCGCCAATTGGCTGACCATGCGGAGCGCGATGGGTTTTACTGCTTGAGAAGAATAGCCACCGGGAACCGTGTGCCCTTCTACTGTCGGCATCGGACGCAGCGTGTTCAGGTCAACACCTATCACCGATAGAATTGTGTTGATGGCCGAGATTCCATGGGCGCCGCCACGAACAGCAGCGAGAGCCGGCTCCCTGATGTTGGTGATGTTTGGAGTCATCTTGGCCCAGACTGGAATCTTCGCAACCTCAGTCACCCAGCGTGTGACTTCTTCAGTCAGATCCGGATGCTCGCCCATTTCCGATCCCATTTTCCGCTCGGTCATCCCGTGGGGACACGAAAAGTTAAGCTCGAGACCATCGACTCCAGTGTCCTGAACCAGTCGCGTCAATTCCTGCCAGCGCGACTTTTCATACTCCTCCATAATCGAAGCGATCAGGATGTGGTTCGGATAGTTCTGCTTGATTTGACGAAACTCATCGAGCCAGACATCGATAGGACGGTCAGAGATGAGTTCTATGTTTTCAAAACCGATCACTTCACCAGACACTCTCGAGCGCAGCTTGCCGTAGCGAGGAACAACATTGACTACTTTCGCCGATTCGAGTGACACAGTCTTAGCCACTGCCCCGCCCCAACCGGCGTCGTAAGACTTAGCAATTACGCGAGCATTGGTTCCCGGCGGGCCTGAACCCAACAAGAAAGGATTGGGAAACTTGATTCCGTTGACGGTGATTGAAAGGTCCATTGGCTCCCTCGAAAGATGTATGTGACACAGGGTCTCGACCGTGATAGCGGCAAGATGTCGACGTCACCTGCAATGATTAGTCTGCTACCAGAGCTTGATAGCTGTCAGGACGTCGATCACGAAAGAACTGCCACGTGTTGCGGACTTCGCGGATCAAATCCAGATCAAGATCAGCAACTATGAGCGCATCCTGATCGCGCGGGCCCTCGGCGATGAACTTGCCGCGCGGATCGCAGAAATAACTTTGACCATAAAACTCGCCGATGTCCCAGGGCTGCTCATGTCCGACACGATTGATTGCGCCGACAAAGTATCCGTTGGCGACGGCGTGTGCAGGCTGCTCCAGGCGCCACAAATACTCCGACAATCCCGCAACCGTCGCCGATGGATTGAAAATGATTTCAGCGCCATTCAAGCCAAGCGCGCGAGCACCTTCCGGAAAGTGACGGTCATAACAGATGTAAACGCCGATGCGGGCAAAGGCCGTGTCGAAGCACGGATAGCCAAGGTTGCCCGGGCGGAAATAGAATTTCTCCCAAAATCCGGGATTCACGTGGGGAATGTGGTTTTTGCGATACTTACCCAGGTACTTGCCATCGGCATCGATCACGGCGGCGGTGTTGTAGTAGATGCCGGTAATATCCTCCTCGTAAATCGGCACCACTATTACCATGCCATGTTCCTTGGCGACTTCCTGCATCAATTGTGTCGTCGGACCGTCCGGTATTTTCTCAACAGCTTCGTACCAGCGAGTCTGTTGCTCGGCACAAAAGTATGGTGTCGTAAAGACCTCCTGCATGCAAAGGATCTGCACACCCTGCTGGCCGGCTTGTTGAATTAGCTTCAGATGCTTCTCGATATTCAGGCGCTTAATCTCTTCGATCGGAAGATCGGTTGGCGCCGCGTTTGAACACTGAATCAATCCACCTTTAACTGTGCGTGGCATAGGACTCCTCTAATTTGGTTCTTCAATTCAGATCGCCAAAGCTGGCTGCGGTAAGAATCCCTTTTGAGGGACCGCAAAAGAAAACAAACGGCGAGAGATTGTAGCACTTTCCCGCCGTTTTCCACCTTCTCTCAATAATTTGATTCAGGCTGCCGGCTCTGGTAGTTCCGCCGAATCCGGCGGCGCCGCCTTCATCAACGCCCAATGGGTCAAGGCGGCAGCAGCGAACCCAACAAACCACGCATAGTCGTAGACTTTGCTCAACGACGGAACCACCAATCCAATCCAGGCGCATCCGCAACCAATCAAAGTGGCGATGACGGCGCGCCAATTCCAACCGCCGTTGTAAGTGTAGGCTCCCTGCTTGCGATACAGATCTCCAAGCGCAAGTCGCTTTTGTCGAACGAGCCAGTAGTCAGCGATCAGCACACCCGCGATTGACCCCAACCCACCCGAATAGCCTACCAGCCATGAAAATATGTAACCCGAAGGATCTGCGAGCAATCGCCACGGTCGCATCAGAATGCCGATAATCCCAGTGATGAGTCCGCCAGTACGAAACGAGATGAGCTTCGGGAACGCGTTAGCGAAGTCATTCGCAGGCGAGACGACGTTGGCGGCGATGTTCACGGCGAGTGTTGCGACCACTACCGTAAACATTGAGATCGCAATTACAACGACGCTCTGAAACTGTCCGACCAATTTCATCGGGTCCCAAAGCTCGTTGGCTTTCATGTGCGGATAGATGACGACCGCTGCTGAAGTGATCATTACACCCATTGCAGCGAACATTGTCATCGTCGTCGGCAAAGCCACGACCTGCCCCACAGCCTGGTCACGCTGACTTTTTCCGAAACGAGTAAAGTCAGGCATGTTCAGCGACAAGGTCGCCCAGAAGCCAACCATCGCAGTGAGTGATGGAATGAAGATCGACCAGAACTCTGAGACTGTTCGAAACTTACTTTCCTGAGTCAAAAGGTATCCGAGCCCATTCGCCTTCCAGATCGCCCAGCCGAGCAACAGCGCTGTCATGATCAGGACGAATGGAGCTGCCCAGTTTTCTACTTTCCTGAGCAAGTCCATTCCACGATAGATGATGAAAATGTTGATGCCCCAGAAGATCAGAAACGACAGCCAGGTTCCCGCAGTGTGATCTGCAATCTGCCAACCAAACGCTGCATTCCATCCGGGAATACGGCTCAACAAGAGATTCAATGCTTCGCCGCCAATCCAGGCTTGAATACCGAACCACCCACACGCAACGATAGCGCGCATGAGCGCAGGCAGGTTCGACCCGTAAGTGCCGTAAGCCGCGCGAGCGAATACTGGGAAAGGAATCCCATACTTGGTGCCCGGATGCGAGTTCAGGAGAATCGGAATCAACACAATTGTGTTGCCCAGCAGAATCGTAATTAGCGCTTGCCACCAGTTCATCCCAGCGCTGATCAATCCTGAGGACAACATGTAAGTCGGGATACAGTGCGCCATGCTTATCCAAAGCGCGGCGTAGTTGTACGTCGTCCAGTTCCGATTCTCAATCGGAACGGGGGCGAGGTCTTCGTTGTAGAGCGGACTGCGACTAATTTCCGCAAGCGCCTCAGCTTTCAGTTCGACCCTGCCGTCGGGATATTGAGTTGTTTCTGCTGGCATCGTTTCTATCTTGATTTAGTTAAGTCTGAATTTAACTGTCACCTGGGCTGACACCGAGATAATCCCAGGCGCAATTGTACTCATTCCGTCAGAGACAGAGTCACCGTCGGCAGTCATAGAATTCTGGGTGATGTTGCTGTTGCTATAGAGTCTCTGGTTCTCTTCAGTAATCGAGTAAGCCGGACCAATTGATTGGCCAATCTCCGTCGCCAGCAGCGTGGCCTTCTCACGTGCAGCTCTCATCGCCATGGCTCGGGCCTTGTCCTTGTGCTGGCGAATATTTGAAGCCTGAAACTGGAAGTTAGTAACTCTGGTAACTCCTGCCTTAAGAACATCTGATAGGAAGCCGTCAAATCGCGAAATGTCTCGCAAGCGGACGGCGATTGTTTTGAAGATCTCATAGCCTATGAATTCTTGTTTTACGATACGGCGCTGGTCGTAAGGTAAGTCGTCCGTGTTGAATTTGGGCTTTACACTAATTTGGCTTGTTTGCACATCCTCGTCTTTGATCTGGTTAGTCTTGGCAATTGCAAGGACGGCTCTAACGGCGGCGTCGGTTTTGGCCTTGGCCACAAGCATGTCCTTATTGACGGCTTCCACTATCATCGAGAAAACTACTTCATCGGGTGTGACGCGTACGTCAGCTTGACCGCTGACCGTGATCAACGGTGGATCGACGGTGTTCTGAGCAAACACGTGCAGCGACAAAACCAATGTAAGCCCAAACAGAAATGTAAGCCTTTTCATAACCAACCCTCCTTTTCGTAGCTATCGTCGTTGTGCCTGTTCCATGAACTTACCAACATCAGCAGTCATTTTGGTCAGCGACTTTTCGTCGATGTACATCATGTGACCTGCTTCGTAATAGCCCGTGGAAATATTCTTTAACAATGAAGGATCAAGGCTGATGTGGTGCAGCGTGTAATGCGCGGCAAAGTAAGGCGTAGCCATATCGTAGTAACCCATGGCAACGAAAACTTTCAGGTACGGATTCTTTGCCAAAGCATTACGCAAGGCAGTGCTGGTGTCTACATAGTTGTTGTTAGTGTTCCAATTCCACGGCGAGGTTATGCCGCCACCGAGGATGTAGTATTCGAGATCGCTCTTATAGCCCAACTCTGTCCTCACGTAGTTATTGAAGGTAGAGGTGTAAGGCGGGCGAATTGCAGCTTCGCTCGCGTCAAAGTCCGGACTGTCAGTGGCCAGGTTGGTGTCATAACCCTTGAACCTGGCATCGAGCCTCCCGATTGACCTTTTCTCGCCGCGAAGAAGTTCTTTTCGAAACAGATTGAGCGAGACGCGCAGGTTCGCATTATCGATGAAGCTGGAACTCAGCCCGGTGTAACGCGCCAGCTTGTTGACAATGTCCTGACGCTCCGAACTTGAAAGCAAATCGCCTTTTGCCAGGGCTTGAGAATATTCACCCGCGGCCCACTGTTCGACTTCAGCGACGATCTGCTGGACCGGCCGTGACTGCAAATCCGGAGAAAGTTTCTTGTGATACCACGCAGTCGCCGCGTACGAAGGCAGGAACAACTGGTAAGCCAAATCATTTCCTGAAGCGAAGCTAGTCGTCTCAAAGTTCATGATTGTTGAAATCAGAACGATGCCATTAAAAGCAATGCCGCGGTCTATCAGGTATCCCGACAGCGCCGACGCGCGCGTGGTTCCGTAACTCTCACCCGACAGAAACAGGGGCGACGTCCAGCGCTCGTAACGCGACAGATAAAGGCGGATAAACTCGCCGACTGATTCGATGTCGCCATTCAGGCTAAAGAACTTTTGTTCGAGGTCGGGCCGTACCGCGCGGCTGTAGCCGGTGCCAACCGGATCGATGAATACAAGGTCGCTTTGGGAGAGCCAGGTGTATTCGTTATCAACGAGGTCGAAAGGCGGCGAAGGCATCGTGCCATCCGAATTCATGCGCACGCGCTTGGGGCCAATGGCTCCGAGATGAAGCCACACGGAGGCTGAGCCCGGACCACCATTGAAGGCAAACGTCAACGGGCGCTGGACTCGCGATGGATTGTCGAGCGTGTAAGCCATAAAAAACATGCGCGCTTCCGTCTCGCCGTCACGATTCTTTATCGGCATCATTCCCACTGTCGCCGTGTAGCGCAGCGTTTTGCCGCCAACTTTAATCTCGTGCCGGGTCACGATTGGAGGTTCTTCTGCCGGTGTCGACGCCGGCTCAGCGCCACCACGACGTGCTTGACCGCCGGGCGATGCTGCAGGTGACGCAGTTGGCGACGCTGAAGCCTGCGGCGTCGGGGTCGCTTGCGGAGTCGCATTCTGCCCCTGACGTCTGGATTGATTCTGTTCCTGACCTGGAGTCAGAAGTGCTGCGAAAAGCAGTACGGCTGCTAACATTTGGGGATTCTCCGTTTGGAAGTCGAAAGGCGCGAGACAGCGCGAATATTAAGCGAAGTGCGAAGAGTGAACAAGGAAGAAAACTCCGGAGCAGCGCTCCGTTAGTGTATTGCTGTCTTGTTTCAAAACCCAGCCACAGATTACGCAGATGCCACAGAGGTTACTTGAATCAAGTTATGTTGACCCCTATTTATCTTACTGAATCAGTGTAATCTGCGTAATCTGTGGCTAAGTTTGTTCTGATGGCGCCGACGCACACTAACTACGCACCACCAACTGCGGAGTCACTGGTCAATACAATCAGAATGCCCGTCTTTGCCGCAGGTGAAGAGCTTGGGCACGCTGGCGGAAGTCAGATCACGGGTGTTAACCCAAACTTTGGTGGCTCCATATTTAGAAGCAGTCCAACCCAGTCGAGCCTTCTCTCGCCACGTCCCCTCGAGCGCAGCCTCCTCGCCGGAGCCGAACAAGTGGTGAGATTCATGTAAGAGAATCGCGGCGCGCTCAGTGTCATCCACGGCGCTGTCGAAGAACTCGGGATAGAGCGTCACTACTTCGAATGGAAAATTGGTGGCGGCGTACGCTGCGTGGTGCCCAACATAACCATTCCACCAGTTGTCGGTCGCTCGAAATCGAACCAGGTACTTCAACACGAACGCTTGCCGAGTGAACCCGCGCTGTTCGAGAACGCTAATGGCCGACTTCACAGTCTGGCGCTGGTCGTAAGGCAAATCTTCAGACGTCAAGAGCAGAGACATGTAAGCAGCAAAAAGGAGGATCAGAGTTGTGCCGAGAATCCAGCCAACCCTGATTGCTGCCTTTCTTTTTTTGACGGGTACTTCAGGTGTTTCAGATGTGGGCTCAAAAACCGTGACGTCAACGTCTGTCAGCGAGATCTTGCAGCGCCGGCAATTCTCCTCAGTGGACGGATTGACCAATCCGCATTGGGGACATTTCTTTCTGTTCATGAGCCGGCTGCCATCGAGACGAAGCTAAATTGCGACGCACGTCCCTCGTTTGATGAACTGCCCGTCGCCAGCCTTACCCTTGAACTCGCCTTGATCGATTACCACTTTGCCGCGCGACAGAACGGTTTCAACAACGCCGCGAATGGTACGACCTTCATAGGCGCTATAGTCGACATTCATGTGGTGGGTTTGCGCGCTGATTGTTTGGTTTCGGTTCGGGTCAAAGATCACGATGTCGGCATCGGAGCCAATCGCGATAGTTCCTTTTTTCGGAAACATCCCGAACATCTTCGCTGCAGCTGTTGAAGTCAACTCGACAAATCGATTGAGCGAAATGCGATTCTCGACAACGCCTGTGTAAATCAAAGGCACTCGATGCTCTACTCCGGGAGCTCCATTCGGAATTTTTGTAAAATCTGAGCGACCGAGCTCCTTCTGTTCTTTCATGCAGAAGGGACAGTGGTCGGTTGAAATGACCTGCAGATCGTCCATCTTCAGTCCCTTCCACAGCTCGGCCTGATTCGCTTTTTCCCGCAGCGGTGGAGTCATCACGTATTTCGCGCCTTCAAAATCGTCGCCGTAATCATCGATCGAAAGGAACAAATACTGAGGACAAGTCTCGGCAAAGGCGGGGATGCCGCGGTCACGGGCCTGTCGCACCTGGTTGAGCGCGTCAGCGCACGACAGGTGAACAATGTAAACGGGAGACTCTGCCATTTCGGCAATCGCAATCGCGCGATGTACGCCTTCTGCTTCTGCGAGTGTTGGTCGGGTTAGGGCGTGATACTTTGGCGCCGTGTGGCCTTTCGCCAGGGCGTGCTTAATGATCTCGTTGATGACGATTCCATTCTCGGCGTGCATACAGATTAGTCCGCCACGCTCACCGGCAGCGGTCATCGCTCGAAAAATGGTCGCATCGTCAGCGAGAAAGACTCCGGGGTAAGCCATGAACAGTTTGAAGCTGCTTACGCCCTCGTCAATGATCGTATGCATCTCTTCGATTTGGTGATCTTCAAAGTCGGTGGTGATTAGGTGAAAGCCGTAATCAATGGCGCACTTCCCTTCCGCTTTCTGATGCCACTTGTCGAGCCCGGAGATCAGGGATTCGCCTTTGGTCTGAACAGCGAAGTCAATGATCGTAGTTGTACCGCCATGCGCTGCGGCAATCGTTCCGGTGCGAAAGTCGTCGGATGACTCAGTCCCTCCGAACGGCAATTCCATGTGTGTGTGCGGGTCTATGCCGCCGGGGATGACTAGCTTGCCATTGGCGTCGATGGTCAGATCGGCTTCGATGTCGAGTTTGGCTCCGATCAACGATACGACTTCGCCATCGATCAACAAGTCAGCTTTGTAATCGTCAACCGCAGTAATGATGCGCCCATTCTTGATTAAGGTTTTCATAGTGGTTTCCCGTACCGCTTCTGACTTGCCTGTCCTGGGAAGGAGTTTACAAAAACACTTGAGCTTCGCGAAACAAATACGCGAAGCAGTTGTCTTTGCTCCGCTAGGAGCAAAATGTTTATAGCAACCAATCTACCTATGTCAACGAAGCTCCGCTAGGAGCGTAACATCAGTAGCACAGCGCAGTTCTACTCCAGAAATTCAAACACGTATTTCTCTTCAAACGCGATATCAAATTTCTGAGCAGCGTCAGATACTCTCTTCGAAATGAACTCGTTTGATGGTGACGCTCCTGGTTTTGTATGTAACGAATAATTGTATCGAGCTGAGAGTGACCGTAAGAAAAGGCTCCGTAGCCTTCCTGCCAATTAAACCTTCCTGGGACCAATTTCTTCTTGTTAATGAAATTGCTTGAATCAGCTTTCACCTCTTGGATCAGGTCCGCCAACGCCATCGCAGGCCGAAGTCCAATAAGCATATGAAGGTGATCTTCCACGCCGTTTATTGCAATCAGTTTCTGACCCTGATTTCGAACGATCCCGGTTATGTATTTGTAAAGATCCTCCTTAAAGTCCGCTGTAATCAAAGATTGGCGATTGCTGACCGCGAAAACTGTTTGAATGTAGATCTGTGAATACGTGTTAGCCATAGCCGTCCACCTTTCGCTCCTACGGAGCTAACAAATAGTTGAGTAACGGTGGTGGCTATAAACATTTCGCTCCTCTGGAGCGATGAGCAGACTTTTGCGAAAGAAGAAAGCTTTACCCCTCGAGTTCTCGGTCTTAGTAGGTGCGTCCGGAAAGGCGGAGCCTTTCCGCACATCAGGCGGCACAGCCGTATCGAGCGGCAGAGCTGTATGGCAGCGAAGCCGTATGGCGGCGAGCCCAGCCTCGGTCGACGGGCTTTCCTTTCTACTCTTTGAATTTGAACGAGCTGAGAACGCCGGGCAGGTCGCCTTTTTCACCGACCTCCTCGACGCCGTGAACGTCGGGGCTCGCGGAGGTCGCCAGCATCACCAGAGCTGCACCCTTACGATCAGTATCACCAGCGAGCAGAATGGCACGACCCCATATCTCGATCGGCTTATTTGCGCCGGTGGTGGTGTGGCTCGTAAATCGAAACTCGTAGCCTTCGTACTCGCCGACCTTGGTCTCACCTTCCGAGACTTTCTGATATTCGGGGAAGTTTGATTTGAACTGGTCGCTGAGCTGAGCAGCGAGCTGCGGCATTAACTGTTTTTGACCGGTGAAGTAACCAACCGCAAAGTTCTCCAGCGTGATTTCTTCATCCGTGTTGTGCTCAACCTTAACAAAATTCGGAGAATCGCCAGTGCCGGCCTTGTCATCTCTCTTCCACGAGCTCGGATAATCAAACGTGAACCCCACGTAATTGGAGGCGAGTTTGCCGGAGAACCGTGATTTGACATTGGTGTACGTCTGAGTGTTGGTGCTGGTGGTGACGCTACTGTTAGATCCCGTTGTCTTGACGTTTGAATTCTTGTTGCTGGAGTACTCGCTACCGAAAGCTAATACGAGGAATACGCCCAGGCCCGCGAGTGATAGTAAAGTCCGACCGACTTGTCCGTTCATTTAAGCTCCTTTTTGGATCTGCTCCGGATACGAAATAAAATGCCAGTACAGCTGCGGCGATGTAAAAAAGAAAATCTATCCAGTCAAACGTCCCGGGAACGAGACGGATGAGTTGGCCCAGTTCACTGCCTGCGCCTAGCACCAGGCTGAGCGACAGAAAGATAGTACTGAGTACTGAACGTCTGGTTTGAGACCAGATACGAACAAAGAATGCGGTGAGCGAATAGACCCAAAGTCCATCGGGTAGTGAGTAGACGATAAAGCGCGGCAGATGAGGCTCGACACCGCTGGATAACTCTGTGAGCTTACCCACCACAGGCTCGAGACCCAATGCCTCGAACCATCGGAACATAAGCAGATCAGGCCCTCGCCAGCACACGTACATAAGCCCACCAACGAGTAGCGGTAAAAGCACATGCAAACTTAGGAATGCGCGTCTCTTGTGCATTAGTTCAGATGCAAGTCTTTAGGCTGCCTGATAGGCAGCGAATCCTTTGTCCAATGCCTGGATCAATTCGTCAACATGATCCTTCGTTGAGTTGAGCATCATGCCGGTGCGGATGACGTTGCCGTACAATCCGCCCTTACCGATTAGCACTCGCTGGCGCTTTGTCTCCTCAAAAACAAAAGCGACTGCTTGCGGAGCAGGTTCTTTGGTCCCACGGTCCTTCACCAACTCGAGGCCCTGCATCAAGCCCAGTCCGCGTACATCTCCAATCACCGGATACTTTTCTTTCAAGCCCTCGAGCCCTTGGCGCAGATATGCTCCTACCTCTTGCGAGTTCCTTCTCAGATCTTCTTCTTCGATGACTTTGATCACGGCGAGCGCCGCAGTCATTGCCACAGGATTGCCGCCAAAGGTCGAGAAAGTCAGGCCCGGATACTTGTTCGCGACCTCTTCCGTAGCGACCGTGATACCGACAGGCATTCCGTTGCCGAGGCCCTTCGCTGAAGTAATGATATCGGGCTGCACATCCCAGTGTTCAATCCCAAACCATTTCTCGCCGGTTCGGCCCCAGGCAGTTTGCACTTCATCGGCGATGAATAAACCGCCATGCTTGCGCGCGATCTCAACGGCTCGTTCAAAATAACCGGGCGGCGGTACGATAAATCCACCCACGCCGAGAATTGGCTCAGCCATGAAAGCAGCTATCTCACCCGTCGTCGTGGTTTGAATCAATTCTTCAATATCGTTAGCACAAGCAAGCCCACACTCGGGGTATGTAAGTTTGAACGGACACCGATAGCAGTAAGGCGCGCGCGCGTGGACGAAACCTGCGACCTGAGGTGGCAGCGGCCGCCACGGAGCGTGGCCCATGGCTGACAATGCTGTAGCTGAGCGGCCACTGTAACTGTGACGAAGCACCACGATCTCATGACGACCTGTTGCTAACTTCGCGGCGTGGACAGCCGTATCGTCGGCTTCGGTCCCACTGTTCGTGAAGAAAGATTTCTTAAGAGGCCCCGGCGTGATTTGATAGAGCTTTTCTGCTAAGTCCGACTGCGGTTTGTTGGCGTAAAGAGTCGATGTGTGGGTCAGCGTCTTGACCTGATTGATGATGGCTTCAGTAACTTTCGGATTCGCATGACCTACACAAACCGTCAACACTCCACCGAAACAGTCGAGATACTTAGTATCCTGATCGTCCCAAACGTGAGCTCCTTCACCACGCACCAACGCTATCGGTTCCTGGTAGTAAGTCGCTACCGCCGGAAACAAAAACTCTTTGTGTTTGCGAATAATTTCTGATGAAGCAGCTTTTGGTTCTACTGTGCTCATGGTTCTTCGGTCTCCGCTGACAAAATCAGTTAGGCCTTCATCGGCGAGACGCCGATGCCACTCAAACACTCAATTTGTAGCCTTCGCTTTGTAGGCCTTGCTGTCATTCTTCAGCCGGTAAAAAATTATGTAGACAAGCCACGCGAAGGACGCAATCATCGCAACAAAGGCAAGTGGCCCACCTAACGTCCGATTCACCCAGCGGGAGTTAATAGCACCCAGTATCAACGGCAACACTCCGATGACGGCGAGCAAATACGTCCGCATCACACGATCAATTGCCAGCGGCGTCTTCCCCAGAATGCTGAACTTTGAGGTCTCGCCTCCGTGACTGTATTCCTGACTTGTCGGCTCAATCACATAACCTGACAAGGGCAGGAGCGGAAGTCCAAAGACTGTGACCCAACGAGTCGCAGCGTAACTGCCATCGGCAAGCGCGCGGTAATCAAGCAGGGTAGTGCCACAGCCATTAATCGAGTAGAAGGTTTTGCGCGGCGTCGTCAGCTCGCGCATTTTTGCGGTCGTCTTCTTTATCTCGTTGATGCTGTACTCAAGCTTCGCCGTCGCCAGCGAGCCTCCGCAGTTTGTGCAATCGGATCCTTCAGTGCTGTTGGTCGCCTGACAGGAGGGACAAGATATCGTTGCCATATTCATTAAAGGGGATTTGATTTGATTCCAGGTCTGACAACAGATCGCGTAGGTTCTCTAATAGCTCATCCTTTGAGTAAGCCTGTGTTTGATAGTCTGGGTAATCGTTAAGGTAACCTATCAAGAACTGGGCGTCCTGCCAGAATGTGTACTTTATCCTTCTCATAAAAATCCTTTCTCAATCAATAGAGATTTCCTTCGCGCTTGCGGCCGGTGTAGTCGACGTAGACAACTTTAAGGTCAGTATAAAAGTCGAGTGCGGTGGAGCCCTGCTCGCGATCGCCGATTCCCGTGCCTTTGATTCCGCCGAACGGAATGTGAGCTTCACCACCAGTCGTAGGCGAATTGATGTGCGTCATGCCGGTTTCGATCTCATCGACAAACCGAAAAACTCGGACGCTATCATTGGTGAAGATCGAAGAAGACAAACCGTACTCGCAATCGTTCGCGACCTGCAAAGCTTCGTCAAAATCTTTCACGCGCAGGACTGATAAGACTGGGCCAAAAATCTCTTCGCGAGCGATCCGCATGTCCGGAGTTACATGATCAAAGACGGTTGGATTAACAAAGTAACCTTTGTCCAAACCTTCGCCTGTGGCGCGGGAGCCGCCGCAAACCAGCTTCGCGCCGTCATCACGCCCGATGTCGATGTAACTCAACACAGTCTTGAACTGACTTTCGTCGACTGACGGCCCCATCTCCGTGGCGGGATCGCTGCCATCACCGATCTTCATCGAGCTGGCTCGAGCGGCAAGACGCTCGACAAACTCATCTGCAACGTCGTTGACTACGACGGCGCGGCTGGTTGCCGTACAGCGTTGACCCGAAGAGCCAAAGGCCCCTTGCGCAGTTGACTCGACTGCCAAGTCCATATCAGCATCTTCCATAACGACTACTGGATTCTTTCCACCCATCTCGCACTGAACCTTGGCGCCGCGTCGCGATGCTTCCTCGTACAAACGGATACCCACCTGGTTCGATCCAGTGAACGAGATTGCCTTAACTGCCGGATGATTAATGATCGCGTCACCAGCCTCGGAGCCCGAGCCAATAATGAGATTCAAAACGCCGGGTGGAATACCTGCTTCTTCGAACAGCTCGACGATTCTTATCCCCGAAGCTGGTGTCAACGTAGCTGGTTTGAATACGACAGTGTTTCCTGCAACCAGCGCCGGCGCTACCTTCCAAACTGGAATAGCCACCGGAAAATTCCATGGTGTCACGCAAGCAACGACGCCCAGCGGCTGTTTGATTGTGTAGGCAAAGTTTGCGGGCAGCTCTGATTGAATTGTTTCGCCATTCATACGTCGAGATTCACCCGCGCAAAAATCCGCGACGTTGATCGAGCGCTGCAGCTCGCCTCGAGACTCAGAAATCGTCTTCCCTTCTTCGCGCGTCAGGATCTGCGCTAATTCTTCCTTGTGCTCCTCCATCAGTCGAGCAGCCCGGGCCACGATCTTTCCTCGCGCGGGAGCAGGCGTGGAGCGCCAGCCTCGAAACGCGTCCGCGGCGGCGTTGACTGCCTGGGTTGCTTCCTCACGCGTGGCTTGCCTGACGCTGCCAATAATGTCGTCAGTATTCGCAGGATTTATGTTCTCGACGATTTTTGCAGAACTTGATTCCAGCCATTTTCCACCGATGAAGTTGCGATAAGTATCCATAGATTTTTGAATTGTTGTAGAAGACGATTTTAGAACCTGAATGTCGAGCAATATACCACAACGAGCCCGCGGGCGGGGACGCCCGTGCCACACTCAAGCTTGGCGGACGTCAGCACTTGCCACCGAACTATTAGATAGTTCAAAGTTACCCAACAAATCATGAAGGAAGAATTCAAAGATCAAGATAACGGGGCTGAAAATCTGCCCGCCCTGCTGCAACAGCGCGTGAAGACCAGCCCTGACAAAAACTTTCTTTCTTCCGAAGATGATGGCAGACATTTCACTTACGCGGAATTCGCTCAAGCAGTTAATCGAACCGCCGCATTGCTGGCTTCGCTGGGCGTCGGCAAGGGCGATGTGGTGAGTCTGCTCATGCCGAACTGCGCGGAGTACATCATCGCTTATTTTGCCTGCTGGAAACTCGGAGCGCTGGCGGGTCCGGTAAATTCGCTACTCAAGGCCCAGGAGATCTCCTACGTCGTTTCGAATTCAGAAGCTAAAGTTCTGCTCATTCATCCTGAATCTGAAACCACGATTGAAAGTATTCGCGAGGAACTACCGAAGCTTCAGTCCGTAATCGTATTTGATGACGTAGCCGCGGCCACTAAAGATTTTGAGAACGCCGTCGTGGATTCTCCCAAACTCACGAAGGACGACGAAGCCATCATCATCTACACCTCGGGAACGACGGGAAAGCCCAAAGGATGTTTGCTGAGTCACGGAAACCTGATTGCCAATGCGAGGCAGATTAGCCAGTGGCTTGGATTCACCGAAAAAGATCGTCTGTTGACGATGATGCCGTTGTTTCATATGAACGCAGTTTCGGTTACCACCATGTCAGCCCTGTACGCAGGCGGCTCGACAGTGATTAGTCCAAAATTTTCTGCTTCTCGTTTTTGGAAGATTATTTCCGATTATGAGATCACGTCTTTCGGTTCCGTGGCGACGATGCTTTCAATGCTGCTAACTACCTATCCCGATGGTGTTCCTGATGGTTTGAAAACTGAGCAGCTTAGATTTGCCATGTGTGGCTCGGCCCCGGTGCCGGCCGAAACACTCAAGCGCTTCGAGGAGACGTTCAATTGTCTGGTGATCGAGGGCTATGGGTTGTCAGAATCTACGTGTCGCTCAACCTTCAATCCTCCCGATAAGCGACGCCGTGCAGGCTCATGCGGACTTCCGATCGGAAATGAAATGAAAGTCGTCGACGACAACGACAACGATGTGCCCGATGGGAGCCTCGGTGAAATCGTCTTGCGAGGCGAGAATATTCTCAAAGGTTACTACAAGAATCCTTCAGCAAACGAGACCGCATTTCGAAGCGGCTGGTTCCACACCGGAGACATCGGCTATCGAGATCCCGAAGGCTTTTTCTATATCGTCGATCGCAAGAGCGACATGATCATTCGCGGTGGCGAGAATATCTATCCCCGGGAGATTGACGAAGTTCTTTATGCTCATCCCGCCGTCGCCGCAGCAGCCACGATTGGCGTGCCTGACCAGCTTTATGGAGAAGAAGTCGCGGCATTTGTCGTCGCGAAAGAAGGATCAAACGTTACTGAGGAAGACCTAATTGGTTTCTGTCGCGAACATCTAGCGGACTACAAATGCCCCAAGTCCATACATCTCGTCTCGGATATACCAAAAGGCCCGACGGGTAAGCTGCTCAAACGCGAACTGGCCCAACGATTTTCTTCACAGACAACTTGAACTGTAATCCGCAGCGATCTTCCTCTTTTTAGTCAAGAGATATGAGTAGGGGTACGTTTTGAGTTAGTCCATCTCATTCTCACCCGGTTTCAACCGGGTGACCACGGTTTACCTTTTGTTCGGCTAACCTGAAACCGTTGAAACGGTTTACGCTACTCATGGCAGTCTTTTACCACCGGGCTGAAGCCACGGTGTGAATGAGAGTAAAGACCGAAAATGTACCTCTACCGAGATCTGAGCTATCTTGACTTCGATTACCGGAGTCTATAGAGTACGGCGCCTTGCAATTAGGTTTTGCACGCCTCGGGACGGGTGCGGACGCCCGGACGGTTTCGTGCGGTGTTTATGCAATGCGCGGAGCACGTTTGATTTGCCTAGGGCTCGGCTCAAAAAACACGCACCACAGCGCGTTAGCTCGCCTCCCACAACGATGAAGGAGTGTGTTCATCTAACGCAAGTACCAAGACTGAAGTACCCACTAAAGTCTAAACCTCGTTTCAAATTATCAAGGAGAAAAAGCAAAATGAATTCGAATCTTGCCCTCAGAGTGATGTTGAGCTTTCTACTATTGGCAGTCGTTGCCGGCTCCGCATTTGCCCAGGGGACCACAGTTTATGACAACATCCCGAACCCCCTTCCTCCCAACGTACCAAGTTTGGGTTTCCAAGCGACCCAGACCGCCGAGTTCGGCGACAATGTATTTTTGGCTGGCACCCAGCGGCGCGCCTACAGCGTAACCGTTACCATGAGCGACTGGGCGAAGCACAGCACCTATCCAACGATGAGCGCGGCTGGCTGGACTCACCCGATCACTTTAAATATCTACTCCGTGAATCACAGCGGACCAAATCCTGCGCTCGGAAGTCTGCTCGGAACAGTTACGCAAACTTTCAACATTCCCTGGAGACCGGAGTCCGATCCTCTTTGCAGCGGTGATCGCTGGAGAGCGAGCGACAACCTGTGTTACAGCGGTATCGCCTTCAAAATTACGTTCGACTTGAGAAGTCTGAACCTGACGCTGCCGAGCGATTTGATTTACGGCGTGGCCTACAACACCAACACCTGGGGATACAACCCAATTGGCGCGCCTGGCCCATACGAGTCGCTGAACGTCGGTCTCGCGCAGGCCATGCCGCCGACCGTCGGTACCGATGTAGAAAGCGATGCGTTGTTCTGGAACACCGCAACACCGTCGAATTACACCGACGGCGGAGCTGGAGGAGTCGGAATCTTCCGTCGAGACGACAACTGGACTCCTTATTCACCGGCGGTGCAAATCAATGCTTACACCGTCGTCACTAACAAAGACCAGTGCAAGAACAATGGCTGGCAGACTCTTTCTCGCGCTGACGGTAGCACCTTCAAAAATCAGGGTGACTGCATTCAGTACGCAAATACCGGCAAGTAATAATTGGTAAGAACTTTGAGGCGGCCACAGCAATGGGGCCGCCTCGAGGTGTCTTCAGGCGCTTCAAATTCCTCACTATCTACTTTCTGTCAGTACCGCCTACGGTAGCGGGTGGGTAGTTCTTTAAATTGACTGATTCTCGATTATTGAGAGCCACCCGCTACCGCAGGGGAGTATGTCGTTAAGCAAAAACACAAACAAATCACTGCCATTTTGGATGGTCCAGCCCCGACGAAGTTTATCGCAGAAAAAGGTAGGCACATTTCATGACCTGCTATAGAATGTCGCGCGTTAAGCAAGACAAAGTGTTCTATTCTCAGGCCCGGCGTTCCGGCATTCTCGCAAAATCTTTTGCCAGCCAAAGCCTGAACAATCAGCTGACTTTTTTCGGCCTACTTTCTACCCAGGCTGGCGTGGCTGCTAATTCGGCAGGTGCTTGCGTCAACTCATGCAAGAGTAACCTGCTCGTCAGAGATTCAATTTAACGAAGGAGAAATCGAAATGTTGTTAGGCTTGCTCGCAATGTGTTTGGGACTGGGCTCGTTGATTTGTTTTATCATCGTGCTCATCAAGCAGTTTCAGACGGCCGGTGTGGTCCACGGCATCATCGGGATTATCACGTGCGGAATTTGGACGTTCATTTGGGGCTGGATGAATGCTTCCAGTCTGAACATCAAGAACATCATGTTGATCTGGACGGTATTGATCCTGGCGGGCCTGGTTATCCGGTTTGCTCTCGGCGTAAGCATGGGAGTTCCGGGCATGACGCCAACCACGCCGTAAGGTCAACTCGGCAGTTTCTCAGGAGAGATGCATGGCAATTCTCCACGGCAAGAGTTGCCGTGCGTCTCACTTGTCTTATCACGACGCGACGCCTCACGTACGACGCATCTCGTCAAGCATCGCCTGAATTCTATCTGACAGTTTGTTTGTAAGTGTGCGATGAACGTCGTCCGCGGAGCTTCGTTTACCCACGTCCCGCGCGTAGAGAGGTTCGCCAAAATGGACCTTAACTTTTGCGAGCCGAATGCGACGCGACTTTCGCGGCCAGACTTTGTAAACGCCGTCGAGCGCAACGGGAACAATGGGAAGGTTTAGTTCCGTCGCCAGAATAGCTGCGCCTTTCTTGAAGGGATGTAGCAACCCGTCAAAAGATCGTTCACCTTCAGGATAGATATTCAAAACTTTTCCGGCTTGCAATCCGGCAGCGCCAGCCCGCATCGCTTTCATCAGATTCGTGTCAGGATCCACCGGCACGATGCGAAGCAATCGCCCGATTTGAGTGGTGAACCAGTTCCCCCAGTACTCGCTCGCACCGACGTGGAAGGTGTTCCGCAGAATGCGGTAGGGATAAATCGAGCAGACCAGGATCGGATCGAGAAAGCTCTGGTGATTTGGACAAACCAGGAAGGGCTCTTTCAATTCCTTCAAGTGCTCAAGCCCAGTCACTTCCATCCTCAGGAACAATCTCGAGAAGAAATAAATTGGTCGCAAAAGCAGGTAAGCAGTCGTGGCCGTCGCGGTAGCGCCTTTTAAGACCTGCTCTACTTCCGGCAGGTCATCGTTTGGCCGGCTGAGAATCTGTGACCAATCAGTGCGCTTGGCGAGCGACGTCGCGGCGTGGGAGCCAGCGTTACCATTCTGACTGTTCACCAGGCCCAGCACATCACCAACCGTTAGCGCGGATGCAAAAACTTCCGAATCAAGAACGATACCCATCGCCTCTTCAACGCTGCTGAGACATTCGGCACGCGCCAGCGAATCCAGACCGAGATCAAGCTCCAGGTTCATTGCTGGATGAATAATTGGACTCGGCGATGCGACCTGGTGCTCGATTGCGGCTACAAGAGCGCGCCCTGCGGTAGTCGCCATCAATTGACGATCTTCATCTTCGAAGATGAACTCCGTTGCGTCGCGATGCTGTCTCGAGCTGAAGCCCTGCACCTGAACTTGCTTCAAGAGCTCGAAACGGCGCAGCTTGCGTGTTGCTGTGCGCGGCAGCGCTTCCGCGCGTACCAGATAGTCTCGCACCCGCTGATACTCAGGCAGCTCGCGGCCCAGATTGTCGAGATCAAATCGAATTGCTTCGCGCGTGTTGGCAATTCCCTGCTGCTTCAGGTATTCAAAGTCTGGAACAATAACTCCGCATAGCTTTTCTGCTTGCGCAAAGTCACTGTCTTCGTCAGGAACGCCGAGTACACAAATCTCGCTGACGAGAGGCGAACGGGAATAGTGGGCTTCGACGTCTTCCGGATGGACGTTTTTTCCTGACGGCAGAATGATGACATCCTTTTTTCGTCCCACAATAAAGAGATGTCCTTCCCGATCGAAGTAGCCCAAATCGCCCGATCGAAACCACCCGTCACTCGTGAAGGCCTCCTCGTTAGCTTGCGGATTTCGGTAATAGCCCGCCATCACGATGTCGCCGCGAATAAGGACCTCGCCCATTCCTTCACTGTTCGGCTCGTCGATCTTAACTTTCACTGAATTTAAAGGAGTCCCGACCGAGCCGACCTTGTTATCTTCAAAGCGTGTGACGGTCGCAGCGCCGGAGGTTTCAGTAAGTCCGTATCCCTGCAGAATGGTGAAACCAAGCTTGTGGTAATCCTGCGCCACGCTGGCATCGAAGCTTGAGCCGGCTGAAACTGCCAGCCGCAGTTTTCCACCGAAGCCTTTATGAACAGTACGGAAGAAAATCCGGCCGGCATTGGCGCCGAGCGAATCACGAAGCCAACCATTGAATGACAACAACGAACGAAACAGCCAACGAATGTGTCGCGGCTGCGCGCGAACGCCGTCAAAGATCTTTTTGTGAAACAGATACCAAAGCCGCGGTACTCCGGTAAGAATGGAGACACCACCTTCCTTCAAACCCCTGACGATTTCTTCGCTATTGACCTCGCCGATGTAAACAACCTGCGCGCCTATCACCGTAGCCAGCCAAAGATTCACGATTTGTGAATACGCATGAAACAGTGGCAACAGGCTGAGAATTACTTCCTTTTCGGTTATTCCCAGGACCTCTTGAATTCCGTCTACTTCCGCATAGATATTGCCGTGAGTGAGAGGCACGGCCTTGGGGGCGCCGGTTGTTCCTGAAGTGTAAATCAGCACCGCCATGTCGGCTGCCTGCGCAGGAGGAACCGCAGCATCGAACTCCGGCGGTCTGGCTGTTTCAATCCAATCTTTGAAGGAGTCTGGCGCGTGAGAAGTTTGTTGTAGAGGTATTACTCGAATCGGATGACCCACGAGCGAGCAAACAGCCTGAAACCTTTCCAACGATGATGTCGATACAAAAGCGAGCTTAGCTTCGGAGTCTTTTAGAAAAGCCGCGAGCGTTTCTGGGGTAGCCATCGGGTCGAGGGGAACAACTACGGCTCCTCGATACATTATGCCGAGGTAAGCAATTGCCCAATTCGGGTGATTCTCACCAATGATTGCGACTCGATCGCCAAATTCAATTCCTTCCACAGAAAGTCTGTGGGCCAGGCTGCGGATCCCAGACAGCATTAACCCAAACGTGGTGGCCTCGGTGGCTTCGGGCCCCAGCAGCGTCATCGCGACGCGGTCGAGGCGTTGCTCAGCAGCGGCGACGAGTTCCCGACAAAAGGTAGGTTGCTGCATCTCGAAGTTTATCGGAGGCTTAGTCGAACTCCGCGACGACCGGAGCGTGGTCCGAAGGACGCTCCCAGGTGCGGGGATTCATGTCGATCCAGGTATTTGAATTCCTTGTAACCAAAGGCTGAGTGATCCAAATGTGATCGATCCGCAAGCCGAGATTGCGACGAAACGCGGCAGCCCGGTAGTCCCACCACGAATAGTTTCCGCCGGCCTCGGTATGCAATCGAAAAGCGTCGGTGAAGCCCCAGGTTTTCACTTCCTGAAGAGCCGCGCGCTCAGGTTCGCTGAAAAGAATCCGGCCTTGCCACAAGCGCACGTCGTGCACGTCGCGCTCTTCGGGGGCTACGTTGAAATCTCCGCAAAGCAGTACCGGCTCAGAGACCCAGTAATGCTCATCAAAAAACTTACGCAAGCGACCCAGCCACTCGAGCTTATGGTGATATTTTTCCGACCCGACCATTTGACCATTGGGAACGTAGACATTCACGATCTTTATTCCATTAGCCGTGGTCGTCACCAATCGCGCCGGAGCGTCTGCGGCGTCGCCTGGATAGCCGGAATGTGATACTTCGCATTCGGTTCGGGAAAGAATAGCGACACCGTTGTAGGTCTGCTGGCCAAAGGTAAGACAGTTGTAGCCACGCTCACGAAATACGTCGAAGGGGAACTTTTCATCCGTGCACTTAGTCTCCTGCATACAAAGAACGTCAGGAACGACTTCGTCGAGCCAACGCGTTACGTTTGGCAAACGGGCTAAAATCGAGTTTACGTTCCAGGTGGCGATCTTCATAGTGCATCTCATTCTCACCGCGGCTTTAGCGCGGCGATGTGAAGAGGCTTTATTTACACAACCGTCTTAACGGTTTTCGAGGCTTGGAGTCCCTAAGGATGTCACCGGGCCAAGCTGCGGTGAGAATGAGAGCAACGTTGCTCTACAACGTGGCGAGTAACCCGGCCAGCAAGGCGCCGCGGCGCGCAATGTCATCAATCAAAATGTGTTCGTGAATCGCATGAGCACCGTCACCATCCACGCCTAACCCATCAAGGACCGGCGCGCCCACCGCTGCAGCAAAATTCCCGTCAGACGCACCGCCAACTTGTGCTTCACCAAGCTGATAATCCATTCCTGCCGCAATGCGTTTTGCGTGCTCGTAAAGTTCCAGGACCTTCTCGCTGCGTTCGAGCGGTGGTCGATTGATACTTCCTCGCGCGACTACCTGCACTCGTGAGTCATAAGGCTTGAGATTCAGAATCGCATGTTCGGCGGCTCGGCCATCCTCCAGCGAGCTGAAACGCAGATCGACTTCCGCGACTGCTTCAGCTGCTACCACATTCGAAACAGTCCCACCTCGCACTACTCCCACGTTCACAGTGATTCCCGTCATTGGGTTATTCATGCGGTGTAAGTGTTCGATCTGACGCGCCATTTCGACAATTGCGCTGGCACCCTTCTCGGGCTCCAGGCCTGCATGCGCGGCCTTGCCATGAATCTCGAGCGTGAACATCCCGGTGCCCTTTCGGCCAGTCTTCACTCGACCTGTAGAGGCCGGTGGCTCGATCACCAGCACCTGCTGCGCGCGTTTAGCTTCAGCTTCAACGAGCGTTCGGCCCGTCAGGCTTCCCGCCTCTTCATCGCAAGTCAGAAGCAAAACGACTGGCCTGCCAGGCTTGATGTTAAGCGACGCGCAGCAACGAATTGCTTCAATCGCCAACGCGCAGTTCGCTTTCATGTCGAAGACGCCGGGACCGTAAGCTCGATTCCCTTCCACCCGCCAAGGCCGGCTTTGCAAAGATCCGACTGGATGAACAGTATCGGTGTGTCCGATGACAAGCACGGTCTTTGAACGAGTCTTGCCGTTGCCGAAAGCGTGGATACGAAGATGCTCACCGTAGTTTTCAGAAGGGATGCGGTCGATCGTGACTACTGCCGAAATGCCGCGGGCCGCGGCTGCCAACAGGGACACCACAGCTTTGCTACCAGCTTCGTTGCCGGATGGTGATTCGGTCTCGACGAGAGCGCGCGTTAAGGCGAGCACTTCGCGCTCACGCTTGGCGAAGTAGCCGTAAAAGGATCGGATTGTCTCGTCTGTTATTTGCGGTGACACTGTGTTTTTTGTGTTTGGTGTTTGATCTTGTCGTTTTGTTTTCCTGAGATCTGGATCTCAGATCTCAAATGCTAGTCTCAATCAGGATTAGCCGATCACAGCGCGTCTCAAAGCTAACTGCTCAAGACGCTTCATATTCACCTCAAAGCCAATGCCGGGCTTCTCCGGCGCCATGATCGTCCCGCGATCAGTCACTGTTACAGCGGGTTCAATGATGTCTTCCTCCCAGTAGCGAGAGCTCGCAGACACGTCTCCAGGCAAAGTGAAACCCTGTCGAGTCGCCATCGCAATGTTGTGTGCCCGGCCGATTCCAGACTCAAGCATTCCTCCGCACCAAACCGGAATGCCATTTTCACGGCACACCTTCTCGACGCGCGCGGCTTCGGCATGTCCACCGACCCGTCCGAGTTTCACATTAATTATTTTGCCTGACCCCAGTTCAATCGCATGAATAGCATCTTCCGCCGAATGAATCGACTCGTCCAGACAGATGGGCGTTCTGATCTCTCGCTGCAGCTTTGCATGATCGAAGATGTCATTGTGCGCGAGCGGTTGTTCCACCATCATCAAGTTGTACTGGTCCAGGCTCTGAAACAATGGAGTGTCCGAAAGCTTGTAGGCCGAGTTCGCATCCCCCATCAAGTGAATATCAGGAAAGCGCTTGCGCACTTGCTCAATAATTTCTCGGTCCCAGCCCGGCTTGATCTTGATCTTGATGCGTTGATAGCCAGCGTCCAATTCTTTCTCGATTTTTTGAAGCAGCACGTCAAGCGAATCCTGAATTCCAATCGAGACGCCACAAGCAATTTCAGACTGGACTCCGCCAAGATGACGCCATAATGGCTTAGCTGCGAGCTTGGCTTCGAGATCCCAGCAAGCCGTTTCAATCGTCGCCTTGGCCATGCGATGTCCTCGCACCGGCTTCATCAATGACCAGGTATCGGCTGCGGTTTCGAATTCTCGATTAACGACCATCGGCGCGAGAAATTCCTGAAGAGTCGCCCAGGCGCCTTCAACCCACTCGTCGCTGTAGAACGGGCCTTCGCCCGCGGTGCATTCTCCCCATCCTTCGGCTCCCTCGCGATCCACCACACGCGCGAGCACAATTCGCCTTTCGGTAGTGCGGCCAAAGCTAGTTTCGAAAAAATGAATTAAGGGCAGTCGGATCTCGATAAGTTCGATGGATGAAATGAACACGGATTAGCTCCGGATGGAATGAATGAACAGGGCTGTTAGCATTATGCCCCGCGAGCCCGGGTTTGTCAGCCAAAGCCGTATCCGCAGATTACGCAGATTACACAGATGTAAGAGCATTGGGCTGGGAGCATGAGTTCACGTTCGTTGCGTGGCTGGGATTCTTGTTCAGCGGTATCCCCAGCGCCGACCTCCCAAATATCTCTCTATTTTCGCGTCAAACAAAAACATCTGTGGAATCGGTGTAATCTGTGGATAGGTTTTACGGCACTGTGAAGCCGGTTAGTGGGTTGCCGTAAAATGCCGCGGTCTTCCACGCGGTCGCATCCCAGGTTCCGTCTGACGTGCCGAGAACCTTTACCGGAAGAACGAGTCCATACCAGCCAAGCCCATTGTTGGTTGAAATACCGTTATCGACAAACTTGCCATCCGGACCGATGGTAAATTTCATCGAGCGCGCCAGATCACCGTCGCGCAGAACCTTGACCTCGTATTCGCCGGGATTGCTACTCAACAGGAAAAAGCTGGAATTGTTGTTTGGCTCAACGTTAAAGGCACGAACGTTGTACCAGCGAAAACTCCAGCGCTCCCAGCGTGGATCCGTATCATTGCCGCTGGTCAACAGGCTCGCGTCTGAAGCTGCACTTCCTGTCCGTTCCTTGGTGCTGCTGATCTGCTTGCCGTTGTAGAAGAGATACGCCGCAAGCTTGGTCGCATCCGATTCGCCACGAAACCACATCGAGGCAACGGGCACCGGCGCATTCGGTTCGGTCTGCGTAGTCAACCAGAGGTAGCCTATCGGTAGACTCCAGTCCTGGTCGACGTAGTATTCAAATTGGTTTTTGAAATCAGGCAGATTATTGCCCTTGTGAAACTTGTTGACCTTGAACTTGCCGGTGAACAAAGTCGCGTTCGTTCCCATCAATTCGTTCTTCACTCGAATCTTGAAACCAAATACTCCGGTCGCCAGCGTGGTCCTTTTATCGATGTGAGTCGTAATCGTAGGTGTGCCCACCGCTCCCCAGCGTCCGGCTGCAACAGCTTCGCTGAAGCATTCGACGCTGTACCACGGCGTTCCGTCAGGATTAGTGAAGTCAATCGTAAACACAGTGCCCGCCACGACGGGACCCATCACGAGGAAATTAACTTTCGGCAGCCAACTCCAATAGTTGTCCATCTCGGGCTGCTTCCAGTAACGGACGAGCCGATTGACTGTTACTTGGACGGAGTATTTCAGCAACGTGGGACCACCCTGAGAATTAGCGCGAGTTGTGCCGGGCAGTAGTGTCGTTGCAAAAATTGCCAGCGCCAAAAACATGACTGAGATTCGCGGCATTTTCATCTTGAGAAACTCCAAAGTAGATTTATCGGATGTACTTTGCGCCTTTGCAGAACCTTCTCTTGCTCACTTTCAAAACTATCCCGCAAAGACGCAAAGCTCGCTAAGAATCTTAGGGCGCGGTGAAACCGGTCAAAAGATTTCCGTAAAGGATGTCGGTCTTCCAGGCGAGCGGGTTGTAGCCGATGTCTAAATCACCAACAACTTGAACCGGAATGATCCGGCGCACGCCCCCCATCTTGTTATTCGCCGCTACGCCGTTGTCGTTGGGCCAGCCGTCGGCGCCGACGGTAAATTTGGCGACGCGTGCCAACTTGCCGTTGCGCAATACTCTTACTTCATACTCGCCGGGATTCTTGTCGAGATAATAAGCGTCGGGATAGCGACTCTCGCTATTGTTCTTGTTGAAGCCGCGTATCTTGACAAAGGTCCACGTGAATCTTGCCCAAGTGCCCATCGGGTCGCCGACGCCAGTCTTGATTTCGCCCTCCATACTGTTCCCGGTAGATTCCACGGTCGCTATCGGTTGGCCATTGCGCATCAGAAACACATCCAGCTTGGCGCCAGTGCCGGCTCCTTTGAACCACATCGTGACTGAAAGCGGCGGCACATCCTCGTCATAAGTTGGATTCAGCCACATGACACCCATTGGCAATCGCCAATCTTGATCGACAAAGAATTCGCGCTTGCCTTTGTACTCAGGTATGGCCTGGTCAGGTGCGTAAGTGCCTACCTTGGCCTTGCCTTCGAACATCACCGTATCAGTCCCAGCAAGCGCATTTTTCAAATGGATCTTAAATGGGAATAGCCCGGTGGCCGTCGTAGCCATCTTCTCGTCATCACCCTGCGAAAATGGGCTTTCCACTTTGCCCACTTCGTCATCACCGAGCTCATCGGTGCGGCACTTGTAGCTGATCCACGGAGCGCCGGTGGGCTTCTGAAACTCAACAACCCACTGGCTGCCGCCGGGAACAGGACCAATAACCTCGAACTCAATGCGGGGTGTCCAGGACCAGGTGTTGTACTGTGGCTCGGCAGCCTTCGGATTGGGCCAGTACCTCAGAAACCGGTAGTTGTAGACGTAGATCGTTCGCTTCAGAATAACCGGTCCGGTCGCAGCGAGTGGTTTCGCGGAAGTGTGCGGCGGCGCCGCGGCAACGGCTACCGAAACGAGTAAGACCAAACCAAGGAGAATCGATCGCATAGACGAACATACCCCCAGCTGATGCTTTAGAGTGGATAGATCTGAATATCGGGATTCAATGACGAGAAAGGATACTAGTGCGGGCTGGAATTCAAGTCAATATTCAACACTAATAAGTGCGGCAAGAAAAAGTAGGTAGTCGCTAAAACTGAGGCCACGGCCTGGCGCCGTGGTCACTCACGTTGGTCGCTAACAGAGGCGGGCCGAGATTTTTGGTGATGCCACGGGCTCGTCGCGTGGAGTGTTCACGCTTCAGGCTGCTGGCAGGCGGCAACGTGAAACACCACGGGGCCAGCCCGTGGCCTCTTGCGAACCGATGGATCAGCCTGTTTTTGTAGCTGGGAACATGAAACACCACAGGGCCAGCCTGTGGTATCGGCTCAGGCTTCAGTTCACCATTTATGCTTTACCTACTTTTTCTTGGCGCACCGCACTCTAATTCAACCCTCTGATTCACACCCGGTTTCAACCGGGTGGCAAAGTCATAGGCAGACATTAGTAACCGTTTTAAACGGTTTTCCCAGTGGACGATAATGAAACCGTTTAAACGGTTATTAAATCGTAGGAATGCCTCATCACCCGGTTGAAACCGGGTGTGAATGAGATAGAGAGAAGGCTATTCGGTGGAAACAATAGACTCCTGATTCAACGCGGCTTTTAGCGTGTGCCAAGGAAGTGTGGCGCATTTCACTCGCATCGGAAACTCTCTTACACCAGCGAACACTCTCAAGTGCCCCAAAATCGGAGTGACCTCTTCCAGAGTGGCGCTTGTGAGCATCTGATGGAACTCGGCGAAGAGTGTTTCAACCTCGGGTAGGTTCTTACCTTTCAGGGCCTTGGTCATCATACTCGCGGAGGCTTTTGAGATAGCACAATTCTTAACACTGTCAGCGCCAACTGACAAGAAGCTGATATCTTTGATTACATCATCCTCAACCAGCAGATACACAATTTGATGATCACCACATAAAGGATTGTGCCCCTCAGCGAATCTATTCGCGTTTTCCATTCTCCTGTGATTTCGAGGCTTCTTGGAGTGTTCTACGATTTGTTCATCGTATAAAAAATTAGCTGGCGACGACATTTAACCTAGCACCTCGATAACCTTTTCGATACCGCTTACCAACACATCAACATCTTCTTTGGTGTTGTAAAAAGCAAAGGACGCACGTGCAGTTGCAGAAAGACCTAAGCGTTGCATGACTGGTTGAGCACAATGATGTCCGGCACGCACCGCTATACCCTCCAAATCCAGGATGGTGCCGATATCGTGCGGATGAATCTCATCGATTACAAACGAAAGCACACTCGCCTTTTCACGAGCGGTCCCAATGATGCGAACGCCCTCAATGGCGCTGAGCTTCTCGGTGGCGTAGCGCAGCAGTTCGTGCTCATGAGCCGCAGCCTGCTCTCGATCGATAGTGTTCAAATAATCAATGGCAGCGCCCAGACCGATCTGCGACGCAATCGCCGGTGTGCCCGCCTCAAATTTATTCGGCAGGTCTGCGTAAATGGTCTTTTCAAACGTAACACTCTTAATCATGTCGCCGCCGCCCTGAAACGGATTCATGCGCTCGAGCAGCTCAGCTTTGCCATAAACAATTCCGCTGCCGGTCGGCGCGTACATCTTGTGACCTGAAAAAGCGAAGAAGTCGCAATCGAGTTCCTGCACATCGATCATCATGTGCGGGGCGCTTTGAGCGCCATCAATCAGGACGGGCACGCCATACTTGTGCGCGCGCTCAGTGATCTCGCGAATCGGATTGACAGTTCCGAGCGCGTTGGACACGTGCGTAACAGCCACCAGCCTGGTTCGTTCGTTCAAAAGCGCATCGTACTCGTCCAGAATCAGCTCGCCCGCATCATTCATGGGAATAACGCGCAGCCGAGCTTGTTTCTCCTCACAAAGCATTTGCCACGGGACGATATTCGCGTGGTGCTCCATGGCGGAGATGATGATTTCGTCGCCCGCGTTGACGAACTTGCGTCCATAGCCATGCATGACGAGGTTGATGCCTTCAGTAGCGCCACGCACAAAAATGCATTCCTTGCTGTCGCGAGCGTTGATGAACCTCTTCACTTTTTCTCGCGCGCCTTCGTAAGCAGTCGTTGCTTTCTGGCTGAGATAGTGAACGCCGCGATGAATGTTTGAATGCTCTTCTTCGATATAGAGACTGCCGCGATCGATCACGACTTGAGGAACCTGAGACGAGGCGCCATTGTCGAGATAAACAAGCGGCTTGCCGTTGACCTTCTGATGCAACACGGGGAAGTCAGCGCGAATGCGCTCGACATCCCAGGTGGAATGAATTACTGGTTCCTCGATTAGAGCTGCACTGTTGTCTTTCATTGGTCTTGCTTGCATGTTATTCAGGAGTCATTCTCAGCCTCGTGCTGATGTCTCTATGCCTCCAGCCGCGCGTGCAGCCGATTCAATACCGCCTCATCAAGCTGCGCTTTAATCGACTCGATCTTGATCTTGGTTATGACCTCTTCAGCGAAACCGTAAGTCAACAGGTTGCGCGCCAGGTCAGTATGAATTCCCCGGCTCTCGAGATAGAAAAGCTCATCCTCATCCAACTGACCGATTGCAGCTCCATGAGCGCACTTGACGTCGTCAGCAAATATTTCGAGTTGCGGCTTGGTATCGACGTGCGCATCATTCGACAGCAGGAGGTTCTTGTTCGTTTGCTGCGCATCAGTCCCGAGGGCGCCATGTCGCACAAAAACCTTGCCGTTGAAGACTGCGCGCGATTTGCCGTCGAGAATACCTTTGTAGAGCTGACGACTCGTGCAATGCGGGAACTTATGTTCGATAACGGAATGGGTATCCGTGTGCTGGTCGTCGGCCATGATATACAGACCATCGACCGCGCACTCGGCGCCTTCGTCGTTCATGATTACATTGATATTGTGCCGGGAAAGCTTCGCGCCAAGTGAAATGCTGGTCGTGTCGAACCTGCTGCTGCGCGCGAGATCAGCTTCCATAGTCGCGATATGAAATGCCCCCTCACTCTCGTCCTGAACTCGATAATGTTCAAGCCGGGCGCCATCCTTAAGAACAACCTCAATCACAGCGTTGGTGAAATAAGCTTGCTCGCCAGTGGCTACATAACTTTCTATAACTGTCGCCTGCGTATTTTCTTCGGCAACTATCAAAACTCGAGGGAACGTCGCCGTTTCGACGGAATCCGAATGAGTAACGAACAGCAAATGCAACGGCGTCGCGACTGAAACGCCTTTGGGTATCAGTACGATCGCGCCATTACCGACAAACGCTGTGTTCAGAGCCGTGAAGCCATTCTCGTTGTAATCGACCACTCTGCCGAGATGCTCGCGCATGAGTACGCTTAATCGCTCATCATTCAAAGCCGCGGCAAAGTCGAGCGCCACTACTTCATTGGACAATCCTGTCAGCGACGACAGCTCTGTGTCATACGCTCCATTTATGAAAACCAACTTGCTGGTCTCAGTTTCCGGGTAAGCGAACGACGCGATATCGCCGGCGCCAAGTGACTTGCTGCTTACAACATTTGGTGAAAAGCCTCCCCGAGCAATCGGCGCCACGTTGGTGTATTTCCACTCTTCTTCCGATACTGCGGGGAAACCCAATGATTCAAAGCGGTCCATGGCGGCGGCGCGCAAACGCGTTAACCACGCATTTGCAGGCGAGACCGCTTCGTTCGCCTGGAGCGCTTGAAACGCAGCCTGATAACTGTCCTGTGTCTTCGTAGCTTCTGAGATCATGTGTGAATTCTTGTAGGGGCGGACCTGCGTGTCCGCCCTCTCTGGTCACATCACCGGACGGACACGCAGGTCCGCCCCTACAGTATTTAACTAGCCGCGACGCTGGTCCCATTTCCAGCGGGCTTCGTAATCCAATCGTAGCCCTTCTCTTCGAGCTCGAGAGCCAGTTCCTTCCCACCTTCGCGGGCAATGCGGCCGGCGGCGAGGACGTGAACAAAGTCCGGAACGATATAGTTCAGCAGTCGCTGATAATGCGTGACGACGATGGTCGCATTTTCGGAGTTGTGCAGCTTGTTCACACCGTCCGCGACAATCCGCAACGCATCGATGTCCAACCCAGAGTCCGTCTCGTCAAGAATTGCCAGCTTCGGCTCGAGCACCGCCATTTGCAGAATCTCGTTGCGCTTCTTTTCACCGCCCGAAAATCCTTCATTGACCGAGCGTGACATGAAACTCGCATCCATCTGCACGAGCTTCGCCCTTTCTTTCAAAAGATCCTTGAACTCCAAAGGATCGAGTTCTTCCTCACCACGATGTTTTTGCCTCTCGTTGTAAGCCAGACGCAGAAACTGTGCATTTGAAACTCCGGGGACCTCGATCGGATATTGAAAGGCCATGAAGACGCCGGCACGCGCGCGTTCATCGGTCGGCATCTCCAACAGATTCTTGCCGTCGTAAATTATCTCGCCCTGGGTTACTTCGTAAGCCGGATGTCCAGCGAGCACTTTGGCAAGGGTCGACTTGCCTGAGCCGTTGGGTCCCATAATGGCGTGCATCTCACCTTTTTTGATGACCAAGTTGATGCCCTTCAAGATCTCATTGCCATCAACGCTGGCGTGCAAATTTCGAATCTCTAACACGAATTACTGTCTCCTAATTGAATCAACTCACAGATTAAGACGCGGCCACGACTGCACGGCGACAAACAACTCCGTCGCTCGCGTCCACGTGCTCCGCGTCCGGACTTAACCGACACTTCCTTCCAACTTCAGCCCTAACAAACGCTGCGCCTCGACGGCAAACTCCATTGGCAAGTGCAGAAAAACATCCTTGCAGAATCCATTGATGATGAGCGATACCGCGTCTTCCTGGGGAATGCCGCGCTGCTGCAAGTAGAACAGCTGCTCTTCGCTAATCTTAGACGTGGAAGCTTCATGCTCGACACGCGAGCTGTTGTTCATCACCTCGATGTAGGGAAATGTGTTGGCGCTGCAATCGCCCCCAATCAGCATCGAGTCACATTGCGTGTAATTGCGAGCGTTTTCCGCTTTCGGCATTACTTTCACAAGACCGCGATAGCTGTTGTTGGAATGACCAGCCGCGATCCCTTTCGAGATGATCGTTGAACGCGTGTTCTTGCCAAGATGAATCATCTTGGTTCCGGTATCAGCTTGCTGCGCATGGTTCGTCAGCGCCACCGAGTAAAACTCGCCGATTGAGTTATCACCTTGCAGAATGCAGGACGGATATTTCCAGGTGATGGCCGATCCGGTCTCGACCTGCGTCCATGAGATCTTCGAGTTCCGGCCCGCGCACTTACCGCGCTTCGTGACGAAGTTGTAAATACCTCCGACACCTTTCTCGTCACCGGCGTACCAGTTCTGCACGGTCGAATACTTGATCTGCGCATCGTCGAGCGCGATCAGCTCGACGACCGCTGCGTGCAATTGATTCTTGTCGAACTTGGGAGCAGTGCAACCTTCAAGATAGGAAACTGAAGCGCCTTCTTCAGCAACGATCAAGGTGCGCTCGAATTGTCCGGAATCAGCATTGTTGATGCGGAAGTAAGTGGACAACTCCATCGGACACTTCACGCCTTTCGGAATGAAGCAGAACGAGCCATCAGAAAAGACCGCGCTGTTCAAGGCCGCATAAAAATTGTCGTTGGTGGGTACGACTGAGCCGAGGTACTTGCGCACAAGCTCGGGATGTTCCCGTATCGCTTCGGTGAACGAACAGAAGATCACGCCGTGCTTACGAAGCTTCTCTTTGTAAGTCGTGGCAACGGACACCGAATCGAAGACGGCGTCGACGGCAACGCCCGCAAGTTGCTTTTGTTCAGTCAGCGGGATTCCCAGCTTCTCAAACGTCTTGAGCAATTCGGGATCGACTTCATCAAGACTCTTCTTCAAAGTCTTCTGCTTCGGCGCGCTGTAGTAAATGATGTCCTGATAGTCGATGGGCGGAAACGTCACATTCGGCCAATGACGAGGCTCCGTCATCTTCAGCCAATTTCGGTACGCTTTGAGACGGAATTCCAACATCCACTCAGGCTCGTTCTTCTTGGCGACGATTAACCTAATCGTCTCTTCCGACAAACCACGGGGAATCGTGTCGGACTCGATATCGGTGACGAATCCGTATTTGTATTCCTGATTAGCTAGTATCTCGATACTACTCATCTTTTCCTCTTAGACTCACGATGCGGGCATTAGCGGCGAGTCAGAACGCTTCAAGCTCTGAATGCGATGCAGGGTGGCATCGACGTTGGCCTCACTGCCAAGCAACTGCGAAAGAGTTATGCCGGCCAAAGCGCTGTCAACTATCTGGTGCAGCTCAACAATGACTGGCCGAATTCCGCAATCACCCGTGTGGACACAAGCATCAAGAACTCCGGTGTAACTGCGGCAATGTGATTCGACGCGCTCGTCCAGGACTCGGATAACTTCGTTCAGGTGAATTGCTGACGCCGGTCTCGACAGGTGATAGCCGCCTTTGATTCCGCGCTGGGACTGTACGAGTCCGGCCTTATTCAGAATCCACATCAGCTTGCCGGCGTTTGCGACTGAGATACCTTCTCGGCGAGCGATCTGAGACAGGGTTAACGACTCTCCTTCAGCCTCGGCGCGGGCCAACTGCAGCAGGCAGCGCAGTCCATACTCTTCTTGTGCTGAGATCTTCATATCAAGCTCGACCACAAGTCCGACAAAACTTTCATTTTGTCGTCCAGGAACTCCCTCGCTAGCAAACAACTGGGGAGATTTGAATCTTCAAGCCGCGTGAACGCACCGATTGTAAGTGAAACCTTACTTTTTAGTCAACATTAGACGCGGGTGTGTTCTGGGTTAGTGGACGCCGACATTGTTAGGGTCGATGTGAGGGCGAGTGCTTAGTACTTTGTTCTTTGTACTTTGCTCTTGAGTGTCAGGTGGGGTACGCGCCTAAACCAAAAGCGCAAAGCACTAAGAACAAAGAACCAAGAACAAGCACCAAGGAACGTCTTTCTTTATCGAGTAGCTTTGCACGAAAAGTCTCAAATCCCACCTGCGGCAGCTGGTGGATAGTTCAAGTTCGACCTACAAAGAGAGGTTGGGCTTGGTCCTTTTAATCCCCTCAGCGGCAGCTGAGGGATGTTTCAAATGCAGCCTCGCTCGCAAGCTTTCAACGGAAATAGGCAGGACTTCAACCATCCACCTGCTCTCGCAGGTGGGATTCAGTAAACAACGACATCAATCATTGGTAGGCTGGATCTGAACTAACCACCAGCTGCCGCAAGGTGGGATTTAAGACTTTCGGACAAAGGTCTTATCGAGTAAACCCGAAATCTACGTAGCCAGTAGACTTAACCGGCTTGCCGTCGACCATGGCGGGCTGGAATTTCCATTGCCGCAAAGCGTCCTGAGCAGCCTGTCGTAAGAGCATCGGCCCTTCGGCCCAAACGATTCCAGCTACCGCGCCTGATTCATCAACAACAATCTTCACTCGCACCAGGCCTGAGATCCCGGCGTTTCGAGCTGCCTGCGGATAAGCTGGAGACACTTTATTGGTAGCCTTCTCCACGAGAGAACCAACCTCCAGAGCGCCCGAACCCAAGGGCGGGACTACCGGCGACGCACCTTTATTTTCTGACGCCACCGGAGTTCCCTTCGCCGCTTCCGTCTGCAGCGGTGTGCCGACCGCTGCAGTCATACTTTGGGAGACGCTGCGCGTGGCAGTTTCGTTAGTGGCCGAGTTTATGGCCGGCACGGTTCCAATCGACGCCATCTCAGCCGGCAGTGTTGCGAGCCGCGCTCGCGCGAGGCTGTGTTCAGTTTCCCACTTGCCGCGGTCTTCGGAATCCTTCGCCAGCAAAGTGCGAATCCCGGAAATATCCTCCAGCAGCGCAAAGGCATCACTGGCCTTCGCGTTTTCCTTCACCAGGTCTTTGCCTTGTGCATGCATGCGTTCAAGCAACGACCGCAAACGATCGAGATCGACGGTAGCTTCGGGCGGCATCGACTGGCTCGTGACATTGATTCCGAACTGTCGATAGCGAGCAACGTGCGCTCGCGCGCCGTTCACAGCCTGTCCGGCCAGCGCGAAGTACGCGTTGATAGACGCCTCTTTCTTTTGCGATCGTTCCTTAAAAGTCTCTTCAAGGAGCGATTCCGCGCGCGCGTAGTTTCCATCTTCGAGGTAAATCCCCATCAACATCAACCTCGAGCTATTCCGCACCACCTCATCTTTGACTAGCGCGCGCACCGATTCCATCTCAGACGCGGCTGCTGGAAGTTGATGCGCCGCGGCAAGCGCTCGGGCGCGCGCCAGGCGTTTTTCCAGAATCTCTGCTTCAGACGCCCCGGTCGAGGTTATTGGAACTGGTGCGATCGGATTCGGCTGGATCGGCGTCGCACTGGCAGCATTGGGTTGTCCGGACCCAGGAATAGTTTGTCCGGATGCAGGATTCGCTTGTCCATTTGACGCGGGATTGGCCGGACTTGGTGACGCTTCAGAAGCGGGGGTCGATTGGGCGGAAACAGCGGCGACAATAAAGATTTGAACGATGAGAACGAAAATAAAAATACGGACTTGGGGATTGAACAAACGTGTCTCTTTTTTCTTCACTACGTAACTCCAGAAAAGAGAAAAGCGAGCATAATCGCTCGCTTAGGGTTGGTACCGATATCGGGTGAACTCATTATCTACACTTTAGGGAAATGAGGCAAGCTGAAAGAACACAATTTCGTAACAGGTGATGGAGAGTCCCAGCCCTTCACAACCAAAATCGCTTTAACTTTCTTTGTTGACTCGATCAGGGAAGCTCAGAAATCGACAGAATTCCCACCGGTTGCCAAGCCGATAGGCACATTAGCCACCAAAAAATGATGATGCTTACCACTCGGATTTATTGTTCGGGAAGCATCGCGTCATAAGAAATTCTTTGTTTCCATTCAGAAGGCATCTCTTGCCAGTTGATTCCTCCGTCGTTCGTGCGCCACGCGCAAGTTGAACCGACTGCCCACCCGTGCTTTCTGTCAACAAAAACTATCCGTTCGAGAAAGCATGACTCGGGCAAGGCCTTTCGCTGCGGTACCCACGAAACACCGCCATCCGTCGTGTGTAAGATCGAATCACCCAGTGCCCACCCTTCTCTACTATCCAGGAAGAATATGTCACGTAGCGATGCATCTTCAGCATGATATTGAAGTATCCAAGTCTTTCCACCATCGGACGTGTGCATAATGTCGCCAACTGGATTACGGAGGGCCCAGCCCTCAGACGCGTTTATGAAGCCAAACGTCCTTACCATTAGGGCTGAGTCCGTGGGCTCGTTTGATAATGCGCTCCAAGTGCTACCACCGTCGCTCGTCGTTAATAGCGCGCTCAGTCCGCCTCGATCCTGCTTCCAGAAAAAGGCGCTCGCCCAACCGTTAAGGCGATCGACAAAGCGTATTCTGGTTACTTCATAATGCAAGCCTGTGGCCTGATTTTTCCAGGATTTTCCTCCGTCCGTCGTGTGATAGATTTGGCCGCCTGATCCGCCGACCCAGCCGTTGAATGCATCCACGAAGTGCACACTACTAATATCGGCAGCTCCTGGAATTTTGACTTGCTGCCACGAAAGCCCGGCCGTTTTCGTCCGATAAAGAGACCGACCATCAATCATCCAGCCGATGTCGCTGGTCACGAATTGAGGCTGAGAAATACTGCGAACGCCCGACACAGTCAGGGGAGTCAATGTCCCGTCGCGATCATTCACGATGAGGCCCCGAATCATCCAGGCCGAGCCGGTCAGCCAAACTCCGCCACGTCGGTCAGGTGTCACAAAATCCAGAGTCAGAGTTGTCGTTGAAGAGCGAAGCTCTAATTTCCGGGCGCCTTTGTTATGACCACCGTCGGAAGGATCGCGGCTTTGGGCGCCGACCGTGGCACGGAGTATGAAACAGAGCGCAATCAACCAAATGAATTGTCGAATCATAACTAATATCACGGAGCACATTGAGCCCTGATGACACGATTCAGATCCTGGGAAGCGGCTTCAGCCCCCGCTTGCCCTGATTCAAATCTTCTAGTGTTTTCTCCACTAGCCGCTCTCCCGGCATTCGCAAGTGTAACATCGCTGAAGTATCGATACTGGTGCAGTGCCTCATGCAACACATGGAGACCCCGAAGATCTCGGCTGAGATTGCTGTATTCATCATAGACATGAACACTGCTATTGTTCGCGCGATCCGTTGAAAGATAATTGACAGCGTTACCGTTGGCCGCTCTGCCTGATCCCCAGCCAGTGGTCACCTTACCCTTATTCATCTGATCCTGGAACATTGACAAAGCCGTCGCCGCGTCTAATCCAGGATAAAAACCATCGCTTAACGCAGTATATTTCTCAGTTGTCTGCAAGAGCCGATCGATGTCAGCTGCCGCTTGCTGAAGGAGGCGATTTATGAAAGTCTTACATCGTTGTGAGTCAAGCAGCGAGCCGGCCTTGTTGATCCCGTCTTGCACTTTATCGGGCTGATACAAAGTGGCAGTGGACTCTTGCCCTCCGGCGTAATTTCGACCAGGGTGGAGGTCTCTGCTCAAGAGCCTATCCCACTCGGCGAGTGCAGCCAGCCCGCCTTTCATACTACTGTTATCCTTATTCCCGCCGAAGAATTCTCGATAGGCCCTGGCGCCGTAGATACCCGTCCAGGTCTGATTCAGGTTGAAATCGGGGTCGGTGACAAGTCCTGAAATGTGGACGGTGCCGCCGCCCTTAAACCGAATGTCAATATCAACTCGTCGTGGCGAGCAATCGTTGTCAGGACAAATTCTCGTAGTGCCCGACGCCAGTCCTCGAAAGCCCATCGAACAGGGAACCCAAACGCCATCCAGTGTACATCCTGCTGCTGGAAATTCGATGGCTCCATTGCGATTATCCGACGTACCGGTCCCGCCATTAGGAATCTCTCCATGAGAGCCGACGTGCGAAAACTGGTGCGAGGTCAGAGGAATTCCGGCGCCTGCCGGATCAAGCTCTATTCTGCCGTGTATTGATATTATGGTATCACCGACGCTAAATTCGTAATGAGTCGCGCCGATCGGACTAATTTGCTTCAAAACTACGTACCCGTTGCTGGGCACTTGCCTGGCGAGCAATTCCCCCTGAGGCGTGAACGCGTAACCTGCCTGTTTTTGACCGCCGCTGTCCAATTCTTCAATAACCAGGCCTCCAAGCACACTTGACCTCAGGTAATAAGTGGTAAGGGAAGATCCAGAGTTGTTGGAAGTCTCGCCAATCCTCTGCCCATCACCGTCAAAGACACTCGAAGTCGAGCTGGAAACATATTGATTGACATGCCAACGTTGGCCGGTTAACAGCACATCTCGTCCAGCGGCGTCATAGGAATAATGACGATCGTCAATAGTAGTTACTCGCCCTTCCGAGTCATAACCCCAACCTGTGCGCCGACCATTCGTGTAACTGGCCATATCGGCAAAATCATTGAGCCACGACTCGGTCGTTCGTTGCGTAGTTTCATCCCAGGGGTTGTACGCAAAAGTTTCCAGCATGGGAGTATCTACGGAGTCCTGCCTCGCCGCACCGCCCGAGGCGGCGATGGTCAAACGACTGGATTGATCATAGGTATAGGACCGATCGAACTTGTTATTGGTAGTGTTATGAACATATTTGACACTACCGTCCGGATGGTAATCGTAATTCTGGTTGACCACGTTGCCATCGATATTGAAGTTAGCAGGCTGAAGACGCCGATCATAAGTAAATGTCGTCGTATGCGTTGGATCGGCTGACACTTCCTTCAGAGCCCCCCAGGCGCGATACTCGAAACCTGAGGCATAAGTCGTAACGCCGCCAACGACCGTGCCTGACGCAGTTACTCCATTGAGTCTCCCGATGGCATCGTAACCATAGTTAATGGCCGAGCCATGCGAGTCAGTAATCTTCATTAATGCGCCACCCGGGTAATATTCGTAGGAAAGAGTATGACTTCCGGAAAGACCGGGAAACTGTCTTTCTTCGGAATCCATGCGCGCGCTCTCATCATAGTGGTAGGTGACTCTCCGCTGACCCTCTTCATTCTCCTGACCGCCTTCATTCATCCAGATTCGATTACCACGAGCATCGTAGCCAAACCGTGTTCGAAGTGAATCTGAAATACTTTCGCCTGGGCTACTAACGGCGGGAGCGACGTAAGTGATGGCCGTGACCAGATGTCGGGCGTTATACGTGAAGGTAGCTACGACGCCGCGGGCATCGGTCATAGTTTGGAGGGTGTCATCATCATTGTAGACGACCGTCGAGTGATCCGAGGAAGCGCTGATATTCGCGTCCGCCTGCTGCCGCGGTTCATGCTTTGTTTTCAAGCGCCCGTGTCCGTCGTACGTCAACTCTGTTTTCCTGCAAGTTCCGGATGGGCAGCTTAGATCGGTCGGATCTGACGGCACCGTTCCATTCACAGCATCAAACCGGCGCGTCATAATGATCTGATCCCTGGCGTTGTATGTATTCAAAACCGAAGAGTAAACGCGTCGTCCAGTACCTCCCGAACCACTTCCGTCCCAATCCAGCATGTCGATTCGCGCTGTTCGACCGAGAACGTCCGCGTACACTTTCTGTTGGCGAGTCTTGATGTTTGAGCCGACGTTCATGCCCTCGTCGGTGAGTGTCACTACGGCTCCACCCGCACAGCCGCAGCCGTTGTAACTGGCTGTCTTCGTGGTGCCGTCAGGGTTGGTGGTGACTATTGACCTGCCATTCCAATCGTAAGTTTGTTCAGTGTATAGCCAACCATCAGCGTCATCGTCCCCCGAGTCGGTCGTCCAGGTAACAGGATCGCCGCTCGCGCTTGTCTCCGCGGGAGTGGACTGTTTGCTGACACGCCCCATTTTGTCATAGAGAACCAGCATGCCACTGTAGCCAAGCACACTTCCCGGATGATCTACTGCCGCCCCAATCACGCGACCAAAACCATCGAGGGCTGATTTAGACAGGACTTCGTGCTCTGTATCCTTAACCGTCGCATAAGTCGTAATGAGATTTTGGGCATCTGAATAGACGTAACGCGTGTAAGTTCCGTTTACGAGACTGGCGATCTTCTCCAACCGACCGATACTGTCATAGTAGATTCTTTGGGCTGGCCCAGTGGTTGAGTCGGCAGTCGCATTAGGCGGCGGTGACTGCTTCCAGGTGACGGCCCCAAAGTCATAATTGAAGCGAGTCCGCGACGTGAAATCGTCTCCGTCCTCCGATGAAGTTGGGTAAGCCAGGGTGGTAAAACTCCTCGAAGCGTCGGCGTCCACCCCGTTTGCATAAAACTGATCGGCGTAGCTCACCTCACTGGCATGACCAACCGGATCGATCAGTTTCACCATTGAGCCGGCAGTGTTGTAGAGCGTGCTGGTAGTCACAGAGGCTGAAGAGCCTGTCGATACGTCATACCGGGTCACGCTGGTCATGTTAGCGCGACCACTCAATACGCCTGAATCAAAATTGGTGTCATGCTGAACGGGCGAATCATTGCCGACGATAGAATTAGTACCATCGTAGGAATACCCGATCTTAGTGCTCAACGTCTCATTGCCATTACTCGGATCTACTTCATACAGGGTGCGTTCACTTATCAGTCCAATAATTCGCAAGCTCCGGTAGGGTTCATTCAAATTGTAAGTGACATGTGTACGCCGTAAGACAGTCGTGGCGTTTGCCTGGTACTCCTTCACGTCTTGAGGAAGACTACAGGTAGTGTTCTCCACTGATTGATAAGTGATCACGGTGCGAGCCTGATTTATCACTTGACCAGATCCGTCGAAGTCGGAAATATTTGTTTCCTTGCTGCGCGGGTTGAGGACATATGAAACCGACGTATTGTCCTGATCCCATGTAGTAACCACGGCCTTCTGCTTGTTAGGCACACTTTGGGACGGAGCACTCTTGCCGTACGTTTCAACCACTGCAGGCAGGCCTCGTTTCCAGCCGGAAGACGTGCCGGCAGCGCCCTCGAAATACATTAAGTGATAGCTATCGTCAGGCATTGTGATCTTTGCCTTGACGCCGCTGTGACTGCTGGAGTCGGCAAGCGTCCAGCTGGCTGAGACCGGAGCGTCAAACCCGGTCGCCACTTCCTGTTCGGAGCCAGACGGCAATCCCGAGTCGCCTAAACTGCCCGACCGGTTCCAGTTTTCAGCCCAGTCACGGCGCTCGGTGAACCGGGGGCAGTCAGTTTGAGCAGTGCCGCTGCTGTCAACCGGCAGGTTGTAAGAGCGATAGTTGAGTGTGTGTTCATCCTTGGCATACGCCGTGATTTTCCGAACTTGTCCCCACGAGGTGTAGTCAAAATCGAAATGAGCATCGTCACTAAGCTTAACCTGCCGTAATACGCGAATGGAGCTGCTGTTTTGTGGGCCATTCACCGTAAGGCCCGTGAAGTTCGTCTGAATGGTGAGGTTGGAGGCGCCGTAGTAAAACCTCGCCCAATAGTGTGTTAGCGCTGAACCGTTTACTGTCCACGATTGGGTAATGCTCTCGAGGCCGTTCGTACCGTAGTTAAAATTAATCGTGCGGGAAAGAGTATCTATGACGCTGGCCAGACGGCCGTTACTGTCGTAGTTAATGGTGATGTAGTTGCCGTTACGATCTTCTATCTTCGTGCACTGATAATCGCTCCCCTGCCAGACATACCACATGCGCATGCCGCTGGTGTCACGCACCATCATGGTGTTAGTGTCCAACAAGAGATGTGACGAGTCGCCGGCCTCATATAACAGCGTGGCGCCTACCTGACGAAGCTCGGTTCGACTGCCGTCGGGCAGAATCAATAGGAACGCGTTCTTACCCACCTCGGCGTTGTAGTACTGCGGTTGAATAACCGGAAAGCCCAACCTAAAACCGGCGCTGGGAAAGCCACGATCGTCATCAAAAGAAATAGTCGAACCGTATTTGGTCCAAACGAGTGAGTTGTAACTCAACATCAAGCCGAGATCTAAACCGGACCGTCCCGGCAAATTAACAAGCGGCAGGCTCCAGTTGAAGTTGCGCGACAGCGGGTTTTCACCCGATCCACCCGTCTCATTCGTGGGATCGAGGCGCGCTTGAGATGAATTGCCTCCGTAATACTCAGGGCCGGCGCTGGTGCTGGCGCCGCGCGCGGATCTTTCTCTTAATTCTTCAATGTGCACTTTCCTGATCTGAGTGCTTGCCACCGTAATCGTTGAGTCGGTGAAACTGGTCACGGGGATGCTGAGCGCAGTTAGTGCCTCATTCAGCCTATCGCGAAGTTGTTGCACGTGGGTTCGATAGATATAGACGCCGGTCAGATTTGTATCCGTCCACGTGGCCGCGCTAAGGCCTGCCAACGCGCGCATCGAATTCACTGACTGGCGCAAGTCGTAGATGTGGTCCTTCTTGATTTCCGAAACATTAGTGGTCAAGGTCGGATCCGTGAATGATATGGCGGTAGCCGCTACCAAAGTGCTGGATGGAGAACTCACACCGAGCGAATCTACTGCACGCACACGATACAGATAAGAGGTCGCACTGCTAATGCCAGAGTCCTGATAACTCGTGGTTGTCGGAGTCGCAATAACCGAAAACGGCCCGCTTATGTTTTGACTACGCTCGACGATGTAACTTGCGACCGAACCTGAGGGAACAGTCCAACTGAGATTGATCGTTGAGCTCGATACGGTACCTACTTCCAGATTCGAGGGAGCGGCCAGGACCGGAGGCGGAACAAAGGCAAAGGGTCGAGGTTGGCTCGCAGGCGCTGGCGGTCGATTTTTCAAACGCCGAATCGAGGCCTCGATGACATTTGACACGGTACGGACCGCTGCCGCCTCGAGGTGATCGATGCTCGTCGCAACCTTTCGAAAAGGCCGGCTGCGGTAAACATTGTCTCGCGTCCATGCCGTCGCCTGCGTTCGCCATTGGTTCGCGAGTCCGACCACAGCCGGAACCGCTGACGGATCGGATCCGATCAGCAACGCGAGAACCAGCACGATGGCTAATTTGCGGGCCAGTCGCTCTTTTGCCCTAACTGTTACTCGGGTGGGCACGAGTTTGCGCACGCGAAAACGGCTCGCCAACTTGCTGCTCATAGCGACAAATGCACTCCGGAAATGATAGACAGGCGACATGAGAGACACTCCTCAGTGAGAAACCAATCAGAATCTGGTGATACTGTTTCTATTGCAGGCTGAGTAACACGAGAATCTCACCCTCTCCCTTTGCGAGGGGCTCGAGTGCTTTGCCTATCAAGGTACCGGGTCGGTGGAGTTCGATGCCGCTGACGTTGATCGGTTTGGATTTAATTGCGACGCCGGCGATGTCGCTCGTGACCAGGAGGTCGCCGACTTGAATCGGAGCGTTCGTGGCGTCGACACGCACCTTCACGCGACCCGTGGTCGCCACCAGAACCTTTCCTTCGCCTGCCTCCCCCAAGGCGATTCCCGGTTGCAGCGAAATCACGCCCGCGACACGCGTGTCGTATGCTTGTGACGAGGCGATAACCTGGTTCGATTTCGTGTGATCGAGAACGACGACGGTACCTGGTAAGAGGGATTGAGACGAGGGCACCCATTCGGCCAGGTCCTGGTATTTCGCTGCGATGTTCCCTTCGACTACAAGGTTACCGGTGATTCTGCCATCGCCGGAAACATGCAGTTTCGAAGTCGGCGATCCCGTGCCGATACCGACGTTGCCGGTGCTGAAATAGATATTTGAGCTGGCTGTGGTCCATTGCGAGCTCACTTGCGACCACCCTGTTTTGCAATCACCCGCGATGCAGAGCCCGCCTGAGGTATTGAGTTGGCCGCCTTGGACGTCAACCTTATAACCGGGAGATGGGGTTCCAATTCCAAGGCTTCCCGCGTTAGTAAGTCTCATGCGTTCGGATGCGAGGCTATTAGTACTGTCGGTATCGTTCGTGAAGAATCCGATTGAGCCTTTGTACCAGGCATCGCTTCCGGTGAGGAACTTGATCTCGGCAGCAGAAGTACTGTCCACCAGGCCATGATTGCTCCGCGCAAAAAAGCGGCTCAGAACAGCGTTGGTACCAAAGGCGGAGGTATCGCCCGGCGCGAAACCAAAGCTGGAGCCGGTCGTGAGAGTTCCTACCGTGAAATTGCCGGTTAGATTCCCGTCTCCGACGACATGAAGCTTTGCGGTAGGGCTTGTGGTACCGATTCCAAGATTGCCGGAACTTGAGATCCTCACCCGCTCAACAGCATTACTATTCGTACTGTCGGTATCATTCGTGAAGAACCCAATTGCACCTTTGTACCAGGCGTCGCTTCCAGTCATGAATTTGATTTCGGCAGCAGACGTGCTGTCCACGGTACCGTAGTTGCTCCGGGCGACAATTCGGTTGAGCACGGCATTCGTGCCTAAGGCTGAGGTATTGCCGGGCGCGAACCCAATCGCTGCGCCGAGACCGCCAAGGTCAAATTTGAAGTATGGCGCCGTCGTGCCAAGACCGACGTTGCCGGTGTTGTAATAGATATTTGAGCTCGAGGTGTTCCATTGCGAGGCCACCTGCGACCAGCCAGTCTTGCAGTCTCCCGCGATGCAGAGCCCACCCGACGTATTAAGCTGCCCGCCTTGCACATCAAATTTATAGCTCGGCGAGGTCGTGCCGAGACCAACGTTGCCGGTGCTGAAATAGATATTTGAGCTGGAGGTGGTCCATTGTGAGCTCACTTGCGACCAGGCAGTCTTGCAGTCTCCCGCAATACAGAGCCCACCCGACGTATTGAGCTGCCCGCCCTGTACGTCGAGCTTGTAACTCGGTGCAGTCGTGCCGATGCCAACCTTTCCTGCGTTAGTGATGTTCATCGCTTCCGTCCACGTAATTGTCCCGTCCGCGGAGCCGGAGGAAGCGATTCGAAACCCGTAGCCGCCGTTGTATAGGTAATAGTCAGCCGCCGGGCCGGAACCCTTATACTTCCAGCCTGAGCTGTAGTAAGCATTGCTCAAATGGTGCAAGTCACCAACCGTTCCAAAGAATATCGATGTATTGACGCTTTCAATCACCCCAGCATGGCCGTTCCAGTTTTCTATATCCGTGGAGCCCACGCCGACATTGCCCGTGGTGGTTATGTTATTGCCGTTGCTGGTCCAGGTAGCCTGCGCCTGAACCTGGACGGCCGCGTTAATGAAAATCAGCAGCAGAAGGGCAATCATAGTGAGCGGCAGGTGCGAAAAGCGGCGCGCCTTCATTCGAGTATTGTTCATCATGTCTTCCTTTTCTATCGGTCAATTGAGAAGCGGTTGTGGCGCGAAGTTCTTTGAATTAGTGGAAAGCGGCGGATGAACCGTCGCTCGGTATTTCAGGCACACTTCAGCTGATGCGCCACCCGAGTGATGCCTTAGCAACTTCGCTTATCTGTGTAGAGTGAATTGCGAGTGACGCCGGGCTGATGACCCGGAAGACACTTAACCAAACTGAAATCCCTCTGAGTGTGGGAGAACCAGGATTACCGTATTGACGCCCAGGAAATGAATTGCTGTGACGGGGTAGCTGTGTGTTTTAGTTAATTGGGTAAGACCAGAGATGGGAACGACAACAATCGTTGCCAACTTTGAGTTGAACCTTGCGTCACCAGCAATGGACTTATAACAGCGTCCATGGGTTCGAACAAGAAACACCGCGTTTTATTTTGCGCGGTGGGAAAAGTTTGGTGATCCTATTGCTGAGTGTTGCGACGAGTCGTGGCCGCACCGTGGCAAACCAAATCAAATTCAGTTCGAGGGGCTGGTGGGCTGTAGACTCTTCAGCACCTTTTCGCGGAACGTGCGGGCGCTTTCTTTGATGGCGGCTTCATCAAGGGTCAGCAGCTTGCGGTCGCGCATCACAATCTTGCCGTTGATGACTACGGACAAGACATCCGAAGCCTTTGTCGCGTAAACGAGATCTGAATAAAGGTTGTAGAGCGGAATCTGATGCAGGTCATCACGCTCGATGATGACGATGTCGGCGCGTTTGCCAACTTCAAGCGATCCAATCTCTCGATCGAGATGCAAAGCCTGAGCGCTGCGAATCGTAGCCATCTCGAAAGCTTCCTGTGCTGAGATGACTTTTGGGTCGCCGCTGAAAACCTTGTGCAGCTTCGCCGCCGTGTCCATCTCTTCCCACATGTTGAGATCGTTGTTGGAAGCCGCGCCATCGGTGCCCAGGCCAACTCGAACTCCTTCGGCCAGCATTTTCGGCACGGGTGCGACGCCGGCAGCTAGTTTCATGTTTGATTGTGGATTATGCACCACGCCGACTTTCAATTTTCTCAACGTTTCGATCTCAGCTGCAGTGGGCCACACGACGTGGGCGGCAATCACGCGCTCATTTAGAAAACCAATCCCCTCGAGATAATCAATGGGGCTGGACTTCTTTGCCTTGATGCTGTCGTCGACTTCTCGTTTCGTCTCGGAGATGTGGGTGACGATTGGAGCGCCCGTGCGATCTGAAAAGGCGCGCACCGCCTTAAGATGTTCTTCTGAAACTGTGTACGGAGCGTGCGGCGCAATTGCGGGCACGATTAGTTCATTTCCCTGCCAGCGCTTCACAAACTTTTCAACGTAGGCCATCGCCTCGGCGTTGCTTTTGTTGTCGGCGACCGGAAAATCAATAACCGTCTCTCCGAGAACGCCACGCACTCCGGCCTTCGACGTTTCTTCCGCGATTGCATCTTCGAAGTAATACATGTCGCAGTAGGTGGTCGTGCCGCCGCGAATCATCTCCGCCAGGCCCAGGCGGGTGCCGGCCCGGACGAACTCTTCCGTGACGTTCTTCGCCTCAGCCGGAAAAATGTATTTGGTGAGCCACTCCTGGAGATCGAGATCGTCTGCCAGGCCACGAAACAAAGTCATCGGGATGTGAGTGTGACCATTGATGAGCCCGGGAATGATCACGCGGTTACCGGCATCAATTGTCTCGCGAGCAAAGTATCCTTTTTGAATCTCCGCGCTCGGCCCGACTGCTACTATGCGACCGCGAGAAATCGCAATAGCGCCATTCTCGATTACGCGGCGCGTGTTATCCATCGTCACAATCGTGCCGCCCACAATTATCAAGTCAGCGTTGACTTTGCCTGACTGGGCGTCCGCGATTATTGATGAACCGTTCAGAACCATGGAGAGTAGGATCACAAGGGCCAACAGGTGCTTTGACATAATTTCGATAGCGATCAAAACCGATCTATCCACAGATTACGCAGATTTCGAACGGAAAACGATCTTTGGCCTTTGATCTTTGGTCTTTGTGCGTGAGCGGCAATTCACCTTGACACGCTTCTTTAATAACATCTTTCGTGATCGCCACAAAGAATCAGTAGATTCAACTACAAAGATCTAAGACCAAAGTCCAAAGACCACTTCTTGAATCGGCGTAATCTGTGGATAGGTTTTTGAACTCGTCTAAGGCTTCTCGTACTTCTTCGCGACAAACTCCTTTAGAAAACGCGCGTCAAAGGCTCGCGGCAAAAGGTTCTCGATGTGCAAAGCTTCCTTCGCACCGTGTACGTTCACCATGACAATGTCCGCCTGCTTCGCATACTCCCAAATGATTTGCCGGCAAGTGCCGCATGGAGGCGTCAAAGTCTCAGTGTCTGCTGCCACCGCGAGGTTAGTAAAATTTCGCTCGCCCTCAGAAAGAGCTTTCCAAATCGCGACTCGCTCCGCGCAGACTGTCAGGCCGTAGCTCGCGCTTTCAATATTGCAGCCCGTATAGATCTTACCCGTGTCGGTGCGCACAGCCGCGCCTACCAAAAAGTTCGAAAACGGAGCGACCGACCGTTGCCGCGCAGCCAGCGCTGCTTCAATTACTTCCTGTTCAGCTGATTCGCTCAAGCTTGACCTCCAACTGTGATTAGTCCATTAGCCAGTCTTTCGCGAATCTTCCCGCTGATCAAGTCAATACTCACGAGATTATGGCCACCTTCAGGGATGATTACATCTGCATGACGTTTCGACGGTTCGACGAACTGCATGTGCATGGGGCGAACCGTCACCAAATATTGCTCGATTACCGATTCGACCGTGCGACCTCGTTCGGCAAGGTCTCTCCGCAATCGTCGAATAAAACGAATGTCATCCGGCGTGTCGACAAAGACTTTGATATCCAACTGCTCCAGCAGCCGCGGGTCGGCGAAGATTAAGATGCCTTCCACGATCACGATCGGCTGGGGCTCGACCGACAGAGTCTCGTTCATACGAGTGTGAGTGCGAAAGTCGTAAATCGGCAAGTCAACGGGCTCACCGGCCTTGAGTTTGCGCACATGATTGACTAGCAGATCGTTGTCGAGCGCATCCGGGTGATCGAAGTTCGCGAGCTGACGGCCATCGAGCGGAAGGTCTTTCAAGTTGCGGTAATACGAGTCCTGCTGGATGAAGACAACATCTCTCGTGCTTACCGCTTCAAGGATGCTCTTAGCGACGGTGGTTTTCCCGGAACCGGTACCGCCGCAAATGCCGATGATCAAGTTCACTGAATTATCCATGCCGAGTAAAGTAACTTCGATTGGCACGAGACGCTTGCCATTGCTTCAACTACTCTCATTCACACCCGGTTTTAACCGGGTGATGAGCTCAAACAATCTGGTTAACCGTTTTAACGGTTTCCATCTCCTTACAAGAAAATAAACCGTTGAAACGGTTTCGGTTTCACCCCTTACAATCCATCACCCGGTTGAAACCGGGTGAGAATGAGACGAGACCTAATCAACCTCGCTGATGCACTCGACCTTGCTGATGCACTCAACCTCGCTGATTCACTCGCACCACGAGCCGGCGCAACAATCTCGCAAACACGTCGCGTACTTGCTTGCCAGTCTCCATCACCTCCTGGTGATTTATCTTCTCGTTCCCCAGGCCGGCGGCCATGTTCGTGATACAGGAGATTCCCAGCACCGCCATTCCCATGTGCCGCGCGACAATAGCTTCCGGCACCGTGCTCATGCCTACGGCGTCGGCGCCAAATCCACGCAGCATATGAATCTCAGCTGGAGTCTCATAACTGGGCCCCGCGAGCGCAGCATATACACCTCGACGCAGCTCAACACCGAGCGCTCGAGCCTCTTCAACCGCCACCTCCTGCAACTCGCGCGAGTAAACTTCTGTCATGTCCGGAAAGCGAGGACCAAAGCGATCGTCGTTCGTGCCACGCAACGGGCTGGTCCCCATCAAATTCAAATGATCGTTAATCAACATCAGTGCGCCCTGGCTCAACTGCACGTCGATCCCGCCCGCAGCGTTGGTGAGCAGCAGCGTATTGATGCCAAGCAACTTGAAAACCCTCACCGGAAAGGTGACTTGTTCAAGCGAATAGCCTTCGTAGAAATGGACGCGACCTTGCATCGCCACGACAGGCACGTCTTCGACCGTGCCAATTACCAACCTGCCGGCGTGTCCCGCTACAGTTGAAGTTGGAAAGCCTGGAATCTCCGCGTAGGGTATTCCCGTGGCGTCCTTGAGTTCATCTCCAAAATCACCCAAGCCGCTTCCCAGAACTAAGGCGATGCGCGGCTGTGAACTGATCCGCGCGCGAATGATTCTCGCGGCATGCTCTGCGCGCTCGTAACTCCCGCCAGTTTCTGTTTGAGCAGCCATCTTCACCCCTCGCTTGTCGTTCTCTGCCGGGCAATCAAGGTTGCGCTAACGTAAATTGCAGCGCCCGACAGCCCGATGATTTCCTGAATAAGAGCATCGCTCATGTTTGAAACTTATGCCACGGGCTCGCCCCGTGGTCACTAACGTTGGCAGCTACCACTCTGCAATCACTAAGATCAAGGATGCCACGGGCTCGCCCCGTGGTCACTAACGTTGGCAGCTACCACTCTGCAATCACTAAGATCAAGGATGCCACGGGCTCGCCCCGTGGTGACTAACGTTAGCAGCTACCACTCTGCAATCACTAAGATCAAGGATGCCACGGGCTCGCCCCGTGGTCATTAACGTTAGCAGCTACCACTCTGCAATCCAATAAGACCAAGGATGCCACGGGCTCGCCCCGTGGTGAGCTCATTATTTGAAGAATCGAAACGTGAACCTCCACCCGGCCTTTGCCCTGGCTGCCAACGTCAAGTACCACGGAACAAGCCCGTGGCCTGACAAGCCACATACGTACGCTCCACAAGCTAATGTCAGCAAGTTGAGCAAGCCGACGAGGGAAACTCAACAGCCCCTCGTCCCATCCTAACGTTCTTTCTGATAGGGAATGCCCAATGCGCGCGGCGGACGCGAGTGACCGATAAATCCGGCCAACACAACGATCGTCAGCACGTAGGGCACCATCTGCACAAACTGTACGGGGATATCTTCTCCTGAAGGAAGTTTTACCACACCTTGCATCTGAATGGATATTGCTTCGGTGAAGCCGAAGAGGAGACAGGCAAGCATCGTTTGCACTGGACGCCATTTGCCGAAGATTAGCGCCGCCAGGGCAATAAACCCACGGCCCGCTGTCATGTTGCGAGTGAATAAGGACGATTGTCCAATGGAAAGATAAGCGCCACCGAGACCGGCCAGGATACCCGACAACAAAACTCCCCAGTAACGCATGCGAGCTACACCGACACCGGCGGCATCAGCGGCTTCCGGATTCTCACCGACCGCGCGCAAGCGAAGTCCGAACGGCGTTCTGTACATCACGTACCAAATCAGCGGCACTGCAATCAGGAATGCGGCAACGATGGGCAGCCGGGGAATAAGTTGTTCCCTGGGAATCTGCGGTGTCGAGCCGGACGACAAGAAAAATGCGCCGCTAAGAAACGCCGGCATACCTAACATAAGGATGTTGATGGCCGTTCCCGTGACGACTTGATCGGCTTTGTAACGAATGCTCACGAGCGCGTGGATGGAGGCAATCGCTAATCCGGCAGTCATGCCGGCGGCCAGACCAATCAAAGGATTACCAACGGCCCAGGTTACGGCCGCTGCAGTAAAGGCTCCAGCCAACATCATGCCTTCAAGCGCGATGTTGATGACGCCTGACCGCTCAGAAAGGAGACCTCCCATCGCAGCCAAAACCAATGGCGTCGCCAGGCGCACAGTGGACCATAGCAGTGCTGTTGTGAAGAGATCTTTCATCGCTTAGACCTTTGATTGCTTGAACAGACTGAAGTTTTCGAATTGACCTCGGAAGAATGCTTCCGCGGCAACAAAAATAATGATGGTGCCTTGCAACACTTGAACAATGTCTTTCGTGACGTGCTCTGAAAATCCGTCGACATAAATTCCGCCATGTTGCAAGACGCCGAAAAGCAAGGCAGCAATGATCACTCCGAACGGATGATTCCGACCCAACAATGCCACGGCTATCCCGGTGAACCCGTAGTTGTCGGAGAAACCGTCATAATAACGATACCGGTAGCCCATGACTTCATTAATCCCGACCATCCCTGCCAGCGCGCCTGAGATCGTCATGGCGATCACAATCTGCTTGCGAATAGAGATGCCGCCATATTCTGCCGCGGTCGGGCTAGCGCCTGTGGAGCGCAACTCATATCCCCACTTTGTCCGCCACAGGAAGTAGTAAACGAGAACACAACAGAGCAGCGCGAGCAGGAAAGCAAGATTAAGCGGAATTCGTTCGGGCAAACCGGGAATGAATTTCCCCAGGCGAGCGATGTGGGCTCCTTTGCCAATCTCCGAACTCTGCATGATCGGATCGCCAGGCACCTTGTAGTGATATTGAACAAAGTAGCTGATGAGGGCGATGCCGATGAAGTTCAACATGATCGTGTTGATTACTTCATGAGATCCAAAGCGTGCTTTCAGGACGCCGGGGATGGCGCCCCAAACACCGCCTGCGAAAATAGCAGCCACAAAGCAAAGCGGGACCAGTATCCAGGCGGAGCGCTGCGACATCGTAATGCCAACCCAGGCAGCCGCAAACGCAGCCACGTACAGTTGCCCTTCAACGCCGATATTCAAAAGCCCGCAGCGAAAGGCAACCAGCACGGCGAGCCCCGTGAAGATCAAAGGCGTCGCGTGGAAAAGCGTGTAGCCAATACCGTCAGGCCATGAGAGCGCGCTGAAGATCAAAAGCTTGTAGGCCTGAATCGGATTGTCGCCGATCAGCAGGATCAGGATGCCGCCAACGATAAACGCCGCCAGCACGGCCATCAGCGGAAAAATTAACTCACGAAGAAGTTTCATTTTCTTTAAAAGACGTTCTTAGATCTTTGTGCTTTGCAAAAGTCTCGGCTCCGTAAACTCAACCGCAAAGAACAAAGTACAAAAAACAAAAGACAGAATTAGTGTCCCCGCGTCATGAGTAGGCCGATCTCTTCGATGGTTGCCACTTTGGGATCGACTTCACCGACGATGTTGCCCTTGTGGATAATGAGCAGCCGATCGGCAAGCGAGGTCACCTCTTCAAGTTCAGCCGAGACCAGCAGCACGGCACACCCGGCATCACGCAAAGCGACCAGCTTCCGATGGATAAACTCAATCGCGCCGATATCAACGCCGCGAGTTGGTTGAGACACCAGCAACAACTTCGGATTGAGTTTGAACTCGCGACCAATAATCAGCTTCTGCTGATTTCCTCCGGAAAGCGCGCGAGCCGGCAACTCGGAATTCGCTGGTCGCACGTCGAAGCCTTGAATGATCTCGTTGACGCGCCTTTGAATCGCCGCGTTGTCGAGCATTATGTTTCCCAACGACGTGACTGGCGGTCGATAGTGAACGCCGAGAATTGAATTTTCGGCCAGGCTGAATTCCAACAACAATCCGCGCCGATGCCTGTCCTCAGGGATATGAGCAATGCCACGCTCACGTCGCGACCGCGCGCCTTCGTTAGTAATGTCGTGGCCCTCGAACGAGATGCTGCCTGAAAGTTGTGACGCGGGAACAAGACCGGCCAACGCCTCGATCAATTCCGTCTGACCATTCCCTTCTACGCCCGCGATGCCAACAATTTCTCCCGCGCGAACTTCGAAGGAAACCTGATTCACTCGTTTGCCGCCATCAGTCGCGCTGACGGAGAAGTTGTTTAGCTTGAGCCGGGGTTCTCCGACGTGTGCTTCCGGTTTCTCGACTCTCAAAAGAACTTCGCGACCCACCATCAAGCGAGCCAGCTCGGCAGCGTTCGTATCTTTCGTTTGCACGTTTCCGACAACCTTGCCGTCGCGCATCACCGTGACTTCATCAGAAATCGCGAGCACTTCGGACAACTTATGAGTGATGATGACGATAGTCTTGCCCTGCTCGCGCATTCCTCGAAGAATGACAAAGAACTCGTCGACTTCCTGCGGCGTCAAAACAGCGGTGGGTTCGTCCAGAATCAACAGTCGAGCGTTTCGATAAAGAGCTTTCAGCAGCTCAACACGCTGCTGCTGGCCTACGGAAAGATTTTCAATGACAGCGTTCGGATCGACGGAAAGTTTGAATTCTTCCGAGAGGCTTCGGATTCTTTGGGCGGCAGTGTTCAAATCGAGCGCAAATGCGCTACCGGGTTCAGCGCCGAGAACGATGTTCTCAGCAACGGTCATCGTGTCGACCAGCATGAAGTGCTGGTGAACCATACCGATGCCCAACGCAATCGCGTCATGCGGCCTCGAGATCTGGCGCACCTGACCTTCAACGAGTATGTCGCCCGAGTCGGCTGTGTAAAAGCCGTAGGCGATACGCATGATCGTCGACTTCCCCGCTCCATTCTCGCCGACAATTGCGTGTATCGTTCCGGTCTCAACTTTAAAGCTGACCCGATCGTTGGCCTGGACCGCCCCAAATCTTTTCGAGATATCTCTTAGCTCTAACATTGTTGTTATGTGTTCTGAGTTGTCCGTTATTTGTTCTTAGTTCTTGGTCCTTTGTTCTTTGTGCTTTGTCTTAATAAAGCTCTTGAAAGCCTTGCGGCATCGTCGATAGAACGAAAGTACGCATTCAGCGTGGGTACGATTTCGTCAATGACAGGCTTTAACTCGTTAATCTGTACCTTGGTTAAGAGTTTCCGTTTGAATGCGCGCCGTAGCCAGTGCTTTGTCTCGTAAAGAGAGCCGCGAGCCATCCGAACAAATCGACGGTTGTCTTCAATGGTTCCACGACCGGTTCCTTCAGCAATGTTCGCTCCGATCCCATCGGTACACCTAACCAACTGCTTGCCGACAGTGTCCTTAGCAAAGTAATCCCACCGTAGCACGATGGACCAAACTTTATCAGCCAGGCTCTCTGACAGTTGGTAGACTCTTAAGTTTTCAAAATTCGTCTTTGCCACACAATCCTCCACAGAAAGGTGAGTTGAGCAGCGTGGTGGATTGAGCAACAAACCAAAAAGACTAGTACAAAGTACAAAGAACTAAGAACAAAGAACGTTCCTTATTTGAGCATCGCATCAGTAACTTTAATCTGACCGTTGATGATCTTTAGTTTGGCTTCTTCGACGGACTTGATCATTTCGGGCGTGATCAAATCTTTATTGAACTGGTCCATGGAATAGCCGACGCCGTCCTTATCCAGACCATACACGTGGAATCCCGCCTGGAAGCGCCGGTTCACGACGTCATCAACAATCGAATAAACAGCGTTATCGACGCGCTTGACCATGCTTGTCAAAACAAAGCCTGGCTTCACCATGTTCTGGTTTGAATCGACCCCGATCACGAAATGAGTCGCGCGACCGTTAACCTTGCCGGCCTGCTCGACAGCATCGAAAGCTCCCAGCCCTGAGTTACCCGCCGCCGTGAAGATCACATCAACGCCCTTGCCAATCTGAGCCAGCGAAAGCTCCTTGCCTTTGCCCGGATTGTTCCAGGCGCCATCCGTGACGCCGACGTAGTTTTGAATGACTTTGATATTCGGGTTAACTGACTGAGCGCCCTCTTCGTAGCCCTTCTCGAAACGATGAATCAGGCCAATATCCATTCCCCCGAGAAAGCCGATCGTTCCGGTCTTTGAAGTTTCAGCAGCCAGCATGCCAACCAGATAAGAACCCTCGTGCTCCTTAAAGACCAGCGACGCAACATTCGGCAATTCACTTACGCCGTCAACGATGGCGAACTGAATCTTCGGATAGTCTTTAGCAACGAGTTCCATAATCGGCGCTTGAGCAAAACCAACGCCAATGATCAGGTCGTAGCCTCTTTCAGCGAACGCTCGCATAGCCGGCTCGATTGAGGTTGGGTTTCCCGGCTCGATGTCTCGCAGGACAATATTCAACGCTTTCTTTTCACAGCTTGTCCCATCGGGCCACTTACCGCTCTCGGCACATTTCACGCCTGCCCAAGCCGCTGCATTGAACGAACGATCGTCTTTGCCGCCGATATCGAAAACGATGCCAACGTGAATCTTCGATTTGTCGTCCTCAGCGTAACTTTTGCTGTTACACGCGACACCGCCCAAAGCCATTACAACCAAAAGCAAAAGAGCCAGCAAAGATTTGAGATCAACTAGCGATTTCATTCGTTGATTACTTCCTTAATAAGATTTGGCAGCTGCGCCGGCGGTTTGTCACCAACTTCGTAAGCCTTTTCGATGCGCGCCACTGCTTCGCGCGCTTTTGCCGGATCGTCACATTGAACAATGCCGATTGGTTGCTGCGGCCCAACCTCATCGCCAATCTTCACTTCGGCCAGAAAGCCAACCGACGGGTCAATCGAGTCTTCGATGCGGACGCGGCCACCACCGATCGCCGCAATAGCGTGACCTACTTCTGTTGTATTTACCTTTGTTATGAATCCAGGGCGCGGGGATTCTACCTTAACTGATTCTCGCGCCAAAGGAAGAAAACGATCGGGATCGTCGCAGACTCGGGGTTCACCACCTTGCGCCTCTATGTTCTTCCGAAAACACTCGAGAGCGTCGCCGGAATCTAGCGCTCGCTGTAGCCGAGAATGCGCGCCGGCCAGTGAGCCTTCCACGCCCGCAAGCACCAACATATGGGCCGATAATTCAACCGAGAGATCAAGAACGGGTCGCGCCTTTTCATCAATCTCGCCACGCAAAAGTTCGAGACATTCCTTCACTTCGTTTGAGTTCCCCACCGCGCGACCGAGGGGCTGGTTCATATCGGTGAGCAAAGCTCGAGTACGAATGCCGCAGGAATTTCCGGTGCCGACCAGCGCATGCGCGAGACTTTCAGCGCGAGCCTCGTTACGCATGAACGCGCCGTTGCCGACTTTTACATCTATCACCATCGCGTTTAATCCGGCGGCGCCTTTCTTGGAGATAATCGAGGCAACGATCAAAGGAATTGATTCAATTGTCGCAGTCGCGTCCCGTAACGCATAAAGCTTTTTGTCGGCCGGCGCAATTTCGCCGGTCTGGCCATTCATCACATAACCAACTTTTTCCAACACGTCTCGAAACTCGCTGGTCGAGAGGTTAACGCGGTAACCCGGGATCGACTCCAATTTGTCGAGCGTCCCGCCGGTGTGGCCCAGGCCACGCCCGGAGATCATGGGAACACAAACACCGCACGCAGCAACGAGCGGCGCGATAATCAGGGAGGTCTTATCACCTACTCCGCCGGTCGAGTGCTTGTCTGCCTTTGGTTTTGAGATGTCTGTGAAGTCGAGAATGATTCCCGAGTTAAGCATGGCTTCGGTGAGCGCCTGCTGCTCGGACAAATTCATGCCATTGAGATAGACTGCCATCAGAAGGGCACTAACCTGATAGTCGGCTATCTCTTCACGGGTGACGCCAGCAATGAAGAAGTCAATTTCTTCCCGGGTCAGATGTTCGCCATCCCGCTTTTTGCGAATGACATCCTGTGGTCGCATTAGCTAGCTTATAGCTGATCCTCCCTCATTTGTCAGTATCAACTTATGGACCAAAGGAGATTAGCCACGGATGAACGCGGATAACACGGATCTGAAAATCGTTTGCCTGCGAACGCTCTGGCTCAACTTGGAAAGCCTAAGCACTGAAGATCTACTTCTCAAGCTCAATAAGCTCATGGTCAGGAAGGGTTGCTTGCGCCCGCCTCAACTTTCATCAGCATTCAACTTTGGATCTTAAGATTCAAAACTCGAGCTTAGGCACCTTCTCAACCCTCAGCTGACTCCATTTTACCAGCTCCAAAAAGTTAGCCAATCTGCCTCATCAACACGATCGCTTGCGCGGCAACAGCTTCACCTCGTCCGATCGCGTCCAGGCCTTCATTGGTTTTTGCCTTGATACTGACACAAGAGATTTCGACCTGAAGAGTCTCGGCAATCTTTTCTCGCATGGCTGCTACATGCGGCCTCAGCTTTGGCCTTTCAAGAATTACCGTCGCGTCTACGTTGACGACATTGAAGCCGCGTTCGCGCGCCAGCCACGCCACCCGGGAAAGCAGCTGCACCGAATCGGACCCTTTCCACTGTGGATCCTGATCGGGAAAATGCACGCCGAGATCGCCTTCGGCCATAGCCCCGAGAATCGCGTCGGAAATAGCATGCAACAAAGCGTCAGCATCTGAATGTCCGTCCGCGCCTCGATCAGATGCGATTAGCACGCCACCCAACACGAGCGGCCGCCCCTCAACCAAGCGATGGATGTCATTACCGATACCGATCCTGAACAATTTTATAGCCTCTTGAGGGATGTTCGCTTAGCTTTCGATTTCTGTTCTTTGTTCTTAGTACTTTGTTCTTTGCTCGCTTCCGAAGCTTTACTTGTCCAAATCATGCGAACCTCTACACAAACTCAAATACAAAGAACCAAGAACCAAGGACTAAGAACTGCATCGTAGTAACGCTTCAGCGACGATCAGGTCTTCCGGAGTCGTAATCTTTATGTTCCTCGGACTACCTTCGACGGCTGTGACGGAAATGCCGAGTCGCTCCATCAGCACACTCTCGTCAGTCAAACTCTGATCGCTTATATCGGCTTGTGCATACGCCCGGCTCAGCAACGAGTAGCGAAAACATTGCGGTGTCAAAGCACGGCGTAACCGAGATCGTTCCAGTGTGCTGACAATCCGATCGTCCTTGATCTCCTTGATCGTATCGGTTACCGGAGCGACCAAAACGGCCGCATCATTCTGCTGGGCAGCGCTGACTGTCCTTGCTATTTCGTCGGCGCTTACGAGTGGGCGGACTCCGTCATGAACAGCTACCACCTCCACTGTAGCCGATCGCAGCGATTGCAACCCGCGCCAGACTGATTCGGATCGCGTGGCGCCGCCGGGAACCACTCTGGATAGTTTGCGCAGGCCAAACCGCGCTGCCGAAGCAAGAAAGTTCGCTGATTCACTTGCCGGCAAGACCACAACTATTTCGTGAATGGACTCGCACTCATCGAAAGCCCTGATTGCGTGAATGATGATGGGGATGCCGGCAAGCTCGAGAAACTGTTTCGCGCCTTCGCCACCCATTCGAGAACCTTGCCCAGCTGCGACAATGATGGCGACGTTCATCGGTTTTGTCAGTACCACCTGCGGTAGCGGGTGGCTAGCTTGAACACCCAGGCTCCAGAGAAACAAAGCCACCCGCTACCGCAGGTGGTTCTGACAGGCGTGCTCTTTGCAGCTTAATCAATTACCGGGTCGGTCTGATCGGTGATGCGAATGGGAGTTACAGAGCTGCGTGTTTCGCGTGGCGGTCGTCGCGTGCTGCCATTGGTGCGGAGTTCACCGTTGCCACCGTTTTCCGACTCTTCCCAGAGACGGCCAAAAATCATCTTGCCGGCCGTCGTCTGCAAAACGCTGGTCACCGCGATATCCGTGTTCCGCCCAATCAAGCGTCTGGCGTTGTCCACTACGACCATGGTGCCGTCATCGAGATAAGCAACGCCCTGATTGTGCTCTTTGCCTTCCTTCAAAATAAAAACGCGCATTGCCTCACCCGGCAGGACTACCGGCTTGAGCGCGTTAGCAAGCTCATTGATATTCAAGACGCTGACGCCTCTTAACTGAGACACCTTATTCAGGTTGAAATCATTCGTCACAATCACGGCGTCGAGCTGTTTGCCTAACTCGATCAGCTTCAGATCAACCTCGCGCACCGCGGGAAAATCTGTCTCAACAATCTGAATGTCGAGGGAGCTGTTGTTCTGAAGCCGGTTAAGCATATCCAGACCGCGACGTCCTCGCTGACGTTTGGATGAATCGGGAGAATCAGCGACCTGCTGGAGCTCGCGGAGGATGAACTGTGGAATGATTAGGGTCCCGGTCAGAAACCCTGTTTCAGCAACGTCAGCTATGCGACCGTCGATGATCACCGACGTATCGAGAATCTTCAGGTCTCGTTTAGCCGCCTTGTCAGAGAAAATCCCGCCGAGAGCCGATAGCTCGATGTAATCGCCTTTCGCTCCACCAACCATCAGACCAACGTAGGCCATGAAGAACACGAGAGCCAACGTCAGAAAGGTCCTGACCTCATGGGCCATCGATTCCTGCCTGATAATCAGCTCGCCGATCAGGAAGGCGCCAACAATGCCGAGGATGGAGCCTACGGCAGCCCCAATTAAGGTCTTGAGTGTGGCTCGCCTGATTCTTAACTCGAAGAGGATTATGCAGACGGCGACCAGGAACCCAATCGCGGCTGAGATAACAGGATTGCCTTTGACGGGCTGAAGAACGTAGCCAGCAACGATGAGAATGACTGTAAATACAAGCCGAATGATGATGACATCCGAGCGCATAATGCGGCAAATAGTACCACGCGACTCAGTTGCCCGTCACCAAAAACCTTTTTGTACTAAGCCTTTTCGAGCCCTTGGTTACGAATTTGGCTTAAGGGCTAGAGGGTAGCTTGTAGGGGCGGACCTGTGTGTCCACCCTGTCCGTGTCACGGATTCAATCAAGGGCGGACACATAGGTCCGCCCCTACCAAACTACACCATCGCGAAGGCCCGCACCGGGAACGAACCGAAGCCTCTCACCTTCGGAGGCACAGCAAAGAAACGAAAGCCACGGTCGGGAAGCTCTCGCAAGCCACACATGTGTTCGACAATGGGAATGTTGTTCGCCAGCAAAATGGTGTGCGCGGGTCGAGCGCCGGTTGCTGTGTCGTCAATGTTGAGGGAATCTATTCCCACCAGCGCAGCTTCTGCCGTTGCGAGGAACTCAGCAGCGGCTTCGGTGAGAAAAGGATGTCCTCCGCCGGCGTACTCATCCGTTCGCCAACGCATGTCCCATCCAGTATGAAAGAGGACAGCCTTTCCTCGAACATCCAACTGGGAAATCTCGTCGATAGAGATCCCGCGCTCGGTCACCGTCGGAAATCCATATTCCATCGGCTTGAATGCGGCTAATTCCAGTTCGCGCTCCGGCGCCAGCACATGTCGCACCACCAGCCCTTCAAGGTTAGCAACCGATTCCAGCTCAAACGCAGCCAGATCGTTTCCGTGCTCATAACGGTGGAACGGGCTGTCGATGTACGTGCCGGTGTTGGCAATCATCTCGATCTTCCCAATCTGGAATGTCGTTCCCGGCGCGTACCGTTCAGTGGATCGATCGCGGCTGAGAAAGTCCGAGATAACCGGCGGTGGCAATCCTTTGTAAGTAACCAAGCCGTCCTCAATCGTGTGCGAAAGGTCTATGAAAGTTGGATCACTCATTTTGCTTCAACCTACTTCGGCGGCGAACAGTTTGAAATGCTGTCAAGGATATGGTCAACCAGGCGGCGCCTTCAATCATCGCAGCCGCTACATCGCTGAGATAATGGACGCCCAGATAGATTCGCGTAAAACCAACTAATGCGATCATAAACGTAGCGCCGAAGATGATTACGCACCGCCAGCGCCAGTCAGTTACTCGAGTAAAGATAATCGCGGCTAGAGCTCCATAGAAAACCGTCGCGGCCATTGTGTGTCCGCTGGGAAAACTGTAGCTGTCGATGACGAGCAACGGATCATCGAAGTGTGGTCGAGCTCGTTGGAAAACAGCCTTCAGCCAAACATTCAACAACATACCACCGTAGATCATTACCAGCAGTCCTATGAGTCTTCGTCTAAAACGAGCGCGCCACATGTATACCGCGATAGGGATCGTCAGGATCGTGATCCCCAAGGTCGAGTGAAGATTCGTGATTACCAACATCAGCTTCGTCAGCCATGGTGTCGCATGCGAGTGCAGCCAATTGCTGAACCTGACGTCTGTGATTGTGAGAGGCTGTTCGCCAACGATGTTTCTGGCGAGGTAATCAAAGACGTACGTCGCCAAAGTAAGCAGGATGACGCCAACGGTGAAATGCAAACCTAAAGCACTTTCACGCGAAAGCCTGCTCTTTAGAAATCTCTTGAACTTTGGACTCATAAAGATATCTACAGATTACGCCGAGTTCGCAGATGTTGGTTACGTGTTTTCAGATCTGTAAATCCGCGGATCGTTTTGCTTTACACGCTCACACCACGAATGTCGTAAGCTTTCAATAACCAGTTCTATAATTACAACTATGCCAAACCATCATTCACACAGCCAGTCTATTAATCTCTTAGCCATATCCGAGCAAGCGATGCTGGACGCAGGATTCCTTATCGAACCGCCGCCCGAGGTCGCTCAGGAACTCGAGAAGATTGCCAGTGAGAAACCAACCGCCTCGGCTGCGCGAGATCTGCGCGAACTGCGCTGGTCCTCAATTGACGATCGCAAATCAAAGGACCTGGACCAGGTCGAATATGCTGAGAGGCTGGCGAACGGCGACATTCGCGTCCTGGTCGGCATAGCCGACGTAGACATTCTCGTTCACAAGGACTCGGCGATTGATGCTTACGCGCGCGCAAACAGCACGTCGGTGTACACGGGTTTCAAAACATTTCACATGCTGCCCGACGAATTATCGACGCAGCGTACCTCATTAGTAGGCGGCTCCGATCGAGCAGCTATCGTCACGGAAATGACGATTGACACCAACGGTGTGGTCAAAGCGCGCGATGTCTATCCAGCCCTTGTCCACAATTACGCCAAGCTCTCCTATGAAGGAGTCGGGGCATGGCTTGAGGATAAAGCGCCGCTACTTCCCGAAATTGCTGCAGTGCCCGGGATGGAAGAACAGATTCGTTTGCAATTTGAAGCCGCGAGTAATCTGCGCGAGCTCCGAATTGCGCAGGGCGCGCTCGAGCTCGATACCATCAGTGCCGCGCCAGTCCTCGATAAAGACGGTCGTGTCGTTGACTTGTCGGTAACTGAACGAAATAGCGCTCGCGACATCATCGAGAACTTCATGATTGCCGCGAATGTCGCGATGGCGGAGTTTCTCGAGTCGAAGAAAGCGCCGATGCTGCGTCGTGTCGTCCGCGTTCCAGCGCACTGGGATCGAATTGTTGAGGTCGCTGAGGAACTGGGGGAAACTTTACCGCCCCAACCGGACTCGCAAGCACTCGCTCGCTTTCTCGAAAAAAGAAAGAAAGCTGATCTGGTTCACTTCCCCGACTTGTCTCTGTCGATCGTGAAGCTGCTTGGTCCCGGTGAATACACGGTGCAAGGCGCCGCTTCATCTGAACAAAGTGGACACTTCGGCTTGGCAGTCAATGACTACACGCATTCGACTGCGCCTAATCGCCGATACGCGGATTTGATAACGCAGCGATCGGTCAAAGCCACGCTTCAAAAGTTGGCCCCGCCATACTCGGAAGAGGAACTGGCTGAGATTGCTGCGCACTGCACTGAACGAGAAGACGCAGCCAGGAAAGTTGAGCGCAAAATGCGAAAGGTTGCAGCCGCGGTGTTGCTGGAGCACCGGATCGGTGAGGACTTTCAAGCCATCGTCACCGGCGTCACACCGAAGGGCACATTTGCTCGCACCCTCAAGCCGCCCGTCGATGGACGCATCGAGCGCGGCGAGCACGGTCTACGAGTTGGCGACAAGGTTCGCGTGAAGCTCCTGAGCGTCGACGCCCCGCGCGGCTTCATCGACTTCGCCCGAGTGTGAAGTCAGAACCCGGAGCGGTAGCGACGGGGTCCTTTGTCCATTGCAGGCTGAGTTCAGTGACAGAAAGAAAGACTGAGCCACAGATTCCACAGATTACACTGATAGTAAGAACTGCTTCGGGAGACAATCTCTTCCAGGCACAGTCGCCTTGTTAATTCCGCGCGCAGTCGCCTTGTTAATATTCGTGATGCCAAAACAATTACCCAAACAATCAGTGTAATCTGCGAAATCTGTGGCTAAAGTCTTCGTCAGCTACCGCTCCGGGTTCTGACCTGGCTTCACGGTAATCGCGGGAATATTCTGATCGCGCACGAGCTGATTAAACGCGGGCACGTCAGTCTTCATGATCTGCGTCAGCTTTTGTAGCTGCGCATCAATCTGTCCCGCCAGTTCGTCATACACCGCATACGATTGATCTGTAGGCGGCATCTCAGCGCCAGAAACAACCCCGCTCAAAGCCGCGAGCTTGTTGTTGAGACGGATCGGAAAGTTCAAAGGATCCTGGCTGCTTTGATTCTTCGTTTGATACAGCGCTTCCTCAATAGCCAACAAATCCCTGGTCAGCTTGGTTCCGGCATCGTTGATTAATTTGGCGCTCGCCTGATCCTTGACGCGTTTCATCAGATCGTCAACTTGCTTACGTACGTCGCGAATCTCGATGACGGCGTTGTGCGTCTCGTTCAGCTTGTTACGAATCTTCAAGCCAAACTCGAGCTGCTTAGCATAATCCGCAGGCGTTGTTTGCAGTCGCGGATCAGGCTTAATTGAAAAGCTCTCGGCTAAGGTCTGGCCATCCACCGTCACCTTCACCTGATAAGCGCCAGGTGCAGCCTTTGGACCACGAGTCTCGCCAGCCCAAAGAATCATTCCCGGAAACCGCACTGCGTCCGGGTATCTCATGTCCCAAACAAAACGATTCAGCCCGGCATCGGTGCTAACTCTGGCTGCCCCGCCGCCGCCAAACGGTGAATCACCTTCTTCACCGCCACCTGCAGGTTGTTCGCTAGCCGCTGCTCCGCCGCCGGCAGCACCTGCTTGCGCTCGCGGGACGCGTCCGGTGAACTTACGAACGGACTTTCCACTCGCATCGAAGAATTCGATGACCACATCCGAAGTCGGTTTCGCCTTTAACGAGTAGTAAACAACAACGCCGCCGGCTGGATTTCTTCCGATCGTGGCAGCCGGTCCTAATTGTCCACCGCCTCCCGGCATGCGATAAGCATCCTTCGGTTTGAAAAGATGAGTTTCTTTCGCGGCCTTAAAGCCACCCGCATCCATGATGCTGTGTATCAGCGGCAGGTCATCGAGAATCCAAAACGATCGGCCCTGGGTTGCCGCGACGAGTTCTTTCTCGCGTTTGTGAATGGCGAGATCAGTTATCGGCACGACCGGAAGATTAAGTTGGAAGGAGTGCCAGCTGGCGCCGTCGTCGAACGAAACGTACAGCCCGGTCTCGGTGCCCGCATATAGCAGGCCGCGCTTGTTCGGATCTTCGCGAATAACACGCGTGAATGCGCTATCGGGAATTCCGTTGGTGATCTTCTTCCACGTCTTGCCGTAATCAGCAGTCTTGTAGAGATATGGACGGTTGTCGTCGAACTTATACATCGTTGCGGCGACGTACGCCGTGCCTGGATCAAACGACGAAGCCTCGAGCGAGTTAATCTGAATCCACTCCGGCATCATGTCCTTCGACGGTGTGACATTAGTCCAGTGCTTTCCTGCATCTCGAGTGAGATAAACCAGACCATCGTCTGAACCACTCCAGATCGTGCCCGCCTGTAAAGGCGATTCCATCACCGTAAAAATCGTGTCGTAATACTCGATGCTCGTGTTGTCTTTGGTTATCGGTCCGCCGGATGAGGCTTGCTTGTTTTTGTCGTTGCGAGTCAGGTCCGGACTGATTGCCTCCCAGCTTTGTCCTTCATTGGTCGATCTGAAGAGGACGTTTGAACCTGTATACAAGGTTCCGGATGCCGAAGTATCGTGCGGTGAAAAGACAATTGGGAAATTCCATTGGAAGCGATACTTCAAAACATCTGCCCCAGCGCCCATCGGATTGTTGGGGTAGGGATTGATGTCTCGAGACTGACCCGTGCGGTGATCGGAACGAGTTAATAAGCCGCCATATGAACCTGCAAAAACAATCTCGGAGTCACGAGGATGCGGAGCAATCCAGCCTGACTCGCCACCGCCTACGTCATACCAGTCGCTCGTAGTAATTCCGCCTTCAGTCGTTCGGCTCGCAATGCGCACGGTTGAGTTGTCCTGCTGAGCTCCATACACGTGATAGGGAAAATCGTTGTCGAGCGTTACCCGGTAGAACTGGGCAGTTGCCTGATCCTGCTCGCTCCAGCTGTGACCTCCGTTGAATGACACGTTCGCGCCGCCGTCGTTGCTGTTAATCATGCGATTCGAATCGTCCGGAGCGATCCAAAGATCGTGATTGTCGCCATGCGGTACGCCAATGCCGGTAAAAGTTCGCCCCCCATCATTCGATTTGTAGAAGCCGGTGTTGAGAACATAAACGGTGTCTACGTTTTTGGGATCGGCATAAATACGCGAGTAGTACCAGGCGCGCTGGCGCAGACGTCGTTCCTCGTTAACTTTGGTCCAGTTCTTCCCGCCATTTTCAGAACGAAAGACGCCGCCATCTTCGGCTTCGACAATTGCCCACAGTCGATCAGAGTTAACCGGGGATACGGTGATGCCAACGATGCCAATCGTCCCTTTTGGCAATCCTGGGTTGCGAGTGATCTCGTTCCAGGTATCACCACCATCGGTTGACTTGAAGATGCCGCTGCCCGGACCACCGCTCTCGAGCGTCCAGGGTTTGCGATAGACCTCCCAGAATCCCGCGTAAAGATTGTTTGGATTGAGTGAGTCGATGACCAAATCCGATGCGCCGGCTTTGTCCCCACGCGAAAAAACTTTCTCCCAGGTCTTGCCGCCATCTTTTGAACGAAAGATTCCGCGCTGATCGTTTGGACCCCACACGTGACCCTGCGCAGCGACATACACGAGATCTGGATTTTTTGGATGAACTCGAATGCGCGAGATCTGGCGAGTATCGTCGAGACCACTTCGCTTCCAGGTCTTGCCGGCATCAGTAGATTTGTAAACGCCGTCGCCGTGCGAAGTGTTTCCACGAATCGCGGACTCGCCCATACCTACGTAGATCGTGTTCGGATCGGAATCCGACAACGCGATCGCGCCCACCGAGCCGGTGCGAAAGACTGACCCGTCGCTGATGGGCTCCCAATTAATGCCGCCGTCCGTAGTCTTCCAAACGCCGCCACCAGTGCTGCCGAAGTAATAGACCATTGGTTGAGACGTGACACCGGTCACCGCGTCTGATCGTCCGCCACGAAAAGGGCCAATCGATCGCCACTGCAAAGCTTTCAAAGTATCTGCGTCACTGGTCGCCTCGGGAGATGATGATGGACGTTGCGCGTGTACGGCGATTGATAGCAGCAAACAGAAACTTATGAGACAGAGATGAACTGCGAGCGCACGAAATCTCTTGAACATTCCAATCGACTCCTTTAAGTTGGGCGTTCGTTCCACGAAACAGGCGAGCTAAATCCAGACGGCTGGGCATAATAGCACCTACCGGCGTTTAGAGTTCAATCTTTAGATTGCGTGGCTACAAGACACAAACTGAAGTTTGAACTCTGAACGCCCGTTAGCGACGGAGAATCCATGAAATTGCGCACGATCATTCTCAGTTCAGTTTTAATCCTAACCGCAAGTTTCTACGCAGTTGGTCAATCCGCTATCCCGCCGTCGCTCTACCAGGCTTTGGAGTGGCGGTGTATTGGTCCACATCGTGGCGGTCGAGTGCTTGCAGTCTCGGGAATTCGCGGTCGCCCTGAAATCTTCTATTTTGGCGCCGTCGGAGGTGGAGTTTGGAAAACAACTGACGCCGGTCATACGTGGAAACCGATATTTGACGCGCAACCCATCTCGTCGATCGGCGCGCTCGCAATAGCCGAGTCGAATCCAAACATTATTTACGTGGGCACCGGTGAAGCCGACATGCGCTCCGACATCTCTTACGGAGCCGGCATGTACAAATCAACTGACGCCGGCGAGAACTGGACGTATATCGGCCTGAAGGAGACCCGTCAGATTGGGCGCGTACTTATCGATCCGAAAGATCCTGACATTGTTCTGGTCGCGGCGCTTGGACATGGCTTCGGTCCGAATTCTGAGCGTGGCGTCTATCGTTCCACTGATGGAGGACAGAAGTGGATACGAACGCTGGCGAAGGATGAAAACACCGGCGCAATCGATCTGGCTTTCGATCCCGATCATGCGAAGACTGTCTATGCTTCGCTTTGGAACGTACGACGGCCCGCCTGGAATGCCTACGCGCCAGTTACCGGCGAGGGCGGCGGACTCTACAAATCAAACGATGGCGGTGTGAACTGGCAGCAAGTCACAGGGCATGGGTTTCCAGCCGGTAAGCTCGGCCGCATCGGAATAGATGTGCCCGCAGGTCAGCGCGGTCGCCGCGTCTACGCCTTGATCGATGCTGAGCGAGCCAGCGGTCTTTATCGATCGGACGATGCCGGCGAGAGTTGGACGCTGGTAAGCACCGAGCCACGTATTCTCAGCCGCGGTTGGTACTTCGGTGAGGTCCGTAGTGATCCCAAAAACCCCGACCTCGTTTACGCCTCAAACGTCTCGCTTTATCGTTCAATCGACGGAGGCAAAACTTTCAAAGCTATCCGCGGAGCGCCGGGCGGCGACGACTATCACTCGCTGTGGATCGATCCTGATAATCCCGCGCGCATTATCTCGGGAGTCGATCAGGGCACGATCGTAACGCTCAACGGCGGCAAGACGTGGAGCAGCTGGTACAACCAACCCACGGCGCAGTTCTATCACGTTGCCGTGGACAACCAGTTCCCGTACTGGGTCTACGGGGCGCAACAAGATAGCGGCACTGCAGCAGTTGTGAGCCGCAGCGATTACGGATTAATTACCTTCCGAGACTGGCATCCAATCGGCGCCGGCGAGAGTGGCTACATTCTTCCTGACCCGGTCGATCCGCAAATAGTTTACGGCGGCAGCACCGGAGGCGATCTCTATCGCTTTAACAGCAAGACCGGTCAGGTTCGAGATGTGTCGCCGACACCTGCCGAATTGGGCGAGAGCACCAAGCATCGCTATCCATGGACCACGCCAATCGCTTTCGCGGCGCAGCCACCACACGCGCTGTACATGTCTTCTCAATTCCTTTTCAGGACGCTCGACGGAGGCAGCAGTTGGACGAGGATTAGTCCGGATCTCACTCTGAAGCCGGGTGAAAGCGAACAGAGTGCGCAGGGCGTTATCTACACAATCGCGCCTTCACCTCTTGCCGCTGGTACGGTTTGGGTTGGAACCGACAACGGCCTCGTGCAATTGACGCGGGACGACGGCAAGACCTGGAAGCTGGTGTCACCACCAAATCTTGCGCCGTGGAGCATGATTAGTCTAATCGACGCTTCACCGCGCGACGCCGGCACTGCTTATGTCGCAGTCGATCGTCATCAGATGGACGACGTCAGACCACACATCTATCGCACTCGAGATTTTGGGAAGAGCTGGGACAAGATCGACAAAGGAATTCCTGACACGGCTTATGTGCACGCAGTTCGAGAAGATCCGCTCCGCAAAGGATTGCTCTTCGCTGGAACCGAGCTCGGTGTGTATTTCTCGTTTGATGACGGCGAGAGCTGGCAGCCTTTGCAGTTGAATCTCCCGGTCTCTCCAATACGCGATCTTGTAGTCAAAAATAATGACCTGGTCGTCGCTACGCATGGGCGCTCGTTCTGGATTCTTGACGACATCTCGCCACTCAGAGAGATGAATGCACAGACGGCAAATGAAGATCTTCACCTCTTCAAACCGGCGATGGCCATCCGTGTGCGAAAGAACGAAGGCAAAGACACGCCGCTCCAACCCGAGGTTCCTGCCGGAAAGAATCCTCCGGCAGGCGCAATCATCGACTTCAGTCTGAAGTCTGTTCCTGGCGGGGAGGTAACCTTGCAGATTGTGGACTCAGCAGGAGAGGTCGTCCGCACCTATTCAAGCAGCGACCAGCAACGGAAGCTTGATGAATCGCAGGCGTTTCCGACCTATTGGCTTCGTCCTCCGGCTCCACTTTCAAAGCAGGCCGGCTTGAATCGCTTTGTTTGGGATCTGCGCTACGAGCGTCCGCTCGCTTCGCGCTACAGCTACGGCATCAACGCCGCGTTTGGAGAAGATGCTATTCAGGTTCCTGAAGGACCATTGGTTACTCCGGGAATGTATCAGGTGAAGCTCACGGTGAATGGCCGCACATTAAGCGCACCTCTGGAAGTAAGGCAGGACCCACGCGTGAAAGTCGCGCCGCTGGCACTGAACCGACAGCTCGAACTCGAGAAGAAAATCATCGCGGCAATGAAGGAAAGCTTTACCGTCGTGCAAAAGGTCAGAGACATGAGAGCTCAAATCAAGGAGCGAATCGAAAAAGCACCCGGTGGAAACCAAGCGTTGCTTTCCGCACTGAACGCACTGGACAAGAAGGCTGGAGACCTTGTCGCGGTCGATACCGGATTTCCTCGCGTGGGAATCGTGAGTATGACTTCGCTAAATGGATCGCTGGGATCGTTGCTGATTACGGTCGAGGGGTCGGACTCTGAGCCGACTGCGCAAGCAACCAGCGCCTTCAGAACTTATCAACGATTGCTTGATGAATTTGCGGGACGGTGGATCGGAGTTACCGAGAAGGACTTGCCCGCTGTAAACGCCCAGCTGAAGATCCAACGTCTCGATGAAATTGTTATCAAGTGAGTTTCTTTGCGCCTTTGCGTCTTGGCGGGATAAATCAGTTTCCCGCAAAGGCGCAAAGCTCGCAAAGGCAATACGAAGGAGGAACGTCTTGAATCGTTTGCTTGTTTTGTTCGCGATGCTGTTATTGACCGTCCCAACACTAGCTGAGGCAATACCGGCGCATCGGTCTACTCAAAACCAAATGGAATTGAATGAGAAGGCGTGCGCGGCGTACAAGAAAGCTGACGCTAAAATGAACGCGATCTACAAGAAGATTCTGAACGACTATCGAAAGGATCGGTTGTTCGTGCAAAAGATGCGAGCAGCGCAGCGAGCCTGGCTTGTATTCAGAGATGCGCATCTCGAGTCGATGTATCCCGCCGTTGATAAACGTGCAGCTTACGGCTCAGTCCAACCGATGTGTCACTGCATGGAGCTCGAAAAGATAACCGACGAACGCGCGAAAGTCCTGAAACAATGGACCGACGGCATCGAAGAAGGCGACGTCTGCGGTGGCAGCATCAAGGTGAAGTAAGCGAAAGCAAAAAACTTATCCACAGATTACGCAGATTGCACAGATGTTTTTCGTTTGACAATGATAGAGAGGTATATGAGATCGGGACGCTCGGGATACCAGTGATTTTCAGACAATCCCAGATTCCAACTACCGTCTGAATCATGCCCGCTACTACTTGCATTTACATCTGTGCAATCTGCGTAATCTGTGGATAGCTTTTTTCCTGTCCATTAGTTGGCTGGTAAGGCGGCTAGAACGCGCTCGGCCTCGGCCTTTACGGCTTCATACTCTTTCAGTAGCACTGCGTACCTCTCAAGCGCATCTCGGCCAATCTTCTGATCGGTGTTCGCAGTCATTCCCGCCAGATAGGTGATGTGTGCCTGCAGTCCCGGTTTCCCATAACGTACCGGTTCACTTAACAGTTTCGCAGCGACCGCGTTCACTTCCGCGAGGGAGCCATTCGCTCCAGGATTGTTGCGCAGCTTGTTTTGCGCATCGCGAACTTTGGTAACGAGTTGGTTAACACCGTTCACCAGCTCGCGCATGCGCATGTTGTGAGCAAACTGCTCCTGTAAATCGGCAACGGTCACTCCGTCCTCAGCCACGCGAGGATCGATCAAGACATTGAAGCTTTCGGTCAAGGTCGTTTCCCCGACTTTGACGCGCGCTTGATATCGTCCCGGCGGCACTGTCGGTCCAGCTTGATGCCGCACGTCCCATACGAATCGATTGAGACCAGCTGCTTTCGTCACGCGTGGCGGTGGCGTGAAGCGACGGCCCGGTGGAGCGTCGGCGTCTTCCTGATCTGGTCCAACACCTCCCGCGCCGGGCATGCCCCCGCCGCCTGCGCGGCCACCTCTGCCAGGCGCCGGAGTTTCGCTGTTGTACGAATTGATTACTGCACCATTCACATCGAGGATATCGATCGTGACTGGTCCAGCCGGCGCGTCAGGAAGGTAATACTCGATCGTCGGTCCGAGTATGTTGGGATTGACTCGCGTGCGATAGCCGTCTCGCGGTTTGAAGATCGCCGCCGCTGATGCGCTCGCGTTCGACTTGAGCTGTTCCAGCGAGCCTATGTTGTCGAGAATCCAAATCGCGCGCCCCTGCGTAGACACAATCAAGTCCTGCCGATGCACTTTGATATCCGTGACCGGCACGTTTGGCATATTCAGCTGAAACGTGTCCCAATGCGCGCCGTTATCGAACGAGATGAACATTCCAAACTCGGTGCCGGCGTAAAGCAGGCCTTCCCTGTTCGGATCCTCGCGCACGACGCGCGTCGGCCAATCGGCTGGAATGCCGTTCTTTCCATCGGTCAATCTTGTCCAGGTTTTCCCGTAATCGTCCGTTCGGTAGATGTAAGGCTGATAGTCTCCCAGCAGCCACCGGTAAACAGCGTAGTAAGCAGAGCCCTTACGATGTGGCGAAGCCTCGATGTATTGCACGCGGCCTCCCGAAGGAAGATCCTTCGGCGTCACATTCGTCCACGTCTTGCCGTTGTTGCGCGTCACGTAAAACGGACCATCATTAGAACCCGTCCAAATCACTCCTTTTTCCAAAGCGGATTCAGTGATCGCGTACAACGTGCTGTAGAACTCTTCGCCTGTCACATCACGCGTGATGGGCTCGCCACTCGGACCCTGGCAACAGTCTGGCTTGGCTGTCAGGTCCGGTGAAATCTTTTCCCAAGTCACACCTCTATCGCGCGTGCGATGCAAATATTGCGAGCCGTAGTAAAGCACATCAGGATCATGCGGCGACGTAGCCATCGGCGACACTCGCTGAAAGCGAAGAATCAAATCGTTGGCGGGGTTGCCGTACAAAGATTGAGCGCCGACCCAATAGCTTTTCTCCTGACCCGTGCTCAAATTCATCACGCCGTACTGGCCTTTGCACGATCCGTAAACGATGTTCGGATCGCGCGGGTGCGGCATGATGGGCCCGGTCTCGCAGCCTGGGCCCGTTCGCCAGTCATCGCGCGAAAAAGGATCGGCCTGACTCGAGATAATGAGCGTCGTATTGTCTTGTTGCGCGCCGTAAAGTTTGTAAGGAAATTGATTGTCGACCCACAATCCGTAGATTTCAGAAGTGGGTTGATTCATCTGCGACGACCAGGTGCGGCCGCCGTCGGTAGAGACGTTGGCTCCACCATCGTTCGACTGGATCATCGTCTGGCTGTCTTTGGGACTGAGCCAAATGTCCTGGTTATCGCCGTGCGGCGTGCGAAAGATGCTGAACGTTTTGCCGGCATCAGTAGATTTGAAAAAGCCTTCCGCGCCGCAATACACAACGTCTGCGTTCAATTGATCGGCCCCAATCGTGGCGTAATAAAACGGTCGCTGAATTAAGGAGGCCTGCGAGTTGACCTGTTTCCACGTTTGCCCGGCATCATCAGACAAGTACAAACCACCGCCCGGCTTTGCTTCGACGATTGCATAAATTCGCTCTGGCTTGGCTGCTGTTACAGCAAGATTGGCTTTGCCAATCAGCTCGGTCGGCAAGCCGTTACTGATCCTGGAAAAATGTTCGCCACCGTCGGTGCTTTTGTAAAAGCCACCGTCGCGCGAACCGCTAATGATTGTCCACGGCTTTCTTTCCAGACGAGATAGCCACGCGTAAACAACGTCCGGTTTTTCCGGCTGCAATTCCAAATCCATCGCACCGACGCTGTCTGAAAAGAACAAGACTTTGCGCCAGGTCTGGCCTCCATCCGTTGTTTTGAAGACTCCGCGTTCCGCGTTGGGCTTGAAGATGTCCCCCTGAGCTGCAACCCAAACTACATCCGGATTTGTTGGATGGATGCGCACAGCTCCAATTTGACCGGCGTTGTAAAGTCCCGCGAACTTCCACGACTTGCCGCCGTCGATCGATTTGTAAACTCCTCGTCCGGTCGAAACATTGCTCCGCACGGAATCGGAGCCGGTGCCGAGATAAATAATGTTCGGGTCGGAGTCGGCTACGGCTACTGATCCCGTCGAGCCAAGTGGAACTTTTCCGTCAGTGATTGGAATCCAGGTCACTCCCGCATCCGTGGTGCGGAATAAGCCTCCGCTGGCAACTCCCATGTAGAACGTCTTCGGCTGCGACGGAACTCCGGTCACGGTAGTGACACGTCCGCCCCGCGACGGGCCTACAAGTCGATACTGCAAGCCCTGGAAGAATACGGTATTGGTTTGAGACAACGCCGAGGACGCGGTGGTGTTAGTCTGGCTCCAGACGTTTGCCGCCGCCACTGCTATGAGAATCGGAGCCAAGAATGAGCCTTGTCGTATCACTGAATCCCTCCATCAAGGAAAAATGTTTGTTCAGGCTGAGTTGGTCACAACCGGTTGACAACCACTCTTAGGATTGCAAATCTACTCTGAAAATAGGATTGCTGGAAAGACTCAGTGCTTACAGATCCACCGAAATTACCTTATGTCTGATTGGAACGATTTTGATTTTGATCTCACGGAGAATCCGACACCGGACGAATATCAGCTTACCGCCCGCGAAACACTTCGCGAATTCTTTGAGAGAAACAAAAACAAAGTCTATTTCGCGAATCAGCTCGCAATTGTGAATGAAGGTTCATTCTTTCACTGGATTACAGCGCGCGCATTGCGAGATCTTATCGATCAAGATTTGATTAGAACTGAAAACAGAAAGCTAGCGATCGGCAGTGAACTGAAATTGATGTGGCATCGAAGCTATCGATACTACAAACGCGATGCCAAAAAGATTGTTGAGTTAGTAAATGAGTACGGCAGCCCGAACATGTGTGCATCGATAGGGCTGCACGGTGAACAAATGATATTGGCGGCCTTTGCGCTACGACAGTTTATCGTACAGAGCCACAATTCCCGATCATATCTTGGTAAGACGTGGGTCAAGACTGCTCACAACTTGGATTTCGTTTTTGAGCGAGACGGGCGAGTTTACGGAGTAGAAGTCAAGAATACGCTGTCTTATATGGATGAAGAAGAATTTCAAATTAAGATCGAGATGTGTGAAGAACTAGGTATTGTACCGGTATTCGCGGTTCGGATGATGCCAAAGAGTTGGATACACGAACTGATTTCGCGAGGCGGATACGCAATGATCCTAAAGTATCAATTGTACCCTTGGACCCATCGTGATTTAGCGGAGAAAGTGCGGGTGCAATTAGGACTCCCTGTCGATGCACCCCGACGGCTTACGGATGGGACAATGGATCGCTTTTTGAAATGGCATCGCACAAAACTGTGAATTCAAGAAGGAATTCACGCCGTACCAAAGCTAAAGTGAGTGTTCTCAAGCACTTAACCTGTACCTCTATGAATACCTCGTGTCTAGTTGCGCGCGGTGTGTGAGATGTTACGCCAAAGATTCATCATCATCGGGCTTTTCTTCGCGCTGATGTTCGCGTGTTCGATCTCGACTGCTTACCTGCTGCTCGGCACTTCTTACACTTCGAGCTTCCCGGCCTGGTCATACGAAATTCGCAACGGCCACGTATTCGTCGTCAAAGTTGATCCCCGAGGGCCAGCAGAGCTACAACCCACGGACGAAATAATTGAGTTCAACGGCAAGGACGTCCGCAATGGAGCGGCGCTGCGTGAGTTCTTTTCGCTCGCGGAAGCCGGCGCGCGTTACGAACTGGTATTGGTTCGTAACGGACAATCGCAACGAGTCTCGCTGCATACACTTCCACTCTCGGGCGTGATGTTGTTAGGCGTCTTTGCCGCGACGATTCTGATTCCGCTTATCTTCCAGGCGATCGGCTTGACGATTTTCCTCTTGCGACCCCACGACAAGCAGGCGCTGCTGGTCTCGCTCACGTTCGCGACCATGAGCGTCAGCGGAACGGCGATCACGCTGCCGGTCACGACCTATTGGCTAAAGTTACTGCTGGGACTGGGAGCGACCTTAGCTTCACTGTCATCGACCACAGCTTTTCATTTTACCGAGATCTTTCCGGAGCACTCGCGTCTGCTCAAGCGGTTTCCGCGTTTCGAGCTGCTTCCCTACATACCATCGTTGCTGATCATATTGCCGAGCCGGGCTCTCTTCCACTGGTGGTTGATTTCAAATCCAACCCAGGCTCTCGCGTTTGCGCGCAGTCCATTCTTCCGCGCGGGAACAGCTCTCATTCTTCTGTACGTCGCGGGTAGCCTGCTGATGCTTCTGATGAAGTATCGCTATGCGAATCAGGTTTCGCGACGCAAGCTGCGAGTGATGCTGGCGGGAGCGATCGTGGGTGCGTCGCCAGCGCTGCTCATCTCTGTGAGCGTTCTTGTTGGGATAGCCTCCATGGGAACCCATTGGGCTCAATTGAGTCTCGTGGCCACGTTTGCGATGCTGTTGATTCCGATCTCCTTCGCGTACGCAATCGTGCGACATCAAGTCATCCCTGTAAGCATCATCGTTCGGCGCAGCGTGCAGTATTTGTTGGCCAAGAACGCACTCCGGGTGTTGTTGGCCTTGCCGATCCTTGGGCTGGTCGTTTCTGTCATCGCAAATCCGAATCGCTCCGTCGCGGACATTCTGCTACGCAACACTTTCCACTTTTACTTACTCGCGGCCGCAGCCATTGCCGTGGGTCTGTTCTTCAGAAGGCATCTCACGGCTTGGATCGACAAGAAGTTTTTTCGAGAGCAATACGATCAGGATCGCATCCTGCGAGAGCTAGCCGACGATATCAAGAACCACGACAGTCTTTCTGATATGTCTCGGCTAGTCAGCCAGCGCGTCGACGCGGCGCTTCATCCGCAAAGCGTCTACCTCTTCTATCGCCAGGAAGAGCGTCGTGATTTGAGTCTTGGTTATTCATCAGGCGGCACTGGTGATGAGTTGAGGATTCCTGAAGAGTTCGAACTGCTCCGCTTCATGGAATACCAGGGCGCCGCCCAGGAGTTCCCGTTCGCGACTAAGATTAATTTGCCGCAAAAGGAAAAGGACTGGCTGGCGCAACTCGGAACAAACCTGATTGTACCGCTGACCGGCATCGAGAAAGGTCTCAGCGGTTTGTTTCTGCTGGGTCGAAAAAAGTCTGAAGTGCCTTACACCGCAAATGATCGAGCTCTTCTTGAAACGGTTGCCGATCAAATCGCGCTGGTTTACGAGAACGTGCGCTTGAAAGAGCGAGTCGATCAGGAACGTCGAATCAAACATGAGGTATTGGCGCGCGTGGAGGAAAGAAATATTAACCTCCTCAAAGAATGTCCTGCGTGCGGCGAGTGTTATGACAGCACTCAGCAAGTCTGTCCGAAGGATCAGCGTGAGCTCACGCTTACTTTGCCGGTGGAGCGAACGATCGAAGGGCGCTACCGGCTCGATAAGCTGATTGGCCGAGGCGGCATGGGTGCCGTCTACCAGTCAACAGATTTGCGACTCAATCGATCCGTTGCGGTCAAAATTATTAGTGGCCAGTTTTTTGGCAACAGCGAGGCCCTGCGCCGATTCGAGCGCGAGGCTCGCACTTCAGCTCGCCTGCAGCATTCCAATATCATCACGGTCTACGACTACGGGGTCCTTTCAACTGAGGGCGCCTATCTTGTGATGGAGTTGGTGCGTGGAGATTCATTAGGTCGCCTTCTCAAACGCGATGGTCCTCTGGCGCCATCAGTCGCGGCGACTCGGCTCGAAGAGGTTTTGTCCGCTGTCGGCGCCGCACACGCTGCCGGCGTGATTCACCGTGATTTGAAACCCGACAACATCTTTATCGCTCGCGAAGACCAGGGCGAGATTGCCAAGGTGCTCGACTTTGGGCTGGCAAAAATAGCGCGCGGCGCTGACGGTTCGAGTGAAGATACCGGCATGACGACGCCGGGCGCAGTTTTGGGAACGTTTGGCTACATGTCTCCCGAGCAACTTTCCGGCGCGCCCGTTGATGAAAGAACGGACTTGTTTTCGATTGGCGTAATTGCGGTCGAGATGATCACGGGACGACGGCCTTTCGGCGGCAATTCTTATCACGAACACCTGACCGCGGTGTTGCAGAATGTGTTTGAGCTTAAGGGCGACGGTCCGGAAGTGGAAAGGCTTAATCGCGTGCTTCAATCCTGCCTCGCAAAAGATCCAAAGGATCGATTCTCGTCTGCTGCAGAAATGAAGAATGAGCTGATCCCCGCCTTACGCGAATGCCCTCCACTCACCCCCGCCGAATCAGTGAATTTGGACGCAGACACAGCAATCTTCTAGGTTCCTGAACTGTAATGAGGCCTGGCACGTTCTCCAGATATTCCTTGCTAGCTACGTTAACGGTGATATACTTCGCCTTCTCGACGCTCCCAAAAAACTTCGGACCTCAACCCGACAACTTAGGCAACAACCGCCCCCCGGTGCGCTTACACGCGAAGCGTTCTTAAGACTTGCGAAACGACTGTTCATTATTCATGACAGGCATCATGACGGCGAAGTTTGTCACCATGCGGCATCACTCACACAAGAACAAACTTAAACCCATCTACCACTTGGAAGGAGACAAGAAATGAAGAAAATAGCTGTATTCGCGGGTCTCGCGCTTCTCTGCTCACTAATGTTTGTTTCCGGACCGGTTCGCAGCCAGGGCAAAGGAAAACTTTTCAAGAAGGAAAATAAGATCAAGAACAGTTATATCGTTGTTCTTGATGATGAAGTCGTTGGCGAAAAGGGCGAATACTCCATCGCTCCGTACCTGGCGAAAGACATGGCTGATATCTACAAAGGCAACGTCAAGCAGGTCTACAAACACGCGCTGAATGGTTTCTCAATCGAGATGTCCGAAGAGGACGCTGAAAAGATGAGTCAGGACTATCGCGTCAAATTCGTCGAAGAAGACGGCGTCATGACTGCCAATGCTACTCAGAACAATCCGCCCTGGGGACTTGATCGAATTGATCAGCGCAATCGGCCGTTGAGCGGCACCTACACTTACAACTGGACCGGCTCGGGCGTACGCGTTTACGTCATCGACACCGGCATTCGTACCACCCACTCACAGTTCGGTGGTCGAGCCTCAAATGTATTCGATGCGTTCGGCGGTAACGGATCGGATTGCCACGGACATGGCACACACGTCTCGGGCACGGTAGGTGGTTCGACTTACGGCGTGGCCAAGAGTGCGCTGCTGCGAGGCGTGCGCGTGCTCGATTGCACCGGCAATGGCTCAACTACCGGAGTAATTGCTGGAGTCGATTGGGTAAGACAGAACTTCATCGCGCCGGCAGTAGCGAACATGAGTCTCGGGGGCGGCGTCTCATCTGCGCTCGACACGGCGGTCAATAATCTCAGTAACGCCGGCGTTGCGATTGCAGTCGCGGCTGGTAACGACAATGGCGCCAACGCGTGCAACTTCTCTCCGGCTCGCGCGGCAAACGCCATCACCACCGGATCGACAACTTCAACGGATGCGCGGTCATCGTTTTCAAACATCGGTACCTGCGTGGATATTTTTGCGCCGGGCTCTTCGATCCTTTCGGCGTGGTACACGTCGAATACAGCGACGGCGACGCTGAGCGGGACTTCGATGGCGTCGCCTCATGTGGCCGGAGTTGCCGCGCTTTACAAGCAGGCGAATCCGTCCGCTTCGGCAACAACCATTCGGAACGCGATAGTCAACAATGCTACGACGAATGTAATCACCAACGTGGGCACGGGCTCTCCGAACCGGCTGTTGTATTCGTTGTTCTTCTGAGCGGTTACAAATGCGGCTTTGGCGCCGCACGGTGCGGTAAGGCTTTGCCTTAACGTTGAGGTTCAGTTAGATTTTCGAGGCTACGCCTCCGGCTATGCGAGGCATAGCCTCGAATTATTTTGAAAGGGTCGGTTCGCGGAAAGGCAAAGCCTTTCCGCACTTGCGGCGGCAAGCCGCTTAGCGATTACAAAACAAGATGGCACTTATCCCAGCTAACGAACTGAAAAAGAAACTATTGATTACCGTCGACGCGCAGCCGTATGTCGTGCTTGAAGTCTTTTTCGCCTCGCCGACTGCCCGCGGCGCAGCCACAATGGTGCGAACCAAACTTCGTCAACTGCTTACTGGAGCGGTACTGGAAAAGAGTTTCCGTTCAAGCGAGAAGTTTGCAGAACCGGACGTCGAGTTAGCGCCCGCGTCGTACTTGTACAGCGACTCCGAAGGCTTTCACTTCATGGATGAGAAGAGCTTCGAGCAGTTCACTTTTTCGAATGAAGCGGTCGATACGGATCGAAATTATCTGAAGGAAGGCGTGTCGCTTCAGGTGCTGAAATACAATGGTGCGGCCGTTTCATTACAGTTCCCTCAGTATGTTGAGCTCCAGGTAATTTCGACGGAGATTGGTTCTCGTGGCGACACTGCGGCTGGCGGAGCATCAAAGCTCGCCACACTGGAAACGGGACTGACCGTGCGGGTTCCGCTGTTCATCAAAGAAGGTGAAATAGTTCGCGTAAACACCCAAACCGGCGAAGCCAGCGGCCGTGCGTAAACCCTACCCTGAGTCCACTAAGGACTTGCCACAACAGGGACAGAACCTTAAGTTTTGAGGAGCTTCACTTTGGGGAATGTGAACCGTGATTTTCGCATTACATGTTCGACATCGATCCGTCCTTCTAACCAAGGGATTATTCTTAAGATCGGTTGTCCAGCTTACAGACCTTCCACCGCCGAGAATCTTCCCCATCTGACAAGCTACCTCAGCGCGTTCGACTAAGTCCTCAAAACTTGTTCTTTGGTCACTAACTGCATAGCCAAAGCTCATGGCTGTCGTCAAAGTCTTCTCATTATGAGAAAACGAAACCTCTCGAAATGACGAAACACTTGATTCAATACTCAGCTCAAAATCTTGCCGCAGAAGAATTACAAATTCATCACCGCTTCGGCGAAACGCCTTTCCCGCCCTTTCTTCGATGAATACTCTCGCAACTACTTCTCCAACCGTCTTGATGGCAATATCTCCCACCTCGTGTCCGTATTCGTCATTGAGGTGTTTGAAGTCGTTGAGGTCGCCAAAGATCACCAAATCAAATGGGCTCTTGCCATCGTTGATCTGTCGTGCCTCAAGGCGCAGAGCCATTGCGTTACCGAGAACAGTCTTATCGTCGGTAAGTGAGGCTTGTCTTAATTCTGCGACTGTTTCCTCAAGTCGCTCGATCGCTTCATCCAGACCCATTAACTAATGCGCCTTATCCTCGACAAAACGTTAGGAAGTACATTCGCAACGAAATTGCCATATAGCCAATCAAGCGTGTCGTCAGGTGGAAGTTCGTAGTGGTCAGGCAGAACGCTCTCGACAGTCCAGTATGCGTTTGCTCTATTGCGGAACGTCACTTTCACTGCTCTCGGTGAGGGATAAAAGAAGACTACTTCTAAGCCTTGGTTGCTCATGTAACCACGAATCGCCATTTCGAGAGGTTGGCGTTGACTTGCCAAAGCGTTTCCCGCCGCAGCGCCTACGAAGAGACCAATTGGTCCGACAAGAAGGCCTCCCGCAATAGCAGCGATTATCGTACTGGCAGAAGCATCAGCGATCAGAGGTCGCCGAGGCAAATCGTCGATGAAATCGCAATTCGTACTCACCAACGAATTATACACTTCGCCAAGTTTTTTATTAAAGCTTGTTACTACCAGTGAATAACAACCGTGGCTGGAGTCAAAGCTTTCATTTGGCACGAGCATTGGTTCGGCGATCTAGGATGAACACAACCTAAGTCCACACATAACGAGGCTCTTCAGCGAAGAACAGTTTTTCCGGCTCTCTCCCTTATCACGTAATCATCCCAGACAGTCCAAGACACGTGTAGATCGGCATTGGTTTAGACTAAGCCACCATTTCAAGGCAGGATGACCGATCAGAGCGGTCATTCGATCTTTCCACAGACTCGATTCAAGACAGCACATTGATTGCTCCAACGCCTCACTTTTGAGCAACTTTCGTAACAGAATCGTCGTCAGACATTACGGTTTCGATTTACAAGATCTTTGTGATCGATTCACCCATGCGCAGCTGAATCCTCGATGGCCCAGGTCATCGCCAGAATAACTTAGATGGCCCAAGGGTAACTTCCCAAAGGCTCACATGGAGAATCACTGAATGACGGTTTCCCGGAACTTCGCCCACTTGCGCTCTGCCCAGCGTCTTCGCGCTCTTCGTTTTCGTTTTGCTAAATTTGTTCCCTTCGCATTTTTCGCATTGTTCGTTGCGATGAACTTGACCGGACTACTGAGTCACGTGCTCGCGCCTGAAGTCAACGCAGCTCAACAAGTCGAAACTATTCCTCTCGACATACCCGTGTCAGGTGATTGCGAGCTCGACTGGATTATTTATCGAGCTGGTGAGCGAGAAGGTGTTGACCCCCGATTCATACACGCAGTTATCAAACAGGAATCCGGTTACAAGGTGGATGCGGTATCTCCGGCGGGTGCTCGCGGATTGATGCAGCTAATGCCGGCTACGGCCAGGCGTTTTGGAAACACTGATCCTGATGACACGGCCTCGAATGTTCAGGCCGGCACAAAATACCTGGCCTGGCTGTTGAAGCGATTTGATGGCGATGTAAGTTTGGCGCTGGCTGGTTACAACGCTGGCGAGGGAGCGGTTGATAAATACAAAGGCGTGCCGCCCTACACTGAAACCCAAAACTACGTCAGCACCATTGTTTCCAATTACGGCAAGACCTATCACCCAATGGTCTCCCCAGAAGATGCGAAGTTGTTGTTCCATCTGACGGCGACCACGATTCAGTAAACCCGCCCAACAGGCGTTTAGAGTTCAAGCTCAGCTTGCGTGGCAGCGAAACCACACAAGCTGAAGCTTGAACTCTAAACGCCTGTTTTGCTTCGATCCCTTTACCTCCTTATCGCTCTAATGCTAGTTTTACTCGCCGTTTAGTTTTCAGTTTCTTGCCCGGGCAGCTTTGCCGATTTCCTGAATACTCAAGAGGAGATATCCGATGCGCTCTTGTATCGCTCGCTGTGTGACTTCCCTTCGTCTGTTACTGCCGCTTGGTTTGCTTGCCTGCATCGTAACGGTGCTTCCAGCTATGCATGCCCAGGAAGAAAAGGCCGCCGAGAAGGCCGCGGTGCAAAAAGCTCGGCAAGAAGCCGCCGCCAAAGAACAAGCATCACCGTCCCCAGCGAAAACCGATGAACCAAAAAAGCCCGAAGAAGAGAAACCAGCGGATCCAATGTCCACGGGCACTTTCAACGGTCTGCGCTTGCGTTCGATTGGACCTGCGTTCACTTCCGGCCGCGTGAACACGTTCGCAGTTGAGCCAAATAATCCGTCACGTTACTACGTCGCCACGGCTTCGGGCGGAGTCTGGAAAACCGTGAACGCGGGAATCACCTGGACGCCAGTCTTTGATCGCGAGGGGTCGTATTCGATTGGAGCCATCGCTCTCGATCCAAAGAACCCGTTGACTGTTTGGGTCGGCACCGGTGAGAACAACAGCCAACGCAGCGTTTCTTACGGCGACGGACTTTACCGATCAGATGACGGCGGCAAGACCTGGAAGAACGTGGGGTTGAAAACTTCTGAACATATTGGCCGCATTGCCATTGATCCAAAGGACTCAAACATTGTGTACGTAGCCTCGCAAGGTCCGCTGTGGGGGCCCGGCGGTGATCGAGGTTTATTCAAGACTACGGACGGTGGTAAGACTTGGAAGAACATTTTGAACATCAGCGAGAACACTGGTGTGACCGACATCGTCATCGATCCGCAAAACCCAGAGACACTTTATGCAGCTGCCTATCAACGACGACGTCACATGTGGACCTTGATCAACGGCGGACCGGAAAGCGCCATTCATAAGTCTACCGACTCCGGCGCAACCTGGAGCAAGTTGCGAGCCGGCTTACCCACAACTGATTTGGGTCGAATCGGGTTAGCTATCTCCCCTGTCAACTCGAACATCCTCTACGCAACCGTTGAAGCCGCCGATCGAAAGGGTGGCATCTTCCGCTCAAGCGACCGCGGCGGGAGTTGGGAACGCCGCAATGAATACGACGTAACCGCAATGTACTACTCGCGCATTGTTGCTGATCCCAAAGATGTCGATCGCGTCTATGTGATGAATGTGTTTCTGATGGTTTCCGATGATGGCGGCCGTACGTTGCGAAGACTTGGTGAACGATCCAAGCACGTCGACAATCACGACATTTGGATCGATCCGAACAACAACGATCATTACCTTGTGGGTTGTGATGGCGGAGTTTATGAGAGCTATGACCGAGGCGCCTTCTGGGACTTCAAGAGCAACCTGCCGGTCACGCAGTTCTACGACATCACCACTGATAACTCCACGCCTTTTTACAACGTCTACGGCGGCGCTCAGGACAACTTCAGTTTTGGAGGTCCGTCGCGCACGCGAAATATCTCGGGCATCACCAATGGCGACTGGTTCGTGACGCACGGCGGCGATGGCTTTCGCAGTCAGGTCGACCCGGAAGATCCGAACATTATTTATGCAGAGCTACAGAACGGCTCCCTGGTTCGCTTTGACAAGCGCACCGGCGAGCGTGTGAGCATCCAGCCCCAGCCCGGACGCGGCGAAGATCCTTTGCGCTGGAACTGGGACTCTCCTTTCATTATCAGCCCTCACTCGCGGACACGATTGTATTTTGCGGCCGACAGGCTTTTCCGCAGCGACGATCGCGGTGACACGTGGCAGGTAATCAGCGGTCAACTTTCACGAGCGCTCGATCGCGACAAGCTGCCGGTGATGGGAAAGATTTGGAGTATCGATGCGGTGGCGAAAAATGCCTCGACAGCTTTCTTTGGCAATGCCTCAGCGCTCGCGGAGTCACCGAAGAAGGATGGCTTGATTTACGTCGGCACCGACGACGGCTTGCTTCAGATTACCGAGGATGGGGGCAAAAGTTGGCGCAAGGTCGACAAGATCGCCGGTGTTGGTGAGATGCCTTATGTCAGCCGCATCGTAGCTTCCAATCACGATGCGAATACTGTCTACGTCGCTTTTGAGAATCATCAGAATGCCGACTTCAAACCTTACTTGTTGAAGAGCACCGATGCGGGACGAAGTTGGAACTCGATTATCGGAAATCTTCCCAAGAACCAACCAGTGTGGTCGATTGCGGAAGATCATGTGAATCCCAACCTGCTCTTCACCGGGACTGAACTCGGACTCTTCTTTTCGATCGACGGCGGGCAGAAATGGGTTCAGCTCAAAGGCGGATTGCCAACAATTCAAGTTCGCGACCTCGCCGTGCAAAGGCGAGAAAACGATCTGGTTCTGGGGACATTCGGACGCGGCATCTACATTCTCGACAATTACACGCCGCTGCGCTTTTTGAAGCCGGAGATGCTGAAACAAGACGCAGTCCTATTCCCCGTCAAAGACGCGCTGATGTACATCCAGGCGCAGCCGATCGGCGGGCGCGGCAAGAGTTTTCAAGGCGAGTCTTTTTACACCGCCGACAATCCACCGTTCGGCGCCACTTTCACTTACTACCTGAAAGATGAACTGAAGACTAAGAAAGCGAAACGACAGGATGCTGAAAAAGATGCGTTGAAGAAAAACGCCCCCATTGTGTTGCCGCCGTTTGCGGATTTACGCGCCGAAGAAGAAGAGGAAGCACCGGCGATTATCATTACGGTCACGGATTCCGACAATCGAGTCGTGCGCAGACTAACGGGACCGGTCACAGCCGGCATGCAGCGAGTCTCGTGGGACTTGCGTTATCCACCCTCGACTTTGCCGCCTCCGCCTAATCCTGAGCTCGAGAATCCCTTCGACGATGGTCCAGCCGGACCATTGGTTATGCCCGGCACTTACAAAGTCTCTGTCGCAAAGCGTGTCGATGGCGTGATGACTCAGCTCAGCCAGCCTCAAACTTTTCAGATCGTAGTTGAGGGGCTAAGTGGAATGTCGCCGGCGGATCGCGAAGCGTTAGTCGCGTTCCAGCAAAAGGTGGCCCGCCTGCAACGAGCTGTGCAGGGAGCGCAGGATGCGGCTAACGCATTGAAACCAAGGCTGGCGTTAATCAAACGAGCTCTGTTGGAAACGCCATCGGCTGGAGACAAGCTGCTCGACGACACCGCCGCGCTCGACAAGCGGACCAACGACATCCTGCGCGCGTTGCGTGGCGACAATGCGTTGCGATCTCGGAACATCAATTTGCCGCCATCCATTAATGAACGCGTCAGCGAAATTGTCGGGACGCAGCGAACTTCGATCGCGCGTCCTACTCAAACGCACATTGCTCAGTATGCGGCGGCGGCTCAGGACTTTGAGACGACCCTCACGCAACTGCGACAGTTGATTGAGGTGGATCTGGCGCGGCTCGAGAAACAAATGGAAGCCGCCGGCGCTCCCTGGACCCCCGGCCGCATCCCCGAATGGAAGGATCAGTAACCAAGTGCGGCTCTGCCGCCGCACAGTGCGGTGAGGCTCAGCCTCACCGTAAAAAACCTGGCTAGTCTATTCGAGGCTATGCCTCGTAATTGAGGCGTAGCCTCAACTATTTCTTTTTGACCCCCTGACGGTAAGGCAAGCCTTACCGCACTGTGCGGCGGCCAAGCCGCAATTTTGGAACTACGATGAAAAATCTCAGTACCGCCCTCCCGCTGTTGGCGTTCATAACCTTCACTGCTGCGGCTCAGACACGACCGGCCGCCGAAACGAATCGATCTCTTCCTTCAATCACCGAAAAAGTGGCGGGGATGCAGAAGTTTCGGGGCTACTTCCCTTTTTACTGGGACGGCAAGGCCGGCAAGCTCTGGCTCGAGATCGATAAGTGGAGCACAGACTTTCTCTACGTCGAATCATTACCCGCCGGTATCGGCTCGAACGACATTGGGCTCGATCGTGGCCAGCTTGGCAGCACTTTCATCGTTCGGTTTGAGCGCATTGGTCCACGCGTGTTGTTAATTGCCAACAACAACGCCTTTCGCGCCAACTCGGATAACGAAGACGAACGCCGCGCAGTCAAAGACGCCTTTGCTGAATCAACTTTGTTTGGCTTTGAAGTTTCCGCTGAAGAAGGAAACCGAGCCCTGGTTGACGCCACTTCTTTCTACCTGCGCGATGCCCATCAAATTCCGAACACCCTGCAGCGCTCGCAACAGGGATCGTTTCGACTCGATCCAACACGCTCGGCGCTTTACCTGCCCAACACCAAAAATTTTCCCAAGAACACCGAGGTGGAAGCAACGCTGACGTTTGGCGGAGAAGATCCAGGACCGTGGATTCGACAAGTAGTGCCGGTTCCTCAAGCTATCACCGTTCGCGAGCATCATTCGTTTGTTGAATTGCCGCCGCCTGGCTTCAAGCCTCGCGCCTTGGATCCGCGTGCCGGCTATTTCGGCATCTCGTTCATGGACTTTGCGATGCCGATCAGCGAACCGATAACGAAGCGCTACATCTCCCGTCATCGTTTGCAGAAGAAAGATCCAGCCGCCGCGATCAGTGAAGCAGTCGAACCGATTGTCTACTACGTCGATCGTGGCGCGCCCGAGCCCGTTCGTTCGGCGTTGATCGAAGGCGCGAGTTGGTGGAACCAGGCTTTTGAAGCAATCGGCTATAAGAACGCATTTCGCGTCGAGGTAATGCCGGTCGATGCCGATCCCATGGATGTCCGATACAACGTCATTCAGTGGGTGCATCGTTCCACCCGCGGCTGGTCGTACGGCTCATCAGTCGGAGATCCGCGCACGGGCGAGATTATTCAAGGTCGAGTCAGCCTTGGTTCCCTTCGCGACCGCCAGGATTTTTTGATCGCCGAAGGATTGCTGGCTCCATACGAAAAAGGAAAGTCACAAACCGCAAAGATAATGGAGCAGGTTGTGCTGGCGCGTTTGAAGCAACTGGCCGCGCACGAAGTCGGCCACACGCTTGGCCTTCAACATAACTACGCCGCGAGTCCAACCAATCGTGCCTCAGTGATGGATTATCCAGCGCCGCTGGCCAGGCTCGGCGCCGATGGTGTTCCGGATTTATCTGAGGCGTACGCCAAAGGCATCGGCGAGTGGGACAAAGTCGCGATTAACTACGGCTACCAGGATTTTCCCGCCGGTACGAATGAAAGCATTGCTTTGGACGAAGTTTTGAGCAAAGCGTTCGCGCGAGGTTTGATGTACTTGACGGATCAAGACGCGCGCCCCGGAGGCAGTTCGAGCTCCGTCGCGCATCTTTGGGACAACGGTGCAAACGCGCTCGACGGTCTTTCGAGCATGATGAAAGTGCGAACTGCGGCACTCAAGCGTTTCGGCGAAAACAATATTCGCGAAGGCGCGCCGATGGCGACGCTCGAAGATGTGCTCGTTCCTTTGTACATGGGCCACCGCTACCAGGTTGAAGCTGTCGCGAAATTGATCGGGGGTGAAGATTACACTTTCAGTATGCGTGGCAAGGGTGACAAGAATCCGCAGATTGTCAGCCCGGACGAACAACGTCGAGCTCTCGCTGCTGTGTTAGAAACTTTGGAGCCCGAGGCTCTCGCGCTGCCGGAGTCAGTTTTGCGTCTGATGCCGCCGCGCCCACCAGGCTATTCACGCACGCGAGAAGACTTTCGCATTCGCACCTCGCCCAGCTTTGACGCTCTGGCTCCAGCCGAAGCGGTGGCTGACCACGTGTGCGATTTTCTCTTTAACCCGGAGCGCGCGGCGCGACTGGTTGAATTTCACGCTCGCGATGAAAAGAACCCGGGACTCTCGGAAGTGATGGACAGGATTATCAGCTCAACATGGAAAGCTGCGATTGGTTTTGCTCAGGCTGGCAGAGTTTCCGCGGGCGAGATCAAGCGTTATCCGTATAGTATCGGTTATGAATCTGAGATTCGCCGCACTGTGAATATGGTGGTACTGGTCAATCTCATGACGCTCGCAGCCAACGAACGAGCTTCCAATCAAGCGCGCGCGATTGCGGAGCTGAAGCTGGAAGAGCTCAAGAGCTGGTTAGTCGCACAACGCCGGCTTGCCGGCGACGTAAATCAGCGCGCGTTTCTGTTTTATGCAGCTGAGCAGATCAAGAGATTTCAGTCTGATCCGAAGAAGATGAATTTGACTCGACCTAACGATCCGCCCGACGGGCAGCCGATCGGAATGGATTGGTGGAATCAAGTCGGACTTCACTGCGACTGGAACTGAGTGGAGTTCATTCAATGTTTTTGTGTCCAGGGTTTAGTGATACCACCGGCTTGCCCGGTGGAGCGTCATGATGGCTGCTACAACAAACGGAACTCAGATTCCAGTATGCCACGGGCTTGCCCCGTGGTAACTGACGTTGGTTGCTAACTAAGGCGGCCAGCGTGAAAACCACGGGACAAGCCCGTGGCATCACTCTAATCATCTTCAACTCTGTTGTAGCAACCATCGTGAGTACCACGGTGCGAGCCCGTGGCATCCTAATGAATCGCCAGCTTTCATTATTTTTATTGAAAACTGTCTCGCGTCTGGGCTAGGATTACTCCGGTCGTTACGCCGAATAGCGTAATCGCCGAGCCCAGAGTCAACCTTACCTTCGTTACAATCCGTTTCAAAACTCCTCAATTTCCCAAGGAAAACTTGTGAATCTCGACTCAAGCCGGGGTCAACAACTGTCAATATCCCGGTCTCGCGCCACTAAAAAACTTACGCTACTCCTTGTCATCGGGACTTCGGTGGCATGGTTGATTCTCGTGTGTGCAGGGCTCGCATGGCTCTCGAACTATGAGAACACCCCGGGCGTCGTGGCCGCGCCGCCAACACAATGGCCCAACAAAAGCCGTCTCTTACCATCAGTTGAACATGCAACGCTCGTCCTGCTGGCCCACCCCCACTGCCCCTGCACCAAAGCGAGCATCGGCGAGTTGGCGGCGATCATGGCTCATAGCCAGGGACGACTGACCGCTTATGTTGTCTTTCTCAAACCTGAAGGCTTCTCGGAGGATTGGGAGAAAACCGACCTATGGCGCGACGCCGGGCAAATCCCGGGCGTAACTCCATTGGTAGATGAAAATGGTCGTGAAGCAGCACTGTTTCAATCTTCAACTTCCGGTCAGACTCTGCTGTACGACCAGCAGGGTCAGCTGCTCTTCAAAGGCGGAATTACGGCGTCGCGCGGTCACTCGGGTGACAACGCGGGACGCTCAGCAATTATTTCGATTGTAAATACCGGCAGTTCTAATCAAGACACAACGCCAGTGTTCGGCTGTCCGCTGCTTGATCCTCAATCGGCATGTCGAATTCCGAAGGACGATAAACATGCAAACTGATCCAAAAAGAGGCTCAAGCAAAAACGTGCGGGCCACCGAACTCTTCAACCAGCATCAGCGTGAAATCTGCGAACGTACTGACCACATGTTTGCTGTCCTGATGACCATTCAGTGGATCGGCGGGATTCTCGCCGCCTACATAATTTCACCACAGGCGTGGATCGGCTCAACCAGCCAGACACACATTCATGTTTGGGCGGCAATAATTCTGGGCGGCGCCATCAGTTCTTTGCCCATAGCCCTGGCGGTAATTCGACCAGGACAGCCCTCGACTCGATACTCAATCGCAGTCGGCCAAATGTTAATGGGAGCTTTGCTAATCCATCTCACCGGTGGTCGAATCGAAACGCATTTCCACGTGTTCGGCTCGTTAGCCTTCCTGTCTTTCTACCGAGACTGGCGAGTCCTGATTCCGGCGACGGTAGTCGTCGCCCTCGATCACCTGTTACGCGGAATGTTCTGGCCGCAATCTGTTTACGGGGTAATAGCCACAAGTGACTGGCGCTGGTTGGAGCATGCGGGCTGGGTCCTGTTCGAAGATACTTTTCTCCTGATTGCGGTCAAGCGTTCGGTGAGTGAAATGTGGGACATCGCCGAGCGCACCGCCGAGAGTGAAAGTCTCACCGAAAACCTGGAAGGCCACGTTAGCCAGCGAACGGCACAACTCGCAGCCGTAAATAACAACCTCGAAAATGAAATCGCCGAGCGCAAGCTGGCTGAAGAAGCCTTGAGAGACTCTGAAGGTCGCTATCGTCTGCTCTTCGAAAGCAATCCTTTTCCGATGTGGGTCTTCGACAACGAAAGCCTCCGTTTCCTCGCGGTAAACGAAGCTTCTGTTCTTCACTACGGCTACTCAACTGATGAATTTCTGAGCATGACGATCAAGGATATTCGTCCCCCGGAAGATATTCCCGTCCTGCTTGAATTCATGACTACTTCCCCGCAGGCTCCCGACGAATCAACTGCGTGGCGACATCGAAAGAAGGATGGCGCCGTGATAGAAGTGGAGATTACTTCTTCACCTTTGAGCTTTGCGGGCCGGCCGGCAAAGTTAGTGCTTGCTATTGACGTGACGGAACGCAAGAAAGCTGAAAATAGTCTAAAAGAGCTGGAGGACCAATTACGTCAATCGCAGAAGCTCGAAGCCATTGGCCAGCTCGCCGGCGGCGTCGCTCACGACTTCAACAACCTTCTCACGGCCATTTCCGGTCATAGCGATATGTGCCTCCGCCGTCTCGATTCCGACGATCCGCTGCGCCGACGCGTTGAGCAGATCAAGAAAGCCGGCGATCGAGCAGCCGCGCTGACTCGTCAATTATTGGCGTTCAGTCGAAAACAAATCCTGCAGCCAAAGGTTATCGATCTCAACGACATCGTTGTTGACATGAACAAGATGTTGCGGCGACTTATCGGCGAGGACATTCATCTGATGATGGGTCTTGGAGTCGACCTCGGCAAGGTAAAAGCCGATCCCAATCAAATCGAACAGGTGCTGATGAATCTATCGGTAAATGCTCGTGACGCAATGCCCAAGGGTGGCAAGTTGACGATCGAAACGAGCAACGTGCAAGTCGGTGAAGAATTCGCCAGCTATCACATGGCAGTTCCGCCGGGACAATATGTCATGTTGGCTGTCAGTGACACAGGCTTCGGCATGGATGCAGGCACGCAAGCGCGCATCTTCGAACCATTTTTCACCACGAAGGAAGTCGGCAAAGGCACGGGTCTGGGGCTCGCCACGGTCTACGGCATCGTGAAGCAGAGCGGTGGAACCATATGGGTCTACAGTGAAGTTGATTGCGGCACAACCTTCAAGATCTACTTACCCGCTATCGAAGGCACGTCTCCTTATCTCCATATCAGCGACGAAGAACGCGCCTTACAAAAAGGCTCGGAAACGATTTTACTGGTCGAGGACGAGGAAATCGTTCGCGAGATGGCCACCGAGATACTGCGAGAAAGCGGATACTGCGTGCTTGAAGCGAAGCATGGACCTGAAGCCTTGACGCTCTGCATGAAGTACGACGGCCAAATCCATTTGATGCTCAGTGACGTCGTGATGCCTAACATGAGCGGCCGTGAGCTGGCCGAGCTAATATCGCCTCAGCGTTCCAACATGAAAGTACTCTATATGTCCGGCTACACAGATGATGCGATTGTGCATCATGGAGTTCTCGAGGAAGGCACCGCATTCATCGCGAAGCCGTTTAGTCCTGATGCCCTTTCGAGAAAAGTGCGTGAAGTTCTTGACGCTCGGTAGCTGATGAGTTCTTTGCAAGTTGAGCCTTCGGGTAGTTGGAAGAGCGGGCGCAAGCAACCCTTCCCGACCCTGAGACTATCAAGGCTCTGGTTGCCTGTTTGCTTGAAGGGCTCATAAGTAGAATTTCACGCTCGACTGTGATCAGCTCGAGGTAAGGAAGTCGCTTGCGCCCGCTCTTCTGCCTAACCCAGCCACGCCCTTTGTCCAAAAAACCGTCCCCTCTTTACTCAATTTCGGATCACTCGTAAGATTTCCCCGCACGCCTGTCGCTTTTCTAGAAACACAGACTGTTGGGAGGAATTATGAAGTCCGTAAACTCGTCCACGGCATTGTCTACCGCTGTGCTGCGCTCCGTTATCGCAGCCACGCTTCTTATCACTAGCTTCTTCGTCGCATCACCACTCACTACTGCCCAGGAAAACACCAAAGCGGATCACGCTAAGAAAGATTTGGGTCGTCCCGTTGCTGCGACGCCCGCAGACAACGACTACACCAAAAAGATCAAGGAGTACACGACGCAACCGTACTTCATGACCGAGCTGGTGGATCACTTGCCGTTATCCGACAAGATCCCCTCGCCGGACAAGGTGCTGGGCTACGTCGTTGGCACTCCTAACAAACTGACTTACTCGAAGGATCTTTATCGCTACTATCGCGATCTGGCCAAGGCATCGCCGCGAGTAAAGGTATTTACAGCGCCGGAGCGCAGTGAAGAAGGCAAAGAACAGTTGTTGGTTGCGGTCGGCGACGAAGCCCTGCTGGCGAAACTAGATCGCTACAAAGAGATTACTGCCAAACTTGCTGACCCTCGCAAGCTTAACGAAGCCGAAGCACAAAGCCTGATTGGCGAAGGCAAAGTTTTTTACTGGGCATCTGGCTCTATACATTCGCCTGAAACTGGCTCACCAGAGATGCTGATGGAGTTGGCCTACCGGCTGGCGGTCGAAGAAAGTCCTTTTATCCAGGCCATTCGCAAAAATGTAATTGTATTGATTACGCCGGTGCTGGAAGTCGACGGCCGCGACATGATGGTCGATACGTACAACTATCGTCAGGCGAACCCGGGCAAGAATGGACCAGGGCTGGTGTTCTGGGGCAAGTACGTCGCGCACGATAACAACCGCGACGGTCTCGGAATGGCGCTGGCACTCACGCGCAACCAGATGAAAACTTTTCTCGAGTATCATCCGGCAATTCTTCACGATCTGCACGAGTCAGTGCCCTTCCTCTACACGTCCACAGGTACGGGGCCTTACAACGCCTGGCTTGATCCAATCACGGTGGACGAATGGCAGTTGCTCGCGTATCACGAGATTGAGGAAATGACTAAGCGTGGGGTGCCGGGCGTGTGGACTCATGGTTTTTATGATGGCTGGGCACCGAACTATATGTTCTACGTCGCCAACGGCCACAACGCGATTGGCCGCTTCTACGAAACGTTTGGGAACGGCGGCGCCGATACGATTGACCGCACCGTGGGAGCTCAGGCGCAGCGTGATTGGTTTCGACCAAATCCACCGCAACCAAGAGTCAAATGGTCGATGCGCAATAACGTCAATATGCAGCAGTCCGCCATTCTGCTCGCGATGAACTTCGTCGCCAACAACAAGGATCGTTTCCTTAATAATTTCTATATCAAGAGCAAGCGTTCGGTAGCGAAGGCCACGAATGAAGGACCGGCTGCTTACGTGCTTCCTTCAGATCAAGCCCGCCCAGTCGAGGTTGCCGACACTGTGAATCTACTGCGCTTGATGGGCGTCGAGGTGCACCGCGCTGAAAAAGAAATTGTAGTGAAGAATCAAAAGGTTCCGGCAGGTTCTTACGTGGTGCGCATGGATCAGCCTTATTCACGCATGGCTGACATGCTGCTCGATACGCAGTACTACAACGTAAACGATCCGAGGCCGTACGACGACACCGGCTGGACCCTGGGCGCGTTGCGCAACATCAAGACAACTCGTGTCACCGACAAAGCCCTTTTGGACTCGCCGATGACTTTGTTGACCGCGGACGCCAAAGTTACAGGGAAACTGAGCAGTGCGACCAACGCCACCGCTTACGTCATCAATCACAACGCGGACAACACGCTCGCGACGCTGCGATATCGGTTGAAAGACGTGAAGATGGACGCGGCCGAAGACTCGTTCAAAGTCGGCGAGCAGCAATTCAATGCGGGTTCTTTCATTATCAAGACCGATGGAAACCCTGCAGACTTGCGTAGCCGGTTGGAAGCAGCAGTGACCGAGCTCGGCCTAAATGCGCTGGCGATAGATAAGTTGCCAACCGTGAAGACGCATCCGCTTGCCGTGCCGCGCATCGCGATTCTGCATACCTGGACGAATACGCAAAACGATGGTTGGTATCGCATCGAGTTTGATCGATTTCAGATTCCCTACGACTACATTTCTGACCAGGTCGTAAGAAACACTCCCAATCTTCGTGACAAGTACGATGTGATCATCTTTCCCCCGCTGGGTGGCTCGGCTCAAGCCATTGTCAGCGGTATTCCCATGCGCGGTGATCCAATTCCCTGGAAGCAATCGCCGGTGACACCGAATATGGGTCTGTCGCCCGATCAGACCGACGATATGCGCGGCGGCATGGGCTTGACCGGTGTCATGAATCTTCAGAAGTTTGTGAATGACGGCGGCTTGTTCATGGCCATCACGAGCAACTCGAGTATTCCGATCACTTACGGAATCACGTCCGGTGTTTCAATCCAAGATGCGCGGCAATTACAGGCTCGAGGCTCAATCTTCAACGCGCGCTTTACTGATCGAAAGAGTCCTATAGCCTACGGCTACGATGAAACGCTGCCGATCTATTTCAGCCAGGCTCCATTGTTTCAGGTTCAAACTCAAGCGGCCGGCTTTGGCGGCGGCGGCGGCGGTGGTGAGGGCGGCGGTGGTGGTGGAGGTCAAAGGCCATCGGGACGCGGCACCGCAACAGATCCCGACATCGTCCAGGGAATGCCGCTGGCTGAGCCGGCGCCACCGAGACAACGCGGCGGCGAGGAGATCACGGAAGAGCAGCGTCGCGCTCTTGGTCCATACCTGGTGCCGCCGGATCAGCGGCCGCGCGTGGTGCTGCGCTTTGCTTCAGACGAGAAGAACCTGCTGATTAGTGGAATGTTGGCAGGAGGCTCGGAGCTGGCAAATGCGCCTGCAGTTATCGATGTTCCCGTCGGGCGCGGTCATGTTGTGATGTTCGCCAACAATCCAATGTGGCGTCATCAAACGCAAGGAAGTTTCTTCCTGGTCTTCAACGCAGCCTTGAATTTTGATTCGCTGAATACCGAGCGTGCGACACCGCCCGCCCCCACGCGGCGCGAAACCGACGAGGACCAGTAAAACCGGGAGGCGGGAAGCAGGCGGCAGGCGGCAGGTGTACGAAAGAGAGATTAGCCGCGGATGAACGCGGATAAAACGGATCTGAATAGGCATACCAATCTGTGCGGTTCTTTTCCTTGTTCAGATCCGTCTGATCCGCGTTAATCCGCGGCTAAAATCTTTTCGTAGTACCTGCCTCCCGCCTCCTGCTACTGCCTCCCGCTTCCGGCCTCCCGCCTCCTTGCTTCCCGCCTCCTTGCTTCCCGCCTCCTGCTTCCCGCCTCCTGCCTCCCGCCTCCTGCTTCCTGCCTCCTGCCTCCTGATTAGTACTGGCCCATCCAGGTGTCGGGTTCAACGACGACCTTGGTGGAGTACTCTTTTCCGCCGACAGAAAGCTTGACCGTATAAGTGCCGGGTTCGACTGGTAGGCCTTGATTGAACAGGCCACCGAAGCCTCCACCACCACCACCGCCGCCTCCGCCTCCTCCACCGCCGCCTCCGCCGCCGCCACCGCCGCCAAAGCCGGCAGGACGCGGAGGAGGATCGCCGCGGAGATTCCACTGCACGCGGTTAATGCCAACTTCCTTGGTGCCGGTGATGTTGCGAACGACTTTGCCGGAGTAATCGGTGACGGTCAGCTTCACATCTCCAGTCGGCGCTGACTTCAAGTAGTAAGAGATCGCAGTTCCCGGAGCTGGGTTCGCCCCGCGAAACAACTTGGAACCTCCCGTATAACGAGACAGCCTTGCGTCATTTAACCAGAGCGTCCCTGTCCTCACTTCAAATAGATGTACTTCGGTATCCAGCACTTTTGCTGAAGTGAGCTGCTGAAGCGCGGTGATGTCGTCCAGGATGTAAATGCCGCGACCATGTGTGCCCACGATCAGATCGTTGTCGCGCGGATGAATCAACAAGTCGTCCACTCGCACGGTGGGCAAGCCCGACATGAACGGCTTCCATTCTGTGCCCCCGGTAAAGGACACATACAGCCCGTATTCGGTGCCGGCGAAGAGCAGGTCTTTGTTCCTGGGATCCTCACGGATGACATTGACGTTTCCAATCGCCGGCAAGTTGCTCGTGATTGGAGCCCACGTGGCGCCGTAATCGCGCGTCACAAAAAGATAAGGCTTCAAATCATCCGACCGGTGGCCATCGACAGCGAGATAACAGGTCCCCGGGTCAAAGTGCGATGGCTCAACTTTCGAGATGTGGTACATCTCGCCGACTCCAGGAACGTTCTTCGCGACATTAGTCCAGCTGGCGCCACCGTCTTTTGTAACCTGAATATTCCCGTCGTCAGTACCGACCCAAATCACGCCGGGCATCTTTGGCGACTCGGCTACGGTCACGATGTAACCAAAGTTTGTGTAGCCATCGTTCTTTGAAGCCATCGGATCTTTACCGGACACGCCCATGATTGAAAGCGTGTTGCGATCGACGTGCTTCGTCAGATCTCCGCTGATCGCCGTCCAGGTATCGCCTCGATCAAGAGAGCGAAACAGTTTCTCCGTGCCTACGAACACGATCCGCGGGTTGTGCGGCGACAACACCATGGGCGTGTTCCAGTAGAAGCGGTATTGCTCGCCTGGGGAAGGCGCGGGAACAATGTTCGCAGTGGCCGCTCCGCCAAAACCTCCGAAGCCGCCAAAACCTGCCGCCGCTGCTGCCGCTGCCAAAGGATTCTCTTCGGCGGATGGACTTGGCGAAGGCGAAGCTCCCGGAGCACCACCGCCTCCCTGACCCCGACCGCGTGGACGCGCAGCCGCGCGCGGGCGAATGCTGACGCTGCGTCCGGTACGCAAATCCAACCGGTTCATGGCGCCGTTCTGTGACTCCGAATAGACGGTGTTGTAATCCGTCGGATCGGCTTGAGCATAAAAGCCATCGCCTCCACCCGTTCGATACCAATCTGAATTAGTTATGCCTGCCTGATTACGAGTTTGGCTGGGGCCGCCCCAGGAACCGTTGTCTTGCAAGCCGCCGTAGACGTAGTAAGGCTTACGCATGTCAGCTGCAATCGCGTAGAACTGCGCCGCAGCTATCGTATTGACGAACTCCCACGTGTCGCCGAGGTCATAGCTGACATCGAGACCGCCGTCGTTACCAATCATGATGTGATTGTCGTTGGCAGGATCGACCCAGATAGCATGATGGTCGCTGTGCGCGATACCGGGCTGCAAAGACTTGAATGTCTTTCCGCCGTCCGTTGATCTGCTGAAGTTGAGACCGCCTACAAATACATATTCTGAGTTGCGAGGACTAACCCGAATCTGACTGTAGTACATCGGTCGATTATTTTCGTTGCTGACCACGCGCCAGGTCTTGCCTTTGTCATCTGAGCGCCAGACCCCCGACTTTTTCGGATCGGGAGGTGTTGGCGTTGGTGACGCGGCGGGCGAAGCGCCCGGTGACGCTGATGGCGACGGAGACGGTGTGGGACTCGGACTAGCTTGGCCACCTCCGGCTATTGGCTCTTCACCGCCGGTTCCCTGGCTGGCTCCGACTTCAATCTGGGCGTAAAGAATATTTGGATTCGATCTTGAGACATCAACTCCAATGCGCCCCAGGAGACCCGGGGGAAAACCACTGCCTTCGATTCTCTTCCAGGTCTTCCCGGCGTCGGTAGTTTTCCAAAGTCCCGAGCCCGGCCCGCCACCGTTGAATCCCCAAGACGTACGCCGCCGCTGATAAGAAGCTGCGTAAAGAGTTTTGGAGTCGGTCGCGTCCATGACCAGATCAGTGAAACCCGTGTCCTGATCGATAAAGTTGACATTCGTCCAGGTCTTGCCGCCATCGCTGGTCTTGAAAACACCGCGCTCTTTGTTTGGTCCGAACAAGTGACCGTTTACCGCGACATATACCGTATTGGAGTCTCGGGGATCGATCACAATGCGCGAGATCGATTGAGAGTCATTGAGACCCATCTTGGTAAAGGTCTTCCCGGCATCAGTCGATTTGTAGATGCCGTCGCCAAAGCTCGAGCTCTGGCGGTTGTTGGCTTCTCCGGTTCCTACCCAAACAATATTCGGATCCGATTGGCTAACGGCTACGTCTCCGATTGAAGCGGTGGAGTACTGGTCAAAGATCGGAGTAAATGTCGTCCCGTTATTAATCGACTTCCAAACGCCTCCAGTCGCAAAACCGACGTAGACGATGTAGGGATTGCTTTCGACAGCAACGATGTCGTCGATGCGGCCACCCATGCTGGCAGGACCGATGCCGCGAAACACAAAGCGTTTCAGCATCGGATCTGTCGACCAGTTAACCGGCATCGGAGTCGGGCTCGGTGACGGAGTCGGGCTGGCTGACGTTGCCGGCGATGCTGCGGGCGTCGGTGATGGAGTTGGGTTTTGCGCGTGGCTTGCTGCCATCCCGATCGACAGCGCGCAAACTAGAGCAAACAGCCACACAAAAGGGTAAATGGAACCAGACCTTAATTTCATCGGAGGGGAGTCCTTTCTCGGATTTGTTCTTGGTACTTGGTGGTTGAATTCGTTTTTACTTTACCATCGAGAAATGATAGAGCCCTTAGTTGAGTCGAAACCGTCGCGGCTTTGCCGCCGCACAGTGCGGTAAGGCACTGCCTTACCGCAGCCGTTTCGATTAAGAACCTTGGCGAGGCTATGCCTCGCAACGGACTACGGCGTAGCCTAATTTACTCATTTCGGAAAGGCACACCCTTTCCGCACTGTGCGGCGGCAAAGCCGCAAACAAACATCAAATCACTGCAAAGCATTGTCGCGAGCGCGGTCGGCATCACTCAAACGGCTCGAGGGCGACGCGCGCACAAAAGGATCAAAGTTAGGCTTCGGCGTAAATATACCCCACATCGGAACCGCTACTTGCTCACTCAGATTCAGTGATCGTAAGCCCAGTAGCAGCTCGATTGTCCGCAGCATGCTGAGCTGATCGTATCGGTCGCTAATCACCGCACCTCGCTTGACGTAGGGACCGGCAGCGAAAGCAATCGTCCGCGTGGCGTCCACGTGATCGGGACCATTCTGCGCATCGTCCTCTTCAATCAAGATTAATGATTGCTTCCAGATCGGGCTGTCCGAGATTGTCTGAACGATTCGCCCGAGCGCCGCATCGTTCTGCGCCATGAATTCAAAGGGATTCATCGTCTTTGAGTTTGCGCCGTCAGTATGATCATTTGGCAACCAGATGTAATGAAGCTGTGCCACCTGGCCCGACTTCAGCTGACTGTCAAAGTCCAGCTTCCACGTCTTGAACCTGTCGAGATCGGAGTACTTAAGATCCCACGAACGATAGTTGAAAGGATAGTGATAAAGATAGTCAGCCAGACTCGCCTTAAATGGAAAGTTGCCGGGTTTCTTGATCGCCTGAGCAAGCGATTCATCTCCGACCAGAAACTTCGATAGTCCGTTTGTGAACGTCGCGTTGTCGAGCAGCTTCAGCGCATCTTTGCGTGTGCTGGCCTGACCATAAAACGGATTCGCGAGCTCGTAGAATTCATTCCCGCGATCCCCTCCGGCTGCGGCAACCATTGACTTGTCGTAGAACTTTTTGGCTAACTCGCTCTCAACACCGAAGTGTTGGACAATCAGCTTGTAAGCTCGTGTGAACAGAAAATAGTTCTCGCCATAAATTCTGTAGTCGACTTTCCGATCGTCCAAAAGATCCCAGAGATAAGTCGGCGAAGTAACCGCAGGCACGGTCCCAAACGGATATCCCTTCCAGCGCGTCGCGTAGCTATTGTTGGCTAGCCACTCGGTAAATGGACTCGCATAGCCGCTGCTGGTGTAGCTGTGTCCGAGCACGCTGATCTCACCATTGACGAAAAAGTTGTCGAGAGTAACGAAGTCCTTCGCAAGCTGATGATGGACCGGAGAAATGCTTTCGCCGAAGAGTGTCAGCGAAGGATCTCCATTGCCGCGCCCTAAGTCTCCCAGAACCTGATCGTAAGTCCGATTCTCTTTGATGATGTAGAAGATATGCCGGATCGGAAGCTTGAATCCGGACTTCGGATCGAAGAGCGGGACACCCGCGCGAACTGCTTTCGTCCAGGCCGCCGCGTTCTTCGAAACCTCGTTTTTCGGAATGACTGCCACACTTCCCTGCAGCAGATTCAAGACATAACCCGGAACGCGACTCGTGGCGTTCGGCTGTGGGCCTTTCGGGTTTGGCCGGCGCGCTTGAATGCCCTTGGCGCTTATCACAAAAAGATTGTTGTCGTCTGTTAGTGCTTTCGTGGGATACCAGCCTGTCGGCACGAGCGCCAATTGCCTGAACGAGCGCAGGTCAAGCACCGCCATCGCGTTCGTGTTCGCTAGCGTAACGTAAAGACGGTTTCCACTGACTGTGCATGAAGACGGCGCAGTGCCGAAGCGACTGCCCCTCGCAGCGAGTGAAACCGTGCCCGTGACTCGATCGCTGCGCGTGTCGATGACTGATAAGTTATCCGTGTCGGTGTTAACCACAAATAGTCGGCGACCATCCGAGCACATCTCCTGCGGAGACCGCCCCACGCGCAAACTCTTCACCAACTTGAGCTCGGAGTCGTAAACGCGCAGCTTCTGTTCGCCCAGCAACGTAACGTACAACTTTGTGCCAAGTTTTCTTACTGCATACGGAAAGTAACCAACGCTGACTTCACGCTCAATCTTGCCGCTGGTTGTATTTAGCAACGCCAGCTTGCCGGCTACGTATGCGCCCGCCTGATTTTTGGTGGCAACGTAGCCCACTGCAAGATGTTCTGCGTCGACGGCTGCCAGGCCACCTGCGTATCCGCCGATCTTGTATTCGCTAACTTTGAAATCCTTATCCAGACGAAAGACTTTCTCATCGAAGCCACCGCTGATGTAGAGGTTGCCGTCCATCCCAACCTCAGCGCTGGGAAACAGTGAATTCAACGTGATGGTTTTCTCGACCTTCATTGATTGGAGATCGATAACTGAAGCTACCTGCGGCTCTCGATAGTAGTAACCCGTATTGAGAACGACGAGCTTGCCCGAAAATAATATTGCTTCATAAGGAAGTCGGCCTACAGGGATTTGCGTCCCGGCCGGAGCCAGCCGCCATCCATTCGGTAGCTCAACTTCAGCTTTGACAGTCTCGCGCGATTTGCGTTGTTCCTCAGCGACGTACGCGAGAATCTTTTCGTAAGGCGTGTTCCTGGCAAACTCCCACAATTCTTCGTTGAGCTCTTCCTCGTCCTCCGGGTCATCCGCCACCCGCTCCGGCTCCTGCGCCGCCACGTAAATGAAAAGACAAAATACGAGACTGACAAGTGCAACAAGCAGGATTAGTAATCTCAGTGTTATTTTCATCTTTCAGGTGTTACTACGAGTTGATACCACGGGCTTGCCCCGTGGTACTTCATGTTCGTTGCTAAAAAAGTCAGCCTTCTTGAATCCAGATGCCACGAGCTTGCCCCGTGGTACTTCATGTTCGTTGCTAAAAAAAGTCAGCCTTCTTGAATCCAGATGCCACGAGCTTGCCCCGTGGAGTCTTCACGCTTGATCTTGCTTCCAATTCTCAATGTACTTTCTAATCTGTGGACTTGCTAAATCGCCGTAACTCCCAATATACGCACTCGGCTACCACAATCGATTGATACCAACAGAAACCAACTCACGACTCATCAATTCCTGCGCCGCGTTCATCAAGCTAATAGCAACTGAGCCGGGAGACATTGAAGGATGCAACCGCATCGCGATATGAACATGATCAGGAACAAACGAAACTTTCAACAGGGCAAATCGCGATTCACGCTGTAGTTCACTCCAACGCTCGGCCACGTGCCTCCCAAGCTCAGAACCGAATACGCCAATTCTTCCGGTCGTCGCCAGAACAATATGAAATTGCGAAATAACTTTAGCGTGCCGAGGCGTAATGTTTGTCTCATCGAGCTTGTATTTCTTCAAATAGACTGGCGCAAGCGCACGAGCTGAGTATCCATGGTGCTTTCCCTGGCTATCTAAATAAGCATCAACTTCGACACTGGTGCTGTTACCGACCGTACAAGCGAAATAACCGAGGCTAAGCAAATTCGTTGGTTGTTGCAGTTGGAGCTCAGTTCGAAGCCATTTACTAACTTGTCCTTTTAGCTTACCCGCTGCACCTGAAATCGTTTCGAGCGGTTTCAGACTGACCTCGGAAAGCAAATCCGTCGAGTCGCTTGCGGTTTCAAGCACGTGAATGTCGTACGGCTGCGCTAGCTCCGATAAGATTGATTTGTCTAGTTTGGTTAGCGGAGCACACGATTGAGCACGATAAGTTCGCCATCGCAAATAGACTCGGTAACAGTAAGCAAACTGTAACTCTTCCAACGCATAAGGCTGAATTAGCATTTCGCTCCCCCAATCGCGAAGTGGGTGACACGACCATGCCTGTGTCACCGGTCTGTTTTGCGCTTGGTGGTAGCGACCTGCGTGATGCTCCACGGGACAAGCCCGTGGCATCCGTTTCGTATTAGACTTCTCTTTAGCGAACTGCGTGATGCTCCACGGGGCAAGCCCGTGGCATCTGTTCGTATTAGCGACTTCTCTGTAGCGACCTGCGTGATGCTCCACGGGACAAGCCCGTGGCATCTGTTTCGTATTAGCGACTTCTCTGTAGCGACCTGCGTGATGCTCCACGGGGCAAGCCCGTGGCATCTGTTCGTATAGCGACTTCTCTGTAGCGACCTGCGTGATGCTCCACGGGGCAAGCCCGTGGCATCTGTTCGTATAGCGACTTCTCTGTAGCGACCTGCGTGATGCTCCACGGGGC
>DATNBH010000011.1:0-112468 GCA_035572035.1 Pyrinomonadaceae bacterium | reverse complement strand
AAGTAGGTAGTCGCTAAAACTGAGGCCACGGCCTGGCGCCGTGGTCACTCACGTTGGTCGCTAACAGAGGCGGGCCGAGATTTTTGGTGATGCCACGGGCTCGTCCCGTGGAGTGTTCACGCTTCAGGCTGGTGGCAGGCGGCAACGTGAAACTCCACGGGGCCAGCCCGTGGCCACTTGCGAACCGATGGATCAGCCTGTCTTTGTAGCTGTGCACATGAAGCACCACAGGGCCAGCCTGTGGTATCGGCTAAGGCTTCAGTTCACCATCTATGCTTTACCTACTTTTTCTTGGCACACTGGTTCAAGTCCTGCCTATTTCCGTTGAAAAATTTCGCGCGAGGCTGCACTCGAAACATCCCCCAGCTGCCGCTGAGGGGATTCAAGACTTTTCGGGCAAAGTCACCTGGCTTGCTGGCCTAATGCTGGGTGGTCTGGGGCGCAGGTCGCGTACGAATCGAAATTGGCGACGCCAGGGTGCGATGCACGGGACACTTCCCCGCAATCTCCAATAGCCTGCGGTGTTGATCTTCTGAAAGATCTCCTACTACTGAAACTTCTACGTCAATGATGTCAATCAGCTTGGCTTCGCTATCGCACGTGGCACAATCTTCAGCATGGACCCTCGCGTAACTGAGGCGAACCTGAACGCCGTCGAGCGGCCACTGCTTTCGGTCTGCATACATTCGCAAGGTGATGCTGATACACGCACCAAGCGCCGCCAGTAGCAACTCGTAAGGATCAGGCCCAGCATCAGAGCCACCAGAAGCGACTGGCTCGTCAGCCTGGAGCAGATGGTGGCCCACCGATATGTTTTGTACATACCTGATCAGCCCGTCATTGACGATCACTGCTTTGCTCATTGATCTACGTGGACCGATGGCTTTATTGGCATCATCGTTTGCTCTGGTCCGTTAACCACCAATTCCTTGCGCACCATGTTCTTCAGTAGATATCCGCAAGCGCCGGCATCGAACGCTCGTACGGCTTGTACGTCACCGCCGTAGGTTGTTAGCACAATGATGCGGGCATTGGGAAAGTCTTTGCGAATCGCGAGAATTGCGTCAACACCGTTCATTTCAGGCATCTGCAAATCCATCAGAGTTATATCGGGACGATGGACACCGAATTGTTCTATTGCTTCGCGTCCATTACTCGCTGTGCGACGAGAAACAAATCTGTTTCATTGCCAAGCACGGCGGCGATCCCTTCTCGCAATAAAGGATGATCATCTACGCTCAGGATTCGAATGGGACTTTTCGCACTCATAGTCAATCAATGACCAAAACCGAAAAACAAAGACTTTGCCTGCGAGTGTACTACTAATTTTTTGAAATGGTTAGAGAAGCCTGTTCGGGATTGTTGGGGGTAGTGCCAAACTTTTGGAGTGCGATGACCTGTCATCGCTTTCGCCCGCGGCGGCTCGACGCGAGGGTTGATTATAGGCTGTTTTGGACAATTGCTGCGACAGGTTGCAGCGACGAAAGCGCCGACAGGTCGGCGCACTCCAAATGTCGGTCGGCTTGGGATATGGAGATGTCTCACGATTCCCTTTTAACGACTCCCGAAAGCCACACAAGCAGATTAGCGATAACCTCGCGGCGATTCAGTTCGTGAAGGATTTCGTGCCGGCCGCCGGTATAGAAATCGTGTGCGATGGAAGCAATTCCCGCGCTATGGTACCGGTCGATCAGCACTCGCACTCCTTCTAACTTTCCTCCGACCGGATCGTCGCTGCCGGAAAAAATGTAGATCGGAAGATCAGCGCGCACCGTGCGGATTGCCGTCGGATCCGCTAGCCGCGGGAACGCGTCAACAAATGACTCCATTGAGCTTGCGCTCAACGATGGGAAGCAGAGTGGATCGTTGATGAAAGTATCGACTTCGTCCTCGTCGCGGCTGAGCCAATCGAACGGCGTTCGACCCGGTTCAAACGATGCGTTCATCAACTTCATCGGATCCTCGCCCGCTGGTACGTCCTGGACGGTACGCGCCAGGCAATCCAAAGCGCCTGATCCGGAAAGCACTAAGCCGTCGATCGAACGACTATGGTCGAGGATGAATTGTTGGGCAGCAAACGATCCCATGCCGTGACCCAACAGAATGTATGGTTTGCCCGGATATTCGTTCTTGGCAAGGTATCTCAAAGTAGCCATGTCCTTGACGAGCTGATCAAAACCACCTTGTCCGAAGTCGCCGAAACTGCCAGTAGGTTTTGCCGTCAGGCCGTGGCCTCGGTGATCGTTTCCGTAAACAACAAATTCCGCGCGCGCCAATATGTCGGCCAATTCTGCGTAACGGCCAATGTGCTCACCAAGTCCGTGGGCGATTTGTACAACGCCACGAATCTTGTGCTGGCCGCTCCATTTCACACAGGCGATGGAAAGATCGTCATCGCTGATGAAGTTAAATCGCTCTGGTTCCAACTGAGACATAAGTCACCTTTTCCTAAATGTCTTCCGTCGCATCGCAGGTAATTCGATCAACTAGCGTGGTTGTGATCGATAGACCCTGCTTGAGCGTCAGCGTTACGGGCGTACGCTCAGCCACGTCAGCAAGCCGCGCGCGTTGTTCCTCATCCAACTCACCCTCGAAGCTAAGCACGCGCGTGATCGCTCCCTCTTTGAAATGCGCATCAACCTGCACTGCAGCCAACAGCCATTGCTTCCGCTCCGCATACATGCGCAGTGTGATCGCCGTGCACGCGCCAAGTGCCGAGCACAACAGTTCGTAAGGGCCCGGGCCCGCATCCTGACCGCCAAGTTTTGTGGGCTCGTCGGCGACGAGCTGATGATGCCCGGCCGCGATCGCCACCACGTAATTCGTCGCACCGATCTTCGCTTTCGCGCGTGCCATGTCTTCTCACAAACTCCACAATTTCACGAGTAGCTCTCATTCTCAGAGGGAAACTCTCCACGTTTTACATCGTCGTTGTATGAATCGAGTGCGGCGTGGATCATTTCAAAGGCGCTCGCATAAGTTCGTAAGAACTTTGGTTTGAAAGAAGGATTGAGTCCGAGCAGATCCTGATAGACAAGAACTTGTCCGCTAACAGCTGGGCCGGCGCCGATGCCGATCGTTGGAATCGTCAAGAGTTCGGTGACTTTCCGCGCGGCCTCAGCCGGCACGCACTCGAGTACGAGCGCGAAGCAACCGGCATCTTCCAGCTCGCGCGCTTGCGATGCCAGGAGTTCAACCGCCGCATCTGTCTTTGCCTGGACTTTCATCCCGCCAAGCTGATTAACCGACTGTGGCGTGAGGCCGAGATGGCCCATCACCGGTACTCCCGAATCGGCAATGTGACGCACGATCTCGGCATGGCCCCGCACGCCTTCGAGCTTAACCGAGTGAGCGCCGGCGCTCATCAGTTCATGGACACAATCCATCGCCTCCTTCAATCCTTTTCGATAGGAAAGAAACGGCATGTCACCGACGATGAACTTTGAAGGCGCTCCCCGCGCCACCGCCGCTGTGTGCATCGCCATCATCGTCGTAGTAGCCGAAAGGGTATTCGGATAACCATGCATGGTCATCGCGACGCTGTCACCAACCAGAATGCAGTCGACGCTCGATTGCGCCACTGCGCGCGCGCTCGAGTAGTCATAGCAAGTGATCATCGATATCTTGCGACCCTCGTTTTTCATCTTTTGAAAGTCGAGCACGGTCATCGGGCGCACTGCTGCTTTGGCCTCGATGGAGCTCGAGCTACCCGGCAACAGCCGGATTGTGCGCGCATCATTCGGTTGAACGCTTTTAGGGCCGCCGTGTTGTGCTTCAACTTTCAAGTGTCTTCGATTGCTCATAACTCTCTCGAAAACGAAAATTGGTGCTACTAACTAACGGAAGTGAAACTTAATCCCGACGGAAATGAGACTGGGATCCAACTTAACGCGAGCCTTTACAGGAACATTCCCGCCAAGAAACCCATCCGCGTTAACTGAGAGCCAAACTTCCTTGAAGTCAACGAAGAGATCTAATTTCCTGGTTAACCCACGTTCGACTCCGACTTGTAATACTGATCCCCAGTTGTTATGAGCATTGAGTTGCGTCACCGCGCCATCAAATTCTTTTAGGATAATTGCGTAGGCCGCTCCACCTCCCGCATAGGGGCGGAAGCCGGCAACTCTTGGAAAACGATAGTAGCCGGTGAAAATTGCTGGACCGTAGCGAACTTTTCCCAGCGTACCCAATGAAGCGACAGTCCCTCGACCGTCGATATGCGGCTTCGGTGGAAAACCAACACACAATGACGCGGAAATATTCTTTGTCACGTCGTAGCCGACTTCGAACGTCGTGGTGAAATTGGAACTGGCAGATGCTGTGCTGCCTGGGATTACCTGTCCGTTTGTTCGGATACTCGCGCCCGGATGATAGGCGGCTGCCACAATGCCAAATCTCGCGAACCAACGTTTCTGCTCCCTGGTGTTGGCAGCAGCTGATTCGATTGGGGCCGCATCTGTTTCCGAGACATCGGGCGCCGGCTTCCTCGGATTCCCACTTCTTGCTTTTGATGTGATCTCCAAGTCGCGTTGAGCATGGACCCGATCAGTCAAGATGCCAGCACAGAAGATCATAGAACACGCAGCAACCGCGATATGGGACCGTAGCTCCTTTCGCGATCGGCCTACACGGTATGGCGAATTCATTCTCATGATGAAGTTGATCCACGTTCTCATCGTTTTGTCCTGGCTCGTCGCATCCTTTCGTTTGACGGTATTTGTCCGACCAGCCTTGCTGCTCTGAGGGCAACGCGCGTTCCAAGTGGACAAACACGGTAACTAGCGAGATTGCGAAGGAATCTGAACGTGATGGGATTGTGTTGCCGGAATTGACGGATAGGAACTGATGGGGGTCGCAAAAGGCAGCCGACAGTTTACTAAGATCATCCTGCTTGCGTGGTACTTACAAATGGTCAACTTACGGCTCGTTCTTGCCGCGTCCAAAAACTTTCACGCAAAACCTTTTTAAGAATCTTGCCGGAGCCACTTTTCGGCAACTCGGTTTCTGAAAATTCAACGCGGCGCGGAACCTTGTAGTTGGCCAGAGAGCGGCGGCAATAAGCAATCAAGTCATCGGAGTTGAGAATCATTCCCGGCTTCAGTACCACGCAAGCTGTTACGAGTTCGCCCCACTTTGGATCGGGAATTCCAAACACTGCCGCCTCGTGAACGGCTGGATGCGAGTAAAGAACTGCTTCAACTTCACCGGAGTAAACATTTTCGCCTCCAGTGACAATCATGTCCTTCAAACGATCGAGGATATAGAAATAGCCTTGTGTGTCCTGGTATCCGACATCGCCCGTACAAAAAAGTCCATCACGAAACGCGCGGGTTGTTTCCTCAGGATTATTCCAGTACTCGCGCATGACATTCGCACCACGCGCCACCAGCTCGCCGGTTTGTCCGATTGCGACTTCTTTGCCTGACTCATCCATCACGCGCACATCGATGCCGAGACACGGGCGCCCGCAGGAGGTCAATTTGTCTTCAGTGTGCTCGTGGTCCAGCAGTCCCGTGAGATAACCCGATTCGCTGAGTCCGTAACCTTGAACCAGCTTGAGATTAGGTAATAGGGTTCTCACTCGATGAACAAGCTCAGGCGCCATCGGTGAACCTCCGTATCCTATTAACTCGAGGCTACTCAGGTCATATTTTTGTAGATCGGGAAACTGCGTCAGCAAATTAATCATCGTCGGCACCAAAACGGTGTGGCTGACGCGTTCGCGTTGAACTGCTTCGCAAAAGCTCTGAGGACTAAACTTGGGAATCGTTACCTGGCACGCGCCGAACGCAGGCGCGGCAAACATAACTGGAAAATCCGCCATGTGAAATATCGGCGCCGCGTGCAGGTGCACACCGCGTTCTTTGTAAGGCATCCAGTAGTTTGAATGGTCTACATTAGCCAAAACATTCTCGTGCGTTAACACAACCCCCTTCGCTTTTCCGGTGGTGCCACTTGTATAAAGGAGCGCGAGGACGGCGGCCGGATTGTAGAAAGGCTTTGGATGAAATTCTTCACGAATTTCCGGCGGTTCCTGATCCAGCACTAACTGCCAGGAAAGTTTTGCGGTCGGAACCGGTAGCGAAGAGTGGCGAATCAATCCTCGTGGATTTGCATCGGCGAGTATGTGATCGATTTCGGGCACCGAGAGTCGTGTGTTCAGCGGGACGGCGATCACTCCCAACAAGGCGCACGCGTGGATCGCTTCAATATATTCGGGTTCATTCGGGAGCAGTATGGCGAGCCGATCTCCAACCGCAAATCCCTCTTTGGCTAGCGCCTCTGCAATACTCGCTACTCGAACATGAAGCTCTCGAAAAGTGGAGCGCTTGTCGCCTGAAACAAGCGCGGTGAGTTCAGGATAGTATCGAGCTGCTCGACCAAGAGAGTGCGTGTGAATCATGCCGCACACTCCGTCGTTTCGCCGGTCGTCAAGCAATCGCTGGAAATGAATAGGTTTGTGGCAAGCATCGGGCACGACGGATACATTCCATCGAACACTCCCACCGCACTTTCAAAGTCGAGTTCAACGCGGTATCGCGCTAACTCCGCCACTGTGATCATTACCAGGTCGTGCTTTTTGCAGAACGTCTCCAGGTCGGGAACGCGGGCCATACTGCCGTCGTCGTTGACGATCTCGCAGATAACACCGGCCGGATAAAGCCCCGCGAGACTGGCAAGGTCGACAGCGCCTTCCGTCTGACCGCGGCGCTCCAGGACTCCGCCAGAACGAGCGCGTAGCGGAAAAATGTGTCCCGGTCGACCGAAGTCCTCCGGATGTGTGTTTGGATCGATAGCCGCTCGGATAGTTTGCGCTCGATCGTAAGCAGATATCCCCGTTGAGACGTCATATCCCTTCACATCAATTGAGACAGTGAACGCCGTTCCGCCTACCGCGGTGTTGTCCGGCGCCATCGGGGCGAGCTCCAACTCATCGAGCCGCTCGCCAGTCATCGCCAGGCAAATCAAGCCGCGTCCGTGAGTGGCCATGAAGTTGATGGCTTCCGGCGTGACCATTTCCGCGGCCATTGTTAGATCGCCTTCGTTCTCGCGATCCTCATCATCGACGACCACGATCATGCGCCCAGCTCTTAGTTCCGCAAGCGCAGTTTCAATACTGGCAAACTCAAAATGATCTTCGGCGGTCTCGTCTTTGATATTTGTCTCAACCGCTGGGAAAGTTAGCGCGTGGCCCATCTTCTCTTTCTTGGTCCGCAGGTAAGCAGTTGAGTCAGGTGTCGGCGCGACTTCGCAAGGAACCCGACCCACAACCTCGATACCAGCAGCTAGCAGGGCCTTCGATTTCTGAAGATTATTAGTAAGCAAGCGAACTCGGCTAAGCCCGAGCTCCTGCAAGATTGCGATGGGCAGGCTGAAGTCTCGGCAATCCGCTTCAAAGCCCAGGGCATGATTTGCCTCCACGGTATCAAGGCCTTCGTCCTGGAGCGCGTATGCCTGCAACTTCGCCATGAGTCCGATGCCGCGCCCTTCCTGGTGTTCATAGATCACCAGGCCGCGGCCTTCTTCAGCGATGGCGCGCAACGACATCTCCAACTGATCGCCGCAGTCACAACGCAATGATCCCAACACCTCACCGGTGAAGCACTGCGAGTGAATACGAACCAGCGGAGCAGCGTCCTGCCTTAGATCGCCGAGAACAACCGCCAACGCGGTTTCGGCCGGATGGCTGCCCGCAGAGGTTCCACGCTCGAAACCTATCGTCTGAAACACTCCCCACCTCGTCGGGATTTGCGCCGAGGCAATCTTTCGGACCGTCGTTGCTGGTGCGCTTCTATTCATGGTTGGACCTAATGGCTTCCAGCGCTATGACTGCGCAGTTGCCTTTGCTTTCGTGAAGTCCGGCGGACGCTTCTCTAAAAACGCAGTGAACACCTCCCTTACTTCCGCTGAACGCACTCGCGTACTGAACTCCTCCACTTCGAGTTTGATGGCCTGCTCAATTTGTTCGCGCTGCGAACTCTTCATCAGCTTCTTGATGGCCCGCAGCGCGCCAATCGGTTTCGCGGCCAATTTCTCTGCAGTTTCGGTCGCCGTCGTTGACAATTCGGAGTCAGGCACGACCAGGGTAACCAATCCAATCTCTGCCGCAAGCTCGGGCTTGAAGGGCTGGCCCAACATAAATAGTTCGGCAGCCCGGAGATATCCGCCGCGGGCCGGCAAGGTCCAACTCGATCCAAATTCCATAACCAATCCAAGATTGACGAAGGGCATTTGGAACTTCGCACTTTCACCCGCATAGACAAAGTCACAGTGCGTCAGCAAAGTAGTACCGCCGCCGATTGCGGCACCCTTTACCACGGCGATCAACGGCTTATCAAGGTTGAGCAACGCATTCCCTATGGCTGCTTGCGGACTCTCACCTGGCCCGGGAGGGTTCTTCAGAAAATCTTCCACATCATTGCCGGCCGAGAATGAATCGCCCGCAGCATCCCAGATCACGACCCGTACCTCATCGTCCTTTGCCGCCTCGTTGAAGGCGTCTGCCAGCGCGATGTACATGGCAGAAGTCATAGCGTTCTTCTTCGCCGGACGATTCACCGTGACCCGCAAAATATTTCCCGTACGTTCCGTTAGGATTTCATTCATCGCGCACCTCCTGCTGCTTCCTTATGTCCACCCAGGACACCACTCGCGACAAAGCCGTCAACCTGTTTCGAATCAAAACCCAGCTCTCGTAGAATTTCCTGATTATGTTCGCCAAGTTTAGGCGCGCGCCTTGCCGGCTCCTTGGTGACTCCCTCCACTTGAATGGGACTGCTTATCGTCGAGGTTAGCTTGTCCCCTGCCCCTTCCAGCGGAACGATGATGTCATTCGCGCGCAGTTGCGGATCGTTAATGACTTCCTGCGGACCACGCACTGCGCCAAACGTGACGTGGAGTCCGCTGAACACCTCGTACCAATGCTGTATCGGCTGCGAGGCGAACACTTCGTCGAGAATCGCGGTCAACTGCGGCCTGTTGATCGCCAGCTGCGCCGGGTCCGAAAACCGCGGATCGGTGAGGAGGTCAGGGCGGCCGATCGCATTTGCCACGGCCGCGAATTTCTCGGCCCCGACCAAGACCACGAACCAAGTGCCGTCGGCAGCGCGATAGACATTCAAGGCTGCATTCGCCGGGTTATTACGATCGTGCAGTCCATAAAACTTTGCCCCGCTCAGCGCGGCCTGGATCGAAACACTCGCCGACCAGACACCTTCGGCGAGCAGCGAAGTCGTTACTGCCGACCCTTTGCCAGTGCGCTCACGACGGTAGAGCGCGGTGACGATCGCGGAATAAAGCCCAACCGCGGTCGCATTATCACCGCTGCCGCCCACTGGCCAGGTCGGTGGGTTCCCGGCATCACGTGTCAGCGAAAGCAGTCCGCTGCGGGCCCAATACGAGGTGATGTCGAAGCCAGGCAGATCAGCATCGGGTCCTTTGTCACCGAAACCCGTGAGATCGGCATAGATCAAACGCGGATTCCACTGCACCACGTCCTCGTATTCGAGCTTGAGTTTCTTGCGTGCGGGATGCGGCGTATTGACGATGAAGACGTCGGCCCACTTGACGAGCCGTTCCAGAACCTCCTGAGCGCCCGGGGATTTCAAATCGAGCGTCATCCCGCGCTTGTTACGGTTGTTCAGGTGAAATTGATACGGCTCGTTTGCCAGCGGCTGCGGCGGAACCTTGTGTCCGTGTCTCCAGAAGTCGCCGGTCGGCGGTTCCACCTTGATCACGTCCGCGCCGAAATCGGACAGGATCACCGCGGCCCCTGGAGCGGCGACGAAGCTCGCGAGGTCAACGACCTTCAATCCCGAAAAAATGTTCTCTGTTGTCATTACGAATCTCCTTGAAAATTCTTACCGTTCTAATAACGAAGCGATCCTTGAGAACAGGCGCGCTGTCACTTCGGCGCGCGCTGATCGTTTCTGTCAACGACCGTGGAATTGAGGCGCGCGCTTTTCGAGAAACGCTCGCGTCCCTTCGCCCTTGTCTTCGGTGCCGGCACAGAGACCAAAGAACGATGCCTCGAGCGCCAGACCTTCAGTCTGACTCGTTTCCATGCCTTTATTTACGGCTTCGAGCGAGTACTTAATGGCTATTGGTGCGTTTGCAGAAATTTCTCCCAGGAGTGCTTCGGCGCGCGGAATAAGTTCGGCCGTAGGAACGACTTCGTTTACCAGCCCGATTCGATAAGCCTCTGACGCGCTGATTATTCCGCCGGAGAGTATGAGCTGCAGGGCCCGCCCCTTTCCGACCAGCCGCGGCAGCCGTTGGGTACCACCGCCGCCCGGAAGCAATCCCAATTTAACTTCAGGTTGACCAAACTTTGCGTTCTCACTTGCCAGCCTGATGGTGCAGGCCATCGCGGTTTCGCACCCGCCCCCCAGGGCGAAACCGTTGATGGCAGCAATCACGGGTTTGCCAAGATTCTCAATCAGATTAAGAACTTCTTGTCCGTAACTGCTCGACTTTTCCGCCTGCACGGCGCTGACTGTAGCAAGCTCACTGATGTCGGCGCCGGCGATGAATGCTTTGTCACCCGCGCCTGTCAGGATCACACCACGAACGGTCTCATCATCGCGCGCATCTTCAAACGCCGCTTGCAAGTCATTCCAGGTTGCGTGGTTCAGAGCATTCAGCACCTTCGGCCGATTCAAAGTTACATAGGCGATGCCGTTCTTCTTTTCAAAGAGCACGTTCTCAAATTTCGACGCTGCCACTGGTGAACTCATTTTCATCAACTCCTATCTTGAATCTTGATTAGGTCTGGTTTTACTGGAACGCAATTAAACAAAGGCGCTGAGACCGGTGATCGCCTTGCCGACGATCAGGGTCTGCATCTGGTACGTGCCTTCGTAGGAATAGATCGCCTCGGCATCCGCAAAGTGGCGCGCTACGTTGTAGTCGACCAGGATCCCGTTGCCACCCATCGCCTCGCGAGCCCACGAGACGGTTTCCCGCGCTTTGGAGGTGCAGAACGCCTTGACAATCGCCGCTTGCGCGTCGTTCAGCTTGCCTTCGGCTTCCAGCTGCACCGAGCGAGCCACCATGCACTGACAGGCAACGATGTTGCCCAACATCTTCGCGAGAAGTTCCTGGACCAGCTGGAACGAACCGATGGGCTTTCCGAACTGCAAGCGCTGCTGGGCGTACTTGAGGGCATTTTCATAGGCGCCCATTTGGGTACCCGTGATCTCCCAGCCGCTGCCATGGCGGGTGCCGCGCAGCACGCGCGCGGCGTCGCGGAACGTCCCTGTGCCTCCCTGGAGACGATTCTCGTCCGGCACCCGGCAGTCCTTCATCGTGATCTCGCCGTTTTGGACGACCTTGAGCGCGATCTTGTTCTGAATCTTCTCGACGCTGAACCCGGGCGTAGTCTTGTTCTCGACGATGAAGGCCTTGACCTGGTTGTCGTCGAGGTCGCGCGCCCAAATGATCGAGATGTCACACCACGTCGCGTTGCCGATCCAGCGCTTCTGGCCATTGAGCACCCAGGTGTCGCCTTCGCGCTTCGCAGTGGTTGTTAGACCACCGGCCGTCCCCGAGCCAACCAGCGGCTCGGTCAGCCCGAAACAGCCGATCTTCTCCATGCGGGCCATCGGCGGCAGCCACTTCTGCTTCTGCTCTTCGGTGCCGTTGAGGTAGATGGAACCCATCGCCAGACCGGTGTGAACACCCCAGAAGGTCGCCATTGAAGTATCCGTTCGCGCTATGTTCATAGCAGTCAAGCCGACCAGCAGCGGACTTCCCCCCGGACAGTCGTAGCCGTGAATGCCGAGACCGGCGATACCCAACTCCTTGAACGATGGGAGCAGCTCGAACGGAAACGAGTCCTCGACCCAATACTTGTTAATAATGGGCTCGACTTTCGTCTCCATGTAATCGCGCACCTTCTTCACAATCGCCAGTTCCTCGGCGGGCAGGTCCGCGGCAAATTCATAGAAGTCGCTGTTCGGCGCCGGCAGTGGCTTCGGTTGCCTTATCTCTTTTCTTTCAGTAGCCATTTGAATTCTCCTCAATCGTTTTGGATCACTGCGTTGCCAGGCCTCATCTGTTTGGAGTCAAGTTAACGAGACCTGGACCACATTTAGTTATCTTTTGAAGTCGGCGTACGCGACCCCGGTTAGGTTTCCTTGCGCCACGAGAAGTGGTCTTTTTTGAGAGCCGTCCAGCTTAGCGGTGTAGACCGAACCACCGAGGTCAGCGAAAAACATGCGATCGTTTTTCAGATCCAACGACAGTCCGATGCCTTCCATCAGGTCAGTGACCAGAATCTCCTGGTCCTTTCCGGGATTGTCGATTGGCGCTCGACTTACGCTGTTGCCTTTTGGAGGATTGCCGCGATCAGTCCAATAAATCATTCGCTGGGCGAGATCGAGGTCTAAATCTATCGGCTCAGGAAGACTGTCGAGGAATACCTCGATGTCGGTGCGATTTACCGCCGTCTCACCTTTAGGTATGTCCAGGTTGGCGCGGAAGATACTACCTTCGTTGGCGTTGTCACTACCCTTCTGAGTCCAATAGATCTTGCCGGCGTCGTGATCGACTGCGATGCCCACGCACCATTTAGTTTCGTCAGTTCCAGGACGTGCATCGCCCTGACTCGTGTCAACGAGAGTTTCGAGTTGCGAACCGTCTAGGTTGGCGCGCATGACGCGCATGCCCTCGCGATCCGACCAGTACACCTTGCCGCCTTGTTTATCGAGCTTTAGTTGTTTCGGAGTGAAGGTCGCACCCTCAGGCACAATGGTTATGCGATTTGTTCCATCGAGGTCCGAGCGTTCGATTGAACCATCGTTCTTTTTGGGATTCCCCATGTTCGTCCAGTAGATGTGTCCAGCTTCTACGTCAACTTCAATTCCATCGGGAATTCTCTGTAGTCCATCGAGAACCACGCGACGGTCGGATCCATCGGGATTGAGCGACTCGATCCGACCGCCACTCACATCGAGGAAGAAGACACGCTCGGATGTTTTGCCGTTCGTCTTAGCGCTACTGTTGGTTGCCGGGGCTTGGTTCGATCCTTCTGAGACGCTGGCACTGTTTGCGCGAATCTTGATCAGTCCGAGAAGTTCTTTGTTTTCTGCCTGTGCGAGTTGATCAACAGAACGGTTTCCAGCGATCTCTAAGACGCCATCGACGATCGTTTGCTTGAGCTCTTGGGTTACGTCCGGAGTGCCGAGAATACCGAACGTAGCTGCCATGCCCGGCATGAGGTGTTCCATAAAATGCTTGATTCCACCCGGCCCCCCACCCAGGTGCCATTGCAAGCTAGGTCCCATTACTCCCCAGCGCAGGCCTGGGCCATAACTCACCGCGTCATCAGCATCGCTGACATTCAAAATGCCCTCCTGAATCAGATACATAATTTCTTTGTAGAGGGCGATCTGGAGCCGATTGCCAACGTGGCCGGGAAGTTCTTTGTTGAGCTTGATCGGCTTCTTTCCGATCGAGGCGTAGAACGCTATTGCGCGTTGAATCGCTTCGGGCGCGGTTTTGGTACCACCAACAACTTCAACCAGGGGAATGATGTGTGGAGGATTGAAGGGATGCCCGATAAGTACGCGCTCAGGGTGTTTACAGTTTGTTTGCATGACGCTCGGCGTTATGCCAGACGAGCTCGAGGCAATGATCGAGTCCGTCGGCGTGACGTCATCCATATCCGCGAATAACTTAATTTTGAAGTCAGGCCGCTCTGGTCCGTTCTCCTGGACGAAGTCGGCTTGCGACAATGCCTCTTTCATGTCGGCACTGAAACTGAGACGCTCGCGCGATGCTCCGGGAGACAGTCCGATCTCAGTGAGTGCCGGCCACGCTTCGTCGACATACTTGCGTAAGTTTGCTTCTGCGTTTGGGGCCGGGTCGGTGGCAATAACATCAAACCCGCGAGCCAGGTACTGTGCAGCCCAGCTCGCGCCAATTACTCCCGTGCCGACAATTGCGATTCGACGAATCGGTTTTTCAAAACTCATAAGTGCTTCCTCTCTGCTTTCTTTTTTCGCGTCGGAATAATTCATCGGGACGTGTCAGGGCAATGGATGTACCAAAGGAAGCGGCTGGGCTTTTGCTTGAATAGGTGAGGTATTTGCGGTTCTTCAAAAGCTACTGTCGGAATTGCCGGGGCTGTGATTTTGTTGTCAGAACTGGAATCCGACATTCTGCGGCTGGATGGCAGAACAGAATCAAAAGAGAAGTTGCATTAGAGATGAGTCTGGTGAAGCGTTCGAGCTGATGACTGATCTCAGGTACTTGGCATTAAGTATTCGCGCGGCGGAAGTCCTTGGGCCAACCGTCACTGCTATACCAGCCTTGCGCAGCGCAACAACGCCTCTGCCGTTAACTCTGGGATTCGGATCTGTGATGCAGCAGACGACCCTTTTTACCTGGGCGGCAATCAAAGCATCGCAGCAGGGAGGAGTGCGTTTGCCGCCTCCTCGATGGCAACAGGGTTCCAGATTAACGTAGATCGTTGCGCCTCTCGCTTGCTGGCCGGCTGCTTCGAGCGCTAACACCTCAGCGTGTTTGATTCCTTCATAGCGGTGAAAGCCCTCGCCAACAACAATGCCATTCTTCACAACGACGGCGCCGACCAGCGGATTCGGCTTTACCTGGCCTTCGCCCTTAGCGGCAAGGGCAAGAGCGAGATCAAGAAAATACAAATCGAGCTCGCTACTCCTGGTTTCAGTCAAAGGTAACGCGTAGGTGATCATGATGACACATCTCCTTGAAGGCAGGTTAATGAGATCACGTCGGCAGAAACCGACTGCAATAGGTCAGCCAAAGTTAACCATTCGAAAGATGTTAAAAACTCGAAACATCAGTCAGAGGTTGCCGGATTTGACGGACGACGTTGGATAGTTGTTGGCAAAGCCACCGACACTCTTGCCGTAAGAACTGCCAACCTTTCCAGCAAAACGAGGTTTAGCTTTGGCCGAGGTATTGCTGAGCTTTCATTACGAGTTCCTTGGAGTGCGCTGACCTGGCACCGCTTTGGACCGGGGCGGCTTGACGCCCTGCGCATCCGGTGAATTTCAACAACCGTTGGCCGCGACAGGTCGCGACCGACCAAAGCGCTGACAGGTCAGCGCACTCCAAAAGACTGATAAATCATGAGCGCTACAATCAGAATAATTAAGCCGCTAGTGCGACCCGCTAGTACCTCATTTGCAGGCACTATGAATTGCGTGGTTTTCCTTCTAGCTGCAGTTTTTATCCTGTTCGTCGCACCCGGGCTGGCCTGGGCTCAGGAGCCGGAAGGTGCGTCTCTCCAGACGCTAACTCTCGATCGGGCGATCAACCTGGCGCTGCAACACAATCACTTGGTCAAGATCGCCCAACTGGGTGTTGAGAGAGCTGACGAAGACGTTTCCGTCGCAAAGACCTTCCGCTTCCCTTCACTACACACATACACCCTTGTCTCTGGAAATCTCGCTAAGAACGAAATACGGGTGGCCAACCCGGCTGCCAATCTATTTCCTGGCCTCGGTTCCTTCTTCGCACTAACGCCGGACCGCAAACCAACGGCGATCTTCGCGGTGTCCGCGATTCAGCCGGTATCGCAGCAACATCGAATCGGCCTCCGCATCAAGCTTGAAAAACTCGCTCGCGAGCTGGGTGAGGCAAAGTTGCGGCAACAACAAAACGACACCGTCGACCAGGTGAAGAAGGCGTACTACGCGATTCTGCAAACAAAGAGCGCGCTCTCCAGCGAGCGCGAGGCGTTGAAGGCTTACCAGCAACTCGACAAGGTCACAGGCGATTACGTCGTGCAGCATGTCGCGCTCAAAGCAGATTACCTGGTGGTGCAAACACGCTTGGCGCTATCGCAGTATGAGGAGCTTGAGCTAAGCAACAAATTGGCGACTCAGAAGGAGCAACTAAACAGTCTCCTCGGTCGTGATGTAACTACAGAGTTTGAAGTCGCCGGCGTTCCCGAATTCGTAAGGTTTGAGACCGACCTGACAGCAGCCAGAAAGCTCGCGCTCGAGCGTCGCCCCGAATTGCAGCAAGCGACCTTAACCGTTGAACAAGCAACGATTGCCCGCCGGATTAAGAAGTCGGAATACATTCCAGATGTAAGCGTCGGCTTTACGTACCTTACGCCGCGCAACTTTGATTCTGCCGTACCAAAAAACTTCGCGAATGTCGGCGTGCTTGTCAGTTGGGAGTTTTTCGACTGGGGCCGAAAAAAGCATGAGCTCGCCGAAAAAGATCACGCGATTGAGCAGGCGAAAAACGGCCTAAAGGAAACCGAGGAAAAAATATTGATCGACGTCGGCGACAAGCTGCGGAAGCTGCAACTGACTGGACAGGCGCTACGCGTTGCCGGGCTGGCTGAAGCTTCGGCGAAGGAGAACCTCCGAGTCAGCACGGCCAGGTACGGTTATCAGGCAGCGCTGCTATCTGATGTGCTGCAGTCGCAAGCATCGCTGGCAGAAGCTTCACACGAATATCAACGAGCTCTGTTGGCATTCTGGACCGCGAGGTCCGAGTTTGAGAGAGCACTTGGGGAGGACAAATGACGATGCCTGATGAGAAATCGAACGCGTCGACCGGGACTACTAAAAGTGCTGGTGGTGACACTGCCGAAACTCCAACGAAGGTAGCGTCCTCCTCGAACGGTCACGATCAAGCCCCGGCTAAGGCAACGGAAGTTGCACCAAACGAGACCCAATCCACATTGGTTTCAACTGATCCTCCCGAGAAACGCTGGTTGTCCTTGAAGAAAATGGCGCCGCTGTTCGTGCTTATCTTAGCCGCGGTAATTCTCTTTGGGATCATGGGCGGTTGGAATCGCTGGGTTGGCGGCTCGGGTTGGCAGAAGACAGACGACGCTATCCTGCGGGCTGACATTACGCCTTTGAGTACTCGAGTCTCCGGCACTGTGGCACAGGTTGCGGTCACCGACTATCAGCAAGTAAAGGCCGGCGACCTCCTGGTGCAATTAAAGGATGACGACTTCAAAGCGCAGGTCGCCCAGGCTGAGGCCGGCGTGTTAGCAGCGCAAGCAGCATTAGAAAACAATGCAAAGCAGAAAGAATTGCAGAACTCCAGGATCTCTCAAGCGCAAGCTGGACTTCAAGCAGCCAGGGCAGAGATCAATCAAGCAGGAGCCGGAATTGAAGCTGCGGGAGCTGATGTGGCGAATGCGCAGGCTGGAGTGGACATTGCGCAGGCAAAGATTCCCGACTCGCAAGCTGTTGTCGATGCCGCCAGCGCCGACGCTGAAAGGACGCGCCTTGAACGAGAACGTCAGCAGGCCCTGGTTGATTTGGGCTCGGCTACTAAACAAAAGTTGGAGCAAGTAGTGGCTGACCAGGAACGCAATGCCGCGATTCTAGACAGTCGAAAGGCGGAGTTAAAGCAAACCCGTTCCCTTGTAGACATGCGGCGCGCCGATCTTGCAAAAGCCCGCGCTCAGGTGAACTTGCGTCACGCAGAGCAACAACGCGCCCGTGCTCAACTACTGAGTCGAAGTGCGGAAGTTGACGCTCAGATCAAACAAATGGGCGTGCTTGATGCGCAGACCCAGCAGCTTCAGGCGGATCTTTACGCAAAACAGGAGGCGCTCAAGGTCGCCCAAACGAATCTCGACTACACAAGAATTGTCGCACCGACGGATGGGATCGTCGGTGAACGAAAGGTAAGGATCGGCCAATTAGTTTCGCCCGGCACTCAAGTGATCTCTCTCGTCGGGAACACGATCTGGGTACAGGCAAACTACAAAGAGACGCAACTGACCAACGTGTCGAAGGGCGATGCCGCTGAGATTACCGTGGACACCTTTCCGGGTGTCGTCTTGCGCGGACACGTGGAAGAAATAGCTCCGGCGAGCGGCTCCCAGTTCGCGCTGTTACCGCCGGACAACGCCGCTGGCAACTATACGAAAATTGCCCAACGCATTCCGGTAAAGATCGTGCTCGATCCGAATCCGTCACTCGCCGCGAAACTCCGTCCGGGAATGTCGGTTATTGCCGAGATTAGGGCCACCGGTAAGAGCAAAGTGTGAGTCAGGAAACGTCGTGGCTCCAACGTCCCGTAGGGATGTAATGTTTATAGAACGCGCAAGTTCAAAGATTCCTACTCGCTCCAGGAGCGAAACGGAAAACCGAATTGCGTGCCGTTGCCTGAAGTATTGCGCTCCGCTGGAGCGCGGATCTTGTTCACAACCGGTTTCTATAAACATTCGGCTCCTCTGGAGCGAGAGCACTTGACATCAACACCAATCTCCAGGAAGCGAGTATGAGCACAGCCATTGGCCAAAGGTTAAATCAGCTTGTGACCGATGATTTGCCGCGATTCAATTTGTCGCGGTTTGTTGCCTCCCTCGATCAGAACGCCTATGTTGGAACGTTCGGTGTGTTTCTCGCCGCCGGCATAGCGACTCTGAACGGCCGCATGATTAGCGTCGGTCTTCCCGACCTGCGCGGCGCGATGGGTTTCGGATTTGATGAAGCTAGTTGGATTCCGACCGCCTACAACATGGCCCAGATGTTTATTGGGCCATTCTCGGTGTTTCTCGGAGCCATGTTGGGAGCGCGCCGCGTGCTGCTCTATTCGGGAACAATATTCGTCCTGTGCGCGGTCTTGTTGCCATTCTCGCCAAGCTTACGCGTGATGCTCTGCTTGCAGGTGTTAAGCGGCCTCTCGTCTGGAACCTTCTATCCGCTCGCTCTCGGGTATGCGCTAACTGCCCTGCCCATCCGCTACGTGATCTACGCGATCGGCGTCTATGCCATGGACATACTCGGGGCGACCAGTATCGGTACGCCACTCGTTGCCTGGTACACCGAACATCTATCCTGGCACTGGATTTTCTGGCAGAGCGCATTGCTCGCACCGCTGATGATGCTTTGCATTTACCTTGCGCTCCCCCAGCCTCCCAAACGCGAGGGACCCAAGCCGGCTCTGAGTTGGCGAGGCTTTCTTTACGGCAGTCTGGGACTAAGTTTGATTTACGGCGCGCTTGATCAAGGTGAGCGGCTGGATTGGTTAAATTCAGGTGTAATTGTGGGAATGTTGTTGACGGCAGTTTTTCTGCTCGCTGTGACAATAGTTCGCCGGTGGCTCTCACCCAATCCGCTAGTGAACCCGATTTTTCTGGTTAACCGGAATACGATGATCCTGGCCGCGTCGCTCTTCTCGTTTCGCTTTTTGCTGCTGGGAATCGCTTTTCTGCTGCCGGCATTGCTCACTGTGGCGCAACAATATCGGCCTCTTGAGACTGGCCGCGTTTTACTCTGGCTGGTCGCGCCGTTCGTCATCATGGGGTATGTCGCCGCGCGTTTGATGCGCCGGTTCGATAACCGCCTGGTGCTGGCGACCGGTTTTGCGATCATCGCGATTGCTTGCCTGCTTGATGCGCAGTTAACCAGCGCCTGGGCGGGCGACAATTTCTTTTCAACCCAGATCGTGATGGGATTTGGGCTCGGTATCGCGTTCACCGGCCTGGTCGGCTCGATCATACAAAACATATTTGCTTCGAATGCTCTCGCCAATCCGATTAACGTGCTGACCTACTCGGCATTTATTCATTGCGTTCGTTTGTTTGGAGGCGAGCTTGGCACTGCAGTCATGCAGCGGCTGGTATCAGTGCGTGAACAATTTCATTCAAACATGATTGGTCTGCATATTGATTCGGGAAGTTGGCTAACATCGGAACGAGTCGGTGCACTCGCGCAGGGATTATTTCCCGATTCCGCCGGCGCCCCTGACGCGCAAGCCAGGGCTGCCCTGATTCTTGGCGGACAAATCAAGGTACAGGCCTACTCGCTCGCTTACAGCGACGGTTACCTGGCGATCGCTCTCGTCGCGGCTCTGGCTATCATCCTCATCGCGTTCATGAAACCAATGAAGATCATCTTCGATTCAAATTCACCCGCGCCCGCTGGAGGTGTAAAGAAATGAGCAAGTATCCACACGTAGTGATTGTTGGCGCAGGATTCGGCGGACTCGGAGTCGCCGAGCAATTAGCCCACGTTCCGGTTCACGTGACTCTAATCGATCGACACAACTATCACACCTTCCAGCCCCTCCTTTATCAGGTAGCCACTTCTCTGCTGAACGCCGAAGACGTAGGCGCGCCGGTGCGGAGTATTTTCCGAAGTCAGGAGAATGTGAACTTTCGTCTGGGAACAGTTACGGGCATCAGTGTGCCGGAGCGAAAGATCAAAGTGGATGATGGTGAAGAAATAAGTTACGACTACCTGGTGCTCGCCGGCGGCGCGACGGTCAACTATTTCGGCACTCCCGGAGCAGCCGAACATGCATTCCCCCTCTACACCCTAATGAATGCAGTGAGAATCCGTAACCAGGTAATGAAGCAATTTGAAGCCGCCGATCGAGATGCCACAATCATTAGCGATGGCGCGCTGAATTTTGTGGTGGTGGGCGCTGGGCCAACCGGGGTCGAAACGGCAGGCGCACTGTCAGATCTCTTCTACAACTTGTTGCCGGATGACTATCACCAGCTGGCAACCGACCAGGCTCGCATAATCCTTGTCGAGATGGGGAAAGAAGTTCTCCCTCCGTTCAAAGAGAATTTGCGAGTCTATGCCAGACAGCAGCTTGAGGATCGCGGGGTTGAGCTGCGTCTGGGCGAAGCTGTTGCCGAAGTTGGGCCAACATCTGTAAGACTGAAGTCAGGTGAAGAAATCAAAACGCACACACTTGTCTGGGCCGCGGGTGTGCAGGCGAACCCGCTCGCCCACATGCTCGGAGTGCCGCAGGGTCGCGGCGGGCGAGTGAAACTCAATCCTGCTCTGAGCGTACCGGACCATCCGGAGATCTTTGTCGTGGGTGATATGGGTGAAGTGGCGTCAGAAGGAAAAATTCTACCTCAACTCGGGTCAGTGGCCATGCAGTCCGGCGAACACGTTGGGCGACAGATCGCCCGCCGAATCGCCGGAGAAGAAACACAGGCCTTTAAGTATTGGGACAAGGGATTTATGGCAACGATTGGACGCGGCTCTGCCGTTGTCGAGTTTCCCAACCAGCGGACACTTCATGGTCCACTCGCTTATTTCGCCTGGCTCGGCATTCACCTGGCGTTATTGAGTGGAACGCGAAACAGGATTGAAACCTTATGGAACTGGGGCTGGACCGCTCTAACTCACGACCGCGCAGCTCGGATCATTATTGAGCAAGATGAAGAGACGAGGAGCACTGCTTGATCCGATGTACCTCCTGCAGGCAGGTGACGAATGCGTGATTCATGGGCTAACGCGGCGGCATGAGCGTCGACCTTCTTAGGGCGCGCGGAACCTATGCCTTTCATTTTCTGATTCAGAGTCTTCATTGGCTAGTTCGTTCTTTCGTTTTTCAAGCGCACCAGATGCCCGTTGAACGGCTTATCCGCCGTCGCTATCAACTGCCGATAAAAACGCTTCTCACCCCCCACCTGACGTGTCCCCCGGCCGACAAGTAGGATAGCCAGCTCGAAAGCGAAAGCAACGCGCCAAACTCCATCATCGCCATCAATCTCAGCTCCTTCATATTCGCGTCGCGGAGCCTTTCAGAGTATCGACCCCGGCCTCCCTAGTTGCGGGTCAAGCCGGCGTGAACAGGAGTTTTGTCCAGCACCGTTCTCAGAGGGTATCGACTCGGGCTCAAGCTCTTCATGAAACGACATTGCCCACGTCACTTTCAGAGTATGCTCCAAAGAACATTCTTCATTCATTAACTGCGAAATGCCCCGTTGAGGAACACAAGCGGATTCTGGTTATCGTGACAAATGTCGATCATTACAATACGCTGCTCATTGCGGAACGGTGTGCTGCACTGAGCCAACCCTGTGTTTTCGCAAGACTCACGCAATTGACCCGAACACGACGGCATCGATACCACGTCCAACGGTTCATACACTCAAGAAGGATCGAGCCTATGTACTCCAAAAACCTTACACCGCAGGAGATTTTCCAGATACGGCTTTTCGAGGAGCCGTTGGTGCCAGTCGGAGCTGAACCCACGCAGTCCGAGAATGCCGCTCTGGTCACAGCGCTGCTTGATTATTCGAAACGTGCCAGTCCGGATGATTTCTCCAGTCTCAACGGTTTTCTCGAAGCCTACCCAACGTGCCCTTGGAACGTTTCGCTGCTGACGAATCTTGGACTCGAGTACTACCACACCGGTCATTATTCCAAAACGTTGGAGGTGTGGGGTAAAGCTTGGGAACTCGGCAAGGCGGCCACCGACGCAAGAGGTAGAGCCATCGCGAACCGCGCCCTCGGAGAACTGGCTTACATGCATGCGCGCCTTGGACAGATGATGGAACTTCAAGCTCTGCTCAACTCCGTCGAGGGCAGGACCTTTTCCGGTCCTGCCACAGAACGAATCGCCGGCGCCCGCGAGGGCCTCTGGAATATGGAAAACCGCCCGGAGATCGCGTTCCGTTGTGGACCACTTGCTCTGCACCGGATCAAAGTCTCCCTGGATCCCACGAACCCCGGAACCGCGTTAATTCACGCCTGCGCATCCACAGAGAAAGGTTTCTCCCTCCTACAAATTGAGGAGTTGTCGCGTGAGCTTGGCCTCTACTACCAGATGGCCTTCCGCGAGAAAGACGCGCTACTTGTCGTGCCTTCCGTCGTTCATTTCAACCTGGGCCATTTTGCCGCAATCGTCCGGCAGGAAGGCGACCTTTACCTTCTCCAGGATCCTACATTTGGGAATGACGCGTGGGTCACTAGGGAGGCACTCGACGCGGAAACCAGCGGCTACTTCCTCATTCCATCTGAAGAATTGGCGCCCGGCTGGCGAGCCGTAGAGGCGCAAGAAGCCGAGACGATGTGGGGCAAAGGATCGACGGCCGCCAACGATCCAAACCCTCACGGGCCGTGCGATCCGGCTACGCCAGCAGGAGGAGGCAACTCGTGTCCTCCAAATGCCGACCGTAAGGGCATGGCTGTCCCCAGGGTGCATCTCATGACCGTCAGCTTGAATATTAACGACGAACCGCTCGGTTACTCTCCACCCGTGGGTCCCGCCGTCCGATTCACGGTTCGTTACAACCACCGCGAAGCCAGACAGCCAGCAAATTTCGACTACTCAAACTTCGGTCACAAGTGGACCTTTGACTGGCTCTCGTATATCACGGAGGAGCCCTCGAATCCTTTTGCTGATGTCGAATACTACATCATGGGCGGTGGTACACGGACCTTCACGGGCTCTAAAAACGACAGCTTCGCGTTCCAGCAATTCGACCAGACCAGACTTGCCCGCACAGCTACCAATACCTACGAGATGCTCTCGCGCGATGGTACCAAGAAGGTGTTCGGCCCACCCTTCAGCGAACCCGGTGGTCCGGTAGCCACCAAGCGGAAGCTTTTTCTTAAACAGTTGATCGACCCTCAAGGCAACGCCGTCTCTTTGAGCTACGATGATAAGCGTCGCGTGGTCGCCATCACGGATGCCATCAACCAAATCACTACAATTTCCTATGACCACCCGGCGGACGAGTTCAAGATCACCAAAGTCACCGACCCTTTCGGACGCTTTGCTACTTTCACCTACGACGACTCGGGCCGGCTCATCAAGATTACCGACGTGGGTCGTTTGACTTCCGAATTTACCTATGACGTCGACGGTGAACACAATTCTAAAAGTGACTTCATCGTCAAACTGAAAACGCCCTATGGCGAGACCAAATTCAGCAAGGAGGCGACGGAGGGCAACACTCGTTCACTGGAGACTATTTATCCCGATGGTGATAGGGACCGCGTCGAATATAACCAATCCCAAAATCTCGGCATTCATACATCCGACCCAGCGCAAAACGTGCCACTCGGTATGTTGACCGAAAACAACTTTCTTGAGTTTCGCAACACCTACTATTGGAGCAAAATAGCCTACGCTGCCGCCTATCCCGACTACACCAAGGCTAAAATTTATCACTGGCTCCATAGCTTGGACGCGTTCCCTACCTCGGCAGGCATCCTCGAAAGCGTCAAAGAGCCGCTTGAAGGCCGCGTCTGGTATGACTATGCCGGACAGACAGGGGGTTTTCCCTCTATCACGGTCGGGAATACAAACAAACCCGCCCATGTTGGTCGGGTGCTTGACGATGGTTCTACCCAGCTTTACACGTACGAATACAACGGCTTCGGTAATGTCATCAAACAAATCGATCCTGTGGAGCGAACTTTTTCCCATATCTACGCGGAGAATGGTATTGATCTCCTGGAAACCCGGCAGACTCGCGCAGGTCAGAATGAATTGCTTTCCAAAACGACCTATAACGATCAGCATCTGCCTGTGACCTCCACTGATGCCGCGGGTCAAACGACAACCCACACGTACAACCCCCGTGGGCAGATGCTAACCAGGACGAATGCAAAGAACGAAACCACCACTTACGTTTATGACGTCAACGGCCACTTGATTTCTATCGAGGGACCACTGCCCGGGTCATCCAGTGCATTCACTTACGATTCTGTCGGCCGTGTACGCACCAGGACCGATGAAAGCGGGCACACCGTGACGTTTGACTACGATGACCTCGATCGCCTCACGAAGATCACTTTCCCCGACGGCACCTTTAATCAGTTCACCTTTACGTTGCTGGATCTCACGTTGATTCAAGACCGCGCGGGGCGGCAGACGGCCTTCGAATACAACAGCATCCGACAGATGACCAAGCGCAACGACCCGCTCAATCGAGCAACTTTATTTCAGTGGTGTAAATGTGGAGCCCTCAAGAGCTTGACCGATGCCATGGGCCGAACCACGAGATGGCGGCACGACATTCAGGGCCGCGTAAAGTGCAAGGAGTATGTAGACGGCTCCAAGGTGACCTATCGCTATGAAAACACCATCAGCCGTTTAAGCCAGAGGATCGATGAGAAGCTCCAGATTACCCAATACGATTACAATCGAGACGACGCCCTAAGGCGTATAGCTTACAACAACGCCATTGTTCCCACTCCGCCCGTCGAATTTGACTACGATGCAAACTACAACCGGCTTCGTTCGATGACAGACGTTACGGGGACGACCCATCATGATTATTTCCCAATTGGCGCTGCGCCGGTCTTGGGAGCCGGACAATTGGCGAGGGTAGATGGGCCAATGCCACATGACGCCATTACTTTCGGTTATGACGAACTGGGGCGGCGAGTGTCTACGGCCATTGATGGGATTGCGTCCTCTGTAATTTACGATGCCGCGGGTCGCATTACTACCAGTAGCAACGCGTTGGGAGTTTTCAATAACACCTACGATGGCAACTCCTTTCGAAAAACCTCACAGTCGTATCCGAATGGTCAGATTACCGAGTTTGGTTACGCGGGAAATCTAGGGGACCAGCATCTCCAAAGAATCACGAACAAGCTGGGCGACACCCCCATCTCCGAATTCGTCTACGACCATGATGTGCCCACGGGACAGATTACTTCGTGGTCCCAACAGTTGGGCACGCAGACACCTTCGGTTTTCAGTTTCGCTTACGACCTGGTGGATCAACTGACCGCTGCTGCTGTGTCGGAGGGAGGCAAAGTAGTAAAGAATTTCGGCTATAGTTACGATCCCGCCAGCAACCGCGTGACCGAAGAAGTTGATGGAGTGATCCTGCAATTTTCATATAGTGCGCTGAACGAGCTAACTACCGCTGCCCCTAACCTCGAAGATCCTGCCACATATCAGTGGGATGCTGCACACCGCCTAGTTTCTGTGCAAGCAAGCAACGGGTTGACTCAATTTGATTATGATGGAATGGGGCGAAGAGTCGGCATCCGTGAACTGGTGGACGGCGCCGAGGTGTCCAACAAGCGTTACATTTGGTCCGGCTCGGAAATCTGTGAGGAACGCGCTGCAGCGGGGACGGTTGTAAAGCGGTTCTTTCCTCAAGGGATGAGGCTGGAAACAGGAGCCACGGTGGGGAATTACTTCTACACCAGGGATCATTTGGGTTCAGTTCGTGAGCTTATTGACGATGCCGGAAATGTTCGCGCACAGTTTGATTACGATCCTTACGGCTCACAAAGCCGAATCGCAGGCAATCTGGAAGCGGATTTTGGTTTCACGGGACACTTGTATCACACGAGGACTTCGCTGTGTCTAACTAAGTTCCGGGCCTACGATCCTGAACTCGCACGCTGGCTCTCAAGGGACCCGCTTCCTAATGCCGAGAAACTAATTGGACCAAATCTTTATGCTTATGTACTTAATAATCCGATTGGATTACGGGATCGGCTCGGACTACAACCGATACCGCCGAAACTCGCCGTGGAAGTTTGTCAAACGATTGCGCCGGAAGTTGCAAAGCATTATTTGGGTGAGGGAGCAGGAATGGGTTTAGAATGTGTATTTTGTGCCTCCGGGCCTGAAAGGCTCATTTCTTGTACTATGTGTGCCATCGATGTCTTGATTCCACCACCTGGGCCGGAGCCGTATGAGCCTCCACCAGAAAACTGCGAACCAGGATGGGGGCAAGCATTGATCTCGTTACCGCCGCCCTGCGATCCTGCGCCTATTTGTTCGCCACAACCGCACACCCCAAAACAGCCCCCTGTTTGCATCGACGGGCATGACTGAAATCGGGAGGAACGAATGAAGTATTCATATGATCCCAGTGGAAATGTTGTCGTGCGCAGCGCCCTTGTCATGCCGAGGATCATCGGGCGACCGGTCAAGCAAGTTGCCGCGCACGGCGAGATTGTGACTTTCTCCGTGGTGGTTGCCGATGCACGTGCAGTCACTTTTCAATGGAAGTTCAACGGCATCGACATCCCCGGAGCGACGGGTGACAGTATACTGCTCCCCAATGTCAGCGCAGCCAACGAAGGACAATATTCAGTGGTGGTGACGAACAGTGCGGGTAGTGTGACGAGCGCACCGGCCGAGCTCCTCCTGGATACCGACGATGATGGGCTGCCCGATACCTGGGAGGCAGCAAACTTCACCGACCCAGATCCGACCCATGATCTAAACCCTGCTAACCAGCGCAGCGAAACCGATCCTGACAAGGATGGAGTTTCGAACCTCGACGAGTTCCTCGATGGGACCAATCCCACCGACAAAGCCTCACTGCGTCTGCGGCTGAGTGTTTATAGTGTCGCCGGCGGGTCGGTGATGATTGATCCGATGAAGCTCAGTTACGACGTGGGAGAAACCGTGACGGTGACGGCGCTCCCTTTCCCGCCAAGCGTTTTTATGGATTGGTCTAAAGACTTGATCGGCAACGCCAATCCAGTCACGCTCACGATGGACAAAAACAAGACGGTGCGGGCGAGGTTCGCCTCCGCCGCATCCCTCCCTCCGGGATTAATCGCACTCTGGCGCGGCGAGACGGACGCAAGCGATCTGATCGGTGGACATCATGGCGACTTCTTTGCCGGAACGGAGATCATTGCACCTAGTCTCACGGCCTCAGGAAAGGTTGGTGGGGCCTTCAATTTTGATGGCTCACAGCATGTGGAGGTACCCGACTCGGCGTCACTAAGGCCGGATCAGCTTACGGCAGAGGCGTGGGTGTTCCCCACCGCGGTTCCAGGCGTAGACTCTGCAACGATTATCGCGCGGGGCTTCTTCGGGAATACCTGGGACCTGCGCCTGAGCAATAACTTTCCGCAGTTTTGGTCCCACGGAGCGCAGGGTCTTGCGGGACCGTCCGCTATCCCATTAAACGAATGGACTCATCTAGCCATTTCATTCGACGGCTTCATCAAGCGGCTTTATGTTAATGGAGCGCCAGTCGCCTCAAATGAGCAGCTGGGTGCACTCTTGTATGAGGCGACGATACCCATTACCATCGGCTCGGACTTTGTAGATGGCAAAAGTGGCAACCACTTTCATGGGCTAATAGATGAAGTAGCACTCTACAATCGGGCGCTGACGCCTGACGAAGTACTCACCATCTATAACGCCGATTTTCTGGGGAAGAACTTTTCGCAGCCGTACTTCACGTCGCCTTCCCAACTGCCCGACGCAGTGCTCGGAGCACATTATTCGCAGCAGTTGATGACTCTTTTTGGCACCCCGCCGGTAATCTTCTCCCTATCGGAAGGTTTGCTGCCAGCCGGACTGACTCTCTCATCGACAGGCCTGATCAGCGGGGTTCCCAGCGTGGCTGGGATTTTTGACCTTATCGCGCGAGCGACGGATGCGGTTGGTGCATTCACCGAGCAGATGTGCGTACTAAGAATCTTGTAGCCTTTTTCGCCGCCGGAACATACTAAGCCACCCAGGTACTTCCGTAGTGTGGAAAGCAATAGATCGCTGCGCTTTTCCAGACGGGAGACGCCATCCTGACTTATGCCGAGTACCTTGGCCATTCGCACTTGGGTGAGTTACGAGCCTGCCGGAGTTCCTGCAACGTCATCTCTTCGGCAATCAAACCGGCAGCACGTGCCTCGATCTTTTTACGCCGCGCGGAACCTATACTTTTCATTTTCTGGTCAAGAGTCTTCATAGTCAGTTCTTCCTTTCCTTTCAAGCACACCAGAAGGTCGTCAAATCACTCAAGCCTTCAGAGATCGGTAAAACGCGACCGTAAACATCGCCATGCGATGCATCGACTTGATCGATTTCTGCAGATCTTGGCAGGACAATCACGAATAACAGACCTACTAGGCCCTCGATAAGGAGTGTGTGATCCTTCCCGCGAGTCGCACTTTGATTTTTACTTCTACTCTTGCGCCAAGCCCATTGATAATCATCATCAAGTAGTTGCGTCCGGAAGGGGATCATAACCCCACTGCAAGATTCACCCAGGGAGCTGTGAACGCTATAGGGCTTCACTACTACGGGAGTCTCTCAACGCCTCTTGCCACTTTCGATTCTGCTGATTTCGGCAATCACGAGGAGATACTCAAAAAAATCATGTCTCCCATTCTCCTTAACCCAATGTAAACTGAAAAGCGCGTCGCTTTGACGGTTGGAGAGTGAGAGATTTACTCCGATATAGGCGCGAGCTTCGGTTGTTTGATCGTGAGTAGATGCTTGAGCAAGCAGGTGCTGCGGGTCGATTTTGCCGCGTAGGTATTGGAAAACCGGATAGGGCCAACTCGTCTTGCTTACCAATCTCTCGGCTTCGTTGAGAATCTCCCTGGCTCTATCACTATGTCTGGCTTGGCGGTATCCGAAGTAGGCGACAATCACAGCATATAAAGAGTGCTGACTCTTCCATCCAGCGAGTTGAAGATATTTCCGGGCCTCGCGTGCGGCATCGTCTCCCCGGTCCATCACGAGGTAGATCCAGGGAAGAACAATTTGAGCGTCCGCAAAGTCGGGTTTGATGGCCAGCGCATGGTTCAACTGCTCGACCGCTTCTAAATAACGTTGCTGGAAACAATAAACAACTCCCAAATATGAATAGGCTTCGGGCAATTTGGGATCAAGATAGATTGCCTGTCTCAATGGCTCAATGGCCTCAGCATAGCGCTGTTGCGCGTAATAAGAGTACCCCAGAAAGAGATAGGATCTTGCGTAATTGGGTTTGAGAATAATGGCTTGTTTCAATTGATCGATGGCTTTGGCATGGTCGTGCTGTGCAAGATAAACCTGACTCAGATTGATATATGCATCGATGACGTCAGGTCGCAGCCGCATCACGGCTCTGTATTGAGATACGGCTTCGGGATATTGTTTTTCAATATGCAGGATGATTCCCAGATTGTAGTGCGCTCTGGCATCATCAGGTTTGAGACGAATGGCTTCAATTAACTGTTTTTTAGCGTCATCGTACCGCTTCTGCACCATGTAGACGAGGGCAAGATTGGCACGCGCCGGTTCGTAATTGGGCAAGCGTTGGATGACCGTTTGATACTGCTCGATGGCCTCATCATAACGACGGAGAAAGTGATAACAAAGGCCCAGATTCTCGTATGTGGCCACGAAGTCCGGGCGGAGCTTGATAGCTTGCTTATACTGCTCAACGGCCTCCGCAAAGCGACGTTGGCTGAAATAGGTGTTTCCGAGGTAATGATAGGTTTCCGCAAAAGAAGGATTCAGACTCTGCGCCTTTTTGAAGTTTGGAATTGCTTCATCATATCGCTGCAGAGCGAGAAGTGAGTTGGCCAGATTGTAGTAGGCGCCAGCGAGATCAGGTTTGAGCGCGATGACCTTAGCATACTCTTCACTCGCTTCAGCATAACGTTTCTGAAGATGATAAGCGTTCCCCAGGTAGAAATGCGCGTCCCAAAAGTCCGGTTTGAGACGGACGGCTTTCTGGTAATGTTCGATCGCTTGCTGAAAATGTTTTTGCTCATACAGTTCATTTCCGCGATTAAAATGGGTCCATTCATCGTCACGGCTTTTAGCAGTCGGCGGCCGGCGACGTTGCGAAGAGAGCGGCTTGGGTTGACCCGACCCAGTGCTGCTTTTAGAAGCATTTGGCTGAATATCCGGCTTCCAGTCATCTATGCTCTGCGCGCTCAAAAAACTTAGCCAGCCACAGATCAATACAAGTGCGCCAGCCAGCACAAGTGACCGCCCCTCGAAAAGCTGTGAACTGTGCACGTGTCCTACCTTTATTTGCCTATGACGCTCTCTTGATGATCAATGGCCGAACCAAGTCGTCAAAAGCGCTACTTCTCCGACTGCCATATGCGCACAGTCTCATCCCTGCTGCTGCTAATGAGCATTGTGCCTTCGTGTAAGAAACTAACGCAGGTAACTTCTCTCTTGTGTTGTGTCGATGTCTGCAAAAGCTTACCGCTTCTAACATCCCATAGTCTCACGGTCTTATCCCCGCTGGCGCTTACCAGATAATTACTGTCAGGCGAGAACACGAGTGAGGTGACGTAGGCTTGGTGCCCTGTCAGTGTTCGCACTTCGAGCCACGTCTCCGTGTCCCATAGCTTAATGGTGTTGTCATCGCTGCCGGTTGCCAGCAGCTTTCCGTCGGGTGAGAAAGCGAGTGAGACAACCTGGCTCTTGTGATTCGTCAGCGTTTTGATTGCTTGACCACTCCCGACATCCCATAGCCTGATCGAGTGGTCCTTGCTCGCACTAGCCAGGACTTTGCTGTCAGGAGAAAAGGCGGCAGACCAAACAACATCGTCGTGCCCCCTGAGAGTCCTGACTTCCTGCCACGTCTGCGCATCCCACAGTTTGATCGTCTTGTCCTTGCTGGCGCTGGCAAGCAGTTTTTTGTCAGGCGAAAAGACAACAAAATTAACCATCTTTTGGTGTCCCCGCAGGCTGTCCAATTGCTTTCCCTGCGACACGTCCCACACGCTGATCTTCCCACTACGATTGGCGCAGGCGATGATCCTGCTGTTTGGCGAAAAGCCAACGGACATGATTCCGTCACGATCTCCGTCGAGCGTGCGTAGTAACCGCCACGTGTGCGCATCCCATAGTCTCACTTTGCCGTCATCACTACCGCTCGCTATCAACTCATCATCGGGCGACGAGGCCACCGACCAGGCCGTACTTCGTTGCCCCTGAAGGTTCTGTTTCAAACGAAAAGGATGTGGCGGCGGATTTCGACGATCAGGGGCGGCGCCTCTGTTGTTGCCATTTACGGCCTGCGGCGGAGGACTTGAAACATTACCCGCTCCCACCGCTTCGGCGTTCATGTTTGTCGGGCCCCGTTCATCCGTTGCGCGACGGCCGACGATCACTGCGCTCACAATAATCACCGCAATAACCAATGCCTCAAGAATCCTGGTCTTATGCCTGGAAATATTCCTAACAAATGTCGCCAAAGCAGACCGTAGATTGTGAGTCGCTACCACTTTGACCGCGTCAGAGGCCGGGCTTGTCCCTTGTTTCAACGAAATTTGTTTCTCCTCCAGTCTGGCCTCTGCCGGGGCGACCATCTCTGCCATCCTGTGATTGCCCTGCGCGAGCGATGGCGAGGCTTTTTCACTCGACTCCGCGCCACGCGGAATCACTCTCTTACTTATGATTGTTACTTCGGATGCAGAAGACTCATTAGAGCTTTCCTCTTCCTCCTGCCGCTTTCTTCTTTGAGCCTCGTCTTGCTCTCGTTTTGTTCTGAGGAAAGCGTCAACGTCTAATTGTTTCTTCAAGCTTTCCAACTCGGTGAACAAGTCTTTCATCGTCTGAAAGCGCTGCTCTCGATCTTTGCGCAGAGCTCTAGCGACGATACGATGCAACTCAGTTGGGACTTCTGAGGAGTAGTACGATAGTGGTGTGGGTTCTCCACCAAGTACCCGATGACTAACGATATTTGCGGTCCGCCCTTCGAAAGGTACTTTTCCCGTGATCATCTCGTAGATCACCACACCAAGACTCCAGATGTCACTGCGCTCGTCAACCTCGTCCGCCAGCATTTGCTCCGGCGACATGTATTTGTTCGAACCGATGACTATGCCGGATTCTGTGTGTACCAGCATTCGCCGCTGTGATTCCGAATCAGACAATTCCTGCCTGATGAACTTGGCTACTCCGAAGTCCAGAATCTTGACCACTCCATCCGTGTCCAACATGATGTTTTCGGGCTTGATGTCGCGGTGCACGACCCCAACTTTGTGCGCCCCTACCAGTGCGTGCGCCAATTGAGTGGCTATTTCCAAAGCTTCCCGCAGGCCGATTTGCGATTGGCTAATTCGTTCACGGAGGGTAATTCCATCAACCAACTCGGTAACAATAAAAGGCGTTGAGCCTACTTCTCCGATGGCGTGAATTGTGATGATGTTCGGATGTTTTAGCCGCGAAGCGGCATAGGCTTCCTGTTTGAAGCGGAGCAGTCCTTCTTCACTGCTATCGATGGAGGAAAAAACCTTGATCGCGATGGCACGCTTGAGCTGCGTATCCTGCGCTTTGTACACTTCGCCGAACCCACCTTTGCCAAGCAACTCGATAATTCTGTAGTGATTGAGACACTGACCTTTTTCCAGGATGGTTCGTGCGTAACCTTTGGCGATGTCTTTAGCGATAATCTCCGCCGCAGGCGTATCCAAAATGTTGTCTGCCCTCTCAAAGGAGACAAGCCACGACGCGGCATCGCTTCTCAACTGTTCGTCATGAGCACATTTCTCGTCGAGGAAAGCAGCACGCTGGTGGGGTTCGAGCTCGAGCGCGGCTGCGACGAGTTCAGAGATTTGTCGCCATCGTTCGGGTGTCATGATCGGATTCATTCGTAAAACTTGTACCGCCCCTACCGGAAAGCCGGGATGGAAGCCATCAAGACTGCTTCCCAGGCCCGCTCGCTAATCTTTTCGTCGACATGCTTCTTAGCGCTTGAGCGAACTAACCTCAAAGTTAGTAACCTAGTTCGCGACCGACAAAAGCCTTGGCCGCTCTATAACCACGCTCGACAGTTGCTTCCGATAGATCGAGGTAATCGGCTGCCTCTTCAATGGTTAACCCGCCAAAGAAGCGAGCGTCAAAGATCCGGCATTGTTGCTTACTTATCACCGCTAACTTGTTCAGAGCCTCATCAATCGCTAACAAATCGAGGGGTGATAACTCTCTACTGGCTAAGACTAAATCCTCAATACAATCAGCACGCGCCCCGCCGCCACGCTTACCAGCACAATGTCTGCGGGCGTGATCGACAAGAATCCGTCGCATCTCTGTGACGACAACGCCGATAAAGTGCGAACGATTCTTCCAGGGAAGATTACGGAAGCCCGCGAGCTTCAGGTAAGCCTCATGAACCAGTGCGGTGGCTTGTAGTGTGTGGCCGATGCGCTCGCCCCGCAGAAAGCCGGCAGCCAGCCGGCGAAGCTCATCGTATACCAAAGGCGTGAGTCGATTTAACGCCTCGTCATCACCGCTGCTCCATCTTTCGAGTAGCTCGGTTATTTCACCCGTCACCAATGATGCCACTCAAAACTCTCCTCTCCAGGACTCCTCATCCTGCAAAGCGCTTTCATGTGTGGCGAAGCAACAGAAACCTTCTCGCTCAAATTTGCATTTCGACTGATGTCTTTGAGAGTGACGCTGCTAGTTGAAGTTGTCCTCTCGGGTCAATACGGCGAACAGTTCGTTACGCCGGAAGATAAGCTCAACATGATTCAACCCACGGAAGGTGCACGCAGAGGATTTGAGTATTTTCCCGGGGTCTGGAGCGACCTTAGCTATGCACGCGCTGATACTATCACTTCACGCCTTTGCAGGTATAGCCTTGTCTTTCGCCAGCAGGATCTGCTGTTCGCAGAGCGGTTAGAAGGGGCAGGGGCGTTCCTCATTATCGTCGCTCAGTTGCTAAACCCTCAAAAGAAAATCTGACAAAATGTTTCCGAGCCTGAGGGAGCAGACACCTATTTTGCGCCTTACCAAGTGAACAGCGAGATCGCCATCCAGACGGATGGCCTTACCGTGGAACGAATCCCCCGACTACTTCTGGCAGTTGAGGTGGATGAGAAACTCTTGCCAGAATTGGAGACTTTGAAAATGAGAAACAATCTAACGATCCTTTTCATATTGGTATTTGCATTGTCTGCCAGTGGGCAAACGTCTCGGTTCAACCCGCCTGTGCAACGAAGGTTCCAAATGCCGATCACTCCTTTGCCGGTTGTTCCGCACAGCCCGCGCCAGCTCACATCAGTTTCCACTCTCAATCGCTTCTCTGCACCGCGTAATCCGATTGTCGTCAAGGGATATTGGGACCGGTTGCGATACGTTAATAAAACCGGTCCTGCTCATGGCAATCCAAGGGTTACGACCAGGCAGGATTTCAGGTTTCCCATTAGGCCCAATACTCCACTTCGAGATGGGCGTGGACGTCTTCTCGGGACCCTGGCGCCGAATACAAGAATTCAAATCAATAAGGGTGCGGCGAGAGTGATGGTCGGCCCGGACGGTAAGCGACATGTATATGAATTTGCACTGGGGACTCGGCTCAACAACTTGTCTGGGAGCCCGGCCAATAGCAGGATCTACGGCTCCGGGCTGGTCAGAAGATCAGCCATCCCCGTTAAAGAAAGACCCCCACTGCGGCTTGCGAAGTCTCAACCGGTCAAAGGTCCGACTACTTCCTATGTGATAACGGGGGGCAACCCTCAGGACCCCAAACTGGGACACCGCAATTCTAAAAACGAGTACGTCTCTTACAAATTTGGACACGGAAATCCACCACGCGGCTATACTCAGCGTAACCGGAAAGCTACAGACTACGTCCGACGCCCGCTTGATGGGAACCGGCCGCCGCAGAAGTCTTACGTGAATCTGCTCAACCGGCTCCCGGGTCAAGGGCGTGGCGGAACCGCCACCAGCGTTTTCCGAGTGGACAAGAACCACCCCATTACTTTTCACCGCCTGAAGAACGTCCACTCCAGGACCGTTAAGCTCTACGATGCCGGTGGAAAAAAACCACAGGGGAGCATGAAGTTCTTAAAGGGATATGTGGTCGATCCCAAGACGGGCCAGAAGACCGTAGGCTGGATGGCGCAAAAAGCTGTGAAACCAAAATCGGCACTCAAAGCAGAGAAGAAACGAAAGCACTAAGAGAATCCGGTAAGGACCGTAGCAATCTTTCTGCTGATGAAGCCTTCTGAGAGAATACGATATGGATCGGGATATTGGGACGCGCTAATCACGCGTCCCAGCTCTTTCTGAAACAGACCATACTTTTCCTCCTAATCTCGACCGCTTAACCTCTCGACTCGCTCGTCGGTGCTCATCCGCAGATCATCGCTGGCGGGCTGTGTTGCTGAGGACCGATGCAAACATGCCCATCGCCAACTCCCGCCATCCGCGCCTTGAAAGGACTCCGCGATCAAAAGCGAATGCAACGCGCCAAAAATGCCATCAGCAGCTTCAAACCTCAGTTCCTTTATGTTGACTAGGCGCTCGATGCGGGCACGCTGTGTGCGATCTTTTCGGCGCGTCGCACTTTGATTTTCACTTCCACTCTTGAGCCAAGTCGATTGATGATGGACATCAAGCGATCAACCGTGAAACGACCGAGGTCCGCGTTTCGGATGCGAGAGAAGTCCGCGGCCGCAATCCCGGTTCGAACCTGAGCATTGCGGACGCTTAGAGCATCACGGTCAAGCGCCTTGATGATCTCAGCAGCTAGAATAGCCTTGACCTGATTGGCATCGGCATTCTTGTGACCGAGGTCACGGAAGACATTTCCGCTTCCCTTCACCACTTCCGGCTTCTCGCTTTTCATCGCAATCTCTCCCTAAGTCTCTTCAAACGATCTTTGATTAGATCAATTTCATGTTTGGGCGTCGTGATGCCCCGTGTTGATTTCTTCTGAAAGGCATGAACAACCCATACGTCGTCGCCCAGTTGCACTGCATAGACGACGCGGAATGCGTCGCTACGAAACGCCAGGGCAATCTCGAACACGCCCGATCCTAAACCTTGCAGGGGTTTCGCAAATATCGGCCTTGCCGCCCTCGGCGGCGATGGTTAGTGCGGTTAGACATGTGGTCCTCACCTCATCAGGGAACTTCTCGAATTCCCTCAGCGCCGCTTTGATCCACGAAATCGGCCGCGTGCTTCTAGTCATTAACTATCGCTGTCGATCGTTTTCCCATTCCGCCAATTATCGCCTTTGAGAGGTTGTCCCATTTGACAACATCTGTCCAGCACGGCGATGGACGCCGACGAAGTTGTACATGCGATGGCAGGTTCGATCGGTTTCGCCTCACATTAACGAGGCCCCGAGGCGCACAACGCTCTCGATCAGCAAGTCAAAGTCGCCATAATCGCTACGGTGATTGGTAATCGCCACACGAATGACGAAGCGACCATTCAACATCGTGTGCGAGGGTAGGGCTGTGCCGCTCGTTTGCAGTCTGATCAATAATTCCTCGTTCAGCTGGTCAAGTATTTCGGGACTAAGGCCAGGAGCGACGTAGCGGAAACATACGACGTTAAGTCTTACCGGAGCAGCCAGCTCCAAATCTGGATGCGCCTCTATGCGCTTGCTGAGGTAATCGGCTTGGTTGACGTTTTGGCGGATTTGACGCGCGAACGCCTCGACTCCGTATGCCTTCAGCGTCAGCCAAACTTTAAGAGCCCTGAATCGACGAGTTAGTTCGATTCCGCAATCGGCGAAGCTGTTTACGTGCGATGCCGGTCCCGCGGCGGTTCTCGACAAGTAGGTCGGCGTTACCGCGAATGCATCGTGATGCGCCTTCGCGTCGCGAACGAAAACACAACCCACGTCATACGGCAAGTACATCCACTTGTGTAGATCGAACGCAAGCGAGTCGGCCCGCTGCAGTCCGACAAGCGCCGGCCTGAGTTCCTCACAAAGCCAGGCAAGCGCTCCGAAGGCCCCGTCGACGTGCAGCCATAGGCTCTGATAAGCGCACAAGTCCGCCAGGCGTGCGAGGTCGTCAGTCGCGCCGGTATTGACGGTGCCGGCGTTTGCGATAACGCAGAAGGGCTCCAGCCCGTCACGTCGATCTGACAAAATGCTCGCCTCGAGCGCTGACACATCAATTCGGAAGTCGGCGTCCACCGAGATTGTACGAAGCGCAGCTCTTCCCAGTCCGAGCAGTTCTACTGCCTTGCTTACAGAGCTATGAGTTTCGCTCGAGGCGTAAAGAGCCATAGCCTTCGGAACCCCTATGGCGCCGACCGAGCGAACATCGACCTTCGCACTGGATGTTCTAGCCACTGCCAAGCCGATGATATTCGACATTGAGCAGCCGCTCGTAAGCACCGCACTCGTCGTGTCAGGAAAGCCAAGCATTGTTTTTAACCACTCGAGCACCTGCTCTTCTACCAAGGTTGCGGCGTTCTCAAAGGCACCGACGCTTGGGTTCATTGCCGCGGCGAGCAGATCGGCGAAGACACCTAACGGAAGGCCAGAGCCATTCACCCATCCCCAAAATCGCGGATGAGCATTTCCGCGCGGGTATGGAACCACGTAACGTCTAAAATCTTCATAAGCCCCTTCAGGGCCGATCGGCTCGCTGGGTAATGGTGCGGTCAGGTGGTCGCGAACGTTATCGGGCACGGGCTGCCACACAGGTTTATCGCGTAAGGTGCGCAGGTCGTCAATGATGTCATCCACCATTCGATGGCCGAGCCTGCGCATTTGATCGAAGTCGTCCAAATCGTACTCTTCGCTGATTTTTTCCGGGCAAAGGTTTATCACGTTCAACTCCTTGAGTCGGCCACTCCGAGACGACCAGCAGAAACTTCGAAGGTCACACCCGCAATCCAGGTCATACCTCGCGCGATTGCGACGAGGTCTTCGGGTCCAAGGAATTCTGGATCAAGATTGGCCCACGCGTTCTTGAGGTGACGCGCATACTGGCGATAAGCGTCGATAACCTGGTCGGCATGACGGCCGGTGAAGACTTCATGCACGAGCGTCCGATATTGCTCGTATGCTGCTGCCGACCTTTCATTCAGGTAACTTGATTGCCACGGCTCTTGCAAGATCGCCGCGTAAGCAGCGTAGGCATTGGTCACGGCCAGTTCAGCCTCTGGTGAGGGCCAGGCTTCCCGAAGCAGTGCCTGGAATTCCTCTCCAGCGGTTGCGAATTGCTGTTGCTGGCCACCGCCGGCATCGTCCTTCAGCATGTTTCCTCCTATTCCGGTGGGCTACCGATGAGGGCACCGTATCCTCGTGCGATCGCCTGTTGTCGCAGCCATTCTTCGATTCCTTCAGTGTCGCGGTAATGACGAATTTGGTTTTGATCGGCAATCCGCAGCCTGCCATTACCAACATGCAGCCATCGTTGCGGAGTGTCGCTCACTGTGCGGTATACGATGAAGCCTCGATACCCGAGACCTGCCGACATTTCTTCGTCGGCCGCTGGCAAACATTTGCTCCGCGCTAAGAGGTCGTCACCTTCAGCAGCCGTTAAGGCCCACGTCGGGTTCGGCCGGCCGCTGAAGACGTCCAACTCCACGTAAAATTCTGAAGAGCTCAAGCTCAGATAACCTCAACACCCAGGGGGCCAAAAAAGAAGCCGCAGAACATCGAATAAGGCCCGCGATCGCAGTTGGCAGGGGTCAAGCCATTACCCAAAATGCGTCCTAAATTGTCGACCTGCATAACCATTGACGTCCCTATTTTGTGTGCCCAGAACCCGCCAGGATGCAACCGCCACCAATGGAAGTCGATGCGGGGCCAGATAGCCAATGCCACGACGCGAAGTGTGCCGTCACATTCCTGGCGGTATCCATCAGCCTTCGCCGCAGCCAACACGTTTCCGCACTCGAATGCCGTATACATGCGACCGGAATGTCGCCCGGGTTGGGCCATCGTATTCGAGGCAAAATTCGAAGCGAAGTTATAACAGTTGTTACCGAAGCGTCTGAACGGATGATTCCAAAACGCTTCCTGAAGTGGCGTCAAGAATGGCTCGCAAGCGGGATTTGCGAGTGGTGGATCGACCAACCGTTCCTCAGCGCGCATCTCTTTCCTTCGACCGTCGCGCGCCTTAGCTTCTGCGGGCTCCGCGGCTATCGAGCCATGGCGTATCGACTGATCGACTGCCTCGAGCGCTTCGATGGCAACATGGTCCGGAGCGGTCGACAACAGAAATTGAGAAATATCTTGCGCCACTGCCACTTTTTGTTCATCGACTGCCACGGTTTCGGCGGCTCGTCGTTTTGCCTTCGCTTGCGGCGGCTCCACCGGCTCTCGCACTGCCGGCGGAGGCACCACAAAGTGGGCTGGCACAATCGGATTAACTGCCAGGTCCTCCAGGTCTGCATCCAATGTAAACCCACGGAAGCCGAGCGTCGGCGATTGGTGCGGGGCTACTAAGGGACCTTCAGCAGATAAGCGGTCGACGAGTTCTTTTGTCTTGCGAGGTGGTAGCGCCCAGGTTGGATTGGGCCGCCCGGAAAAGATATTCATTGTGACGCGCATGGCAAACCTCCTGTTGATGACAATTCGCGCTTAACCTGTTCGTCAGACATTCCCATCACAGCCACCACAATTTCGGCGGCCTTGTCAGCATCTGCACCTTCCTGCGGTTGCGCCCGTATAGCCAGGGCCAGGCTCTTCACTGTTGGCGCTTCAAAAATCCAGCGTAGCGGCAGCTGTAAACCTAAGAGATCACGCAGCCGGGCAACTACTTTCGTCACCAGCAGCGAATGCCCGCCAAGATCTGAAAAAAAATCGTCGTTAGTGGAAATCGACTCAACACCAAATACGTTCTCCACGACATTTGCGATCACTCGCTCCAGATCGGTCGCCGGTGAAACTGCAGGTTTATCTCGGCCCTGTTCTGCAGCTGAGTTTCGTTCGAGCGCTCTCAAGTCCACTTTTCCGGCGGCTGTAAGTGGAATTGCCTCCACGAGCATGAAGGCCGAAGGCAACATAAATGCGGGAAGCTCTCGCCGCAGCAGTTCTCGCAGTTCATGGAGCAATGCACCCGGCTCGCTCGCGACCTGCGAGGGCACAACGTAGGCAATCAGCCGCTTGTCTGCGGTGCCCAGATCGCGAACGGAAACGACGGCATCACTGACTGCCGGATGCAGACGGATCGCGGCTTCGACATCTCCGGGCTCAATGCGAAAGCCGCGGATTTTTACCTGTCCATCAACCCGCCCCAGGAATTCCAAGGTCCCATCGACGCGATAACGCGCGAGATCACCGCTGCGATAGACCCTGCCCAGCTCAGGGAAAAAAGGATCCGCGAGAAATCGTGCTTCGCTAAGACCAGCGGTTGCGACATATCCACGCGAGACTCCCGCACCACCTATGTAAAGTTCGCCCGGCACTCCGATTGGCGCCGGTTGTCCATACTTATCGAGAACGTACAGTCTGGTGTTCGCGATTGGCCGTCCGATAGGCACGGGCCCATGTCCCAGCTCACCGGCGCGAATGGAATGCACCACGCAACCTACGGCTGTTTCCGTTGGACCATATTCATTGAAGACCATGACATCCGGAGACTGGTCACGCCACAGTCCTACTGTGTCCGCCTGCAATTGCTCGCCTCCCAGAATGAAGGCTGCGGTGTTGCTCGGGACCTCGCGTCCGAGCGAAAGGCTGCGCAATGCCTCGAGGTGTGCAGGAGTCAGCTTGACGAAACTGAAGTCCAAACCGGAACGAAGCGCCGAATCCAGAGACTCCACAACATCTTCGTGGTCCAGGAGAACAACGCTGCGGCCACATATCAACGGTAGGAAAAGAGACGTGATTGACATGTCGGACCACAGCGGCGAACAGAGCGGCGCACCAATCCCAGCGCTGACCGGATAGGCAGTGCGGCACCAGGAAAGGTAGTTCACAATCGCGCGATGCGGAACCATAACACCCTTCGGACGGCCCGTGGATCCTGACGTAAAAATGATGTAGGCGAGGTCTGAAGCAACGATTGGCGGATCCACCCGCACAAGGTCAGTACTGCTCTTGGCTTCGGGCTCGGCATCGACAGCCAAGGTCCGTTGCCCGGCCGGCACGAGGTTTGAGAGTTCAGTCGTAGTTACTATTAATTCCACGCCGGCGTCTTCCAGCATTCTCGCCAGACGCTTCTCGGGCGTTGCGGGATCGAGCGGCACATATGCGTTGCCCGATTTGAGAATGGCAAGCACCGCCACCACCATTTCAAACGACGACGGCACGATCACGCCCACTGCTCGGCACGGTTCCGTTTCAACCTGCTGTATCCGCCGTGCTAGAGCTACAGCCCGGGCATCAAGTTCCGCGAAGGTGAGGGTGCTGGTGTCTTTTCGTAGCGCGATCGCGTCCGGACTGCGCCGTGTTTGCTCCTCCACCAAAGAGTGAAGTGAAGCGACGGGAAATTGCGAGTCCGTGGCGTTCCAGTCGACGAGCATTCGTTGCCGCTCTTCGTAGCGAAGAATCGGGAGGGACGCGATCGGCAGATCCGGTGTCTTCGTTACCGCTTCGAGCAGTGTCAAGTAGTGGCTGGCAAGTCGTTCCACGGTCTCGCGATCGAATAAGTCTGTGTCGTATTCGAGCTGGCCCTGAACTTCATCGCCTCTTTCCCAAAGGTTCAGCGTCAGGTCGAAGATCGCGGTCGCGCGTTCGAACGCAACCTCGTTCGACTGCGCGGCGCCTCCGGAGGGGTCGTTCTGCGTAACGAGTTGGAAGCTAACCTGAAAAAGTGGATTGCGGCTCAAATCTTGTGGTAATCCCAGGGATGCCACTACGGCCGAAAACGGCACATCCTGATGACCGTAAGCCTCTACCGCAACTTCCCGCACCCGACTCAGCGCCTCGCGAAAAGAGGGGTTACCGCCCAGATCAACACGCATAACTAATGAGTTGGTGAAGAATCCGACAACGCCTTCGAGTTCCCGGCGGGTGCGGTTCGCGATTGGGACGCCGACCGCCATGTCGTCCTGCTGAGAATATCGGTGCAGCAGCACATAAAACGCCGTGAGCAGCAGCATGAAGGGTGTTGCAGACGACGCTCTTGCGATCGCATAGAGCGAGCGCTTGAGGTCGCGCGGAATATTGATGGTCAGATACGCGCCGCGGTGAGTTTGCACTGGAGGCCGGGGACGATCCGTTGGCAGATTTAGCGTTCCCGTACTCTTGAGCTGTTGCTGCCAGTATGTGAGTTCTGAAGCAAGTCGTTCACCCTTCAGCCAACTGCGCTGCCAAACGGCAAAGTCTGCATACTGCAAAGGCGCGTCCGGAAGTGACGAACTGCGGCCTGCCGCCTGGTCTGCATAAAGCATTCCGAGTTCTCCAAACACAATATTCAATGAAACACTGTCGGAGATGATGTGATGGACCACCAAAATAAAGGCTGACTCATACGGCCCGAGCCGGACGAGCGTGGCGCGAAAGAGAGGTCCGACCGCCAGATCAAACGGGCGTTGAGTGGATTCGGCGGCGATTCGCTGCACCTCGGCGTCGCGTGCTGAACGCTGCACTGATCCCAGATCGATCAATGCGCACTGCACCGGCGCGGGCGGCAACACACGTTGGACGGGGTCGCCTGCCACTACCGGGAATATTGTGCGCAGTGCTCCATGTCTTCGAACCAACGCTGTCAATGCGCCTTCCAGCACCGAATGCTCCACGGCGTACGGGATCCGGTGCGCGGACGAAATGTTATAGAACACGCTCCCCGGCGACAGTTGATCCAGGAACCATAACCGCTCCTGGCCAAACGAAAGCTTATAGTCGCCACTGAGTGAGGCCTGTCGTGGGATCGGCGCACGGAACTCGTTGTGCCGACGTTTGTCCCACTCCTCAAGCACTCGATGGCGCTGCTCAACAGATAAGCGCGCAAGACGAGCGGATAACTCGCTCATGCCTCATCTCCCTCGGCTTGCATCTTCAACGATTGCAATAACGCATCGCTCTCCTCGGCTGGCAGGGCCGCGAGATCAGCGAGAATTGATTCCGTCTCAAGATCGAGAACCTCGTCTCCAGAAATTTGTCCGATAACGGCCGCGAGCGCCCCAGGCGTGGGAGCATCAAAAATGGCGCGCAAAGGAATGTCGCAGCCGGTGCTCGTTCGGAGTCCCGCCAACAGCCGCGTCGCGAGCAGCGAATGGCCGCCAAGATCTGCAAAAAAGTCATCAGTCAGGCCAACGCTTGATACTCCGAGCACCTCGCAGAAATGCCGGGCGACAAGGCTTTCAAGCGGCGTCATCGCGGCCATGTCAGTTGTGCCTCGGTCTCCATTGCGAGCAGTTTGAGCCAAGCGATTTCTATCGCGTTTACCGCTCGGCGTCATCGGGATCTCACTTATCCAGGTAATTGCCGGAATCATGAATGACGGGAGCCATTCGGCGAGGTGTGCTAAGAGCTTTCCCGTGTCTCGGTCGCCGTTTCGAGGCACGACATACGCGATTAACCGTTGGTCGGTCGGTCGCGAAACCACCACCGACTCGCGGATCTCAGGATAGGAATCGATGAGGTTCTCTATCTCGGTTGGCTCGACGCGAAATCCGCGGACTTTTATCTGCAGGTCGCGTCTGCCGACGTATTCGATTACACCGTCTGGTCTGAACCTGGCCAGATCCCCCGTATTGTAGAGACTTGCACCTGGTTGGTTGCTGAATAAGTGTGGAATGAATCGCTGCCGCGAGAGTTCGTCCTGATTAACATAGCCGCGGGCCAGCGATGCACCGCCAATATGGAGCGTGCCGGTCACGCCAACAGGCACGGGCTGGTGCCGCGCGTCGAGAATAAACACTTGGGTATTTGCGATGGGCCGCCCAATCGGGACACAGTCGGTCACTGCGCCTTCCCGCTCAGGATCGAAAACAGTTGCGTCCCATAACTCGGAGGCTCCAAAAACGTTGTAGAGAACACCGTGCGGCACTGCCTGCTTGAAGCGATGATAAAGATCAACCGATAAGGGCTCGCCTCCACTGGACCAAAAACGCAGCGCCGGCAAACGCCTTCCTAAGTTGGGACAGGTCTCAAGGAGCATTTCGAGCAATGACGGTACGAACCACAAGCGCGTAACGGAGTGAAGCGCCAAAAGGTCTACGAAAGCATTTGGGTCGGTCACCACGTTCTGCGGGGCGACGACAGTAGGCACTCCTTGCAACAGACCGCCAAGCATTTCCCAGAATGCGTCCACAAAATTCAGCGCCGTTTTCATGACACCAACTTCGCCCGGTAAGAATGGATATTCGCGCCACATCCATGTCAGACGATTGAGCAGGACTCGATGCGGCACTGCTACGCCCTTGGGTCGTCCGGTGGATCCTGACGTGTAGATTATGTAGGCGGTGTCTTCGGGCTGTGCATCAGGCAGGGAGCATTCGTCGCTGAAGTGTGAAGCGCCTTGCGAGGCCTCGTTCCAATCGAGCACGAGAGAATCAGAAGCGAGCGAGGCATCGAGACCCAGCACCACGCTCGCGTTGGCGTCGCGCACCATGTACGTCAATCTTTCCAGCGGATACGATGGATCGAGTGGCAGAAAAACGGCGCGAAGCTTTAACAGTGCCAGGAAGGCGATCACGGCCTGCACCGAACGCTCGCAGCATACGCCTACAATCGAACCGGGCCCGACCCCTAAAGAGGCGAGGTAGTTTGCGAAGCGATTTGAGTCTTCGTGTATCGAACGAATGGACGCGCGGTGCTGCCCTTCGATGAATGCTACGGCGTTGGGTGTCAGTTCTGCCTGCTTGCGGAGAAGCTCCATTAGAGGCACGACGTCATAGCCCGGCGCTGCAGTAGCATTCCACTCAACCAGCATTTTGTGACGCTGCGCGTTTGTAAGGAGCGACACATTGCCAAGCAAGTTTTCTTCATTAACAGCAAGCTTACGAATCAGCTCCGACAGATGAAGCGCGAGCTGTTCGATTTCGCGTTCTTCAAAACGCCGGTGATCGTATAGCAGCTTCATCCGGATCTGAGTGCCCGGTACAACAACGAGAGTAATAGCAACGTCGGTGCGGCCCGAATATAACGGTTCCTCAGTTTCTGGAGACTGCGCTCCTTGTTTCGCCGCTGTGGGAAAATTCTCAAACACAACCAGCGTGTCGTACAACCTCGTGCCGTTTGGAACCTCACTCCACTGCTGAACTTGCAGGCTTGATGCGTATTGAAACCGGGCCAGACCCATTTGATGTGTCTGCAACCGCTGTAGCCACGTCACCACTGACTGCTCGTTTATGATCCGGACGCGGGCGGGCAATGTGTTTATGAAGAGCCCGATCATTGCCTCGACGCCGGGCAGCTCCGGTGGACGGCCGGATACGACGACTCCGAACACTACATCCGACTCGCCGCTGTACTGGCTGAGCAAGAGTCCCCAGGCGCCCTGGACCAGCGTGTTAAGTGTTATGCGATGTGTTTTGGCAAACGTGCGCAGAATCTGTGAATCCTGCTCCGAAAGTGTGAAAGCCCATTCGCCGTCATTGCCTTCGAGCCCGACTGTTGTTCGCGTGCGGCCAATGCCAATAGTTGTAGGCACGGAAAACCCGCGCAGCTCTGCGCGCCAAAACGCTTCTGCCTCAGCCTCATTTTGAGATTGTAGCCAGGCGATGTAGTCACGGAAGGGAGGCCGCACAGGCGAGACATAAGTCTTGCCAGACGACAGCGCAAGGTATTGATCGACAACTTCCTGCAACAAGAGTTGGCCGCTCCAGCCGTCAAGAAGCAAGTGATGGAAGTGCCAGACGAACCAGCTTTCAGCCCCGGACGACTGCACAAGTGCGATCCGCATTAGCGGCGCTTCGCCGAGATCGAAGCCTCGTGATCGTTCGTCTCGAAGGTACCGCGCCATTTGGTTCCTGGTGGCGCTAGCTGGAATCCTGCGCCAATCGAGACGCTCAATCTTAATCGGAACCTGCCGGTGAATGACTTGGACGGGCTTCTCAAGATCACCCCAATGAAAGGATGTTCGCAGGACTGGCGTGCGATCCACGACCCCTTGCCAGACGCGTTCGAAATGCGCGGGTACAACCGCGCCCGCCAGGCGCATCGCCTGCTGTTCGACAAAGACGCCGGAGTCAGGGGCCAACATGGACTGAAACAGCATGCCCAGTTGCATTGGCGACAATTCGTAAATGTCTTCTATGTCGATGAGAGTGGAGTTGTCAGTCATGACCGATCACTCTTTTGTCTGGCTTTGAGCTGGGTCATAAGCTTCGTGAAATCCTGCTCGTTCAACCGCGCATGTTTGAAATCAGACGCTGCGTAAGTCTGACCTCCGGATCGTCCGAGATCCGCAAGCGCCGCAAGGCCCTGCTGGAATTTTTCTGCGAGTTGTTCGATCGTCGATCGTTTGTGCAAGTGTTCGGAGAAATGAAAATCGAAAGTGAATCGCCCATTCGCTAAATAGCCATTCACCTCGATAGGGTGCCGGCGGCTATTGCGCGGTCCCCGAGTCGGCCCAACGTCCAGGGGCGTTTCCATCGCCGATTCCATTCCGGCTCGACTTAACTGTCCGAGATAGTTGAAGGCCACAGACGCTGTCGACAACGACTGTAGCAGAGTAGCCGCGTCAACGTTTTCACTGAGGTAACGAAGAATACCGAAATCGATCCCTCGTTTCGGCGTACTGCGTAGCCGTTCCTTCACTGATTGCAGAATTTGTTCTGGCTTGGCGGCCCGGTCAATGGAGAAATAGGTGGGAACGATTGCGGTGAACCATCCGACGGTGCGCGAGAGATCGATCTCCGGAAAGAGATCCTCTCGTCCGTGGCGCTCCACGTCGATCAACAAGTTCCGTCCCTCAGTGAAGTGCGCCAGCGCTCCAACCAGCGCGGCCAGCAGAATTTCCTCCGCGTTTGCCTTCAACCGATCCGCAAGAGTCGTCAACAACCCGGATGCGATTTCTGCGTCGGACGTTACGGTTACAGTCCTTACGCTCGTCATGATGTTGGGCCCCGAATTGTGATCGACTGGAAACTCGTCGATCGCCTCATTGGCAATGCCAGTCCAATAAGACAGTTTGCTTTCCGCCGCCTCCGATTGGGCGTATTCCTTCAGCAACTCGGCCCAGCGCTGGAACGAAGTCGTTTTAGCAGGCAGCAAAACTTTTTGACCTCGGACCAGCTGTTCGTAGGCGGTGCGCAGGTCTTCCATGATGAGACGCCACGACACCGCATCGATGTTGAGGTGGTGGGCGACAAGGAACAGTCGATCGAGTTCCCCACCGCCAAGGTGAATAAGCAACACTCGAAACAACGGCCCGTTTTCCAGATCAAGTGAAGCTTGTGCCTCGGCAACCAGACTCTCCAACGACGCGGTGCGCGTGTCGGCGGGCTCACTCGAAAGATCGAAATGAGACACCGGCACACTTCCTTCAAATGGCTCACAGGTCTGTTGCCAGGTACTGTTTTGTCGACGGAACCGAAGGCGTAGAGCATCGTGATGTCGTATTACATGCCTCACGCTTTCGCGGAGTTCATCGAGTGCAAGAGGTTGAGCGAGGCGGATCATCACGGCCTGATTGAAATGATGGGGCTCCGCGAGATCGAGATCGAAGAACCAATGCTGGATCGGCGTCAGCGGGACGGGACCTGTAACAATACCTTGCTCTGCGCCGATCGGTTTCTGTTCCTTACATACGCCTGCCAGCGCTGAAATCGTTTGTTGTTCCAATACGTGGCGTGGACTGAGCAAGAGCCCGGCGCTACGGGCCTTGGCGACGATTTGGATCCCCAGAATCGAATCGCCGCCCAATTCGAAGAAGTTGTCAAAAACTCCAACTTTGTCGACGCCCAAAACTTCGCACCAGATCCGGGCGAGCGTGCGCTCGATATCAACAGTAGGCGCTACATATTCGACGCCGAGATCTGGCCGCGCTCGATCTGGCCGAGGCAAACGAGCGCGGTCGACTTTTCCGCTGACGGTGTGCGGCAATTGATCTAACAACACATAGTGTGACGGCACTAAAGGTGCGGGCAGGCGCGTCTCAAGGAAAGATCTGATCCGCGGAACCATCGTCCGCAGGAAAACTCCACGCAGCGGATTGTTCGTGAAATGGCTAGCTGTTCGAGTATTTCGCGTTTCTCGCAAAACCAACTGCCGCCTGCCTGTCGTCAGATCAGTGTGCGGCCGAAAAACGACGTCGAAGGTATCAGGTCCATCGGCGACATATAGTTCGACGTCGTATCCGAGTGATTCCCCGAGCGCCACAAGTTCATCCGGATATGTTCCTTCACTTCTTTCACCCAGCCGGGTCCGCAAATCCCCAACGACCTCCGTCTCGTCTAATCCGGCAAGCAACGCGCGGGCGCGCACATCCCCCTGGATTCTCGCGTTGGGCACGCTGGTCACCAGGAGGCCGGTTCCCTCACCCGCTTGCAACTCTGCGCGCAAACTTTCAACGGTTAGCTCTTCTGCAACCCACGAGCGCTGGACGGGAGCCACACTCTCACGGGTTGAGCCTCCGACGTGCAGGATCACGTCATAGCGATAGGCGGAGAGCTCGTTGTGGAAACGGCCTCGTTTTACCAGTACTTCAATCGATTGAATCTCTGGCAGTTCCTGACGCAACGCGTCAAAGAATTCAGGCGCTACGACAAGCTCGTGTTCATGCAAAAGTCGCCGCGCCACCCGATCTCGCAGCACAGCCACAGTCACATCGTCCTGCGCCTGTGCCATTTCCACTGACAAGGCAAACGTCTCAAGTAACGCAAGACCCCGCAGGTCACCGATAAAAACGGCGCCGCGCGGAGCGACTGCCCGCACGGCCTCCGTGACTACGCGTCGCAGGTAATCAGCGCTCGGGAAATACTGCACCACAGAATTCAGGATGACGACGTCGTGCTCGCCGGGGCGAATGGCGGAGAAATCGTCTGCATTTTGAATCAGGAGCTTTACTGTGTTCGCAATTCCGGGTTCATCCGACAGATGTTGCTGAAGGTAGGAGATGGCTGCCGCGGAGAAGTCGGTGGCCGTGTACTGTTCCGTCAACGGCGCCAGGGGAAACACCAATAAGCCCGCGCCGCAACCGATTTCCAGGATGCGTTTCGGTGCGAGGCTGCGTACACGTGCCAAAGTTTCATCGAGCCATTCGCGCATCTCCGCAGCCGGAATCGGGGCGCCGGTGTAGCTGTTATTCCATCCCTTGATGTTAAAGCCCGGATCAGCTTCCTCCCCGGCTTTCGCATAGAGGCCTTCGTAGATGCTGTGCCAGTGTGAGACTTGTTCCTGGGCCAACTCGCGAGTTCCCGGTTCGTCCGTAGTAGTCAGGTCGTGCTTCGTCGTCACATAAGCGACGAGCCGGCAGTCTCCGGGGTCATCCTCCCGCATTGCCACGGCGGCATCGCGAAGGCTCGGGTGTTCGCGGAGTGTTGCCTCGATCTCGCCAAGCTCAATGCGAAAGCCGTGAAACTTCACCTGCTGATCAAGCCGCCCCAGGAAATCAAGACTGCCGTCCGCAAGGAAGCGCCCGCGATCTCCAGTTCGATAGATTCTCTCGGACGTTTCACCGATTGTGATCGTCTGAAATCTTTCCGCTGTAAGTTCCGGACGTTTGAGGTATTCCTGCGCCAGCCCGATTCCGCTAATCCAAATTTCTCCAGGCACACCAATCGGTACGGGACGGCCCTGCGAATCCATGACGTAGATACGAGTGTTTTGAATCGGGCGGCCAATAGACGGTCTTTCTGTAGCGTCTGTGCATTCAGCATATGTTGCCCAGATCGTAGTCTCAGTAGGACCATACAGATTGAAGAAGCGACGGCCGGCAGACCACCGCTCAACAATTGTTCTGGGACAGGATTCCCCGGCAACAGTAATAATCGCAAGGTCGGGAAGCGGCTCGTGTGGCATTGCTGCCAGGGCGGTTGGCGTCAGTGTGACAGTTGTCACGCGCTCAGCTCTCAAGTAAGCGACGAGGTCAGGCCCGGGCAGGAGATCAGGTTTTGGAATATGGAGCGTCCCCCCAGAGCCGAGGGCCATTGCGATCTCAAAGATTGAGGCATCAAAACTCAGCGAGGCAAACTGCAGCACACGGCTGCCCGGACCGGTGCCAAGCACACGCTGCTGTGCTGCAACCACGTTACAGATGCCACGATGGGTAACCAGTACGCCCTTCGGCTGGCCCGTGGATCCCGAAGTGTAAATCACATAGGCCACATCATCGGGACCGACAGCCTCGTCGATTTCAACCGTCGGTATTGCAGCGGCAAGGTTGTCATCCTGGTCATCCAGACAAACTATTTCAACGCTGGTTCCCTTCAGTGCAACTCCTACTGCAGTGGCAGCGAGGGCGCTGTTGGTAAGCAAAACGCTTGCGCCGGTGTCCGCCACAGTAAATCGCAGGCGCTCAGCTGGATATTTGGGGTCGAAGGGCACGTAAACTGCCCCGGACTTAATGATGCCAAGAAGTCCAACCACCATGTCGATCGAGCGCTCCATGCAAAGGAGCACGAGTGAGCCTTTGGAGATTCCCCGCAACCGCAACCGCAGCGCAACGGTGTTCGCGCGCTGATTCATTTCGTCATATGTCACCACCTGGTTTTGGCATACCAGCGCCGGCGCCTGCGGCGTTTTCTCGGCCCATGCTTCAACGAGTTCGTGAAAGCATGCCTGATCTGGATACGGCGCCTGCGTTCGGTTCCAACTGACCGCGACCCGATGACTCTCCGATGAACCAATCAGCGGAAGATCAGCGATTGCGGCATCGGGATTCACTACGGCAGCTTCGAGCAACGTTAAAAAATGCACGCCGAGCCGCGCGATTGTCGTTTCGTCGAAGATCGCGGTGCTGTATTCGATTCCCCCTCCGATGCCCTCGCCTCGTTCCCAAAGATGAATCGCCAGATCAAAGATTGAGGTGCCTCGTTGCACGTCCGGCTCGCGGTCGGGATCGGCGCCATTCCCGTAACTCCCGCTTCCCTTCCACGCGTTTTGCAGCACGAAACCAATCTGGAAAAGGGGGTTCCGGCTGATGTCCCGTTCGGGTTGGAGCACCTCCACTAAACGCTCGAAGGGAACGTCCTGATGATCGTACGCGTCCAGCGCCACGCGACGCGTGCGCGCTACTACGGTGCGAAAGCTCGGATTTCCTGAAAGATCGGTTCGCAACACGAGCGTGTTCACGAAAAACCCAATCAAGGGTTCCAGCTCTTCGCGCGATCGATTGGCGATAGGTGCTCCTACTACCAGATCTTCCTGGCTTGTATAACGGAACAACAGCACATTAAACGCGGCGAGCAGAACCATAAAGAGGGTAGCGTTTTGATCGGACGCCAGATCCCGTAACGCCGAAGCCACGCCGTCGGGAATATCAAATCGATGAAAGCCACCGCGAAAATCCGGAGCACTCCCACGCGGGCGATCCGTCAGTAGTGGAACCACAGGCAAGTTCGCAAGCTGCTTGCTCCAGTACGCCATTTGAGCTTCAAGCGATTCGCCCCTGAGCCACTCTTTCTGCCAAATCGCAAAATCCCCATACTGCAACGCCAAAGGCGAAAGCGGCGACGGCAACCCCGCGCTGAAAGCGGCGTACAAGGCGCCCATCTCGTGAGAGAGGACATTCATCGACCAACCGTCGGCAACGATGTGGTGGAGGGTCATCACCAACCAGTACTCGGTGTCTTCGAGTTTGACGAGCAATGCTCGAATCACCGGACCTGTGGACAGGTCAAATGGCAACGCCGCCTCCTGGTCCGCCAGGCGCTGGGCCTCGGCACGTCGTGCAGCGATGGGGTGTGCCGAAATATCGACAAATCCCAGCGGGACGTGCGCCTGGTCCGACACGACCTGTATCGGCGCGCCATCTACGAGCGGAAAGGAAGTCCGAAGCACTTCATGACGACGTACGATCTCGTCGAGCGTCCGTTGCAGTGCGGGGATGTCTAGCTTTCCTTTGAGACGGGTTGCGACAGGAACGTTGTAGAAGGCGCTGTCAGGCGCCAACTGGTGCATGAACCAAAGACGCTGCTGCGCATTAGACAGGGGTGTAGGCTCGCGCGGATCCCTCTGCAAACCGCGACCGATAGTTTCACTAGCAGCGCCTCCGCCACCTGCAGCCGTCAGCATGCGTTCCAATAGAGCCCGCCGATCAGCCGATAAGGTGAGATCGCCCTTTGTTGCCCCTCCAATGCCTGGGTGCATATTGATGCTTTTGGTTACGAGGTTCGGTTAGCCGCTTGGCTTCGATTCAGCGGGTTGGACAAGGTTTTGTTTAACCCCATTGAGGTATTCGATCCAATTATCAAGTGCCTTTACGGTTGACGTGGATGTGAGTGAATTCATTGTGTTGAGCATTCGTTCGTGACGGACTGCAAGATCCTGGGTGTACTCCGCCTGAATCCTGCTGTATTCGCTCTGCAAGGTCTTATATGCAGTCGTGGCGCGTTGGATCGAATCGTCGCCTGCTGAGGCTGCCTGTAGCTCCTGTAGATAATTGTCGTACGCTTGCTGAAGTTCGCTCCCGGCCTTTGCGCCCAGCTGTTGGAGATCAGAGAAGTAGGAGGAATGCTCTTCGTCCGCTCCCCTGGCACAGTTTCGGGCGTTCTCGCCTTGCGCATCACGGAAGCGCCGGTAAGTCTCTGAGGTGTTCATGATTTCCCTCCCTGAGGTGAAGCTCGGTTAGTTGGAGTGGGCCATTCAGGCCACGTCTGTGATGGATTTGACCGAATCGACGTGGCGAGTAAGGCGGCACTTAAGGAAGCAGCATCCGTCGTGTGAATCTACGCCGCCCCGCAGCATGTGGAAACGATCAGTGAAGAAGCGGTACACGTCCCCAACAATGAGTTCGAAAACAATCTCCTTAGCACTGATCCTGCGATCAAATCAGATCGCCTGGATAACCGGCTCAGGCCAACTTGCTGCTTGGCAGGAGTATAGTAACGCCGCCCGAAACAGTCAAACAAAATTCCTGGCATCAAATCCTTGGCGGACCTGCGAGATTTTGGGTGGCTAATTGGGTGCCTAATAGGAACCAATGCCCGAAAAAGGAGCAGGACAATGACTCAGCTGAGCGGTCCTCAAAAGAACCTTAACTTTTGAATAGGCCCGGATTTAGTGTTGCGGCGACTCAGATAACTTCTACTGCCGCAGCCTCAAGGGCTGCGAGTAGTCCCTTTATTTTTTGCCCGGCAAACGTGCCGTAAGCCTCATCACCATAGGGTTCAGACTCACACGTCGGCTCCATCTGACGGCAAAGATACTCGTACTGCTTTACTGTCTCTGTCACTCATCAGCAGAGACGACGAGCCAGTGCTTGGCAGTGTCTTCATCGTTGTCGAGCACAAGCGAGCGGCCAGAAATGGCGCGGGCTTCGCTATCATCTGAAAACCAAGTCTTGGATCCCGCCGCATCGCCCAATCGTCAATTTCGAGAAGGACTCCTGCATTAAAAGTACAACCTAATAGCTAACTACTCGCATAGTTACCACCAAGATCGCTTCATCGAATTTGAAACGTCCTGTCAACTTGGCGATCTAGCAATGACCGACGTGACCGGTTCTAATTGCCTTCCAATCCACGACATCATCAGGATTTCGTTGATGAGCTTTTAACCTACGGTCGATCTCGTCTGCCTGGGCACTAGTCAACGGCGGTTCATAACCCTCTTCAACGATGCTTTCCCACAAAGCATCCAGCAAGTCCAGGCGTTCCGGCAAAGGTAAATTTTTTGCGGCTTGTAGTACGTTTGTGCTCATGAGCGAAGCTTAGAATGACATATGATCTTAGGCAAGGAATAGTGGCAAAGAGGAATTCAACGGTTTATCTGCGGGGCTCACTGAGATATATACCTCACGGTTGGTTTCCTTGCATTCAGGGAAAGATAACTGCGCTATCACCGAGCTCTTACCGAGTAAGGGCGGCGTGGTTGCGACGTTCGCGATTTCGAGACTCGGAGTTGTTGCATTGGAAGATCGAAAATTCGGACTTAATTCTCACCAGAACTGGTTTACGGCAATCTTGAACAGCATTGGCCCACAGGTGGCGATAGAGTGTTCCTGACGAATAACTGTTTCAGTTCGCTATGGCGTGTGAAGGTGGAAACTGCCTTACATATGATTAAGGTGAAGTCTTGGCGAGCGACTACGGACCGAGAATGAGACACCGCAAAATAAACGGAGCTCTGACTAAGGTTCTCTGTCATAATTTATGCGTCTCTACATCAATGTATGAATTGAACGTCACGCCGGAGTACTGGAGTGAAGCGATATAGCTAGGCTCTAAGCACTTAGTTGTGATAAGCACTTGATTCTCGCTAGCAGAAAAGAACCGGATGACCTATTGAGTTAACCGAGAAATTCTCTTTGGGGTCATGCGCCCGAGCCAATCTATCTTTACTCACGTCACAACATCGTCACAAAAAGAAGGTTGTGGTTCTAGGTACGTTAACCCGGGCTGGATTCTTAGCGATGGCACTTAATGGCACCTCCACGACGAATGGCTTGGTTAGGAATTTTGCTGTCCAGCCTTCTGGCTTGGAACGTCGTGGAATCGTCGCCGTCATCAGTGATGAAGATCAAAGGATATCAAAGTGATCAGTCGCGATGAACCCCTGGATTTCAAGACCATTGATTTCTGGAAGAGAAACGTCAAGTACGAGGCAACTTGGAGAATGAGTTCTGCGGTGTGCAGAAATTCTTCCGGCGGAGGCAAACGTTTTGGGGTTGCCAACCGGCAAAGCTGATGAGCAATTCCAACGATTCGCGCACCGACACATCGTCGTCAACGACAAAGATGATCGACTTCTCCTGCGAGTAGGTCCTGCTAGCGTTATGTGAGCGACAACTCCTAAATCAAAGAACGCGCGACCCGCGCTCCGGTTAACAATTCGCCATGCGGCGGATTCGGCTACTCATTGTTTTCTTGATTTTGGTTTTGCGGAGCAACCTAAAGTCGAAGCGAGGAAGGCGTGACCTTTGAGCTCAGGCCCTCTTCAGCAGAGAAATACGAGTAGCTCTAGGATTTCATTTCTTTAGCGTCCCACGAGCTTCATCACGCCCGAATTAATCCGCGCCGAGCTCGCTGCGGCACTGACCCACATCAGACAAGGTTTGATAACCATTGCTATCGGGCGTTGGGTCCTCCAATCGGGAGGTACAGAAGCAAGCTGCCAAACGTTACGGGTTGGCCGAACTCAACTGTTGACTGCATCCAGGCTTGGATGTGTCAAACCACCACCACACTGACAAGATCATGTCGGACAAACTTGGTGTTATGCTCCCGAGAGAAGCCAGCGACGGTCAGCCGTAGGTTATGCGAGCCCGGTGTAGTGGTGTCAATCCGTGCCAAGTGTGCCGCGCCGGAAAGACCTCTTAATGACAATGCGGCTCCATCCGCAACCTGTTGCGTCGGCACGGTTCGCTCAACGCGTTGGATTAGATCTTTGCCGCTTTGCTTGAGAATGCGGGCTCGGTACGCCATAAACTTCGCCAGATTGCTCGGTACTGCATCCCGCCTGGCGCCAACCAACCTCTCTTTCATCCATTTCGTCTTGTGCTTACGAAGCAGGTCGTCCAGCGCCACCGCGGGTGCGTTCACCCGTGTGTGGGCTCGCGTCTGCCGGACGATGAAATTGTTATCATGCACTTGTAGCGGCTGGTGGAACAAACCGCCGGCCTTGATTACCTGCGGCCCGCGCGGCACGCGTAGGCGCAGGCGCGAATGCACAAAGCCTCCTACCGTGCAGAGGGTATGTTCCTTACGCGAGGTCTCCACTTCGATCGTCCACTTGCCCGCGGCGGGCTCGTCAATGCGGAAGATCACGTATCCTTCGCCTACGATGGTATGGACTAACGTGCTGCGCGGATGCACGAGTTTGCCGCGAGGATCATAGAGCTTAACTTGAATGGCCTCTTTCCGTATATCCTGAGCGTGGTACTTCAAAGTCTTGTCGTACCACATGACCGAAAACGTCACGCGATCTGCCGTCGCATCCACGAGTGAGCTCATGCGACTTTTACTGGCGAACATGCTTGCGTTGGTGATGATGCTCTCGTCTTCACCGGCGATCTGTGCATGAATGTAGTTGTAGATCTCGCCCAGCTCTTCGATGGCAGGCATGAAGTAGTAGCGCCCCCCGGTCATGGTGGCAAGTTGTTCCAGCAGCACTTGATCGCTCTCCGGCCCCATAGCGCACGCATAGATAGGCAGCCCGGCAGGTAAGGTGGCCGCGGCCTCGATGGCAGAGGGTTTGGCGGCGTTGTTCGGCTCGCAGCCTTTGTTATCAAAGCCATCGCTAAGCAGCACAATGGCGCGTTCGGTAGTGGCGCCGGTAAGCAGGTCGCGAGCCTTGTTGATGCCATCACCCATAAAAGTGCAGCCACTGAAAGCGATGGCGTCCACGGCATTCTTAGCGTCGGCGCGCTCAGTGTCACCTGTGATACTCACCAGTCCTCCGGAGCCGTTGGAGAATTCCATATTGCCGGTTGTGCCAAAGCTGACTACTCCCGTGGCATCGTTCACTTGCAGCAGATCGATGAAGTTCTTGCTCGCGGTGCGGGTGATGTCAACGTACCCGGAACTCACCATGCTGGAGGAACGGTCTATCACCGGCACCACGCTGACCGGGTTATCGATGTTGGCGCGGATCGCGTTGTCTATCACGAAGGCAAAGTCCTGCCAGGGGGAGACAAGGCTGCTCGGCTGCCGCGCGTCGGCCGTCACCGAGTCAGCGACGATGCGCACCACGTAGCGGGCAATCGGGTTCTGGATATATACGCACTCGAGATTGTCGAAAGTGTTAGCGTCCCCGCCAGGGGCTGAAAATCCGTTTCCGTCAGGGAAGACGTTTCCTTTAAAGAGCTGGCCCAGCTGATCACCGGTCAGGATCTCTTGCACCTCCAGGTTGAGGTTATTCACCAGCGCCGGGTTCTGATCGATTCCGCCGTTGGCGTCGGTCCAGGCAAGCGTTACGCGCAGCGGTTTCGAGGTGTCCACGACGCCGACTTGAAGTTCCAAGGATTGGCCACTGTCTGTGAAAGCTTCCAGGTCGCGGTCGAAGAGTATCTTTGGGCCACGATCCGCCGTTTGCAGCAGCATGTTTCCGAGATCGACCCGCCCCCAGCCTTGGTTGTTGTTGGGGATGTTGGCGAGCGTGCCGCCGTTACCGTCAGAGCCGCCCGCAAGATCAACCGCACCGTTTACCAGCATGGCCTTGAGCAGTGCGGCGCTGGGATGCAGGCCGCCTGTACGCGCTTGCCACCACTCCACAAGCAAGGCGCAGAGGCCGGTGACATGGGGTGCAGCCATAGAGGTGCCATGTTTTACGGTATGCGAGGCATGCAGGGCTGAACCCGTGTCCGTGTAAGTACTGTCTGTAGAAGAAAACGATCGGGCAGACACGATGGCGATTCCAGGAGCGACGACATTCGGAGCCAAACGACCATCCAGGCACGGACCGCGGCTGGAGCCGGTATCAATACCGCGAATGTCGTCGTTCGCAGGCGGTTCACCCGGCCGGTGGTTCAAGCTGGCCCCCACCACGATAATGTTCTTGGCTTCATGGGGGCGCACAATTGTGTGGGGTAACGGGCCTTCATTCCCGGCAGCGAACACGTGCACGAGTTGTTCGAGCGCCTGAGTGTCGTCATTGGCATTGCGCACCCGAATATCAGTGAAGCGGCAGGTGGCGTCATACCCCGCGTCGGGTGCGGGTTGTCCATTTGTGGTGAATTCCCAACTGTTGTTCTGAAGCGTGGCACCATTGGTTACTGCATCCTTTGAAACAGCACTAATATTGAAGCCGACGTTTCCGACGGGATTGATCGAACCAAATGACGCTGCGGGCGCCATACCCTGACCGAGCAAAAAGTTCTGGGGGTCGATTTCGCCGGGTGCCCCTGGAGCTCCAACTGCAATGCCTGCCACATGCGTTCCGTGCCCGTCAGTATCGGAAGTGACCGCAGCGGAGGTCTTGTCCACGAAAAAGCTCATACGTCCGCTCAAGTCGGGGTGCAGCGTGGCATCATCATTCGTATCAATACCGGTATCGCAGATGGCTATCGTGATACCAGCGCCTCCCGTTAGCCCTAACTCAGCAAGACGCCCGGCGTAGCCCGTCATCGGCGCGGTGTTTGGCGGCGCCGCCCCGTCCAGGTCACCGCTGACGATCTGCACCGACCGCTCGTCGCTCGCCTTGGCCTCACCGTCTGTACTCAACCAGCGCACATCGGGATTCAGGGCGAGCACCTTAATGGCTCTAGCATCGACCTCGGCCATGATTGTGTGGTAGTGCGGGTTGGAAAACATGTCTGGCGGTTCTTCCAGCACGATGGTTCCGCCCATTTTCTTGAGAATGGCGCGGATTTCATCCACGGCCTCTTCACCGAGGATACCGACCGACAGGTACTTGACGATGCCCTTAGTTTTTTCGAAACCGGGCGCCATGCGATAGACCGGAAGGAACGGCCCAACCCAGGAAACGAAGTCGAGGCTCCGGGCCTTGTCTAACACTTCCGGCTTGCAGGCAACGAAATAGGCGTATCGCGAAACCCGCTCGATGACAGCGATGCCCAGATTCTGCAAAGCGGCGATCCACTCAGGGTTGGCTGGCGCGACCAACTGGATCAAATGATGTGTCCAAGTGGATTGTTGCTTGCTGGGTATAGCGAGTTGGGTGGAGGCGCCTTTGCGCTTCAGGATATGGATGCGATGCTTCCCGATTCTGATCTCATTCAGTCCGGCCAGGAGGACTACGCGAAAACCTGCGGCTTCGAGAGCCTGGAGGTCTTTCAGAGTACCTGACACACGTAAGCCATGCGGCAGAACGTGAGTGACCTTTACCTTCGACCCTGAGAGATCGGATGAACGTAAGGTTTCGGCCCCTCGAACGCGCCCACGGAGGTTAGGACGACGTGAAACGATGGCTGTTCTGCTCATACACTGCTCCTTTGCTTTAGCCCTATTGCTTGCTCGAATTAACCGGCCGACGAGCCCAGGCATTAATTTGCGACGCGAGGAAGCAGCATGAATCTTGCTATCCGAGCGGCCACGCTTGAGTGAGTTGTTACGCCCCCTGATTGTACTACACAACTTGGCTTTCGCTTGCGGCCTTGCTGAGGAATCAAAAAGGAGCTTTTATCAGCTAACGCCAGGGCCGACTGGCGTCGTCGAGGATGAGATCGGCAGGGTCGGCTTATGTATGACAAGCAATCTATGAATAGCGACCACATGACGCTGTGAGTGACTAACTCCCAGAGAATTTTGGACTGACCCAAAACCGGAAATCTTTCGAGTGGTTCCTAATACTGAAAGACACTTACACCAAACAGACACCAACTTTCTCGCTACGGTTCTACTTCAGCAATGCCGGACAACACCACTGGATCACGGTCAGGAAATTCAGCAACTAGAGACAAGCTGCCTGCCATCGTCTCGACGCTCTTCCGCAGGGTGGAAAGCAAAAGGTCGCTACGCTTTTCGAGACGAGAAACACCATCCTGAGTGATACCGAGGACCTTGGCCATTCGCACTTGGGTGAGTTTACGAGCCTGCCGGAGTTCCTGCAATGTCATTTCTTCGGCAATCAAACCAGCCGCACGGGCCTCGATCTTCTTGCGACGCGCGGAACCTATTCTCTCGTATAGACAGGAATAATTCCTTGACCTGGGTCCGGGACTGAACATTAGCCACAAGCGTACCTGTTTGAGATGCATTGAAGATCACCCCTAAATTGTTACGAGGACTCAGATAGGATATCGTCGTCGTCGCCATTCTTACCTTCGTCGCGGTCAATCAGGGGTAGCAAGTGTAGACAGGCTGCTTCGCCTTGCCGATGGCCAATCTCCTGCTCAATCGCCAAAGACCGCGCACGGACTTCTTCGAGAGAAGCGCGGCGAAACAAGAGTGGATACCATTGAAAAGAAATACAACGTCGACCTTGGCACCCGTGGGGACGCGCATTTGGACACTGCACTCAAGCAAGTATGCCGTCGGGCTCTACATCGTGGGCAGCCGATAGCGGTGCAAATTATTCCCCGACGGGTGTAAATGTGTTTCGATCTACATGCCTACCTAACATTTCATCGAATAGGGAGGCGGCAGACGAGATAAAGCGTTCGAACTGGCGAAGAAACAAGCAATGTCCACATTCGCTGTGAACGCGCTAGTGCGGTGAGCGGCATAGTGAAAGGAACTCAGCTCCCCAGATAGGGGATTCTCCGGAACCTTGACCTCATTGGCGGAGAAGGGCCCTCGATGGGATAAGTATTGAGAACCCGCTAATGGTGAGTTTGCCTTCGAAGGAATTCCCAGACGGTGGTTACCGCTTAGTTGCTACTGCGCACTGAACCGATCGCATTGCGGAGAGTCAGAGCCGATTTGATAATTGTTCGAAGCACCGACATTTAAAGGAATTGAGCTTACCGCGGCGCCATTAGCTTCGATCAGCGGCACGGTAGTTCTGAAGCCATTGAAGAGCCTGTGCCTAGCGTCGGGCCAGTATAAGGTGACCGGCTTAAACACTTTTATCTTACTTCCTCAAATTGATTAAGACTTAAACATGAGCACCTTAACCATTCAAATCTCGAGAAAGGATCTGACCTCCGACTCTCTGCGAGTCTAATCGCCGAGACGTAGAGACTCATTGTTTTTGCGCAGAACGTTGGTCCCAGAGGTTTGAAAGGACTCCAACTAGACCGAAGATAAAACCCACATACACGCCAATAGTCCAACCGGTCGAGGCCCAACCAACAATCCAGAGGATGACCACCAAGAAGAGTCCCGTGGTGACACTGGTGATTAGGCCACTCAGGTAAAAGAGGATGGTGAATACAGAAGTTCCTATTGCCTGCAGGGAAAAAGCAAAGGAACCCTTTTGAGACATGAACGTCGGATCCAGAAACCGAATGGTAAAAAACGTCATGAGCCAGGCGACGATTGGAGTTGCAAAGAGGACCTTGCTAAACAATTGGCCAAGCGCATTGGGCCAAATGTACCCGAGGCCGAAAACCAGATAAGTCGCTTGTTGTGCGACGAGCATGTTGAAGACGATGAGGAGCGCGATCTTCAGTACGCGAGCAAGCCTTTCCGAACGTCTTTCAATGAGCGTCTGGACAACACCGAATATCACCCCAATCACTCCAGTCCAGAACAGACTACTTTGTCCGATTGTCGTTGCCAGCGATGGTAACCGAGCTGAATTCACAACCTCCCTGCCGGCCACCTTTGCCAACAAAGCATCGAGCAGAAAAAACACCATTACCAGGATAGGAAGCTTTACTCCCCAAACCAGGGCCGACTTTGCAATCGGTTTTGCTACGTCGAGAACAAGGTCGCCGGTTCTCCCAACAACCGTACCAACTTTTTGCAAAAGCGGTACGGCCGTTACCTGAAAACTACGGGTATTAATATGAACGTCATTCACCCTTAGGGTGACTGCGTATTTTCCCAAGGGCCATTCCGCCGCGGGTTTGCGAAATACAAAAGTGGCAGTCTGCTCGCCGGACCACCTGGTGACGCAATTAACCGCGGACCCGAAAACCAGTTGATCACCATAACGAAGGTCGACATAGATACTCGCATTCGCCGGGGCAACTACGTTGGAGGCATAAACAAAGTCCTCGTGAGGGTGATATCCTGAAAGTGGCACGGACGGAGTTCCCGACGAGTCGATATTTTGGTAAATGCCGACGCTTGTTGCGCGGATCGCAGGAATAACCTCAAACGAGGAACGATGTTCGCCAAGACCACCTGTGTCTATGCGCACAGTGTATGTGCCGGGCTCGAAAGTCGTCCCAGCCCACTCAAAGAGAACCCTCTGTTGACCTTCCATCTGCCCAACAGCTTGATCATTACGCAACAAGTTTCCGTGCTTGTCTACGATGCTTAGCCCGTACGACACGCCAAACGTTGCCCTGTCGACCAGGATTTGGCCGTACATCAGGGCCGTATTCTGGAGGAAGACGTTTCCGGGATTGGTAACGATACCGGCAGAGTTGATCGTTTGAGAGAACAGACATTGGCGCACAGTGATCGAGTTGAGAATCTCGAATGACTCAGTGTCGATATATTCGTCGTCAAAGTAGATGTGCAAATGGTTTTCACCCGGTTGCCATCCCTCCGATGGAGATCGCAGCGTAAATTTGAAACGTTTTCTGTTCTCATCACCCAGGTCATCTTCCAGTCGCGCTAAGCTGAAATCTCCATGGTCATCCACCGAGGCGCTGTAAAACCTCAATACGAAAACTGATCTGCCTACCACTTCCTGTTTCACCAGAAGGTTCGAAATAAGCGGACTATCCCTTACAAAGATCGCGCCGTGGAGGACTGGTTCAGTGGGAAGAAAGAAATGACTTTTCACAACGACTGAAACAGCCGCTTCGAACTTGGGATTGTAGAGAATTACAGCTTCGCAGGGGGACTTCGGCGCACGCTCGTTGATCTGCTCAATCGCGGCTTCGGCAGCGTCACTAACTTCACCAAAACTTGTTTGTCCAGCTGGCACTTCGCGCAATGCGGGAATTGCGTTGCGCGTTCCGAATTCGCCGAGCACTATGCAAGTTCCGTAACGCACGTTCGGATCGGGATCTTGCAAGAGACTCAACAAGTCGTCCGTTACAGCGTTTCCGACACCTTCAATGATCAACCGAAGTAGTTCGAAACGGACATCAGGATCAGTCTCCCGCTGCAGAGCCCGTGTAACTGCTCTGTGAATATCGGGAGTTGACTCATGCTCAGCGGCAAATCGCTTGATGAGTTCGCAGGCTCGCCAACGCACAAACCAGCCTGGATGCTCAAGTAACTTCAAGACCTCATCAATGGCCGCGCCCGGTTTTAGATGTTCCAATGCGGCGACGGCATTGGTGGCGCCGCTGAAATGGTCCTGGCGCTCACCATTCAACACAGTGAGGAGGGGCTCCGCGTGTCCTGCATCTTTGGCCGCCTCCAGCAATCTCAGCAGCTCGGGCGTCGCGGCTTCCTCCACGCGACGCGTCAAAGAAGCTTCACCACTGCCAAGCACTTTCAACTGCTGCTTGAACTGCTGCGCCAACAATTCTCTCAGACCTTGATCGCCACCTGCGCCCAACAGCGCTCTGACTTGCCCCTCTCCCTCGCGATTCCCGCACCCTACATGAAATTCGAGCGCCACCCGGTAGAGTCGATCTGCATCGTCAAATTGTTTCTCTAGTTCGTGGGTAATGCCACGGCTCAACGCCAATGCGCCACGGCGACTACTCACATACGCAGCTTCCGTTGCGTCCAGCTCATAGCCGCCGCCATCGATCTCTTCAAGCAGCGCATCGCAAGTCTCATATCTTTCCTCCTTAAGGTACCGGTCGAATTCTTTGAACCAGCTACAAAGGCCTGCTGGGGCAAAGTCCAGGTAGCGGCGGCGAATCTCTAATATCGCGGTTCCATTGGCAGCTAACTCGGTGGCTGGTTCAAATCGCAACGACGTTCTTAGATACTTGATTCCCTCGCTCCCGCTTACGACCATAGAGGAGCCATCCGCCGTCAGCGCGACTGCATAGAATTCCTCTTCAAACCTCGAGTTAATTAGTTCCGATCCATCACGCTCGAACAATCGAACGTGATGAACGTCAGCGCAAGCCACCACAGCTCCACCATCAGAAACGGCAACTCGCAACGACGAATTAGACAATTGTTTGGTCCAGCTCACCGTGCCGTCGGCACTGAAGAAAGTGAGCTCGCTTCTGTCGTTTGCGGAAGCAGCTAGATAAGCTCCAGCCCCATCCAGTGCCAGGCCGGTGATACGTCCTGCGACTAGAAAACGTTGTAACAACTCACCGCGCGAGTCATGAAGGGAAACACCACCCTCGGCGCCGATAGCCACGAGTGAGCCGTCAACATTTACCGCGACTGACGCAGGTGTTGAAATCCAGTACCGCCAGAGTTCTCCCTTACCGTTTGTCGACAGTAATTTGACTGTGTTCGCTGTGCTGAGGGCGACGGCAACACAAGAACCATCTGCGGCCATGGATACGGAGTTCGCTTGCCCGTAGCTGATAAGTTGCTGCAGTGGCTGGCCGGCACGATCGTACAGACGTACTCCATCAAGGCTACTGCTAACGACAATCAATTGCCCGTCGTGTGAAACTGACACTGAGAGACAGATTCCCCTGGTTTCAGTGGTCCAAAGCAAATTCCCGGCACTGTCGAAAACTGAAACCGACGGGCCTGCGGCTCCAACTATCGTGTTGCCGTCGGAGCTGATTGCCACGTCGAAGACCATGTAATCAAGACGCTTTGACCAAACTGGCATGAAGCTGGGAGCCATATGGCAAGAGGATCAGGGGCGCACTCAACGAAGACCGAGGAACGAAGAGTGTGAAGATCAGAAACTGTAGTCTGAGCTTTTCCGGGCGAATAGATCCTTTCCTTTTCTAATTTCAAGGCCGCAGGAAGTGACAGCCACGCTCACTCATAATCAGTGCGCAACACGTTTTGCGAAACAACGATTGGAGAGGTCCAGGTTTCGTCATTTCCATCGCGCCCGTACAGTTGGCTTCGGGCGTGCAAGGCAGCTTGCTCCGGAACGCAGCGGTCGCTCAACATCTTTTCATAAAAGCTGGTCACAAACCGGCGGCTGCCGTTATCTGTTACGTACCACCGATATCCAAGCGCGTAAGGAACTCCAGCCTGGATCACCGCGTCGATAACACCCAGATAATCATCATCGCGCAATCGTTGCCTGCTGCCGACCATCGCGCCAACGCAACAACTCAGGTAGCAGAACATCGTTTCGCTGTCGGTCAGGAGCAGAGCAATCTGGCGTGCAGATAAGATGCCAACCCCACCGCGACGAGCCTTGTCACGAAAAATGAACAATCCACTGTTCTCCGGCTTTTCAAAATCAAACTGAGAGTGACCGGCGAAGTGAACGATTTGATACTGGCAACGCCTCAGCACCTTCTCAACTTCCGACCTGCTCGCGTCGTTGGTGGTCAGTACTTTGATTTCCGATTTTCCCTGCCACTTCTCTTTAAACAGATCGGCCAACTCGGTAACTTCGTTGTCAACGGAAAGACCACCGGTATCGGAGGCAATCAATAAAACCTTGAGTGGCTTTCGATCTCTCTGGAAGACACGCATCATACTATCGAGTTTCTGCGGCTTTTGTGAGGCGAGGCCGCTAATCTGACGCGACAACGGATACTTCAGCGCCAGCGGCACGTTGTTATCGTGCAGCAACTCGTACGGCATCCCGAGATGATTTCGTGGTCCAATAAAGTTCAGACTCAAGACATCCGGATGTCGCGTTATCTGCCTCGCCACCTCCAACTGTTTACTAAGATCGTCGTTGGACCGCATCAGACTGTCGTAAAGATGGCGTCCTTCACGTTTGGCGTGACGGCGCCAGGTGTTACGTCCTTCCTGGTCCTTCAAACGATGATAGGCGGCAATATCCCGGGCCAAATCGCTCATCACGATGTTCAACTCATCGACATCAATCGGCCAGGTTACGGCGCGCTCGCTCTCGTAGGAAAGTCTGCCCTTGACGTCAAACGACAAGAGTTGATTGTTATCAAACTTAATCGAAAAGGTATTCAACAGCTCCGATAAAACAAGCAGCGGTTCCTCCTGGGCAGCAGCAACCGGCGTTTGTTTTTCCTGTTCGCGTCGCTGTTTGATATCTATTAGTTCAACCAGGAAGTCCGATTCATCAGTGTCACCTCGGACGTCCTCGACGTCGGAACGCGTCACTGACATGCCATAAGCTTCAACTTTTTGGAAGGTGTCGAGGCGACGTGCCAGGACATTGCAGAATTCCTTGAAAGTCAGGTCTTTATCCAGGATGTCGACCCGCTGCTCCTGCAAAAAGTGTTTGTAGAAGTTCCAGTCGCCCGGGGGCGCGACCGTGCCGATGTAATAAACAATGTCCCGCTGCTTGGGAAATGCCTTGAAAATGTTGTCGTCGATTGCACCGTAACCGGTGACAACCATAGGGCGCGATAGGTAGGGTTCAATCGCACTTACCAACGGCGGGATGGACTGCGCGATGTCGCGGTCCGTCACAGAGTAGCTTTTCGAGTAAAGGTCTCCACAGAGTTTCACTATGACAAACTTACCGGAAGGGTTGAGCAGTTCATCCCTGATCACATCCGGGCTGTGTAGACCGTTGACCATCACACTCCACTGAGATCGTGGAATCCCTTCCTGCAACAAAGCGTCTTCGATAAGCGTGTCGTTGTTAGGAGTAACGATCAAACTGAAACAATTTGACTTCAGAATTGAAGCGAGGGCGCTATGTCCCTCATCAGCACTCAACTTAAGTGTCGTTTCTCGCGCCACGAGATCGCGCATTTTGAAGGCCAGCCGCTTCCACGCACTTGAAAATTTTTCTTCCAGGTATGAAGCACTGGACTCTGCCAGTTGTGCTTCTGTCATGTTTTCACCAAAGGGTGCACGCAACACGCTCCGGCGCAACTCGTCCGCGGCAGAATAGCCCGCGGTTGTCATCGAGGCGCCCGTTCCCACGTAAAAACAGAAGCCAGCACCGCCACCACGCCTTAACTCGTTAAGGTTAGCTGTCAGTCTGGTGATCTCTTTTATAGCGTTCTCTTCGGGCATATATCCTTAGGGCTCGGGCGCAATCTCGTCTTTCACCACGTAGAAACCTTTAGCGCGGACGATCTCATTTCCATCCCATTGGAAAAACGCGGCCTCTCCGTCAGGATTCAAGACCATCGCCACATACCACTTTTCGGGAAAGAACTGGCGGTGCATAAAGTGATCGCTCGAGGAGAAGAAGTGCTCGGTTACCGACATGTGCTGTTGCTCTTCATCGAACACTTTCGCTTTCACGAGGTGCGTGTGATACCAACCAACAACGCGACGCCCAGGAAACTTCTCTTTCAACTCCGCGGTTCGCTTTTGCCACGATTCAAACGTGTATCGAAGTTCAAACTGAGTGCCGCGCGCTTCTTCCGCAAAGATCTGGGCGCTAATCTCTACCAGGTGCGCCGATGAGGAAGGGACTGTAAAAATATTGCCAACCAACACGCCCCCCTCTTCCACTTTGGCGCCGTTGCGGGCGATCTGCTGAACGGCGCCTAGCGCGGATCGCGTAATTACAATCTGAACAGACTCAGGGGCTGGCTTAACGCCGACTACTTCCTCGATCTCAAAGTCGTCGAGAGACTTCTCAGGCAGAGCTACCGTTTGCTCCTCAAGAGGTGAAATCTCAACCAGCTCGTCGGCTTCAGCTTTGGAAAGACGAATGTGGCCCTTTTCAGGTTCCAACGATGATTCGTTGTCTTCGCGAGCAAAAAGTTGGTATGTGTATTTGCCCGCTTCATGGAACACGGTGCCTCTTGCCGAGTCTTTATCTACGAGAATAGAGGAGAGTTCGATCTTCAGTTGGAAATCTTTCCGGCAGGTTATGGTTTTTTCCGCCACCCGCACTTCCAAGGTGCAAAAACTGATCGGCGTATCTGGTTGCGGTTCACCGTCAAACTCAATGTTGAGCCAACCATCCCTTTTATGATGCGGCTTTTCATCAACAAAGGCTACAGGCGTGCGCTGGGGCGTGCCCTCGTAACGCGGAATGATCACGGCTGAATAATGGAGACCTTCCCTCAATATTCCGTCTCCGATCATGTCACTTACCATGACGCGCACAAAGTGGCCCAGCAGTCGCGTTACGTCGTAGTCATTTTGCCTGACAGTGCCGTCAGTAGAAGTAACTACCAACCGAAGGTACCGCCTTAGACTGCCAGGTGTATTAGCTAAGGGACCTGTACTCATAAAGTGCCTATTTGGGTGCAACGGCATAAACGCCCATGCTCCCAGGTAAAAGCGCCAAATTCTCCAGAAATTGGGTCAATTACAACAGCCACGTACCAGGGCTGACTACTGAAGAAACTCTGATGAGTAAACTCGTCTATGCCGGACAGGAAAACTCCGATCCCCGGATGGGAGTGATACCACCCGAGTGATCTTTTTTGTGGTTCCGTGTGTCGAGATTTAAGAATATCGATCCAGGTTTCAGCAGTGAACTGGAGTGAAACGGGGCTCGACCGCACATGACGGGCCCGGCATATGCTCTCGATCAACACAACATATTTGCCGTCCTCTTCGTAGACTTCTCCGGTGAGAATGCCGCCAACTTCTCTATCGCAACTTGTGATGGAGTGCTCGCGAATCTCACCCAGAGCTTGCTCGTGAACGTAGAGCCTGACTTGTCGGTCCTCCACGGAGATTCCAGCAAACGAAGGAAAACCTGATCGAGGTCTGCACTCAGCCGCCTCACTCATAGCTAGAATGGGAGGTTCTTCAGCGCTCAAGGCCGCACAAATGCCGAACCCGATTCCGGCGGTCATTTCCGGAACGATCGTAAGGGTGTCGCCGCTTTGAACGCCGGCCGAAGTAAGAGTTTGGTCTTCCTCCAATTGGCGTTCGCCGTGGCTGAGATGGTAGGTCACGGGCCTGCCGGAAGGATCGGTAGTCGGCAATTCCAGTTGAGTCACCAGAGCCGGGATCAACCTTGCGACAGTTGCCGTTTCCGATATCTTTGCATGACGCAGAGCTTGGAGATTATGGTCGGTGATGTGTATCTCGATTGCCACGGGAGTTACTCCTCAATGAGATTAGATAGTATTTGTGATCGAGGATCTTCAAAACCACACACTACTCGGGTTACGTATTGAATCAGCTTGAAGCAACAACTTCTGAATGTTTACTTCCCGCTCGGGCGCCGACATGATGTCGAGTTCCTGCGTATAGGAATCCAGGTATTTACTGAGCGTGCGAATGGCGAATAGAAATAGTTCGTAATTCAGTTCCTGAACCGGTACTTCGAGCAGGAGCAATACTTGTCCCTCTTCACCGATGCCGAATTTGACCAGGTAAAGCTCATCGTTGAGCCGCAGCAGATAACGAAGAAAGAGACTTAGACTGCGCGGATCTTCAGGCATCGCATCTCTTTTTAACAGGACAGGGACTTGAAATACCGCCCATGAAGTGGTCACGCCAAAGTAAGCGTCATAGAGACGTAACCGCCCTTTGTAACCGAGATGCCAGGTTTGGCCCACGGGCTTCTTCATAGATCCCCAGCTATATAGTTCGATCCGACCGACATACTCCATAAAAGTATCCGCTGGTAGGGTAAACGTGCCGGCGGCGTCTGATTTTCGTTCTAAGGTCCGCTTGCTTACGACATCATCATAAATATTGCGGTAAGTGGTGAACGACTCCAGTGTCCTGACGATCAACTGCGAGTAATTCCCAACCAGGGGCACTTCAGCCGATAGCATCAGATCACCTGCCGCGTTGAGGGCAAACTTCGTCAAAAACATATGCCGTTCGTTCACCTTCAATAAATTGCCGAACAGCTCAACATTGTGCTGTTCGTTCGGGGTACGTGGCTGGGCCACAAGTTGCGAGAAACTAAGCCAGTGTTCACTCAAACACGCGTAGACAGTTTGTGCTTCAGATTCCGCATGGACCAGGCGCCAGCCACTTGCGGAGGCGGTAGCGTTCCATCCCTGCTCCATTAAGAGAGCCTGAATGGTGCGGGCTATAAGAGTTTGAGCAATCAAGGCACCCATCCTCCGCGTTAGTCTATAAGTTCCAGTAGGCCATCTATCGCTCGTGAACCGGTCAATTCGGCATCAATCAACTCCACTAAAGGATCTTCTTTTTGCCCCGCGCTGGAAGTCTCGGTCTTGTATCTGAAGCGGCTATCAACAATATCGCGATTATCTACTGGCAAGCGGTGCCGGTTTTGCTCAGTCCACACTTTGGCTTCGTGGTTGAGCACTGAATCGAGATTATAGTTTCGATACTGGACCATCTCTCCAACCATTCGCACGATGCGATCGAGATGAACGCCCGCGGCAAAGGGACGACCCTGGGTGCAGACATACGGGGTGGAAAAGTTGGGATGCCAAATCGGCGTGTACCAGATCAGCTTCGGTGGCTTTCCAGGAAAATCATAGCCAAAAATGACACTCATGAAGTGACGATTTGAGGGCGCTACATCGTCACCGCTTCTCTCCAGGCCCGTACATGAGTAACCGATCATGTACTTGTCGGGCGCAGAGGTCGGAAAACGCTGCTCATATTCTTCCACGGTCAGATGATTTTGAATCGTCTCAGAGATCACATCAAACGAATGCTCAGCCTTGAGAAACTCTTTGGCCTCTATCTGAGTCATGTCCGCACAAACAAAGGAAAACAGATTGTAAGGACCAATCAGCGCCTTCATACGTCTGAACTCGCTGGCGAGTCGTTGTTGTCGTCTGTCCATTTGATCTCCTTAACACCAGACCGCAAGAGTTGCCCCTTATAATCTAAGGTCGACTGCGTCCCCAGTGAGTTCACAATAAAACCAGCTATTGTCACGGAATACTGGAATGATAGGTAGTTTGGGTATCCCCAATTGTGCTAGAGAAATGTCGGCAGCAGAAGCACCGACGGTAAAAGTTATGTCGAACAATCGTTTGAGGCCACACCTTGGGCAATCTATCTGATCCGCAACCAGATGATAGGGACGAAAAACTCGCTCGGTTTGCCGACAGGCTGTGCAGGCGAAAAAAGTCAGGACCTCGTAATCCAACGCTAAGGCGCTCGCACCAAACAGTCCGAGGAACGCTCCTACCGTCAATTCACTAACGCGCTGGGGTACTTCGATGATCTTGCCGTAAGTCTCGTGCCCAGGACAGTCGTTCTTACGAGGGTAGTTAACGACCGTCAAGCGCGAGGACTTGCCGCTGTAGTAACGGCCGCTGCCTGACTCCACTTTTAGGCCATGAAGTAACTTCATCGCCTCCTGCACCTGCATCCCGGCGATGATTGACGCCGCCGTCGGAGTAGTAGGCTGGTTTCCAGTCATCCCAGTACCGGGGGGACAAGAATAGCGAATATTTAGCAACTCATAGTCTCTAGTCGACATCGTGCACTCGTAACATGGGCCGGCGGGAGGTTCGAATACTCTGACTAACCCATCAATCGTATTTAATCCCCCATCAATCCAAGGCCGCGAGACCCGCCAACACGCTTTGTTGACAGTCATTCGCGCTTCACGATTGTCCAAACAGCCGATCACGACATCCATCCTCCGGTACACACCGAGGCCGACATCCATCATGACATCACCCACATAAGCGTCAACTTCGATATCGGGATTTAGTAGCTTTAGCTGTTCCGCAGCGACTTGGGCTTTGAAGCGACCATAGTGTTCGGGCCGGAACAATACCGCTCGCGAAAGATTGGCAGCTTCTATCTTGTCGAAGTCCACTACGATCACGCGGCCCACCCCAACTAATGCGAGGTTCTTGAGCACTTCGTTGCCAAGCGCTCCCGCACCGATAACCATCACCTTCGATTCAGCAAGGCGCTCCTGTTCCCACCAGTCTATTTGACGCAGTGTGGAGTAACGGTCGTGCACCGGATCGGTAATAACAAGGACTCTTTCCTGTTGGGACATCAACATCATCGTTAGGCGATCGACTGTACTGACGGACCTTCAAAAACCATGTCTATAAGGTGTTTGATATCGTAAAGGCACCCGGGACATTTGGCGGAAGCAAGCCAGCATCTTAAATGCAGGGCAGCCTCACATTTTGGACAGAAAGCGACGTCGTCGTTCTGTTGAAACGGCACTCCGAAACCGCGTTCTGGGCAGTTGGTCGCCAGACACACTTTCTGGTTCGTCGCGAGCTTATGCGATTTCTCTAACTTGGTCATGAAGCTAACCGGCGGCGATAAAGCCTGAATTACCGTTTGATGAATCGGATATTCACAGGCGAAAGTTGAACAATGTTCCCCCTCGAACCAACACCCTCTGTGGTGTGCGCGATCACAGTTGGGACAACTAACGACCTCATCGTTTGCCTTCAAAGCTCCATCGCAGACAGCGCACACGCGTTGTGCGCCTTCAGGCAGTTTTTTGATCTGGATTTCTCGCAACTCGAGCTCGGCACTCCCGACCTCGATCCGATCACCGTGATGCAACACTCTTAGCGAGACGACCGTCTGCCGGTTCACTCGCAGCCCATAGCCAGCAAGACTTACAAGCACTGGAAGTTTTCCCACTACCGCTCGAGTGATGATCGCATGCTGACTCGCAACTCCCGCACTTGCCGGTAGCACCAGGTGGTTCAAATTACTGTCCGCGCCGATGCGCAATTCTTCTCGGGTGAACTCCACCTTGTTTAGCGGTCCATCGTTGAATCTATAATTAATGGCGGCCATAGCTGTTTGGCTCTAAGTCAAGTTCACGAGTGGCTCATCATCGTCGTCATAAGACGTTGAGGCATCACCCCACTTATCGTTCCCTTTGGGCTTTTTAGAACGCTCGAGCGCCTCACTGATTACCCACTGCGTGCGAATATCCGCATTTTCCAGGGAGTCGATAAGCACGGAAACGTTGTCGCAGTCGTCCATTTCAGCGACCGCCTTGATAGCGGCATGACGAAATACCTCGCTATCACTGTTCTTAATTAGAAAAGATAATGACTCGAGGTTATTAGCGCCCAGCCGGCCCATGTAATCAATAGCCCGAACACCTATTTCGGTATTCGCTGGATCTAAATGAAAGTCAGAACACGTTTCAGGAATTGAAGGATGAGCGTACTGTAGCGGGTCACGCAGATTGCATGAAACATCGTCAACCTTCATATCGGTCCATCTTGAAATCTTGACCTCAAACTCGCCAGCGCGTGCGCCACGTATCGCCTTACCTCGAACATTTGCTCTAGTGAAGGGTGGCGGCTCTGATTGTGCTTGTTTGATCTCGTCACTCGTAACCAGTGTGTCATCAGGCCAGATCCGCGTGAAGTAGCCATCCGCGCTTATGTCGTGATACCGCATATCGATTGCACGCAGGGCATCGAGAGTTTCTTTATCCAGGTCGTAATCATCCCACGCATAACCGAGGCTCTCTAGTTTTGCATCGATCAGTTTCTTCTTGATGGCCCAATCCGCACGATAGCGGAGCGGCGACGGATTATCACTTGCGAGTTCCTCCAGGGCCGCACCCCACGATTCCAGTACTTTTTCCTCTTCATGTGAGATACCAAATTGTTCGCTGTAGTCACATACCGCATCATAGTACTTCCACTGAATGTCCACTGCCTCGACGGGTTTACCATCACGCAGTGTGATCGTGCCTGAAAGGTCAGCGTCACTCGAAACGGCCCGAAGTGCGCCCACCGGATCGGCAAGCAAAGGCATATCATTGAAATAGAGATCTTCTATCAGATGCAGCACCAGACCAGTCACTCCCAGTTTCATCCAGGTGGACCAGCCAGACACGTTCGAGTCTCCGACTATCAAGTGCAGTCGACGATTCTCGGTGGGCGAAAGTGACTGCGTTTCGCGGCCCAGGTTTACGATCGCACGGTTTACAGTCGTCTCTTCCGAGACGACTGCCTCAATGAATTGAGAGCGTTGCGAGAGTTCAAACGAAATACCGCCATCCTCATTCACCCGCAGCATTCCTGCACCACACAGAAGCGGGCGCGTGACGAGAAAAGGGACTAAGCAACGCACGAGGTAGCGCACGAACAATTCGCCACTTAACATTCGGGCATTCCTCTGCATCAGGTAATTCTCATGACAGCCAAATGTGTTGCCGACAGAATCGAAGTTATTCTTGAAGACAATGAGGTGTCCTTCATATCCGTCGCTGTTGAGCTGCTGCTTAACTACTGGTATTGCAGCCCGCAATAAATGGTCCGCTGCTTTGTCGTATTTGGTAGCTTCATGCGCACTGCGGCATTCCGGCAAAGACCATTCAGGATGCCCCACGTCCGGATGAAGCTTAGAGCCATTAATGAGAAAAGGCGTTCCGACAATTCCATACTTTTGAGCGATAACGTCGATCAGTAGTGGTACTACTATCGATGAGGCAGCTTCGAACCGAGAATAAAACTGAATCCCGTACTCGGTCTCCAAACTGAAGATTCGCTCACTCAGAGACACGCTACTACTCGCCTCCTTTTTGCCGGTTGTCTTCATAGAGTCGAGCGTCGGAAATCACCTGGTGCGTCTGACGTTCGCCCAGTATTTCGGCCATCTGTTCGTCAAATCTGTCCAACTCATGCGTGGCAACCTGGATCGTGGGCGCGGGACGGGGCTGAATCTGGGGCTCCTCTGTCTTTGTCTTCCTCGTCCGAGATTTTCGCTGAATTTTTCGTTGTTGTCCGCTCATAAACTCCACTTTTAACTGATCTTCTACTTGCTCCGACCATTTTTTCGATAGGTCTTGGCCAACTTGGTCCATACCCTTTTCGCATACTTCCGGTATTCCGAGACCGGATTGTCCATCACCATGATCACATCTCCGCCGCTGGGCGACGCCGCTGTAAACGCCATCTGACTCCAATCAGACCAGGCAATCACCGATGAAAACTGTTCCAGGCTCTTTCCTCGAAACCACGCGCGCGTACCGAGCGGGGCTCTGGCGACATGCCTCGCAATTTCAGCGTCCGAGACAATTCGTTTGATCAAGCGGTCATGCTGGAGACGATAAAAGAGTCCCATCTCGTTTACGGTTGGACCACGCCTGATGTCGTGATATTCCAGATCCAGTCGTCGTAACCCAAAGTAGATATCGAGCTGCCTGCTATATTCGGCGAACGACAAATTCTGTTTTGTCAAAAACTCTTGCACGGCCGCTTGCCACTGTTGGTTAGTACTCAATCCTTGTCTGGAGATTTGTCCATGCGCGATGGCCGTCTGGCTCCCCGCTTCCATGATCTTTTCGATGACCACCTGCCACTGCTGGCCCTCAGTCCAGTTCGTCTGCTGTGAAGACAAGTAGTGTTCGAGAAGTCGACGCTTGATGGCCCAGTCGAGGCTTGACGCCAGCAATCGCCAATCTCGCTCCAACGCATCGAGGGCGGCTTTCCATTGTTTGACGATCTCGTGCTCTTCTTTGCGGGACCGTTTCGCCTTCAGGTATTTCCTGGCCAGTAAGAGGTATCTTCTCTGAATCTCCAACGCCGTCAGGGTCTCGCCGTTCTGTAAAGGCAACTTTGTCTGAAAAGTAAGGTCACGTGAAACCACTCGAAACGCGGCAAGGGGATCGACGAGCGAGAAATCGCTCGAGAGAAAGCCGTCTTCCATCATGCGAAATAGAATCAACATCGGACCGATCTTGAGGTAGGTCGATAGTTCGGCCATATTCGCATCGCCAACAATCACGTGGAGACGACGATATTTTGCGGGGGCTGCGTGTGCTTCGTCTCTGATGTTAAAGAGCGGGCGCCGGTGAGTGGTTTGTATACCCACCAGCGTTTCGAAGAAGTCCGCACGCTGTGATAGTTGAAAACCTGCAGGGGACGTGCCGTTTTCACTCCCAACTTTCCCTGCTCCACTGTAGATAGTGCGAGTAACGAGAAAGGGTAAGAGATGAGCGTTCACTATCTCCGGCTGACGGTAAAGCAAATCCTCATAGAGGGAGGCTTTCAATAAATAATTCTCGTGGCACCCGTAGCTGTTCCCTTTGTGATCGCTGTTGTTCTTGTAAAGCGCTATTCGGTGTCCTGGAGGTAATGCCCCATTGTCCAATCCTGCCTGGCAACAGCGTTCCAGAATAATCTCACCCGCTTTGTCAGCAGCGATCAAGCTCCGCAGGGTCCGGCATTCAGGGGTGCAATACTCAGGATGCGCGTGATCGATATATAAACGTGCCCCGTTTCCGAGCATCCAGTCATAACTGGACGTCCCAAAATTGGTTGGAGCGTTCACCTTGAAGATCGTGGGGCTGTCGATCTGGGTTCCTTTGCTAACGCGTGCTCTGTCCTCTCTATTGTCGTACGCGCAGTCGTAATGTGGCACTGTGATGAGGTTCAGTGCGGAGAGTTGGCCTAGAAGAATCTCCGAAGCAGTGATTGGATCGATCGCGGCTGACGGCGATTGGCCCACATCAGCGCGCGTGTTATGTGTCGCGATGCCGTATTCGGTCTCAATGCCAACTGCCTTTGGCACACTCATCGGTATACTCCAATCAAACTCGTCACTGACGCTTTGTAATCCAGCCTTCAGCGGTTGCTCCTGGAAACTTGTCTGACCTGACCACTTCCGCACCAGCATGCCACAGGTGCACACCGCCTCTGCCAGCGACTGCGAGGTAACGATCGATAGGTGAAAACTTGAGTGCAGAGATCGCGTTGGGAAAGTAACGCGTCAGTTGCAGGTCTCCACGATTAGCATCAAAGATCTCAATCGTGCTGTCCTCGTATGCTGCAGCTAAACGATTACCCAAGTAGTCGACTGCCAGGCGCTTAGTACTGACATTCTTTGGCGGAGTAGCCCACTGGGTTCGCAACGTGTCCACGTCCCACATAATCACTTGGCCACGTTCATCGGCGGAGTACACATATCGGCTGTTGGCGCTGAACGTCGCAGCTCTCAAAAGCGATCGATGCCCGCCGAACGAGCGCAATAATCCCAGGCGTCTCACGTCCCAGATCTGAACTTCTGAGCCTTGGGCCACCGCCAGCAGCGTCCCATCAGGCGAGAAACTAAAATCCCGCAATGATGCTTCATCAAACTGCAATTCGCCCGTATCTTCGGGACCCCAAATGATGCAACTACCGTCGCGACTCACTGCCGCAAGCTGGTTTGATAGGGGAATGAACTCAACATATTCATTCTGACCAGAAGTGGACATTTCCCACATTTCCCCACTGCTCAGATCCCAAACGCCCAGACTCTCGGAGGCACCTCCCGCAGCCAACAATCGTCCGTCCGGGCTAAATCGCACAACCAGTAACTCTACTCCGACCTCGAACCGCCATAGCTCCTCTTGAATCATCGGATAGCAGATGCGAATGCTGCTACCATGCGCCGTAGCGAGTAGTGAACCTTCCGGTGAGACGTCGAGGCTGTGAACCTCACCTGCGTTTTCATAGAGAATTATGTCGGGATTCAAATGCATCACGTGGTTAAGAACACTTATGCGATCTTGTATGCTTTTGGTTTGTCTTCACTCCACGGATCAGCTCGACCACTTTCCAGTTGCAGGTCGACACTCTGAATAAGCTCGTTTACGAGATTCATTTCATCGCGTAGCTTGTAGAGAGCTAGTTGCTCTCTGCTTTCCGTGAACTCCTCTTCAATCGCAGCCCGCAAGTCTTCAAAAGTAATCCCCTCACTGTAGCCATCAATGCTAATTAGTTCGCGCTTAATGGCCCGTTTCTTGGTTCGGGAAACGATGTTGGCAATGACTGCTCCAGTCACGAAGTCGCTGAGCATGAAGGTGTAATGGTTACCCGACTTGGCAAGCACCTTAAGAGAACTAGTGGGGCTATACAGGAGTGAGATTGCGTCATGGATCATGGCTTCAGCAATCCATTCCATCTGCACCAAATAATCGACGCGACTTCTCAGGTCAGAGTTTGAAACATAACTCCGATTCAAACCCTCGAGCTTGGGTGTGATTTCCTCGACTCTGGTAGCTCCCTTTAACAGCCTTAACTTAACCAGAAGTGTCGGGCTCCCTGCGTCCTGCTGCTTGTGTGTCAGAACCTGGGCCACGTTCAAGTTTTGCGAAAACTCCGCCAGTCTGGCCCGTTCCTCTGGCGAGAAGCTCAGGGCAAGACGCAAGTCGAAGTTCGGCGGCAGTAGTTCACCATCAAACTCGTCTGCTTCAGTAGTTTTGTGATAAGCGGTGCGAAAGACGATACTGCCGACAGTCTTATTCGCGGCAACAGCCGTGCTACGGCTGAGTGGTAGTGTTGGCAGGAGATAAAACGAAAAGATATCGGCAGCCGCTTCTTTTGTCGGGCGATCAATCTTGATCTTGACATCCAGACGGCCCGGGCGAAGGATGGCCGGATCGATCATGTCATCACGATTTGTCGCGCCAATCAGTATTACGTTAGCTGAACTTTCAAAACCGTCGATCTCAGAGAGGAATTGCGGGACGATAGTAGTCTCAACGTCGGAAGAGCGACCAGTCCCGCGTGCGCGGAACATGGCTTCCATTTCGTCAAAGAAGATGACCACGGGTGTGTAGTAACTCGCGTGGCGACGCGCTTCCTCGAAAATGCTTCGAATGCGATGTTCGGTTTCACCGACGTACTTGTCCAGGAGTTCTGGTCCTTTGACGTTCAGAAAGTAACTACGCACTTCTTCGCGTCCGATCAGGCTACGTATCTCACGAAGTTTCTCTTCAGGTTGTTTCAAGTCGACGTCGTGAATGCGTAACCCCCCTTCGAGCCGAGTGAGGAGACCTGCAGGTTGAGCCGAACTATCGTGACTGTCGGCATCTATTCCCAGGAGAGCGCGGACGGCTGCGAGAGTCTCTGCATCTTTCGGATTAGCTTTTAGACTTATGTAGAGCTTTATGCGCTGTTCCAGGCTGCTGAGATGAGCGCGAATACTTTCTGTAAGACTATTGGCCACAGCTTTTGCGACCATTGTCTTGCCGCAGCCTGGTGGTCCATAGAGCAGAATCCCCTTGGGACGCGATAAGCGATACTTCTGAAACTTGGAGCGCTGCAGGTAAGGCAGCTCGATGGCGTCGCGAAAGGTTTCGATCTGCGCGTCGAGGCCGCCAATGTCTGCATAACTTATGTCCGGAACTTCTTCCAACGTGAGTTCTCGCGTCTCGAGGGAAGGCAGCTTCTCAAACGCGAACTTGAGACCTGATTCAACCCGTACTAGGTCTCCGAGTCGAACTCCTTCATTAAAGAGTCGGTCACTGATCTCGACGACTGTTCCATCAGTCCCGCCTGCCCGTACGTGAAGGCGCGGTCGAACCTTTGCCAGGGCAATCATCGTTTCGGGGTCGATCTGAACGATATCGCCACGTGCCAGCTTTGCTGAAGCCAGTTCGTCCGCACACTTAACTTCAGTCTCTTCCCCGTCAGTCCATTTCACCAGTGCCCGCAGGGGAACCTGATCATCCAACAACGAAATTATTTCGCCACTGTTTGGAGGTCTCAGTATATTGATGACTTCGGCTGTCTCGCCGCGAACGTATTCGGAGCGAATACCGACCACGTTGTGTTCATTGTTGAGCAACACCTGTTGCCCCAGAGACAACGGCTGGTCGGCCAATTCATCAGCGATATGGGCCTCAAAGATCGATTGCCCGACGCCGACGAGGATGTCGCGTTGGTGGGTAGGACCAGGACCAAGATAAATGGCGTACTGAAGCGGAGCCTCTTTGAGTTTCTGGGCCTCCTGTTGCAGCTTGGCCACTTCATCTTTAGGCAGCACCTCATACTCGTCGCGCAATCTGCCGAGAGCCGCGACTGCCTTTTGAAGGTCGGCATCTGAAGCGTTCGCCCTCAGATACTTCTTGATAGCGGTTTCGATGCTACTAAGTTCAGTTTCGCGAGCCATGTGAATTGGAGCTAATGCCCACAGCGTGGACGGTCATGTTGATATACCGTTACGCGACTATTAAAAGGAGCGAGGCTCAGGTGGTTGTTTAATCCAGCCGATATGAGTAGACGGGAATTGAGTGCCTGCTCTACCGTTTACAAAACAAAAGCAATGAGAATATCGTGGGAGTGGCAGCCACCCATTACTCCACGCGGAAGTATCCGAAACAGTACGTGCGCTTTGCTGCCTGAAATCGGCGACACTTTATCACAAATAGGAACGAATGACTCAAGAATTTTCGTCATAAGGGCTAGTCGTTCCTGCGTAAGAAACTATCCAAAACGTTCGAAGTTCATCGTACTATTTCCTCAAAGCAAGAAAGGTTCGTTTGACAACATGTCCATAAATGTAGCCCTGAACGATCATAACTTACAGGCCCTACGCCAGGCCAAAATTTCTGAAACGGCGACCGTGGCGCGATTAATACCAGCGCTAATTACTCAGCTAGAACTGCCAACTACAGATGGCTCTGGTCGACCTGTTACCTACCATCTGTTGCACGGTGAGAGGATACTGGAGGAAGACGAGACCCTGACGTCGGCCGGTATTGTAGATGGCGATACTCTCACCATCGTTCCGGAAATTACCGCTCCACCTATCGACAAATTTACATTTGAAAGTTTGAAGAGGTTTAGGGACCAGTTGACCGGTCCCTGTGCCCTGTATGGCATAGACCGACAGCAGGTGATTCAGGAGATTACTGAAGCTGTTGAAGCGCGCCTCCTGGTTACCATCATCAAACCCAAGCAGGAGACTACACAACAGGATGGAGAGACTCACAGCGCGATGGTTGTTCGACCAGTGTTTGGGGCGCCGGTATCGTCAGTCACTGTCGATTGCGATGTCTTCATGATGATGCCATTCGCCGAAGCATTCCAATCTATTTATGAAGACTACATTAAACCGCTCGCGACGGACGCAAATCTCAGAATCCAACGAGCTGACGATTTCTTTACTCAACACAACATCATGAACGAGATCTGGACGGCACTTTGCTTGTGTCAGTTCGCTATCGCTGATTGCACCGGTCGCAATCCGAACGTTCTTTATGAGTTGGGTATCGCCCACACGCTTGGGAGACGGGTAATTCTGTTGGCACAAAGCATGAAAGACATTCCCTTCGATGTCCAGGGACGCCGAGTAATCATCTATCAGGATAACTCCTCAGGTCTAAAGCGTCTTAGGGATCAACTGTCACGGGCCATCGAGTTAACCTTGGCAGAACTCCAGATCGACAAGAATGGCCCGCCGACCTAGCAGCCTGCTAGGTCTCCGTTTTTCGCGAACGGATCCATCGCGAGCGCACCCATACCGCAGCCCTGACTAGAATACTCGACCCCCAAAAAGCTTTCTGGTTTTCTCCAACACATCAATTCGTGATCACTGGCCTTAGTCCCGCACCGTAAAAAAAAGAGAAATATAGGCGGACGCCATTCCCCAGATCCAACAGAGATCTAAAAGGAGCAGACTGAATGAGATTCATATTTGGCGTACTCGTTGGCTACAGCATGCGAGGGAAAGAAAAATCACTACTGATAATCCTTGCGACCATGGCGTTCATTGTTTACATAGTCGTACCGACAGTCATACTTTCAGTGGCACTATTAGCGCTCAGCTTAGACGTGCACCACGAACGCCGTTCAAGAACTGTTGTAACCAAAGTTCCGCCGATCAAGGGCTTGAGTTTTGAAGAAGCCGAGGCCAAACTCCGCACCTCGAACTTGAACACTCGACTGTTGGCAACCCGTTACGGTCTACCACTTCAGCCCGGTCTAATCATCGAACAGGTTCCACAACCTGGCGATGAAGTTATTTACGGTGACTCTGTAGGCGTAACCATTACGAAGGCGGACTCCCTTGACGGCCTCGCCAAGATCAGCAGCAGACTAATCCAATGAACCTCTCCTATGTGCGCTACGGGAGTTGACCCAACGACAAATCCACTACTTTCCGCTGGGTTTTTGAACCTGTGCAGGATTATTTCTCACGCTCCTGGACATTTACTACATTTCGCGTGACCACACTTACAATGATTATGACTCCCAGAATTTGTGTGCTGGCATTTATGGCATCTCCACCCAGATTCGGGCGACCGTGGTGGGCCTTCGTGTGAAGACACTACACTGTTAACTGTGTTTTCCCTCATGACTTTCCTCCGTATTTTGAACAAACCTTTTCCTAAACTCGTGGCAGCAAAACTACGCGTTAGAAGGTTTGAAAGTTTATCCGGTGGATTGCTCATTTTCGATGAGCAATCCCTGTGTTGATTGCCGTCCTATCGCCAGGCCTTGCCTTGACAAAGTACAGCGCGAGAAAGATCCTTGTTTCTAAATTCTGATAAAAGGCGGTTTGTGCTTTCAGATCCTCATAAGGTCTTTTGCCATTCATCAAGAAGTCTCTGGATATCTTCCGTCACTGACGCTCACCATTAATTGACATTAGTATCGTATCTAAAAGCGACCTCTACTCAATTCGGGCCGATCCCAATAACAGCTACGGAACGGTAGTCGCTACCTATGGGCATTGACGCCGCTCGTGCATTGGGTACCTTCAATCATGCAGATTCGAAGCCATGACAAAGAAAGCAAAACGTCAGGATTTCACGCTATCTGAGCGTGTGCGCGCAAAGCTTGCAGTGTTCATGCCCATGCGCGCAGTTCTTGCACGTGAAATGACCCTTCGAACAGGTCTTGCCACCTTCCAAGGACTTGTCTTTTCCGCACGTGTCACAAATTCGCTTTGACATATTTTATTGTATCTCCGGATTCTATACTGACGGCTCACGACCAAAGCACTTTGCGGTGCGTTTTTGCAGTATCCAATCGTTGAACACCGCACTCTGATTCTAGTAGTACTATTGCGGCAATGTAGTCCAAATAATATGACCAGTTTTATCTACTAAATGAATGTTGCTGTCCTCTTTGTGGCGGATCATGAGCCGAATGTTTCCGTCTTCATCCAACAACGTAATATTGCCATTCTCTTCGTTGCTTTCCAGTACGACGACTGTGTCGCCCTTCTTGTTCATTAGGTGACACAGACCTCCTCCCTTTCCGGCACCGCTAGACATGACCATACCGCCCTCGTGGTCACCCAATCCCATCTGTCCACCATGTTCATCCACGTAAAGCTTGTTCGTGGTTGCGCGGTTGGTATTCAGAAATGTTAGTTCGCTGCTAGTCTCATTGATAGCTAAGTTAATATTCTTGCCTGAACTTATGATGCCGATTTCGCTCATGTCTTCGCTACAAGAGAGGACAATTCCGTTATTATCTGGATCTCCAATGATTAGCGTACCAGTGTCGCCGTAAGCTGCCAATGCGATCTTCGGCTCACCATCGGCACCGAACATTCTGACAATATTACCTTCGGATTGAATTGATAATTGTTGCTCGAAGTTGACTATTGGCAGACAGATCACTTTAAGACGGGTTGATGAGCAAAAAGATCTGCGGAACCTGGTGGGGGATGTCGAGTTTCGTCTGGCCCAGACCTCAAGGTGTTTTTCTACCGATCAGGCCAGTCTGTTTAACGAGAAGATCAACGTGACCTTCGCGCGAGCTCACGCGCTTCCCACGTGCACTATTTTTGATAGGTCGGAAAAGAAAGACACCGAGACACCGAGATACCGAAAGAAGAGATTGTTGCTTATCTTTTCCAAACTCTATATAGCACCGCCGCACTCGCTGCCAGAGGAAACACACCGGCGAAGTTGGCTGAGCTGAGACTGGGCCATGTGAGTCATCGCTTTTCAATTCGTCAGAGCGCGGTCATGGCTCGCACTTATGAAGTAACGCTCACGAGTGGCACCAAACGACTGAGCCGCTTTTTTGCCGGTGGCCTCAAACCGGAAAAGGTCGCAGAACTAATCTACACGGCTGCTACCGTTGCCATCCCCACAGTTATCGCCACTAAGTAGGAGGCCCCTCATGAATCGTTTTATCGCAATTAGTCCTTGGCTCAGTGTTATTGTCAGGATGTGGCGACAAAGAGGCTCGCGAGTATGCCGCTAAGCTGATTCCGGTGCTGGATTCTTCGCGTAAGCATCTCAACTCCTCGAGCACAGGTGCGCCGACTGGGTTACCAATTCGGCCTGCTGGGAACTCAACCAACCGATCGCGAGGATTCGTTGCGGCGATTGATTACGAGAATGCAGGAAGCTCCGAAAACGATCGTCTTCACCGTCAGGCTAATAGCTCGACAAGATTGGAGCACAAGTCTCCCCCTGTTCAGATTTGCTTTGGTGAATTCAAATCAGGACAAAGTGTGGTCGTCGTCCCAGGTGGACTTTGAGTGTGGTGAGAAAGATGTGAATTGCCAGATTGGGCTCAAGGAGACAGGTCAACCCGTCGCGTTTCCGCTGTTTGTGCCGCCAAGGACACCATCACCTCCGATGCTTCCTTTCATCACGGACACAATGCAGACCCTGAAACTACTCGTCAGAATTGGCAACCACGAAGAGCCGGTCGAATTCGATCTGCGCACGTTGTAGCCCAAGATTCGTTGTCTTGAATATTGTCAACTAGAATACAGAAGAGCAGATGGAATAGAGAGGGAAGACATTTCTTCGAGCGATGGCAACCTTCAGGTTCACATCTTCGCGGTCACTCCTTCGAAGGTCCCATCAACTGTCGCGAGCTAAAACCACTGAGTGGCCCCGGGGCCACTCAGTGGCAGTATTCCCAGGGGGAAATTACGCGATTTCTTTTTGAGCGTGAGGTGATCCTATCGAGCGGTGAAGCGTATCAGACTCGATCACAGCAGCCTTGACGCTTAGCAGATCCTACTTCGTTCTGGAACTTGTGCTAAGTTCGCCGCGAATCGTTAAGCAATGAATAACACCTCATTCCAGATTGGCCAACGTCGAAACTGAACGGCGGCAGCCTTCGTTGCCCTTGTCACTTGCGGCAAGCCTTATCTTCCAATTCGCCCTTCCGGCAATAGAAGTTTCCGGAATTCGGAATCAAGTCCAAATCGGAGGAGCGAATCACTTTATTTTCGACAGTCCGAGAATTGCTTCGAGTCGAGGCCAGGAATCGCCTCACGTTACAATAGAACCAAGAGCGCACCAGGCCCGGCTGTGCGTTCATGGCGAGTGCCCTTTATTCCAACAGGGGGACTCGAAGTGGTAAATAGGTATTGCACGAGTCAGACTTACGAAATTAGAAGCAGTGGTGAGGGCAAACTAAGGCACAAAAGAGTGGGCACAGTGCGGAAAGTGCGGGCACTAATTGGACACTGAACGAAAATTATGAGGTTTTTCGCAGAAAAACTTTGGGGTATGGTGCCGAAGGGGGGACTCGAACCCCCACGAGTTACCTCACACGCCCCTCAAACGTGCGCGTCTGCCAGTTCCGCCACTTCGGCTAAATTGTCAAAACGGAAACCGGAAATCGTGAGCCGGAAACCGTGAAGCGAGGTTAGTTCTTACTTGGGCGACTTCGTGGCCGCAGGTGCTGCGGGCGAGGGCTTCCCTGTCGAGCTTGCTGCCGGCGACGATGCGGCTGCCGGTGATGACGCAGCAGCTGGTGACGACGCGGGAGACGCGGCCGGTGATGCTTCGGGGGATGGCAAGGGAGTTGGTGAAGGTGATGCTACGGGAACGGTTGCCGATGACAGTGCCGAACTAGGAGTGCTGACTCCAGGAAGGGACAGCAGTAACGCGATCAGCATGAAAGAGATCGCGGCTCCAATCGTAACCTTCGCCAAAATGTTCTGAGTGCCGCGCGGTCCAAAGGCCGTGCTGGAAACACTGCTCGTAAACAATGCGCCGGCGTCAGCCTTGCCCGGCTGCAGTAACACCACCACCACGAGCACCAAACAAGCAAGAATAAATAGTCCGTATAGAATGTAGGCCAACATAAGTAATCAGTAATCAGCTATCAGTTTTTCGTGAACAGAAAACCGGAAACCGGAAACTGTCAGAATCAGTTCTTTCTTCTTTGCAAGTCTCTCGATCGTTCCAGCATGAACATCAGCTGCAGCCCTGGCCGAGCACGAACAAAGGACAAAGAACCAAGTACAAAGCTCGCGCGCTACGCGCGCTCGTAATTCACAATCTGGGCGAAGGTGGCGGCTTTCAAGCTGGCGCCGCCCACGAGAGCGCCATCGATATCATCCTGTGACATCAGCCCCGAGATGTTGTCGGGCTTGACCGATCCTCCATAGAGAATTCGCAGCTTCTTCGCTGCCTCTTCGGAGTGCCCTTCCGCGAAAACGCGCCGGATAAACGCGTGCATTTCCTGCGCTTGCTCCGGCGTCGCTGTACGTCCTGTACCAATTGCCCACACAGGTTCGTAGGCGACGATGATACGGTCGAGGTCTGAGGCTGTCAACCCGCTAAGCCCGCCAGTTAATTGGCCTCTTACCACGTTTTCGGCAATTCCCTGATCACGCTGACCGAGGCTCTCGCCGACGCACGTAATCACCGTTAGCCCAGATGAAATGCCGGCCTGAACCTTCTTGCGCACGAGGCTGTCGGTCTCAGCATAGAATTGACGGCGCTCCGAGTGGCCAATGATTACATGCGAGCAGCCGACATCTTTCAGCATGAACGGCGCAATTTCGCCGGTATGCGCGCCTTCCTCGACTTCTGTCGAGCAGTCCTGCCCGGCAATGCGAATATTCGAGCCCTCAATGCGATCGGCGACTGTCTTGAGCGCTGTAAAGACAGGGGCGATCACAATCTCACAGTGATTAGCATTAGCCACGAGCGGCTTGAGCGCGAGCGCAGTATCTACTGACTCACTCACAGTCTTGTACATCTTCCAATTGCCGGCGATTACAGGTTTTCGCATCGCGTAGTGGGTCCTTTTTGGTTCGACTGTCGGCCCCGAGCTTTTTCTTTTGTTCTGGTTAATCTTACTGTGACCAAAGTCGGCGAATACCGATGCAACGAACGAGAAACTACTTTATCACGATTACTCTATGGCGACTGAGTGATGATGATGATCATTTTGCGCATGTCGCGAGGCCATCACAATAAGATTCCTGGCGTTGCAGACTGAATTGCCGAATGACAGCGTGGGGTTCAATGGCAATGCGAAAACCCTGACCTGGCTCAAGCGGCACCCGCTTGATTTGTGTATCTCTTCACGAGTACCGCTCTGAGCCAGGATGATTAACGAGCGTTCGATCGCCGTTGGTTAATGATGTTGACCGTTTCCTGATGGGCCTGCACCAGGTCACAAAGCTCACACTTTCCAGCGACGACGGAGTGGCAATAGGGAAAACTACACCTGGATTTGAGAAACGGAAATATGGAGATTCGATCAATCTCCTTTCCAAAACGTAGAGCCATCCTGGGTCGATCTGAGTCGTCCCCCAAGAATGTTTCCATCACCGTCTGTTCCAGTAAACGAAGCCGCAAGAGCATCTCGCTCAAGAGTAAATAATCAGAAGGCGTCAGCGGTTTATGTTCGTCTTCCGTCGGTTTTCGTTTTGATTTTGCTTTTGCTTTTGATTTTGATGTTGGGGCCATGTCATCTCCTTTACTCAAAGTTATCGATTAGGGTTATCAAGCCAATGCTGCTTTGCTTTCCGTAATAAATTGTTTGGCCATTGGGGGACCAGTTCAGGCCGGGGAAAAAAACCTTAGCGTCTTTGTTCGTTGTCAATCTCTTGGGTTCACTGCCCGAAGTGTCACTCAGCCAGATGTTGTCCGCGCCACCACTACTCGAAACAAAGCCGATCGTGCGGCCGTCTGACGCCAGTTCCACAGTCCATAAATAGGTAGTTGGAAATGACGCGATTGAGTGACAGTAACCATCAGTCGAACAGCTAATCAGGTTGACTTCAGTCGTCTCCCCCTCTTGGTCGGCGGATGCAGCTATGAGTTCGGCCCCTGACGTTGACCACGCTATCGGTCTCAACTGCGCCTTCGACTCAAAAATGCGTTTCGTTTTTTCTGCGTCCCTTATCCACAGACTCCACGACCGGTCGGAGCCCCGTTTGCTTTCCGCTGTGAATGCGATCCGGTTGCCTGATCCGCAGGTAGGTTCATACAACATAACGGTCGGATCACCGTTAGCGGAAACCTGAGTGTCTGAGGACCCGTCCGCGGAGACCATCCAAAGATTACTCGCTCCCGATTTAAGCGAGCCGTAAACGACCTTATCACTTGCTTCAGACCAACAAATGCCTCGACCGAATTTGGTCGTAGGTAACACGTTGAAGTTGCGAGGTATGACTCCACCGCTCGTAAGAGGCATTTCACCTTGACCCGCAGCATTGGTTGTAAAAAGTTCGACCTTGCCGGAGTCAATGCGAAAGAACGCTACTCGAGCTCCATCGGGAGACCAGCTCGGCGCGAATCCATTCGTCGCGAATTGTCCGATTGAAGCGTCATTCGTTGTTCGCTTGAGAGCTATAGTGCTGTTTGTAACTGTGCCCGTCGGATTTATCGATTGGAAGAGGACGGTTCCTCCGTCCGGAGAGACTGTAGGCCAAAGTTTTATACTATTGCCCGAAGCGAACTCAGACTCGTGACCTGTGTTCACATCAACCGCAAAAATCTGCGCCTCATCACGCGAATTATCGTCAAGCATTCGTCTGCCGTCGCTGGAGATATCTAATACCGCGTGATCAGTGGCTCCAACTGTTACCTGCGTGGGTTTGGTTCCATCAATGAAAGCAAGCCAAATCTGATAAGCACCTCCACGCTTTGATGTATAGACAATCCTCCGACCATCCGGGTGCCAGCTGGGTGAGCGATCGATTGCAGCATCGTTGGTCACATTCAATGGTGATTCACCGTTTAGGGATGCCACCCAAATATCCTGTTGTCCGTCCCTGACTTCGAGATAGCAAATGCGATCCTCGAGCGGCGCGATGCTGAAATGTCGTCTCCAAGCTTTCGACGCGAATTGAGTTAATTGAGTAACTGTCCGCGTGGCCACATCGAGACCAAACAGATTATTGTTCATCTCGTAGAAAATCGTCCTGCCGTCTTTGGACCAACTTCTAGTACGGACTGTTGAGCTTTCAATGGGGGAAAGGAACGTTTCCGGTCCTCCGTTTGGAGAGATGGACCAGATCCCAGTTTTGCCTTCGCGGGTTGAAACAAAAGCAAGTTGCTGGTCGTCGGGTGACCAAATCGGCCCTGAATTATAGGCCGTACCAATCGTTAACTGTCGAGGCGCTGCTCCCGGTAATGCTTGCTTTACCCAGATGCTTTCCTGTTCATTGCTCATCATAGTGAAAGCAATCCATTTGCCGTCGTGAGAGAACCGCGCGTCGATGGTTCCCTCGCCGCGCTCAGCTTTCCAGCTCTGAATATCGACAAAGTCCAGGCGTGCGGACAGATCATTGGCCGCACTTCGATTTCGATTGAGCATCCTGATTACAACTATTGCCAGCGACGCTATCGCGATCAGAGCGACAACGCCGCTGCCCACTCGCACCCAGCGTTCACGGGGCGTGAGTTTGCGAGGCGTCGAGCGTTGCTGGAACTCAGCTTGAACAGCTCTCAAATCTGAGAGTAAGTCCGCAGTTTTTTGATAGCGATCGACTTTGTCTTTGGAAAGCGCTTTCGTGACGATCTTCTGCAGTGAAGGCGGAGCATGGGGGGCGACTAAAGTCAGCGGCTCGGGTTCAGTTCTCAAGATCGCATCAATCACTTCGCCGAACGCATCTCGGTTGAAAGGATTCTGACCCGTGATCATTTCATAGAGCACGACACCGAGGCTGAAGACGTCACTTCGCGTGTCGACCTCGAGTGCCTTAGCCTGCTCGGGCGACAAATACCCCACCGTTCCCATGAAAGTTCCGGGATCGGTGTCCATCCTCGATATACTTCTGCTGTTCGCGTCCACTCTTATATCCGGCCCTTGCGTGAGCTTAGCCAGACCAAAGTCGAGGACCTTCACGTAGCCATCGTGACGGATCATGATGTTCTCGGGCTTGATGTCGCGGTGAACTATTCCGGCAGCGTGCGATGCGACTAAAGCGTTGGTTACGCCGATGGCAATTTCCAAGGCTTCATCTGGTTTGAGTTTTCCATTCGCCAGCCGTTCTCGAAGCGTTTCGCCGTCGACAAACTCAGTCGCGATGTAATGGACATCGTGAACATGGCCGATTTCGTGAATCGTAAGGATGTTGGGGTGATTGAGTGAAGAGGCTGCTTCCGCTTCCAGAGTGAAGCGACGAAGGCGATTCCCGTCCCCGGTAAACATCAAGGGCAACAGCTTCAGCGCCACATCGCGTGGCAGGTGCGTGTCGCGAGCCAGGTAGACCTCGCCCATCCCGCTACGCTTAATCAAACGGATTACTTTGTAGCGGCCAATCGAAGTGCCAATGAGTGAGTCGGAAAGATCGTCATCAAGATCAATTTCATCGTAGGCAGGCGTATCGATAAAACTGCCGGGTTGCTCGTAAGCAGAAATGAGCGACGTCACTTCTTCAAGCAGGCCCGGCTCACTAGAGCAGGCCTCAGCCAGAAATGGAGTGCGGGCGCTCGGCTCTAAAGCCATCGCCTCATGAAATAATTCTTCGACTCGGTTCCGGCGGTCCATTGCTGTTTTCTCAATCGGTCTCATCACTCTTACGAGCGCAGAATGAGAACCAATCACCTCACGTGATGCGAAAGACTTTTAGTTCGCTGCCGATAGAGCCCGGCTTATAGTGTCCCTTCATTCACAGCTGGGGGTATGGGTAACACAAGGCTGATCAGCTCAAGGTTGGGAAGGGTGGTTTACCCCCGCCTAAGTTTCATTAGCCCTCAACAAGATGAAAACTGAAGAACTTTTCCATCATTGTTGACTGGTGATGAGAGTTGGGCGGGGGTAAACCACCCTTCCCGACCCTGAGCTGAACAAGCTTGATTAATCTCCTTCAGGAAGTCTCCCCCAGGAAGTCTCCCCCAGGAAGTCTCCTCCAGAAAGTCTCAGACTGGAGCATGAATTCTCTTACTTGATTATTTCTTTGCGGAGCCATAACACCGGGCTGATCAGCTCAAGGTTGGGAAGGGTGGTTTACCCCCGCTAAAGTTTCATTAGCCCTCAACCAGATGAAAACTGAAGAACTTTCAATCAATGTTGAATGGTGATGGGAGTTGGGCGGGGGTAAACCACCCTTCCCGACCCTGAGCTGAACAAGCTTGAGAATCTCCTCCAGGAAGTCTCCTTCAGGAAGTCTCAGACTGGAGCATGAATTTCCCTTAGCGCGTCATTTCTTTGCGGAGCCAGGCGCGAGCAAAGTTCCAGTGCCGCTCGACCGTTGCATGTGAAAGTCCGACAACCTCAGCAGTCTCTTCGATGGTCATACCACCAAAAAAGCGCAACTCGACGACCTTACTGTGTTCCGGATAGTTGGCTGCGAGTAATTCCAAAGCAGTATTGAGCTCCAACAGATCGATATTCTGTTTCTGAATGAACCGGTCGGCCTTATCCAGTGTAATGAAAGATCTATTACCGCTTCGCTTATCCGCCAATCGCCGCCGCGCATGGTCCACCAGAATGTTCCGCATCATGCGAGTGACCATGCCGTAGAACTGGGTACGACACTGCCAGCTCATTTCTTTCATCGGAATCAGTTGCGCATAGACGGCATGGACCAGGGCCGTAGGTTGCAGGATGTGATCCGGGCGCTCGGATCGCAAATGAGCTCTCGCTAGTTTGCGTAGCTCGTCATACGTAAGTGTCGTGAGTTCGTCCAGAGCCTCACGATCTCCATCGTTCCACCTCACCAACAGTTCAGTGACGGTTCCCAACCGGTTGGTTCCTCCGACTCAGCGATATTGATGGCTTAGAAACGATATTTCCCGCGCTTAACACAATTCTTCAGGAAGGCTTCGAGGTCTCTGGGCCAGCGCAGGGTGATGATTTTGATTTGAATGAGGGAATTCGTCAAGCCTTTGCGCTGGTGATGGTGGAAGAGAAAACGGATCGCTAATTGGCTCGACCGCCTGAGAAGGACGTAACGGTCATTACCGGCTATCCCAACAGCGGAGGGAACCTCTTTCAGGATCCGCTCTAAGCAGGAGTTAAGTTTCAGTCACGGCCAGCAGTTGGAAGAGTTGCACTACGTCAAACGCTGGCCTCACGAAAAGTGACCTGCAATTTGCAAACTGGATTTCCAGTGCTAACGGGTTGCGGCATTGGAACCTTACCGAAACTCCCAAGTGCGACCCCCACTAAGCTAAGGAGAACCAACATGGCAACAACTGCAGACTACATCGTTATGACAGACGAGGCGAGCACCATCGTGCCTAATCCTGGCGCCGGAGAGCTCGGCGAAAAGCGCTTCACAATTCCGTTACCCAACGCAATCGAGCTCAACTCCAATCGCCAAAGACCGATTCTCACGTTCAAGGCCTGGACGGAATCAGGCACAATAAACGCAGAAATCGATGTGAACGCTCGCCGAGTAAGAAATCTGCCCGGATTTCAAGCTACTAGTGAGCGTTCTCTTCATGAAGTCGTTGATCCCGACGACTTGCGAGCCGGCGCAAATAACGACCTTCTATTCCGAGTCGTAGGCGGCGATCGCGGCGCGAAGCTCTACATCAGCGACGTGGTCCTTTGGTTCCAACGCGAAGGATTCGGCCCCAACTAAGCCGCGTGCAGAAGGTCACTTGGCGAGCCTCGAATAAACGTGGATGGCGCGGGTCTGCAATTGTTAGTTCCGATCTGTGTCGTCTGCGAGTAGCAGTAGCTCGTCACTTGTATCCACGATATTGATGGGCTCAAGGTTAGGAAACAGGTGCTCAGAGTTCGAACTTCGGCTTGTGATTGGGAGCACACCCAATCTGAAGATTGAACTCTGAGCACCTGTTCGGCACGTTGAGCTACTTATCCACGTTGAACTATTTATCGTTGAGCGCCGCGACACCGGGGAGTTCGTCGCCGGCGAGGAATTCGAGGGTGGCGCCGCCGCCGGTGGAGATGTGAGTGATGCGATCAGCGACACCGGCTTTGGTAACTGCGGCTACGGAGTCGCCACCGCCAACGATCACGGTTGCGCCGCGATCGGCAGCCTCGGCAACGGCGTATGCGATTCCAATCGTTCCCTGATCGAATGGCGGTTCTTCGAAGACACCCATCGGACCATTCCAGATAATCAGGCTGGCATCACTGAGCGCGTTAGCGAAGTGGACTCCGCATTCGACGCCGATGTCCATACCTGCATGACCTGCATTCGTAAACTCGATCGGAATAGTCTTGGCGAGAATCTGAGTTCCCTTCACCGGTTCGTAACTGTCTACAACCTGATGATCGGTAGGCAATAGAAATTCGACACCTGCGTCTGCTGCGCTTTGCCGAATCTGTTTTGCGGTGTCGAGCATGTCATTTTCGACCAGCGACTTCCCTATTGTGAAGCCTTCCGCTTTCAAGAATGTATAGGCCATCGCTCCGCCGATCAGAATGCGATCAACTTTGCGCTCGATGAGCGCATTGATAATCGGAATCTTGTCGGATACTTTGGCGCCGCCGAGAATCGCGACGAACGGATGCTTCGGATTGTTGATAGCCTGGCCCAAATACTCGAGCTCCTTCTCCATCAACAGACCCGCCGCCGACTTCGAAACATATTTTGTAATTCCCGCCGTCGATGCGTGAGCACGGTGAGCTGCGCCAAAAGCGTCATTCACGTAAAGATCGCAGAGACTCGCAAGCTGTTGAGCGAAGCCGTCGTCGTTCTTCTCTTCTTCCGCATGAAACCGCAGGTTCTCAAGGAGCAGGACGTCGCCATTCTGCATGCTGTTGACCTTTTCGCTAACAGCATCGCCGACGCAATCGTCTGCAAAGGCAACCGGACGTCCCAACAACTCAGCCAGATGTGCAGCCACGGGTTTCAAGCTGTACTTATCGACTCGTTGTCCCTTCGGCCGGCCCAGATGTGAAGCAAGTATCACTCGGGCGCCATGATCGATCGCATAGTTAATGGTCGGCAAAGCACCACGAATCCTCGTGTCGTCGTCAACTTTGCCTTCCTTGATCGGCACATTGAAGTCCACGCGAATAAAGACGCGTTGATTTTCGAGATTGAGATCTCTAATTGAAAGCTTAGTCATTCTGAAGTGTACTGCAGGCTGCCAGCCTGCAGCTGCCCTTCATGGGAGTTGCAATCAGTCTTGCTCGAGTGGCGATGAACGTGCGACAGGCTGGCAGCCTGTCGTACTAGATCCCCTTATCAGCAATGTACTTGATCAGATCCCGGACGCGGCAGGAGTAGCCCCACTCGTTGTCGTACCAGGAAAGAATCTTGATCATGTTGCCGCCAATAACTTTCGTATATTCGGCATCGACGATCGAGGAATTCGGATTGCCCTTAAAGTCAGCCGACACCAGGGGCTCTTCACAAAATGCGAGTATGCCGTTCAATTCCTCATTGGCAGCATCCTTGAGCGCTCGATTCACTTCCTCTGTCGTCGTATCTCGTTCGACATCAATCACAACGTCAACTAGCGAGACATTCGGAGTCGGAACTCGCACCGAGATGCCATCAAACTTCCCTTTCAGTTCCGGTAGGACGAGCGCGACTGCTTTTGCTGCTCCAGTGGAAGTAGGAATCATCGAAAGTGCCGCCGCGCGCGCTCGGCGCATGTCTTTGTGGGGCAAGTCGAGCAGTTGCTGATCATTTGTGTAAGAGTGAATGGTGGTCATCTGGGCCGAGCGAATGCCAAACTTTTCATGAATAACTTTTGCGACCGGAGCCAGGCAGTTAGTCGTGCACGAGGCGTTCGAGATGACGTGATGTTCAGCCGGGTTGTAGCTTCCCTCGTTGACGCCCAGCACGATCGTGATGTCCTCATTCTTTGCAGGCGCGCTGATAATCACCTTCTTGACGCTGCCGCGCATGTGTTTCTTCGCGTCTTCGGCTTTGGTAAAAATTCCGGTCGACTCAATCACGATCTCCGCGCCAACTGAGTCCCAGTCGATCGCAGCAGGATCACGTTGTGAAAATACTCGGAACTCTTCACCTTCAACATTGATGCCGTTCTCGGTGGCCGTGATCTTGTGATTGAGGTTCCCATGCACTGAGTCATACTTCAGAAGATGAGCCAGCGTCTTGGTGTCGGTTAGATCATTGACTGCGACGAAGTCTATGTCAGAGTCGCCCAGCGACGCGCGAAAGACATTGCGACCAATGCGGCCGAAGCCATTGATGCCAACCTTGACTGCCATTCTAATTAGTCTCCTTATCGACCAGGTCTTTGGCCTTGGGTTCTTGGTCTTAGCCTTGCCCTTTGACGTTCCTCGATTCGTCTTAATGACGTTTTCGTTGTGAACATACAGAGACCAAAGATCCAAGACCTTTTGTCTATTTGTATCCCAGTATCGGGAATGTCCCATCCCAATTCTGAGATTCTAGATTTCCAAATCGGAAATACTTTGGAAGGTAAAAAAGAAGATTATGCGGCGCTTGTAACGCTGTCAAGTGACGCGTTAACGCAACTAATAATCGCAAATTCATCGCTGAAACATTAGACAAATGAGCAGCGATGAAGATTGGCACGCGTACTGCTGTTACTAAGCGGTTCGCGGTAGGTTTTTGAAACCGCATTAGTGTATAAAGCGTAGTACGACTTTGATTCAGTATGCCTTGTTGGTGTTAATTTCTGACCGACGGCGTTCGTTTCTCATTAAATGTTTCCAAGGAGTTTTGGTCTGATGCTTAATGTTGACCACGGTAAAGTCATTCGAGTTTTGATTGTATGTGCGGCGCTCCTGTTGCCGAACGCGGCAGTGTTGGCGCAAAAGCCAAAGCCGGCGCCAACGCCAAATCCGCAGAGCGATGCGACGAAGCCGCCGGGCTCGCAGCAAAACACGACCGTCCCCCCTGAGGCTCGGCCGAACACGCAAGATCCTACGGCGCCACCAAGTAGTCAGAAGCCTGCACCGCAGGCGCCGCCGGGAAGCACGACGCAGCCTGGACAGCCAACGCCGGCGGGAAATCCAAACGCTCCAACGACTGGACCGACGCCTCCGGTCTCGACAGAGACGCCTGTAGTGACGGAACCAGGTCAGGAACCGGTGGAACCAAATTTCCCCCAATCACAGCCTCGACCTTTGCCACCGATGCCCAACCTAACCCGTTTAGGTGTCTCAAGCGGAAACGTGGTTTCGTTATCGCTGAATGAATCGATTCGGTTGGCGCTAGCTAACAACAATGATATTGAAGTGTCGCGTGACGATGTTCGCATTGCCGAAACGCAACTGCGAGCCTTGCAGGGATTTTACGATCCAATCTTTGCCATCACCCCTACTTACGACAAGCGAATCTCGCCGCAGCAAAGCTCGTTGGGCGGCGCCAGCGGTGGCAGCACCACGTCGATAACCACTTACAGCCTGAGTCCGTCCGTGCAAAAGTCTTTTGAAAAAGGTGGCGGGACTTACACGCTGAGCTTTTCTAATCAGCACACCGATACAAGTTCGAGCTTCAGCTTGATCAATCCATTCTATTCGTCAAACCTTGCCCTGCAGTTCTCGCAGCCATTGCTTCGCAACCGCTCAATCGACATCAACCGACACCAGATTCGCGTCCAGAAGAAACGGCTTGAGCAGTCTGACGCCGATTTCAGACGTCGCACTATCGACATAATCTCGCAGGTGCAAGGTGCGTATTGGGACCTTGTGTTCGCAATGCGCGACCAGCAAGTCCAACTCGACAACGTGAACCTCTCGCGAGAAAACCTGCGTCAAATCGAGGCGCAGATCTCCGCGGGAGCCAAGGCTCCACTCGATCGTTCCGAGGTTCTGACCGAGCTTTCGAATCGTGAATCAGCTTTGCTGTCGGCGACGCAAACGGTTTCGATCGCGGAAAACGCTTTGAAGCAATTGATTTTGAAAGATACCACCGCTGCGCAATGGGGCGCTCAGATTACGCCGACCGATAGCCCGGTGGTCGATACCAATCCGGTTAATCTTACCGATGCACTCACTGAAGCTCATAAAAATCGACCGGAACTGCAGCGCTTGCGTCTGCAGCAAGACATCAACACTCTCGATCTGAAGTACTACAAGAACCAAACCAAGCCGCAGATCGACTTGCAGACGACCTTTGCATTAACTGGCTTAGCTGGAAACGCCGTGGCGCCGCCTCTGGCGCCCGGTACTTTGGTGCCTTTGATCGGCGGCAGTCCCGAGACTAGTGCTGCGGCTTTTCTGCTCGCCCAGGTTCAGGACATTCAACGTCGCAATGGCTTTCCGATAACCACGTCGCCACTTGTTCCGGCGTCGGGTGGTGTGGCTACTAACCTTATCGGAGGCTATGCCAAGGACATCAGCAATTTACTCAGTTTCAAGACGCGCAATCTAACAGTCGGTGTTGCGATTCAATTCCCGTTCAAGAACCAAACCGCGGAAGCTAATTATGCTGGAGCTCGAATTCAGAAGGAACAGGTCGAAGCTTCGATGAGATCGACTGAGCAATTAGTTGAGGTTGACGTTCGTAACGCAGCCCAGTCGGTTGAGTCGGCTAGATTGCAAGTGATGACTGCGCGCGAAACTCGCCGCAACGCCGAGATTCAGCTCGAAGGCGAGCAGCGCCTTTACTCAGTAGGCCGGTCAACGACCTACCTGCTCATCCAACGTCAGAATGCTTTGGCCAATGCAAGGGACAGTGAAGTTCGTGCCGAAACTAATTACAGCAAGGCAGTGTCGAACCTCCAGCACGCAACTTCGACGACGCTAAACGCCAACAACATTTTCGTCGATAGCCCGGTCAAGCCATAAATACTGATCTGGAGTGCGGTGACCTGTCACCGCTTTGGCCGCTGCGACCTGTCGCAGCAGATGTTTTGCAGAAATCGCGAATCTTCGGTGTGCACGGCGCCAGGCCGCCGTGGAACAAAGCGGTGACAGGTCACCGCACTCCAAATTAAGACGTTTGCCTCTCGCGGGTGCGAGTGTCCAATTGAACGCGGCGGAGAGCGGCGACGCTCGCACAACTCGACATCTATCGATGAAGATTACCGCCGCGATCATCTCCTTCAACGAAGCGGAAAACATCGGCGCCGCATGTGAGTCGGTTGATTGGGCTGATGAAATCTTAGTGGTTGATTCCGAATCAACCGACGAGACCATAGCCATCGCCGCTGCGTGTGGCGCGCGAGTCATCTCCCGTCCCTGGCCCGGGTTTGCTTTGCAGAAGCAGTTCGCGGCCGATCAAGCTGCTAACGACTGGGTGTTAAGTCTTGATGCAGACGAGCGCGTCTCGCCTGAGCTGCGGACGGCAATTGAAAACTTGCGGAGTAAGCCGGCAGAAACCTTAGCCGGCGGGTATCGCATACCGCGTCGGGCCTTTTACATGGGACGTTGGATACGCGGCGGCGGCTGGTATCCCGATTTTCAACTGCGCCTCTTTCGGCGAGCTCAAGGTCGCTGGCAAGGACCTCACATTCATGAATCGTTTAAGATGAATGACGGCGCTCGAGTAGAGACGCTTAGCGGCGACATTCTTCACTATCCCGTGCGTAATGCGGCTCATCATCACAGGATGATCGGAGAGCGTTATGCTCCGCTCGCTGCTCGACAAATGTTTGAGAGCGGACGCCGGACTTCGCCTACCAGCATTGCTACCGCCGCGCCTGCAGCATTCATTCGCAGTTTGGTTTTGAAGTCAGGCTGGCGTGACGGCTTGGCGGGCTTGAGCATCGCAAGCTTTGCCGCGCATCACGCGTTTCTGAAACATCTGATGCTCTGGGAAATGCAGAACAAATAGAACCAGTGCAGCCACAGATGTCTCAGGCAAATAATAGTCCTTTGTTCTTAGTTCTTTGTCCTTGGCGCTTGAGTTTTTGACACGTCATCGCTCCCTTCCCGAAACCAAGCAATGAACCGAAGCTTCAACTGCAAAGAACTAAGAACCAAGCACCAAGAACGGCTCAAAGCACCATTTGCCATGGGTCCGAGACTCTTAATCAGTGTCATCTGGGTATTGTGTGGATAGTCTTTGGCTTTCTAAAACTAATCGGTAGGCAGTGACCTCGCGCCGATATACAATGCTTCCGGAATGATTATTCCTCGACTATCGCTGTCAGCGCTATTGCTGGACACCCTTCCCCTTTCATTTGTCTTGATCACGATCGGCTTCTTAGGCGCTATCATCGGCAGCTTTCTAAACGTCGTGATCCATCGGTTGCCAAACGACCAGTCGATTGTCTTTCCAAATTCCCGCTGTCCCGCTTGCAGCGCAGCCATCGGTTGGTACGACAACATTCCGATCTTGAGTTACCTGATACTCGGCGGACGTTGTCGCGCTTGTAAGAATGGCATCTCGATTCGGTATCCGGCGGTTGAGCTATTAACGGCTTTACTCTTTGTGGCGGTGGCATGGCACGATGGACTGACAATTGTGTTGCCGTTCGATCTGGTTTTTGTCAGTGCGCTCGTGGCTCTAATCTTCATCGACGCCGAGCACATGATTTTGCCGAACGCGATCACTTACCCGGGCATGGTCTTCGTGCTAGTCGCTCGAATTGTTATTCCGCTCGTGAGCAATACGCCGCACTTCGACGATCTTGAGCCCCTCACTCGCGGGCTTTTACAGGGAATGCCATTGTGGGCTGCATCGTTAACCGGCGCCGTGCTGGGCGGGCTTATCGGGGGCGGCTCATTGTGGTTGATGGGTTGGACGTGGGAAAAGCTACGCGGCATCGAGGCGATGGGATTAGGCGACGTCAAGATGATGTTCATGGTCGGCGCATACTTTGGATGGCGACTAACTATTCTCACAATTTTTCTTGGCGTATTGTCAGGTTCGATAATTGGCATTGGCTTGATGGCAAGGCGGGGACGTAAAGATATGCAAATGCTGCTGCCCTTCGGCGTCTTCCTTGGCATCGGCTCCATTGCAGCACTGTTAGTTGGACCGCAAATCGTCGAATGGTATGCGGGACAGTTTAGATAAGAAGTTCCTGGTGCTTTGATCTTTGTTCTTTGTTTTCTAACTCTCGTTACCACTGCTCTCATCATTGAGCGCCATGCACGAAAGACAAGCAAAGAACAAAGCACAAAGAACTAAGAACAGTTCTCAGACGCCCACCGGCATTAAGCATGCCTAATAGAACAACATTCGGTTTTTCAGTTCTGATAGTGTTTTTTGCGCTGGCCGTGTTGTTCGCGGTGTCGCTCTACGCGCTGACTCCTGCTTTTCCCGCAGTTCGTGGGCCGCTGCTCCTCTCGACGTTCATCATTGTCTTAATTCTCACTCTGCTCAGCATCATGTTATTCCTGCGATGGATGCTGAGACCTTATCGCCAGCTCGTAGGCGAAGCAGAACGAGCTCCAGGCGCGATTCACGCTCAAAAATCTCAAGACGAAGCGCAGTTTGTGCTCGAGACTTTTCAGTCAATCGTCTCGCAGCTCCAAACTCAGCAAAAGGAACTGGAAAGGCTTACGGCTCAAGCCAGTGAACGCGCGGACTCTGCCGAGCGATTCAGCGATCGAATCGTTGCCAGTATGCCCTCGGGTCTGGTGGCGTTTGATAGCGACGGCCGTTCGCTTGTTATTAATGCGCCAGGCCGTTCGTTGCTGGGTGTGGCGGGCGACGCTGTGGGTCAGTCATCCCGCGATCTTTTGCAGAATCTCCCGCAACTCGCAGAGATGGTCGATACCTGTCTGCAGACCGGTACTCTTTTTCGTCGCGAAGAAATTCAGCCTTCATCGACTAACGGTCCCGCCAAGAGACTTGGCGCCACGGTTGCGCCGATCGATCTTTCATCCGAACGAGGCGCGCTCTGTCTTCTAACGGATATTACTGAAGTCACACAGCTGCGTGAACAGGTTGCTTTAAAGAAGAACCTGGAGAGCCTGGGCGAGATGTCAGCCGGTCTGGCGCACGAATTCAAGAATGCGATTGCGACTCTTCACGGCTACGCGCAGCTGATGCAAAACCTCGATCTTGATGAGCCCGGCCGCCAGGCAACCTCATCATTGCTCAAAGAAGTGCGCAGCCTTTCAGACATGGTTACCGCATTCCTTAATTTTGCCCGTCCGCAGCCGCTACAGCTGGAGGAAGTATCGCTAAATGAGCTGTTGTCAGATTGCGTCCAGGAGCTAAAGCCACTTGCTGAGTCAGCACACGTCGATCTCGTAAATGAGAATTCAATCGACAGTCATGTGAACGCTGATGAGCGAATGCTGCGTCAGGCGCTCATTAACCTGGTGCGCAATGCTATCGAGGCTATTCCTGCAGACAAATCCGATCGCAAAGTGACGATTGCCAGCTCGCAACAAACAGATAACGCAGGAAACCGGCACGTCGTAGTTGAGGTCAGCGACACCGGCACGGGAATACCAGCTGCTGATTTCGAAAGAATCTTCATTCCGTTTTTCACAACCAAATCTGCCGGACATGGCATCGGCCTCGCGTTGACTCATCGGGTTATCACAGAGCATGGCGGCTCCTTATCAGCAGCGAACGCCGCCGCAGGTGGGGCTGTATTCAAAATCAAGCTGCCTTGCTAAGCACAATTCTTCTCGGAGACAACTCTCATGACACCGCAGACGATTGACGAAGTCCTTGCGGAGCTCGACCTCATCATCCAGCGCGCGCGAACGGCGCAAAGTCGCTTAGGCTTCTTCGCCACACTTTATCGAAACGTCACTTTTAGAGTGAAAGAAGGAATCGCAGCCGGGGCATTTGAGGACGGCCCGCGTATGGAGCAGCTGGACGTAGCTTTTGCGACTAGATATATCACGGCCCTGGAAAGCTTCCAGAACAAACAGCCATTGAGCAAGTGTTGGCGCGTCGCTTTTCAAGCCGCTGACAACTGGTTCCCAATCATTCTCCAACATCTTTTGATCGGGATGAATGCCCACATCAATTTTGATTTAGGCTTGGCTGCGCAGAACGTCGCGCCAGGCGACAAACTGCCGGCGCTCAAGGACGACTTCAATAAGATCAACGAGATTCTTGGAAGTATGATCCTTAAAGTCCGATCAAATATCGAGGAACTTTCGCCGTGGATTAAGTTGCTTGATCGCTACAGCTCGCAGAGTGAAGATCGTCTCGTCAATTTCAGCCTCGATAAGGCACGGACTAGCGCCTGGCTGGTTGCGAACATGATCAATGCGACACCGACAAGTGTTCTGGGTCGAGAATTGGAGATTCTTGACGATGGCGTCGCGAATCTTGGCTCGCTGATTGGCAGCCCCAGGGAATTACTCATAAATCTGGGCCTTCGCGTAATTAGAGTTCGTGAAAGCAGCGACGTCCCACACATCATGGATGTCCTCGCCCAGATGTAGCTCGGAGTTTAGCCGCGGATGAAGAAGGATCTGAATCAGAACTCTTTTCAAATCCGTTACTATTTCCGTTCATCCGCTAATTGGTGATCGTGAGAATCACTATCTCAGGCGGGACGCGGAAGCGCATTGGAAACAAGCTGGTGCCGATGCCAGTGGTGATGTACAGATGGTGTCCGTTCTCAACGTAGTGGCCTTCGTAAAATCTGCCCGAACGATCTGAGGACGCCACTAGCGGACCAACAAACGGAATCTGAACCTGTCCACCGTGTGTATGCCCGGCAAGTAAGAGCGGAACGCTATTCGGAACGCGGGGAAAGATGTCTGGGTTGTGAGTCAACGCGATTATCGGTTCACCTGCTCGTGCCTTCGCAATAGTAGCTTCAATCCGCTGCGGCCGAGTCCAGTAATCGGCCAGACCTGCCAGCCAAAAAGTTTTGTCCTTCCATCTAAGGTCTTGAACTTCATTATCTAATACTGTGAGGCCCTGTGCCTCGAAAGCACGTCGCACTGTGTTCCCGTCGTACCACCAATCGTGATTGCCAAGCACTGCATAAGTGCCTAACGGCGCCTGAAAATTCTTTAGAACGCTCGCGGTGATCTCGGGCGCCACGAAGTGACTGTGCCAGCTGTTGCTGGACATGAAATCGCCAAGCAGGACTACGAGATCCGGACGTTGTTTATTAGTGCGTTCGACAATCAACTGCAGTTTCTTTTCGTCGATGAAAGGACCGCCAGTATGAATGTCGGAAATGACGGCAATGCGCAAGCCATTCAGCTCGGCCGGCCAGTTTTGAATTTGAATCGTAGCGGGACGAATAACCAGGCGGTTCGGTTCGATGAAGAATCCCCAAATCAGAAACGCAAAGAAAAGCGGAGGCAAGCACGCCAACACTATCCGTAGCCTCTTTCTCCACCGCGGAGTCTTTCCCCATTCTTTTGACCCTGGCGAACGGCGCAGCTCTTTTATCAGGAAGTGAGTCGCGACGAGGAAGATAACGATGAAAATGAGAAAGCTAATCGCCATATGCGATGTGTACTGCAGGCTGCCAGCCTGCAGTGTTCGTACCAAGCCATCACGCCTCCAATCACGCGACAGGCTGGCAGCCTGTCATACAAATTATGGAAAATACTCACGCCAACGGTCGTCTACCAGCTTTGCGATGTCGTCGCGGACGATTAGCTCATCAGGAAAGCCCGGCTTGGTGCGCGCATCAATGACGATTGGACCCTCATAAGCAAGATGATGGCGAATAACCTGGGCCGAAGCAGAGTGGATGTCAGCAGCAGGTTCAAAACGCGTCCACGTCGCCCAAAGGAAATCGATCGTTGAATGCGCGACTGAGGCGTCGTCGTGCAGGACCAGCAAAGGCCAGCTTCGGAACACCTCGTCGCGAGCCACGCGTGCTGGTAGTTCTGGGTCTTCCGCATATGTCCGGCCTTGCAAGACCAGACACCCGGCGCAAAAGACTTCGGCTCGTGATACACCAGACGGCAACTGGCCTTGAAACTCTCGAGGCAATTCCCTTCCAGGCTCGCCGAGTCCGAGCATGATTGCTTTGCTGCCCTCGTTCACCTTTCCGCTGGTGTAATCCAACGTATCCATCGATACGTTCGAGATGACAAATAGATCTGTCGCAGGAACAAATCGAGCCAGTACATGCTCCAGTAATGCCGGAAAGTTCCGTAGGTCCTGCGGTGTGTCAGTCAACATCAGAAACTTGGTCAAAGAAAGCTGACCTTCACCCAAAATACGAAACGCAGCTACCAGAGCTTCGCGCCCGTAACGTTCCTGAACGACAGCTGCGCACAACGAATGAAATCCGGTTTCACCGTAAGTCCACAGATCTCGAACGCTCGGCATTACCAGCGGGAACAGTGGTGACAAAAGCTCTTGCAAATAGTCGCCGATGAAAAAATCTTCCTGACGCGGCTTACCAACCACGGTAGCAGGATAGATCGCGTCACGCCGGTGATAGACGGCGTCAACATGAAATACCGGATAGTCGTGCGTTAGCGAGTAGTAGCCATAATGATCGCCAAAGGGTCCCTCAGCGCGTCGCTCATGCGGCAAAGCTTTGCCAACTAAAGCGAACTCAGCTTCAGCCGCAAGTCGATGAGGACCGCTTGGGTTGTTGGTTACTTTGATCTTCTCACCAGCGAGTAACGAAGCAAGGATCAACTCAGGAACGTCTTCAGGCAGCGGGGCAATCGCCGCGAGGATCAAAGCCGGAGGCCCACCGAGAAATACGGTGACCGGCAAGGGCTGATTTCTTCGCTCGGCTTCTGTGTAATGAAAGCCGCCGCCTTTCTGTATCTGCCAGTGCAGACCAGTTGACTGTGCGTCATACACCTGCATCCGATAAATCCCGAGGTTGTGCTTTTTTGTTAACGGGTTCTCAGTGTAAACAAGTGGAAGTGTAATAAACGGTCCGCCATCCTCCTGCCAGGTCGTTAGTACCGGCAACTCGTTGAGACGCGCAGGGCTATTGACAACTTCGGTGACTGGCGCCCGCGAAGTGGAACGTGTGCCCAGTCTTAATGCTTCGATCGCCAGCGATCGATGCTGCCACAGTTGAGCGGGGCGCGGCGGGAGTAGTGACTCAGCCACCTGCACGAGTTCCCGCACGATGTTCTCTGGTTTTGGGCCAAAGGCTAATTCGATGCGCTTGCTAGTGCCGAAGAGATTTGTGACGACCGGATAAGGGCTTCCCTTCACTCGCGAAAACAACAAAGCTGGTCCAGCGTCTTCGATAACGCGCCGGTGGATCTCTGCGAGCTCGAGGTAAGGATCAACCTCAGCTTCAATCGTCTTGATATCGTTTTCGCGTTTGAGGCGTTCGAGGAATGTGCGCAGGTTACGGTGCATAGAACGGCTAAGAGCTAGTGTCCTGTCTCTAAAGTTCGCGCCACAAATAGAACTGCGGTTTCCAGTCCCGGAGGGACGAAATGTTCATAGTTCACGTTCGCAATGTTACTTCCTTAGCTCCGTTAGGAGCTTAATGTGCTGCCGGCCAACCGAATATCTCGCTCCTCTGGAGGGAAATGGGTACGACAGGCTGCCAGCCTGTCGCGCGATTGGAGGCGTGACGGCTTGGTACGAACACTGCAGGCTGGCAGCCTGCAGTACACAGGGTTTCTGTTCCATAAACATTTCGTCCCTCTGGGACTGAAGAGAGTAGCGCCTACGGCTTACCTGTGGTGCGCGGCCGCGTTTTTGCGGGAGTTCCTGCTTCACTGAGCCGCTGCTGAATCTGATTCGCCGCTAGCTTCGCCGCTTCGACAATCTTGGGCTCATAAGAGTCTTCGAATGGTTTGATTTCTTGCAAAGCATCGTTATCGCCAATGCGGCCAAGAACTTCAATTATTCCGATGACCATTTTAGGACGCGTATCATCCTGCTTCAGGACGGCATAAAGCTGGTCGAGACTTTCCAATTGACTAAGATAGCCAACAGCCTGCTCATGACGAGATGAATCAAGCTCTCGTACCACCTGGAACAGGAGCTGAGACTTGCCCATTCGATACAAAGCCCACGTCAAAGCCAGCTTGACCCGCTTATCTTTTTCCTGCAGCAAGTACCCTTCGACCATTTTCTTCTGGTCGAGAGCGACCAGCCTCGCAAGCTCTTCCGCAGCGGACTGACGAACTGTGGCATCAAGGCTGGCAAGCTGTCTCGCATAAACTGCGGAACTCTGTTCGTCGCTGGCGCTATCCTGAGGTGCAGCGGAAACATTGAGCAAGCCAAGCGCTAAAAGAATCAGTGTTACTAAGAACTTCATGATCTAAATCCTCTTCAATTACCCGAGGCTCCCGACTAGCCAGCCGAATCTTAACAGAACTAATAGCGTTTCTTCCTGCTGCTGCCTCGTTTAGTCAAGGTCGCCACGTTCAAATCCAGACGGTTCATTGGAATGACTTCGACTTTCCCGAACTGCTTTCGCAGTTGAGGCAGGAACTCCCTAGCGTTACCAACAATGACAATGCTCGACGCTTTTGTGGCTAATCGTTTCGCAGCGAATGCGCGAATATCAGCGGCGGTCACAACTTGAACGTTGTTCACAAACCTCGTCGATTCATCCAGGGCGAGGTCCATCAAAGCCAAATAACTCAGGTCACTTACCAATCCGTTCACTTCCTCGAGCTGCCTCGCGAACCCTCCAACCAGCACCGCCTTTCGCGGGACCAACTCCTTCTCCGTTACTGCCTCTGCAGCAAGTCGCTCGACTTCCTTAAGCAAAAGATCCGCGACCTGGGCGCCTGCGTCGTTTCTGGTTTGTGCGGAAGCGATAAAAGCTCCCACTCCGCGTCGAGCATCGAGGTAACTCCCAGCGCCGTAACTTAGCCCTCGTTTGATACGAATCTCTTGATTGAGCCGACCTGAGTAACCGTCCAAAACGGAATTCGTGACTATGCCGCGGAAGAAATCGGGATCCTTACGACTAAGCCCAGGGCTCACAAGTATTACTGCTGCTTGTCCCGCGTCAGGTTTATCAATCACAACGACTCGCCGCTGGCTAAGAGTGTTGGTGATGGGAGCGGTAAAACTGAGAGCCGCCGCCGGTCGAACCCAATCGCCAAAATACTTCTCGCCGAGCGCGAATCCATCAGCCGGAGAAATGTCGCCTCCAATCACAAGGATGGCATTGTCCGGACGGTAGAAAGTTTCGTGCAGCTTTACGACATCAGCGCGCTTAATTGCCTTCAGTGTTTCGATCGTGCCACCGACCAGGTGTCCATAAGCCGAATCACCATAGACAACCCTCGAACCAACAAAGCTGGCGATATTACCTGGTTCTCCAAGTTGTACGGTAAACGAGTCGATGTACTGCTGACGTAATCTCTCAATCTCTTCTAAAGAAAAGGTCGGGTTTCTGATTACATCGGACAGACTCGCCATCGCCGGCTCAATCTTGTCCGACATCACCTCAACCGAAGCTCCTGAAGAATCCCATTGCGCGTCCGATGTTTGTGAGCCTCCAAGCGCGTCAATCTGCTCGGCAATCTGCGGCGCCGTCCTCGTCTTTGTACCCAGCGTAAGAAGACTCGCAGTCATGTACGCGAGACCTGCAAGCTTCGGAGGATCTACTTCCGAGCCGTTCTTAATCACAACCTGGGCGGTGATTAACGGAGTATTGGAACGCTGAATAACAATTACTCGCATTCCGTTAGCGAAGGTCTTTTCAACCGGAGTGGGGATCTTTAGCGGGCGCGGCGGACCCGGCGGTGGCGGCGTAGCTTGCGGTGTCTGCGCCCTAGCAGCAGTCGCGAGAAAACAGGCGATCGCTATAACGATCATTGATCTTCTAAGCAATCTCATTTCGCCTTGACCGGGGACTTGGGTTTTTCCGCGAGGTAGTACAGAACCATCCGATTCTCACTGGTAAAGTACGTTTTCATCACTCGCTGAATGTCAGCCTTAGTGACAGCGCGTAACCTTTCCAGGCCGGTATTCACGCGCTCCGGATCGTTGAAAAATATCGTTGCGTTACCCAACGCTGAGGCCTTGCCGCTATTCGACTCGCGTTCCTGAAGACGAGCCGTTAGGACCTGGTTGACCGCCTTCTCCAACTCCAAATCAGAAACGGGCGAGTCCTGCATCTTTTTGATCTCGGCGAGCAACGCCGCCTCCACCATCTCGAGTTTCTTACCACTCGCAGCAACAGCAGTAATTGTGAACAGGCCCACGTCTTCCAGGAAATTGTTCGAGGCGTCAGCGCTTTGGGCAACCTGCTGCTCATAAACAAGCGAGCGATAAAGCCGCGAAGACTCTCCTGCAGACAAGATAATTTGAGCGACGCGCAGAGCCTCCGAATCAGCGCTCTTCAATTCAGGGGTGAGATACGTAATCCCCAACGCCGGCAGTGGCACGTTGCTGCCGAACTCAGTCAGCCGGATTTCCTTTTTCCTGGCTGCTTCCTTGACAGTTACGCGCGGGAGCGGCGTCAGCGGCTTAGCAATTGGTCCAAAGTACTTGTCGATCCATTCATCAATTTGTTTCTGCTCGAAATCACCCACGACTACCAGGATCGCGTTGTCAGGCCTGTAGAACGTGTCATGAAACGCGCGAACATCTGCGAGTGAGGCTCCATCGAGGTCTTCGATACTGCCGATCGTGGGCCTGCGATACGGATGCGTGAGAAACGAGCGCTCCTGCAAACGATAACTGAACATCCCGTAGGGTGGAGCGAGCACGCTTTGGCGATATTCTTCTTTGACCACGTCTCGTTCGGAGTTGAAGTTCGCCTGATCGACGTTGAGTGAGGCAAGGCGATCTGCTTCGGCCCACAACAAAGATTCCAGGTAGTTCGATGGTACGACTTCGTAGTAAGCCGTGCGGTCATCGGTGGTCTCGGCATTCACAAAGCCGCCGATGTCTTCGGTAAGTCGATCCATCATTTCTGACGGCATGTTGCGAGTGCTCTTGAACATCATGTGCTCAAAGAGATGAGCAAATCCGCTACGACGCTCGGGATCATCTTTGGAGCCCACGTGATACCAGACTTGAACAGCGACTGTTGAGCTCAAATTGTCCTGGGCAGTCACGACTCGCATCCCATTCGCGAGCGTACGATCGCGAAAGTCGAGTCGGGGAACTTTTACTTGCGCTGAATGTGGTAAGCCGGAACCTGAAACAAGGACTAGCAGGAGAGACACCGCTGCCGACCTGAAACTCAGCAGCCTGGGAAGAGCATCAGTGCGAACGGACATCGTCATTAATAATTGTTTCCACGCAATACCTAGCCGCGGATTGCGCAGCTTACACCGATGCGGTAAGACAAATGCGCGTCAATGACTCTTGATTCACCCCAACATCGGTGAAATCTGCGGAATCTCCGGCTGAAGTTTGATTTCTGGAGAGTGCTCTTAGTCGAGATCCAGCGGGTTTCGATAAACCCTTGTGTCCTTCTCGGCCTTCTTCTTAGCGGCTTGAAACTTTTCTTCGAGAATGCGGTCACGATCCTTCATTGAACTCAGCTCCTGGGCGAATATCTGCTCGCGCACCTGTTTCTGCTTATCAAGGCCTTTGACCATCTCGTCGAAAGAAGCCAGGGGCTTGACCTTCTCGTCGTGCGCCAAAATAGCGCCGGTATATGCATCGATGGTTAGCGTAGCCTCGCAACAAGGGCAAACAATTGTGAACTGAGACGTGTCCATAACAAACCACTCCCGAGACAATGTAAATCGGCAATCAGCCGAACCAAGTATAGCATTCGCCCCGTCATTTGGCGGTAAGTAGACATCTGTTGTGACATCGGTTGTGAAATCCGTTGTGACATCCGTTGTGAAATGCCACGGGCTTGTCCCGTGGTGATTACGCTAGCAGCCAGGAAACGTGGCGCGCCAGATAAGATGATGCCACGGGCTCGTCCCGTGGAGTGTTCACGCTTCATGCTGCTGGCAGGCGGGCAACGTGAAACACCACGGGGCCAGCCCGTGGCATCTTGCGAACCGATGGATCAGCCTGTTTTTGTAGCTGTGAACGTGAAACACCACGGGGCCAGCCCGTGGCCTCTTGCGAACCGATGGATCAGCCTGTTTTTGTAGCTGTGAACATGAAACACCACAGGGCCAGCCTGTGGTATCCGCTAAGGCTTCAGTTCACCATTTATGCTTTACCTATTTTTTCTTGGCGCACTGAAGGTGACGCCGCTTCTTGAGTCGTAACGCGCGTTCAATTACGATAGCGTCACTTCTCCCGCAAAAATCAAATCCAGGTTGGAATCACAAGGAGCGATCATGAAACCAAGTGTGAGGAAGTTTTCGATTACGGTGTTCTTTGCAGTCTTATTCGCATTTTCGGCCTTGGCAGTCTCCGCGCAGAACACGAATAGTGCCAGCGGACAGATGAAGGAAAGTTCTAAGGAAGTAGGCAAGGCTGGCAAAAGCATGGGCCGTAACGTCAAGCGGGGACGGATAGTGAAAGGTGGAAAGCACTTTGGCAAACACGTCGGCAAAGCCGGCAAGCATTTTGGCAAGGGTACAAAGAGAGCCGTTAAGAAAGTAGTTAGCTAATTCTTAATGCAGCGCAGGCGCTGGAGCTCGAGTTCCACTTGTTATCAACAAGCTGAAGCTCGAGCTCCCAACGCCTGAGTATATAGCTTAGAGGGCCTAAGCCGGGCGTCTTATCCAAGGGCATTTGGTGCCACAACCTAACCTAACTCACTTTCGTTACGCTTGGACCGAGTTCGCTTAAACAGCCGACGTGGTTTCGAGGTAGTTCCTTCTTACCAGGCACACTCCATTCGGCAAACCGTCGATTATGATATGCCAGATGAGGCATAATCGCCGGCGTGGTCGACGCTCCAAAGGTCAAGAGTAGGTTTTGATCGGCTCGTCGCGGCGAGACCTCAAATCGTTTCCGGCTGAGGTTAAGGACGTTATGGGCTACGCGTTGTATCAAGCCCAACTAGGTCTGAAAGCGCCGTCAGCAAAACCGTTGCGCGGATTTGGCGGTGCGAGCGTTCTCGAAATAATCCAGGATCATGAGAGTGATACTTACCGAGCTGTCTACACGGTTAAATTCTCTGACTTGGTTTATGTGCTACACGATTTTCAGAAGAAATCCAAGAAAGGCATCGCCACGCCAAAACCAGATATTGAACTCATCAAGAGACGCCTGAGGATGGCGGAAGAAGATTACAAGACGCTCCAAGACGCTCCAAACCGGAAAAGGACAAAAAAGATGAAAGCAACGGCCAAAGAAAGGAAAACTCGGAAATCAAAAGTAAGCAGTGAGAAGGTTGAGCCCAGCAGCGGCAATGTCTTTGCCGATCTTGGTTTCCAAGATGCGGAAGAACGTCTTTTGAAAGCAAAGCTGGCAACGAAGATTGCTCAATTAATCGAAAAGAAGGGTTGGACCCAGGCCCAGACTGCCGAGCGAACAGCTTTGGACCAGCCGAAAGTATCGCGCCTTCTACGTGGTCAGCTTTCCGGCTTCTCAGCGGATCGTCTATTCGCCGTTCTGAATCGCTTGGGACACAGTGTTGAAGTCCACATTTCCGCAAAAGAGCGAGCCCCGGAAAAATCTCACACTCGCGTCATGATCGGATAGGAATCTTTTTTCTTTACAACGTCTAATTCCCTAATCGGTGCCGATGGAGTGAGTTGAAGCTCGAACTCTCGAACTCGTAACGCCTGAGTAACGAGCTCATGGTAAAACTAATAGGCTAAGGCTTAATCGCCTTCTTAATTGCCTTGCCTGTCTTCTTGGCGCCCTCGGCAGTTTTGTCAGCTACCGTCTTAGCTCCTTCAGCAGTCTTCTCACCGACAGTCTTAGCCGCGTCTTTTGTTTTGCCCGCAGCATCCTTTCCTACTTCAACAGCTTTGTCGGCGCCTTCTACGGTTTTAGCGGCTACAAATCCAGCAGCATCTGCGATCGCATCTCCAGTTTCTTCCAGCACATTCTGACTTTCAGAACCGCTAATAGCTTTCTCTTCGCCGGAGCGGGAATAAACTTTTGTGGTACGGACTCCGTCCTTCGTTGTCGTAACCACTAGTTTTGAAATGTGTTGGTTGCTTCTGAAAACGCGAGTCTCAGTTCTAGTGCCCGAAGCGTCGGTGCTTGTGGTGATGTCCGAGTTATCTGGACCTAGCCGAGTCGCCGTTGCCAACGCAGCTTCAGCATTTGAGTTTGTTCCAGCAGTCCCAGCTGTGCTACAGCCGCTTGCAAGCAGACTTCCTGTAACCAATAAGGTGATGATCGATAATGTCGTTTTCAAACCTGCGCCCCTCCTTCAATTTACTCAAGAGGTCTTAGCGCAACCGTTGTGCCAGCTTCATGCCAGCTTCTGAAAGACATTTGCGACAAAAGCCGAACCAGCGGGACACTGAAACAATACGTGAGCGTTGTCAGGCGTTCCCTTACAATACGCCGCTGGTTTCAGGATGCGTGGGACGTCAACCATTTGGCGATCTCATCCATGATCAGCTCGTGTACCTGGTCCTGACTGAGCTTGATGCTCTTGAGGACTTTGAAAGAATGATCGCCGGTTTCGATCTCGAGCAGTGATGGCTTGGGCTTCAATTTCGAAAATACCTTCTCGAGTTCGGCGGGGGTTCCGAACGGATCGCGACCGCCCTGAATGAAGAACATCGGTGCATGGACATCGGGCAGATGAGCATCGCGGGGTTGGTTCGGTTTGCCGGGTGCATGCAAAGGATAGCCAAGAAAGACCAGCCCCAGAAGGTCCTGCTCTGAGCTCGCTGCAACCTGAGAGCTAATTCGACCGCCCATCGACTTTCCGCCGATAGCCACGCGGTTACGTTTCAACTTTGGATGCCGGCGAGCTGCGTCGATTGCAGACTGATAACAGAGCTCAAGTTTAGGCTTAGGATCAGGAGCCCCGCGTCCTTTTTCGGAATACAGGAAGTTAAAGGTAACGACGTCCAGCCCGCGCTCGGCAAGACCTCGAGCGACCATGCGCATAAAATTGCTGAATTGATTGGCGCCGGCGCCATGACCAAGTATCAGCGTTATGCCCACACGCTTGCGCTTTTCAGCCAGATAGATGGCGACTGTGATATCGCCAAAGTCGCCTACGCTCACTTTTATCTGTTCAGGTTCCATTGATCTTTCCTTTACGTTTCTTAACGATTGGCCTTATGCCGCCAATCTCATTAGCAGAATGGCTCCACCTATCACACCAGTGCGCCAAGAAAAAGTAGGTAAAGCATAAATGGTGAACTGAGTAGCCGATACCACGCTATATATGAAAGGGCGCCCCATTGGTTGTAACTTGGAGTTGATCTAAGACCTCAAGCAGACAACCGGAAGGAGAGCCCTAATGAGAAGCTATTATGTAGGGGTGGATGTG
>DATNBH010000010.1:0-106561 GCA_035572035.1 Pyrinomonadaceae bacterium | reverse complement strand
GCGACAAGTAACTGAACATTCCCGCTTGCTGCAGATCGTCTCCACGCATTCGTTACTGTTCTCCTGGTTGCGAGGTTCGACTACTCGCCACTATTACGTTGGACCATGTAGCAAGGTTACTTTTTCAGCAGCCTGCTAGAGATGGATCATTCTTTGTTTCGATTCCCGAAATCTTCAAGAATGGAACTTCATCGACACAGGTTCTAACGATTTGATCAATCCGCTCCCGCTCTCCTTTTAGCGGTAACGGGTTTAGCACCGTTAGCTTACGATCACTATCTTCGCCAATACCGTAAATCAGAACACCGCCAGAAGTGTTCGCAAACGCCGAGACACTTTTAGCTGTCGCAACATTTTGCGCAGGGAGCTCTCGCTTTCCATCGAATGTAATAGTTTCTTCTAAGCTGCGGTTCGCCGCAGCCTCCACAATCTCTTGTTCGTTCTTTGGAATCCACATGATTACGACCAGTTAGCAAATTGAATTCAAATGACTTGGGGGGAAAACCTTTGATTCGGATGTTATTTAAGATGCCTTCTTAGCGTAGGCCTTCGAAGTATTATCCTGTCGCGACTGTGACGAAGATGGTAATCCCGCATTCAAAACGAAGGTCTTTAAAGTGGCGTCTTGATCCGAGAGTGAAGCCGCTTGCTTCTCAAACTTCTCAGTCGCTTGTTGAAGCGTTACGCGAGCCGATCGTTGCTTCCTGCGACCTTGGCTAGTCCATTGTTCGCAGTTGAACCAACCTACCAAATACAATCCAAATGGCGAAGCATGGTTCTTGAGATATCGACTCTTTAACTGCGTTTCCATCGCGCGATCCAAGTCAGCATTCCAGCATCCTTTTGTCTCAATTATGACTGTGATCCGATCAGAGGCATTTCCGTTGTCATCCCTAATAAAGGCATCCACATGAATATCCGTGTTCTGCCCTTTGAACAAACCCTCGCTTTGACGAATTTGCACCTCACGCCCGACAATAATGCCTCGTGCTTTCAAATCCTCATCGAAATGTCGTTTTACGTAATTCGATAAATCATTCTCGGTTACAGGCCGGTAGACACCGGGCTTTACTTCATTCCAAAGGTCGACTGCGGCGGGCGTCTCTCCGTGTAACTTTTCCTCCAGGCGTTCTAAGGACTCAATGACAGCATTAAGCAATTGATCACCGCTTTGTACCAAACGGCGCTCTTCATTCTCAGCGATGTTCAGAATATCTAACGGACGAACGGGCACCCAAGTTTGTCGGCAGTTTGTGTCCCGCGCTTCCGCTAGCGTCCATTTCAGCCACTCCAATTCCGGAAGGTGGTTGACGAGCACTTCCAAAGCCGCAATTGCTCTTGCAGTGCCGCGCTCTTTAAGATGATGCAATACTGAATCTCGAAACCGGCGCGTTTCATCGTCGGGGCCAGGGGAATAGACACCTTCATGGCGAGGATCAGAAATGTAGGGGTACTCTCGAGCTAACCAGATGAAGAGATCGGCCAAATCCTCTTCATCCAATCTCTCGGCTATGGGGGTCTGTCGCCCATACACACTTCCAGAGACAGACTCAACTAGCTGTCGTCCGAAATCTCGATTCCGTTTGATCCTTGGCCAAACCACCTTCCATCCGGCGTCGTTCGCGTGAGTAACTAAAACTCGGGCAACCTTGAGTTGTCTTGCCTGCGCATTGGCCGATGATGGTTTTCTCTTTACAATCGCTTCAGCGCACCGCTTGGCTTCCTCTACATCGCGCTCTAACAACTCCGATAGAATCTGCGCAAGCGAACTGCCCTTAAGACGGCTGGACTTAACTTTCAGCATCAGTGCGTCACACAACGCTTCATCCCAGCAGTTTCTAAGAACTGAAAGAATCGACAGGAAGCCATCCTTTTTTTGTTTTCTTTATCGATTAGCAACAACAAGACTCGAATGATTTCTCTGGATGCATGCTTATAAGCGAGGGCCGCGAGCCTAGCTTGAATGTCAGATTCCGATACTTCATTTTGGAATGGGTAAGAGACCAGTATGCAAGCCCATTTTTGCCAGACCGCTGATGCCAGCGATGACACGTATTCTTGATCTTCATTGAGAAGTAACCGGAACGCGCGATAGCCGGCAAAAGCGGGCCGATACATTATGTCCTTGCTGATCCATTCTTTCGGTTCAGGATCGCCATCATGCAAATACTTTTTCGCCCCATCCATTAACCGTTGCCTTGTCTCTACAGTTGCCGCCTGCCAACCATGTAGCTTAGTTAAATCCGATTCCGATTCATTGTCGCAAAAACCATCGTCACGTATGGTCATTTGGATATTTAGTCGCCACCAAGCAGCGGTATCACCGGCTTCGAATTCCTTCAGCCGCTGGACACGCTCCGTAGCCGGAGGATCCAAACGGGGTGACTCAGGTACTTCGCGAGTCAACTCCTGCGATTTTGCAAAAGCCTTTCGTTGTGCGTCCGCTAGTTCAGAATCCAGATAAACAGGGTTTAGGAACAACTTAAATGTTTCAGCCAATACTGGACAATTGGCAGATGTGTCTATGATCAGTCCGACGTGCTCTGTATTCGACCAGTCCAACATTTGAGCGATGATCTCAGAGAGGAGTTTTTGAACTTGCATTCGATTTTTCGGATTGAATTTGCTCGACTAACCAAGGCAAATCGACAGCACTCACTAACCGATTTTCATAACCTAGGCAGTACCACCATGGTTTCTCCAGCTGAGCGAGGCGCTCAATCGCACAGTACAAAACCTCGCGGCGCTTTTCATCTTCGATGTCAAACTTTTCACGCTCGTCACCTCGTAATTTCCTGATGTTGTCGACTATCAGATCAGCCAACATATCAATGACGGTGGGTACCTCAGCATTCTGCCACGCCGAACGGAGAATCTCATTCCGAAGCGAACGGAATGGTGATCCCGGATCAGGATGGATATTCTCGTTTCGCAGCCACCTGAGACCCCTTGCTAAATCTATAGTTTCGGATTCTCGCGCGAGCGCATCCAGAAATGATTTGTAAGATCCGTAAAGGCTTGGCGCCTTGGGGTATGTCAGCAGTGAAAACAGTTCATCAGAGGAAATATGATGGGGCCAAAGAGCGCGCAACCCACGGCCTTTCAATTCATCATCGGGATCTTCGCCGGCGTCGCCCGTAGCAAGAGGCCATAACCTTGCCTTTGTCTGCGAATCACCGATGCGGACAACGGCATAAGCGGCATTTACGCGCAAGTGAATGTCTTCTCTTTGATCGAGACAAAGATCCGCCAAATCGCTTTGCAGTGAGCGCACCTCGCAAGCTTCAGCTATATCGGTCGCAAGTCGTCGGGCGAATTTACCCATGCGCTTATCGCGCACATACGGACGGAGCTGATCCGCCAGGCCGCAGTGTTTCAATTTCGAGTATGAGCCGTGAATGCTCCAGTCGCGATCAATCCATTCATCGTTGTTAGCGCTTTCCAGCAAACGACTGACGAGCGCAGATATGTCCTCGGAATCGACAGAAGACACATCAGTTTTCAGCAGTGTCACTGGATCAATATCTAGAATCCATTGAAAAGCTTCTTTGTCCATGGTGGCAAGCCACGACGCTGCTTCGCGAAGTTGAGGTATGATCTTTTCTCCAGTGCCGTCAGGATGGGCGATGAATCCGATCTTCTGACTGAAAGTGAACCTATGTTCAACCAGGTATCGGGCGGCCAGAAATTCTGCGTAGGTTTGATGTGCCCAACCCATTCGGTCCGGACCACGCGAGGTGAATAATCCGGTGCTGACTGTTTCTCTTATCTCCTCTTCCCCGACATGAAAACGTTCAGACCCACTGCCTTCGGACTCTGATGTTAACTCTTCGATCGCCACGTCACCCTCTGGCAGATTGGGTAATGGTCCCATCCACACCGCATTTCGGTTTGCGAAGATTGAGATTGCCGCAATCCGTTGCGCAACAAGAAACTTTTGCGCCGTGGTCAGCTTACCTTTACGATGTGAATCTCTTCGACTCTGGTTCCACTCTTCGCACAAATAACGACAACCTTCTGCGTATAACGCTGCTTGAGTGTGCGGAAGGGCCGCATGCTTGAGAAAGATTCCGATTAGGAATCTAAGCGTAACCGGCTTGATTGCCAGCGGCCCAACTTGTTTTCGTCCAAGCTCTTCGAAGAACTTCCTTGGATCGATCCCTTCTGAGCGGACCGCCTCCTTGATGTCCTTCTCGCGAAGAGGAAGAAGTTCATAGGCCTTGAATGCTTCTTCACCCCAATGCTCTTGTATTCCCGTTGTGAGCGTCGTGGGCCATTCGGCAGTTCTGCATGCAATGCGAAGGCATAATCGATCCGCCGGATACTTACTCAACTCACGAACCAAGAGATTTGCCAAAGTCGAAATAGTCAGTAAACCTTCATCAAGACTGTCAAGATACAAATGGAGTGTATGATCTCCGTGAACCCATGCCTTAAAATCCGGATTACTCTCGAAGATGTCGTAGCAGAGCTTTAAGTCAGTTTGATAATCGCGAAGTTGAAAGCTGAGAACCGCGTCGGACGGGTTGGTTGGGGAAAAGGCTTCGACCTGCCGTTTGAATTCTTCCGATTTTCCGCTGCCAGGCTCGCCAAGCAAGGCTAAGCAACGAACATCCGCAAGTGCTTCCAGCGTTTTCGCTTCAGGATTAACGATGTGCCCATAATCACCTTGCGGGTCCTCTAAAGCACCGTAGCCGTTCACAGCGATTTTCCCGTCCCTCGGAGCCCAAAAACGCAGCCATTGATACTTCTTTTCTGACATTCACAACCTCTATGGCATTCTATCTTACCTCGCCTTTTTTGGCGTCAAACTGCCGAATGATCAGAGTCCTCCAACCCCAGAAGAGCAAAAGAACCTGTCGGACGGATTTCAAGGGTCCGGAATGACTCGAACTTCATTTCAGAGCCTTCCCTCCTACCGAGAAATCCCGTTAGTTCCCCTCTCCGCGCCGACGGTGCCACGAGGGTGCGGGTGCACAATTCTGCTCTTCGCCCCATGTACTCCACTTCGTTCCTTCGAGACTGTTGAATCAAGACCTAGATCTAACTCTTGGTCTGCTGCGTTGATTTCTTGCGGTGATCCTCAGAGGCAACGAGGGTGGCAAGGCGCAAGTTGAACTCCTGTTCTAAATACATCACAGCAAAAATTGTTAACACTAGATTCTTGGTTTGGACACACGAATTCGCCCTCTCGTCTAAGGTACTTCGGTTTCCTTTGCAGGGAATCCATGGTTAGAATATTCCCAGCTACCCACCAAGTATTGACAATGCACTACTGTGCGAATATAACCTTCCGCGTTCCTCGCAGACTACTTTCTGGGCCAGCCTTTCATACTCGGAGCCCAGAGCATGATTTCCTTTTCGAATCTCCGTGAGGCAGAAGGTCGGCGCCCATGGCTTCCGAGCTAACAATTCCTAAACGAAAGATCCTCGCGGTCTACGGACGCTGGCTGTTGTACGGCGCCGTTGTGTGCATCTTCTCGCTGAATGGTGTGCTCCGCATGTTGGCGAATCGCTGGCCGGGAAATCGTCTGAGTGCTGCGCTGCTCACGGCAGCATCGTTGCCTGATTTAGTTTATGGAACAGTGCGGGGAGGACCGTACCTACTCTTTGAATTACTCTTGCGCTGGGTGTTGGTTGCACTCGGCGTCTATGTAGTTCTATTACTCATTGCTTCGTTGCGGCACAGATCGCCAACAATATTCGCCTCCGGGATGGCGGGATTGCTTGTTGGTCTTTTCGCCCTCACTTGGCTTTCGATTCTCATTCTGATTCTTGTGTTGTTGTTTGCTTTGGTTGGCTGGATCGTCGCAGCAGTTCATTTCATCTTTGCGGCTATCTTCTCATTTCTGTTCTGGCCGCCGGTCCTTTACACAATACTGGGCATTATTGGACTTGCCTTACTCATAGGACTAATTAGCTTAGTCAGGGGTTTCTCGATTAGAGACTTCTGGAGAAGCCTTAAGGAATGGTTGAGAAGCATCTCGGCTAAGCCAGTGGTGATGGTATTGGCCATAGTCGCTTTGGCGGCCCTCATCTGGTTTGTCGGCATTCCACTCTGGCAATACTACATCACTCCAATTTTGACGCTGATTCGCGATTGGCTCGTACAGTACGTTGTTCCAATTCTTAGCTGGATCGGTTCAGTGCTATTCGTCCTGGTTCTCGCGGTAATAATCATTTCGCTTATGGCGGGAACTCTTATTACGTTAGGGTGGCAGTTCGCGGAACAGTTTTCGTCTGCTCGGTTCTGTGGACGGAACACTCATACTTTGTTTGAAGCTGGCTTCGCTATTGGGGCTGTGATGGGTTTAGCCTTGCTCGTCTGTTCGGCCAACCCCACTTTCCGATCGCTGGTGAACATCTCCTGGTCGGATACTTCTCCCATTCTCGCTTCAATGGACTTGAGTGCTGCCGTTTATGGCTTAATGCCCGCGAGGGCGGAGCTCCTCCTTCAAGCAGCTTTCGCCAAAGCTTCAATTCCCATATTTGATCTCGCTTCGCTGCTCGTGGCAGTTCTCTTGGCTAATTGCAGTTTAATAACCGGCCTGGTGTCGGGTGTAACTGTAGAGCCGTTGCGTGAGCTGATCAGAAAAGATCGTTTACCGCCGCTCGGAAAGCTCTTGTTTGGTTTTGTCATAATGTGCGCAGTAGGCCTTATTAGTTCACTAGCGAGCGAAGACACATGAGTAATAATCCCAAAGGTCAATCTGGGCCAATTGACCCATGGAAGGACGAGGGGCAGATATTTCGAGCTGTTGCGGTCCTGGCTCTGCTGTTTTTCGGTGGCTTTGTGTTTTACGACGGTCCGCAGTTCCACGCAAAATACCTAAAACGTTGCGCGGATAGTTATGATCGGCCTGAGTGCGCCTTCTTGGATGCTCCGAAGCCCAAACTTCGCCCTGACCTAGGGATTGTCATGGATCATGAGAGCGGCAAATGGGCAATTCAACTTGATGCGGCGGATGAGAAAACAGCAAATGAGAATTCGGCACGGCTGTGGGCAGCTGGCGCGAACCCACGGCTTATCAAAATTATTGGTCGTAAGAAGGCTGTTTTCTATTACCTTCAACTTGGTCGGTTCAAGACTCGAAAAGACGCGCTTGATGCAGGTGCTCAACTAAGGACTAAAGGATTACTCCAGAGCTTCGCGCTCAGCGAGTACCGCTCCGCGTCAAAGTGAACGGGACTGCATTTACGAATCTCCCCAAGAAATCCGTAAATGTCTTTGGACCATTGTAGCTATGTGCGAGGGCCGTTAGCGTTCGTCCATTCCTGACGATTGGGAGGCTAATTGATACGAAGCAGATCTATCAGATCGTGGGCCAGAGTGGAAGATTGACGGCGGCGTTTATTGGCAACTCCTAATCTCCGAAAAAATGAACATCACTGCTTCCAAATCAACAATCAACGAATGGCTCAAGGCCTTAGTCAAGGCGAAAGCGCTGGCATTATTTGAGGCCGAGCGAGACCTTCCGAACTACCGAATCGGACAAGCGAGGAGTATATGCGGCAAGTTGACTCACTCGGCTGATGATTCTTTCATCCAATTCTCGAACCGATACGGTCGACACACTACCTTGGCAGGAATCTGGATGTTCCTGGAAAAGGATCACAAAAGGAATATCTCATCACCGCCTTTGGGAAGCGAAAAGGAAGAGGGCTAAGCCGACCAGCGCAATATTATGGGTTACACGTCTCGCATGGGGCAGCGCACAATGTTAACTTCTCGCCGAGTTGTATCGATTACTTTCAGAAGCACGTTACTGACATAGATAATGCGGAGATATTGATCTGCCACAATCACCCGAGACATTTTGTCAGCGATTTGCTTTCGCAGATCATGAGATGGGATCCCTTACCCTCCGACACAGATCGAGAGACCATGTACCAATTCAAACACCGGGCAATAGTCAATTGGTTGCTCACTGGAAGTTTTAAGAACGTCAGGTTCTTCTTAGTTGAGAATCTTGCGCTCAAGGAAATTCAACTACCGCCCGTGGAAAGAATTTGTCAGGCATTGAATTGGCTTAACGCGATTTCTAATCAACGTCAAGGATTCCAGCATGACTAGCTGCGCAAAGCGCGCGAGGCTCGATCTCAGTAGTACGCTTAGCACAATACCGCTATGGTCCAGTCAAGCGCGACTTCGGCACGACTCGAATGAGTCTTGGGATCTTTGGGGGCCACGTGGCTGGACACAATTCGCACACAAAGGTACGCCCTACCTGCTGCACAGCGCCTATTTGAATTCAACTGATGCAAAGATTTCCTCAGCCACGCTGAATGCTTCCTTGCCGTCGCACATTGCTAAAATATGCAATTGATGCGTGCTGCCCGCCAAATGGGGAAAACACAAAGTGCCAATAGTGAACCTTGGTTCATACTCTCAATCAATGCCGAGCTTCGCCTTTTTCCCGTTGATTTCGAGAAAGGACTCCGTATAAGTCCCGTTTCTTATAGATTCATCATCAGTTTTACAGGCGTCGAAATCTCCGTACGCTATATCCAGCCTAACGGTGGCGTTGCGATATGACTCTTGATAGGCGTCTGAGTCCCCAAGCGGGGCAGTTGTCCTCATATTCTGGGGGATATCCACCTTAACTGCGCCTTCCACTTCAATTCTCTTCCAGCCTTTCCTAAGTGCTGCTTCCTGATTCGGACTCTTCGCCGGAATGGCCACGTTTGACGGCGCAACCTGGGTTGCGATGCGAGACCTTGACGTGCCGTGACAGCCCCAACCGCTGCAGCAGAGCGTAATTGCAAGGCCACCGGACAGACTGAAACTCACAAGTGTCCTTCGGTTCTCCGGTCTTCGCATGCTGAGAATTCCTACCTCAACTGTCATTTACATCCATGATTTGCAAGGTCCTCAGATATCTTGCTGCTGGGCCCTTTCACCGTGATGTTACGTGAGTTTTCAGGCGCCACGACTTCAGGAGCTGGTCGAAAATCTTACTGTCATTTGAGTAGTCAGTTTCGTTCGTTCTCATCTCGATCGTGAAAACGATACCGACGTCGTCCCGTTGAGATTTCATACCCAGAATCAAGTCTTGAACCCGAATTGCGCCTGACTCAGGGGACCTGTATTTAATCGTCATCCGCTCAGCCTTGAGCGTCCCTAGTCGCGCCAGCCGCCGACTGACTGAAAGAATCTCAAACCCCTCAAAGCTTAACGAGTACTCACGCAGGAGTGTGGCTCCACGGAGAATGCCGCGAGGGGCGTCATTGCTAATGGCCCCTAACCAAATATAGTGCTCGTGATTCGACGACAGTGCCAACTGAATTCCACTCTCAAGTTCCTTCGGAACCTCACTTACACCACTCAGCACGAGGGGAATATGCACGGAGTAGTCAAACTTGTAGTTTGTGTACGCTCCCCTGTAGATTCTCGGTCCGACATCCTTCTTTGTTGTCCCGAGGTTTATGAATCTATCTGCGTCTCTGCCGCGCTTAGTCGAGAATCTTATGTTTTCTTCACCGGTTGACCTGTCGAAGTAATACAGACCACGCTGTGCCTCCGCAACCAGCGAGGCTAAGTGAATGGGATCCCAGTCAGTGGCCCTAGGATCATCGAAGATCACTACCTCAATCTGTTTCTCTTTACAAAAGCGCCGATTCAATTCGCGACCCAACGCTGCCATCTTCTCATTGACAAAGAATTTTGGTTCGACGCTGATCAGTGCAAGACTTTGGGCCAGCGGTTTCCCCCAGTAATGTCCAACCTTGTAATCCGGAGATTGAGGATCTGGATTGGAATCACCACAAACAGGTTTGGATTGCTGAGCGTACACGGAAGCGCCCGTGACCCAAACGGTCGCCAGTATTAGGAGTGCCCGTCGAAATATCGCAGCGAATTTACTCATAGCTTGTAACATCCATGAGTAGCCAGGTACCCACTGATTTCCCCGGAAGGATCTTTCCTGGCCCAATCCAAAGCGTTTGTTTCGTTGATCAGCCCCAACTTGTAGGCCAACCCCATATCGTCAAGGCGTGTTACCGAGTGCAACGCCTCATGGATGATTGTCATAGTAGGGTTAGGGGCCCAGGAACTGCCAAAGTATACGTTGAAACGAGTGGCGAGCTTCGCGTTCGCCGTAGCAGCAACTGGGTTGCGTCGCTCAAAGAATTCCTGCACGGTCCAGCGAGCATAAATATTGGCCTTGCGTACAATTCCAGCTGCTTGCATAGTGAGGGTAGAGCGCAAGCCATCAAGGGGTCGCTGCTTGGCTATGGCATTGAGTACGGCCTGAGGACTAATACCGCGAGATTTCAGGAAATCCATACAGGGTTTCCGCGCAACCTCTTTCTTGGCATTTTCACGATTCGTCTCCCAGTCTTTTAGGGGCTTCCCTTCAAGAGCCACGACGACCCCGGCAACTTGGGCTGCCGCCAAACCCAGGGAAACTGCACTGACGGCTCCTGCGGCGGCAATGGCCCCCTCCAGTGGGATGCCGGCGGCGTCCATGGCCGCGATCGAGGCTTGCGCCGCAGCTTTGGCGGCCGCTGCGGTCGCAGAGTGCGCTGCCGGCGCCACCTGTAATGAAGGGGCAGCCCCTTGGGCTCCCGATGACCCGCTCAAGAATCCAAAGATCGAGTCAGGATAGTAGTGCGCGATAACCAGGATCGCTATAGTTATCGCCAGCTGTACCCACTTGTTTGAGAGGATCTTCTTAAGAGCGCGCCAAAGCTTGCCCCAGAAGAGACCGTCGGCATCGGTTCGGTTTACGGGATCATTGCCGACGTAGCTGTACATGTTCAGCGACTGGGGGTCGGCAAGGCTGGCAGCCTTGATCCCGATTGGATCTACCTGAGTGAATCGCCCCTGCTGCGAGTCGTAGTGGCGATTGACCGCGTAGTCCAGGCCAGTTGTCGCGCTGCGATCATAGGAGGTGAAGCGCTTCTTAATGGCGCCAGTAGATTCGGCGCTCAATTCGGTGCCGAAGGGTAGCGAAACCTGTTCAAACGAGGTGCCGTCGGTTGGGTTTGTTACCAACAGAGTGCCGAGGCGATCAGGATGATTGTATTGTAGGATTTCGCCGCCAGTGCCGTTCGGTTGCGAGGTTGAGAGTAATCGCATCCCGAGGTAGACATAACTTTTCGACCAAGTCGGCGTGGTTGAGCTTCCGCTTTCAACATATTCGCAAATGCCGCCCCACGCATAGTAAGTGCGCAGTCCACCCTCCTCCACCAGCAAACGAGCTTTGTCGCCTCCATAAGTGTAACTGGAGAGCACCGTGGCGCCATCATCAGCGAGTGCCTTGACCAAACGATTCGCGGCGTCGTACTGAAACTTCTGCCAACCACCCATGCCGGCTGGCGCGCGTGTTTGATTTCCCGCTGCGTCGTAGGCCCAACCGGAGCTGTTGATGCGATTTGACGGCTCGTCAAAACTGAGGGCCGCGAATCCGTCTCGCGGCACGGATGGGCCCGGAGCCGGCGGGGCAACCCCGCTCCACACCTGCACTTCCGCCAGTACCAGGTACTGCGAATCGTTTCGCTGAATACGCACATAACGACCGCTGCGATTGACGCTCACGGTTGTCGGCATGCCCGCATAGCCCGACACGTAGTAGCTTGACACTCCCGACTGTGCGAGCGTCGTGGCGAGATCAGTTGAGTTGAAGGCGTTGTCCGAGACGAGGACGTAAAAGTTGCCGGTCATTTCCGGACAGCAATCCACGCGTGGCCAGACTTGCACAGTGCCGATCTGCTGCGCTGAGTTGAGATCTACTTGCCACCAGGGCTGGGAGCTGTAGTTAGTGGCCGACGAGGTGTTACCACCCCAAAAACTGCCGTTCGTGTTACCGTCAACTGCACGTGAGGCAACAAAAGTGATTCCGGCGTTGGCGAAATCGCTGGACTGCGTGGCCGTCTTACCTAACGCCAGATTCGTTTGCGCCGGTGGTGTGGACAGCGGCTGATGACCAGCGCCGTTCTTCGCGCTTTTCCCACTGACTTCGGAAGCCGCCGATCTGCTCGGGTCGCGCGCCAAGCTGAGTCTGAAAGGAGAGTCGGAAACTGAGTCATCGTTTTGCTCAAAAGGAACACGAGTTGGCGCGCCGAATTTCGCTGCCAGTTGATCCGTAGGTAACTGCGGTTTTGGCTCCTGAGGTTTTTGGAGGATTGCTACTGTGCCTGAGGCACTCACGCTGAGGCGATTGCCCCAACGGTCGTACGCATAGGTCTGCGACCACAGCGGTGAAGCCGTCGGTCCACCAGTCGCCGAGACCAGGCGACCCAACGCATCGTAACCGTAACTCCGATCGTGGTTATGGCTGGAGTCAAGATTGTTAGTAATCTTTGTCAGTTGTCCCGTACGCTTGCCGTTAGTTCCCGAATAGCCATAAGACAAGTCCATTAGCTTGGTAGCCGCGCCTCGCAGCACCGTCTGCTGCTCGAGCATGCCCGTCTGCCCGTTGTAGAAATAGTTTTCGGTGATCTGATTTGAGCCGCTCGCGCCAATATTCATTGAAGTCGTTTCGCTGGCGGCATTGTAGACAATATTCGACGCCTGACTTTGCCCTTCTACGGTGAGCGAGGTGGGACGGCTGGCGATGTCGTAGGAAGGCTGAAGATGCTTGCGACCCGTGTTGTTCAGGAGATCTTTGCCCGGATAATAAATGTGTTGTGCGCGATCCAGAGAGTCATAGGTGTAATCCGTAACCATTGGATAATTCGGTCGCGCATCAAGCTTCAGCGTCTTTTTGTTAACTCGATCAAAGCCATCGAAGCCATACGTTTCAGTGCTCACGCCTGAGGCTGTCACCTTCTCGAGTTGCGAGACGTCTCTTATTTCATTCGGTTGACCGACAGTCTTTTGACGGTACTGATAAGTGATGGTCGCGGCGTCAAGCACTCTGAGGTAATAGTTCGTTTGGCCGGGCTGGATACCATGGTTCGGATCGGCTGTAGTGTCAAAGGAAACTGACTGTAGTCGATTCAGCGAATCAGGCACCGTCCCGTCTCCGGGGTCCGAGTGGCCGGCAGAATTGAAATACCAAAAGTTGGTCTTCACGCCGCGCGCGTCCGTACGCTGTACCAGGTTGGAGCGGATGTTTTCATACCGGAAATAATCACTCCATTGTGCGCCCGAGCCGCCCACTCCAACATAGACCCCAGAGTCATTGATGGCGGCCGCAGTTTCGGCCAGCTTCTGTGCCAACAAGCGCCCCAATGCGTCGTACTTGAACGAGCGGGTTTGAGATCCTTGAGTGACGAGCGCCAAATTCCCCAGCGTGTCGTAAGCGTAGGTAGTCAAGAGCGCCCCAGTGTCGAACACCGAGCCGCTACCATTTGGATTGGGTTCGGCAACCTCAACCAGGCGTCCGTCAGCATCAGTTCGGCCCCAGCGTTCGCGCCCCCAAGCATCCTTCAAGCGAGTTGTTTCGCCCGCACTAGTTGAAGCACCGGGAGGGCGCGTTGTTTCGTTGTAAAAGGTCTCTACTGTGCTGCCATCACTGCCGTCTTGCTGCGTGTAATCGGGCGCAATGGTTTTCTTAGTCCGGCCGAGTGCGTCATAGGTCGTGAGCGTTGGATTGGGCGCAGTCGTTCCACACCGATATGGACGCGTCTGCTTCGTCGTCTGCCCAAGGTTGTCATAGGTCGTATCGACGCAATCCCAGACTTGATTTTGTCCAGCGTCCGCCGCTCGCGCTTGCTCTTGCCGAACCTGTCCGCGACCGTTGAGGAGCTTAAGGCTTTGGTTGGCGATCCCGCCGCCGTCACTCGACGCCAGATAGGTTGTGGTGCTGACGGTCATGGCGGCGTCGTTGTAAGAGTAATCGGTATGTGCCCCGGTGGGCGAAACAGTGGAAACCTGTCGCAGCGTCGCAGCCTCATAACTTGATGTCGATTCGTGGTTGTTGGCATCCACCACCGAAAGCACCAAACCTGTATTGAAGTCATAAGTCGCGCTCGTCTTTACTTGCGCATAGCCGTCGGTGGCCGCGCCGTGCGTCTGTGACAGCGGATAGGCATACTGGGAGTCAACCGTGAAAATGAAGGTTGTCTGCTCGCCGCAGCACGAACTGCTAGTTTTCACGAGGTTTCCGGTAATGTCGTAGCTCCGGCTTTCGACGACAGCTCCACTCAGTGAACTGTTCGAAACGTTTGCATAAGTGGTGACTTGTGTGACATTGCCGCGAGGATCGGTATAACCGGTATAAGGGCACACGTGATTCTGATTGCAGTAACCGTCGCCAACCTCTCCCCACAACTCTCGGCAAAACGTACAATCACAATCGTTCCAGTCCGGTTCATCCCAACACATGCCATCCTGTTCGCAATAAGGATTGAAGGCATGGTCGTGCATGCCCACATTCGGTCTGTCAGTGAGCGGTAGGCCGTCATACTGATATTCCGTCCTTGATAGTCTGTTATTGTTGCCGTCATAGATTTCCACGCTAAGCGGTAGATTAAAGATGTGTCGCGCGGTATAGGGATTACCCCATTGGCCGACAATCTGATAGTCGCTGCGCGTCGAGCGCAAGAGTTGGTCACCATAACCTTTGTTGCGGACTTCAGTAACTTGATTGTAATTTGGTCCGTAGCTGAACTCGGTAGCTGTTGTTTGTTGTGTTACCTCATTAGTCGCTGCCACGCGAGTGGGCCGCGGCGAACTGTAAGCTCCCTGTTCCCATGTCGAGGTGCTGCTCTGGAGCAGGACGTTATTGCTGTCGCGGGTTTCGTCGTAGTAAACCAATCCATCGTTGTATTGGCCGGGCGAGTTGTAGGAATACTGCGTGCTCTTTGAACCATCAGGCATCGTAATCGTCACGGTGCGTGGTGAGGAGGTTTCATTAACTGCATATTGGGTTACCGCCTGATCGGTATTTGTGCCGTCGCGGGTCCAGATCTCGGTCAGTGAGGTGTAAGTTGGAGCATCGGTCAGGCCGCTGCTCTGGGTACCGCTCTGATCGCCAACATAAAGCGGATAGTTGTAGACTTCTTTGCGCGTCATCGAGCCTTGTCCGACCGTGCCCATGTCATTAAGTCCGCTGTCGGACAGCGTCATGCCGCGTTGCTCAATTACTTTGGACAGCATTCCATAGCTTGAGTAAGAATCGGAATCACCGAACCAGTAACCAGTACTCGTTCCCGGGTAGTAGATGGCGTCAATTAGCCACGGATTGGGATTGCTCACGATTGCTGTCAGCCCGCTGAATGAGTAACTACCGCTGGTCAGCGAGACCTGGTGATAATGGAGCCTCACCAGCGTGCGCGTGGTGCCGTTCAGCCCCGGTCCCGTAATGGCGGTCAACAGATTGTTGGAATTGTAGTAGAAGCTTAGGACGCGGCCAAGAGTGTCCGTAATGGTTTGAATCTGCGCGCTGTTGTTGCTGACGTAGCTGATGCTGATCAAATTGCCGTTGGCATCTTCAACTTGAGTTGGATAGAGACCTCCTGGCCCCATTTGGCCATACGAAATAACAGTCCCATTCGGTAACCTTGCATACCCCCAGTGGACACCGCCATCCGCCCATGAATAGATGTAATAGTCGATAAATGTCCCGTCAGTAGTGTGGCCCTCGAAATCGAAACCAGCCTGACCGTAGTTATGTAAGGTGCCGGAATAACCATGGCGCGTGCCATCCGCATCGACAATCATCGAACCGTTCGTACCCATGGAAAGAATTCTTCCGAAGCCCATGGACCATCCTGGCGCAGGCCATCCGCGATCAATATCAAAAGCCATTTGCGAGCCGGACTTGTTCCAGAGTCTCGAGTTGTAGCCTGCTGAGAGAGAGATGTTAATTCCTCGACCTGGCAAGCTAAAGACAGGGGCTGCGAATTGAAAGTTGCCGCTGCCGGCTCCGCCATCCATTGCTGACCCTGGCGTATTGCCAACTTCGTTCCTGGGATCGGATGACGACAGATAGTTGCCATTATTCCAGCCGTCGTCGGGGGGCAGCGGCATCAAGGCAGTCGCTTTTCCATTACGAGCGTGAGCGAAACTGCCCGCTTTGGAACCGGCTTTACCCAAAGTCTTCGCTGACTTCCCAGGGTTGAAAGTCGTGGTGTTCTTTTCCCCTGAGCTACTCTCCCGAGGTCGCTCGCGATTCGAAACGGGGCGTCTTTCAATCGGCTGATCAGTGGGCTTGTGACGACGGATACCATCCTGCACTCTTACGCGGACCTGAGCATGTCTTCCCGCGGCGGTGACTGCGATGCGAAAAGTACCTGGAAACAAAGCTCGAAACTCACCAGTTTGAGAAATTGGTCCTACCTTTCCTCGGTCTTCCTCTCTCGCAGTCCATTCAAACTTGATCCCTGGGACAGGTTGGCCCTCCCTGTCCAGAGCGACTGCCGCAAGTTGAAGATGGTCTTCCATCGCCAGAGTTACGTTGTCCGGATGGAGCTCGATTCGCGTAACGCGTGCGTCTCGGTCCCGCTGTCTTTCCTGCGGTTTGGCTCGTGGTGGAGTTTGTCCGCTCAGCAGGCTGTGTAACATAGTGGGCAACTCACCGGTCGTCAGCCAAAACGCGAGGCTTGCTTTCCATTCCGTCCCGACATTGAAAACTGTTTGGGACGCGGCGGGTGTTGAGCTCGATACAAGTGAGAGAATCAGGGCGAGCGATACAATTCTACTAATGAGGTGATGGATTGGTGGTGGTAACATGAGGGAACTCCTTCAGCGTTTTGAGAACGACCATCAAGCCTATCGGCCTTAGTGGTCAACACTGTCGAAGGAATTCTGGGCGGCTTCCTTAGACCCAAATAGCCGCTGCATTTTAGTCCGGACGCGAAAACGACCGGGAGTGAAGCAAATTTAGGACTGTTCGCTCTAGCCTGTCAAGTTTTTTGAGCGGAGTTTTTTGACCGGAGAATGAACGACTCGTTATTCATGCCACTAGCGAATAGCTTGAGCGCTGCCCATGCAAGTCTGGAATACAACTTGAACCCGTATTGACCCTCCCCTGTTCTGGACACCCCTGGTGATTCTGTTGGAACGTGATGGATCTCGAAGTCCGGTTCAGCGCGGATTGGTCCGTATTGGCCAGCTTCGATACTGCAAAGTCAGCGCGTGAGGTTTTGACCAACTACCCGGAATATCTCCGGAATATCTCCGGAATATCTCCGGCCTAAATGGCTACTTGTGAAAGGAACTCCTCCACACGTCGATTTATTTAGTTAGTGTTGATCTCTAGTCCGCATGAACAGGCTTGATTGTTCAGGCCCGGGAACCAGCTTGTGGCCCGAAATCAATTGCATCGACTTCCCTCTTTCCTAGTTCAATCTTTGGCTTCCGGGTTTTCTTGTCTTCCCTTTTTCGCTTTGCTGGTCACGTTGCTATGATCGATCAGGCTGCGCCGACGGGGCGCACTCGGGGTCCTCACAGCACTTAGAGCGTTGTGCCGGCCAGTGAGCATAGTGAGGAGAGCTTGGTGACTTGGTAGACCGAGCAGTCTCGCCGCCCGAGTAACCCGGCCGCCTGAATCCTTGAGTGCTAGTTCAATGTAATGCGCCTCATAGCGATGCAAGGACTCTTTCAGGCAAAAGCTCGACCAGTCAGGCCGTACTTGAAACGCATACACACGCGCGAGAACGCGATAGGTACAAGTGTACAGGCGAGTAAGCGTAGGCACATCCCGCTCGCCTTCGAGAAGCATCCTGGCGCGATCGACCGTGTCGCACAACTCATGGTTGGAAAGATGATCACCCAACTGCTCAATGAGTGTTAATGCGGCGATGCCCCCACTGTGGGGATCACCAGCCTGTTCCGCTACACTAATCGCCCGCTCCAACGAAGAGCGCGCCTGCTCTAAATGTCGCAAATGAGTAAGGGTAATTCCATAGGTAGTGAGTGATTCCGCCAACAGCGATTGCTCATCACCTTTCTCGAGCGTATGCACGGCCCGGCGTGACGCTTTCTCGGCGTCGACGAATTTGCCTTCGCCGAGCATTACGCGTGCGCGTGTCTCATCGACCTGAGCAAGGTGAACATCATCTTTTAGGCTTGTGAAGAGCATCTGCGCGCGGTCGAGATGGCTGTGCGCGTCGGCGAACTTACCGATAGTGCTGAACAGAAATCCTAAATTGTTTTCTACGCAAGCTCGGTAACGTACGTGGCCCGCTTGCTCGAAGTGATAACTTGCCGCGGCGTATTCAATCAACGCCCTATCAATGTAGTCTGCGGAATCCTCCGCTGCACCCAAATTCCTTAAGACGATGGCAAAACTGTTATGGAAATTTCCTTTGAGTGAATGATTCTCAATCGTCTGGAAGAGTGTGGCGGCCTCGATATGAATTCTCAGGGCATCGCTGTGGCGCTTGGCAGTCTCCTCGATGATAGCGCTGCGAAGGAAGGCAGTCGCTCTTAGCTCAACATCGCTTTCAATTAGACGGCTCGATGCCTCCTTTAGCACTACCCGTCCCTCATCGAATGCGCCTTCACGCCAGTAGCAGTAAGCAAGGTCGATCTGCGCTTCCGCTACTCTGGTGCTCTGCTGCAATTCTTCGAACAGCGCAATACTCTCCGTGATCAAATTCTTAGCGGTTTCCTGGGCTCCGCTGATCTGCTTGACGCTGCCAATCCAACCGGTTAAAACACCCGCCCGCAATAGGACCCGCGCCGCAGTGCTTTGCTCAAGTCCTTCCACTCGAGGACGCTCCCCTACTTGTGACCACAGTTCTCCCATTGCTTCGCGCGCAGCTTCATACCTGCCCGACTCTTCGAGTTGCTTGGCAATCTCAGAACGCAGTTGGGCATGTTGATCGAGAGAGAGGCTAGGGTCACGCATTTGACGGAGTAGATCGTTCGCTAAATTCATGTGGGAGAGTCCTTTGTCAACTTATGTATAAAGAATTGCAGCAGTGCAGGTACATTCGGTCAGAGTGCTAAGATGTGCGCCTCAAGGTTGGTCTTAGGACGGCTTGGGCGACCTACGCCGGGTCGTTTGTTTTGCAAACCATGTTCCATTCAGGAGAACCCATGAAAAAGACACTGCGATTCTGCCTGGTGAGCGCGTTCATCTTAGTACTCACGACCGCGACCTTTGCGGGAGAGATTCAAACCGGAAAAGCTCCGCCACCCCCGCCGGATCAGCAGTCGGCAACAACGCCGGGGGAAATTGACACGGGACGTGAAATACCGAACCCACAAGAGGCAAGTGATTCAGTGACGGATATCGCACTGGAACTGCTGCAAACCATGCTGTCGGTGTTCTAACAATTCGTGTTTTGTGAACTTCCATTAGCCAACTGCTGGGATTCCGGTGGTCAGGTGGGAGTGTGTCCCGCGTGAGCCGCAAGAAGACCTGCAGGCGGGCAAGTAAGAAATCGAAGCAGCGTGAGATTAATCCCGATCTTCGCGCGAAATCAATATGTTTCTTGATCACGTGAAGTCTATCTAAAGTACTTGTTACTATCTGCAATTTTATTTGCTAGCGGGTGAGCAACTTTTTTGCGAATAGCCATACCTCAACTATTTATCGCATTTGAGACAAGAATATTCCGTGATCTCACAATGAAGGATTAAGTGCTAACTGATCGAGGTTGCCTTAAAAACAACTCCACTTTAGTAGGATCTGATACAAGCAGCCTGGAAATCCTGCCAGTGAACCTCTGTCGCGTCGGCAATATTAATGAGAATCCCGACCCTCTGGAGCCCGAGGACGAACCCTCCCGCGCCAGAGAAAAGGTCGACAGGCCCTTACACGGTGTACATCAAACAGGTACAACCCCTAACTCGCGAAGAAAATGCGAAGAGTGAACATGGACTGGGATTGTTCCCGACTCCTTTAACAGAAGGAGCAATTAAGCATCTACTAGAATCCCTCCAGAACCACAGAATGAGTCGAAAACCTCCGATGTCGGAGGTTTGAAAAAGGACTGACATGGAGGGCTACCTACCAAGAGACTGACGCAATGTGGCAAAGCGGTCTATGAGGAATAGAATGAACTCAAATAAAGCCCAGACCACGGGTGCTGAAACTGCAATGATAAACAAGGCGGTCTTAGAGATTCTTAGGGCCTTTTTCTCCCCGACGGTCGAGGGCATCTTCCTCGGCCATTCTAGCCTCTACCTTGGCCACTCGTTTTTCAAGTTCCATCAGCCTACCTCCATCAACCCACCTATACCACATTTAGCGGTTTTATTTTTTCATCCTCCGACTGTCCAAATACAGACTACAGGGGGGCATTTACGGCTGGTATTCAAAATGAAAGAACGACTCTCGCTCCATGAGTACGTTCTCAATAACAAAAGACCTACGAATATTGGAAGGGCTTCTTTTAGGCAGCCAAGCCTAAGTAAAGGGACTTCGACCCCCAGGTAGTCGACGCGTTCGCCCGGATCGAACCCTTAGGGGTCTCGTTTCCCTTTTGCTCAACTACTCTATCCGAGCTAAATCAAACCGCGGAAATGTGATTGCTCTTGAGCCAAAAAATCGATCCATCAAAGAGCGAACCTGACAGGTGCATTGGTTAGTGCGCTGGCTATCACGTCATGACTTTGAGAAATATCACGACACTGTTCGGGCGAAAGAGGTGGTGACCATCGTCGCTTTCAGTCTTAGTTCAGCTTTGCGCTATAGCTGTTTCGACAAGATTGTTCGATCTTGTGTCCAACTCTTGTGGACAGGGTTCCGCGCCACACGCGCTGGAACAATCTTGGTTTGCGTTATTGGCCACCCAAGTATTCCGAATATCATTCGATACACGGACCACCTCAAATGTTCCCGCGCTCCCATCAGTGCTTGATATCTCTCAGACCTGTACACCTCGCCATGAACTAGCTTATTTCTGATCGCGGAAAGTGAATCGCCTTCCCTTTGTCCGGTCATTGGCCATAGATCTCCAAGATCGACACCGTAGTACTTACAGAATTCCCCAAGTGCGTGGGAAAAGGCGGGTCTCTTGAGCTCCGATACCTTCTCTTTGACCAGACCACGTTTCTTCTTATCCTCCACTAAGAGAGGATGCGATTTCAGCCACTCCCGCAAGTCCTCGGAAAGCTGAAGCCATTCATTTTCATCATCGAAGATCTTCTCCAATCCGTGTAGCTTTCGAAAGAACGACACCAATGTCTCCACGGCAGCGTATAGCATGATGTAGGAGCTTTCGAGAGTGTCGTTGTCATCGGGTATCACATAGTCCAGAGCCCTCCGAAAGGCAACTGGCGATGTAAGCTTCACAAGCTGTTTGTAGCCCTCCATAATGAACTCGTTAAAGTATTGATATTCAATCAAGCCTTCATGGACACTTGGCGGTTCCGTATCCGGAACATTTCTTGGCCGATAGAACTCAGTAACACTCCGAGAATCCCCCGCCCGCCACCCTACGCAAACGCATCGATACTCACCCACGAATGAAATCAAGCGCAGTACATCCTCAAGTTGGTTCATTGCGTCATTGATTGCCGGGGTGCCCAGACAGTCAAAGGGAAGAGCAAACTCCGCTGCCGTTTCATCGAACATCACGGTCTGACCAAGTCTCTCATCGCGATAACCCATATGAAGATCAAAAGCGATGTCGAACTTCTCTGTCAGCGAAACGGTCAAGGGTGGAAGTTTCTCTAACTTCACCTCACCGGTATATGACCGGCTTCGTACACTCACATTAGAAATCGATTGGTTTCGTGAAAGCCAAAAACATCCTGCGCTCCTCGGGTCAGGATGGTAGGTACCAGGCGGACGAATGTGCTCGATCTTCAGATCCCAGGGCTCACCGATCAAAATATGCTCTGTCTGACCTGGACCCCACGGATAGCCTGTGTGACTGACAATATGGACTTGATTGGCAGTAATCACCGTATGTGTACCGTTCGGCTGCACCACCTCGGCCTCCATTCGGAACACCGGTGTCTGTTGAAGCTGTAGTTCTTGCTCATCAGTCGGCAGGAAATACAGCAAGGGCTTATCTGTTTTCCTAAACGGCAAGAATACCTTGCAGAGCACCCTTTCTACAGTTCGCGCCGTAATGTGATCTACCGTTGAAGATTCGACTTTGATCGTCGCAAAAACGCGATGGCGCTCTTTTCTGATTTCATTCGTGTCTTGTTCCGAGTTCATAAGTGGCCCAACATTGCTGCCTTAATATCTTCAGGCTGATCTTGAAGTGAAATATGTTTCCTTGTAGATCTCACGCTCAAGACAGTCTTTGTTCTGACGCACCAGGTCGTATAGTGCCTGAATGCTTGGATTCGCGCTAAACGGACAGCCGAAATCGTGAAAGGGCCATGGACGGTATTTCGAGCTGAACAAATCAAAAAGATAGCGACCAAATACTTGTTCCAAGGCGAAAATAGGCGCCACAGAGTACACCACAAACTTTCGCAGGTAGATAGGCTCAATAGTATTGTGCGCCTTGTGCAATCGAGACTTCGATCCATAAAAGAGATCTGGCATCGGGCTCACATTTCGACCAGACAAATACGGATAGAAGAAAACATCTTCCGAATCCCACAAGGGCCAAGGCTCTCGCCCGCAGTGGACATAATCGTCGCGAATCTTCCGAATCGTGAGTCCCCAGGGAACAAGCTCGCTCATGAAACTCAGTGGCGACTCGAAAGACCTATTATCCCCACGAAGCCATTCTGCAAATTTGCCGAAAGTTTCCTGCCTTCGACCCGGAATCTGCGACCGCTCATCGGAGAACAGCAAAGCCAACTGATAGGTTGAGTCCAAGAACGATCGAACGTTTGTCAAAAGCTGCTCGACGTCCAGCGTCAATCGACTATAGAAGTCCCACTGAACCCGCTTGTCATTTCGATAATTGTTCAAATAGTAAAGAAAGTAATAAAGCAGGGTTGAAATGTTTCGTGAGTAGTGCCGTTCCTCGTTGTACAAATAGAAGGCCCGCTTAATTGTCACGTCTCTCTGATCTTCATCAATGTTGCGCAGCAAGTCGAACGCCCCGATGAGAGGATCATCAAGCTTCACTTGGCTTTCGAGAGGAAGTGGATTTGGCGTAAACGCTTCTACCAGATTCGCAATCGCGTCAAGCACCCGTTCATTCATACCGGAGCAACATAGCACAGCTAACGCTGTGCGTGAGAATTGATAGATGTGTCACGCTGTTTCTCGTGAGGCACAGCGACTCGTGCGCAAACTAGCGCCCAAACCTTTATAATATGTCTCTGAACAATAGGGCCTCGGCGCCGAAGGCAGAACCAGAATCGGAGAGTCATCCGATAACAGAAGATTATGGCCTCCTCAAACCAGCGCCTCACTCGGCGCTCCCGGTCATAATCTCTGTTATCGAGACGCCTCGCGATATCGAGCCCCCTTGCGCCCGCTTCGCTCGCCCGCTCGGCGCAACCTCGCAGTGCTCACTTCGCTAACGCCCCCAGGGGCTGGCGCTTTGTTGCAGCGTGCCGACAACTTAGTCCGTCTTGCTCGCGGACCAGAACGGATAACCACGCGTTGACTTTCCTGAGTGTCATTATTGGATTCTTCACTGACGTAGCCTTCGCTGCGGCGGCCGTCAAGGGTCTTCGCTGCGCTACGATGAACTCCGCGAACTACAAAACAGTTCGCTGCGCCCTGGACTGCCTTCCTCGCTACGGCTGGGAGGTATACAGAAGCTGCTGACGCAGCTCAGAAACCTGCGTTTCATAATCCCCAGGCGCCACTTAGCCGATTGGGATTCCGAACATGGTGTTTGGGGGAACAGCTAAACTCGATTGCTATCACGTACCATCTTGCGGGTTTGACTTGCTTTTCTTGGAACCACCTTCACCCGCTGGGCCCATGCGTAGGTCTGGGCCTGTCGTTTTCCCAGACCCAGCTTCTCCAAGTGGTGAGCGCCTTCATACCCCCCGAACTCCGAATAAAGCAGCCTGGCACTCTTAGTTAATGTTGAGACGTTACAAACTCTTCCAGTAATGCGAGCTGTTGCGCTCTCGACCACCCGATAAAAATATTCGTCGCTCAGGTGCTTTCTCTGAAAGCTGCCATTAGCGGCCACAAAAAGATAAGGGTAATTTGGATTTCTCAGTCTCTGATTCCGTTCTCGCACAAGCGCCTGACCAAATCCCGGAGCCAGGGTTCATCTGAGGGCTCCAGCCCAAGAATCACTCCAGTGCGTCCTGGAGTTTGTCTGCCCCGGGAAAGTTCGCGAGGCTCCCATTCCAGGCTAAGAACATTCTCCAAAAGCTCGCGCGATTCCGACCCAAGCATGGTAGGCCGACACTGCGCTGGAATTCTTACCGTCTTGAGTTCAAGCAGAGAGAACCCGAGGTAGAGTACAAGATAGAGAAACATCGCTTCTTCAGCCGGTATGTCCGGTCTTTTAATGGCGTTCAAGAGCGGCTCGATCAGTCCCCAGTCATAGTATTGAATTGTCAGGACCCTTTTTCTTGTTCGTCTCCCTTTTTTTCTCTTATTCTTCGTCAACGGCGGCGCAGGATTTATTTCGATTGCTTCTTCAACATCCTTCAGCCAACCGAAAAAGCTGCGAAACTGACTGTGGTAGTTTTGCACTGTGACTTCTCTGCAACGGACCACTTTCTCGTACGAATGCGGCTTGCGGCAGTTTTGGATTTCACAAGCGGTCGGCGAAGTCTCGCCCCTGGTGTCCAAGTTTTTGGTCGACGCACAAGATCTACATCGCCATTTCAGTCCAACCGTATATAGGTATTCTTCTACATGCGCGGCTTCAACCTTGGTGAAAGAAGTCAATCCGTGTCTGATGCCCCACCGCCAGAAGTCTGCCAACCTCTGAAAGCGGCCACGCCGCATACTACTCGTGATCTTTCGCTGGGTGCACAGCCAGGAATCGTATTTCTGCAAGATGGCGAACTCGTCATTTGGGATCTGTGAAATACTAGCTAGTGGCTGCCAAAGCCTTTTCTTTGCCATCTCGAAGGTTTCATCGACTGCTGGATCGAGCAAAAGGTCGCCGAGTTGATTTAGACACGACCGAACACCCTGAAACTTTACGCCCGGTAAGCTGGTTTTCAACTTAAGGATAGCTTCCCAGGTAAGCGGGCCTTCGAAAGTATGGCCCTGAAGGAACCTTCCAAACCTGTACAGGCGGGAATAAGTATTATGGTCCACGTTCTCCCAGTTGATCACTTCTGTGAGCCGACGAAACAGGTTGTCGTTGTATTTGTTCGATATCCTCACCCGTCGAAGAAGACTTCGTAGAAGACGCGGTGCGTAGCGACGCCCTTTACACATTTGGCAGAGTCTGTCCCCTTTGTGCTTATAGGGCTTGTGCTTTCCGCAGCCTGAACATATGCCACTGCCAAAACTAACCTTCTGGTCACACAGCTTACAGCACTCTCCGCCTCGCCTTGCCGGTGGTTTCTTCTTCCCGCACCGGGTACATTCGATGTCAGCGGGCGATGTGCTTCTTCTAATGCACGTAGGGCAAACTCCTCCTCCATCCATTACGAACCGCTTTTCTTTGCCGCATACAGTACACTTGTCCTTTGGCTCCTTTAGATAGCAAGTTGCGCAAATCATCTTCGCGCTCACGACGCTTTTTCGGCGTAGCAGGCAGCGTTTGCATTCCCCAATGGCCGGAGTCTTAACAGTTGAACCGCTCAAAATAGGTTTCTCCTTGGATCTGAACTAGTCGTTGTAGAGCGTTCTCGGGTCTGTGAAGGTCGCGCGTAGAGACTTTCGTTTCCCCGAGTCCTTATCATTGGTCGCGGAAGGTGCTATTTCCGCGACGGCGTCTTCCGCTTTCGCACTCTTTGGCTCATAAAGGCGTGACGGCGCCTTGCCTTGCACCCGCTGCATAGACCATTGCTGCGATCTTGTCGAATCTGGATTGAACACATAGAAAGCGTCGGAACGGCAGTTTAGGGCATCGCACAACAGTTGAATCATCTCTCCACGAGGCGCGGCCGGTCCCCGCAAGAGTGCCCTGATAGTTTGTACGGTCACTTTCACTCCCACCTTCTCCTCAATGAATAATTGGAGTTGAACAGCCGTCCTTAGGTTATGAGTGTGCTCGACGTATTCCTTGAGTTTCCACACAATTACATTTCGCCTATGTGTTATTGACACCGGAGTATGCGACACCGTCCGACCGGCTTTTTGGGGGAGTCGGACAACTCTTGAATCATCTCTCTACCGGGTGCGGTGGGTCGAAGTATGAGCGCTCGGATGGTCGGGGGTCACCCTCACTAACCTTCTCCTGGATGAATGGTTGTAGTGGAACAGCCGTCTTCAGCCGTGCGTCTGTTCCACATAATCTTTGCATTTCCACAGAGCAGTATTCCTTCGTCTATGTGTTGTAGACGCGCGGAGTGACGCCGCCCCTGCCAGCTTGGGACGTTCGCACGTCCTTCATGAACTCGGTGCGGCTGTAGCCCCTCGACCTGATGTAAAGGCAGGTTGAGGAGGGGCTTGAATGTCCGAGCAACTCCATGAGTCTCCAGAATTTCTCGGGATTTTCCTCGAGGTAATTAGTCGCAAAACTTGCTCGAAGGTCATGCATTGTTAGCTTGGGCGGCAAATCCACGCCATGGTTGCGAGCAGTTTCGATGAGTCGAGTAAAACCATCTCGGAGAGTTGCGTAAGAGAGACGGGTCCCCGTCAGACTTAGGAACAGAGAAGGCTCATTCATTTGGTTGCGGAACCGTGGTCGCACAACCTGTTCGTATTCCCTAAGCGTAATTTCAGACCGACGAGTTAAGGGCATCACGCGTGTTTGCGGGCCAGAAGAGTTAAATCCTTTTCCGAAGCGCGTCTGTATTACTTTCTTGTCATAGAAGATGTCTCTGTCATCGCCAAGGGCGTCGAGATTAAGGAGTTCAATCGAACGCATACCGGTTTCAGTGATTAACATGACAACCGCATAAAGCCGTGCGACCGTTAAGTTCTTCTTGATAAGGCCAGGAAATACTTCCCGCAGGAAAACCAGCAGGGCAAGAATTTGCTTCTTAGTTAGAAAGAAACGCTCGGCGCGCAGAATGTCACGGCTATGTACAGGATACTCGACGCCAGTAAACGGGTTATCAAGCGGGCCATATTTTGAGGAGATCGTTTCCATCCCAGCTATATATGGCGAGTTGAGCGTCCAAACAAATAGGCGTTCAAGGTAGCAGGCGTAGGCTCTCACTGTACCGGCCCGTAAACAGGGCTGGCCATCTTCATCCGCGGTACTAAGCGCCATCAAGAATTCCGCGATACGCTTGCGTCCCTCGAAGAGGTTCATGACTTCCCAGATGAATAGTTGACGCTCACCTTCTCCGTCGACAACACGAATGTTTTTAAACCAGTGTTCAATGAATCGAATCTGGACCTCTATCGTTATCTGACTTAAGCCTCGTGTAATGAAGCTGTCAAAGTAGTTCTGGAGGATTTGCTTATGATCTTTCAGCATCTCCTGATGTGATCGTTGTGGCGGCGTAACTGTGGAACGGTGTCGTTTAGACATTGCTATATTCTCCTTAGCTAATTTGATCGAAAGTTATGGCTCTGTGCCTTGAACATAAGGTCCTCAGAATCCCTTTGTGAGACCATTGAGCAACGCGGCTAGATATTCCTGACCGAGAGACGTGAGATCACGTCGGTTACCATAGGTGTGGCCAATCCAGCTCACAGCGTTTGGAGGAAACATCTGAATCCGATCTTCAGGGCACGTCGGATATAGCGAAAGAAAATCTTTCTGGGAAAGAAATCCTTTCGCGGCGGAACTCTTAACTCGTTCGAAGGATTGTCCTACGCGGAATTGTCCTGGCATCTTCATTCTTTCCAACACTAATTTTTCCAATAGAATTTTGGTGTTGCCTCCTCGGTTGCGGTCTCTTCGCAACAGCTATTCCGCGCGCGCCAAAGTTTCTTGTCGCGACGCTTAGATTGCTATCGCTATCTCCAAAACTGCTTTCGAGTTTTCGAGTGACTGGGATCTGAATCTCGCTGGAGCGTTTGGTCTTCGTTGCGACTGCAAGAAAACGTACATTGACGGCGGAAGTTTTTTTCTGATTGGCCCAGCTAAAGGCAGCAAGAATTCACGGGAACAGGAAAATAGTTGGGTGGGGTGTTAGAGATCTCTAACATTTCATTTTTTGATCTAACATTGCGTCATCGCTTACTCCTAAAAGGGGTTGGAGTACTTAGCAAATTATTGAACATAACAATTGAGAAACATTGCCTCTATTAGACACGCTTTCCCTCGTCGCGGTCATGAAGCATTTGACCAGCCTTTTCCTCAATAATTTCAGCAAAACACCGATAGACCGATACGTTGTGTCTGCCCAGGTCGCTGCGGCACAACACGTGCCCTACGACAAATTGAGTAGTACGCGCCGAAGACGCTCAGGGAGCAGTCGATGAAAAGGTGAAAGCTCACGCGACTTGTCGGCAAGACAATCGACAAAGAAACGGGCGGAGACTCAAACGGGAAGATATCTAGGATAGGAGAACTTCTAGGCTGTGGGTCGCGGCAACGACGACTCGCCAAACTAAAGCTATGAGTTTGATTACAAAGAAAACACGCATCGACGCCAAGCGCGTAGCTGAGATTATTGGCTGCTCACGAAAAACAGTACTCAACGGCGGCGCCGGCACCGCACGACTTACTCGAATACGCAACGGAACTCGCCAAATTCGTTTTATACTTGAAGAGGTATTGGCCTTCGCAGAGAAGCAAGAGCAACACGCCCGACGTTCACTTCCAAGCCGCACCAACGACCAAGAGACGCATGGACAGCACCGAGCGCTATCACTATAATTTCCGCCTTACCGCACCCCTAAAAAAGAGCTGCAAGCAATGAAGTACATTCGTAAACCACTTCAGTCAGCGCTCGCAGTGCGGCAAAAGGAAACCGTAATGAAAAACTTCCATCAGTACACCGGCCCTGGCGGACAAGTTCTTCACGGTTACATGCGTCGCTACAAGAATGTTCGACTTCGCAAGAAAGGCTTTGCAACTAAAAGCGAGGCCGAAAAACATCTGCGTCAAGCTATGAACGACATAGACGCAGAAGAACGCGGCGAGATTCGCTGTAAGCCGACTACTGCCCAAGACGCTCTTAATATTTACCGTCGCAATCTGGAAGTACGAGCCCGAGACAAAGGATACCAATACGCACATAACGTCAGGTCTAACTGCAAAGTCATCCAGGAATTTGTGGACCACTTTGGCCCCAACCGCTTGATCCGAGAATGCACCGAGACTGATCTGCGCGAGTTCTATCAAATCCTTTGTTTTCGTCCCACACTAAACAAGAACAGCGCTGGCGTGTTCATAGGCCGAATTCAAGGAATGCTCAAAGCCGCCCAGAAGGCAAAGCCTGATTTGATTAACTGGCTCCGGCCAACCCTTAAAGTCAATCGCACACCAGAATTCGAACACCGTGTTGAATTAACAGAGTATGCAACGCTTGTTCACACATTACTGAATCCACCTTTAGCTCCCTCGCGGCGTGAGGAGCGGATCAAGCTCTGGCGCGATGCTGGCGACGTTGTTCAGTTACTTCGTTTGACCGGAGGCAGGCTGAACGAGATCGTACGTTTGCGACTCGATCAGTTCATCTGGACAAAAGGCAAGCTTCGTCTATATGCAACGAAGACAGAAAACCAGCGTGATCTGCCATTATGGGATTGCATCAAAGCCCTCGTCCAACGCCGAATTAGCGAAGGTCTCACCGATAGCGAGCTACTTTTCCCACGTGCGAAAACAGCGACCTTTGACAACGCTATAGCGAGAGCTTGTCGCAAAGCCGGGAAAGCGACAGGTCTGAACTACGGACGGACGAATGGCTTCACATGTCACAGTCTCCGCCATACCTTTATCACTGACATGATGGAGGCCAGCGGAAACAACGTAGCTTTAGTCATGTCCTATAGCGGCCATAAGTCGCTTGAGTCGTTCCAAATCTACCTACACGCCCCGGAACACGGCTGTATGCTTACTGATCAGCGCATCGCAAGCGTTGGCCTATTCTTGGCCTCTTTTTCGGGAACGGTGGGACAATCGGGAATGTCAGGAACAACTGAGGAAGGCGTTAAGCCATTGAAAATACAGCAAGTAGCTGTATCATAAATAACTCAAAGAAAACACATGCCGCTTAGTCGGCACCACTCACGCCATCATTGAAATTGCATTGGGGAATTTTGTAAGAGTTCCCCCGTCTGTCGTGAAGTCGAGCATTCCGAACACATCGACCCGCGCGTCCTTGGATCAAGGAACGGCTCCTGACCCGCATTGGATTGCGTTCACTTCCTGAACATAATAACGCTCTTGCGAGTCTTTCTATGGTCGGTTCGCGAGGAGGGTGACGTGTGGGCATCTGCACAAAAGTACTAGCTTTCTTGAAATATATCCTAAAGCACTCCTAACAAACCTTTCTGAAGACACAGCCCTATCCAGATATCCAGATGTTTAGCCCCGGAAAATGAGAGCGGCTTCGTTGAAGCAAGCAACGCGACCTCGTCTGGAACCTGAGCGAGAGGCACATCCCACAGGCCAAGCGTCTGCTTCCATGGTAGGATACAGCACAAGCCTTCTGACCAAGTTAATTGAGGCAGATGTCGTTGAGAATTGAGTAGCTCGTGATTTTCTAAAAGACGAAGAACTAATTGAGATAGTTCGAGGGGTGACGGGGTAGCGGTTAGCAAATGATAGGGCCAGTCTACCTCGGATAAGAAAGAACTTCCTCGCCAGAAAGTTGCCCAGCCACGTTTCCAAGTCCCACCATCGTCATTTTTGTGCCGTTTGCAAACCATCGTGAGCGCGCGTAAATCCCTCTCACCTGCTCTTATCCAAGTTGCCAAGCGATCGACAAAGCGCGACTCTGTATAGTCATTCATTGCAAGATTGACTTGACAATACCCGTCTGGTCTCAAGTGGTTACCTAGATTGGAAAAGAACCGGGCCAGTAATGGCTCTCCGGATTCAAGGAGATCGCGGTAATCGTCCCCTTCCTTATTAGTTGGGGAGTTAAATACGATGAGATCGAATTCCTGCCCTCGCAACGAGTTGAAGAGATCGCTTTCCATAAATGTCACATTGGCTATACCGTTTAACACGGAATTGAACCGTGAAAATTCAACTGCCCGCGGATTTATGTCAACTCCGATCACATGATCACAAAAAGATGACATAACAAGTGATAGCACCCCACAACCACAGCCCATGTCTAGTCCGCGACTGGCGATTCTGCGAATAAGCAGTCTCGCGAGTTGCGGACCTTCACAAAGAGGATCCAAATACCAAGTAGAACGAGGCCGGCCAGCGGATGCGGGGTCGGTAACGATTACGAATCCTTCAACTAGATGAGCCCTGAAAGGTGAGAAGACGCGCTGCCCGGACTCGACCAGTAACCCGCAGGAACACAATTCCGCCAGTCGATTCTCGGGTAACTGATCAATGAGCTGGCTTCGACTACACTCGATACCTTTCAGAACTGTTCGAAGTGGCGAATCTGGAGCAGTCGGATCCAGTGAATCTCGAATTAACCTGCGGAGGGCCGCTAATTCGCCCAAAGCCAGTCTGTCTGAACGTAATAAAGCGAAACCGATTTGAGGATCATACATTCGGGTATCATTACTAGATGGACGGCTACATTCCACTGGTGATGTATTCCTTCCCTGGTCTTGCTTGGATCAACAGAACCTCATGACCTCTCCCAACCCCGTCAATCCCACAGCTCCGCAAAAAACACCTGCTTTGAGACCGCTACTGATGCCATAGCACAGCCCCCGTAGTGATAACTAGCAATTATCTGGCATGCTCAGTGTAATTGTTCCCATTTACAAGAATACTAACCTGGTCGAGTACTGTCTTCAGCAGTTGGTCGACCGGCTCCCTAGTGATGCCGAGCTCATAATCGTCGATGACGCGTCCGGCACTGAAACGCTTCAGCTGCTTGAGCGCTTTGAAGTCGCACGCCTTATCAAACACCAGCACAACCAGGGGAACACAGTCGCCTATAACGCGGGTGCTGCGGCGGCTCGCGGGGATTTTCTGGTGTTTGTTGACTCTGACGTCTTTGTGCCTGTTGGAGCACTTGAGGATTTTTCCCAAGTGCTGTCTGCGGACGATAGCTTGGGAGCGGTCGGCAGTCTCCTGCTCTATCCTTACGATTACACCATCCAACACGCCGGCGTTGCGTTTGACAGTTGGTCAACCCCTCATTTGTTCGTGGGCCGCCGCCCTGACGAAATAGATCTGCAGCCGATGGAGGAGAGGCAGGCCGTAACTGCCGCATTTTTTGCCACTCGCCGTACCGTGTTTGAAGAGGTTGGGGGATTCGAGGAAACGTATCGTGATGGAATGGAAGATATTGAATACTGCCTGCGCTGCCGTGAGCTCGGTTACCGCAACGTTCTGCTCTCGAGTTTTCCAGCGTTTCATCTTGAAAGCGCTACCAGAGGCCCGTACATACATATTCGCCAGGTCTACAATCGCAGCATCTTTTACTCCCGCTGGACTGGACGCTTCAAACCCGATCTTCTCGATTATGTTTCCGCAAGCGCCGAAAAAGCGATCGGAAACGGAAACGCGATTGTGAGTCCGGCTCCAGTGCTGAACTTTTGTACCACTCCGAATTGGATCGAGCTGGCGGAGACGCTGAGACACGCCGGCGTCGATCTCGGCAGCACACACAACCTTAGCGGCTGGGTTAGCGAATCAGAATCAATCGATCTGTTCCGTACTGTTCCGCTGGCTTTCAATCGCTTGCCGTCAAGCATTGTCTTTGTAGTTGATTACTTCAAACAACTGACCGGAAATCGTTTGTGGTTCAGTCGCAGGCCCAGCAACGATGTCGTGGTCGATCGCCATGCAAATGTTCTTACCGGCCGACCATTTGGTTTCAGTGAACAGCCATGAAAGAAGCGAACCTCACCAGTCCGCAGATCCCTTTTCTCCGGGCCAACTTCCCACCAAAGATTCACAATGATCTGGCCGCGGTGTTTGATTCCGGTTATGTCGGAGCGGGAGACCTGGTGGCATCCTTCGAGCGCGCGTTGGAAAGGTATCTTGGCGCGACTTCGATCCTAGCGACCAGCAGCTGCACGGCAGCTTTGACGCTGGCCTATCTTGACGCTGGGGTGACGCGCGGCGCTACGGTCCTCTCTACGCCGATGACTTGCGCCGCTGCTAACATCCCGCTGCTCCAGTTAGGAGCAAAAATCGGCTGGTTGGACGTAGATCCCAATTCGGGAAATGTCACCGCCGAGTCGGTTATCAACGGATTGAACCGCCACCCCTCTGCTTGCGCCGTCGTTATCATGGACTGGGGTGGCGTGCCGTGCGATTACACTGCGATAGCGGCCGAGTGCCGGCGACAAAAGACCACGCTTATTTTGGACGCGGCCCAATCGTTCGGTGGTTTGTATGACGGCCAGCGCTATCCTAGCGAGGTGGATTATGTCTGCTATAGCTTCGGCCCTACGAAGCTTTTTTCGAGTATAGAGGGGGGCGCTGTCGCCGTTGGGCCAGGACTTTCTAATAAACGTATGCAAGGTTTGCGATGGTACGGGATTAAGCGCGAAGATCGAGACCCTTTGCGCTTTTGGGAATACGAAGTTGAAGAACTTGGATACAGGTTTGTCTCTAACAACGTCTTTGCAGCGATTGGCTTGGGAAATTTAGCGAGTATGGAGTCGCGTCTGCGCAGTCACCGAGAGCTAGCCGATATCTACGATCAGGAGCTTCGTGACATTCCCGGCTTGCGTGTTGGACAACGTCTGCCCCGAACCCAGCCAAATTTTTGGCTGTATACGGTGCTGGCGGAGGAGCGAGAGCAACTTTTACTTAAGCTGCATTCTCACGGTATTCACGCCGCGACTCCCCACCGGCGAAATGATCGGCTGCTAGCCGCGTGGAATGATGCAGGCGACTCAACGAACTTAGCCGGCGTTAACACATTCGACCGCAGTTACATTTGTTTACCCATCGGACCGTGGGTTCAGCCAGACGATATTGAAAGAATGAGTCGGTTGATCAAGTCGGGTTGGTAAGCAGGAGGCGCTTTGCTAAGCACGTTCGTAAGGATACCAAAGCAAATCGCCGGCGCGCACTGCATAGTGGCCCTGAACTTCTTCTGATCTGGCCTTCGGAACGTTCTCGTTATGCTGCAAACACCGCAGCAGTATGGTGCGATTGAAGGCACCGTCCGTTAAGCTACTCGCAGCTTGCCATGCCCAGTCGCGGTAATCCACTTCAGCTCCCAGCATGTGCGCACATATTGACATGTAGTGCGTGACGAAGATCCTGCTCCTCAGGTCTTCAGTGCTTACGGTCTGGTCAAGGGCCCGCAACAGAACCTGATGTGCCTCAAGCCATTGTTCCGCTTTCAGCGCGCAAGAGGCGAAACAAAGCAGGGCGTTGCATGCCTGGAACATGTAACCTTTTTCGGACGCTTGCGCGGCGATTGCACGAAGTCGTGCCCGGGAGAGGTGAGTATTATGTGCGCTACATTCAACGTAAGCCTCGGAGCATTCGATCAAGATTCCCAGCCGGTCTCGCCCATCGAGTTTCTCATTCCAAATGCCCCGCGCCGTTTGCAGGTGGTGCTGCGACACGTCGGGATCGCTGAAGCGCAAAAGTGAAGCAATATTCCAATGTGTATGACTACGCAAATAGTGGTGGCCAGTGCCGTCGGCTTTTGCCAAGGCAATCTTGAAGTGTTCGAGAGCTTCCTCGTGTCGCTCCAGTAAGTGGAGTACGGCGCCGTAACGATTGTGAGCCAGCGTCTCCAAGCCTGAACGATCTTTCGCAGAGAGCTGCAAAGCGGAATCATTCAGTATTTCTAAAGCCTCCGAAATGTTTTGTAACGCGGGAGTCGCTTCCGCTCTCAGGAGGTGCTGATTCCCAATTTCGATCAGGGAGTCGATATATCTCTCAGGGTTCTGAGGCAGGACTTTCTCAGCGTCCTCCTTGATTTTCAAAAACCTCTGCAACGCCGCGTATGTGCTGCCGCAATGCTGGTCCACGATCGCCGCGAGCCAGGAGAGCTTGGCATCAAACATAATTGTCCTTGACACCGCAGCGATTCGCTCCAATCGCTCAAAGAGCGGCGGCAGGCTTTGGTATTCCTGGCGTCGCGCACGCGACTCAACCAGATGCCGAGTAACCTGCCAACTCTCCTCATAGTACCGTCGGCCGGCCGCGTAATAAATTGCTCCTTTCTGCTCTTCGGTCAGACCACGAATCTCTTTCTTGCGGATTGATGAAGCCAGATGAGAGGCTACCTGCTGGGCCTCAGGACGTTCCCGCAATGCCTCTACCAGGAGATCGTGGGCCAGTTCAAAAGATTGCGCCGACGCGTCCGCGAGGTAACCGAGCGTTAGCAGTCGACCGACTTCGCGCGTTGAGAGTGGCTGTCTCAAGGCTCGATTAACCAATCGCCTTGGCGCGTGGCGGCCAATGATTGCCGTAGCCGCGAGCGCTCGCAGAAGTTGTCGCTCACCACGTTGCAGAAGTCCGGCAAAACGCTGGGCCAGTATGTCTCTGATTCGATTCGGTAGCTGACGCAGTGCTCGTTTGAATGCCGGTATGTCGATCAGAAAGTAAAGGTCGCCGTGACCAAAGGCCACGGTGCCGCGATCTACCGCCAGATGGTCAAGCGTCTGCATGAGAAAGAATGGGTTGGTTCCTGTGCGTTCAACGATTAGCCCGAGTGTTTTCGACTCTTCAGCCAGCAATTCGGGCCAGCGGAGCGTCGTCACCACTAGTTCCTTTGCGTCGTCCACAGTCATATCCGGCAGATCGATGAAATCGAACCCGGGAAATTGCGCCAACTCCAAACCGCCGACGAAATGCGCAAACGAGTTGTCCCGAACAGTCTCGTCATTTCGAGCGGTTAGGATGAGACAGAAAGAAAGTGAATCAGAAGTTTCGATGATGTGGCGCAAGAGAACCAGCGGCTGCAGTTGGCGTCGCGATAGATGGTGGGCGTCATCGATGTGTAAGAGGACCCGTTCTCCAAAGCTTATACTTAAGAATATCCGGATAGCCTCAGCGAACCGGCGCCCAGTCGGTAGTTGAAGATTGAAGAGATCTTCCGAGTAGGCTCCATATGTCAGGAAACTGGTCAAAGCCTTCTCCAGTTTTGCTTGTTCATCGCGTCCCAGGTCCAAACGCGCCAGTCGCTTTTTGATGATCTCTTCTTCGGGCAGATCGAACGGGTTTTGTGCTAGCCCTAGCAGCCAGCGGAAAAGGAGTCGCCAGCGGTCTTCCTGCGCGCTCGCCGTCGAACTAAGCTCCATCGATCGCACCGTAAACGCGAGTAACTGAGCGTCGTCGCGCAACTCCTCCGCGAGACGAGTCTTTCCTGATCCAGCGCGACCGCGACAGACTATGAGTCGGGGTCGTCCAAGTGAAACTTCGTCGCGCAGAACTCGCTTAAGCCGAAGCAGTTCGTGGCGGGCGATGCCACCGACAAACGGCGATGTGAGCCGCGGCAGTTCCGGCGTACCCTGGAGTGTTAGCGAGGCGATCTCAGTCCCATCGGCAGAGCGAATGCTGGGAGCCGGAAGGGGGCTGTTATTGAAAGTAAGTAGCCGGAATGGAATGCTGATAATCGGAGATTTCGCAGGATCGAAGACAATCCCCTCAGGTGACGACGATTGCCTATCTGCCATGAGACTTGCTCGCTGCGGCGGCACATCCCACACCAGCCGCAGCGGAGTCATCTCCCTGGGAATAACTGAAGCGACAGAAACGCTCACCACTAAACGGAATTTTTTGCCGGGTAGGAGGTGCAGGGCAGGCAACGCTGACGATGAGACACTGTCATTGTCGGCAATCAAAAGAGCGCGAGCAAAGATGGCACGTCCTGAACCATTTGGTTCTTCGAGCGCGGCCAGTACTTTGGCCGAACCGGAACCGAAGAAGCGGTGCACGATATCGTGGCGCAACGACAGCCACGCTTCCACCGCCTTGTCATCCGAATAAGCAAAGACAAAGCCGTGCTCCTTACTGAACAAGTCAGCGCGGTGGATAAAGTTGTCGGTCAGCTTGGCGGAGGTTACTACATGCAACCGTTTGACCGTTCGCGAGAAAAACGCCGAGACCAAATGCGTATCCAGCGTGTACTTTCCCATCGACCGGCTTGCTGGATGATGCTTGGCCTCCATCCAGTAGATCTCGGAAATCTCTTCTCGCAGGTCACGGAATTCGCCGACCGCATCTTTCCCACCATCGTTGGTAAGTGAAGTGCATCGCCAGAGACAGTTTGGGTAGACGTCCCTCACGTGCTCGAGCGCGAGCGATTCGAAATCGGCAGGCTTAAGCTGACGCCAAAGTGTTGTAGAAATCAAGATGATTCTGATGGATAATTGCTAGTTATCCAAATCAATCCATGGCTCGATCGATGAGACTGAGACGGTTTATTATCGTCCGAAACTCAGATTACGACAACTGATTTGGTTATCCGTTAGTACCCCTTGGAAGTTTACCTGCTAATCGTGTCCGCTTCCGGCTCGAGAGAGGCAACCCTCCTGATTGCGCTTGAAACCTTGAGTGGCTAACACTAGACTCTCTGCCGTTTTCCGACCCACCGAGACAACTTATCAAGCTTTCAAAATCTTCGACCCACATGGGACTTGTTTGGTGTGCTTATGCAACTAACGCAAGCAGTCGCGGAGTTTATGAGCCGCTATTTCTCGACACATGAGCGTAGCCAGAAAACAAGAACAGCCTATGGCTCAGACTTAGAACAGTTCAAGGCATTTGCTAAGAACGAAATCCACCTCGTATCTGTCGGCGGTAGTCTTATTGAAGATTGGGCAACTCACCTCCGTAATGAGGGATACTCTCCCGCTTCGATGCGCCGAAAGATGGTGGTCCTTAAGGTCTTCTTTTCCTATTGGGTCCGAAGAGGAGTCCTGAAAGAGTCGCCATTCTGGCGGGTAAGGCTCAGTTTTGGCCGAATTGAGCAACTGCCCCGGGCTCTGGCGGAAGAGGAGATAAAAGGACTCTTGGCGCACGCGGTACGACTTCATGAGTCCGAGTTGGTACTCCGTAAAGGATCGGTGCTCGCGAGGAGTCAGGACGCGCGGAGTTCATCACGGGAATATCGTGCTCTTCGCAATCTCGCGCTGGTGGATCTTCTCTTCGCAACCGGGATACGTGTTGGCGAAGCGTCCTCGCTTGATGTCGATGACTTCCTGAAGACGGAGACGGTGTTTAGGATTCAAGGAAAGGGCGGCCGGGAAAGACTGGCTTACGTTGTTGACGAGCGAACTATTCGAATCCAGCGTCAACACCATGAGGCGCGATTGAAAATGACAACGAAGAGTCCGGCTTTGTTCTTAAACGCCTCAGGGGAGCGTCTTTCAACTCAAGGGATGGCTAACATCATCACTCAGTTTCAACAAGATGCCGGGATCGAGCGACATGTGACACCACACATGTTGCGACACACTGTCGCCACGCTACTCCTTCGGAACGGCATGGATATTCGAGTGGTGCAGGAGTTCTTAGGGCATGCCTCCATTGCAACAACTCAACGGTATACTCACGTGGTTAAAGAGCACTTGATTGGCGAATTAAGAAAACATCATCCGTCTTTGGGCCTTCGAGAACACACCTAGTGCTACTTAATGTGTCCGACGTCCTCTCGCGCCAACGCATGAGACTATCTCCTCCTGTGAGGCCGCGCATTCTTGAGAAGTTTGATAAAGATCTCAGCGCATACATGATTGTCTTCCAGCTTATTCGAAGCGCATCTGAATCCTATGAGAGAAGCGGACGTATCGCGCAAGCCATTTCGGACGCCTCGTTGACCAGTACGGTCCCAAATCCGACTTTTTGATAACGGACCCTCCAGCTGAAGGCTTCCGCACAAGTTTACTTAGAATTCACCTGACCGTTCAGATTAAGTTAAGAATGCAACCTAGTCGAGCCTACGGAAACGTTCGGCGACTTTCCAGGGCAAACACCGAAACTGGTTTCAATCAGTCAATGCTCACCGATTTCTGTTCGGCGCTCTCTTATCAATTCTTGACGCTCCAATCCTAGTATCGCAGTAAGAGCTATGTCTAAGTTGCCATCTTGCGCAATTTCTTGCAACACACCCATAACCCTTGGATCCTCTATGTTTCCTAGAACCTCCGTTGCTTCATGCCGAACAATCGCGGAGGGGTCAGTTCGGGCGCTGTTGCATAAGCCAAGGAAAACCTCATCGCCAACTAAATCACTATGTAATTCGTGAATGCGACCAAGAACGAATGCAGCCTCGTGACGCACAACAGCATTTGGATCTTTTCGCAACGTTCTTAGCAAAAGTCTCATCAAGCCTTGCGGTCTTGGGATTACCTGCATGTCGCCCAATTGTTCCAGACAACTCATCCTAACCATGTCAGGACCAGGCCAGAAAAGCGAGTCTTGTACCCAAGTGATAAAGTCATCGTTCGCCATCGTGTCGCGTTGCTCCGTTAGTTACCTCGCCATCCGAGTCTTACCGTAGGACCCCCATCGTGGCGAGTTTCATATTCATGAACATCATGGTCGCAGGATCCTCGACACCGCCAAACCTTGCCGCCGACTTGGGGGATACGAGACTAGGATACGCGAACTTGACCAATATTAGGCTGATGCTCCTGCTCTAGTTTATGACCTATCTTCGGACTAATTGAGAAGAGATAGCAGAACACAGACTCGGAGAACCAGCCTATTGTAGTGCGCAATGACAATATGCGGAAGATTGGCAATGGTCAATGCGAAGTCAGGTGTTGTGCCAAATCAGGATTAATACATCCGATTACTGGCAAGCGAGTGTAATCCCGGCCCTATCGTAATGAACATCCGAGCCAATTGGCTAGGTTCGTCGCCAAGCTTGCGAACTGACGCACAGAGTATCCCTTCATCCAACGCACAAACGATAAGAACCATCGGATCTCACGAAAGTCGCAAACCAGTATTCGAATGCCGACGGGCGGTAACAACTGGCGAGCCACAAATCTCGCTGTCACTCGAACCCGCAATGAGGGCGCTGGTCGTCATAATCTGAGCTTCAAGGTTTGAGACGCGCGTAAAAGAGTAGATTAACGCGGTCATTCGACAATGAAGAACCTGGCCTAATAAGTTCGAATGCCAGTTTGCTCGGTGATCAGTCGTTAATTCGAAGCGCCGTAAGTGTAACTGCAAATCACCGCCACGTTATCATCAGCGTCACGGTTGGCCCGGCGGAGACGTGAATGTCGGTTTGCTCTGCATTGCAATCTACCAATATGCGATCTCGTACCTCAGCGACGTCGAATGCCATGGGTTGCGAAAGGATCGGCGCTGCAAACAGTTTTCCAAAACGATGCCAGCGAAGACCGAGTTCTTTCGGCTGACTTGTGTGGTTGAAGGGCCAAGTCGAAACATTCACTTGTAGGACATGATGTCCGGGTTTGAGATCGTTTCCTGAGTTCTCTTTCTTTCCTGGCCCTACAAAAACAGGTACGACGACACTGTTAACTGGAGCAAATGACTCTCCGGGTTTGAGGACGACAAAGTAGTCCGCCGGCGGCTCGGCTCCAAAGTTGATTTCCTTGGAACTTGAACCCATCATTGGGGAAACCACTTGCTCATAATCCTTGGCCACTGATGCCGCCACGTTCCGACTCGTTCTATATTGAAAGGGAGCCGAACTGTACTTAAAGACAATCAAGCTGCCCGTCCCAGTGTTTTCGTAACTGAACCGCACAACCAACAACATACCGCCCGAAGAACAATATTTTTGTTCCAGAATACTGGTAGTGAGCCTGAGCTCGGACTGCTCTGTCGTTTCAGCGCGTGGTGGCGAGTTCCTGGTGACTTGAGCCCCCACGGACTCCGTGAGCCGGCACAGAATGATCACCGCGATTATTAGTCTCATCCATCACCTCCAGTGGCAATTTGAATCAGTTGACAATGGGCTCGGCCTCACTTGGCTAAGACTTCGGGACCGGGAAGCAGGCGTCGAGTATCTTTTGATTGTTTCGCGCGATTTTCTCCAATCTCGTGCCGTTCTTATCATCGACGTTGTCCTTGTCATCGTTGCTATAGATACCGCGCCGGTGGCCAAGTTCATGCAGGAGAGTGAACGAAGCAAATCTTACATCATTGCGAAACTCCACAAAACCACCTCCTGGTACGTCCGCTCGAGTTACAAAGCGTCGTTCACCTGGAAAACCACCGTTGAGTAGCGTGCTCCGCGTGGTAGGCACTTCCCCATTTGTGGCCATGAATCCGGCTTTAGAGTTGATATAAACATTCTTGCCCTTGGTAGCTGCCTGGGCGTATTCGCCGAAATCGCTTGCGAACGGCGCCCCCAAGTCCACGAATGAAAAAACCGAGTTTTTTAGAGCGTCGACCGCTTTGTTATAGCCGCCAAACAACTCGGCGCATGGATTCTTACCCTCGTCTGCCCCTAGACGGGTCATTAGGTCAGCGAAGGCCGCTGCGAATCGTTCTTGCTGCTCCACTGTAGCATTCAGGGCGACAGGTGTTTTTAGCTCTTTCTTCTTCTCACCTTTTTTGCCCTGCGAGCCAGGGAGAAGCCGATAGTATCCCTGGGTAACGTGAATGATTGTCATGCCAAAATCTGCAGTTGTCCCACCCTTGATCCCGCCGTGGACGTCAATCGCCATATCATACGAATCGTCTACGTATTCAAATTGGGCCTCACCGCCTGCGAGCGTGCGGTCCACGCCAGACAAAAAACGCTGTCCCACCATCAGCTGAAACTCTCGTTCCAATTCATGTTGACGCCACGCTTCCCAGAAGCCTCCTTGCCCAGGTCCGAAACCCTTGCCGAATACGCGGTTGATGTACATGTCTTCGTATAGTTGCATTCCAAGTTCGCCTTCTGCTGTTTGCCCGCCTTCAATTTCGTAATAGGCCGTTCTAGCCGGTGGCGATGGCTCTGAGGGGATAGGAGGAGCGGCAGTACCAACGCCTCGGCCCATCGGGTCCATTTCATGGCGCGTCGGCATTGCGTCAGCGGCAGCGACCTCGACCCAGCTTCCGGTGAGCGGATTCTTATGCTGCCACGCTATTGTATTGTAGTAAGGCGTCGTGACCTGTTCCGCGATGCGCTCACCAGCCGCATAGATGTATCCTTTGCTCTTCTGCCCCTGTCCGTCCAATTCGCTGAGCACATAACCCCCGAGTACAGTCGATCGCAGGTAATAGGTACTGGCAGTACTTACGGAAATATTCGTCTCCGGCCCTTCCTCAATTTCTTCTTCCGTTCGGGTCGTAACGATGGTCTTAGTTAGTTGTCCGTCGCCGTCGTAAGTGTTCGCATCCTCTTCCGCCGGCTGATTCGGATGACCAGTCAGACCACCGCCTACGTTGCCCGTAGTGACCAAAGTTCGCGCGCCGCGGGCATCGTAAGTATGAGTGCCCATCCCATCCGCAGTCGGGTGGCCGGCGGCATCATAACCGAGACCCAGTTGTCGATTATTGCTGTAGGCGTAGCCGGTGCCCATGGAATACTGCCACCAGCGTCCGGTTTGACTCAGTTGATTTCCCGCAATGTCATACGTATAGGTTTGCCGATAAGGGCTATCGGGCAGGGTGTTTGGCGGAATGGTCTCACCACGCGCCTCGCGTCCGGTGTAGGCTTCGGACAGTCTGCCCACCTGATCGTAAGCATAGGCTCTGTCGAAATGATTATCCGCGACGTCGTAGGCATGATTGAGATTGCCATCGTCAAAATAATCATAATTCCATTGCATGCTGCTGATGCTGCCGGCTAGATTATTAACTGTGTAATCAGTCGCGAGCAGTCGGGAATTGAAATTGAAATGATGATGAACGCCGTTGCCATCGTCCATATCTTTCATATTGTCCCAGGCTCGATACTTGATGTTGGAGGCGAAGGTGCCCACCGGAACCTCCAACCTTGTTTGAGCATTGGGGAACGTAGAGTAGGTATAGCCTGATCCGGTCACGGCGTTCAGCCGCCCGCTGGAGTCATATTGGTAGCCGATGCCCGTGCCAAACTGAGAAGGTTCGGTGATATTTGTAAGCTGTCCAGCAAGATTGTATCCGTAGTTGATCCTGTAGCTGTTGGAAAGACCGCTGAACGTGCGCTCCTCCCAATCCATCCGTGACAACGCGTCGTAGTGGTAGGTGACCCTACGCTCGCCGTTCTCGTTCATCCACGAGCGATTACCCGCGGCGTCATACTCAAAATCAACCTGCGGAGACGCCGGTATACTGGAACCGGGTGAGCTGACAGTTGGGGCGTAGTAGTTGATCCGAGTGATCTGATGGCGGCCGTTATAGGTAAAGCTGGAACTTGCGCCGCGAGCGTCGGTGACTTTTTGTGTGGTGTCGTCGGCATTGTAATCCCAAGTGGTGTGATTGCTCGACAAACCATTGTAAGGGTCCAATTGCTGTTCAGGTCGATGTGCAGTTTTTAAGCGGCCATAACCGTCGTAGCTCATTGTGCTTTGCTGGCAAGTGGCGCCACTGCTATCGAGATACGCCAGGAGTCCGCCCGGTCCGCCTGAGTTGGTTACGGACACCGCCAACACATACGTTGAGCCTGGTTGTAACGACAGCGTCACGCTTTGCGGTTGTTGCCAATTCGTGCCGGAAGCTACCTGAGTGCCATTCAAGTACGCGGTGAAGGAGTTGTCGGCCGTGATCTTCAGCCCGGCCGTGAGCGAGGTCGCCACGAACGTCTTACGGAAGTAAACAGTCGAATAATCACTACCGTTTCGCGAATCGTAATACCACAGCCAATGAGGTGGGTTTACCGTCGGAAAGTCGACCCACGTACTCCACGGGTTCGTCGGAAAGGCGCCCTCATCCACCGCGGTAGCCCAGCCACTATCATTATGATTTACGTCCTTCCAACCGGAGCCAGGATTCAACGTCTGCTTCCAGGAAGTGTCGCTGACAAAGTGGAGTATGTCGGTGGGACAACTGAGGTCGTTTGGATTGCTCGGTCCTGGCCCTTGAAATTCCCGGAGCAGGGTCAGCTGATCGCGCGCGTTGTAAGTGTTAGCTGCTGTCGAGTAGACAGCGCCGTCTCCGTTTAGAGCTTGGTTCTTTGGCTGCGAGTACAAAACTTGTGTTTTCAATGGTCGTGCCAGCGCATCGTAGACTGTTTTTTGCCTCCTGCCTACTTCATCCCTGGTGATGACAATTTCGCCGCCGGCGCAACCACAGCCGCCGTAAATTACCTCCTTGGTGCTATTACCATCCTGGTTAGTGGTAGCCAACGGGCGGCCATTCCAGTCATAAGTTTGCGTGGAGTAAAGCCAGCCGGCGTCATCGCCGTAGGGTACCCACTGGGTGTTAATCTCGGTCGGATTCGATCGCTTCACCACCCGGCCCATGCGGTCGTAAACAGTAAGTTGCGCTTTGTAAGTGCCGCTGCTGTTCGGGTGGCTGCCGGCTTCGCCAATTACGCGACCTGCCCCATCGAAAGTCTCAATCGTGTAGGAATCATCCGCCACATTATTGACGGTGGCATAACTCTGCACGTAGTTCGATCCGTAGACAAAGCGAACGTAGGCGCTATTGCTCAGCGTAGTCCGGGTTCTCCGGCCGGCATTGTCGTACGAATAAATCTGAACAGTTCCTTGCGATTGTCCCGCCGGAGGCGGCCCTTCAACGCGCGTCTGCGACGCAAAGTCATAATGGTACCGGGCCAAAGAGCTAAAGCCGTCAGCGTCAGTAACGGTCGTTGGATAGGCTTGGGTCGCGACCGAGAGATAGGTAGGATTCGTACCGTCCGCTGAGAACGAATCAGTGTAATTGACCGAGACTTGGTGGCCCGCAGGATCGATGCTTCTAATCACCGAGCCCGCGGTGTTATAGACGACTGTCGAAGCCGTGTACTGAGTCAGATTAGTGACGTCATATCGCCGTGTACTCGACAGATTGCCCCGGCCTGGTACTGAAACTGAACCGTAGTTCGCTTCATCATGTTGTACCGGCGCGGCCTGATATTCCACCGAGTTCGGCTCGTCATACTGAAAAGTTGTTTTCGCGAGCAGCGAGGCACCGCTGGTGTCACCGCAAGAACTCTCTCCCTGCGCACCGTCGCAGAGGTATTGTGCCTGGGGAAGACCAATGATCCAGCGATCCAAATAAGCCGAAGTCGTAACGTAATCAGTGCGCCTGCGCCGCAGCACTGTCGTGGCGTTGGCATCGTATTCGTAAACATTCTTCGGCAACGTACAACTAGTGCCGCCCGGAAGAGTGAAGGAGTTCCAGTCACCCACTCTGGTGCGACGGCGATTACCGCTAGAGTCGTAGATGTTTGTTTCGGTCAGGCGCGGGTTACTTGGATAAGTCGCGTTGGCGCCTCCGTCATGCGTGAGGGCAATCGTCGTTCGTTTCTCAAAAAGATCCGATTGCTCGGCGCTGGGGCTGACATGGATCTTCGTCTCAACTGTCAGGCGTTTCTGCCAGGTGGTCGTGGCATAGAATTCTTTGTAAATAGTTCCATCCGGAAAGGTGATCTTCGCCCACGAATTGTCGCTAGCCGCACTGTACTGGGTTGTCACTTCGGACGGCACTCCATTAGACCCATTCCAGTTCTCGATAGCCCGCACTCGGCTCGCCGTCAGTCGTGGTGTCGCATCATTTGACGTAGACGCATAATCAAAAGCCACCTCACCCAGCTTATGATTGTCCAGGACCGGATTGCTATCAGAAGCGAAGTGTTTGATTAGTGTTACCTGGCCAGTCTGGGCCTCTGGAGAAATCGGATAGCTAAAACGATAGTACGAGCCATCCGTGAGGCCCACCATCGTTAGCACCGGAACCGACTGACCGTTGGCCACGCCGCTGACCGCAACGCCTGAAAATCCGGGCGCCACCGTCGTGGTGCCCCAACCGAACGTAACTACATTGCGTGGGATTCCGTTCAGGTCCTGAGCAATCGACACCAGGTTGCCGTTGGAATCGTAATTGAAAGTGATCGTCCGCCAGACCGTATCCTTGACTGTAAGCAAATCTCCCAGCGAGTTGTAAGTAACGCTGAGATAGTTTCCGTTGCGGTCCTTGACGTTAGTGCACTTCCATTCGTTTTCAATTTTTGTATACGCCATCTGCGTCCCGTCAGTGGAGCGCAAGAGTAATGAGCTTCCCAAATCGGTTAACTGAACATAGGAGGAGTCAAAAGCCTGGTAAAGAGTAGCGCTGACTTGCCGAAGCTCGACCCGAGTGCCTGCTGAGGTGATCAGCAGATACGCGTCCTGCCCAGTCTCGGCGTTGAAGTATTTTTCCTGAATGATAGGAAAACCGATGCGGAAGCCTGGGCTCAGCGAACTATTGTCCTCGTCGAAATAGATGTACGGACCCGAACGTGACCACACCGCCGCCGAGGAATAAGTAAGACCGAGTCCCAGGTCTAGTCCTGAGCGTCCGGGCAAACTTAGAAGTGACAGAGACCACTCCGAATTACGCGCCAAGACCTGATTTCCGGATTGATTCTGCAAATCCAGACGCGCAGCCAACAGCGAAGAAACCGTGCTGGAAGCGCTGCCAGTAAGCGTCACAGTGGCAACCTTGGAGACAAACTCGGCGCATTCATCAAAGGCGCGACGAACATTCTCGCGTCCCAGCGAAGGTAGTTGCCCTTCCCAATAGGCCCAACCGCCGGAGTCAGGACTGCGCATCAGATATGTTTTGTAGAGATCGTAAATATAATCGTGGTCAGACCGCGACCTGGCCACATATTCGGCAGATTCGAAAAGTGTTTTCCCCATTTCACGGGTCGCCATTACCAACGAAGGCTGACTGTGCGTATAAGCCGCCCGCAGCAAATCCTCCCAATAGGTTAACTCGTTACCATACGCCGAACGCGTCAACGCATAGGTAAACCAGCGCGCGACATAGTCATCATCAGTAATGGGAGGCGGTTGCGGTAAGGCACCGTTCGGAGGTAAAGACTTGGACGAATGATGTCGCCGTTTGGTTTGTGACCGCGGGGACGGCGACAGTGTTCCCCAGCTGATTGCATTGGGATTAGAAATCGTTTCCTTGCCAGGAGCGGCGGGCATCGATTGCGTGATCCCGTTTGCTTCGACACCTGTCGAAGCATCACCTACTTTGCGACCATTTCGCGGCAACACTGGCTTTCGTCGGGAGCGCATTAATGAAGGTAGGGCGGCGGGAGTCTCTGGACGCGGATGACGTTTGCGCCGCACCTCATCAAGATTTGGCAACACTGCTGCTGGTGCACCAGCTTCAGGTCGCCCGCGGCGTGTTTCACTTTGGTTGCTTTGCGTTATTGGCCCGGCCAATACAAGCGACGAAAAGAGCAACGAACTACAAATGAGAAGACAAATAGCTGTCGCTATCCGGTTTGAATTGAACTTTCCTCGAAATGAGGCTGGTGAGTTGGTGGTGAATGAAGAATACGACATCGTGAGCCTCCTGAGAAAGGGACGTCGTTATGTTGATACGCACGGGAACTAATACCGAGATGTGCAACAAATGAGGCAGGAAGCACATTAGAAGCCTCCTACAGTCCGGCTTTCGGATCAGAAGAACAGTTGCATCAACGTGCAATTTAGTGAGTTAACTCGACAAATGGGGGCGTGAGTAACACTCTCTGACAACAGGCGGAAGTGTAGGATCGAGCGTTAGAATTGTCAACGCTTATTTCTGTCTCAAGAACCGCGATCGGGATCGCGATCAGAGGTCGCAGAACCTGGCGGCTCAGATCCCTGTTCTAGAACCTAATTCTCCCATCAGGGTTCTTCTCATGGTTTCTTACGAGACCGTCTGTTACATCACTCTTGATGATTCATTTGCGCAATCTCTTAGGCGCACGCGCGCTTCTAAGATCGTTGTGCCCATTCTCTAACATGCAACGAAGAGCCTGGTGACTCGGCAGGCCGAGTAGATGGGCTGCTCGTGTAATTTGACCACCTGATTCTTTGAGGGCCAAACGTATGAAGTGGGCTTCATATCGCTGCACTTCGTTATTAAGCAAGAAGTTACCCCAATCAACGGATTCGGGAAACCTCACAGAAGATTGAATTCGCAAAAGGCTCGACGGGTACAGTTCGTTAAACGTTTGAGCACGGACATATTCTGAGGCTTCTTCAGTAACTTCCAAGCATGATCGACAGTAGCCGACAAATCTTTCATTCGAAAGATGGTCAGCTAAGTGCTCGATCATCAGGAGTGCTGATTGTCCGGCGCTCTCGTTATCCCCTACCTGTTCGGCTACCGCAATTGCACGTTGGAACGTTGCCTGCGCTCTGTCGCGCTTCGCGCAAGCGAGCCAACGCTATCCCTGCGTAATCGGCGCCTTCAGTAGTAGCTTTCCTGAGTATCGCAATAGAAGCAACTGTCATACCTGCCCGAGCTTGTGACGCGATGAGAAAATTATTCGGTGCTTTTTTCTTAATGCTGCTTTGGCTTTTGTCGAGTTCATCGCTCAAAAACCCCAACAGTTTTTACTGAAAGACCCGTCTGCTATTCAGATGGAGGTCGAGATGGTAACGAACAACGATCAGTCGGTATTGCGTCTTGTGGTGCGAGCGGCCACGGCGTCGTCCTCCTGGACAATGCTGCGGTGTCGCTGCTTGATTGGCGCTCTCACCTCAAGAAGGTTTTCATGACGTGTATTGAGGATATGGACCAGAGCCTGATGACTACGTAATCCAAGGCGACGCGCCGCAGGGGTTACCCTGCCGCCAGAATCTTTGAGCGCGAGCCGTATGAAATGTCCTTCCAGCCTTAGCAGCTCGCGTTCGATCGAGAAATTGCGCCAATCCACCGATGGGGGAAGGCTTGGATGAGAGTGCAACGCCGCTAGAACGCGACAGGCGCAAATGATTAGGCGTTTGAGCGCAGACATATCCTGCGTCTTCTTGAGAAGTTCTACGGCGGAATCCATCGCAGCCTTAAGATCGTCATTCGAGATACTCGTCTCCAATTCCTCAATCATAACCAGCACAGCCTGGCCTGCTCTCTCAGAGTCGCCAGCTTGCTCCGCTACCGCGATGGCGCGCTGCACCGTTGAACGAGCACGGTCGTAATGCTTGAGACGCGCTAACGCGACTCCCTGTTTTGTCAAGGCTTGGGCCAACAGAGACTGCTCGCCACCTTGTTCGAGTAGCCGTACGGCGGCACTGGCGATTTTTTCTGACTCAAAAAATCGGCCTTCTGCAAGCATCACTCTTGCGCGGGTCTCGTCTGCTTGCGCCAAGTTAGCGGTGTCTTTGAGGGTAGTAAAGAAAGTCTGGGCGCAGTCGAGGTGCTCGTGAGCCTCGCGGAATTTACCAATCATGCTAAACAGCAATCCTAAGTTATTCTCTACACAACCGACATAGCGCGTCAGTCCATCTCCCTCGAAATAAAAGTTAGCTGCAGCATATTCAATCAAAGCTCGATCTATATAGTCTTGTCGTCCTTCCGCCACTCCAAGAGCTTTTAGAACGAACCCAAATCCGTGATGTAACTTCCCTTTTAGAACAGTATTCCTGCTCGCTTCAAATAGGGGGACCGCTTCCGTCAAAATGCGAAGAGCATCGTGGAATCTAGTTGCCGACCACTCGACAATTGCGGATCGAAGCATGGCAACAGCTCGCAGATCTCTCTTTACATCGTCACCAAGTTTAGTGAGTGCCTCATGCAGCATCACCCTAGCTTCGGTGAACGCGCCTGCTCTCCCGTAACAAACAGCAATCTCAATCTGTGTCTCCGCCACTCCTTCGCTCATTTGAAGCGACTCAAACAACACTGCGCTTTCCGTGAGGAGATTCTTAGCCGTCTCCAGAGATGCTTCAATCTGATTGGCGCTGCCTATATCACGAGTTAATGCTCCAACCCGCAGTAGCACTACCGCGCTCGTTGCTTCATCGAGGTCGCACAGGTTGGGGCGCTCACCGACTCGTTGCCACAAGTCTCCCATTGCTTTTGCGCGCCAGCTCATACTCCCCAGCCTCTTCTAACTGTCCCGCGAGTTCGCAACGCAGTCTGGCCCGTTCATTCGGAGTTAGCTTTTGGTCTGCGATTTGGTGAAGTAGTTCTTTCCCTAACTGCATGTGAGAGTTCCTTTTGGCTTACATATGTAAGAATATTTGCGGAACGGCTCCGACGACTCTTATGCAACTGTGGTCGAGTGCTAAGATGGCACGATCAAGATATACCTTCTGCCTGACTACCCTGGGGACCCAGCATTTCGCTATCCCTTGCAGTCAATAACTTTACCTTACGGAGAAAACCATGAACCACCTTCGACGACTCAGCATGGCAGCCGTGTTGACCATGACTCTGACCATGTCAGTGTTTGCCGGTGACATACCGATTTGGGGACCATCAACATCAGGATCGGCTTCGGCTACGATACCTGGTCAAGCACAAGCATCAGCCAACACAGGAAAGGACTCAGCGTCAACGGCCTCAATAGCTGAAGCAGCATTCGGTCTACTGCAGGGTATGTTGTCCCTGTTCTGACGGACTACTGAGTTTGAACTACCCATAAGCGACGCTAGCAACGTTTCGACGCTTGGCGGTTCGTTATTTGTGTGTCAAGCGGGGACACAACTCGACGCCAGGGTGTTTTCCGTCAGCATCAGATTAAGCCCGATATCGAAGAGATTCAATCACTTTTGCAAAAAAAGCCTAAATCCGATACAAGCAGGTAAAGGACTTGACTCCATCTGCAATTATTCTTGCAAACTGAAGTTAAAGCCTGCCCTCATAAGGCATTACTCCACGTCGGTTCCTACCGATTCGGTCACAAGGGGGATTTAGCATGAGCATCTGCTCCGGATGATTTAGGGAATGGACGGCCCGCACCAAGCGTTGTAGCATTGAGCTGCACAACCTGCGACGTGACGCAGCTCCTTCGGCTCTACGGAAATTGCTCGACGAACGGTCTTTCAGGAGAGGCCTATGTTAAAAGTGCAAAGGGCCATTCACCCATCCGACTTCTCATCTATTCCACGAACGAGGGACTTAATTAAACGTCTTCCTGAAGCGGTGCGTGTTTGTTCCGAACATGGTGAAGCGGTCAGGATCAGGGAAAGTGATATCTCGCCCAATACTGGTGCGGGTCCTCCATTTGGCAAAGCGTCCTATTTTTCCTGTTGTGATGCTGCGATTGAAAAGCTCATAAATGCGATCGTCGACGAGGCGCAACGGCTTGCGACTTGAGCGCTACGCGCAACCTTGATTTGGAACTGCACAACAAGCTATCCAAACACTGCGCAATGGGCAGCGTCTTTCCAAGGCAAGACACCGCCATTTGATCTCAATCTAAAACTTAAAGGGATCACCATTGCATTGTGCTGGATGATAGTTGTGTGTCAGCTCTTTTATCGCGTGGGTTTTCAGGCTGGAAGAAAGGCAAGAATAGTTCGCTTCGGACGCGAACGGCACCTCAGCGGCTCGGCCAAAAGCTCGTCCAAATCAGACTGGCGATGAACTGTCTCAAAATGGGTTAATTAAACGGATGGATCTTGAACGGGCGCTGACACAGGCAAGCGTCTTTGCCTTCGAAAGGAGCGTGCGCGAACCGCCTTTATTGGTGCTACTAAGTTATGCCAGAGTGGCGGGAGTTTACGTCGATGTCCTGATTGATGATGAGCTGGAGTTACCTGTTCAGCTGCCGGCAAAACCCACGAGCGAAAGAACAAGAAGAAAGAACGCTTCGCGATCCAAAAAAGCGAAGTAGTTTTTGAGAGGAATCGAAGCAAAAATATGGTGAAAGCTTTTCCTAAGAACACTCAGGCCGCGGGCCACCTGGGTCACCTCAGAACCGGCAACAAATTTAATGGCGGTCTGATTCTCTTCAGTTGCAAGTGCTCCGGCATTTCATCCCTTCCGCACCAAGGAAGATCGATTTCGCATTCTCATTTGCCTTGCCCCCATTCTCGGGTGATCGTCACTGAATCCCATCTGACGAGTAAAGTCCATTCTGAGACAGACCCAGTTCCAGCCTCATCTCCAAGAGCTTTTCTAGAATTCACGTCGAGTGTGTCCGGCAGAATTACAGGAACTTTCTCAGTACTGTCCCAACGTTTGTTAGTTCATTACCCGTAGGTCATTGAATTTTCTAAAGTTAAGTCCGATGGAAGGGAAAAACGATTTGAATTCAAAATCAGCCAAGCCAATGCTTCCGCAACCTGTGCGGAAGGAGCTGACTAATGAATGGCAGCAAATCGGTCTTTTCTCAATTGACGGACTACCTCTCCTGGTTCCAGTTTCAGGAATGCGTCGAACGTTATCGTGGCGACTACAAACTCAAGAGCTTCTCCTGTTGGGATCAGTTTCTCTGCATGGCCTTTGCCCAGCTGACGTATCGCGAAAGCCTGCGCGATATCGAAGCTTGTCTGCGTGCCAATCAAACCAAGCTCTATCACATGGGTATTCGGGGCCGCATTTCGCGCAACACCTTGGCCCACGCCAACTCGGTGCGCGATTGGCGCATCTACGCCGACTTTGCTCACTTGCTGATCCAACAAGCACGAGCGCTTTACCGGGACGAAGAGTTCGGCCTAGCCCTGCAACAGACTGTTTACGCCCTCGATGCCACCACTATCGATCTTTGCCTTTCACTGTTTCCCTGGGCCTACTTTCGCAAACGCAAAGGGGCAGTGAAACTGCATACGCTGCTCGACCTGCGTGGCAATATTCCTACGGTAATCATTATTACTCATGGCCTGATCCACGAGGTCAACATTCTCGATCAACTAACTTTCGAACCCGGCGCTTTCTATGTTATGGATCGTGCTTACCTCGATTTTCCGCCTGCATCGATTGCATTTGTCGTCCGCTTTCTTTGTCACCCGCGCCCGCAAACGCTTCGCTTGCCGGCGGCTCTATTCGCAGCCAGTCGATCGCACCACCGGGGTCATCTGCGATCAGATTGTCGTGCTCGTCAATCCAGTGCCGCGCCAGGGTTATCCCGACAAGTTACGCCGCATTCGTTACTTCGACAGCACCACGAACAAGCGTCTGGTCTTTCTTACCAACAACCTCACGCTGCCACCACTGACCATCGCGCAACTCTATCGCAGTCGTTGGCAGGTCGAGTTGTTCTTCAAATGGATCAAACAACATCTGCGCATCAAGAAGTTCTACGGCACTTCCGAGAATGCGCTCAAGACTCAAATCTGGATCGCCATCTCTGTCTACGTGCTGGTCGCAATTATCAAAAAGCAACTGAATCTGAAAGCCAGCCTCTACAGAATTCTACAAATCCTAAGCGTCACTCTTTTCGAGAAACCCCCATTTTAGAGGCTCTTTCACTATCAGATTGCGAAATGGAGCTACCCATTGGTCATAAACAATTGATCCTGTTCAACTAACGTTGGGACAGTAGTGGAACTTTCTTGCAAATGGAGGTTGGCTTAGAGCGCGGAGGCAAAAGTTCTTGGCCTAAACATTCAATCGACTTCCTCATTCTTGCCTTCTTTATAAACGCAAAGAATCTCATCCTTTGACAGTGGTGCAACGCCCTCGGGCCTAATCTGAGAGTGCCATCTAAATCCCGTCATCCCCGTTGAGCGTGACCAAGGTAGTTGGTATGTCTCATCATCACCATGGTAAATGAATGGGACTTCACTGCGCGGCACGCCATGAAGGATTCTAAGAAAAGCAATAACATTATGAATCGATGACGAGACCAGACGCAGAGCGTCAACGTAGTTGTCTGGAATCCAATTCAATGACTGGTGGCTGACCGTAAAGTTGCTATTGTCGTGCAGGCGGTCAGGTACAAAATACGAAGATCCAAAAACACTATTCGCCATCGTGTGCATGCGCCCCGGAGGGGCGGGTACGCCTGGCATATCTTCAGCCCCCATCGCTAGATAGAATCCACCCATCCTAGCTCGTGAGCCGTGCTTGATGCTGTTATATTCAAGGTCAATTTCTTATTAAGGAAATCGGAGGCAAAGTGTCGCCATAAGCGCGAAAAGTTTCTGCGAATGCTTTCGTCTTTTTCGTCGTCGCCGGTTTTGAATTCGCTAAATACAAGGTCAGCGATCACCCGCCAAGTAACGCGATGACATCGGAGTTTGGAAAGGATGATCCGGCCCTCATTGATCTTTCTTACGAGCTGAAAGAGTTCACTATTTCGGTACTTCAGAAACCATCCAATGACACAGTCAGGCGCTTGAACCGCCGCACACAGAAGAGCGAATAAAGTCTCAAGGCCGTGCGAGTAAGCAATACGCAAAGCCGCAGCTGCGTATTGCTTCCGATCACCCTCTAACAATTCACCATGATGATCGGCAATGTGTTCAAAGTATTTTGGGTCGATCTTGTTTATGAATTCTAGATTCTTTCCGTGAACATCCAAATCCCAAAAACAGTATGGTGTTTCATTGACCGCGAACCTGATGCGTATTTCGTCAATCTCTTCACAGTCGGCTTCAGTTTGTTTTTCTTATTCGTTCATCTAACTATTTTTCCCAACGAGTCCTTCCTCGATCTGTTTCTTCACCCGTGAAACTACTCATCCTTTGATACCAACCAAATCGCGCTGGTATCAGACTTGAAAATCGGCTCACCTGTAGGAACATCCGAATCGTAGATCGGTTCAGACCTGCCATCGATTCTAATTTTACGATTGACTTTCGATCGAAGATAGTAGGTAAGAATCGCATTCGCGCAAAGGAACGGCTGGATGCTCAGCCGTCGTTGCTTTGAATCGTCGCTATCAGGATCAACGCGCAAATAAACTTGCAAATATTCGCGCGTTTTCGCTTCATCATCTTTAGGATCGTTGAACCCGACCACGTGAACGTATTTGTCCGTTTTTTCCTTTTTGTTGCCGTATGACGAAGGAACCGAAGTTGCCAAGGATTCTACGCGATAGTAATACCTGAAACCAGAATCTTGATCCACGTTTTGTTCATTCCTCCCAATACTGCTGCGATAGCTCATCTTGATCTCGTCGCTTTCAATCTTAGTTCAGCTTTGCGCTATAGCTGTTTCGACAAGATTGTTCGATCTTGTGTCCAACTCTTGTAGACAGGGTTCCGCGCCACACGGGCGGGAACAATCTTGGTTTGCGTTATTGGCCACCCAAGCATTCCGAATATCATTCGATACACGGACCACCTCAGATGTTCCCGCGCTCCCATCAGTGCTTGATATCTCTCAGACCTGTACACCTCGCCATGAACCAGCTTATTTCTGATCATGGAAAGTGAATCGCCTTCCCTTTGTCCAGTCATTGGCCATAGATCTCCAAGATCGACGCCGTAGTGCCTGCAGAATTCCCCGAATGCGTGGGAAAAGGCGGGTCTCTTGAGTTCCGATACCTTCTCCTTGACCAGACCACGTTTCTTCTTATCACCCACCAGGAGAGGATGCGATTTCAACCACTCACGCAAGTCGTCGGAAAGCTGAAGCCAACTATTTTCGTCATCGAAGATGTTTTCCAATCCGCGTTGTTTTCGAAAGAACGACACCAATGTCTCCACGGCAGCGTACAGCATGATGTAGGAACTTTCGAGAGTGTCGTTGTCATCAGGTATCACATAGTCCAGAGCTCTACGAAGGGCGACTGGCGATGTGAGCTTCACTAACCGCTTGTAGCTCTCCACAATGAACTCGTTAAAGTATTGATATTCAATCAAGCCTTCATGGACACTGGGCGGTTCCGTACCCGGAACATGTCTTGGCCGATAGAACTCAGTAACACTCTGAGAATCTCCCGCCCGCCACCCTACGCAGACGCATCGATACTCACCCACGAATGAAATCAAGCGCAGTACGTCCTCAAGTTGGTTCATTGCGTCATTGATTGCTGGGTTGCCCAGATAGTCAAAGGGAAGAGCAAACTCAGCGGCCATTTCATCGAACATCACGGTCTGACCAGGTCTTTCATCGCGATAACCCATATGAAGATCAAAAGCGATGTCGAACTTCTCTGTCAGCGAAACGGTCAAGGGAGGAAGTTTCTTTAACTTCACCTCACCGGTATATGACCGGCTTCGTACACTCACATTAGAAATCAATTGGTTTCGTGAAAGCCAAAAACATCCGGTGCTCCTCGGGTCAGGATGGTAAGTACCAGGCGGACGAATGTGCTCGATCTTCAGATCCCACGGCTCACCGATCAAAATATGCTCTGTCTGACCTGGACCCCACGGATCGCTTGTGTGGCTGACAATATGGACTTGATTGGCAGTAATCACAGTATGTTCGCCGTTCGGCTGGACCACCTCGGCCTCCATTCGGAACACCACAGCCTGTTGAAGCTGTAGTTCTTGCTCATCAGTCGGCAGGAAATACAGCAAGGGCTTATCTGTTTTCCTAAACGGCAAGAGAACCTTGCAGAGCACCCTTTCTACAGTTCGCGCCGTAATGTTATCTACCGTTGAAGATTCGATTTTGATCGTCGCAAAAACGCGATGGCGCTCTTTTCTGATTTCATTCGTGTCGTGTTCCGATTTCATAAGTGGCCCAACATTGCTGCCTTAATATCTTCAGGCTGATCTTGATGTGAAATATGTATCCTTGTAGATATCACGCTCAAGACTGTCTCTGTTCTGGCGCACTAGGTCATATAGTGCCTGAATGCTCGGATTCGCGCTAAACGGACAGCCGAAATCGTGAAGGGGCCATGGACCGTATTTTGAGCTGAACAACTCATTGAGGTAGCGACCCAATACTTGTTCCAATGCAAAGATAGGCGCCACAGAGTAGACGATGAATTTTCTCAGGTAGATCGGCTTAATGGTACTGTCCGCTGTCTGTAATCGAGACTCCGATCCATAAAAGAGATCTGGCATAGGGCTCACATTTCGACCAGCCAAATACGGATAGAAGAAAACATCTTCTGAACCCCACAAGGGCCACGGCTCGCGCCCGCGATGGACATAATCGTCGCGAACCTTCCTGATCGTAAGTCCCCAGGGAACGAGCTCGCTCATGAAACTCAGTGGCGAGTCGAAGGATCTATTATCCCCACGCATTGCAGTTAGCCAATCCTAACTTCGCGGTTAGAGCCAAGAAATAGCGGACGTTCTGTGGAAACGGCGAGTCGTAGCTCTTGATGTACTTATTCAGTAGCATTGGAGCGCAGCGATTCTGGTTATGATAAATGCAGAGCTGCAATTTCTTGTGGAGGGCTGACCCTCTACATCCGGTGACTGTGCATTTCCCTTTACTCCTGCGACGCTTCTCGTAGCACGTTTTACAGATCATTTCAGCATTAGGGAGAGAGGTCTTCGTGAGCCCACAAGCGGAACATACAAACTTCCGAAGGCGCAACTTCAAATTTTTTCTATGGATCGCATTGAGGTAACACTTGCCACAATGGCCGGGGTAGCTGATACGAGGATAATCAGCCAGCCCACACTTTTCACAAGCACTCTTTACCTTAGACAGTCTTTTAGAGCACGGCAGACAAAATGGAGAGTCTGGTTGTAGTCTGCGGACTTTTGTTGGACACCCACCGCATTGCACTTTCGGAAGCTTGCGTACACACAGATCGCATACGTCGAACCACCGTCTGCTTTTTCGCGGCAACTTACACTCTTCACAGATTATAGAACGTCCTCTTTGCATCTTTCTTCACCCCTTTGTTGACCCTGATGAAAACTTCCGCGCATCCGGATAGAAGCCGGCATAATCTATTGTTCCGATACTTGGACCAACTCCGCGCTTCTGTACTCGCTGCGCGCTTTGTAGAGTTCGCATCCTTTTTTGAGGCTTCTGCGATGCCATCGGTAGAACTTCCAGGAACTCGCTCAGCGGAATGTAGAACGCGTTACAGATTGCCTCGATCGTTTCGAGGCGGATCATCTTTGGCGGGCGATTCAGCAGGTCGCATACCGCCTGTACTGATAATTGGTAGCCGATCTCCTGAAGGCTTCGGCTGATTTCCGATGCGCTCTTGACCCCTCGCTCTTTCAACAACTCTCGCAACTTCCAATTAGTAGGCATTACTTTGTTCCCCGTTTCTCCATGTCAGGGTCGATAAAAATGTCGATGAGATCGCCCTGTTCATCCTCAACATCGGCGTCCGTTGCAATAAGGTAAGGCGCGGCTGAGCTGGGATACGTGTGGCCCAGTTTTCTGAGAACTTTCCGGTACTCTAGTGGATTTTGTTCGAGCGCAAGTGTTGCGCAGGTGCGTCGCAGGTCGTGAGGACGGAGGTCTTCAGGTAAGGGCACGCCAGCCTCTCGAGCTAGTTCAACAATTTTCCTAAAATTGTAGATGTATTGGTGATCCATCAGCGGGTCTCCATCTTTGTCTAGAAAGAGATATTCAGATTCTTCACCCCGCCGTGGGAACATTGGTTTGAAGATTTTCTCAAAGACACGCAACACCTCCATTGCAAACGCCGTGAGCGGAACGGTTCGCACACGCTTACCGCTAAATGCTTTTGCTTTGCCAAAGAGACGCACACGGCCCGCCTGCCAATCTATGTCGCAACTTGCTCCACTCGACCGTATCCCCAGAAGCTCACTGGTACGCGCGCCAATCTCGGTTTGCAGAACAATGGCCACATAGTCCTGAGCACCCAGGTGAGGCACTGGATGGTTCGGCAGGTATTCGGTGCGCAGGAACTCATAGAACTGGTCACGCACTTCTGCGGATAAGGCGTAACGAGGTTTGGTGGGCCTGTCCTGCGCATGCACTGGTAAATCGTATTTGGTAAACGGGAGTGCGATCGGACCATACTTTTCAATAATGGTGAGGTTGCTGCCCGGGATATTAGGCTTAGCGACGACGTAGTCGCAGAAAGCTCGCAACTCGGTGAGATACCTGCGCCTGGTTCCGTACGCTAGATTGCCCTGTAACAACGATGACATCAGTACACCGAACCGCGACGATCCACGCACCGGATCCAGAAACTCCCACACGAGTATGTGGCGATGTCCATCCGGGTGATTAGGATCCGGGATCGGTACCAGATCGAAGAGACGCTTCAGTACAGTTCTCGCTGACTTGACTGTTGATTCGTAGGTGCAACCGCGGAAGACGCGATTCTGGAGATACTCTTCGATCTTCTGATTGTGATCGTGGAGTTGTTCTTCCCACGAGATGATGGGTGGTTGCTGTACGCGGGGTGATATCGGGTTTGGGAGTTCCATAGTAAACCTTTCGCTTTAAGATTTGGTTGTTCATCAAGCACCTCTTTAATATTCCAGCGCTGCTTGATTCTTTTGTTGGCCCATATTCCTGTCTAAGTTGATGGACCAGAAACAGTTCTGCTGAAAACAAATGGAAACTCGCTTCTCAAAGTTTCCAGTGGAATGTTTTCTGGATTCGATGTTTCAAAGTATGCGAATCCAGTGTTTGGACCGCACTTGTTCTTGGTGAGTAGGGGCGTAGATCAAAAGACCTGATCAGATCGCCTACAAGAGTTGTGCCATGAGGTAACTGTCGCGAGGGGATCGAGCTATCAGGAACGGTTTGGTAGTTAGTCAGTTTTCTTGCAAGGGGCGATCTTGAAGTGGTCCATTCATAATAAAACCCAGCTTCTACAACCAGATCCGCCGGTGTAACGGAGGTCATTCAATTGCGTTAGTCAAGCACTAAAGCGAGTTGAAAGGTCAGATGGTACGGCGAGAGATCCGCATCGTGATTCAAACTAACGCGAGGGGGTGTTAGAAATCGGAAACAACTTGATTTTTGATCTAACAGTTGAGCGGCTGAAACCAATGATTGAGACGCGACGAATGAGCGTTGACAATAAGCCTTCTTGAAGTCCATTGCGAATTATTGGGCGTTTTTCTTAATAAAACTAAGCCAACACAAATCTCTTGCCGGTTAGTCTAGGAGCCTTTCTCAACACGGCACACGATGTGCCATCAAGGTCTTACGCGTCGAATGAAGCGCAACGAATGAAGTCACTGATTAGCTGCTCGCCAGAGCTTTTCAACGTTGCGTCAGTCAAGCCCTGAACCGGCGTGGAAGCCCGACACACGCTCTACTGTTCGTATCGGGTAGTCGAAAAAAGGGGTACTGTTCGAATATCCGAACGATCGACCCTTGACTAGCGAAAATCTGAGCGGCTAACGGCTAATAAAAACGAACCGCCGACGACAACTTGTCTCTTTGGCCGGCGGCATTTGAGATCGGTTGGGCGAAGCAGCCTGTTGGCATTCGCCGTTGTTTTACCGTAAAGCCTGTCGGCAATTGCCAACAAGCCTTGGCCGATGGTTCACCCAACCAGGCTGTCCTAAGTAAGCCTTTCGAGATAATACGGACTCGGACTTATATAAAGGCCAGCCCAAGTGAGATGGCACAGCAGGTGCCACGTAGCCAGTGGTGAAAGTTCAGCGTGCCCTTGCTCCACTCCTCAGAATGAAACCCAGACCGATGCGGTTCGAAGGGCGTCCCAGCTAGCGAAGTCATGAGACTTCCTTATCGCCCTTTCAACCGCGCATACATGGAGAGTTGGAACAACGATGATTAGAAAAAAGATCACGACCCGAAAGGTGCACGAGATCACCGGCCTCGCACCATCAACCATCCGCGCCGGTAAAGCTGGCACTCACGTGCTCACTCGTGTAAAGCACGGGCGGACCTACCGCTACATTCTTGATGAAGTAGAGGCATTTGCAGAAGGAAAGCTGAAAGTAAGAGGGGCCAAGCAACCACAATTAACTACATAATAGTCCCCACAGACCGCTCTACTCAGATGGGCCATAATGGCAAAGAAGACTAATCCATACCTCTACATCCACGAAGCGAAGGGTCAGACTCGCTACGGATACCGGCGCGAGTACAAGGGCAAACAGCTTCGCGCTCGTGGCTTTGCTACGTCTAGTGAGGCTGAACAGCACCTCAATCAGGCGATCGCGGATGTGGACGCCGTAATTCGTGGCGAGGTTCGCTGCAAGCCAACAACAGCGCAAGAGGCTCTCAATATATACCGACGCAAGCTCGAAGTCCGCGCCAGGGATAAGGCACGTCAGTATCATCACAACGTCAACTCGAACTGCAAAGTACTCCAGGACTTTGTCGATCAGTTTTGGACCAACACGCTTGATTAGAGAGTGCACTGAAACAGACCTACGTGAGTTTTATCAGCGCCTTCGCTTTAAACCTACGATCAGTCAGAACAGCGCTGCCGTGTTTGTCGGTCGCGTGCAAGGGATGCTGAAAGCAGCTCAGGAGGCAAAGCCAGACCTTATCAACTGGCTACGGCCCAAACTCAAAGTGACACGTAAGACAGAGTTTGAGCGCCGCGTGGTTGAGGATTGGGAGTACAAAGCTCTTGTCCAAATTCTTCTTAACCCGCCGGCTGGGCACAAATTTAATTCGCGCAAAGAACAGCGTGCGGCTTTATGGCGTGATGCGGCTGATGCTGTGGTGTTGCTTCGACTCACTGGCGGACGTCTTAATGAAGTGCTGCGGATGAAGCTGGATCAGTTTAATTGGAAAAAGCGCACCGTCAGACTCTACGCGAGTAAGACCGAGAATGAGCGCGACGTGCCACTCAGCAAAGGTATCGAGCGCGTCATTCGCGCTCGCGTGCGACAGGGACTTACCAAGTCTGAATCGCTCAGTACTGACACGAACCTCAGCGGCAGCGCATTCGTGTTCGCTCGAGCGACAATGGCGACGTTCGATAACACCATAGCTCGGGCCTGCCTCAGGGCTGCCCGCTTGGCTAAGCTCAATTATGGGCAAGCGAATGGCTGGACGTGCCACAGCCTTCGACACACCTTCATCACTCACCTTATGAAAGTCACTGGTAACGATGTGGGCACCGTGATGAAGTACAGCGGCCACAAGACTCTTGAGAGCTTTTCAAACTACATTCATCCCGCCGACGAAGGCCGGATAGTTAGCATGCAGGCGCTCGACAACGTTGACGCGATCTTGACGGCTCAGGGTAGCGCTGACGGCGTTCGCAGCAATGAGAGCGTCAAAAAGCGAAGCCGTAAACCGTCGCAAAATAAGCAAGTGGCGGTGTAACATATATCTTTTACGGCTACTTGTATTTATTCGCCTATTCCTCATCGTTCTTGAAACGATTGTTGAAATCTTCTATGTAGTCCTTGGTATCAAATGTGTGGCCAACCCTGTAACTCAGATAGTGTAAGCCCGCATCAGATAATTTCGAATAGAAGAATATCTCCATCTGCTTACATTCAGTGCAGTTCGCAAGAATTATGAACGGATGGAGACTAAGAGCTTCACCACTGGCCGAATTAACCAGATACACTTGATCCGCGTCCAGTAAAGATTTGAAAACGCGCCTTGAAAACAACAATTGCGGATTGGCACCGGTGCACTCAGTTAGCCTATATTCGTATCCGCTCTTAACCTTGCGGACGCTTGATATATTACAGAGCAAAAATTGAGTGATGAATTGATAGTCTTGTAATACAGGAATTAACAATTTTTCGCACTCTTTCACTATGCTTTGGTACTCATAGTCGGAATGCTTGGCCCCATGCCCTATCTTTTTATTTCGAATCTCAATTAAATCTCCAATCGACCTTCGCGTCTTACTCTTATAAAATTCCGCGAAATGGTCCAGAAAAAACGTGCCTTGAAGCTGCTTCTTCCACTTCATCATCTCGTTAGCGAAATTGAACCAATCACCCAAAGATGGTTTATGGATTCTCTCTTGAATTTTAGAATCGAGTTCTTTGACTCTGACACCGCTCGCGAGGTATTCGCATATCAGAACCACTGAGGAAAAGTTCACGAGAAGTTCTAGCATGTCCTTGTGTCTTAGAAGCGACTCGACGCCAACAAGGTCGCTTCTGAGTTCCTGATAGATATAGATAAAGGGAGTTGGATATTGATTCAGGTTTACACCCGCAGATTCGTCGATCTCTTTTGCTCTGGCTAACCGTTCGCGTTCGATATCTTTTAGCGCCTGATCAACTTCAAACTGGACTGACTCAAAAAATTTTCCCTTGCCTTTCGCTAAATAGACAAAGATGTCGTAAGCGCCGGCCATCCCGGCGGGCAGCAGTTCGGAATGACCGGTTAAAACGATTACTCTAAAAGGCTGGGCCCTATCTTTCAGTTGCTCTAACAAATCCGTGCCCTTACCTCCGCCGCCAAGATCCAAATCCAGAATAATCACTGCAATGTCATTATGCTCAGCCAGACGAGTTCTGGCTTCACGCACAGATGCCGCCTCCAAACATTCATAGGTTGGCAGTGCGTTTTTAAGTAAGTTCCGATAGCGTGGCTTGTCATCAACCAGCAAGATCTTAGGCCCGACTGAAGGTTCAGTTTTTATTGCGGGACTTTTTTTGGATGTGCTGACCGTCCCCAAGCTAGTTGCTTTGCTCTGGGATGGCTTGCTGTTCCTACCAGCTTTCTGGAGCATACTGGCTACCTCGTTAGCTATCGTCGCAAGGTCCTCCTCAACATGACTACCTCCATCACTCCAGATCGGGTGACCATTGTGAGGCTTCACATTCATTTTCCTGAGCCACGGAATGTTCTTCCACGCGCATGCCTTTGCGATTACCGGAAAGACAATCAACCCCTCGCTTTGTCTCAACTTGAGAAGTCGGGGAACCTCTTTGCGCACGATGAAGTCGGAGGTAAGGAAGTCGGCAGTGATCAGTAAAATGGCCAGTTTCGCCTGGCCTATCGCACGATTAATGTCCTCCTCCCACGTGCCGCCGGCGGCAATACGATCATCACTCCATAACTCGATTAAACCAGGCAATTGTAAAACGCGCAGGTGAGATAAGAGTCTCTCCTTCTCCACATCGTCCTTATGACTGTAACTGATGAAGACAAGCGGTCGAGTCATAAATATTCCTCGATTTACGGGATAGAGTTGGTTACTACTGGACCTTTGGCTAAGAGAACAGCCAAAAAGGAAGGGCTCTGCAATTTAAGCTTTACTTACTACGCTTTCCAGGATCTTACTGAGCACCTCTTCTGAGATGGGCTTCTCTATCAATTCGACGTGCATCTGCCTTGCTTTTTCCCATTCCTCAGTATCTGAATAAGCCGACATCATCACAATTCTACATTTCGGGTCCACTTCCCTCATCATGTTATACGTCTCAACGCCGCTCACGTCAGGCATCATGATGTCTAGAAATATGATGTCGAAAGAATTGCCCGCCTTGAGCGTCTGGACGGCTTCGCGACCAGACCGCACCGGGACAACACCAGCGCCATACTTTTCCTCCAGGTTAAGACTCATCCCCCTTCTAAAACGATCTTCGTCGTCAATAAATAAGATCCTGAGGTGCTTCTCTCTAATAGATCCCAACTTGGCTTCGGGAACGGTGCGTGTGCTTGACGACTTCCTATAAATCATGTTGCTAATTCCTCACTCAGGCTGAGCCCCGCAAATACTTTACGTCAGTCGGGGCTTTCTTCAAAGATAGGAAGCCGTATGTCGAAACGGGCTCCGCTGCCTGGCTGTTGGTTAACCGATACATTGCCACCATGATTCTCAATAATCGACTTTACGCTGAACAACCCGAGACCAGTACCGAGTTCTTTATCTGTAACGAAAGGCTCAAAGATTGTGGGAAGAACCCTTTCAGAAATCCCGCATCCGTTATCACGCCATAACACTTCTAGGTAACCCTGGTTAATGGTCGCCGATACTTCTATCCGGCCATCTTTAAAAGATGCATCGTTGTTTTTTCTTGACGCGATCGCATACGCGGAGTTGTTGTAAAAGTTGGTGAACACCACTTGCATTTGATCGAAATCCACCAAGAGTTGAGCGTCGGTTTGCGGTCGCGTAAGTTCAAAGATCATTTGCTGGGCATACGCCTGTCTCTCGAATTGTTCTTCAACGTCATCGAAGATGGCCGTGATTGGAATAAGCTCTACTTTCGGAGGTTTGGGGATACCGGTCATCAACAGATTCTTAAGTTCAACGCTCGCATCCCATAATCCATCTCTCATGTCATTGAAAATGTCCACTAACCGCTCGTCGGTATACTTACTGTTTAGATTTCCACTCGCACTAAAAGCAGAAAGAAGCGCTTCAACGTAAGAAAGTACGGCGCTGATCTCGGTCTTTACATTATGTCCTACACTGTGCGTCAAACGGCCGATGGTCGCCAGCTTTTCGGCCTGTAAGATTTGGGCCTGCATCTCTTTCTGCCCTCGCAGATCTTTAAATACTCCCTGGCTACCCACTTTGGTTCCCTCGTGATTCTTCAAAAACGAAGCCGACAAGCTCACAGGTATTACGGTGCCGTTGCGGTCTCTAATATTCGCCTCATAATTCTGAATTCTGTTTTCTGGACTTTTATCGAGAATCTCCCCAATTTCTCTCGCGTACTCCTCAGAGGGATAGAAATCAATTACGGATCTACCCAACGCCTCTCTGGTCTCATAGCCCCACAGTTTTTCGCTGGCCTGGTTGTAAACCACCACTTCGCCTTTTTCATCAAGAACCATAATGGGGTCCGGCATGGTCTCAATGATGCTATGTAGATAAACCCTTTCAGTGCCTTGAAATCTTTCCAAACCAATCTGCGCCGCCAAAATTTCAAATAGGTGTTGATCGTCTTCGTCAAACTGAAATGGAGTTTGCCTTTTATTTATGACCTTAATAACTCCCTGTATTTCTCCCTTTACTACTATGGGAACAGCCAGAAACGACTCAATGTGTTGATTTTCATGATTATATTTCTCGCGGAGAAACTTTATGATTTCGTCGTCATATTTTCCCTTGTGATTCTTAAGCGCATTCTTCTCTAATATTGAGACACCAGTTTGAGCTACGAGTCCGGTTTTACCTTCACCCAATTTGTACGAGGCATTTGGGATCGGCTCCATCCCGTAACATTGACTTAGAATCACGCTGTCCCCAGTTTCGTTCTTTAAGAACAACATGCAGATCTCTGCATTCATAGCCTCAGCGGTCAATCTAACAATCAGCTTCAGGACATCATTCACGTTCTTCTCGGAACTGACTCGTTGGCCGATGGAATAAAGACCTTTTAACTGACTCACCTTCTTGTTCAATTTTCCGACCAATTCAGAGTTCTGAATGGCGACCGCCAAATGGCTGGCCGCAATCTCGAGTTCAGTTTGGCAGTCTTCGCTGAAACCTCTAGTTAACAGGCACAAGCTATTCGATTTGAGTTCTTTAAGATCTTTGCATTCATCATAGACAATCGACTTTTTGTTAATTGCGGCAATCACGCCTATCGTCCGTGTTCCCAACTTGATGGGAACGCAGAGGCAGTGTTCGAACCTGCCGCTTGGAACATCGTCAAGGAATGCTTTTGAGAGACTAGGATCGTAGCGTATGTCTTCAGCGGGATTAACGAATAGCTTTTCTTGAAAGTTGGGAAGTCTTATAGGTTTCTGATTAACGTAGACCCAACCAACCAAACCTTTATCCACCTTAAAAACCTCATTTGGAGGTTTCGCTCTGGCGTTCAATTTCCACTCGGCTACTTGTTCCAACCCGTTTTTCTCAGCATTAAACAGGAATATCGAAATTATTTCGGGGCCTAATGCCCAGGAAACCCTTTTAAAAACTATATCGAAAATCCTATCCATGCTGTCGTCGGCTTCAAGTTCGCTACTCACTTCGTCGAGCATCTCGCTTAGATTCCGATAGGCCGAATGTATTGCAACTCTTTTTTCCTTGAGCCAGTGCTTTGAGATAGCCAATCCCGCTTGCGTCACGAAGTCATCGATTAATTTGCGACGTCCATCGTCGGCGAAGAAGTTCGTCAAATCACTACTGATATTGAGCACCGCATCCACGCCCACGTCGAGAATTCCCGAGTTGATGGGAACCACATAGGCAGACCGAGCATTATCCAGGTAATCAATTACTTCACGCGCAGCGCCGCCGTTTATGAGAATACCGGCTTTCATCTGCTTGAATGGCCCATCATTTTGTAAATCGTTGATAATCTCAGGCTGGCCGGTTTGGGCTACTTTTCCGGAATAAGCTTCGCTAAGTGCCTTTCGTTGGCTGAAGATGCTCTCAACGTTTGAAAGACCGGGCATTCCCTTGCAGGCTTTTAACTGGAAATCTCCTCTATCATGATCGAAAAGTCGAATATGACAAGTGTAAGCGCGAGTGAGTTCCAGTGCATGACCACTTATCAGGTCGAGAGTCTGATCCAGGTTTCCATTCGAGTTGATTCTTTCCTGTATCTCAAGATGACTCGCCATCTTCGCACTTAAAGCTGCGCGTTCCAGATCCCAGAAAGCTCGCTCCACTTCAAAGATGATGGACTGTGCGAAAGACCCCTGCGCCTTGGCCTGATAAGAGAACACGTCAAACGCCTTCGCTCTTTCTGCTGCAAGAAATTCCTCATGCGCTGTCAGAACAATGACTCTATATTTCGAGGCCATCGGTTGGATGTGCTTCAACAGCTCTTTGCCATCCATTGACGGGAGTTCGAGATCGAGGATGATCACTTGAATGTTTCGCCTGTCAGCCAGATGGTCAATGGCGTCCGGAACAGAACCTGCCTCATGAATTATCAATCCTCGTCCGTCGAGCACTTGCTTAGTTGTAGTGCGAAATCTCGCATCATCCTCGACAATTAAGAGTTCTCGTTTCATGAGCCCGTTCCTATATGTCAGAAAAAATTCGGACGAAGTCTTCATCCGAAATAGGTTTTCCAAGCGGATTGAAACCCAATTGTGTTGCTTCATCCCATACTTCGCTATTGGAATAAGCCGACATGAAAACAATTCGTGTGGTCACGTTTCGGCTAATCAATTCACGAAAGGTCTGAACGCCGGTCTGGTCGGACAAATTGAGATCTAAAAATACGACATCATATAAATTTCCTTTTTCAAATTCCTGAACTGCCCCTCGGCCAGAGTCGACATGTTTCACACTGATTTTGAATTGCGTTCTGAGATAGGTAGCCATCGCCCTTCTGAAGCGATCCTCGTCGTCAACTATTAGTATTTTTAGTCCCTTCTGTTTGATGGCCTCGATCTTTGCTTTATATTGTGAATCTTCACCCGACTTTCCTCTGCTGTTTGCGGAGAGTAGGAAACGCGAAATCCCAAAAGCTACAATCAATATGCTTAAGCGACTGCTAGTTGACCACGATTTATGAAGTTGCATTCGTTTCTCGTGTCCTTTATTTCTCTGTTGTATCTGTCGAGCCATTAAAGAGCGGAAGCCTAATCTTGAAGCAAGTGCCCTCACCATACTTGGAATGAACTGAAAGCAATCCGCCGTTCAATTCGACAATATTTTTAGAAATAAAAAGCCCAAGCCCAGAGCCTGACTGCTTTTTCGTGAAAAATGCATTAAAAATCAGAGGTAATGCATCGCTAGAAATCCCCGTGCCATTGTCTTTCCAGCACAAAGATAGATATCCATTTTCGATGTGTGGTGACAGTTCGATTTTTCCTGCTTTGAACTGGCGATCGTGAGCTTTTCTTTCCTGAATAGCATGCAGCGAGTTGTTGTAGAGGTTCCAAAACACATGTTTCATCTGCTCAATGTCGACACTGATTTTGTGATCAAGATCCGGGTAGTGGATTGACATGTCGATCTGTTTGGAGCGTGCCTGCCGCAACATGCGTTCTTCGATTCCACCAAGAATATTTCGAATATGGGTAATCTTTTTCTGCGGAGGGTTTGGCCCGGGAGCCATCAACATGTTTTGAAGTTTTTCCATGGAATATAGCGACGCATCTTTGATTTCGCTATACATGTCGAATCGCTCAGGATCGTCTTCCTGATTGCAGGAACTCAGAAGGATCTGGCTATATGCGAGAACAATTGCCATTTCATGTTTGATATCGTGCCCCACTATGCCTGCGAACTTCCCGATATCCGCTAGCCTCTCTGACTCAAGGACACGTTCTCGCAATTCCTTAAGTTCTCTAAGATCCTTGAAGACCCCAACACTCGCAACCAGCTCCTCATTTTCATTAACTAACAAGGACGCCGATAGGCTGATGGGAATAAGATTTCCGTGGCGATCTCTGATTTGAGCCTCGTAATTCTTTATTTGGTAGCCTTTTTCTTTTGCAGTCCACAATGCTTTACCAATCTTTCTTGCGTGTTCCAGCGACTCATAGTACTCAGCAACGTCCTTCTCTTTGACATCCTCAAATTCATAACCCCAAACCTCTTCACAGGCTTTATTGAAGACCTTGATTCTGCCTTTTTCATCGAGAACAATTATCGGGTCTGGAGAATTTACAATTAAGTTCTCGAAATAACTCTTTGCTTCTTTAGATTGTTTAAGTAGCTTTGCATTTTGCACTGCCGCCGCAACCTGACTGGCAATAGTCTGCATAAGTCGAACATCGGCTCGGTCAAATCCTTTGTCAGACAGCGCATATTTATTTTTGGCGGAATAGCCGGGACCGCGGCGGTTGATAACTCTAATTACGCCAAGCACCTCATCTCCTCTTAACAATGGGACGCAGAGGTAATGGGAAACCAATCGGGACGGCAAAACTCTTCGATATTCTTCTGTGTATTTTACCTTTGGGGGAATTTTCGCCAGACGCAAAGGGACTTTATTTTTGAAAACACTTCCAACTAGATCGTCGCCCTTCACATAGGGTGCTTCGAGTGATGCCAGCGCGTCGGTGATTTCCGGTGTTGGTCCTTTAACCGCTACTTTGCTGATCAGGTTTGGATTAGAATCGTCGACGATAAATAAGGAGGCTTCTTCTGAGTTGAGTTGCGCATACGTTAACTCAACGACCTCATTGAATAAATCAGTGAGCTCAAGCTCGGTCTTTAATTGTTCTCCAATCTTATATAGAAGGTGCAGACGCTGTTGCTCTTCCTCAAGTAGCCTCGCATTTTTCTGAACTACTGCGATTAGTGACGTGAGGCTTTCCAAGCCGCGGAGTTCGTTCTTCGTGTAATGGAATCGTCTTGGAGAATAAACTGCGATGACACCTATCGGTATATCTTTTAGCAAAATCGGCACAAACAATGCAGACCGTGGCCTCGGTTTATATAACCAAAAATAAGTGCCCAGATATCGTATAAGATCTCGTTTCGTAATTTCATGGATGATGAGAGATTGCTTTGATTGGATCACTTTGTGCGAGAAACTTTCGTCTAATGGCTTCATGGTCCAATCATGGGCTGCAGGCTGGCCAATGGCAGCAACAACGGTAGCCTCCTGGGTTCTCTGATCGATCAATCTAATGTGACCCATTTCCGAACCGGTGAGCTCAAGTCCCCTTTCAAGAATCAGCTTGAACACCTCCTCCGTGTTCGTTTCAGACAACATTTCCTTGTCGATCTCAGTGAAGGTGCGAATGATGTGTTGGTTTTCACGGGCCTTGCTATGAAATAAGTTGCCCGCCACAAATGCGATTCCGACAAATGTCAGACATCTTAAGACAACTGCGAGCGGGTCGATGCCTTGTGCGGAGGTGTCGAAAGAAACAATCCATATATAAGCAGTGATTACCTCAGCAGCAATAATCAAACTGCCTAAATATCCCAGATATCTTGAAACTGAAATGATGGGAAAGAAATACAGTAGAAACCAGGAACTTTGGTTTCCCCCGGCATAGTGAATAATTAAGGAGACGAAGATGACATCCGTAAACGCCGGAACTACTCGAAACCTCTTGAGTTCGAGCGTAGCGGCATCGAAAAACCCGGAGCAAATGAGTAGTGCAGCATAGAAACTCGCATAGAATAGAACCCAATTCCCGTTGTTAACGCCAAGTCCACTTAGAGCGAGAACACCGATGCCAAGACATAGGAAAAGTCTACTTTGTGCAATCCGGCGCCAAGACCTCGAAAATGGCTTATACTTTTTGCGTGAACGCTCTGTTGAGGAGTTGTAGCTCATCGCTCCTTGGGACCGACTGAAGATTACTGCACGTGAGGCGACTCTAAAATTAGCAAGACACCGATGCGTGCGAGGCTTCTCGGCCTTGAAAATCTACCACTCTCCAGAGCCGGTTGAGAAAGGACGTGATGTCGACTCGGAGGATTAGCCGATAAGCAGTGCGATTTGCCAGTTGACAATAGGGCAAATTCTACGTTCTAGTCAATTTCTTTCTATGCCATTCTGCGACTGTCTCTATCCCTTTCTGGTGATGACCCACAAGACCCTTGAGAGCTTCTCAAACTACATCCATCCCAACTGACGAAGGCCGGATAGTAAGTATGCAGGCCCTCGACAACGTTGACGGGATCTTGACGGCTCAGGGTGGCGTTGGGGGCGTTCGGAGCGATGGGAGCGCGAAAAAGCGTGCCCGTAAGTGATTGCAAACTAAGTAACTGCCGGTGTAGCATACTTTTAACGAAAATATCTGCCCGCTTGGCTCAGCGGTAGAGCACTCGCTTCACACGCGAGGGGTCAGTAGTTCGAATCTACTAGCGGGCACCAATAACATCGGCCATTGATTCAAAATCGAGTCAGTGGCCGATAATGCTTATCAGCCCTTTTGTCTGCCCTCAGGGCACACAATTCAGGGCAGAAATGAAGCGAGAGAGTGTGCATCTGCGAACCGTCGCTCAACCGTCGCTCCAAGGCCTGGCGCCGGGTGGAATCTGGGTACGCATATGCAGCGACGATGAAGAGCTGATTTCCGAGTACGCGTTGCAATAGGAATTCGCCACTTCCAGCAACACAAACACCACCAGGCCAGCCCGCGCCTCTTGCGAACCTATGGATCAGCCTGTTTTTGTAGCTGTGAACATGAAACACCACAGGGCAAGCCTGTGGTATCGGTTAAGGCTTTAGTTCACCCATTTACGCTTTACCTACTTTTTCCTGGCGCACTGCGCGCGAAAATATCACGTTGACTTTGCAATGCAAAGTCATTTACGATGCACGGGACTTTAGCAACTCGGGCGAGATATGGGAAGAAGGAGGCGGATTTGAGCGGAAACCCAGGACTGAGGCCTCACGAAAGAAGGCTGAGCCGAAAGCTTAAGAGCGTAAAGCTAATACTTCCCGCGTTGACGGAGGCGACGAGTCCGTATTGGCGGCCCATCAAGTACTCGCTCTTTCCGCCGCTTGGATTGGCGACGCTCGCAGCCTATCTCGATCCCGACCTCGAAATCTCACTCCAGGACGAGCATGTGGAGAAGCTGAACCTGGACGATGAGCCGGACCTCGTAATCATCCAGGTTTACATCACGAATGCTTACCGCGCGTACCAAATAGCGGATCACTATCGGAAGCGTGGATCTTACGTGCTGTTAGGCGGTCTCCACGTCACTTCCCTTCCAGAAGAAGCAGCTCCTCATGCAGACACGATCTTTCTCGGGCCCGGTGAAGACACCTTTCCAAAATTCCTGAAAGACTTTGCCGCAGGAAATCCGCAGCGCCGCTACGAATCCTCGATTCGCACGCTGGAAACGTTGCCGCCAATCCGCCGTGATCTGATCCAACGACATCGGTATCTGGTTCCAAACTCAATTGTCGTGTCGCGAGGCTGCCCGCACCACTGCACCTTCTGTTACAAAGACGCTTTTTTTGAGGGAGGCCGCTCCTTCTACACACAGGTTGTTGATGATGCGCTCTCGGAAATATCTCGCTTGCCTGGCCGGCATCTTTACTTTCTCGACGACCACCTCTTTGGGAATGCCAAGTTCTCGCGAGACCTTTTCCGCGGCATGAGAGGCATGGGACGAGTCTTTCAAGGCGCAGCAACTGTCGACTCGATCCTTCGAGACGACGTTGTCGAGGAGGCCGCCGCCGCAGGACTTCGCAGTTTGTTCGTCGGTTTTGAAACTCTATCGAGCAGCAGTCTCGCAGGCGCCGGAAAGCGTCAGAATCTGGGACGCAGCTATCGCGAAGTGGCGCGCAGACTCGACAGCCTCGGGATCATGATTAATGGCAGCTTCGTGTTCGGGCTCGACGGTGATGACAAGGATGTCTTTCGTCGCACAGTTGATTGGGCTGTGGACGCCGGGATCACTACGGCTACGTTTCACATTCTCACACCGTATCCCGGCACCGCTTTATTCACGGAGATGGACCGAAGTAATCGAGTCGAGACGAGGAACTGGGATCTCTACGACACTCGTAATGTTGTCTACAAACCCACGAGTCTGTCACCACAGGAATTAAAGAGAGGATATGACTGGGCGTACAAAGAGTTCTACCGTTGGAATTCAATCTTCAAAGCTTCATCGGCTCACGAATCGACGAAGCACCGGCTCAAGCACTTCTTCTACAGCGCCGGCTGGAAGAAATTCGAGCGCGCCTGGGACCTGGTAATTCGCGTCAAGCAACTATCTCAGATGCGCCCAATCCTCGAAGCAGTCCTCGCGCCAGTTAAGACTTCGGCGAAAGAATCCGGCTACGGCAATTCGTCAGGCATTGATGAAGCGAGTGCTACTCCAGCCGCGCCACTTGCCAACTTTGGTACTCCATAGCCTTGATGGTTTTAGAGTCTTAAGATTCAGCCAGCCGAGCCAACTGCCTTGATTCCCCCACCATTCTTTCGGGGATTAATTCCATTGGCTTGATTGGTATGTCTAAAGGTCCCGTAGCATTCACACGCCGCCTTCTCGAGCAGTGTCCGATTGAAGATGCGAATTACTCCGCGACGGTACTGGATGACTCCGGCTCTGCGCAGTGCGTTACAGGCGTCGGTAATTCCTGCGCGACGCGCACCGAGCTGATGGGCAATTTGCTCATGAGTTAAGGCTAAACTGTTTTGTCCGGCGCGATCGTGGACCATCAAGAGCCAGGTACACAGTCTTTCGTCCAGGTGATGGCGGCCATTGCAGACAGCCTTCTGAGAAAGCTGAGCGAGCCGCGCGGTAGCATACTTGAGCAGAACCCGATGCAAAGCATCGCCATGGGCAAACTCCTGCCTCAGCGTTTCGATATCGATGCGCAGCGCACTGCCGCCAATTGTGATCTGCGTAGCATAGGACTGGGGAGTTGCGGCAAAGATAGCTGACAACCCAATCATCCCTTCATTGCCAATCAGAGCCGCCGCAGTCGTACTTCCATCCTCGAGTACATAAAGGTGCGTGATGACGGCCGTCTCCGGGAAGTACGCAAACGTTGGGCTATCGCCATAACTATAGATGTTATAGCTTGCTGAAAGTGAAACGGCTTCCAGATGTGGAAGCAAGCGCGCGAAATGCGCCCCCGGCAAAGCGGCCAGCAACTTGTTTGTCAGTAAACCGCTGAACGGAATGGGACGAGCGATGGGAGGCTGTTGCGCAAATTCGTGGATTTCCGGGAAGCGAGTGAGCGCACCATCAATGTTCTTGTTATTGACTGAAACGAGCGGATCCAGAACTGCACCGCCCAATACTACACCTTCCAATTCCTTCATGATTTGTTATCCCTGTATTCTCTTCTGCAATCCGTCCTAGGGGGCGTCTAGACTCTTCTCAAGTGGACCAGGATTGACGTATCCGGGTCACCCGCCACTCGATAGCGTATGCGTCCCAATAGGACCTTGACACGCTGACTGCCGTCGAAGTTCGGACTCACGACATAGAAACTGTTAGCCTGCTGGTTGCCCTCAACAAAGCGGTGGATGTTTTGTTGTAATTCCGACACCGTTTGCTCTGGAGCCAAGTCAAAAAAATTTCTTCCTGTCACTTCATCAGATTTCGCCGCTCCATCTTCGGGTTCGGCTCGCGCGTAGAGAATGGTTCCCGATTCATCAATTTCAAAAAGACCCAGGAGATTCATGCTGGTGAGATTCATTTCCTTTTTTCAAACCTCTGCAATTGCAGATTGATTTGGCTGATTAGCAAGGAGCCGCTTAATCGCAGCTTGAAATTGTTCAATATCAACAGGCTTTACCAGGTAGTCATCTCCGCCAGCATCGAGAGCTGCGATCCTTAATTGCGGATGCGCGTCGCCAGACAGGAAAAGGATGGGGATGGGGTTTCCGTCCTCGTGTTCTCGAAGGTAACGCGTCACCATTAAGCCATTCATTCCCGGCAAATTACTGTCCATTACTATGAGGCTCGGACGGAGAGTCTCCACGAGTTTGAAGGCTTCCTCGCCGTTCCTCGCTTCGGCTACTCGATAGCTGCCAGCCTCCAAAACGAACCGATACATCATTCTCGTATCGTCGTGATCTTCAACGAGAAGGATCAAAGGCAACGAAGCGCGGTTTACCTCATCGAGCTGAGAAGCTTTGGCTCGCTCATTAGCAGCAGAAGACAACATTTGCCACCACCCGTGCGGTCAATTTTCGGGATAAATGTCGGGGCATGAAAGTCGGGGTGAATGAGTCGGGCACCCACCCCGTTCCCCTTGTTCCGGTTCAGTGTTTCCTGCTGAACCCTTCAACTTGATGAAATCAAGCAAACTCCGTTTAGGAGGCCGCCAATCCTGCATAAGTTGAGGTGCGAATATTCCATTGGAAGAAACCCGTGACAATTGGGATTATCGGCAGAAAACCTAGGGACTTTCCCTAATATGAAAGGGATGGATGGATTTCTGGAATGCGTTGCGACGGAGCTTAGGTAGTGTTATTGGGATCTGCGATTGGGCCGTCCGCCACAACGCATACTTCACTCACAAATGGTTTGTTTGAGCGCCAAAGGCGAGCCGTGTGAAAGCCTGGGCAGCGCCCCAGGGCAGTGGAAGTAAGTATTTGGAGCGCTGAAAGCGCGTTATGATCCGGAGGAACGGTACCGCTGCATCTTGGTTTAGCTGACGACGCTATTCTCTCGACTTGCATCCTCTGCGCCAACATCACGGGTGCGCACTACCGGAAAGGAATCTCGTTGGCCACAATTTGAGCAAGTGGTTGAGTACTTGCCACCAATATTTGACAACCTCTCGGGCACGTTTCGAAACAAGAGAGTTTGGTTGGCGCAGCGCGTACACACCGCCACTAAAGACCATAGTTCTGGTTGAAACTGTGACATTGTTAAAACGAAGCGAACGGACGAGGAGAGTTTATCTGCGGATGTCATTGTATCAGTCTTGTTCGCGATTAGTCTGTACGGTGAAAGACAAAATGGAGTCCCGCGAGCCAAGTTTTCCGTAGAACTGCTTGGATCGGCCCCTCAAAAGCAAGCCAATCTCAAGTCTCTTGCAACCAGCCTTGCAGCAAAGCGTAGCGAACGATGTCAATGCGGCTGAACATGCCGAGCTTCTTCATTGCGTTCGATTTGTGGGCCTCGATGGTCTTGACGCTGAGCCCAAGCTGTTGAGCAATGTCTTTGTTGCTGTAGCCCAGCGCGATGAGGCGCAGCACCTCGCCTTCTCTGTCAGTCAAACTTTCATGTTGAGCCGGGTCGGGCGAAGGCTTAGCTGTGTAGCTTCCCATCACTTTTCCAGCGACGGCTGGATCCAGGTACTTGCCGCCGGCAGCGATCGAGCGAATCGCATGAAGTAACTCGACCGAAGAACTCTGCTTCAAAACATAGCCTGAGGCGCCGGCGCGCAGTAGCTGTTGCAAATAACCATCATCCTTATGGCGAGTTAAGATCAAGACCTTTACTTCCGGACAGGTTTCTCCCAACTTCTGCGTAGCCTTGAGGCCGTTTAGTTGGGGCATCGACACGTCCATGAGGACGATATCCGGTCGCAGCTTCAGAGCTTGTTCGACCGCCGAGCGGCCGTCGCTTGCTTCGCCAACGACTTCGATTCCAGGCTGCGAACTCAGAATGAGCTTGAGTCCCTCGCGCACCGTCTCGTGGTCCTCTGCAACTAAGACGCGTACAGTCGTCATTCGGGAGACTTGCCCTCCTCGGTATTCAACGGTACACGAACGAAAACTGTTGTTCCATCATCAGGCTGTGACTCGATCTCAAAAGTGCCGCCGATCAAAAGAGCTCTTTCGCGCATGCTTACGAGTCCCATATCCAATTCGCTGACCTTTTCAAACTGAACGTCAAAACCAACGCCATTATCCTCGATTATCAAAACAGCATCGTTACCGCGACGTTCCAGAATGATATAGACCTCTTTGCACCTGGCGTGTTTTGCGCAGTTATTGAGCGCCTCCTGGGCAATGCGATAAAGATTAGTTTCTACCTCATGACCAAGCCGTTTATCTGCAATCCCTCGGGAGTGAAAGTCCGCCGGTATTTCGAAGTGTTCTGACCACTGCTTGACATAATTTTTCAAGGCCGTCTCAAGACCCAATTCGTCGAGCGCGATTGGCCTCAGTTCCCACGCCAGGAAATCAACGTCGATGTCGAGGCGATTCACGATTGCCTGAAGCTTGTGAATCTTGTCAGATTCGCCGGCCTTTTGAGTATCGTGAAGTGATTCGAGCTGGAGCCTTAAGGCTGTCAATTGCTGGCCTAGTTGATCGTGAAGCTCGCGCGCCAATCTCCTTCGCTCTTCTTCCTGGGCGTTTACAACCTGGTTGAGCAACTTAGTGCGCGCCTCCTCCGCGGCTTTGCGTTCGGCCACTTCCTTCTCCAGCGCCTCATTAGTTTTGTTCAGTTCAAAAGTGCGCTCCTTGACCTTTAATTCAAGTTCCTCACCGGCTCGGCGAATGGTCTCCTCAGCTTCGACTCGTTCCGTGATGTCAACCAAAGTAATCACGACGCCCTCGATCCTATCCTCGAGCGTGCGGTACGGCGACAAGGTCATCATGTAGGTGCGTCCATCCGTAGTCTGCACCTCGTGCTTGATGTTCTGCAGCTTCTCCAAAATCAGCTGAGACTCTTCGAGCAAGCAATCGACCTGGAGTTTGTTGGTAATGTCAGTTAATTGGCGGCCAAGATCTGCGGGAATAAGATTAAAAATCTTGCTGGTGCTCGGTGTAAATTGTCGAAGTGACAAGGAACGATCGAGAAAGATTGTGGCGATGTTAGTCGAGTTCATCAGGTTCTCGAAATTATTATTCGCCAGACTGAGCTCCTCGATCTTTATCTTTAGTTCCTGATTGACGGTGCTGAGCTCTTCGTTGACTGATTGCAGTTCTTCCTTACTTGTCTCGAGCTCCTCGGCGGACGAGCGCAGCTCTTCATTCATTGCTTGAAGCTCTTCGTTTGACGCGCGCAGCTCTTCCTGCTGTATCTCATACTGCTCCACCGTTGCGCGAAGCTGGGCCTTTGACTGCAGCAATTCTTCTTCGAGGCGTCGGGCAATCGATTCATCTCTGGAAGCGGCCTCGACTTGGGTTATTGCTGCGACGTCACCTTTCACAGCGTCAAAAAGAACCAGGATAAAACCCCGAGTCGAGTCTTCTTCTATCAGGACAGGTCTCACCATGATGTTCAGCGTTTCATTACCTTCGCCGGTGGCGAGGCGCAGACCGCGAACTTCGACGTTGATCCGATCGTGTACTGCCTGGTAAAGCGCAGTGCGCAGTTCCAGGCGTAGTTCGGGTCGGATCACTTTGAGCAGGTTGTGGGTTGGTTCCCCGCCGCTGATTTCCATAAAGCGGCCGGCGTGATCGGACAAATGCACAATTTCATATCCTTCATTTACGATCACACTCGGGGCAGCGTATTCCTCGAGCATTCGTTGATGAAGATCGGCATAAGATAAACGCTCTATCGCTCGCTTTTCTTCGACCGTCTTTGGTATTTCCAGCAAGGATATCTTCGGATGCCTGATGGTGACTTCGGGAATTGTGAGGTTACGAGGCGGCACTGGCCGGCTGCGAAAGATATGGTGTTCTTTGTCAAACACGGAGAACAGATCGACTGCGCCTTCTACGGACTCCGATGCACCGAGGAAAAGGTATGCGGAAGGATTCAGCGCAAAGTGCAACACTTCCAACACGCGAGCCTGAGCAGTTCGATTGAGATAAATCAGCAGATTGCGACACGAGACCAGATCGAGATGTGAAAAAGGCGGATCCTTGATTACGTTGTGTGTCGAAAACAACAGTAGCTCTCTGAGCTCGCGGCGGACTCGATAGCCAAAGCCGTCGCGGTTGAAAAAGCGACGCAACCTTTCCTGAGATATCTCCGAGACTTCAGCCTCTTTGTAGAAGCCTTCACGCGCAACCTTGATCGCTTGTTCATCGAGATCGGTCCCGAATAACTGGATGTTAGGTGAGTTGCTATAAATATCTGCCTGTTCTACAAGCAACATCGCCAAAGAATAGGCTTCCTCTCCGGTTGCGCATCCCGCTATCCAGACCCGCACAGGCTGATCCGGTTTCTTTTTCTCAAAGAGTTTTGGAATTACTCGCGTCGAGAGTGCTTGAATCGCCACCGGATCGCGAAAGAAATTGGTGACGCTGATGAGAAGATCCTTCATCAGCATTTCAATCTCCCGAGGATACTGATGCAGATAGCGCGCATAGTCTCTTAACGCCGGAAGTTCTCTCAGGCCCAGCCGGCGCTCGATACGTCGCAAAATCGTCGCGCGCTTGTAGTTCGAAAAGTCATGCCCGGTGCGGACGCTGAGCTGAGTAAAAATGTCCTTCAACGCCTCTTCGTCGGTGTCGGGTACCGCTTCCGCCGGCGGCAATCTCACCATGCCGCGGTGATTGTTATACGAAACGATTCGCTCGGGAATCTCCGCGACCGGCAAGACGTAATCGACCATGCCAGTCGCAATCGCATTGTTGGGCATGTCAGCATATTCGGCTTCGGTAGGATCCTGAGCGAAGGCCACGCCTCCACATTCCTTGACTCGCTTCAATCCCAGCGAGCCGTTAGCGCCGGTCCCGGAAAGAACGACTGAAACAGCCCGCTCTTCGTTCGTTTCGGCAAGTGCGCGGAAGAAGAGGTCCACCGGTGAGCCGCGTTCCTCGGTGGCGATTTTGCTCTTGAGGTCGAGATGCCCATCATTCATTGTGAGATTATGAGTTGGCGGAACTACATAAACGTGATTTGGAACCACTTTGACACGCTGCCGCACTTGAGTCACAGAAATGGGACACACGTATTGAAGAATCTCAGCCAGGTTGCTTTCGTACTCAGAGGACATGTGCAGGATCACTACGTAAGCCATCCCGCTATCTTCAGGTACTCCCTTAAAGAAGGTCTTGAGGGCGTGGATACCACCGGCAGAAGCGCCGAGGCCAACGACGAGGAAGCCGTCAGAAGTATGTGAGGCTGATTGTTTCTCCCGAGATGTTGATTCGGCGCTATCGTTGCTCATGATGAAGTCACGCTGATGGGGGAAGGAGCTTGAACTTTATACCTCCTAAAACCAGGGGTACTGAATTCACGATGCTGCAGACGAGAGTTTGATTCTAGTCTAATCGCAGAGTGGTGTATAGCGATTCAACTTAAGAGCACTGGTTCAGTTTGATCGGGCGCCTTGCCTGAAATTGAAAAATGGAAAATGCGAATGACAGATCGTAAATCGCCATTTGTCATTCGGACCAAGCCAAGTCAAAGAGAGCTACTCCAAAAAGTAAAAGGGGTGTAGAAGAAGACCCTTCTACACCCTAAACCCAAACACCTACTCCCTGTTACGACTTGCCCTTCTTGGGTGGCGGTGGTGGCTTGTCCTTGTCCTTAACGATAACCTTCGGGGTTTCTTTGTCCGGACGCTTATTGCTGTTGTCGCTTCCCTTTTGCGCAAAGACAGAAAGGGAAACGCTCAAAACAATCGCTGCCGTCAATAATTTTTGTCTAAAGCTAACCATCAGTTTTCAGCCTCCTCATGCTCTTTTCCCGGCGCATGGGAGGGAGAGCCGGAGACGCGCCACTGCAATCGGAGCAATATGGGTGCCAAAGACCGGAGTATTTTCAATTGGGTGAACCGCGGACAATCCAAACAACTTAACCGATCGGCCGGGGCTTAGTTTACCAGCAAAAACAGCGATTGCGCACGCTTTCGGTGTTCCGTCGCACGATTTAGGGTGTCAGCTCTAACTAGGGTGTCGGGGTTAGGGTGTAGGGTGTAGCCGAGCGCTGGCTCTCCGCCAACCTGGCCTCAGCCGTAGCAGGTGTCGATTTGCCATTTGCCATTTTTGATTTGCCATTTGTCATCGTCGGAGTTAATTCCCAGTGCGGCAAGAAAAAGTAGGTAGTCGCTAAGACTGAGGCCACGGCCTGGCGCCGTGGTCACTCACGTGGGTCGCTAACAGAGGCGGGCCGAGATTTTTGGTGATGCCACGGGCTCGTCCCGTGGAGTGTTCACGCTTCATGCTGCTGGCAGGCGGCAACGTGAAACTCCACGGGGCCAGCCCGTGGCATCTTGCGAACCGATGGATCAACCTGTTTTTGTAGCTGTGAACATGAAACACCACAGGGCCAGCCTGTGGTATCGGCTCAGGCATCAGTTCACCATTTATGCTTTACCTACTTTTTCCTGGCGCACTGGGAATTAACTCCACCGATGACAAATGGCCGATCAAAAATGGCAAATGGCAAATCGACATCGCGTGCGCGTCAATCAAATGTTGGTCGATCACTAGTGCTCGGCTACACCCCACACCCAACCCCCTACACCCTAGTTACTGCTACACCCAACCCCCTACACCCTAATTCCGCCGCACGGTGAAGCTGAGGCTGCCGACGTTGCCGCTGCTATCAAAAGCACGTAACGAAACTGTCTGTTCGCCAGTTCCCTGCAGCTCGATGGTGTAACGCTCGCGAGCGTTGTCGGCAATCCCATCATCCGGGAAGGTCGGATTCCAGGGCGAGCCATCAACGCTAACGTCTGCGCGCTTCACCCGGCCGGTTGCATCTTCAACGTCGAACAAAAGCCGAAAGCCCGTGGGCGTAAGCTGTGGTTGTCCGACTACTCGAACCACCGGCGGCGTGTTGTCGATATCCAGCGGTTCACTCAGCCGCTCTCCTGTCATTGCTTTTCCGGTGGGATTATCAGGTGCGTCGGAAGCGACTACTTTCATCACATAACGCCCATCAGCCAGCGTAGCGCCGTCAATGGTGAAAAAGTTATCGCGCAGCCTGTCTTTCAAAAGGCGAAAAGTCTTCTCGCTTAACGAACGATAATAGACTGCGTACTCGAGATTATCGCCGTTGCGATCTTCAGCCTGCCATTGAATTGAACGAGCACCTCGCTGATAAATGCGTCGCGGCGGAATTTGGGCAATGACTCCAAACAAGGATGGGTCAAGACCGGAAGATTCGATGTTCGGATCCGCAGGCGCCTGAGGCATAGCCTGCAAGCCCACGCCAATTGGCAGAGTCGAAATCGCCAGCACCTCCGGGGCGACATTTCTCTGCATGTAAGCCACGCTAACGTCTTCCATCCGTGCTGTTGAAATTGTCGTCGGTTGCGAGCCGGCAGTGCGAAGAGTTGCGCGCCATTGAATGAAGCGAGCTCGAGGACTCCCAATTTGGCTGCCGGATGGATCTCGATAAGCTGGACTCCAATCGCTCCACGTCGCATCAGGACGTTCGCCATTGCCGCTGCGAGTTTGCAGCTCAACGCTGCCTTCGCCTCGCCACCAGATACGCCCCCACGTGGCGATCAGGCGCGCATCTCGCACCGGCGATTCATATGAGCCTTCACCAATCACTTCGCTGCTGAAACGAAAAAGCTTTCCCTGATTACTCGAGGCGGCAATGATTTCGCCGGGCCGAGATATGAATGCCGAAATCTGTCCTTCAGTGGATTGCAGCAACAGTGTGTCACGTCCATCGTTGGTCACCGAATAGATGCGACCTTTATCTGCCGTGCCGATCAGGACACTACCTGGCTGGAGCGTCGGCGCAATGGCAAATGCAGTTACTGTCGTCGAAGACCAGATTGTGTCCATGCCGCCGTCGGGCAAGATCCGAAAGACAGCGCTGCGCGCATTGGAAGTGTCATTACGGCTGCGTCCTGAGGGTTGGCCCTGTTGCATAGAATTCGCTGCTTCATCGACAGGCGTGATGGTGACACTGGCAACCGGCAACGACCCTTCGGAAGATTGACCCGCGCTCCCGGATGGTTGCGGACGAGGGGCGGTTGCAGAGTCGCTCAACGCCAGCACATAAATCGAGCCGTCAGCGGCGGGTGCGAGCGCATGGATCTCTCGTAGCTGGGAATCAAAAAGACCAAAAGCTTTTCCATCAGATGAGATTCTCAAAACCAATCCGCCGGGATCAGTACCCGCGATCAAGTCTCCCTGCGGCGTCACCGCCAGACTCATCACGTGAGTTTGATTTGTGCTGATCAATAGCGAAGTTTCTGGTTTGGCGCCAGCCGCACGAACCCGGTAGAGCTTGCCATTATCGCCGGTGCCGACTGCCAGGGATCCGTCGGGCAGAAACGCTAGTGACCAGATGTATTTGTCTCCCGGCGCGAAATAAACCTCGGCCTTTCCATCGGCAGTAATACGATAAACCTTTCCATCCGGCGACGTGCCGGCGTAGAGAACTCCATCGCGTGAGACGGCGAGCGCCGTGACATCAAGCTCAGCTGCGTCATACAAAAGTGCGCCACGACCATCAGCTCCGACTCGATAAATCCGGCCGTCGTGTCCGGTGCCCAGAAACACATTTCCCTGAGAATCAGCTGCTGACGACCAGACATAAGCCTGCTCGGTGTTGAATATCTGCGTGAATTTTGGAGCGAGCATTAAGGCGCCGGTATCTGTCACTGAAATGCCGCGCGATTCACCTTTGAGCAAGTCAGCTCGACTATTAATTTCCCAAATGATTGGCTGGCCGGCAAAAACCAGGATCGATGAAAAGGCGAGCACTGCACTAAAGACTACGAAGGCGAGGCTGCGCCTGAAAAGTTTTTGTTTTGGCATATCTGACCAGTTAGTTTCCAATGTATTTAGCGTAAAGAGAACGAGCAGTGGTGATTTCGTTGGTGCCGCGAATGATTGAGCGAGCGTCCTGGAAAACAGTTAGCTCGTAGTCGCCAGCCTGAAAGCGAAGCAGATAGTCATTGAATTTCACTTCCCCGGCCGGGCTGAGACGCTCAGCTAACTGAGGGAAGTTAATTCGTGACGGAGTAGTTGGAGAAATCTGAACCGCGTTGCGTCCGCAAAGGACGGCGGCAAGATCTGAAGTGTCCGGCTCAAGCGTTTGAAACTTTCGCAGGCCACAAGTTGCGCAATCCGGCACTGGACCACCAGCCTTAATCTTCCGCCACTCATTATTCCAGACATCGAACTGCATTAGCGCATTGTGCAATTGGTCCACTTGTTTTGTCAGAAGCTTCAAAGTTTCACTAACCTGGACTGCGGCAACCACGCTGATAATCGGCATAATCACTCCGGCCGTATCGCATGTAGGAGCACTGGCAGCCGACGGCGCCTCCTCGAACAGGCAACGCAGGCAGGCGGTCTGGTTGGGCCGAATCGTCATACTGACGCCGTAGGAACCAACCGCGGCGCCGTAGACCCAGTTCACCTGATGCTTAACGCACGCATCATTGATGAGATAACGCGTCGCGAAGTTGTCGGTGCCATCGAGAACGACCTCGCAGCCGTTGATGAGCCGCTCAATATTCGTGTGATTGACGTCTAAAACTTCCGGCTCGACCGAGATCTCCGAGTTAAGCTCGCCGATATGTTTCGCAGCAGCAATTGCTTTGGGCAGTCGTTCTGCGGCGTCCTGCTCTGTGAACATTGTCTGGCGCTGCAAGTTCGAGGCCTCAACGAAATCGCGATCGACAATGCGAAGCTGGCCTACGCCCGCTCGAGCGAGAGCCTCCGCCTGCGCCGTACCAAGTGCTCCGCACCCAATGATCACCACTCGGGCGTCATTGATCAGCGCCTGGCCGGTTCTGCCAATGCCGCTAAATAGAATTTGTCGACTATAGCGATCAGACATACTAAATGCTTATCCGCAGATTACGCAGATTCCGCAGATATAAAAACCGTTCGGGAACGAGATGTTAGTAATTCAAAAGAGCCGCCTACAAAGAAACAACAAAACTTCTGCGTAATCTGCGTAATCTGTGGCTAACGTCCGGCTCACTACAAAGCACAAAGAACTAAGAACTCTTTAAAGCCTTTTCAGCGGCGCCGCGCATAACATCGACCGGCGCCTCTAATCCTGTCCAAAGTTTGAATTGCTCGACGCCTTGCAACACCAGCATGGACAGCCCGCCAATGGTTTCGCAACCTGCCGCTCGAGCTTCCCTCATAAATAAAGTCTCACTCGGATTGTAAACCAGATCGTAAGCCAGACGCGCACCTTGGAGCTGATGCGAAGTAGCAACTGTCTCCGTCGCGAATGTCCCGTGTGTGCCGAGTGGCGTTGCATTGATCACGAGATCAAAGTCATTGAAACTGGAGCCGGCGAGCGTCTGAAAGTGGGCGTCAAAAGCAGATGCCAAAGTCCTTCCCTTTTGATTGTCCCGCGCGAATACAGTTGTTTTTGCGCCTTCATTCTTCAAGCTCCACAGCGCCGCCTTCGCCGCGCCTCCCGCGCCGATGACTGCGCAACGCGCGTCGGAAAGACTTCCCATCATTTCGATCACCGGATTCAAAACCGCAATCGCGTCGGTGTTGTAGCCTCGAAGACTTTCTCCATCAATTACGACCGTGTTGACGGCTCCGATCTCGCGAGCAGCGGGATGAATCCAATCGAGGAACTCGAGCACAGTGCTCTTGTGCGGTGCGGTAATACTCAGTCCCGCCAAGTTCCAATCCAACTCCCTCGAGCGGGGGTGGGCCATACGCTTCATGAAACCCGCGAGATCGCGCACTTCCAAAGGAAGATAAACTGCGTTCACGCCGGTGGCTTCGAAAGCGGCATTATGAACGTCGGGTGAAATTGAGTGAGCCACCGGCGAGCCTACCAATCCCATCACTCGAGAGTCGCGCGTGAGGCGACTAATGCGATAGAGGTCGCGCAACTTAACCGCGCTTAGCTGGCCAGGTGCTGTGGATCTCGAATCGTCAGAAGACCCGTAGGTGAGATAGCTGCCGCGAGCTGGACCAAGAACACGCGTCATCAGTCCAGCCTGGCCCATCGCTATAGCGATTAACAATCGGCCTTCGCTCTCTGCTCGTCCAAGAAGCTCAAAGATAGGAAGACAATCAATCGCATCGTGAGCTGAAACCGCAATTTTCACGAAACGCGCCGGAGTCTGAACCATCGCTTCGTAGATTTGCGACAGATTCGAAGGCACTCCGTCGAAGTCATGATGTGAACAAATTACGCGATTCCAATCCAGCTCCGGAATTGATTCGCTGTTACGCAGCAAATCAAGTTCGATGTCAAAAAACTCGCGCTTGAAGACCTCGTTGGCTTCCTTCCAAAACTGCAACCGTCGCTCTGGCTCGAGAGCGCGATGCCCCCCCTGTTCTTTGGGACGAAAGGTGAGAATCAGCGGCTTGTCTAATTCATGAGCACAACCTACAAGCTCAGAAATCTCAGCCAGGGTGAAGTCGTTAAGATAATCAAGTCTGATTTCGAGTAGATCTCCAATTTGTGCGGCACGCGCGATCTCCTGTTTTGCCAGCGAAATGGTTTCCTCGCAAATCGGAACACAGACGAGAGCGCCAGCTGCCAAACTCAGCTCGGATATTCGAGCTGAGACCACGAGATCGATTTGCACTGATGATGGAGATTTGGAGTCTGAGATTTGACTAGCTCCGATAATCGCTTTCATTGTCCAGGTGTCGAGTTGGAGCTTCAGCACCCAAGTGGCGGGTCGTTCCCTCGGTAACACTCGGTGGCGGCGCTATCAATTCACCCGTGTTTCGAGCAGGAAGAGGAGGGCGAACCGGCGCCTCGTTAATCGTCGGAGTCATTGTCGGTTGCGCGTAACCTTTCAAAGGCTGAGGCTCGCGAGTCTCTTCTTTGAATCTTATGTATTCCGCAACGCCCTGACCCAGGCATGAAAACGCGGGAATCAACAACCAGATCCACCACCAGCCGCCACGGCCGGACCAACTTAACGCGAGCGCGACAATCAAAAACGCAATGCCCACGAAAACATTCTTCATTGAATGTTCGATACTGGCTTCGCGGCTACCCCGTCTTCGTGAACGGCGGGCGGCTCTATTATTGTCATCTCGAACTGTGAGCGGCTGGCCTGCCAATGCCTGAGGCACCAGGCTGATGTTGGCGCCGCATACGCGGCAAAAGCTCGCTCCATCGATATTTTGAGCTGCGCACTTGGGACAGAACATTATTATCTCCGTTCTTGATAGTGGTACATTTCCGGTCTTACTCTCATTCACACCGTGGTTTCAGCCCGGTGGTAAAAGACTGCCATGAGTAGCGTAAACCGTTTCAACGGTTTCAGGTTAGCCGAACAAAAGGTAAACCGTTGAAACGGTTCAAGACATCAGGGGATCGTTGGTCACCCGGTTGAAACCGGGTGAGAATGAGATGGACTAACTCAAAACGTACCACTACCCCGTTCTTGATAAATTGCCGTCAGTGCCGCCTCTGCTGTCATCATTGCTTCTTCTCGGCTCGACACCGCAGGGCCTCGAAGAGTATTACGCCACTTGCGACCGCAACGTTTAGCGAGTCAAGTCTGCCGGCCATAGGAATACGAACTAACTCGTCGCAACGTTGCCGAACTAATCGATGTAGTCCACCGCCCTCGCCGCCCAGGAAGACTGCAGTCGGAAGAGTCCAGTCCCACTCAATGTAGCTACGTTTGGCATCTCCGGCGGTCCCGACCACCCAAATGTTACGTTCTTTCAACTGGTCTATCAATCGAGACAGGTTGGTTACGCGCGCTACGGACACATATTCAAGGGCGCCGGCAGCAGTTTTCGCCACCGTTTCAGTCAAGCCGACTGCGCGTCGCTCAGTTGTAAATACCCCGTGAACGCCTGCGCATTCAGCGGTGCGTAGCACGGCGCCAAAATTACGCGGATCTTCGATGCCATCAAGTCCCAATGCGAGTGGAGGCTCGTTGGTGCCGACGCGAGCTGCGAGCTCGTCCAGAAGCTCATCAGCGTCCGCGTAATGCGCGGCAGCAATCTTTGCGACAATTCCCTGGTGGGTCACAGCTCCCAGGCTCCGATCAAGTTCAGCTCTGGGAACTCTGCGAATGGGGACTCGACTATTGCGCGCGAGTTCAAGGAGCTCGTGCAAGCGTTCGTGGTGCACTCCTTCAGCAATAGCGACGTGTTCAATTGCTCTTCGACCGGCACGCAATGCCTCAATCACGGGCATCACGCCATGAATCCGGTCGAGGGACCTTCTTTGCGGTTCTTCCCCGTCCCGAGATTTTTGTGATGGCCCGCGCGATTTCATGATTAAGAAGTGATGGGATTGATCTTTAAGACGTGGCAAAGCCTCGAGTAGCGTGTGAATTGCGATTCATTGCTTGTGACCGCAACTTCGCTGGTGCTGTACCTGCCAGCTCGTTCTCGACGCCAACCGAGCGATGACGTTTGCTGCTCAGACGGCCACGCCAGCTCGAGACTGCGGCGCACACCGTCATACGAATCAATCAGCTGCGCTTCGCTGGAGCGTTCGACGATTAGCTTTTTCAATGCTGCGAAATTCTCGCCGGCGATCAATTTCTTACCAGCGCCAAGGCACGAAAAGTCAAAGTTACTGGAGAGAATGCGCCAGCCTCCGTTCTGATCTAGCGTGTAGATATCGAGCACTTCCTCGTCGGTAGACGTGTGCATGGCGTTCAGGATCTGTCTTTCGGCGCCTCGCCGCTTCCGTTCTTTAACCTCAACCTGGGCGGCAAACAAACGTCCCGAAACCAGCAGCACAATGTCCTTCCATGAAAGCGACTGCGGATCTCCGGAAGTTGGATGAGCAACGAGCTCATTTTGCAGCAGCTCAACTGTGCGCAAACGGATTGGTGGGGTCGCTTCCAATCTCAAAAACTCATCGGGAACGATGATTGTGACTAACCCGAGCGACGCGAGCGTTTCCCTGATCAGGTTTGCTTCTTCGCTTACGGACGTACGAGCGAGCGGCAAAGGAGTGAGTGAGTTTACGAGCCGCCGCAGGTCACCAGACTGAAGCCGCAGAAAGCCGGCAGCTTCTTCGATGCTATCGTCTTTAAGCTCACCCGAGACTTTGATGAGTATGTTGTTGTAGCCCTGTTCCCACTTCTCGAGCGGGCGGAGAGATGGTTTTGGTTTTGCTGCCGCTGAGCTCGCAGGCAAGCCGACACCGCAATAGAGACAGACAATTCTTGTGGGTGGGTTGGCTCTCAGACACTCTTCACAACGAACCATCTCGTCGGGCGAGAATCCCTGCGGTTCACTTGGGCCCGTGGGAAGGTCGGCAAACGGCAAAATATCTTTGTCAGATTTGGGCAATAATTCCTCCAGACGTTTTGATTATACGATCAAAGCCGTAACTCGGAATTCAAGAGCGCCAGTGCCGGGGGCGGCGACCTCGCGACCAGCAGCGAAACGATAGTAGAATGACTGCGATGCGTTCGCTAATAATTCTCGCAACTGCTCTGCTGATTCTGACGGCTGGATGTGCTGCTGTTCAACCGGTGAATCCCGGCGCTCCGAGTCGGAACCAGCCTGTCTATCCAGCTTTGCTCAGTGAGGCGCCCGCCAGAATCGACGCGGCGAATGCAGTCTGGCAACAGCTCACAGCTCAACAAGGAGTCGGCTCTAAGATTCAAGTGCCGCTTCAGCCAATCACCTCCACAATTCAAAATCTCCCCTCCAATTTCAATGGGCCGTTGTACTTGCCCAAGGTTGGCGCGAGCAACCAGATGTCTGAAGAGGAGACACGAGAATCTCTCCGGCGATTTCTCAACGAATGGAAAACATTGCTTGGAGTTGAGCCGGCGCAGTTGGCCCTGGTGAATGACTCGATCGGACTTGATGGAACTCGCGTCGTCAATTATGACCAGCGCCCCTTCACCTATCCGCTTGTTGGTCCATATGGCAAGGTGGAAATACGGTTTGCACCCGATCGGCGAATCCTGGCAGTCACAAGCTCCGGCATTCCTGACGCGGCCAAGCTCCAAGCGGTGCTTAATGGCGCTGCAACTCAAGTGCGAAGTCTTGATACAAATGCCAAACTCAAAGGGCATGCTGTCTCATACAGCGACGCCAATGGACTCCACGCCTTCACAATCGAACCGCCTATTCAGCCAACAGTTCAGCAACTTATTATTTATCCTCGTCCAGCCGCAAACGCTCCGGGCACGCTCGAATTCCATTTAGTCTGGGAAATTGCTTTGACGAACGCGCCGGTGAGTGTCGTCTACTTCGATGTGCTGCAGGATGTGATTTTTGTGCCTTTGCCTGATGTGCGACAGGCTGCCGGCCTATCGTGGGTGCAGTAATACTCAATTCACTTCTAAGACAATGCAGCAAGCTGGCAGCCTGCAGTGCATCAGTTACTTGCACTTTGGTCCTGCTCACTTGACCCGGTACCTTCCTACAAAGCATGCTTATTGCGATTGGATACCAGCAGGGGTTCTATCAAATGAACAATTTTGATCCCACTAATAATATTTCGTGGCAACTAGGCCATCGAGGGCGAGTAGCAGTTTTTATCGACGGCAATAACCTTTTTCACGCAGCTCGCTTTCATAACATCGACATCGATTACAACAAGCTTCTCCGCGTGCTGCTGGGAGATGGTCGCCTACTGCGCGCTTTTTTCTACACCGGCGTAGACATTGGAGCTGAGCGCCAGCAAGGCTTCCTGCTCTGGATGCGACGCAACGGGTTTAGAGTTATCCAAAAAGAACTCAAAACGTTTTACGACGGCAGCCGTAAGGCAAATCTCGATGTCGAGATTGCCGTAGATATGCTTTCACTCGCAGGACGTTATGACACGGCTGTGCTCGTCTCTGGCGATGAAGATTTTGTCTACGCAGTCAACGCTGTCGCTTACAAAGGCTGCCGCGTGGAAGTGGCCGGCTTTCGCTCGAACACGGCGCCAAAGTTAATTGATGTTGCCGACTACTTTATCGATCTCGGCGAAATAGCTGAGCGAGTCCGGAAGGACGTACCGCACGGCCGTTATGACGAGCGAGACTTGCATGAACCAGCCTCTGCTTATGTGCAGGCCCAGCTCGAAGCCCAGCAGGTGAATCCTGCAGATCTCTTCGAAACTGCGATGAGAGTTGTGCTGGAATCAACAGTTGAAAGCGACGGGGACATCTATGAATCCTCTGCAGAATTTATTCGGGTTACGGACGATTAGGCGATGAAGATATTCAGTGTTGAAGAAGCAAATTCGCTGCTGCCCTCGGTGCGGTCGTTGGTCAAGAAGATTCAACGCGCGCACGCGCAACTAATGGCTGAGCAAGACGCGGCCAAATTGGCTTCCGAATGTGCGGACCAGGGTGGTGGCGGAATTGCCAATGGTCCCGCATACGCAGCGAACCTCATCAACATGACGTCACTAGTCGGCGAATTAGAGACTCTCGGCGTGCAACTCAAAGATTTTGGTCGCGGGCTGATCGACTTTCCATCGCTTCGTGATGGCAGGGTCGTTTTGCTTTGTTGGCAGTTGGGCGAAGGAGATCAACTCGAGTGGTGGCACGATGTCGACGCAGGTTTTGCCGGACGCACACCGCTCTAAAAGAGCGTAACGAAGTTTGCTATCCTCACAGCTCGCACCTACCAACCTCAACCGCTGCTACATTTTCTGGTTGACGACTTAAAGTAATTCCTGATAGCATGCCGCGCTATTGAACCGGCGCTCAGCTTTTCGTCCCATGCGACGAGCGGCTAAGCGAGAACGCTGATTCAGTGCCCCAATGGAGGCCCTCGTAATTTATGCCATGTCCCTCGTGTGAGACTGAGCATAGTCCAGCAACTTGTCCGACGATTGAAGTATTAGACTCTTCAACCTCATTCGTGTCTGAAATTGATGAAATCGAAGTAGAATCGCTCGATCTTCTCGAAGAAACTCCAGAGTTCGCTATGTCAGAGCCTTCGGTTTCAAGATTAATCGAGTTTCCGGGAGTGTCGAGACGTTCGGTGCCTGAATGGCGCCGAGAATTAAGCGCCCGGGTACGTGAGGTTCAGGAGCGTAAAGCTCGCGAAGCAGCCATTGAAGCGGAAGAGCTGGCTCAACAGCAACCGGACTTGCCGACCTCCCAACCACCGCAACTTGAGTTACTTCCCCAAACGGATGCCCAGGAAGTCAATCCTGTAGTGGCAGCCGCGTTACGACGGATAGAACGCGCACACCAGCCTACGATTCCCACGACGTATTCGCGAGGAGCTGCCGCCGTGGCAGTAGCGCACAGCAAGCAACCAGAGATTGATTTCGCGCCAGAGGCTGAGACAGCCTTTGAAATGGAGGCACCTATGCCCAGCGAGTCAGCGCCTACCCCCGAACGTACGCACAACCTCGTTGTGGTACAGGCGCCCGTCGCAACTGAAGTTCCCGCCGCAGTTGAGAAGCCGAAACCAAAGCGACTTATTAGAGAAGACGATCCGGCGCTGTCTTATCTTGATTCGATCGCTTCTGCTTACAATCCAGCAAACCTTGAGAACAAGGCTTCGTTTGTGCGTCGCATTATGGCCGCTATCGTGGACTTGATTATGGCAGGGTTTTTGACCTTGCCGGTGGCGGCGGCGATTGAGTTCCAAGTTGGCAATTGGCACCAACCGAAAGTCATTGGCCTGATGGCGGGAAGTGTCGCAGTGTTTATGTTCTTGTACGCGACCGTAACAACCGCACTGACCGGACGAACTTTAGGAATGCGACTGTTGTCATTACGAGCCGTGGACATTCGCACCGGTTTGATTCCGACCGGAAATCAATCCGCGGGAAGGGCCCTGTTTTATGTCCTTACCCTCGCGACTTTGGGTGTTGGTCTCCTCATGGCGTTTGCGCGCGGTGAAGGCAAAACAGTGCACGATCGTCTGACTCGTACAGCAGTCATCGAGGACTGAACTGGTCGAACTGTTTCTATCTAATCTCGATACCAGCAAACTTTCCAACCGTTTCACCGACATAACATACTGACTGATTGTGCGAGAGAAGAGACCACCGGCTTCAGCCGGTGGTCTCTTTCACAGTCAGTCAATCATGTGTTGCCCCTGTCAGGTTGTTTCTGTTGCCACACAGACCTGGGTCTGCCAGACAATTAACTTCGCTTTGCTAACATGTAAGTGATGAACAACGCGATTCTCTCCGAAATTGTGTTGGAACTTCGCCAGGCACTCGTCGGCGGTGCGCTGGGAAAGATCTATCAGCTTTCACGCTCCTCATTTGCGATTGATTTTCGCCGGCCCGCCGGCTTTCTTTTTTTGGATGTGGAGGCTTCCTCTCCGCGACTCTACCTCATCCGCCGAACCACACGACAGTTAGAAAAATCTTCTCAGCCGCTTGGAGAATTCGGACACAGCCTGCGCGCAAATCTTAATGGCGCAGTTCTCCAGGAAATAAGCAAAGATGACTCGGAACGCGTTGTCAGGTTCCGTTTCGAGCGCCAGGAAGAAACTGGCGAAACGCGTGAGACAACTCTGGTAGCGCAACTTACCGGTCGCTCAGCAAACCTGCTGCTGCTTAACGAACTTGAGGCAATTACGCATTCTCAACGAGCTCTGCAGGGTCTGGGCCAACAAGCTGGCGATCGCTACCAACTTCCAAAGTCCGATGCAAAGACCCCCGTAAATAAAGCTTCGTTCGAAAAAGGAGAATTCGAATCTCTTTCGGCAGCAGCCGACAGTTTTTACCAGGCCGTTGATCTGCAACGCTTATTCGATACTGATGCAGCATTGGCTCGTAACCAACTAAGACAAGAGCTGATGAAACTGGAAAAGCTTGGCAAGCGTTTGCAGGGCGATTTGACATCGCACGGCGATGCCGACGAACACAAAAAAATTGGCGACTTGCTCCTCGCAAATATTTCCGATGCTCAGCGCCTGGGAAACAAGGTCAGGCTCAAAGACTTCTACTCAGCAGACGCTCCTGTCATCGAGATTGAAATCGACGAGAAAACCTCGCTTCAGTCTGAAGCCGCAAAATACTTCGCCCGCTATGGCAAAGCAAAACGCGCCGCAAAGGAAATCTCTCAGAGGCTCCGAGACGTTGAGGAAAAGATCAGTAGCGCGCATGCGAGACAGCTTGAGCTCGAAAGGATTATTCAGGAAAGCGATGAGGCAGCACTGGGCGAATGGCTACGACCGTCGAACATCGAAAAGAAGCCGAGATCGACGCAAAAGACTGAGAAGAAAGCTGAAAGAATTCCAGGCGTGCGGCGCTACCGCTCCAGTGACGACTACGAGGTGCTGGTTGGTCGAGCCGCAAAAGACAACGACAATCTAACTTTTCGAATCGCGCGCTCGCAGGACCTGTGGCTTCACGCGGCAGATTATCCCGGCTCGCACGTGGTGGTGCGTAATCAGAAACGAAAAGAGATACCTCATCGCACCGTCATCGAAGCAGCGCAGCTGGCAGCAAAGTTCAGTCAGGCGGGATCCGATTCCAAGGTCAACGTCAATTACACGCAGCAGAAATTTGTCTCACGGATCAAAGGCGCCGCTCCGGGCTTAGTTCGGCTAGCGAGCTTTCGCACGATTGCGGTCGAGCCCAAAGAAGCTATCGAACGAATCTGATCTTGATTCTGATCTTGATTCTGATCTTGTTTGCGACGGCAATCAAACCGACAATAGCCACATGAGTTCTCCAGTCGAAGACAAAGCGCATCGTTCGCAGGAACTGTTTATTCGAGCAGTTGAACTATTGCCCGGAGGTGTGAATTCTCCAGTCCGTGCATTTCGCGGCGTGGGCGGCACGCCTCGGTTTATTCGCAGCGCCAGCGGCGCCACCATGACAGATGTCGATGGTCGCACCTACATCGATTACGTCGGCTCGTGGGGCCCGATGATTCTTGGCCACGCAGACCCCGAAGTCATCAAGCATTTGATTGTGGCTTTGTCACGCGGCACGAGCTTTGGCGCTCCGAACGAGCTCGAGGTTCAACTCGCTGCGGAAATCATCGACGCTGTTCCTTCGATTGAAATGGTGCGGATGGTTAACAGCGGCACGGAAGCTACTATGTCCGCGATTCGACTGGCGCGAGGTGTCACCGGTCGCACTAAGCTGGTGAAGTTCGAAGGTTGTTATCACGGTCATGGCGATAGCTTATTGGTTAAGGCCGGATCAGGTGTCGCCACGTTGGGCTTGCCCGATAGTCCCGGCGTGCCTCCCGCGCTGGCTGAGAACACCCTCACCGCTCCGTTCAATGACGAGCAAGCTCTCGAAACGATCTTCAATCAACATCAAGACATAGCTGCGGTGATTATTGAGCCAGTCGTCGGCAACATGGGCTGCGTCCCACCCAAGGCCGGATACCTGCAAGCAGTCCGGGAAATAACTCGACGACACGATTCCCTGTTGATTTTTGATGAAGTGATGACGGGCTTCCGGGTGGCTCGAGGCGGCGCACAGGAACTCTATGATGTTCGGCCTGACATTACGACGCTCGGAAAAATCATCGGCGGTGGTCTACCGGTTGGCGCTTACGGCGGCAGCAAAGACCTGATGCAAAACATCGCGCCGGCTGGCCCCATCTACCAGGCTGGAACACTTTCGGGAAATCCGTTGGCGATGACAGCGGGGTTGGTTACGCTAAAGCGACTGCGAGACTTGTCGATCTACGAACGGCTGGAAACAGCGACCGCGAGGCTCTGCGAGGGGCTATCGAACGCGGCTCAAGAGGCTGGCGTCAAGACGGTAACGAACCGTGTCGGCTCGATGTGGACGACGTTTTTTACCGATCAGCCGGTAGTGGATTGGAACTCAGCCAATCGAAGCAATCGCGAGTCATATGGAAAATTCTTTCACGCCATGCTCGATGCTGGAGTTTATCTCGCACCTTCGCAGTTCGAGTCCGCATTCGTTGGGATAGCGCATACTGACGAGATTGTGGACAAGACTATTGAGGCTGCCGCAAGCGTATTCCCCCTAATCGGAACGTCCTAATTGGACGATGTCGCCAGCTTTGATCTCATCAAGAGCTGTCATCAACGCAGGCACTAGAGGCAAAAGATCTTCGAGGCGATTACTCTTAGCACGCAATAAGATAAATCCCAATACAGTTTAGTTCAGATTCTGCTGATACATCATTCCCTTATCGACTGTGATGAGCACGTCAAATTTCGACTCGGCCAATTTGATTAGCTCGCCATTTACGATGCTCTCCCAACCCATTTGTGGGACCGTCCGAAACATAATCAACGTGGAGAACTCCGGCTAACGGCCGAGGAATGCATTCGTCCAGCAATACTCTGCTCATGCTGCAGCGTCGAAGTGATCCTTTAATTCATCAAGAAGAGCCACTGCTTGTTCGCGGGTCACGGTAGGGAAGTGATCTAGAAATCGCTCCAAAGGATCACCAGCGGCAAGATGGTCGATGAGCGTAGTCACTGGAACTCGCGTGCCTTTGAAGACTGGAGTGCCTCCCAGAATGTCTGGTGAGGTCTGGACTACGGAATCCAAATGAGCCTTTTTAGTGTTGTCTGTCATGGTCTCGCAGTCTGAATCGAAGTCCAAGGCGTTTCAAACCAGTTGGCGCGCAGTATAATACCACGGCACAGCGGGTCACAGCGGCAGGTCGATAGTGAACCGGGAGCCCTTCCCTTCCTCGCTTGTGGCCGAGATGTGGCCGTCGTGACGCTCGATGATTTGTTTCACGATAGCCAATCCAAGACCGGTGCCACGCTTCTTCGTCGAGAAAAACGGCTCGAATATTCTTTCTCTCGTTCCCGTATCCATACCGGTTCCCTTGTCGCTAATGATTATTCGCGCAATTCCGCGCGTAGTCGCCTGGCCGCCTCCTGAAACAGTCGCAGCCATGCCCGCAGCCTCACTTTTCACCAGCTCGGTTGTTATCGAGATCGGCTGACCGGCTTGACTCGCGTCTACTGCGTTGGCGATCACGTTGACAAAAACCTGCACCAATTGATCGGCATCCCACGACCCTCGCAGCCTAAGGTCGCTAAAATGTTTGTCAACCGGCGTTGATTTGTCTTTGATCCGCTCAGCCACCAGCTCGAGACTTCGATTCAACAGGTCCTCCAACTCAACATTAGATCGAGTCAACGGTTTCTGACGCGAGAATTCCGTGACCTCAAGCACGAGCTTGTTAAGATGAGTGACGCCTCGCTCAACTAAATCGATGGTGCGTAGAGCTTCCTGGTCTCCGCGCACGCTGTCCCGGAGCATGGAGACGCCCAGACGAATACTTCCCAGCGGATTCTTTATTTCATGAGCGACCTGAGCTGTGGCCTGTCCCATCGCGGCCAGGGATTCGTTGCGACGCGCCACTCGTTCGGCCTCAGCTACCTCAGTAACGTCGACGAGGGAAATAATCTGGCCTAAGTCGCCGTCAATCGCTAGAGGCGACGAGTAAATATCAAAAGTCTTTGACACTCCCGGCTTGCTTGAGGCGCACATCCATCGGCCGCGATATGCGGCTGCGGTGACCTGGGTTGCGATCGCAGCTTCCAACATATGCATCGCATCGTCAGGTCCGAATTTTTCGCGAATGAAAGCTCCAACACTTGCGTCCGGAAAAATTTCAAAGAAGGCGCGATTGGCGCTGCGAATGCGATCTTGCTGATCGATCGCGACAACCGCGCTAACCATCCCTTCCAGCATTTGCGTGCTAAAGCTACGCTCGCGACGAACCTGCTCCATGCTCTCTCGCAGTTCTCGAAAGCGCCGCTGCACTTCCCAAATCGTCCCGGTCGCAACTACAACGCCGATCAAGAGAGCGATCATGCTCCAAAGTCGGATCGCCTTGATCGCGCGCTGCTGTATTTCTTCGCTCTTCTGAAATATCAGCGTCTGTTCCTTGCTGGAATCGCTGAAGAGTTCGTTCAACTTTGCATCGACCGTATGAAACTTCGAGAACCCATCGAGAGAGTAGCGGCGCGAGTCTTCAGTTATGGCCACGTAACCCTCAAGATCCTTTCGGAACGTGACCCACTTTGGCTCCTCGGAAAGGGGCGGCCGCTCAAGTGAGGGCAGCCACTTCTTCATTTCCTCGCGAGCCGTTCGCAGCGGAAAATCAAAAGGCGGTTTGAGACCTCTGCCAGCCTCGGAATCCTGTCTCGAGCGAGCCTCGTTGTCGAGCCGAGTCAGCGACAGACGTAACTGAAGAAGTAAATTGGCGCGCGCTGCCTGTCCATGTTCAAGGTCGAGCACCTGCCGTCCAACGTCATCAATGCGATGCACGCTGAGGTATCCGAGCACCGAGATAACGAGCAAAAGCAAAGTGAAGCCAATGATCAGCGGAGTAACAGCCGGCGCCAGCTCACGGCCGGTACCTGTAGATTGAGTACCGCCAGCGGCCGCTTCCACGCGCCGGTAGACTACTTCGGGTTGCGCTTCTTTTTGTGGTTCTGGATCCACAGGAATTTCTCAACGCTCAGAACAGGTGTTCAGAGTTCAAACTTCAGTTTGCGATCTTTGGAGTCACAATCTAAAGATTGATCCACGCCTGTTATCACGGTTTCGCGTCCATCCAGTTGTCGCCGATACCGACATCAGCGACCAGAGGCACATCGAGCTGCACGGCCGATTCCATTTCTTTTTTCAGGATTGCAGCTACTTTTTCAACCTCGGCGTCGGGAGCTTCCACCAGCAATTCATCGTGCACCTGCATCAGCATTTGGGCTTTCACTTTCTCGCGTTTGAACTCTTCTTCAACATGCAGCATCGCGATTTTGACAATATCGCTGGCCGTGCCCTGAATCGGCATATTGATGGCTTCACGCTCTGCAGCTTTGCGAATGTTGGCATTGCGATCGTTAATTCCCTGCAAGGGCCGAATGCGGCCATAGATTGACCGAACGTATCCATGCTCACGCGCGCGCAAAGGCACTTCTTCCATGTAGCGCCGCACGCCTTTATAAGTGTTGTAGTAATCCTGAATAACTTTCTTTGCTTCCTCGCGAGATATTCCCACGCGCTGAGACAAGCCCCACGGTTCGATAGCATAGGCGATGGCGAAGTTCACGATCTTCGAGAAACGCCGTGCTTCCTTCAGCTCGGCATCGGTCTTAGCGCCAAATACTAAACGCGAGGTGCGATTGTGAATGTCTTCGCCGTTCTGGAAAGCCTCAAGCATCACCGGATCCTGCGTGATGTGCGCCAACAAGCGCAGTTCAAGTTGCGAGTAGTCGGCGGAGATGATCTTGTTGCCCTTTTCGGCCACGAAGGCTCGACGAATTCTGCGCCCCAGCTCACTGCGGATGGGAATGTTCTGAAGATTAGGCTCGCTCGAAGAAAGTCGTCCCGTAGCCGCGACTGTTTGGTTCAGCTGACAATGAATTCGCCCATCAGCAGCAATCTGGTGTGGCAACGCATCGGTGTAGACGCTCTTCAGTTTGTCGAGCTCTCGATATTCGATGATGAGTCGAGGCAGGTCGTGCGTCTGAGCCAGTTCCTCGAGCACTGCTTTGCTGGTCGACACTCTGCCGGTCGAGGTTTTTCGTCCGGAGATGATGTCCAACTCCTCCAGGACTTCGCCGACCTGTTTTGGCGAGCCTACATTGAACTCGCGGCCCGCCAGCTTGTAGATCTCAATCGTCAATCGGTGCAGTTCCTGGCCAAGAAATGACGACAAATCGCCCAGAACGCGACGGTCAACTTTCAATCCCACTCGCTCCATGCGGTAGAGCACCGGAGCCAATGGCAACTCGACTTCCGAATAAATAGATTCGAGTTTGTTTTCGAGAATTCGCTCGTGTAGGACTGGGGTGACTTGTGATGTGAAGTCAGCCGCGGCAGCGGTCCGCCACATCAACTCAGTCCATCCTGAAGGCGGCGGCAGTGAAATCTCAGCTCCGAATAATTCCCGGGCAAGGTCGGTGAGCTCATATTTCGTGCGACTCGGGTCAAGCAAATAAGCCGCCAACGAAGTATCGTCCTTCACTCCCTCCAACTTGATGCCAAGTGGTTCGAATAAGCCGATCGCCCGCTTCACATCATGAACCGATTTTTCGAGTAACCCATTCGCAAGTAATTCCCGAAGGGGCTTCAGCGCGGCCTCGCGTCCCTCGGCAAACCTTTCCAGGTCCACGTACGCTGCCTGTCCGGCGGAGGTTGAGAATGCAATCCCAAACGCCCCCTCGGGCGGTGGCAACAAGCAGGGTTGCTCATCGTCACTCTCAGTTGGCTCGGCTATGGCAATGGCGAGATGCTCAGCGCTCCAAAGCGTGTCGAGCAAACTCTTCAACTCGGCTTCCTTGCGAATGAGACGATAGTTACGGACATCTTTTGAGGTTGCGGTCGCGACGGGTGCAGCATCGACAAACTCGCGCGATAGATTCTGAAACTCGAGCTCACGAAACAGCTCGTAAGCAGCAGCCCGATCGGGCGAACGCGATATCAACAGTTCGAGATTTAGTTCGACATCCAAATCACAGCGAATGCGCGCCAGCTCACGCGATTGCCGAATCTGATCTGCGTTATCGCGAAGCGATTCTCGATAGGTTTTGTGTTTGACCTCTTCGCAATGCTCGAGCGCGTTCTCGATTGAGCCGAACTGCTTGATTATCGCCACGGCGCCTTTTGAGCCGATGCCGGGAGCACCCGGTATGTTGTCGACTGAATCCCCCATCAGCCCCAGCAGGTCAACGACTTGATCCGCGGTCACTCCAAACTTTTTCTCGACCCAGGCTTCGTCGCACCACTCGGTGGGCGGAACGTACTCCTTCCGCTTCACCACTTGAGAATTCTGACGCATCGCGACGATGAGCGGATCTCGCACCAGTTGGCACATGTCCTTGTCGTTGGAAACGATAACGGCTCGCATACCGAGCTCTTGAATTTTCAGGGCCAGCGTGCCGATCACGTCATCAGCTTCGTAGCCGGGAGCGTTTATGATCGGAATGTTGAAGGCCTCGCAGAGACGAAAGATGAATGGCAGCTGCGACGCCAGGTCTTCAGGCATCTGCGCGCGATTAGCCTTGTAGTCAGCGAAGGTCTCGTGTCGAAAGGTTTTCTCCTTCGATTCAAAGATCGCGGCGATGTATTCCGGTTTCTCGTCCATGAGAAGCCGGCGAAGCATGTTCGTAAAGACGTAAACAGCGCCGGTGGTTTGCCCGTAAGAGGTTGACAGCGGCGCGGTCCGATTCCCCATCGGCGCATAGAACGCGCGAAAGATGTGCGACATTGAGTCGATCAGAAAAACTCGCTCAATCGGCTTGTCATTTTTAGCTGGCATTCTCTTTTTAAATCGTTCTTAGTTCTTTGTCCTTTGTTCTTTGTAGTTGAGCTTATGACCGTTGAACCACTAACGATGAAGAGACTCAAGTACAAAGTACAAAGAACCAAGAACTAAGAACATCCCTTAGTACCCGCGTAACTGTTCACGGTATCCCTGGAAATTTCGCATCATCTCGCCGAGGCTGTCGCCGCCAAACTTTTCTCGCATCGCGCCGGCTAACACCAGGGCAGTCATCGCTTCTCCAATAACGCCGGCGGCTGGAACGGCAGTTATGTCCGAGCGCTCGAACGCAGCTGACTCTTCCTCCTTGGTGTCGATGTCGACCGAACGTAGCGGACGACGAAGGGTCGACAGCGGTTTCATATGTCCGCGTAATCGAATCTCCTCTCCGTTGGTGACACCGCCTTCAAGCCCGCCAGCTCGATTGGTAGCGCGAATGAAATCTCGAGTCTCGGCGTTGTAGGCAATCTCATCGTGGACTTCAGACCCGGGCAGCGCGCTGGCTTCCGAGCCCGCGCCGATAGCAACAGCTTTGACCGCAGGTATCGACATGATTGCCTGGGCCAACAGCCCATCCAGTTTTAGATCCCAGGATGTGTGCGAACCAAGCCCGGGAACAAAGCCGCGCGCGACGACTTCAAAAACCCCTCCAACCGTGTCACCAGCCTCGCGCGTAGAATCTATCAACTCAACCATCTGCTGCTGGACTTTCTCATCGGCGCATCGCAGAGGCGCGTCCTCCGGAATCGCAGCAATCTCCTGCCACGAAAGCTCGAGCGGACGATCTGGTACTCCTCCGAGCTGAATGACGTGACTCTTAATCTCAGCTCCAAAGTGACCCAGTAATTGTTTCGCCAATGCTCCACACGCCACGCGGGCAGTTGTCTCTCGTGCCGAGGCGCGTTCCAGGATGTTTCTAAGATCGTGCGCGTCGTACTTTAGACCGCCGGCTAGATCAGCGTGTCCCGGTCGAGGACGTTTAAGCCGCCTGGATTTCTCAAGCTCAATCTCGCGAGGCTCCGCCGCCATCACTTCGGTCCAGTTGGCCCAATCCTTATTCTCAACCATCAAACCCAAAGGCGAACCAAGTGTTAGGCCATGACGCACGCCACTAAGAATCTCCACATGGTCCTGCTCAATCTTCATGCGGCCGCCGCGGCCGTAACCCCATTGGCGGCGTTTGAGCTCATGATTGACAAGGTCAATATCGACAGGCACACCTGCGGGTAACCCTTCAAGAATCGCGAGCAGGGCGCGGCCATGAGATTCTCCGGCTGTTGTGAAACGAAGCATGGGTGAATAACGATTGTAGAGATGTTCGAAGTGAAGGACAACTGAGCGTTGATAACGGGCGCTCAGAGTTCAATCTTTAGATTGCGTGCTTGCGAAACCGCAAACTAAAGTTTGAACTCTAAGCACCGTACTCATAAATACTCTTCGGGAAAGATGTTGCCACGCCCGAGGATGCCGGCGGGGTCGAAGGCACGCTTCAACGCCGCCATTTCGCGCAGATGGGTGTTCGAATAGAACAACGGCAGGTAATCTCGCTTCAATTTTCCGATTCCATGCTCTGCGGATAGCGTTCCGCCAATGGCTGCTGCTCGTTTTAGAAACTGAACGTAAATCTCGCGAGCCTTTGCTCCTTCGTCATCGTTCCGCGGCAGAATATTCACATGGACATGGTTGTCACCAATGTGACCAAAGATCGTGTAGCGCAGATTGCTGGTTTTCAGAGTTTCTTCGTAAAAACGGAGCATGCCCGGAAACTTGTCGTCGGGCACGGACATATCAGTTGATACCTTGCGCTGGTTATGACGCGCAAACCACTCATTCATGAGAACTGGGAGTTGGTGTCGAAACTCGCGCAGCCGAGCCTGATCCTGCTCGTTAACAGCAAACCATGATTCATCGGCCAACGCGTGATGCTCTTCCAGCAGCGACATCCAGCCACTCAAGAGCTCGTCCTCATTGTCCGGAGTTATTTCCTGTTCAAAAAAAATGGCGCCCAGAGCTTGAGCCGGAATCGTATCGTATTTTTCGCGCAGAAAATTCAACGATTCATTGTCAAAGAACTCGATAGCGCGCGCATCGATATCATCGCCCTTCGAATTACGAGTGTTCAGCGAACGTTCACGGGCGGCTCTGACATACGCCAACAAACTCTCCTGAGACGCAAAGAACACCACGCCACTCAACAAACCTTCCGGCTTAGGTAATAGTCTCAACTCTATTTCAGTCACGACGGCGAGCGTGCCTTCACTGCCAATAAACAAATCCAACACGTCCATGTCTCTTGAAACAAAGTAGCCAGCCGCATGCTTACGAACGTGGGGCATTTCGTAACCTGGCAACTTGGCTTCAATCACGCGGCCGGTTGAGAGTGGGATTCGAACCTCACCGTTTTCTACGCGTATTTCACCGCGCCCCAAAGTGAGAATCTCGCCACTCGCGAAAACCAGTTTTAGTCGATTGATGTAGGCTCGTGTCGGTCCGTACTTAAACGTGCGAGAGCCCGACGCATTCGTAGCAACAGTGCCGCCTAAGAAACAGCCTCGTTCAGTTGGGTCGGGAGGATAAAGCAAACCTTCTCGCTCGACTGCCGCTTGCAGATCTCTCAAGATCACTCCAGGCTCTGCAATAGCACTTCCACCTTCAGCTGAATGCGTGATGCTATTGATCCTGTTCAACCTATCAGTGGCGAGAACTATCCCACCAAATGGCACACGTCCACCGACCGTTCCCGTTCCCGCACCGGACACGGTCACCGGCGTACAGTCACCGGACGATCTTGCGAGCAACTCGGCTACTTGAGCAGCATCTTCAGGAAATACAACTCTGTCGGCACTGCCGCCGCGAAGATAACTCGCATCCGCGAGGTAGGACTGGATCTCATCTGCTTTCGACTTAATTAACACCCAGAGTGAACCGTTTGAGACCGAACGTAATTATTCTGACGACATCGGATTTGTGATTTCTTTGGGAAAGTTGTTTGGAAGGCGCCGCTCAAACTTTAGCATTTCGTTTTCTAGCCGCAAGCCGAGCTTCTCTCGTTCGTGGGAGTCATTCTCGGCAACTCGTCTAATTTCGTGGGATAGTTGTTGAACGACAGACGTGAGGTCTCGAAGTTCCCTTTGCAATTCCTTAATGTCGGCCCGATTCTGTTGCAATCCCTCGCTAAAAGTGAACAAGACTCGAGCTAGATCGACAACTTTCGTCCACATCTCAAGCGGCCTTGATAAGTTGGGCTAACATGGTCCGCGTTTCCACCTGAAGCGCCATGATCTCTCGCCGATCTTCAGTCATCTCACGCTGAATGCGTTCCATTTCTGCAATGAATTGGTCAATTGTGGCTTCGTAACCGGCAACATCTTCAGTGGTCACGGTTTCGCGTACATTGATAGTACGTTTCTTGAGTACGCCCTTCCTGGGAAAGTATTTGGCGCGAATCTTTTCTGCTAACTCCTTAGAAACAGAGCTGGATGGGACGCTAACATCCACGCCTTCTCGTCTAATCTCGTCGATCAGACGATTTGTGTCGAGCTTGAGTTCCTCAGCTAGAATTTTCACCGGAATCGTTTCGCCCATCTCTTTCCTCCTGAGCGGTGATTGTACCATCACATAACAAAGCAAAAACCACAATTATTGTGAAAGTACAGGCCTAACGTAGTACTAATTTAGCTGTAATTCTCTCTCGCGTAAGTATTTGATCCGGTCTCGCAACTCTGCAGCCCTTTCGAACTCAAATCGCTTCGCCGCGCCACGCATGTCATGCTCAAGTTGTGAAATCGTCTCGTCGATCTTCTCGGCGGAGTACTGCTCGTATTCCTCAAGGTCGAGTGGTACCTTGAAATAGTCCGCTTCCGATGCCGTTATCAAAGTCGCCTCGATTGGCTTGATGATTGTCTGCGGAGTAATTCCATGCTCGCGGTTGTAAGCCTCCTGGACCTCCCGACGTCGTCGCGTCTCGTCGATGGCTCGCTTCATCGAATCGGTAACTCGATCGGCGTAGAGAATTGCTTTGCCACTAGAGTGGCGAGCAGCCCTCCCCATGGTCTGAATCAATGACGATTCCGAGCGAAGAAATCCTTCCTTATCCGCATCGAGAATTGCGACCAAAGAAACTTCCGGAAGATCCAATCCCTCGCGCAGAAGATTTATTCCAACCAACACATCGAATTCGCCTCGCCTCAAGTCACGCAGAATCAGTATTCGTTCCAGCGTTTTGATGTCCGAGTGAAGGTACCGCACCTTGACTCCAACTTCGGTGAAGTACTCGGCAAGATCTTCGGCCATTCGTTTGGTCAACGTCGTTACCAGAACGCGCTCCTTGCGTTCGGCGCGGAGACGACACTCTTCGAGCAAGTGATCGATTTGACCTTTAACGGGGAGAACTTCGACTTCCGGATCCATCAAGCCCGTAGGACGAATAATCTGTTCGACGACTTCACCGCTAACTTTAGTTAGTTCGAATGGACCGGGAGTAGCCGAGACGTAGATCACCTGCCCAATTCGCTCTTCAAACTCGCGAAAATTCAGAGGACGATTGTCGAGCGCCGAAGGCAAGCGAAAGCCGTACTCCACGAGCGTGCGCTTGCGTGATTGATCTCCTTCGAACATGCCGCGGACTTGAGGAATCGTCTGGTGTGATTCATCGATGACAATGATGGTGTCGCGCGGCAGGTAATCCAACAACGTTGGCGGCGGTTCGCCCGATTTCTTGCCCGTGAGGTGCCGGGAATAATTCTCGATGCCGCGGCAAAAACCCATCTCCTTGATCATCTCCAGGTCGAACATTGTGCGCTGGTGGAGACGCTGAGCCTCGACGAGTTTGCCTTCACTAATTAACTTCGGTTCCCACCACTCGAGTTCCGCTCGGATCGATTTGATCGCTTGCTTGATAGTGTTCTTCGACATCACGTAGTGAGTCTTGGGATAGACGGGAACACGAGTGGTGTGTTTCTGGATAACTTCGCCCAACAACGGATCGATGGTCGAGACCGAGTCGATCTCGTCGCCCCAGAGATCAATCCGATAAGCGTTGTCCTGGTAACTTGGATAAAGATCAACGACGTCGCCGCGCACCCGAAACGTGCCGCGCTTGAAGTCGACGTCGGCGCGTTCGTACTGCAGCTCGACCAACCTTTGTAGCAAAGCATCGCGTGACATTCGCGCGCCGGGCTCCAAAAACAGCAGCATGTCGTAATAAGCGTCCGGGTCGCCTAAGCCGTAAATGCACGAAACACTCGCGACCACAATTACATCGCGTCTTTCAAACAAGGCTCGAGTCGCCGACATGCGCAGCCGGTCAATATCGTCGTTAACAATCGCTTCCTTTTCGATGTAGAGATCGGCGGACGGCATGTACGCTTCCGGCTGGTAGTAGTCGTAGTAAGACACGAAGTACTCAACCGAGTTCTCCGGAAACAGAGATTTGAATTCCTGGTAGAGCTGTGCCGCGAGAGTCTTGTTGTGGGCCATCACCAGCGTTGGCCGCTGCGTGCTTTGGATCACGCTGGCGATCGAAAACGTTTTGCCGCTGCCGGTGATACCCAACAGGACTTGATCCTTGGCCCCGTCAGCGAGGCCTCGGACTAACGCTTCGATGGCTTGTGGCTGGTCCCCTTTTGGAGCGTACTCAGACTGAAGATTGAACGCCATGGTAAGGAACGATAGTAAACCGGAAGAGACGGAAACCGTAAACGGAGAGACGTGAACCGTAAACCGTGAACCGTGACAAGTAAAAACAAAAAGCCGTGAATAGAACCGGGTTCCATTCACGACTTCGAGATGCTAACAGTTTGAGTAGCTGTTGTGCTGCCCCGGTTCACGGTTTCACGCTTTCCGGTTCCCAGCTTACGGTTCACGGTTCACGGTTCACGGTTCACGGTTCACGGTTCACGGTTCACGGTTCACGGTTTCCGGTTCACGGTTCACGGTTCACGGTTCACGGTTCACGGTTCACGGTTCACGGTTCACGGTTCACGGTTCACGGTTCACGGTTCACG
>DATNBH010000009.1:0-150235 GCA_035572035.1 Pyrinomonadaceae bacterium | reverse complement strand
GGCTCTCCTTCCGGTTGTCTGCTTGAGGTCTTAGATCAACTCCAAGTTACAACCAATGGGGCGCCCTTTCATATATAGCGTGGTATCGGCTAAGGCTTCAGTTCACCATTTATGCTTTACCTACTTTTTCTTGGCGCACTGTCCAAGAATTATTAACCGCCAGAAATGAACGGCCGCGACTGCACGATGTAGAGCTGACCATTCATGTAGGCCCACTCAATATCCTGCTCTCGATTGCCAAACACGCGTTTGATTTCCAGAGCTGCCTGGACCAATCGCCTGATTACGTTCTCAGTCAGCACCGAACGCTCGCCGGTGATCGGCACTTCCTTCAGTCCGCCCTTCTCGTCAAAGGTCAACAAGCTATCTTCTTCCGAACGCGTCAACACCTGCGTCGCGTTTGCGCGCGGGCTGTAGATAATCTGCTCCGCTACTTTTGGGCCCTCGACGACTTTACTACCCAGACCGCGTTTGGCGCTGATGTAAATCGCGCCTTTATTGTCCCGGTCAAACGGATCAGTTGTGATCATCACGCCAGAGCTTTCTGAATTAATTCCCTTTTGGATCAAGACCGCCATGAAAATCTTCATGTGATCCACGCCTGCACGTTCGCGCGCTTCGTAGGCTTCAAAATTCCAGAGCGAAGCCCAGACTTTCTTAATCCCGTCGACAATCTGTTCCGGTCCACGAGCGTTGGGCACCGTCGTGTATAAGCCGGCGCCGCTGAAATTAGGCAGGTCCTCAGAGTTTGATGAACTGCGCAGGAAGAGGCCCTGGCCGGGATAGGACTTTTCTATCTTCGTGAGAATCTCAGCTCGGAGCTCCGCGTCGAACTTGCCGCTCTGCAGCAGCTGCCTGGTTTCAACCAGCCGCTGGCGCCGATAGGCAGGATCGTGGACGAACTTTTGATCATTCAATAACTCATACAGAACGTCATCGAAGTGATTGGCTTTAAGGAACGCGTCGTAATAGTAAAAAGGTACCGTGAACCCGCCGGGAACATCGATGCCCGGCAAGCGAGCGTTTAGAACTTCGCCAAGATTTGCAGATTTCCCGCCGTAGGCCAGGCTCATCGTCTTACGTTGCTGCGACAAATTCAGCAAACGTTTTTCAGCCAGATTGGAATGCGGCTTCATGATGTCGAGCCGCTCTGACATCCGCTTTTGATAGGCCTTCAGCTCGTTGTTGTCTGCGCGTTTGATCGCATAGCTATCCCGCTTTGTCTCAAACGAGACCCACCAGCCGTCGTACTGCTTGAATAGTTCCTGCGCATTTTTGATGTAGGCGTTCGGAATCCCCCGTCCTCGGGCGAGAAGATTAATATGCGAGAGCGGAGTGGACGGCATCGTGGTGATGATTCCAGCCACTGGAGGCAATTGAATGGGGACTTCGTTCAGAACGAGAATCTCATTTGAGCCGATCTCTACATGGTCGTTCAGTTTGGTAATGATGTGGATTCGGCCAAGCCCTTTCGCCAGATTCAGCGCCTGGTACTCCTGCTCTCTTGAAATTTCGGATTGCAGCACTCGACTCAAGCCGCTGATGGAAGCAGATTCTGTCTCCTGCCGAATCGAGTTTGGCTTGTAAGCGAGGGGCGTGAAGAATGAGCCATTCAGCAGCTCAGACGTCATACGAATCAGATCCGGAGTAATTAGATCACCGTCCCAGAACTCGAACGTCCAGCGCTTCAGGGGTGTTTGATAAGCAACGTTGCCGAGGATGAATCGCCGATTGGGCTTTAGGTAATTGTTCTCAAAAAACACGCGGCCTCGTTCGAGGGACAAGTAAGTGCCGTTTACGAAATCCTTGTGAAAGGGATATCTGCGCGTGTTGACGTAATAGACTCGATTGTTTTCTTTCCGGTCGATGACGAAGAGAACATGCGGCAGCGCGTAAGGCGTGTTTGGATCGTAAGTAACTGCAAGCTTGTCGAATTGTTCGCGACTGGTGATTCGTCCGAGCGATTTCAGATCGGTGTCGTCCGTCTGTGCATATGTTGTTGAAGAACCAATTGTGAGGAGAGCGAAAATAGCAAGGGCAAGGTACTTTCGATTCATAGCGACGCAATTCTAACAGATGAGGCAAGATCAGCCGTGCTAGTGGAGGTAGGGAGTTAAGAATGAACGGCGGCGATTGATCAGCTCGAGGTCGGGAAGGGTAGTTTACTCCCGCCCAAGGAGCACAGACACGCAAGCAAAGATCAACCACGAAGCTCAGAAATCCAACTTGGATGCTGGTGAGCGTTGAGGCGGGCGCAAGCAACCCTTCCTGACCCAGAGCTGATCTGAGGGTCTCGTTTTCACTCAAGCGGTCTTTACTTTCCAAGGCAAAAACGGTCGCCTGCTTTGCGGTCTTGGCAGCTTTGCGGGAAACTGTAGTCCTTTCGATGGCTGAGCAGCTTGAACAATTTCGCGAGGCGCTGACAGCGCATGCCGAGGATTACCACGTAGCGTTGACGGAAGCTGCAATCTCTCAGCTGTCAAACTACTACGCTTTATTGATCACGTGGAATCCGCGGCTGCACCTGGTCGCGCCATGCTCACCTGCGGAGTTCGCCACTCGCCATGTGCTGGAGTCGTTGATGCTGTTGCCGCATCTTGCCAATAATGATTTTGTCGCAGACATCGGCACGGGTGGAGGTCTACCGATTATTCCGAATTTGATCTTGCGCTCAGATCTTCGCGGACTATTGATTGAATCGTCGCACAAAAAATCCGTCTTTCTGCGTGAAGTACTCCGCACCATTGGAGCGTCAGAACGGACGCAGATAATTTCCGAACGCTTCCAGGATGTGCCGGCTCAGAACGTAAACGCCGTCACTTGTCGCGCGCTGGATCAATTCCTACAAATCTTCGATAGATTACTTGAGTGGGCGCCTGCGAATTCAAAGCTGCTGTTGTTCGGAGGCGAGGGGCTGAAGTCACAAATTGAAAAAGCTTGCCTGGAATATTCGGCTGTCAAACTTCCGCATGCCGAACGTCGATTCCTTTTCGTAACCCAACGATAAAATTGCTGCCGCTCAATGCCGGTGCACTATCACCTCAGGCTGCGGTGATGTTCCTGGCACATACGAAGCGACGGCTGTCTCATGGTCTCGACTTCCCCAAACCACCAGTGACGCATAAGGCCCAAACCTCGCAGTCCCTCTTTGAGTCAGAACATTCAAGATCCCGTCAACGAGTCTCGTGATGAGACTAGCTCTCACGGCGCGCGCTGGAAACTCTACGACACCACTTGCGTCGGTCTGTCGAGCTTCCTCGTGACCGTCTGATTCAATCAAGTAATGCTGCCAGTGTTGAGTAACACTAATTCCCGGGACTTGTGCACCTGACTCATCAACCACGCGCACTCGCCAGCGTGGCACAATCGTGGATTGGAAGGGATAAATCAGAAAGAGGAAGACAAGCACAATGGCGCCGGCAAGCAAACGCCGCCAGCGCCGAGGTACTTCAGAAATCTTATTGAACCACGTCAATACCGATTAATTGCTGCCCTGAGATAACAAAGTCAGCGGGTGGTAATTCTGTTTCGAAAACGGGTGAGAGGGCGGTGGGCGTGTAGCCTCCTGACGTCCGATCACTGTTGAGCGTGGCCACCATCGACGGAGGCAGGTTTGGCAGCTCAGCTGTTCCGATCACAGCTCCAGGCGTTATCCGAAACAGCTTCACGTAAAGTCGATCACTTTTTCTTAATCTATTGATGGCATCAACGAGCTGTCCGAGATCGCGAGGCACGAATGCTTTTGATGCCGAGCCTTCCTGCAAAGCCCCGCCATCGCCAACAAAGATCAGCAGCTGGCCAGCCGGTAAATCCGCCGGGATTTGAATCGGGATGCGCTGAACGAATTGTTTTCCGGATTCAGTGCGGACGTAAGCCTGAATCTCAACCTTCTCTCCGCGACGAACTTCAGTCCGGTCGAGTGAGATTCGCTCCAACGCGCCTGCATACTTCGTGTCGCTGGACGTCACGTCGAGCGTAATCCCGCTCAACTCGACATCGTCAAAGCCGCTGCCCAGCAACGAAGAAATGGGAGCGGCCACCGACGCCGAAGCCATCATTGCTGAATTCCCAGCGGAAAAGCGCCGCTCGATTGCGACCGGCTCCTGCCCTTTGACATCAATCTGTCCTTTGATGGTGATGGTCGACTCACCGAGCATTCGCTCACTGGAAGTGATGGTGTTGAATAGAGTGATATTCAGGAGCAACGGCGTCAGAAATGAATCGTTCGCTACTTCGTACGAGAATGTCTCGGTCCGATCGCGGCTGGTGTGCAACGTGATCTTCACGGGAATCATTTTCGGAGCGACGCCGAGGCTACCGAAAATTCCTGTCGATCGATCCTGAGAGATCGTTCCAACCATGTGACCCGGTACTGCAAGCTTAAATGAATTGTTGACGTTGGGAATGACGGTAACTACGGAAGCCTCAGTCATTGGCATGTCCGAAGCGCCGAGACTCAGGAACGGATGGCCAAAAGCATAGATACGATTGCCGTCCCGGAACGTCACCGTGCCCGAAGCCGCCAGCGAATAATCACCCCGCACCAATTGAACACTGATCGAAGTTCCGGGAGTCAGAGTTTTTTCGTTAGCGGGCACGAGCGAACTAATGGGAGCAGCCCCGCCGACCCCAGCTACCGGTAGTAAGCCATTCGCCATCAACTGCGACGAGAATTGCGAGAGAGTGTCCTGACTGATTCCTCCAAAAACAACTGGAGTAGCGATCGGTGTCATCTGCTGACCAAGAAATGGAATTAGCGGTGAACCTGCAGCCACCGACGCGATTAACGGTGCGCCCGCGACAGCCTGCTTGGGCAACATGGGTTTCCACTCAGTCCCGGCCAGCTGGGCAAACGAGACCGCACGCGGCTCTCTCGTTTTCTGGCTTTCGCTGCCGCTTCCTTTTTCAAAGATATCGATCATCTCTTTGATCGGCGTAATTCCGGCAATCGGTTCCTTCGAGAAGGGAAAACTAAATGCGATAGCCCCGACGAGCCGACCGTCAATGAATACTGGTGAGCCGGACATGCCCGCAAAAACACCGGTCTTTTCGACATTGTTACCAGTTAACCGGGCGATGATTCCCGACTGGCGCGGTCCCGGGAAACCTGGCAAAACCCCAAGAATCTCAACACCAAACTCTTGCGTTTCTGAACCGGAGAAGACCGTTCTCGCAATTCCCTTCATTCCCGGCCTCAGGTCTTCGAGTGCAAAAGTGCTGATGCTGGGGGTTGGAACACTGCGTTGCTGGCCGTTTGCAAGATTGCCAGAAAGGAAAGCTAGGGAAATCGCAAAAAGTAAACCGAGTCTTCTCATTTAGTACCTCTTAATCTGCGTGGATCAACCCTCGGACTAGCGGCCCTGGGAAGCCCAAAGCGACTATATCTTTCGGCCCAGAGTCGGTCAAGATCGTTTGTGCAGTCCTTAGACGCAGAAAATGGAAGTCGCGTTCCGCTCTAGCTACCGAAAATACTTCAAAAGCTATCCGCAGATTACTCGGATTCCACAGATGTTGGTTGAACCAGGTTCACCTGACTAGCTTGGTGGCTTCCCCAATTTGTTAAATGTCACTTTTTTGTTGGGCACAAGTTCTTTCAGACCGTATCGGGTTTCATTGTCCGACGAACTTCAGTTTGTCGAACGGAAACGACAAGCTGAAGCTTATCGGACTTCGAACCGCGTCATTACTTAAGTTCTTCGCATTCCCACACCCTACCCCCTAAATCCTACACCCTAATCCCTGGCGGATTATGAGCGAGCGTGCTAACGTGCGGCCGTGGGAGCTCCGCCGCGGCCGGCCATGAATCACTCAAGCTTGAATCACGCCTATGAGGGAATGGATGCGTTCATCCTTGCGGGCGGCGAATCCAGGCGAATGGGCACTGACAAATCCCAACTCGTACTGGATGGCTCAACCCTGGTGGAGCGTATTGCCGCTGTCCTGAGATCCATTACGCCCTCGATTAGGGTGGTCGGTCGAGAGATACCTAATTCTCCTTTGCAGAGCGTTCCGGACGTGTACTCAAAATGGGGTGCGCTTGGTGGTGTCCACGCAGCTTTGGCAGCCTGCACAACGGACTGGGCGGTGGTGATCGCCTGCGACATGCCCAACGTTACTCAAGCACTATTGAGTCGCATGGCGGACCTGCGCAATGATTTCGAAGCAGTGGCCCCTATCCAGCCGGACGATCGACCTCAACCGCTTTGCGCTTTTTATCGAAAGGCCCCCTGCCTCGAAACAGCAAAAAAGTTGATTGAATCCGGCGAAAGGAAACCCGTCACTCTGTTACAATCCGTGCGCACTCGATGGGTGAGCTTCAATGAGCTGCGCGATCTGCCTTCGGCTGATCTGCTTTTCGAAAACATGAATACCCCTGAAGATTATTTGCGAGCACAGTCGAAAGGAGCAGATCTGCAGTAGAAGGATTGGAAGCGTACGAAGTGATCAGCCACCCGCAACCGCCGGTGGTACTGACAAATCCATTCGCCTTCATTCTTCAGGCCTACACTCATGTCGCGACGACCCCGACTTGGTAAGAAGTTAATCAAATCGCTGTTGCCACTCTTACTGCTGGTAGTGCTGGTGGTGGGCGGCGTGCTGGGCTGGATCGTGTATGACATCAGCCGGCCGCAACGCCGTGCCTACCTGGTGACGCCGCAAGCTTTCGCTCAAATAAGCGGACCAGGCGTCAAAGCGACCGAGGAAACGTGGCGGAACAGCGATGGCACGACTGCGCGCGGCTGGCTTTTGCGTGGCGCTGAAGGAGCGCCCGGCGTCGTGCTGCTTCATCGCTACGGCACCGATCGTTCCTGGCTTTTCAACCTCGGCGTCAAACTCAACGAGGCTACAAACTTTTCGATTCTCTGGCCGGACCTCAGGGGACACGGGTTGAATCCGCCGGTGAAGTGGAGCTCACTGGGGCTGCGCGAAGGTGACGATGTCTTGTCTGCTTTGGATTACTTCAAGCAGGTCAAATCAAAAGGCCAGCCACTCGTCGGCGACACGTTTGGAATCTATGGAGTCGAGCTCGGCGCCTACGCAGCTTTGAAAGCCGCGCCTCAAGACTTACGTGTGAAAGTGCTGGTGCTTGACTCGATTCCGGGTAATGCGGACGAGATGGTTAACGCTGCTTTGAAGCAGGAGTCGGGATTCGACAACAGAGTGGTCCAATATCTCGGCAGGCTGGCTACTCGAATCTATTTCGTCGGCAAGTATGACAACACCAGCTCGTGCTCGAGAGCTTTTTCGTTGGGAAGTCAGAAGGTTCTGCTGTTGTCTGGAGGCGAGACCGGCCGCTTGAAAAACTCGACTAATGCGCTGGCGAAGTGTTTTCCGAATCCTGCCAACGTTGAGATCAAAACCGACTTGCCGCTCACGGGGTTTAATCTTCCTTCAGCAACGGGTGAACAAGGCGAGGGCTACGACCGGCGCGTAATTGAATTCTTTGATCGGAATCTCCGTCCCCAACCGGCGCCATAAGTGCTTCAAAACCGCTGGGCGCTTCTTCGTCTGGTGCATGACCCCGGTCAGCTTTACTCGACTTCGAAACCAGTTTGACATCATTGTGCCCACGTCCGTTTAGCTAACGGATACTAGTCCTGGGATCCAAGCAACGCAGTCCAGTAAGACCTGCGTTGGGGCACCAGGCGTTTCACCGTCAATAGATCTTGAGCGACTTGGCCCAAATAATTCGTTTCGTTCCGATACGATTGAGCATATTTCAGGGCGGCCGCCTCGTCGATTTGGTAAATCGAGTGAAGAGCATCTCCTCGAAAGTAGTCTAGTTCGGAGTTGTCCTGCAGGATAGTCTGCAAGACAGGAAGTGCTTGTTTATATGAGCCATTGCCAAGAAATCCAATCGCATATCTGCGTCTCAGCATTTTTTGATCTTTCACTTTTTCAATCACCAGGGGCACTACGCTCTCTCCCTCCAAAATCAAAGGATCCATCAGAGTCTCTTCCGGCCCTTGATTGCTATAAAAGCGCTCCAAAGTTTCTTCCGGAGTCGATGGCTGACTGAAACAGGAGACCAACTCAGTTGGCGCAAGTATTAGAATCAGCAGTGGGGCTATAAGCCGTCTCCGCGGCACTGTTGTAAAGAGTATGTTGGCCATGATTCTCAATCTTAGAAAGTGTGGTTAACCGTTCCTACCGATCTCGGTCTATCACAGCGAGTTTTATTTTCCCGTCAGTGTCCGATGCCATCCAACTTAGCAAGCGCGCCGTGCCGTAGTCACCGGCGATACCCCCGCCTACATCAATGCAGCCTTTGGATCCTTCCTTTGACCCACCGTGCAACATAAACCCGTCGCGTCCAAAAGTCTCTGTCCCGGCTGCGGGATGAAGGGGAACCCTGAAGCTTCCCCAGTCTCCACGGCCCGTAACTATTCTTGCCGCGGCACGAACGGCAGAGGCCTCACTGAGCTCTGAAGTATTTATGTCATAGATTCCAGATGGAATAGGTCCCTTGTCTTTCACGTTACTGCAACTTGGATCATTCATGCAGCTTTCAAGACCGGAAGTTGCCTCCAGGCTAAATTGGCCGCCCGGAGTCGGCATGCTATCACCCTTCTTTCGAACGAAACGGTTAACATACAATTTTTTGTCCGCAACGTAATACGCCAGTGAAATATCAATTATGTCTGGCTCTTGGGTTGCGTTGGTGGTCGATGCAGTTGCCGCTTCGCCAGTAGCCGAACTTCCAGCCTCGGCTTCGCTCTGAACGTATTCGTCGTCCTTACTGTAAAGGTCACTCAGCCTGCCGAACTGCTCCATCACATCGGTGCCGCGCGTGTTGTTGAAGACAAGCGCTTCTCGAGCAACCATACCAGTAGGGTCGGTGCGCGTGAGCGGGTTGTTTCCCACGTACGCATAACCGTTCCAACTTTGCGGATCCGATGGAGTACCGCCTACTGGATCAACGCCGGTGAAGCGACCTTGCTTGCTCGCGAAATATCGCGCATGCGCGTAGTCCAGTCCCGTTTCAAAGTCGCGCTCATAGCCGGTGAAGTGTTGCCGCAGGCTGTCACCAGCGTACCCTTGCGACCCCGATCTCACGCCGACACCCGCGGAGATCTCTTCTCCGAAGGGCAGATAGTCATGGCGCTTCGTGTTAGCGAGGCTGCCACTCTTGTCAAAGACGATGCGTGGCGTACCCAATTGGTCGCTCAGCAGCCATTGAATTTCAGTGCCCGAAACCCCATTTAGATTCCCGGAAATAACCACATTGCTTAGCGTACTGCCATTGTAAAGCGAGGTATCGACGAATAACGGGTAGGTGGGCGACACCGAGCTTGTGTACATCACGCTGCCGTTCTTTTTGTACTTAACTACGCCGCCCTCGACCGCCACGCGAAATCTATCGCCCGCGGTCCAGGTACCAACTTGTCCGCGGTTAGTTCCATTTTCGAAAACGTATACCCTTCCCTCAGCGCGCTCTGTATAAATCGCATAGTCGATCCCGGTGTAGTGCTGGTCGGGATTATCGTGACTGAGACCGTACATTCCGTAGTCAAGACTGTCAGCGGTGAACTCCGCATAACCATCGCCGGACGCAAATGTCTGCGAGGAGATAGCTCCGGAGTAGCCCCACCCAGTCGTGCCCGCCTTGGTGATACTGTTGCCGTTCGAAGTCACGCCAACCAGATTGGTGAAACTTACATTCTGTGTGCTCTGACTCTGCGCTGCCGCGGTAACCAACAACTGCCCGTTGCGATAGCCATATTCCTTTTGTGGCGACGACGCGGAACCACTCGCCGCGTATTCAGCCAATAGCTCTCCGCCCAAACCGTATACCTGCCAGGTTTCGATGCTCGACATATTGCGCCTGACGCGTTGCCCCGTGCCGTCGTAGGTAAACGTGTGCCATTGGTTACCGGTTTGTGCCTGTGTGATGCGGTTCTCACCATCGTAAACGCGCTGGCCGGCGCCAGTGAACGTGTCATTCGTGAGATTGCCGGCAGCGTCGTATGACATCGTGTAACCGCTGGGCGCGCCTAAGCGATTGTTTCCAGTATTAACACTGAAGTCAGGCATCGGAATACCGACACCCCAGGTGCCTGCTTGATGGATCCGGCGGTTGCCCCATTGGTCGTAGTAGAACTGCTGTTGCCAGTCATACGAGCTATTGGAGTTGTACTCACGCACCTGTGTGACCCGATTCAGATTGTCATACTCATAAGAATCAGCCCAGGTAACGTAGCTCGAGACCTGGTCGTTGTCCGGAATATAAATATCCTGGCGCTTCAACGTTCCATTGTTGTCGGTCATCGCGGTGGTACTGTTACTGCCCCCGCACATGCCCCAACACTGGTTGCTGAAGTGATTGATGATCGCTCCACGATTCCAACTGGTCCCAGTGCCAGTGGTGCTGGCGCGAAGTTCGGCGGCTTGCCCACGGGCGTTGTAAAAGATCTTGTTGTAGATCGGCGTGTCGGTGCTGAGTAATTCGTATTTCATCCCGCCGAAGGCTGAATAGGTGATGCTGGTAGTGTAATTACGACTGACACTGTCGCCGAGATTGCCGGCGAAGCTACTCGTCCTCCCAGCCTGATCATATGTGAAACTCACGGTACGGTTTGAAGGATAGGTCTGCCCAGTTACCCTACCGGCGTTGTTGTAGCTGACGCCGATTTGATAGCTGATGCTGCCCGTCTTCTGAATCTTTAGGGTCGGCCGACCCATTACATCGTATGCATAGTAATCACCGGAGCTATCGCCGTTGTACGTGACCGCTACCAGGCGGCCCGTGGAGGATCCGCGAGAAAAGCTTGGCGCTCCGGTGGGCAGGGTCTGGCCGTCATAATAGAAATTGACTATGGGTGTAATGCCCCCGTCGTTCTGGTAGGTTTTCGTTACCGGTCGATTCAGAACGTCGTAAGTCAACGTCGTGGTGATGCTGCGCGCGTCGACCCGGGTGAGAAGATTTCCATTATTGTCGTAAGTGAAACTTGCCGTCCCATTTTCCGGATTCGTGCTCGAGGTTAAGCGTTTGAGCGTGTCGTAGACGAAGGTTCGAGTTTGACTGCCTTGAGTCACCGTCCTTAAGTTATCGAGGACATCGTAAGTGTAGGTCGTCTGATAATTCAATCCGGTGGGATCCTCATAAACTGCGGTGGTGCGTCCCAGCGCATCGAGCACGGTTTTTCGAGCCTTCCCAGTCTGGTCAGTGGCAGTAACAGCGTTGCCAACATACGCCGTTTGAGCTACAGCGCCATCAGGTGTAGTTAGAGAAGCTACTCGGCCCAAGGCATCGAAGGCAGTTGTGGTCCACACTGGGGTTTCATTGTCGGGCGCCGACGGACGGAAGGGATTAGAGAGTTGATAGGCTCGTCCCAGCGCATCATAATTTTTTCGAACTGCAATGTATTTTGAGCTGTCTTCATAAGTTTGCGTTTCGCTAGTACGCCCAAGTCCATCGTAGATACTGACGCTCTTGAGCGGATAAGTATCCTGGAACGCAGTGTGGTCGCTGAGAACAGTGATCGTTCGATTGCCATCGTCGTAATTGATGAGAGTTTGCGCCTTGACACTCCCGTCCCGGTTCGAACCACGAATCATCTTTCGAATACGATCGAAAGCGTCGTTGTAATAGCTACTGTAAGCAGTTCCATTTAAATCCTCCGCGTCAACGCTCAGACCGAGGTAATAGTCGAATTGCGCGTAGCTGTATTGTCCAGCGGCATTTGTAATCTTGGTGGGATAGGCAAAGCTGTATTGCCCATTCAGTAGCGAGGGAGCTGTGTTGCTTTGAGCCTCGCCATCGGCTGCTCCAAAGCGGTCGGTAAAATCGAAAGTCGTGGCGTTACCTCGTCCGTCGATCGCGGCTACCAAATTGCCGGCGACATCGTATTGAGAGTAGGAGGTAATGGTGCTGATAACTCCCCCACTAGTGTTCAGCAACTGACGACCGACTGCGGTTACATTGCCTCGCGGCGTATAGGAAGTTGTGAAAGATGAGTCAAATCCGCTGATGCTGGAGCGCGGCGTTAACGACGCATGCGGAGAGCTCGCAGTGTAGTTGTCGTATTCAAAAGTCTGGCTAGCCCTTAGCGTACTGCCCTCGTAGACAGAAGTCTGCGTCGGCAAGCTACGCAAGTGAGGTCCATTGACGGCATCTGTATAAGTCGAGCTGGTGACGTAATCAGTATGCGTCCGTCGCAGTTGAGAGCCTGGAGTACCGGAATCAAAGTCATATTCATACATATCTGACGTGTTGTTCGCACAGTCGTATCCAAAGGTCTTCTTTGACACCTGATTGGTTGGGACCAACGTGGTCTTAACTTCAGCGATGCGTGGATTGTTGGGAACCAGGCTGCTGAACGAGCTGACCGTACATCCCTGCTCCCAGGTTGTTTCGACTCGTTTAAGAACTGTTGTGCACGTCGTCACATTACAGTTCGCCGTATCAATCTCTTCGGTCTTGAATTCCTTACCAGCGCGCCAATGGGAGTACCCAAACCCATTAATTCCCAGAGACCCATCCAAAAAGAAATAGTGCTTTTGGCGGGTCAATAGAGTCGTTCCTGCGGCGTCGAACTGATCAACCGAAATTGATCCATCTGACGGCGATAAGGCGTTGCCAAAAACGGTTATGCCTTCGAGATTTGTACCATCTCTATAAACTCTGCGCTGCAGAACGTGGCGCTCAATAAAGTCCAGGCCGGTTACGCCGCTTCCTGAGCCGGTGGCCGAACCGACCTCATACTCAAACATTCCGCCCGTAGGCAAAACGACGCGGGCCAGCTCGCTGCGGACGTTATAACGGAATTGAAACTGGCGAGCTCCATCGGGGAGAAGAACCGAAGATACTACGTATGGATTATGTGTTGTCGTATATGAACCGTCGAGCTCCGGAAAAAGATTGTGCAGGGTTTGTACCGACGATAAATCACCCTGGCGGTCGGTCCTGAGCGCGTTTTGCAGAACACTATAGTTAATGCGGATGTTGCGAGAGGCTCCCTCAAAGCCTTTGAAATTTATCTCATCATAGAAAACAGACGAAAAATTAGCGTAGCTAATCGTGATCTGGCGATTGAGAGAGTCGGTAATTGTCGTTGGGCCATACTGTCCATTGGTAAAGGTCAACTTGTTGCCATTGCGATCACGCATCCAATCAACTTTTCCCTGGTTGATCCGGTAACGCAGACCGTTACGCGTCGTGAAATATCCGGTTGGGTTCATAACCGAGGTGCCCGTGGCATCATGAATGTCTGCGTCGGATACGAAGGTTGCCGCTGAACCGTCGTTGGCGACAAATACTCTTCCGCGGTTATAGCCGCCGCTCGAGCAGAGTACCGTTTGGCTTTGGCCCCCTGTCGGCTGATCGACCAATTCCAACTCACCCCCATCAGGCATAATGAAGCTCAACCTGAGTAAGGTTGTTATCGAAGGGTTCCCGTATCCTCCACACGATCCCAAAGCCTCTGTTCGACCTCGCATCTCACCCGGGCTGTATCGCACTTTTTGACCGTACCAATAGGTATCAGCCGGCACCCAGAACTCGGACTCGTCCGGCCAGATGTTATGCAAGATGCGCCAGTGCTCCTCTATGGAAAGGTACATCGTATAGCGTGCCTCTCCTCGACCGCCGACTTGCAATAGCGGCAAATGAAAATTCAAGTTGCCGTTAAATAAATTGACGTTTTCAAATCCACTCAACGCGTACGATCCGGCTGGAGCGCCGGGCGTAAGACTGGGTGGCGTGTAGCCATCAGTGGAACTGGTGGTTGTCGCCGAGACGGTGCAAGTAATCAGCAGGATAGCCAGAGAAGTCTGCAGGAGATAACGAGCTGCGGATAGCAGAGTAGTGGAAACCTTTAATGGCATGTGAGCTTTCCTCTCTTTGGTAGGTGAGATCCGTAAAGGCGTGAAATAAGAACGAAGTACTCCCAATTTTGGCCCGCGAAATTCAAGGAGACTTTAAGAGCCATCTCAGCTACCTGTCAAATGTTCTGAAGTGATCTTGGAAGGCTACTGTCCCTTGCGGTGGTTGGCCAGGCAGTTAATTTGGTTTTGTGCTGACAGCTACGACGCCGTTTCTGCCGTTGTCCGCCAGTAGTTTGGCCTCTATCCCAGGAATTCTTTCCAGGCGTGGCAACGATCCCATCGGCACAATCAAAAGCAACGAGCCGTTAGCGTTTTTGACTTGAGCAATAACTTCCTCGGGATTCTCTACTTTCAAGGGGTCGCCGTCCGCTCCGTAGATTACTCGCCCGGCTGCGTAGAATTCTGAAGAACGTTCGATGCGACTGAACATCACGAGCGGCGCTTTTGAATAGCCCTGACGATCGGCGCGGTTGATTAACTCTCGGACTGATTCACGCGAGGCGATCCGATCGACAGCACAATTTAGCGCCAGTATCGAGACGCTGACAGGAATGAGCGCTAGCGAAACGGTGCTTAACAACCGCTTGCTCGATCGTAGAAGAATCAGCCCTCCGAACAAAACCACCGGAGCAATCACGAGTGCTGCACAAAGCAGCGAAGCTCGATGGGTTTGTTGAGCATAAATCAGAACGCCGAGCGCCAGGATAAGGCTGAGCGCAATCGTCACCCGCATTGAAATCAGCACGGCTTCTGCTTTAGAAATGAATATCGACAAGCGCTCGCCGACCAGAAATGCTGCAGCCGCCAACGAAGGAAGAATGTACGCGGGAAGCTTCGAGCCTGAACAGGAAAAGAACAAGATGGGCATTATCAGCCAGGCGAATGCGAATACTCGTGTCTTGCTGGTTAGGTCATCGCTTCTCCAACTCCAATCCTTGGACTTGACTAAGCCTTCGATCAGAAAAATCGTCCACGGAATCGATAGCATCAGAATGATCGGCAGGTAGTAGTAGAAAGGCTGCGGATGCTGGTACTTGTTTGAGAAGTAACGCGCGAAATGATGCTGAATGAAAAACTCATTGATGAACGGCCAGCCATGCCGGTAAATCACGGGCCCATACCACAGACTTGCCACCACGAGAGCGAGTGGAACTCCCCAAATCAAACTCACAAACAGTTTCTTCTCAGGCCATCGCCGGCGCAAAATGTAGAACAGGATGACGATGCCAAACGGAAGTACAATTCCGATCAACCCTTTTGCGAGCAGCGACAAGCCAATGAAGAAATAAAAACCTGCCAGGTACCAAGCTCGACGTTCTGATTCGAGCTCGTAAGCCAGGAAGAAACCTAACGCCCAGGTCAGCGTCATCGTGACTACAATGTCAAAGCTCGCGCCGCGCGAGAACACAACCATTCCGCCGGACGAAGCCATTACCAGCACACTGAGAAACGAAAAATGTGGAAGGGAAGATTTAGTCTCGATCCGCCGGCTGATCCACCACACCGCGATTATCGCGAGCACACCTGCGAGAGCTGGCCCCAATCGAGCGGAAAACTCCGAGACACCGAAAACTTTGTAGCCAAACATCATCAACCAGTACAGCAGCACTGGTTTTTCAAACCATGTATGACCACCCAAAGTTGGCGTAATCAAGTCTCGCCGCAAAAACATTTCGCGAGCGACTTGAGCGTAGCGCGGCTCGTCCGGGCCCACCAGAGGCATGTGCCCCAGCCCATAAAGATAAAACGCAAGGATGGCGATGAAGAGTAAAAGCCAGACTCGTTTGGCAAGCGTCGAAGGTTGCAAGTATATTCAATCCCAAAAAAGAGGGTCTTTGATCTTAGATCTTTGTATTTCATTAAGAATGTCGGGTGATTAAATCTCGACAGCTGCGTTAAAGACAAGATCAAAGACCAAAGACCTTTTCTAAGTACCGTAAAGCAAAAAGGGAAAACAGTAAAACGTGGGACTGAGAACTGCTGTGATCGGGGTTGGGCATTTAGGTCGTCAACACGCTCGCATCCATTCACAGCTCGCATCCGAAGGGCGCTCGACTTTTGTGTCAGTCTGCGATCTGTCGGAAACGACAGCCACCGCCATCGCAAATGAGCGTGAGGTGAGCTGGACGACCGATTGGCGAACCCTAATCGGCAAGGTCGAGGCAGTGAGTTTATCGGTGCCCACTGAAGTCCATTGCGAAATCGCCTGCGGCTTACTTGAGACGGGAATTCACGTGCTCGTCGAAAAGCCAATCTCACGGACGCTCGATGAGGCGGACAGGATGATCGACGCTGCGAAACGCGGCAATGCGATCCTGCAAGTGGGACACCTGGAACGCTTCAATCCAGCTCTGGTAGCCTTGCGCCCGCAGGTTCAGAATCCGGTTTATTTTGAAATTCACCGCGTCGGTGAGTTTACGGCGCGGTCATTGGACATCGACGTTGTGCTCGACTTGATGATTCACGATCTCGACATTGTTCAGTGGCTGGTCGGTGAAGAGATTGAGGTGATTGACTTGCACGCGGTCGGTATTCCGATTCTTACCAACAAGGTCGATGCTGCTAATGCGCGTCTTGAATTTGCTTCCGGGGCGGTGGCAAACATAACCGCGTCGCGCGTGGGTACAGAGAAGATCCGCAAGATGCGTTTCTTCCAGCCTCATGATTATGTCGCGGTCGACTACACGACTAACCGCGCGACTATCAGCAGCCTGGCTCCGCCGTCAGCGACGGGAACATGGCCCGGTGTCCACACCAAAGCGCTCGAAGTAAGAGATGTTGAGCCGTTACGCGCTGAGATAGAAGCCTTTTTTGATGCTGCCGAAGGCATGACCCCTTGCCCCATTCCGGGCGAAGATGGACGCCGAGCTCTATCACTGGCTCTACGCGCTTTGCAGAAAATCCACGATCACACCACCCGTTCGGGTTTTAGTAACTTCGGAAATTAGTTGTTGTTTATTACCCCGAAGAATTGATATACGTCCGCTGATCTTCAACCGAGGCTCAAATGCCGGACTCTTCACCTGAGATACTTGCATGAAAAACTCAACTCCCACACGACTGCTCCTCCTTCTGGTTATCTATGGACTGTTAAGCACACCGCTCCAGGCCCAGCAGATTTGCCAGGCTCCTGGGATACCCACACCTGTTGTCGGCGAGAACATTTTCGACGAAGAGCAGGAAATGAATCTCGGTGACGCAATCGCCGAACATCTGCAGCGAAACTACCAAATCATCGATGACGAAGAAGTAACCGGCCATCTGCGCAGCATCGGCGAGCGGATCATCAAGAACCTGCCGCCCACGAAGCTGCGGTTCAAGTTTTTCCTCTTCGACATCAATGACGTAAACGCGTTCACGACGCCGGGCGGACGAATTTACGTTTCTCGAAAGATGGTGGCTTTCGCTCGCAACGAGGACGAGCTGGCCGGCGTGGTCGCGCACGAGTTAGGTCACATCGTCGCGCGTCATACTACGATCGACATGACGGCGCTGATGCGCGAGGTTATCGGAGTTACTCGCGTGACTGATCGGAAAGATGTTTTCGACAAGTACAATCAGCTTATCGAGAACACTGCGCGCAAGCCCAAAGCTTTTGAAAAACTCGAGAACCACGAGTCGGGTAACCAGAACGTCGCCGACCTGATTGGACTTTATGCGATGGTGCGAGCCGGCTATGACCCGCAAGCCCAAACAGCTTTATGGGATCGATACTTCGACTTAAAAGGAAAAACCGGCGGCTTTTTCGCGGACCTCTTCGGACGAACGAGACCAGAACAAAAGCGTTTCCGCGAGATGCTCAAGAGTCTGGGCACACTGCCGGCCGAGTGTCGTGGCGCCCACGCTGCTTCAACAGAAACTGACTTTCGGAAGTGGCAAACCAGCGTAGTTGCTTACTCGAATCTTAAGGGCAAAGAATCCCTCACCGGAGTAATCAGTAAGAAGAGTCTTTCTCCGGCGCTGCGGAGCGACATCAGTCACTCGCGATTTAGTCCGGATGGAAAACTGCTATTGGTACAAGATGATTCCGGAATCAGTGTGCTGGCGCGCGATCCATTCGACACGCTTTTCAGGATTGATGCTCCGGACGCCAAGCCGGCACAGTTCACGCCCGATTCGAGCGGTGTCGTTTTCTACACACCAAACCTTCGCGTCGAGCTCTGGGATGTTGCCGAGAAGAAACTTAAGAGCGCTCACGAAGTTGTAATCCGGAAAAGCTGTGCTCAGACCGCGCTGTCTTCGGATGGAAAAGAACTTGCCTGCCTGGACAGCGATCTCACCTTGAATGTTTTTGAAGTCGCAACGGGCAATTCCCTTTTCGAAAAGAAATCGTTCACGCATATGGGATTCTTTGATGTGCTGCAGTTGTGGCTTTCAGCGGCACTTGCCGGTGAAGACGACTTTCAGTTGGGTGAGAATGAGTTGGTCAACATGACCTTCTCGCCTGATGGCCACTACTTCGTGGCCGGTGACCGCTCAACCAACTTCACCGCGCTTGGCGTTCTTACTGAAACTCAATCTTTGATCTTTGACCTGTCCACACGCGCAGTGGTACCGGTGAAAGGTGACTTCAAGAAAATAATCGCCGGCGGCTTTGCCTTCGTTGGCATAGACAAAATAGTCGGGATGAACGTTGAGAATTCGAAAAAGTCCGGCATCTATCGCTTTCCTACGGGCGAACCAATCGAGAACTTCGAGCTCTTCACAGCAAACTTGATGCCTGTCACTTCAGGGAATTACGTGTTGCTGAAGAATTTTGGCAAGCTTACGGGCGGTATGCTCGACTTATCGAATCGCAAAGTTTTCAACGTCAACGATCGAGGCGTGCTCGACATGTACGACGATCTCATCGCAGTCGAGCAACAAAACTCTCAACTGCAATTGATGAATATGAAGAATGGCGCGGCCACGGCACTGACACTGCCACAGAATCCGCTTGGCCGGATATATGCGGTTGACGTTACACCCGATTTCAACTGGCTCGCGGTTTCGGGCAAAACCCGAGGCGCTGTCTGGAACCTGACTGATGGGAAGATTGCGCTTTACGTAAGGGGCTTTCGCGGCGCCTTCATCGACTCTGATAAGACGTTCTATGCCGACTTTCCCAAGTTTGAGCAGACTGAACGAAACATCGCTCATCTCAGCCTCACCTCTCGCGAGGCAGGCCTTGGGCCGAAGGTTGAAAGCACAACAGCTAAGCAGTTCGGAAGCGTCGTTATCGAAACCAGATCCAATAAGAAGGGTGGCGGCTATTCAGAAAACGTCACCATGGACGTGCGTGAAGCCAGGACGATGACCGTTGCATATTCGATTAACTTCCCCAAAGAGCGTCCGCGTTACTGGGTGTCTCCGCGAGAGGGAACGATGACGCTTGTCTGGCCGCTGGATTCGAAAGCAGCTGAAGGTGAATTCAAAGCTAACCCCGATCTGGCCAAACAACGAAGCGCCCTGAAGGAGAAAGAGGGCGATTACCTGGTCAAGGTACTAAACCTGAAAGATGGCAATCAGCTCGGCATCTTTTTGATCGAGACAGGCAAAGGATCTTTTCGTCTGCGGGGTGTGACCGCGACCGGTAATCGCGTCGCCGTCGCCGACAATCAGAACCGTACGCTCATTTATTCGCTTGAGGATGGCCAGCAACTAGGGAAGGTCTTCGGAAGCGGACCGGTAATTTCACCGACTGGCAACTTTCTCTGCGTTGAAGCGAAGGAAGGCATACTCGAAATTTACGACATGACTTCTTTCGAGAAACTTCAGCAGTACGCGCTGGGCGGACGCATTTCGTTGGTGCGCTTCAGCTCGGACGGAAAACGCCTGCTTGTCGTCAGTGCGAACCAAAATGTCTATCTTCTCGATCTTTCGAATCTTAAGAAGTCATAGCGCTGAGTTTAGGGTCTGCGCCACCTCGCTTCGACGGTAGTGCCTTAATTTGGAGTACGCCGACCTGTCGGCGCTTTGGTCGCTGCGACCCGTCGCACCAGGCTGGTAGCTCTACCGGTCACGATGTTGTAGCCTGATTCGGCGAATATGTCTCAGCAACGCGAACCATCCATCTCTCAATTCCTAAGTGACCGGATTCACGATGGTGATTTCCCTTCCACAGTCTATCTGGTCGCCCAGCAAGGCCAAGCGGTGTTCGCGGATGCGCTGGGCCAGGCAGTACGTGGCGAGCAAGAAATTCCCGCCTCGATAGCTACCGTCTACGATCTTGCCTCGCTGACCAAGCCGCTCATTACCGGCTTGCTCTGCGCGCGGAGAATTGAATCTGGCCAACTCACTTTGGATAGTGCGGTCGCGAACTATCTTCCCGAATTCGATCGAGCGGACCGCCACATGATCACGATTGGCCAGCTCTTAACGCACTCCTCCGGAATACCAGCGTGGCGACCCTTGTACGCGCTAACAGGTGGAAATCCCGACGCAACAGTCGCAGTTATCGCCAACGAAAAGCTCGAATACACTCCGGGAACGCGAGTAATCTACAGCGACCTGGGCTTCATTAGCCTCGGCTTGCTGCTCGAACGAGTGACGGGGACTCGAGTGTCTGAGCTCGCGCGCAATGAAATCTTCGAGCCGTTAAGTCTGAAGCACACCTGGTTTAATCCGGAGAAGACACTGCAGACGGGAATCGCCGCCTGCGAATTAGGAAATACTTTTGAACGGGAAACCTGCAAAGCGATGGGCTTTGAGTATGGCGGCTGGCGTGAGCAATTGATTTGGGGCGAGGTGCATGATGGCAATGCGTACTTTCTCGGCGGCGCTGCTGGTCATGCTGGACTCTTTTCGACGGCTGCGGAGACGTTAAGGCTTGCCAATCAATTCATAGCTGGACAGACCGAGTTACTGAAGCCGGAAACTTGTGCTCTGTTTGAGAAGAATCGAACCCCCGGCTTGGAAGAGGATCGATCAGTCGCCTGGAAGCTGGCCTCTTCGAAGGAGTCATCAGCGGGACCTGATTTGCCGCCGGAGAGTTATGGACACGCAGGCTTTACCGGGACGAGCTGTTGGATTGATGGAAGCAAACAACGCGTGTTCATCCTGCTGACTAATCGCACTCACGCCCATCCTTTGCCCTTTGCAAATATTAACGAAACGCGACGACGATTCCACAGCCTGGCCGTGGCAGCGCTTACGTAGCACAGACTTCGGTCTGTGTTTATGGTCAATGGCGTCGAGTGACTTCGAATCGATACACCGACGTTACCACAACGACGATAGCGTCATTTCACTTATTTTAGGCTAGCGCGTTCCTCTGTCAGTTGACGCTATCGACTTGAACTTAATCAACCTAATTCGTTACGACGACAGCATCATCAACTCAACCTGGGCTCAGACTGAAGTCTAAGCTACCTCACAGTCTAACTCGCCACACGGACCAGATTATGTTGAGATCTCCCGGACGGGTTCGTCCATCGTTTTGTCGGGTGTAGTACAACTCCACCGTTAAGTGCTTGTTGAAAGGATGAGAGATCCCCGCACCAACACGATTACGAGGCCAAACATGCAAACTCCAGTCGTAGAAAACTTCGTCGGAAAGAATCCAGGTGAATTTTTTCTTCTCGATTGTGAATGGATGTTCGATTTGCAGCTTATTGCGATAGCGCCAGGCGTTGATCTGAGGTTCTCGCCAACGGTGCTCGAACCAATGTCGGTCGGAGACAGTGAATTTGCCCACCGGAATACGAATAGTCGTGCCTAGTGTTAATCGGTCTTCACTTTCGTGCCTACCGTTTGGGGGTCGCGCTTCGCGACGAAAATAAAAAGGATTAAAGGAAAGGTACTTATTGAGCCTGAATACCGCACCCACGCCATAGCGGAGATCCGCTATTTGCGTAACGTTATCGCCGAACCGGCCTGTTAGCTGGAGTGTGAGGTCAACCTTCTTCGTAACGGGAATGGCGATTTGAAGGTCATTCCAACTCTGGTTGTCGCTCTTCGGTACGCGATTGGCCTGCGCCTCGATTATTCCGGCCCACGCCAGGACTACAAATATCCCCATCACTAATCGTGCCCAAGGGCTATAAGTACGAGACATGATTTCCTCCTTAGTAGGTACCGAAGAAAGCGGCTTACTTACTTTGTGGAACCTGATTTCGGGAGATCCTCGATTACTTCGAGATATGCGTTAGTCCACCCGCCAAAGTAGTCGACTGCGAAGGGGTGTTAGTGCGAAATAGTTTTGCAGAAACAAAGAGCGCCGCCGGGAGGAAGGCTGTACGTGGGAAAGTCGTCGAATTGTTCATTTAGATTGTTCCCGTTCCCTCGTTGCGACAGGCAAGATCGTGAAGGATGTTACTCCCACTGATACACGATCTCGGACCTTCAACTTCAACGCTCGCGCCTCGGGCTTAGCGCGCATCGCGATGATCAGCTTCGAGGGCTGGCTTTCAGGAGTCTGCGTCGTCAGGTAAAAAGGAGTATCAGTCTCTGTGGGATTGGGGTTGTTATCGATCCGAATCTTGAGGCGTTCAAAAGCTCCCGCGAAGTTTATTTCTTCGACGTATCCGTGTGTCAGACGACATTCACCTTCAGCCGGTCGATCGGCCTTGCTTAGGACAACATCTTCGGGACGAAAAGCTACTCGTACGGGTTGGCCTTCACTGAAGCGATCCCGATCGACTTTCGCTGTGACCGCGGCGCCGCAGACGTCAACACCATCTTTGCGGAAAACGCCATCAAGGACGTTAGCCGAACCCAGGAATGTCGCTACGTATTCCGTGGCCGGGTAGTTATAGATTTCTTCCGGAGTGCCAATCTGCTCGATGTGTCCGGTGTTGATTACCGCAATCCGATCACCGAGCTCCAGTGCCTCTTCCTGATCGTGAGTAATGAAGATGGCCGGCACATTGACCTTTCTCAGCAACGCGCGTATCTCGCGGCGCAGATGCACGCGGGTCTGCGCGTCCAAAGCTCCAAAGGGCTCGTCGAACAGCAGGACTTCCGGCTTGTAAGCCAGGGTTCGCGCGATCGCGACGCGCTGCTGCTGTCCGCCTGAAAGCTGCGAGGGATACTTCTTGCGGTGCTCCTGGAGCTGGACCAGCGTCAGCAGCTCGTTCACTATCTTCTTGATTTCTTTTCGAGGCCGTTTCCTAATCTTCAATCCGTAGCCAATATTTTTCTCGACGTTCATCTTGGGGAACAGAGCATAGGATTGAAAGATGACTCCGACGCCGCGCTCGCGAGCCGGTAATTCAGTGACATCTTTGCCGTGCAGGATCACTTTGCCGGTGTATGGCTGTTCGAGTCCGGCGATGACTCGCAGGATAGTTGTCTTCCCGCTACCTGACGCACCAAGCAAAACGAGAGCTTCGCCTTCGGAAACATCAAACGAGATGTTCTCGAGAACAGTCGTCTTACCGAACCTCTTGCTGAGGCCACGCACACTTGCAGCCGCCGCAACTTGACCAACCGTCAAAGCAGGATCGGAATTCATCTCAGGCACTATTTTGATTGCACTGGCAGCCATATGTCACTTGGAAATCAATCAACGTCCAACCACTCTCTGGCGAAGAACAATACGCTGAAGATCAAAAACGAGAAGAGCGCCAACACGATCGCGATAGCATTGGCTGCTTCAATCTGACCTTCGTTGAACTTGGCAAAAATGTAGAGCGGGGCGGTCTGCGTGCGACCCGCCAGGTTTCCCGAAACCAGAATCGTCGAGCCAAACTCACCAACCGCTCGAGCAAACGTAAGCAGAGCGCCCGACACGATTGCTCCTCGCAGAGACGGCAACGTCACATGCCAGAATGTCTGCCAACGAGTCGCGCCAATCGTCGCTGAAGCTTCTTCCAGCGAGCGGCTCATCGTATCGAACACCGGCTTAATCACGCCGAACGCGAGCGGAAAGGTGACAAAGATATTGGCGAGGATGATTGCTCCCGCCGTGAACATGATGTTGTAACCGTGCGGCGCCATGAAGCGACCGAGAGTCCCGTAAGGTCCCCACAACAGTAATAAAGCGAATCCAGCGACCGCTGTCGGAATCGCGGTCGGCAAAGAGATGGTCACGATGAGCGCGTTCCGGCCGTAGAAATCATGACGAGACAAAACGTAAGAGGCGAACAATCCGAACACGACGTTGAAGACAGTGGCCCAGAAGCTCGTCGCCATCGAAAGCTTTAAGGCGAAGATTGCTTCCGGCGCCATTAGCGCAGCCCAGAAACTCGCCAGGCCTTTGCTCGTTCCAAAAATGAAGATTGACGCCAGCGGCAGGAACACCAGCGGCAACATCATGAAGATGAGCATGCCGATGCTGAGAGGCCTGACGATGTCAAAGCCTCGCACGTGCCGCATCGTTGGAATGACGGTACTCATGAAGAAGTAATCAGTAGTCAGCTATCAGTAATCAGCCAATCGGCTATCAGCTATCAGCTATCAGCTATCAGCTATCAGCTATCAGCTATCAGCTATCAGCTATCAGCTATCAGCTATCAGCTATCAGCAATCAGCAATCGATTTACGGTTTCCTCGTCTGAACCTGGTCACGAAAAATCTTTTCAATCACGTCCGGATAAGCTTTGTCCCAGCCGCCAAAGTAATCGACCGTGAACGGCATCTCAATGTGACCAAACTCCGAATTTGACTTGTTAAAGGCGTCGTTAGTCACCGAGTAAAAGTGATACTTGACGAAAGCTTGCTGTGCTTCGTCACTCCAAAGATAGTTCAGAAAAGCCTCAATCACCGGGCGCTTATCTGCTGTTACGTTCCGATCGATGATGACCGCGGGATGCTCGCTAAAAATCGTAGCTCTCGGAACGACAATATCGATAGGGGCGTTCGCTTGCTTCATCAACAGACCTTCGAGCTCATAAGTTACCAGCGCATCTCCATTACCCAATTCAAACGTCGTTCGTGCTTCCCGTGCCGAGCCGGGGGTCGAAATAACGTTCTTCCAGATTGCTTGCAGAGTTTGCAGCGCTCGAACCGTGTCGTGCTCACCGCTTTCTTTTTCCGACTTAAGCAATTCCGAACCGTAAATCGCCAGGATAGACCATTGCGCGCCGCCAGAGCTGACCGGGTCGGGATGGATCAATCTAAGACCGGGCTTGCCCAGATCGGAAAAATCTCGGATGCCCTTTGGGTTTCCTTTCCTGACGATGATGACGAACGGCGTTTTGTTGACGATACCTTTGTGCGGTCCCGCGTGCCAATCAGTCGTAACGAAGCCTTTCTCTGTAAGTCTCTGAGGATCGCGATCGATCGAGAAGATCGCGGCCTCAGCTCGAACACCTTGAAGGATCTGATTGGTTATTGTTTCCGAACCGGCGAATGAAGAGGTGAAGCGCACCTCCTGGCCATGCTCTTTCTTCCACTTTTCTGAGAACGCCGGAAAGATCGCTTTCTCGAGCGGCTCTTTCATGACGGAAAAACCGTAAAAGGTAATATTTACTCCGCTGGTTTCCGTGGAAGGTTTAGGCAAGCAGCTGCTGACTGCGAGTACCAGCAGCAAAGAGAAGTAACTGAGACAAGTTCTTCTGTTCATGTATGCACCTTCCCTCAAGAGCTGTCACCTCTTCAGCGGGGGACGCTGCATTCGGCCTCAATGGCATCTGAAAATCCTGTACCGATGTTGATTAGGGGTTGAACGTCTATACCACAGGTTCGCAAGGTTGGGAAAGAGGATTATTTGCGTTGTTCTTCGAGTTCTTACAATTCCCTCAGAAAATCATGACAATTTTGTTCTAACGTGAGATTTGTCACGCAATCTAATGAAGGCGAACCGAAAAACTTAGCCGCAGATTACGCAGATTCCACGGATAATTTGAGCAGGCTGATTTCACTTGAGTCTGAGAAGTGAAGCTCCAAACAGTCTGCGTAATCTGCGAAATCTGCGGCCAGGGTTGGTTCTTTAAGCGGTTGAAGGTTCCGTCAACAGGTCGGCAAGAAAACTCTTCGTCCCTTCGGGTCCGGTGAGTTCCAGCCAGAGCGGGCCATTAGCAGGCTCGAGTCGCAGATTAAAGGTGAGAAACGGACAGCATTGCCTTTCCAAAGTGATTAGCTGCGCAACCTCGGTTATCCAACTCTCTTCCGAAGGAAGCTGGTACGCAAATCCATCCTTGAGTTCCCTGACTTCGATCACCGCCTGGCGAAATCTTCCCAGCAGTCCACTACGTCTCTGTTGTAATTCCGGAGCGCTGAGAGCACACGCAATCGGCAAGGTGACAGTCATAGGAGTCTCCTTTGCTAAGAATACAGGATCCCTGGGAGCGCAGGCATCCCTGCCTGCCTCACGTGCAAAGAAATCCACTAAAAGATAAAGAGATTCCCTTAATAACTTAGGCAGGCACGGATGCCTTAGAAAAGATCCGCTCTGAAGAACTAAGGTGATTCTTTAAATAACTTAGGCAGGCAGGGATGCCTGCGCTCCCAGGCTCGCTCCCAGGCTAGCTCGCGGAATTGACGAGACCGCCGGCACCAACTAGCATATTCAAAACGTGTTAACGGCTCTCTATATCTTCATAGTTGCTCTTCTTGTACTCGCCAACGGATTCTTTGTTGCTTCCGAGTTTTCGCTTGTTGGAGTCCGCCGCTCGCGAATCGTCGCTTTGGCTGCGGCCGGCAACCGCCGCGCGCGTCGATTGCTGGGACTACTCGACAATCTGAACGCATACATTTCAGCAACTCAACTCGGGATTACGATGGCGTCGCTCGCTCTGGGGTGGATTGGAGAACCAGCCTTCGCTCACCTGCTCGAAGGACCACTAGCCGGACGAGTGACAGAAGCGTGGCTTCACACCATCGCTTTTACCCTGGCCTTCACGATCATTACGTTCCTCCACATTGTTATTGGAGAGCTGGCGCCCAAGACCCTGGCCCTGGAGCGGACTGAACGAATCGCGTTAGCCATCACGCAGCCATTACAAATCTTCTACAAGCTGTTTCGTTGGCCCATCAAACTTCTCGATTGGGCCGGGACGCGCACTGTGCGGTTGTTTGGGCTGCATCCCACCGGAGATCACGCCTCAATCTATACTGAGGATGAGCTGCGTCAATTAATCGAAGCGTCTCATAAAAGCGGACACCTGGAATCTGACGAGAAGAAGCTGATAAACCGAGTCTTTGACTTCGCCGATACAACGGTGCGCGAGGCGATGATTCCGCGAACCGCAGTTTCGGCGCTGAAAATCACAGCGACTCTCGATGATGCCCGCGATGCTTTTCGAAGCTTAGGTTATTCACGGATGCCAATCTATCGCGAGACCATCGATGACGTTGTTGGAGTGTTGTTCAGACGCGACCTCGAGCCCTATTTGGAAGACCGCTCGCTGTCTTTCGACTTGGGTAACTTACTACATTCAGCTGTGTTCATTCCGGAAACGGCGAAACTCGGCACCGTGCTGAAGGAAATGCAGAAGACTCGCGCCCACCTCGCTTGTGTCGTGAACGAACACGGCGGCCTGGAGGGCATCATCACCCTCGAAGACCTGCTCGAAGAAATTGTGGGCGAGATCAATGATGAGTATGACGAAGAGCTGCGCGAACAAATCGTCAAGGACGGGGACACTTTTGTTCTTGACGGTATGTTAGCGGTCCGCGACGCCAATCGAAGGCTAAAGCTGCAATTGCCGGAACGAGGCGGCTACACGACTCTGGCTGGTTTCCTGATGGACCATGCCGGACGCCTGCTCGCTGCTGGTGAATCGATCGACTATAACGGCTCGCGATTCACGGTTGAACGTCTTGAAAGACGGCGCATTCGTCGAATCCGTCTCGCCCGGATTGCTGCTGAACCACAGGTCACGACGGTATTGTCGTTAATAGCGACAGCCATCCTCTCCACCACCTAAAGTCCAAGCAATCACCGAGTCAGACGGGAATGACAAGCACAGATCTGAAACGGTAGTGCCCTAATTTTGGAGTGCGATGACCTGTCATCGCTTTCGCTCGACGCCGCGGGTTTGATAATTTTGACAACTTGCTGCGACAGGTCGCAGCGACGAAAGCGCCGACAGGTCGGCGCACTCCAAATTCTGGCAATACCAAAAATTCTCCATTAGCCTGTCCTCAACTGTAGTACTATTAAGCGGCGGCGCCCCCGAGACTACCTGTCGCCTGGAAATTGTATTAATGCGCAGCAACGCCGTCTCAACTCTCGCTCTCCTCCTATCCAGCTCACTTTTGTTGTCGAGTTTCGCCTTTGCACAGGAACGGCGGGAAGAAACTCGTCCGCGTCAAACCAGCAAAACCACGGGCGGGACGCCCGTGCCACGTACCGAGCCGCCTCCAACGCCTGAGTCGCCTCAGCCTCAGCAATGGAAAGCGCCGGAACAATCCATCACTCGCAGCGCCGTCCAAAAGCTAAATCCGAGCGAGCCCGAACCCGTGATGCGGATAGCATTGGCGACGGATGTCCGCGCGGCGACGGTGTCAACCAACTCGCAGCTGCTGAGCGCAACCGATCTCGCGCAGACTTTTGTGCCTCTTGATGTCGCCCGCGTTCGCGTTGAATCCCGATCGTTGTCGCCAGTTCCTGCAGTCGAGGAAAACTTCGGGGTGAAGATGGATGGGCTTTCATCGCGAGCAATGGCGGAATCTCAAGCCAAGCTCATTCGCGACGCGATCGCCGAGCAATCTAAAATTGTGTTGGACGTCGAGACGCAAACCTGGGGTCTGTTAATTGGCCCGAAACGTTCGCGTGACGCCGCCGAGATCGCTCAGCAGCAACTGGACGAAGCCGGATTCTCCACCACAGTCGTTGACCTTAAGCCGGAAACCGACTCGCCAACGCCATCCATAGCAAACTCATCTCAGAAACCAATAGTCAATAATGCCAACGCGAACCCGTACGTGCGCCTCGCTGCACGAAGCGCCAACTATCCGACTCGCGAAGTGGTCGCATCGTCGGGCGCCAGCGCAAAACTATTCAGCTCGAGTGCGCCGGTGCTGTTCGCATCCGATGATGAAGCAAAAGCCCCGGTGCGCTTCAATGACAAGCCGTATCGTGGTCGTATCGAAGTTTTCGCTAATACTCGCGGTCTGCTGACGATCGTGAATGTGATCGCTCTCGAAGACTACGTTCGCGGAGTCGTGGCGAATGAGCTCTCGCCGGGCGGCTACCCGGCGTTGGAAGCTTTGAAAGCCCAGGCAATCGCGGCTCGCACTTATGCAGTCAGAAATCGTGGCCAGTTCATGTCTCAGGGATACGACTTGCTTCCCACCACGCGCTCGCAAGTTTATCGCGGGCTTTCATCCGAGCAGCCGTTATCGACGCGAGCAGTTGACGAAACTCGGGGCATGGTAGCGACCTACGACGGGCAGCCAATTAACGCGCTTTATACGTCGACGTGCGGCGGGAGAACTGAAGACGCTGCCAACATCTTTACGGAAGAGGTGCCCTACCTGCACTCGCGCGAGTGTTCGCTTGAAAGCCACGGCCGGCTGGATACTTTTGTCATTAAGTCATCGCGCGACATAGCTGAAGTCAGGGAAGAACAATTCGTTCCGTTAGCGAGATTAGCAGCGGAGCTTTCGGTGCATGGCTTCGCTTCCCTCACCTCGCGCGTAACAGATTCCTGGTTGTCGGCCACGGCTTCATCAAGCGAAGTGCGCGCCTGGCTTTCAACAGTCGCGGCGCTCGCACACCAAACTCTTCCTTCGTTGACTGATGATGTGAATCGCCCGCCTCAATTTGCGACGGCTCTCAGCGCCGCGACGTTCGGTGAAAGCCGTGCCGACACTCTGCTTAATAACGTCGACGTTGAATACTTTCTGGCAATCAAGGATGGGAGTGAGGTGCCCCCTGCGAATCGAGCTGATGTAGCCTTGATGGTTCGCGATGGATATCTGTCCGTCTTCCCCGATGTCAGCTTGCGGCCACGCGAAGCGATGTCTCGTGCTCGAGTTTTGCGCGCCATCGCGCGGCTGCTCGAGAACCGCAATCTGCTGCAGATGCAAAAGGCCACGTCACGCCCGACTGCTGAAGGCAACCTAATACTCCGTTCAGCGCGAGGCAAAGAACAGTCGCTCCGCGTTACCTCCGACGCCTTCCTCTTTCGGCAACTGGGCGACTCTGTTTATCCGGTGCGCTCGGTGATCCTGGTCGGCGGCGAACCAGTGACTTATCACGTGAACTCTTCCGGAGTAGTCGATTACCTCGAAGTGCGGCCGGCGCCGGGCGGAGCTGCCGCAGATCGCTTTTCACCATTCAGCAACTGGACCAGTGAATTATCAGCCGGTGCGGTAAGGGCACGCCTGGGCCGCGCCGCATCGGGCATCGGTTCGCTGGTGGATCTAAAAGTTGCTTCGCGAGGCCAATCGCGGCGCGCTACTGACCTTGAAGTGATCGGCACAACCGGTACTGCGCATGTGCGAGGCGGACGGATTCGCTCGGCGCTGGGCTTGCGCGAGCAACTCTTTGTGATCGACAAAAAGTACGACGATGAAGGAAACGTCGCGGCGTTTGTGTTTACCGGAAGAGGCTGGGGCCACGGCGTGGGCATGTGCCAGGTTGGCGCCTACGGATTAGCAAAGCAGGGCTTCAGTTACGAACAAATCCTCAAGGCCTATTACACCGGCATCGAAGTTACGCGCATGTATTAATTGCGCTGGTCGTAGTCTCCTCGTCTGTGTTAGATTTCACCCATCGAGTTACATTTTCCTCACGAGTAATCCACCAGGAGTTTAATCATGGCTGCAAAGATCGAGCCTCTTCTGACAATAGAAGACCTTGACGCTTGCCCCGATGACGGCAATCGCTATGAGCTCATTGGAGGAGAACTACTCGTGTCTCGAACACCTCGTGTTGAGCACCAATTGATTATTCACAACATTCAAAAAGCGTTTTTCGCTTACCTTGATAAGATGCCGCTCGGCACTCTGGTGAGTGGAGCAGGAGCCATCTTTAGCGATCATGACGCCGTGATTCCAGACATCGCTTTTGTTTCTCGCGAACGATGGCAAGAGATTGTAAGGGAAGGCAAGCTTACCGGACCTCCCGACTTGATTGTGGAAGTCATGTCGGCCGGAGGAGAGAATCGACGGCGCGATCAGTCGATAAAACGTAGGCTCTACTCGACGCATGGGGTGAGGGAATATTGGATCGTGGATCCCGAAAATCGATTAGTAGAAGTGTATCGTGTAGCTAACAAGATTTTGGACCGGGTGATCACTCTGATGGATGAGGATGAGCTCACCTCACCTCTTTTCCCAACGTTTCGATTGAAAGTTTCGAGCCTTTTCGTTTACCCACCCGATCAGTAAATAAGCGATGCGCTTTTCCAAATCACAAATTATCGGTGCGCTGCTGTTACTCGGAGCCATTTGGCTTGTCATCATCTATCGTCTCCTAGCCTCGCGCGCGTGAGCTCCACACCTCGACAATCACCAATTATCGCCGTCGTTGGCCCCACAGCTTCCGGCAAAAGCGAGCTGGGAATTCAACTCGCCCTCAAACTTAATGGCGAAATAATCAATTGCGATTCCGTTCAGGTCTACCAGGGCATTGAAATCGCAACCGCCAAGATTCCTCTCGCTGAAAGGCGCGGCGTTCCTCATCACTTAATCGATTTCGTTTCACCAGAGGTTAACTACACGGCGGGCGAGTGGGCTCGCAGAGCAACCAACACTATCGATGAGATTGAAGCACGAGACCGTATGCCGTTGCTGGTTGGCGGCACAGGGTTTTATCTGCGAGCTCTGCGACGGCCATTCTTCGAGAGCCCGCCCACGGATTTAGAGCTGCGAGAACGACTCAATCACATTCGAGAAAGGCGAGGCTCCGAACATCTGCACAAATTATTAAGCCGGATTGACCCAACTGCGGCGACGCAGCTCTACCCGCGCGACTGGCCTCGCATCCAACGCGCTATTGAAGTTTGTCTGCAAACGGGCTCATCGATTTTTGATCAGCGAGAAGAACGCCCTGAGCCATCTGAAAGTGCCCGGCGCTTGCGTATTTTTGCTTTGAACCCGCCACGAGCAGAGCTGTATCGCCGGATCAACGAGCGCACCGAGCAACATTTCACAGCTGGACTGGTCGACGAAGTTCGCGATCTCCTCGCCAAACAGGTTCCGGCAAATTCAAATGCACTCGGTGCTCACGGCTACCGTCGTGTGGTCGAATACATTAACGGTCAACGAGACTTGCCGGGCGCGATTGAACAAACCAAGCTTGATGTGCGTCACTATGCCAAACGACAATTGACCTGGTTTCGACACGAGCCTGATGTCGAGTGGTTTGAAGGATTCGGTGAGGATGCAGAGTTACAAGCGCGTGTTCTGAAAGCCATTCGCGATTCTTTGGAGGACTAAATGAGTCTGATCAGCAGACGACAATTTGGCGTTTCCCTCGCCTCGACCGCGGGAGCAATCGCGCTGCGAAACATTCCGTTACAAGCGCTGCCCATGGTTAATCAAGCACGCCTGGTCGATCATCTAAATACCCTCGCTGAATTCGGGAAAAATCCGCAGGGTGGTGTCAGCCGCGTCGCTTATAGCGAGGCCGACGTTCGCGGACGAGAGTACGTGATGGGTTTGATGCGTTCAGCCCAACTAAACGTCTCTGTCGACGCAGCCGGAAACATCAGCGGTCGGCGCGCTGGTAGCGATAAGAATCTCCCGCCATTGCTATTCGGTTCTCACACCGACTCGGTCCCTGAAGGCGGCAACTACGACGGCGTCGTTGGTTCGCTCGGTGCTATCGAGGTTGCGCAAACGCTTGCCGAGCACAAGATCGTTACTCGACATCCACTCGAAGTCATCATCTTCCAAAACGAAGAAGGCGGCTTGATCGGCAGCAGGGCGATCGACGGCGAGTTGACTGAGAAAGAGCTCGACCTGGTAAGCCGGAGCGGCAAGACCATTCGTGACGGCATTAAGTTCATCGGCGGCGATCCGAGCAAGCTTGCCGGCGTGCGTCGTGAGCGAGGCAGCATTGCTGCCTATCTCGAGTTACATATTGAACAGGGAGGAATTCTGGCTCAGGAGAAAATTGATATCGGCGTCGTCGAAGGGATTGTGGGAATCAATTGGTGGGATGTAGAGATTTCTGGATTCGGCAATCACGCCGGCACGACGCCGATGAACCAACGACAGGACGCGCTGCTCGCCGGCGCGCGCTTCATTGAAGCAGTTAATCGCATCGTTACCAGTATTCCGGGAAGACAGGTAGGCACCGTCGGCCGCATCCAGGCCTGGCCCGGCGCTCCTAACGTTATTCCTGGAAGAGTAGTCCTGAGTCTGGAGCTAAGAGATCTTGACGGCAACAAAATCAAATCTCTTTACGAGCAGATTCAAACGGCGGCGCAGGAAATTGCCAGATCATCCGGCACACGCTTCGACTTCAAAGAAATTAACGTGAACATACCGGCGCCAACCAGCCCGAAGATTCGCGCCTTGATTTCAGAAGCTGCGAGTGACCTTCACTTGACCACCAAAACGATGCCCAGTGGCGCTGGCCACGACGCACAAGACATGGCGAGGCTAACCGATGTCGGCATGATTTTCATTCCCAGTGTTGGCGGAATCAGTCATTCGCCGAAGGAATACTCCAAACCCGAAGACCTCGCCAACGGCGCCAATGTCTTACTCCGTACGTTGCTCAAGTTGGACCGTCAGTAAAATGGAACACGTTTACGGCTCTCCCTTGTCAGCCGCTGGAGCCTGATGTAATCTGGAAAACCCCGATTACAGCTTTGGCAAGGTGGGTCATGACCGACGGAAAATCCGCGCCGCAAAATATTCAAGACGCTTTCTTGAACACTATTCGTCGAGAGAAAACCGTAGTTACAATTTATCTGCTGAGTGGCGCCAAACTGCTTGGCAAGATCAGAAGCTTTGATAAATTTTCAGTATTGTTGGAATCAAGCTCCCAGGAACAGTTGATTTTCAAGCATGCCATTTCCACTATTACCGTCGTCAGGCGAAGCACCGGCGAACTGCGGGGACAACAAGCCGAGGGTATGAACCTGGAGGCCTTGCCACACGGTGGTCCGTCGGGATCGTGATCTCCATCCAACAATTTCAATCGGCAAACTTGTTTCGCGGATCGAGTGGACAAGTTCGTCCAGCATGTTTAGCCGCAGATTTCACGGATTACGCTGATGTTTTGCGCAAAGAACATTGGAAGGTGCTTTTCAACTGGAAGCCTGGGATCATGTTTAGAGAATCCGTTGTCTCAACTTAATATGAAGCGAACTCGCACCCTTAGCGCTTTTACATCTGTGAAATCTGCGTAATCTGTGGATGGACCTTTCTTAATGAGCGGAGTCTTCATAACATTTGAAGGAATAGACGGCAGCGGCAAATCTACTCAACTGCGATTGCTTGCCAGTCACATTAGACAAATGGGGCGCGATGTCGTTACTACTCGCGAGCCTGGCGGCACACCGCTCGGCATTCGTCTCCGCGCTGCTCTCCTGGATGCACAAGAGCACGTCGATCCGCTGACCGAGCTACTGGTCTTCGCTGCCGACCGGGCGCAACACGTTCGCGTTCTGTTGAGACCGGCGTTGGAGGCTGGACACATCGTAATGTCGGACCGTTATGCCGATGCAACACTCGCGTATCAGGGCGCTGGCCGAGGTTTTTCAGCTGAACTGATTTCTCAAATTGTCGACGTGGCAACCGAAGGGTTGAAGCCAGACTTAACTTTGCTATTTGATCTGCCAGTCTCTGAAGGTGGAAAACGAACGAGGAAACGCACCGATGAAAGAAAGGAAATAGATCGGCTCGACTCAGAGGATGTTGAGTTCTACACGCGGGTGCGCGAGGCTTACTTGAAAATTGCGGCGGCGGATCCCGATCGCGTTAAGATTATTGAGACAAACGGATCCGTGGAAGAGACGCACGCCAAAGTCAAAGTGATAGTTCAGAAATTTCTGGATTCTCGGGAAGCGAAGTCCGACGAACTTTAAGTTTCTCGTTTCAAAGTTTCAAAGAGAGCGCCTGGTTGGAAGTAAGTTGATCGGTTAATGACAATCTTCAGAGCCTCTTGCAAACTCCTTTCATTCACACCCGGTTTCAACCGGGTGTTAAGGGGGTCCGCGAGAACGCTCGAACCGTTTCAACGGTTTTCGTTTCTTAGTTCGCGGCGGAAACCGTTAAAGGGTTAGGATGTTTTTCGGTACCTTACACACCCGGTTGAAACCGGGTGTGAATGAGAGAGAGGAATTCTGCAAGAGCCTCTGAAGACTGGCGGTCGTAAGAATCATGTTCAATAAGCTGGCAGGCAACGACAGAGTAAAGGAGCTACTGAAGCGCATGCTTGAGGCTGGCCGCGTGCCGGGCGCGCTCCTTTTTTCGGGCGAAGAAGGCGTGGGCAAAAAGCTTTTCGCGGTCGAGCTCGCCAAAGCCATGAACTGTCGTTCACCGAAAGGAATTGAGGCGTGCGACGAGTGCTCGACTTGCCTGCGCATTTCGCGCTTCAACTTTCCACAAAGCGACAAAGCAGAAGATTGGGAGCAGCTGATCCGAACGGATCATGCCGACGTAGCCATGGTGCTCGCTCCGAAACGCGTCTTGAAAGTCGATCAGATGCGCGCCATTGAACGTGAGGCAAACTACCGACCTTATGAAGGAAAGGCGCGCGTATTTCTGATTGACGATGCCGACAAACTCAATGACTCATCGGCCAATGCGTTGTTGAAGACGCTGGAAGAACCGCCGGCCACATCGCACCTTATTTTGATCACGGCGCGGCCGGGAATGCTGTTGCCGACGATTCGTTCTCGTTGCCAGGCAATTCGCTTCTCTCCTCTGACGGTTGACGAAATTGAGGCATCCTTGCCGCGTGAGAAAGGCTCGAAACCCGCGGAAGTTCGGCTGCGTTCTCGACTTGCGAGAGGCAGTATGGGCCGGGCGATGCAGACCGATCTCGAAGAGTACGAATCGCGGCGAGCAGTTGTGCTGCGAGTTTTGGAGGCGTTGACGCTTACCCGGGATCGGCAGCAATTACTGAGTGTTTCTGAGGAATTGAACAGCGCGAAATACAAGGATGACTATGAAGAGATGCTCGACATTTTGGAAGCTTTGATTCGTGATGCCTGGATGTTGAAGTTGGAAGCGGTGGAGGTTGTCAACGAAGATTTGTCGAGTCAGCTTGCGAAGATAGCGCAGGGCTTGTCGAGTGACGAGGCTGCCAGATGGATCGATGAGATTGAGATACTGCGCGAACAGCTGATCGTAAATGTAAATCGTAAGGTTGCGACTGATGCTTTGTTTCTGGCCATGGTGGATGGCCGTCCGGCTGGATTGCAATATAAGACTCTCACGTCTTCGGTTAGGAGGATCTGAACTTTTTTGTTGTGTGATCTCTGATTTGAGATCTGGCTTTTGAATTCATAAACCCAAAAACAATCTCAGATCTCAGATCTCAGATCTCAAAATAAGCAGTGGCCCGAGATTGCTCTCGGGCCTTGCTTGTCAGTTTGCAGCGAGTTCCCCAACTTCTGCTCACTGATTCTTCGCTAACTACTTCTTCCGCGATAGCGCCACAGTTTCGATTTTGCGCTCGTTGCTCGCCAACTCACTGGCTCGCTCGGCTTTGGTGCGCGGTGCTTCCATCCCGATACTATCCGCGGCTGGCCAAGCCTGCGCCAGGAAGTACTGAGTTCCATACCGGTGGAACACGAGCCGGGCGTTTTCCCGAGTGCCGCCATTGACTGAATGCACCTGTAACAACGCTGACTTGCCATTCAGGCCTCGAATGCGGAGCGTCTTTTGATCCGAAGTCGGATTCATAACGGTGACGGTGTACTTGCCTGCGGGCATCGTTTGGTTTCCGGCGCTAAATTCGAACGGAACATTTGCGATCAACTCCTGATTGGGCGACTGCGCTTTGGCCGTCGAGAATGCGAACATCGTTGCGAACACCAGCGCGCCGATCAATGTGTAAGCTTGCTTTTTCATGATTCTCTCCTCTTTTCTGTGCCCTCTCTGCAAGTGGGCAATTGCTTCGGCTGCGGTTGAAGCGACCGGCTGCCTTGGTTTTCGTGGCGTTGACTGCTTCACCACTTTTGCTCGTCACTTACTAACGCGGAGACCGAAGCAGAACTCCCTCAAAAAATTTTTCGGACTCGAATCAAAGCGTGCTGCGGCCATTTGTTGTAGAATTTCCCGCACGTCCATCACACCTGTCATAGATCTTGAGATGGGGCCCGCGATCTCTAAAGCCTCGCTTCGAGGCCAGGCTCCACGGGTCACAATTACGAGGACTGACTTTGCAGAACGAAGCCGTCACTGAGCTTCTGATTGATTGGGGAAAGGGCAATCAAGCGGCCCTTGACCGCCTCATGCCTCTCGTTTACTCGGAGCTGCGGCGGCTTGCCAGCAATTACCTGCGCCGTGAGCGCCAGGGACACACTCTGCAGCCCACCGCTCTTGTTAACGAGGCGTACTTGAAATTAGTCGACCAACGAAGCGCCAAGTGGCAGAACCGGGCGCAATTCTTTGGTGTGGCCGCGCAATTGATGCGTCGGATCCTGGTAGACCACGCCCGCGAGCATCAGGCAGCGAAACGTGGAGGCGCCGACCAGCAAAGATTGTCGATCACGAGCGCCGAAGGACTCGCGAGCCAGCCGCCGATTGATCTGCTGGCGCTGCATGAGGCGCTCGAGGAACTGTCGACGCTGGATCCTCAACAGAGTCGTATCGTTGAGCTAAGGTTTTTTGGCGGCCTTTCTATAGAAGAGACGGCGGAAGTTCTCGGAATTGGTCACGCGACGGTCGAACGAGACTGGAAAATGGCCCGAGCCTGGCTGCGACGAAAACTGGAATAAGCGCCACAATGGGTCGTTAGGGAATTCGAGCCACTAGACCGATTGCTGATTGCTGATTGCTGATTACTGATTGGAGGCATCGTGTAAGGAAGACCTAAAACGTCGGAAACACTCAAAGCAAAATCAGTGAAATCTGCGAAATCTGTGGCTAACGCTTTTCGCTTTGCGAGTGCTCTGTTGCGTGTGAGTATTGGATTAGCGTTCGATCGTGACGAGTTCGGGTTCGGGCTGTTTCGCTGAGGCGCCTTCCGCGAGAAGCTTCTCTGTTTCCATCACAAAAGCTTCGACGATATCTTCGCCGGCAACTTTCCTCATTGGCACACCGTCCTTGAAAATCATGCCAACGCCACGACCAAAGGTAATGCCGAGCTGAGAATCGTGGGCCTCGCCGGGTCCATTCACCGCACAGCCCATGATTGAAAGATGCAGCGGCTCCTGAATGTGTGCCAGCCGCCGCTCGATCTCAGTCACGATGCCGACAAAGTTATCGACATCCAGACGACCGCAAGTAGGACAGGCAACCACGGTCACGCCACGATTGCGAAGTTCCAGAGACTTGAGAATCTCCCAAGCAACCCGGACTTCCTCTTGTGGCTCGGCTGCAAGCGATACCCGAATCGTGTCGCCGATTCCTTCGTGCAGGAGAATGCCGAGACCAATGGATGACTTCACCGTCCCGGTAAAAGCGGTACCTGCCTCAGTTACACCGAGGTGAAAAGGATAATCAACCTTCTCAGCCAACAGTCGATAGGCCGCGACCGTACGGTGAACATCCGAAGCCTTAAGCGAAATGATGATGTCGGTAAAGTCGAGATCCTCAAGGATACGAATGTGCCGCAGCGCCGATTCGACCATCGCTTCCGGCGTCGCAGTACCGTACTTCTTCAACAAATCCTTTTCCAGCGAACCACCATTCACGCCGATTCGAATCGGAACGCCTTGAGCTTGCGTGGCGCGGACCACTTCGCGAATCCGCTCGTGCGAGCCAATGTTTCCGGGATTGAGACGCAGCTTGTCGATGCCCGCTTCCAGCGCCATCAGGGCGAGTTTGTAATGAAAGTGGATGTCAGCGACGATGGGGACCTCCGGCACGCGTTTCCGAATTTCCTTGAGCGCTATGGCGGCATCATTGTCAGGAACAGCGAGGCGAACAATCTCGCAGCCTGCGCGCATCATTTCCTCAATCTGCGCGACCGTGGCCCCAACGTCGGCAGTGTCCGTCTTGGTCATGGATTGCACCACAACCGGAGCACCGCCGCCGATTTGAATGTCTTTGATTTTTACTGGACGAGATTTACGCATTGGTTCGGGCTATTTTGCCGGGGCCGTTGCGGCCGGCTTAGCCGCGGGATCAGGCGTGAAAGACTTCAGCAGATCATTCGAGATCACAAAAACCATCAGCAGTATCACCATGACAAAGCCGACCTGCTGAATCCGCTCGCGCACTGTCGTTGACAGAGTCAATCCGATGATGGCGAGCAGGGCTTCGATGAGCATCAGGAAAATGGCGCCGCCGTCAAGCACGGGAATCGGCAACAGGTTAAAGATACCGAGGTTCAGACTCAGGAAGCCCAGCATCTGAAACACGCCATCCCAACCGAGCCTATCGACCTGCGTAGCAGCTGCTTTATAAATTCCAATTGGTCCTGAGAGCGTGTTGCGTACCGATCGCTTGCCCGCGAACACCTGCCCGAGCGCTTTGCCCGTCAGCTTAATGATCTCGACATTGGTTCGATACGCATAAGATGCGGCTCCACCCAATCCGACTTTGTGCAGCGGAAACTCGTCGCCGATGCTGATTCCAACCTTGTTGTTGGGAAGCCGCTTCGAGGGAATAGTCAGCTCTTTTAACTGGCCGCCTCGCTCGACGGTTAGTTGAACTGTTTGATCAGCGTGATCTCGAATGTAGCCGGTTACTTGAGCGCCGCTTCTAACCTTATCGCCTGCAATTGCTGCCACCCGATCTCTCGGTTGCAAGCCTGCTTCTGCAGCTGGGGAGTTAGCAGTGACATCATGAATGACAACCGGATACCCGCCGTAATCAGGAATGAAATCCAGGAAGCCGGCGGTTTCGCCATTCTCAGTGTGTGGCGTCGGTTTGATGCTGAGCGCCAGCCGGTTTCCATTTCGATCGATAATCAGTGGCAACGGCTGATCGGGAGACAACAAAGCATCGCCACTGATCGTGTCCCACTTCGGGTTGTCGGTTCCGTTCCATTGAACGATGCGGTCACCGGGCTTCAATCCTGCGATGTCTGCAGCGCCGCCTTGCACTACATAGTTAACGATTGGAGCCGGAGTAGCCTGGACTCCATAGATCAAAGCCGCGATTAAAGGAATCGTGAACGCAGTCAATACATTCATGACTGGACCGGCCAGCGAAACCAGGACTCGCTGCCAACGCGGTCGCAGATTGAACTGTTCTTCCGGCGGAATATCAGCCGCTCCAGCACCTTCGAGTGGAGCATTTGATTCGTCGCCGCCTAATTTGACGTAGCCGCCTAACGGTATGGCTGACACTCGATAGTCGGTGTGGCCCCAACGTTTTCCAAACAAACGCGGACCAAAGCCTACCGAGAACGTCTCAACTCTAATCTTGAAGAGCTTGGCAACGATGAAGTGGCCGAACTCGTGAAGAACGACAGCGGCCCCGAGGATAAAAATGAAGGCTAAAGCGCTAATCAAATAATAGGACATTCAAAAACTCTCTTCTCTACAGCTCTTCTCAAATAAACAGCGAATACTCAGACTCCACCCAAATAGTTTGGGTTGCACACCGAGTTTACGCGGCGAGTTAGCAACCGTCAAACCATTCTTTCTGCCAATACCGCCGATTTATTGGTTAATTTTGCGATTTCCGTGCTGGCCGCGCGGCGCGCGCTACGGTCAGTCGCAAGCACCGTTTCAAGGTTGGCAAGTGGCTGCGTGTCATGTGCGTCCATCACTGCCTCGATGACTCGCGGGATGTCGGTGAGGGCGATGCGCTCTTCTATAAATGCGCCGACAGCTTCTTCATTAGCTGCATTCATCGCCGCTGGAAGCGTGCCGCCCGTCCGCAGAGCACGATACGCCAGGGCGACACAAGGAAAACGTTCAATATCCGGAGCTTCGAAATGAAGAGTAGACAGTGTCGTCAAATCAAGCGGCGGAAGCTCGCAGGCGTGCCGCTCAGGATAAGTCAGCGCATACTGAATCGCATGGCGCATGTCGGTGACTCCCATCTGAGCGATTACCGAACCATCAATCAGCTCAATCATCGAGTGGACTACCGATTCCGGATGCACGACGATGCCAATGTGATCCGCGTCAAAGCCAAATAGCCAGCGAGCCTCAATCACTTCCAGGCCTTTGTTCATTAACGTAGCGGAATCGATGGTAATCTTGTCGCCCATGTCCCAGGTCGGGTGACGCAGTGCGTCCGCTACAGTCGCCTGCTCCATATCTGCTTTACTCCTCGTTCGAAAAGGCCCTCCTGAAGCAGTCAGGATAATGCGCCGTACTTCTGATCTCTTCTCACCACGCAGGCATTGGTGCAAAGCGTTGTGTTCGGAATCGACCGGCAGGAGTTCTGCGCCCGAAGCTTCAGCTGCCCTGGTCATCAACTCGCCGGCCATCACCAGCGTTTCCTTGTTCGCGAGCGCTACACGCTTGCCACATTCGAGGGCTCGCAACGTGGGTACAAACCCGACGGCGCCGACCGTCGCTGAAACTACGCAGTCGGCTTGCGGATGCATGGCAATCTCGCACAAGCCCGCTTCACCGATTACGATTCGCGGTAAGTCGAGGTCGCGTTGGAAAAGTTGTGTTCTTAACTGATGAGCAGCCGATTCAGTTTCGACTGAGACTACGTCGGGCAGGTAGCGCGCAATCTGGTCGGCCAACAAGTCGATGTTCTTGCCAGCTCCGAGCGCCACCACTCGAAAGTGTTGCTCTCCCAACGCGTCAATCACGCGCAAGGTGTTGCAACCGATCGAGCCGGTGGAACCTAGTATCGCAACGCCTTTGTAACTCATATCAGGCGGCCAGGGGGATAACGAACAGTTTAGATTCGTAGGGGTTGAGCAAGTAGATCAATTGACCTTTGTCGTTAGTGTACGAGGCATTCACCACCCGCCAGGGATGTCCCGCGCGATACGCTAAATCAACCGACGCATTCACAGTCTTGCGCGCGCCGATAACTTTGAGATTCAACCTGGCCTCGCCGTCACCATTTTGCACGTTGATGCTGCCAGTAACAAAGCTGCCAAACTCATTCACCTCGCCAATGTCTTCTTTCAGCTTGTCATTAGTGCGCAGAAAAGCCCTGGCTGTGTTTGCGGCCTCACTGTTACCAATCGAGTAGAAAACAACCCCCACTATGCCGCCGGCAAACAGGACGACCATTATTCCAATTACCACTATCACGATGACGATAATGGCAATAATTTTCTTCGTAGTCATGGGGGTAAGAATTATTGGAAGTAAATACGAGCAAAATAGTAGATGACGGGCGCGTTGAAGAGCAAGCTATCCAGTCTATCCAAAACGCCGCCATGGCCCGGCAGTATGTTGGCCGCATCTTTCGCGCCGGCGCTCCGTTTTAGCGCGCTTTCCGTCAAGTCTCCAATTATTCCCAGAACGACCATCACTGCTGCCAAAGGGAGAGCAAATTTCAACGGCAGCTCTCGAAAGAACCAGAAATGCGAAATGGTCGCTGCCAGCAATCCGGCCAGGAGACCGCCGCCAACACCTTCCCATGTCTTTCCCGGACTTATCTTAGGAGCCAGCTTGTGCTTGCCGATGGCCCGGCCAACATAATACGCGCCGCAATCGGCTCCCATAATTACCAGGAAGAAAAACGAGAGTAGATGCGCAGAGAGCTTGGGTTCAAAAGCCGATCTCAAGGCTACCAGGTGTCCGCCCAGCAGCGGGATGTAAAGCACGCCGAGGAGTGTCGCGCCTGTTGACGAGATCATTGTGTCGAACGGTGCGCCTCTGAAAGTTGACGCCGCCAGAGTCACCATCGTCAGCAAGACCAAAGTGACGACGAGCAACAGCAGCGAAAATGCGTCCTGAGTAGAATCGTTGAAATAAAAAATGGTGAAGATGACTGCAGCGCCGAGAAAGCCAACGCCTATGTCAGGCTTCATCGCTCGCTTCTTTGCGAGTTTCCAGAATTCAAGGAGGGCCAGCGCCATTGCGGCTGCTATCAGTAAGACGAATAAGGGCTGCAACCAGGAAATCAGGATTGAAGCAATGAGGAATGGAAGAAGGATGACTGCCGTGATGACGCGTTGCATTTTTGTTCTTTGTTCTTAGTCCTTTGTTCTTTGCTCTTTGTTTGTTTCTACCGACTTGAATGGTCAAATTAGGAATCGAATGACTACAAAGTACAAAGAACGAAGGACAAAGAACGTTTTCTTTATGAACTACTAACCAGCTTCAATCCACCGAAACGACGATCACGGCGCTGATAATCAACGACCGCTTCAAGCAGATGCACCCGTCGAAAATCCGGCCAAAGGATATCGGTAACGTAAATCTCGCTGTAGGCCGCCTGCCACAAAAGAAAGTTGGAGATGCGGAGCTCGCCGCTCGTACGAACTAATAAATCGAGGTCAGGCAGATTTCTCGTGTACAACTCGTTGGCAATTCGATCTTCGGTTAGTTCATCCGGCGAATTTCCCTCGTCCATCAATCGCCGCACGGCGGCACGAGCCGCATCGACAATCTCGGTTCGCCCGCCATAGTTCAACGCCACGGTTAGCACCATGCCGGTGTTCCTGGCGGTGTGTTCCATCGCCCGAGATATTTCGCGACGGACGCTAACCGCGAGCGCGCCGGTGCGACCTATCGTCTGGAACTTGATGTTCTGGCGATCAATCTCGTCTAGCTCGAGACGCAAGTAACGCCGTAGCATTCGCATCAAGGCATCGACTTCATAACGCGGCCGTTTCCAGTTTTCAGTTGAGAACGCGTACAGCGTAAGTCCGCCCAGGCCGAGACGAGCGCCTGTATCGACAGCGGCCCTGACCGCCTCGACTCCGGCGCGATGACCGGCAATGCGCGGCTGCCCACGCTGCGCTGCCCAGCGACCATTGCCGTCCATGATGATGGCGACGTGTCTCGGCAGACGATCCCAATCAACGGCAGCTAAAAGTGTCGCCTCGTGGGTTCCCGTTTTTACGATTCCTGAAAAGTCGGAAAGCATTCGTTAGTTAGCAGGCGCCGCCATTGTTGCCGCTCGCCGAGTTGGTGTCAATAAGGTCAGAAAAAGCTGGCCGCAGATTACGCAGATTCCACAGATGTTTTCGTGTACCGCGTGTCGAAAGATACCTGGGAAGGAGCCGCTCTTGATGCCACCGATTTCTTCCGCAATCCCTGCGGGCCTCCAAAAGCTGAATCATGATCTTACTTTGGTGCTTTTACATCTGTGCAATCTGCGTAATCTGTGGATAGATTTTTCAGTACTTTACCTCGAGTAGTGTCAAGCCATTGGCGGGAGCGGTGGGGCCGACGATCGAGCGATCACCGGTCTCGATTGCTGCCAGCACAGTCTGCTCGTCAATCTCGCCTCGACCAACCGCCATTAGCGTTCCGGCAATCGAGCGCACCATGTATCTTAGAAAGCCATTGGCGCTCATGGTGATTTCGATCATTCGCGCGCGTGCCCGATCATCATAGCGCTCTTGAATTGCGCAACGAGTAACGGTGCGGACTTTACTTTCAGCTTCTGTTTGCGCCGATGAGAAGCCGGTCCAATCATGCTCGCCTAAGAAAAGGTCGCTCGAACGCTTCATTACTTCGAGATCCAGCGGCCGGGATTCCTGATGGGTGTAACGGGCCCAGAACGGAGACAAGACTTGCGTGTTGAGGATTCGATAAACGTAGGTCTTCCCCCTGGCAGAGAATCTGGAATGAAATTCGTCGGCGACAATCGCGACGTCCATCACTCGGAGGTCTGATCCAACATTCGCATTGATCGCAGCGCGCAGCTTCTCGGGAGAGATTTCACGCAGGATTACTGCATTCGCCACTTGTCCTTCGGCGTGGACGCCGGCGTCGGTCCGGCCCGAACCGTGAACCGTAACCGCGCGACCTTCGATGAGTGAAAGTGCTTGAGCTAACTCTCCCTGCACGGTACGCAGTTCGGCCTGAATCTGCCATCCATGAAAGTCCGTACCGTCATACTGTAGGACGAATTTATAGTTCGGCACTCGTTCTTTACTTATGTAGGGGCGGACCTGTGTGTCCGCCCGGTTGGAGATAGCGAGCGTTCGGGCGGACACACAGGTCCGCCCCTACAACCGCCGATCTATGATCGGCTCCCAGGTTTCATCGCAACGTCACCGCGGGCGCAGGCTTCACAGCTGTCAGGTTCAACCGACGGGACATCGAGTTGCGCTAGCGAAATCCTCGGGACGCCCACATCAGCCTCGCCTGACGATCGATCAATTATCGAAGCTGCGCCGATGACATTCGCGCCGGCGGCCCGTAAAGCTTCGATAGTGTCCCTGGTTGAGCCGCCCGTTGTGACTACATCCTCAACCACCAGAGTGTTCTCACCAGGCTGAACGGTGAACCCTCGTCGCAGGGTCATGGAGCCCGCGACTCGCTCCGTCCATAAGAACTTCGCACCGAGAGCTCGCGCCACTTCGTGACCGATGATGAGACCCCCGATGGCTGGTGAAGCCACTAACTGCACTTGCTGATTCTCGAAGTGCGAAGCGATCGCTCGACCAAACTGCTCGGCTCGAACCGGATCCTGAAGCACTAACGCACATTGCAAATACCTGGTGCTGTGAAGACCACTCGATAACAAAAAATGGCCTTCCAGTAACGCACCCGCAGAACGAAATGCATCGATGACCGCGTTTGTGTTCAATAGTCGATTCCTTATTTGGAGTGTGGTGACCTGTCACCGCTTTGTTCGCTACAACGTGTCCCGGCCTTATGTGAAAACTCTAGTCTCAAGAAGCGCGGCGTCGAGCCGCCGCAGGCCAAAGCGACGACAGGTCGTCGCACTCCAAAATGATGCGTGTTACAATCGTGCGCCAATGCCGCCGTTTCGTAATTTAGTTTCAGACTCGACGCTCGTTCAGGAAACCATTGATCTCTTGCTCGATTGCGGCGGCCGTGCGCCAGCCACAGAAATCGCCGATAGCGTCTTTAAGATCTCACATCTCGATGCCGAGCTCGCCGGTCTGCTGATTGCTGATCTGGTACGCGACGATTACCGCTTCAAAGTTTTCGACGGACAAACTGTCGAACTGCTGGCTCCAAATGTCGAGACTCAACCGCTTGAAGAATTGGATTTTGTAGTTGTCGATGTCGAAGCCACCGGCGCTAAGACACCACCCAATCGTCTCATTGAGCTCGGCGCCTATCGAGTTCGCCACGGACGCATCGTCGACGAGTTCGTAACGCTCGTTAATCCCGAGATTCCGATTCCTCGTTTCGTCGCCTCGCTGACCGGAATTACGAATGACATGGTCAAGCAGGCCCCGGTGTTTGCCGACGTAGCGCCGCGATGGCTGGAGTTCGTCAAGGAAGCGGTCTTGGTTGCGCACAACGCTCCGTTCGACACCAGCTTTCTTAATCACGAGATTTCACGAGTCTACCCCGGGCACCGAATGATGAATTCTCACCTCTGCACGGTGAAACTGTGCCGGCGTGCTCTGCCTGGGCTCGCGAATTACCGGCTCGAGACTGTCGCCAGAAATTTCTCGATCGACATCATGAGCCGTCATCGCGCCGGCAGCGACGCCCTCGCCACGGCTGAGATTTTCATTCACCTGCTCTCGAAGCTTAACGAACATGGCGTGCGCGACCTGGCTTCAGCGCGAACCTTCTGCCTGATTGATGAAACTCAAGTCGCGCTGCCGCTCGTCTCTACCTTCTAAATTTCCACCGGCTTTTAGATTTCCACCGGCGCCGGTTTGCGCTTCAATAAAGACTTCGTAACAAAGAACAGCACGACCGCTATCGCCACTCCAAGACCAATCCACGGATAGTATTTGCCGAGGATCTCTTTCGCGTGTTCTCCGTACTTCGCCGCGAGATAACCAAGCAGCAGGTACCGGAACGCTCGACCTGCCGCAATCGCCAACGCAAACCGGATTACTGACAATCGCATGACGCCCGTGGTAACAACGAACAACTTGAGCGGAAACGGAGGCGGCAGCACGGACGCCACCAGCACCGACAAGAAGTCATACTTGTCGATCCAATCCTTAACTCGTTTCTGTTTTGCCTCGGGGAACTTGGAAAGAGCGCGGCCGCCGGCTTTTCTCGAAACGAAGTACAGCATTAGGCAGCCCACCGTTGACCCAGCTACCGCGAGAAAAACATACATTGGCATCCAATGCGGATTGCTGGTTGAGAGTGCTATCAAAAGTGCGTCGGCTACGCTGGGCAGCGGTACGAAGCTGGAGTCGAGCAGGCAGATTACGAACAAGCCCGGTCCGCCAAAGGCAGCTACGTAGGCCCCGAACTTTCCCAGCTTTCGCGAAATTTTCGCGAGAAAGCTTCCTAAACTAAGAAGAAATAATGTCATTAACTGAAGGATAACCTTTCATAGAATGTTTGTAACTCAATCCCCCTTGATAAAGACGTGGCACGGGCGTCCCGCCCGTGAAGAAGCTACCTTATTACTCTTTGGGATCAGGAGTCTCTGTCTTCGCCAACTCCTTAGCTTCCTTACCTGCCGTGGTGGCAGCTCGACCCCGGTTGCTTACCAGATAACCCAGCAGAACGATCAAACCAATCCCGAAGATGATGCTGATGATGGCAACACCATTCTTCTCGATGAAACTCAAGACGCGCCGTCCGTAGAATACTGCCAGCGTTCCCTCGACGTAGTAGCGCAAGCACCGGGCAATCATTACCGTGAGCAAAAACTTCCAGCGCGGGTATTCCAAGGCTCCCGCAGTGGCGACGAAGATCTTGAACGGTAAGGGCGGCGGCAAGATGGCCGGGACCGCCAGCGCCAGAACACCAAAACGCGCATAGGCTTGTTCAGCGCGCAGGATGTGTTCGGGCTTGAAGCGCTTGCGCAGCAATGCTTGACCACCTCGACGCATAATAGTGTAAAGCAGCAAACAACCCAGCACTGATCCCGTCGCTGCGAACAAGGGAAAGTAGAAGACAGCCGAGTGATACTTGTAGCAGCGACCGACCACGAGATAGTCGTTTATCTCAGGCAGCGATAGTAGCGATGAATCCAGCGCTCCGATGAGCACCATCATCGGCCCCGCCACAATCAGTGGCGCGCCGATTACAAAATGTTCCAGCCAGCGGCTGATGGATCTAAGCCAATCAAACATAACAGTGCTAGCAATCTCCCCGACCGCTGCGCCAACGGGCTGTTTAGCTTACCGTCGCCGATGCTCGATTGTCACTCCAGGAAGTCAGTCTCAGTTCGGGTGTTCCTCTTGATTGAGGCAGGAGCAGGCACTGATTACTCAACTCAGATCAGCTCGGGGTCAGGAAGGGTTGCTTGCGCCCGCCTCAAGTTGCCTGAGCACTCAATGTGAACATCAAGCTCACGTATATCAGTTAGCTCAGACTGAGAGCTGATGCAACTTGAGGCGGGAGTAAACTGCCCTTCCTGACCCCGAGCTGATCTGAGTTGAGCTAGCTTTGCCCGAAAAGTCTTAAATCCCACCTGCGGCAGCTGGTGGATAGTTCAAGTGCGACCTACATAGAGAGGTTAGGATTGGTCCTTTGAATCCCCTCAGCGGCAGCTGAGGGATGTTTCAAGTGCAGCCTTGCTCGCAAGATTTCAACGGAAATAGGCAGGACTTGAACCATCCACCTGCTCCCCGCAGGTGGGATTCAGTAACACGACATCAAACATTGGTAGGCTGGACCTGAAGTAACCACCAGCTGCGCAGGTGGGATTTAAGACTTTTCGGGCAAAGCCACTTGAGCTATTTCCTCTGAGATGACCAATTAGTGGACTGTAACAGTTGAATTGCTAGTAGCTCGACCAGTGACACAGATCAGATTTCGATCATTTTTCCAACAGATAGATCGATGAGCCACTAGCAATCTCTTTGTTACAGTCCACTAGGTTCGCTACTTTGGAATTTTGGAAGTAAACGGGACTAGCGGCAAGAAAACATCTGTGTAATCTGCGCAATCTGCGGATAGTCTTTTACTTTGCGGGTGCGAAGATTGAGGGTGAGTCGTAGGTTACGCCAACCGTAACTCCCGATTTAGGGCTGAACTTACCGAGACCTTTAATGCCGGCAAAATCAAATCGCAATCCCGACGCGCGAATCTGCATACCCAGCCTGGCCTGAGACTGGGCTTCAGTTCCGAGAGGTCCGTTTCCGGGACGAGTATTCACGCGGCCATTAACTTCACCAGCCAGGCTGAATTGATGGTTGATGCGAAATATTCCAGCGGCGCCGTACGTCAGCATGTCGTTTTGCGTGAAGAGCTGCGTCGGAGCTGTGATGATCGCGATGCCGAGGTTGCCGAACGTATTCAGTCTGCCGTCGTGGCCGAACTTCTTGCCTACCAGGATCTGGCCAAAAGCGTTGGTGTTATTCAGTCCAAGCCCGCGAGCCTGATTCGAGTTCGGTAGTTGCACACCAAAGCGAAATCCAAAGGAAGGACTTCGTGGGGTTTCGGCGTGCAGTTTCATTTTGGCCCAAAGGATGAAGTCGCCGATGTCATTTGCGGAGTTAGCAGTAGGCGCCAGCGTCAGAGGAATTGCACTCGCACTGCGACTATTGATGCTGAGAAAATTCTGCGCGACACCTTCAATCTGAAATTCAAAGTTTGGCGACAATCCAATGTTTACGCCGATGACTCCGACGCGAGTAAGATCGCCCGTCAGACCTGAGGTTGAAAATTTTGCGCCCTGTAGAAAATCCAAACCTGCCTGAATGCGCACCGAACCAGGTGGAATAATATCGACGTCCTCGGTCAGCAAAGGTCGCTGTTGCGCTTGCGCGAGGCAGCTCAGCACCAGAAGAGACGCGCAGACAAATAGGACTTTAGTTAGTTTGCTCATTAGAAGATGCGGCGCTTGGATTGTAATGTTCACCTCGCAGCCCGTCAACACTTAGTACTGATAGAAACTGATAGAACCCTTTAGCCAGATTACGCAGATTGCACAGAATGTGAGAAGGCGGGCCTTTGCCTATCCCCACCGACCAAAGGTGTGGTTGGGGGCAACGCGCGTCGGGTTCAGAACAGACAAACAGTAATCGGTGAAATCTGCGTAATCTGTGGCTAAAGGTCTTTCTGGTCGAATGCTTGGTCGTCTTGGTACTATTAGCCGATTTCACATCCACGCCGAGGTTACCCAATTAATGCGAAAGTCACTGCTTATTACTTGTGCCTTTGTCTTCTTGATTGCAAGTGCAACCGAAGCTTTCTCGCAAGCGGCGGCCACCCAAACCACCAAAACTCTTCAAGTACCCGGCTTGCAGGATCAAGTCACGGTGCGGCGCGACGAACGTGGCATTCCCTACATCGAAGCAAAGAACCATCACGATCTCTACTTCGCACAAGGATACGTCACGGCGAGCGATCGTCTTTGGCAGATGGACCTCTTTCGGCGTAACGGGCGCGGTCAATTAGCCGAAATTTTCGGCGCCGCCGTGCTCGAAGAAGATAAACGGCATCGCACGTTCGGATTTGCACAGGTCGCAGAAGCAGAAGCGGCAGGTGCGTCAGCGCAAGTGAAAGGTTTGCTGGATGCCTATGCTGCGGGCGTCAATGCCTACATTGCTTCATTGGATGCGAAATCGTTACCGCCTGAGTTTCAGCTGCTCCAGTACAAACCTACACCGTGGACGCCGGCTGATTCTTTGATAGTTATCAAAAACTTTTTCGAGACGCTCAGCTCAAGCTGGCGGCTTGACGTGATGCGCGAGGGGCTGGCCGATCTTCCGCCAGCCAAGCGAGCGGCCTTGCTGCCCGAGACTTCAAAACTGGACGTGCTCGTAGTCGGCAGCGATGCAGCGCAAAAATCTTCGTCGACGAAATCAATGCCGAGGACTCATTTGCCTCCGCAGATTCTCGAAGCCCTTGCATCTGATGCCGAGCTCGAAGCGCGATCGCTGGCGCGGCTCGGACTCCACGCTGAGAATCTTGCTGCCAGCAATAACTGGGTGGTCAGCGGCAAGCATACGGCTTCCGGCAAGCCTCTGTTATCGAACGATCCTCACCTCACTGCTTCAGCTCCACCGATCTGGTATCTCGTTCAATTAAGTGTGCGCGGAATGCGCGTAGCGGGTGTGACTGCTGCAGGTGTTCCCGGCATTATCATCGGGCACAACGAATACATTGCCTGGGGATTCACCAACGTCGGTACTGATGTTCAGGATGTTTATATCGAGAAATTCGATCCTCAGAATCCGAAGCGTTACCTGACCCCATCCGGTTGGCGCGACGCGGAAATCCGTCACGAAGAAATCAAAGTTCGAAAGGGCTTTGGCGATAATTCGACGAACATAGTGCCGCTCGATGTGACAGTGACCAGGCACGGACCTATCGTGCTGGAGAGAGAAGGTCGCCGCTACGCGCTGCGATGGACTGCGCTTGATCCGACGCTAAACCCCGCCACCGTCTATCAAGAGCTAAATCGCTCGCAAAACTGGAAAGAAGTTGTCGAGGCGCTACACTTTTACAACGGCCCGATGCAGAACATGGTGTTTGCAGACGTAGCGGGACATATCGGTTATTACGCTCCCGGCAAAGTGCCGATGCGAAAATCGGGTGATGGCAGCGTCCCCTACGATGGTTCAACCGACGATGGCGAGTGGACCAGCTACATTCCCTTCGACAAGCTTCCACACGTTTACGAGCCCGCGTCGGGAATCATTGTCACTGCCAACCAACGCATAATCGGTAAAGACTATCCATACTTTCTTACGCATTCGTGGGCGCAGCCGTATCGAGCCAATCGCATCCTCGAGATGATCAAGCAGAAGCCAAAATTAACTGCTGATGATTTCCGGGCGATACTCGGCGATGTTTATACTCGCGCCGGAGACAACTTCGCTAAGGCGGTGGTGAAAACGCTGAAAGGGCAGCTAGCTTCGCCAGCCGACGACCAGCTCAGCGAGACTGTGAACGCATTCGAAAAGTGGGACGCGCGGCTGAACGCTGATTCAAAAGTTGGTCCCATCGCTGCCCAGATGCGTCTTGCGTTTCGCACTCGTATCGTCAATGCAGCAATCGGAGAAGATCGCGCGCGCGCGTTTGGCTGGGGCAATTTCGACACGACGCTCGATTGGATTCTCGCCGAGCAACCCGCCGATTGGCTGCCAAAGGACTTCAAGAATTATGCCGAGTTGCTGCGCGCCTGTTACGCCGACGCGCGCGCAGTTCTGACCAAGAGTTTGGGGGCAGACGATTCGATGTGGATCTGGGGAAACATGGTTAAGGCACGCTTCCCTCACCCCATGGCGTCAGCGCCTTTGGTGGGGCTGCAGTTTGCGATTCCGCCTTTTCCGCAGAATGGCACCGGAGCTTTGTTGGGTGCGACCGTAAATGTCGGTTCAGCTGTCTCGATGCGGCTCATCGCAGACCCCGGCGATTGGGACAAGACGCAGCACGGAATCACCACGGGCGAGTCCGGAATAGCTAACAGCCCACATTGGACCGATCAATTGGAAGACTGGCGAGCCGTAACGCCGCGAGTGTTTCCGTTTACGGAGGCTGCGATAGCTAAGGCTACGAAGGAAACGGTGATACTGGAGCCGCAAAAGTGAGCTCGCGAGAAGAGATCTGGCGGGTCTTTTGCGCGATTGAGTTTCCCAAACAAGTTGTAGAGTCAGCGCTGGAACGAATCAGCGTTCTGCGGGCGCGCTTTCCTGATGTGACCGCGAGCTGGATTCGCGAAGGTAATTTTCATCTCACCATAGAGTTCATCGGTGAAGTTCCTCGAGCGAAGGTAGATAGGCTTTCCGGCGCGGCTCTGCGCGCGGCAACAAACCTCCAAACATTCGCTATTAGTGTTTCCGGTGCGGGTTCGTTTCCTAAGAGTGGGCCTCCCAAGGTGCTTTGGCTTGGGGTGGAAGATCAGTCAGGCAAACTCAATGAGTTGCATCGAAGGCTGGAAGAGGAATGTGCGGTTGAGGGGTTTGCGAAAGAGGATCGCGCCTTTCATCCACATTTGACGATAGCGCGTGTGAGGCGGATAGCTGGCGCTCGTGAACTCGCGGCTGCGCATCGCGAGCTTGGGTTTTCGACGATTGAAGTGGCCGTAAAAGAGCTGCTGGTGATTCGAAGTGAATTGAGCAGCAGCGGCTCGAAGTACAGCGTTGTCTCAAGGCACTCGCTGAGATCTGTGATCTGACTCTGAGATCTGTGATCTGAGATTTCAGATTTCTTTCGCGGATCTCAAATCTCAGATCTCACCATCTACTTCTGGCCCGGGAGTTCGCGCGGCTTGGGAGAGTGGCTATCATCCGTAGCCTTAATCCCCGTCTGACTCAATACTTCCTTAATCACCCCCACACTCGCCAACATCGCAGACGTCTCCATCGGCATAAAGATCACTTTCGAGTTATTCGTCCGCGTCATGTCTCGCAAGCTCTCAATGTATCTCGTGGTAATCAAATACTGCGCCGGATTGCCATGTTCCTGCATCGCTTCAGCCACTCGCGAGATCGCGTCAGCTTCCGCCTCAGCCTGACGTAGACGTGCCTGAGCCAGGCCTTCAGCCTGCAGAATACTTGATTGCTTCTCGCCTTCAGACCGAGTGACCGCCGCCTGCTTCTCACCTTCGGCGCGTGTGATTGCTGCCTGGCGATCGCCTTCCGCTTGCAGCACGAGTGCGCGACGATTCCGCTCAGCGGTCATCTGTTTTTCCATCGTGATGCGAACGTCTTCGGGCGGATTGATGTTCTTGACATCAACGCGAGTCACTTTCACACCCCACTTGTCGGTCGCCTCGTCCAGGATGATGCGCAGCTTCGCATTGATCTGGTCGCGCTGCGAGAGTGTGTGGTCCAAGTCCATGTCGCCCATTACCGCGCGCATGCCTGTAATTGTAAGCTGCACCAGGCCGCCGACGAGATCATTCATTTCGTAGACAGCCTTGACAGGGTCAGTAATCTGCCAGTAGACCACCGAATCTACATGAATGGTCACGTTGTCGCGCGTGATCACGGGCTGCGGCGGCAGGTCGATGTACTGCTCGCGCAAGTCGATCTGCGTCAACCCGGGCCGTGTGTTCGTCCAGTAAACAGCGCGAGGGCGATCGAGGAACGGTACCAATATGTTCAACCCGCTGCTCGCCACCTTGTCAAAACGGCCGAGCCGCTCCACCAGCATCACGGTCGCTTGCGGAACGATTCTGATGGTCTTGGCGGCAATAACCAGCATTACAATGCCAAGGAAGCCGAAGAATAAAACCGCGAGTACTGTCATAAGTGGATCCATAATCGACCTCGAGCAGTTAGAGTTTAGATAACTTTAGCGGCGCCATTGTACAACACCGTAGCTTAGACTTCAGTCTGAGCGTACTTAAACGATCACGCAACGGCCCCGTAGACTTCAAGGCCTCCCTGCCACTCAAGCCCACGCCAGACAACCATCATTTCAAACTTTCTTGAGTGGAATCGTCTTGAGTTGGTCGAAGCTTGTTAGCTAGGACGAAGTTTGTGGCGGGTTAATATGCTCAGACTGAAGTCTAAGCTACTAGTAGAACAGCCTTCAGTCTGTTCAATACTTTTCAGTCACGCAATGCGCCGAGGGCTTGGAAACATATCTGCCACTCAAGCCCACGCCAGACAACCATCATTTCAAACTTTCTTGAGTGGAATCGTCTTGAGTTAGTCGAAGCTTGTTAGCTACAACGAAGTTTGTGGCGGGTTTAGTATGCTCAGACTGAAGTCTAAGCTACTACCAGTTCCTTTTCGATCAACTCTGCGGCGCCAAAAATATTTTCCTCTTTCCCGGGTACTCCGACGATTTGAACTCCGATCGGCAAACCTTCCGGCGATCTTCCAACCGGAACCGTCGCTGCCGGCAAGTCGAACGCATTGAACGTCTGGCTGTAACTAAAGGCTCGCCAGGCGCTGATCTGCTTTCCATCTACATCAGCTTTCAAAGCGTCGTGTTTCAGAGCCGGCACAGCACCAACCGGCGCCAACAAAAGACCTCCATTCATCCATGCGATCAACTGCGTACGCAGACGATCCCGCTCGAGCCAACTTTGAATATATTCATCAAGCGAAGGCGGCGCGGCGTCATCCGCAGTTGCCAGGCGCCATTTTACGAACGCGCCAGCCTTTTCCTCATTTCCTGCATAGACATTTCGTAGCAAAACTACTGTTGCTCTCGAAAAGAGTTTCATCCACATATCGAATCCTTGTTCGACGCCGGGAGGTCTCACCTCTTCAACAGCAAGGCCTGAGTTCGCGAGCACCTTCGCTGCGGCTTCAACTGCCTTGCGTGTCTCATTAGTTACCGGGCTAACACCATCATCCGTGTACCAGGACACGCGCAGCCCTCGTAAGTCTTTCGATCCGAGAGTCAAATCATTTCCTGCAAGCACATGGAAAATCATCCTCAAGTCTTCAACGCGCCGAGCCAAAGGACCAATCACAGAACCAAGCGAGTAAGGGCCGGCGCTCGGCGGAAACTGACCTGCGCCGGGCACGCTTGCGGTCGCTGGCTTGAAGCCGGCGATACCGCAAAAATGTGCGGGGATGCGAATCGATCCGGCAAGATCGCTACCTAATCCGGCGGCCGACATACACGTAGCGATGGCGGCGGCTTCACCGCCACTTGATCCGCCCGGTGTCCGAGTGTGATCGTGCGGGTTAAGTGTTCGGCCAAACACGGGGTTATCGGCCGAGTATTCCATCGCCAGCTCGGCTGTGTTTGTCTTGCCCAGCAGGATCGCTCCGGCGCCTTTCATCCGTACAACAGCGGGTGCATCGTGATCAGGAATGTAATTTTCTCGCATTGCTGAGCCGCTCGTGGTCCTCAAGCCGCCCGTATCAATCGTGTCCTTCACGGTAAACGGCACACCGTGAAGTGGACCAAGCAGCTCGCCGTGAATCAATTTGGCTTCTGCCGCCTTTGCGTCCTCGATTAGCTTTGGCGACAGAGTAACAATCGCATTCAGCTTTGGATTCAGACGTTCAATGCGGGCGAGGTAAGCTTCAGCAATCTCCACCGGCGACACCTCTCGCTCACGCATAAGTTTGGCAAGAGATGTAGCCGAATAAGATGTTAGTTCGCGCATAAGCGTAATGCTTCGGACAGATCCTCTCATTCACACCCGGTTTCAACGGGGTATGGAAGTCTCATCAATATTGGCAATTGTTTTCATTGTTTCTCCACCCGGTTGAAACCGGGTGTGAATGAGATAGCCATAATTCAGAGGCCTCACCCGAAAAACTACTTGATCCGCCCAGCCCATCAAATCCGAAATTCGCAATTCGCAATTCCTTCGCGTTTGGCTTTTCGGGCGCTTCTAAATATAATTTACTCGTTCTGAGCAGTCTTTATTCAAACTCGTCTGACCGAAGATTTTTGATGGCAGAGCCCTACGGGGAAGGAGTGCGTTCTTGCCAATCCGTCTGAGCAGGACTTTTGTTCTGCGAAAGCTGCATCAACTTTCTGGCATTGTACCCCTCGGCCTTTTCTTACTCGAACATTTTTATACCAATTCGAAAGCGCTGGATGCAGCGCACGGTGAGGCTAACTTTAACCTTGCCGTCCATGACCTGCAGTCGATTCCATACATTTTGTTTGTGGAAATTGGAGGGATTTTCATACCTCTTATTTACCACGCTGTCTATGGCTTGTTCATAACCTTCGAAGCTCGTCCTAATAATCTGGCGTATCCGTACCCAAGGAATTGGTTCTACCTGATTCAGCGAATCACGGGAATCATTCTCTTCTTCTTTATTACGTTTCACGTTTTGAACTTCAGGTTTGGGATGATTCCCGGGCTGAACCGCGTTTCCGTCGCTGCCAATCCGGATCAGGCTTTTAAGATCGTCTCCGGCGAATTCTCGATGATTTCAATCTTCATGATCTACATGGTGGGAATCACCGCGACAGTCTGGCACTTCGCCAACGGTATCTGGTTGTTTATGGTCGACTGGGGCATTGCAATCGGCGAGCGAGCTCAGCGACTGACCGGTTATGCATGTATCGCCTTCGGTGTGGTGCTGCTGCTCGTAGGAGTCAATGCAGCCGTAGCTTTCATACGTCCCGGCGGCTTGCTCGAAGGGATTCTGTAGCGAATGGCATCCAACGGAATCAAAATCGCGATTGTTGGTGGTGGGCTGGCCGGATTGGCTGCAGCGATGAAGATTGCTGAAGCCGGTCACTCGGTCGAGCTTTTTTCGGTTGTTCCGGTGAAACGCTCGCACTCAGTTTGCGCACAGGGCGGAATCAACGGCGCTGTCAACACCAAAGGTGAAGGCGATTCGACCTGGGAACATTTTGACGACACCGTGTACGGCGGTGACTTCCTCGCAAATCAGCCTCCCGTCAAAGCCATGTGCGAAATGGCGCCTTCGATCATCTTCCTTTTTGATCGGATGGGCGTTCCCTTCTCTCGAACTCCCGAAGGCTTGTTGGACTTTCGACGGTTTGGCGGAACCAAGCATCATCGGACTGCATTCGCGGGCGCCTCGACCGGCCAACAACTTCTTTACGCACTCGACGAGCAAGTCCGACGCTACGAAGTCACCGGCAAGGTCAAGAAGTTCGAACACTGGGAAGTAATGTCGCTAATCCTGGACGACCATCAGGTTTGTCGCGGCCTGACTGCGATGAATTTGCAGACGCTCGAGATCAAAGCTTTTCCCGCAGACGCAGTCATCATGGCCACTGGCGGACCGGGCCTGATTTACGGTAAGTCTACTAACTCGATGGTCTGCACCGGCAGCGCTGTCTCAGCCTGCTACCAGCAAGGCGCGAAGTACGCGAATGGCGAGTTCATTCAAGTTCACCCCACCTCGATTCCCGGCGAAGACAAATTGCGATTGATGTCGGAGTCCGCGCGAGGAGAAGGTGGCCGCGTTTGGGTGCCAAGGAAGCAAGGCGATACTCGGGCTCCATCTTCAATCCCGGAAGCTGAGCGCTGGTACTTTCTTGAAGAGAAGTATCCAGCGTATGGCAATCTGGTTCCGCGTGACATTGCCACGCGCGAGATCTTTCAGGTGTGCCTCCAGGGATCGGGCGTTGCAGGCGAGAATCAAGTCTATCTCGATGTGAGCCACATCCCCGTGGAAGTTCTCGATCGAAAGCTGGGCGCGATTCTCGAGATTTACGAGATGTTCGTTGGTGACGACCCGCGCCACGTGCCGATGCGTATCTTTCCTGGCGTGCATTATTCGATGGGCGGCTTGTGGGTCGATTACAACCAGCGCACTAATATTTCCGGTCTTTTGGCTGCCGGAGAATGCGACTATTCCATCCACGGCGCCAACCGGCTCGGAGCTAATTCGCTCGTGAGTTGTGTCTATGGAGGCTTCATCGCGGCGCCAGCGGCGGTCGAGTGGGCCAAAGGAATCGAACACAGCAGCGCCAACGGCATATACGACAGCGAAGTAAAGCGACAGGACGAGATCAACGCAGCGCTGATCAAACAAAGCGGTAGCGAAAACCAGTATGTGCTCCATCAGGAAATGGGCAAATGGATGACTGACAACGTCACGGTCGTCCGCTACAACGACAAGTTGAAAGCGACTGATGAGAAGCTGCTGGAATTGAAGGACCGCTACGACCACATCTCGATTAACGATTCGAATCTCTGGGCGACAATGGCGTTACCGCATGCCCGTCACTTGAAGAACATGATCGAGCTGGCGCGCGTGATTACACTGGGTGCGCTCAATCGCAATGAATCTCGAGGAGCTCATTACAAGCCGGACTTCCCTGATCGCGACGATGAAAACTGGATGAAGACGACGATCGCGGAGTATTCCGGCGAAGGCCCAGTGTTCTCGTACGACCCAATTGACGTTTCCCTGATTCCGCCGCGCAAGCGCGACTACAGCAAAGGGAAGAAGACGTAAGGCCGGAAACCGGGAACCGGAAATCGTGACAAGCCAGACGGGAGTCGGTTTCAAGTTTCAGGTTTCATAGTTTAAGGTTCGTTCCCGGTTTACGGTTCCCGGTTCCCGGTTCCCGGTTCCCGATTTACGGTTCACGGTTTACGGTTCCCGATTTACGGTTCACGGTTTACGGTTCCCGGTTTACGGTTCCCGGTTTACGGTTCCCGGTTTACGGTTCCCGGTTTACGGTTCCCGGTTCCCGGTTTACGATTATGGCAGCACACGGACAAACGAGTCGCATCCCGTCGAAGACGGTCGAGATCCATATTCGCCGGCGCAAAGATCCCGATTCGCCGCCCTATTGGGAACGCTTTGAAATTCCTTATCGTCCGAACCTCAACGTCATCTCCTGCCTGATGGAGATTCAGAAGAATCCCGTAACCAAAGAAGGCACGAAAACTACGCCACCAGTTTGGCAGATGAACTGTCTGGAACAGGTGTGCGGCATCTGCACGATGGTGATCAATGGACGAGCGCGCCAGTCCTGCTCAGCCTTAATCGACAAGCTCGAGCAACCGATCAAGCTTGAACCGATGACGAAGTTTCCGAACGTCCGCGATCTGGTTGTCGATCGCTCACCGATGTTCGACCACCTCCGTCGAGTGCACGCCTGGGTCGAGCTAGACGGAACACACGATCTTGGTCCCGGACCTCGCATGGATCAGGAAGATGTGCAGGAGCGTTATGCGTACTCACGCTGCATGACCTGCGGCTGTTGTCTCGAAGCCTGCCCGCAATATGAAGACGATAACTACATCGGCCCCCAAGCCATCGCTCAAGTCCGACTCTTCAACATGCATCCCACCGGGAAAATGAGTCGTGACGAGCGCCTCGAAGGCATCATGGGCGATGACGGCATTACCAACTGCGGCAACGCGCAAAACTGCGTCAAAGCCTGCCCGATGAGTATTCCCCTAACCAAAGCTATCTACGAAGAAAATCGCGAGACCGTGATCCACGGCCTCTTCGGCTGGCTCAAGAAGTAGTCGGGCCGGGTCACAACTCACCCAGCATAAAACAAATTAGCCGGGGATTAACACGGATGACAGGGATCTAAAATGGCTAAGCTCACGTTAGATCAGCTCAGGGTCAGGAAGGGGCAGTTTACCCCTGCCTGAGCTGCATTGGCTCTCAAGGAAATTAGAATTGAATGCTGATGAAACTTAGGCGGGAGTGAACTGCCCTTCCCGACCTTGAGCTGATTAGCCTTGAGTGATCATTGCGCCTGCTTGAGTCGTGATCAAAAAAGAAGCAGCTTTTGTCTGCGGCTATTTCCAGGTAACAGCTAAACTTTCGCTTCAATTCCCAGCCGGTCGGCGCACTTGTGCAGAGACAATCCCAACACGCAGGCAATCACCAGATTGAAGTAGAAAGTAAACGATCCATCGATGAAGTTGGCCGGCAGGTTGCCGAAGAACGGCATCGAGAATGGCGCCGTGATAATGGCTACGATCACGCTAATCACGAACCCGACAATCTGCAGCATGATCACCATGCCGAAGGCTTTGAAATACGTCAGGCCCATCCGCCGAATTGTATCCAGTCCAACCAGCGGGTTGATTACAGAGCCGAAGTGTTCCGTGTAGCCGGCCACACAAAGCGCCATCGGTCCGTAAAAAATTCCCCACAAGATGCTCAGCAGGAATAAGACGGCCAACAATATCGGCAAATAGACCAGGCCCGCTAGCTTCTTCAAGTCGCCCGTCGGATCATTCAATTGTTCCTGAGACTCTTTGGCTTGCTTGGCGATGATCGCATCCGGTCTGCCGCCGTGGAGCTTTTCGTTCGCTGCGGCGAGTTTCTTTGGATCCGCCTCGGGATCGGTAAGGGCGCTTAGATCCTCCGGCGTCAGCAAATTGCTTTTCTGTTCAGTTTCAGTAGGAGCGTGTATCGGTGGTGTGATGGCAGGACTATTGATTACGCCCATAAAGATCGCGAGAATCAAAGCTAACGCTGGCCCCCAGGTGACGACTGTAATGCCGATGCCTAAACCGATCGGCACCGCTAAATCGTCCCACAGCGAGAAGGCACTGAAGTCAGGCAAGAAGCTGCGATTCAGTTTTCCCCACGCCACCTGGCTGATCACGTGCGAGATGCAGCCGAACATAATCACGAACGCTACAATTTTGCCTCGGAATCCTGCTAACTGCAGAAAACCATAAACAGCCGCGCCAAAGACTAAGGCGATCTTGTGGTGAAATGGATAGGCCAGAGCCCGGCCCAGATCAGCGAGGCCAAACCCTGAATTCTGAAAACTCTGATGCTGGATCCGCTTGCGCACTTCATCAAACGGCTTGCACATATCGCCGCAAAGAGGACACACGGGAATCTTTGTGGCTCCAACAAATCTGGGGCACTCAGCGCAAAATGGTGTCGCGCACACCCGACAAACGAACGCCGGACTAACATCAGGATGGTTGTGACAGGAGTTTTCGAGCTCTCTCACGACAAAGTCTTCGCGAGCTTCCTCTTCGTACACCGGTGGCTGTTCATCAAACTCTTCCGGCTGCACCTGAACCGAGGGTGGGAGTTCTGCAACAGGTTCCGTAACCACGGCAGATGGAGGCGGAGTCGTTGGAACATATTCGCCCTGAAAAGCGGCGCGCAGCATGGGAGCTTTTCCAGCCTCGATCCAACTCAGCTTGCCTTTGCAAACTTTGTCGGTGGGCTGAACACAGCCTTCGACAATCCACTGCCTGAGCGTGTCGAGATCGGTTTCGAAGATTCCTTCGATCGTACTGACGCGCCATTGTTCAGCTTGAGCACTCATTGAATATGGTCTCCTCGCGGCCGTCCATACGCGAACAGAAAGTTCTTCTGCGCAAACGACTGCATTCCGGAAAGAGGCGCTGGTTTGAGGTTGGCAAGTAGGATGCGCTGGGTAAATCCGCGCAGGAACGCGTGCTCGCGGGATGCGCCTACCGGAGGATTAAAGGCCCGGAGACGACGCAATAATATTAAAGGCGACCGTTATGAGGCGTCAACAATTTTGTCTAAACAGAGAAATAATTAGAGTTAAGCCGTCTGAAGAGCAGAGGTCTATGACTTGAAGGCGCCAAAACTTGGCCGCAGGTTACGCAAATTCCGAATGGAAAACGATCCTTTGGCCCTTTGATCTTTGATCTTTGTGCGTGAGCGGCATTCTCCTTGACGCGTCCTTAAGGACAGCTTTCGTGATTGCCACTAGGAATGAATAGATTCAACTATAAAGATCTAAGACCAAAGTCCAAAGATCCCTTTTACATCTGCGTAATCTGCGGATAGTCGCTGGCGGATCAACCTGGCTAGATTCCCAGAACGTTTACCAACTCCTGCACTGAGGCCGCGCTCTTTTGGAGAGCGATGCGCTCTTCGGCGGTCAGATTAATTTCTATGATTTGTTCCAGGCCACGCCCGCCCAGCTTGCAGGGAACGCCAACGTAAAGTCCGTTAATCCCGTACTCGCCTTCGAGGTAAGCAGCGCAGGGCAGAATCTTCTTCTTGTCTTTTAGAATTGATTCAGTCATTTCAACGGCCGCGGAAGACGGGGCATAGTAAGCTGAGCCAGTCTTCAACAACGATACGATTTCAGCGCCGCCACCAGCCGTTCGCTTAACGATCGCGTCAATCTGATCTTTCGACAACAACTCGGGGATTGGTATGCCGGCGCAGGTTGAGAAGCGCGGCAAAGGCACCATCGTGTCGCCGTGTCCGCCCAGCACAAAGGCGGTGACGTTTTCTACCGAGACGTCCAAGGCTTCGGCGAGGAAGCAACGCATGCGCGCTGAATCGAGCACGCCGGCCATGCCAATCACGCGATGCTTCGGAAAGCCTGAGCGACGATACGCAACCTGGCACATTGCATCGAGCGGATTTGAAACGATTATTAGAATCGAATCAGGAGAGCGCTTGACGACTTCGTCGACGACTTTGGACACGATGTCCGCGTTGGTCTTGAGCAGGTCGTCCCGGCTCATGCCAGGCTTGCGGGGTAAACCCGCGGTGATAATCACGACGTCGGAATTCTCCGTTCCATCGTAACTGTTAGCGCCAACCAGACGGACGTCGAATCCTTCAATCGGCGCTGCCTGGGCCAGGTCGAGAGCCTTTCCCTGAGGCACGCCTTCGACAATATCGACCAGCACTACATCGCCGAGCTCCTTCGCTGCCAGCCAGTGAGCTGCAGTGGCGCCGACGTTTCCCGCGCCAACGACCGTGATTTTGTTTCTCGCGCGCATACTTTTCGATCCTTTCGAGTAGGCAGGAGAAGATTCTCAATACGATCTACATTTCCTGCCTGATTTAGATTTAAGATTGCCTGGATTTAGACGTCCGAGAGTACAAGTGCGGCGAAATAGTGTCAAGAATGCCGAATTGCTTGAGAATGATACCACTGGCTTGACCGGTGGAGCAGTCATGTTCGTCGCCACCAGACGGCTATTCCAACGGGTGAAGGATGCCAGCGGCTTGCCCGCTGGAGGCTCACGTTGGGCCCTTCAGAATAGTTAGCGTGAAGCTCCACGGGACTAGCCCGTCGCATCTTCTTTCTCGAATTAGTCCTTGGTGTAGCTACAATCGTGATGCACCACGGGCAAGCCCGTGGCATCGCGCGGAATTTCCAGAGACTGAAACAGCGCCACTCCGAACCCTGCAACCAAGCAAACCAGAGCGCTGGAATTTCCAGGTATGACCTTTCTCGAATGGCTCAAAAGTTTAGCTCGCGGTCACGAGCCCGACTTGCCATCGTCGCAGTCTGTCGAAGACGACACCAGCGTCGATCCCTACAACCCATTCCCCGATCCAGTCGAACTTGAGATAACGGACGTCATCGATCTTCACACGATCCCTCCCAAGGATGTGAAGCGAGTCACGGAGGAATATCTGGTCCAGGCTCACGAGACTGGATTTCGTAGCGTACGCATCATTCACGGAAAGGGAATAGGAGTGCAGCGCGAAATGGTTCGCAAGATTCTGGAGCGCACCAGCTTCGTTGCCGGTTGGAGTGATGCTCCACCAGGTGCAGGAGGTTTAGGCGCCACGATCGCGCACTTCAAAACCGGATCGTAACTCAAGTCCTACGGTCCGCACTCCGTGTTTGAGTGAGTGACCACGGGCGCAAAGCGAACCTGGTACTCAACAGAAGTAATGAATGAACACACCATGTTGCGACTAGGCGCTCCACTATTCAGAACGTTTAACCAGAAATCATAACCGTTCTGATCCGGATCACGCCGCAAGTAACCAAAGTACTGCATCAACACAAAGGAAGGATTGTAGAGAGCAGTGGCAAACACTGCATCGTCCGAAATTCTACGCAGCGTTACGGCGCGACAAGCGGCCGGATTGATGCCGGTCAAACACTGATTATGTGAATTGATCAAGTCAGTTCGCTGGTTCCCATTTGTGACAGCTGAATAACTATTCGCGGTGGCCAATAACGCATCAACGTATTCCGCAGTGCTCATGTTCGTTGGGTATCGAGCCAGATACGCCTGTCGTCCTACGAACTGATCGGCAAAGGCGGCTTTTCTGCCTTCAAGGTTCGAGCCGCCGATTACCTGATTATGGTCGACAGTGAACTCGCTGTAGCTGGGCCGCCGCGCGAATGAAGCGCCGTAAAGCCGGTAAATAAAAGCGCCAGTGTCCTGGAATTCTTGTTCGACGAAAAACGCTTTGGATACATCGATCCGCCGATTGCGAATGCAAATCGCATCGCTTCCACACCTGGTAATTTCTCCGGTCCAGTAATTCAAACCATTCTGATCCGGCTGGCGATCCAGGAAGTCGAGATAATGCTGTCGCACGAAGAACTGTGCGTCATCGATCTGATTGGTCGTGGGAATGTTTTGCAGCGCCTTCAAGACATTCAGCCGGCCGTTTGAAAGAACCGGAGTATTGGCCCAACTCGCGGGCAAGGGATCGACGCTGCTTAACAACAGTGATTTCAACTGCGGAGTCGTGAGATAGGAATTCTGGCTTACAAGCAAAGCTGCTGCTCCGGCCACGAAGGGCGATGCCATTGAAGTACCGCTGAGAGCTGCGTACGAGCCGCGGTAGGTGCTCAGGACTCCTAGTCCCGGCGCCGCGATGTCTACCGTGCTTGCACCATAGCTCGAGAAGCCCGCCTTATTATCACTTGCGTCTGAAGCCGCGACTGAAATAATGCTCGGCGAGTCATAGGTGGCGGGATAGAAGGGATTGGCGTCGTTGTTGTTATTGGCATTTCCCGCGGCACAAACATTTAGAATGCCAGCATTACCGGCCGCATCAATCGCATCCTTCAGACCTTGATCGTAGGACGGCGCTTCGGGCGCTCCTCCCCAACTGCTGTTAGTGACGCGAACGTTGATGCCGCGGTTTCGCATCTTTCTTGCGTACCCGAAAGCTTCAATCACGCTCGCCGAGGTTCCGTTGCCTGATATGTCATGCGACTTGATCGCCATGATGCGCACGGACCAGTTCACCCCAACCACGCCAGTACCGTTATTGCCAACAGCTCCGATTATTCCGGCTACGTGCGTTCCATGGCCGCCGTCATCCATCGGATCGGAATCATGATTGATCGTGTCGACTCCAAACACGTCATCGACGTATCCATTCCCGTCATCATCGATTGAGTTCGCGGCCTTGTTGTTGCCGCTGCCATCAGTTCCCTGTTCTCCCGGATTGCGCCACATGTTCGCGGCCAAGTCCTCGTGGTTGTAATCCACTCCCAAATCGATGACGGCGACCACCACGCTTGGGGAACCAGTCGTAACGTCCCAGGCTTGAGGGGCCTGTATTCGTACTGGACCGTATTGCTCCCCAAACCGCGGGTCATTCGGCGTCGCGTCAGCGTGATAGATGAAATTCGGTTGAACTGCTGTAACGCCAGAAATCTTTTGATAGCTATCCAGCGCGGTCGCTACGTCGAGATTGTGTTGCAGACGAACCTGCAGCCAACAGCCGTCCAGATCGCGAATCTGTTCAGCTCCTGCCTGGGTTAGTTCTTCCTTAACCACTTCGCGAGATTTCGCAGAAGATTTCGCAGCCAGGGTGTCGTACTTTACTAGGACTTCACCCGCGACATACTCGCCGGCGATCAGTTTATGAGGACCGCCTTGGGTCTGACCGTCACCAGCGAGTAGAAAAGCAAGGCTAAGAATAATGATTACGAAGCTGAAAAATATTTTCACGGTTATTTAAGATTTATGGCTCAGACTAGCGTTTGCAGGTGACCGTCATCATGTTCGCGCATCAACCTAAGCAGGGCGCGAAGTGTGATGCGGCCAACCCCATCAAGAGTTGCGATGCGGTCGAAGCCCTCAACGTTGATCTTACGCATTTGCTGAACATTGTGGGTTCTTGCGGTTCTGAAGGCGTGAAGCGCTGAATCCAAATCCTGGCGGTTATAGTCGCGCTCCGCGGCTATCTTGCCACCGTCAAAATCAGCAAGGGCCGGCTCGTCTTCCGCAAGGATCCGATTGATGCGTACTCCATAACCTTCAATTTCGAGATCACGCAGATGGCACACATTCTCTACGACAGAAAACTCGTCTCCGGATTTTCTGCGTCGCAATTGAGCCTCGGAGAGTCCAACTATCCTGCTCGCTATTTCGTCGGGAGTTCGAGCTAATCGGTCAAGAAGCTCGTTGATGTCAGAATCGTGAGCCATAAAAAGCAAGACGAAATGAAGATTAACATGAAGGCTAAGTCGGTACCACCTGCAGTAACGGGCATCCAACTGTCGACTACGCCACAGATATACACTGATGACACGGATCCGAAAGAGGAAAAGCTCAAAATTGGAGAGCTCAAGTATGATCAGCTCGCGGTCAGGAAGAGGGTTGCTCCTGATTGAGCGAAGGAGTCGGCAATGGTCACTCAACTCAGATCAGCTCGGGGTCAGGAAGGGGGTTGCTGTTGATTGAGCGAAGGAGCCGGCAATGGTTACTCAACTCAGATCAGCTCGGGGTTAGGAAGGGCAGTTTACTCCCGCCTCAAGTTGCATCAGCTCTCAGTCTCAGCTAACTGATATACGTGAAGCTTGATGTTCACATTGAGTGCTCAGGCAACTTGAGGCGGGCGCAAGCAACCCTTCCTGACCCTGAGCTGATCTGAATTGAGGTATTTGACTTTCAGATCTGTGTCATCCGCGTTTATCTGTGGCTAATTACTTTTACTACCTACACTCCACATTACTCCACGGTATCACACTCGCAAATCGCCGCTGATACTCCGCGCTCGTCACAAACGAGCACACCATGCCGCGATAGTTGTTCCGATCACCGGCATTCAGCACATTCAGCCAGAACTGATACCCGTCACGGTCAGGATTCCTTCCCAGGTAACTGAAGTATTCTGACAACACAAACCCCGCGTTGTACTGTGTCTGCTTGAACGCTTCAGCTTCAACTACGCTCCTCAGCACCAGACTGCGACTTTCCGTGACCGTCGCTCCCGTCTGATACAACGCCAGCAGTCGTCCACGCTCTGCATTCAGATCAAGACCAGCAATCTGCCCAGCTCGCCGCAGCAACGCATCCACATACACTTCTCCACTCATCGTGGTTGGATAAAGTCCCGTGAACTCGGCTCGCTCCACGAAGCTTGCTGCAAACGCTGCCTTGTTGGCTTCCAGCCGCGGCCCTCCAACTACCAGCCTACGATCCGCGGCATACTCGGCGAAGTCAGGCCGGCGGCCCAGTCCTCCTTCATACAGGTCGTACAAGTACAAGCCACTCTCGCCAAACTCCTGCGAGATGAAAAACGCTGCGCTTACATCCAGCCGTCGCTGCCTGACGCATTCGTCGTTGTTCACGCAAGCTCGTAGCTGACTACTCCAGAAATCCAATCCAGCCTGCTCCGGCTCGCGACCCAGGAAGTCCAGATACTGCTGCCGGACAAAGAACTCCGGACTCTCCAGTGGGTTCGCTTCATCTGTGCCAAGGCCCGTTCCCGTGAACACCGCATCAGTGCGATCGCCGATCAGCGAGAACGAACGCTGCGATGGCGTGAACGCGAAATTCGCTCGCGTTGGTGTAACTGTGTAGAAACCTCCGGTCTCCAGTCCTTCTGCTTGATAGTAGCCGTCGCGATTTGTGATCGCTCGCAGAGTTCGCGAGCCTCCCTCTAAAGTAACTGTAGTTCCAGCGACGGGCTGGCCGTTTGACGTGACAATCCTGCCGCTGATTCTCACCGCCGCTGCAGTTGGCGCTGCGTTTACGGCAGCCAACGCATCAATGCGACCATAACCGAACGAGTTGTTAGGTATCTGAGACGACGGAGTTCCACCACAAGTTTGCGGGGTCACAGCTACTGCCGGATTGGCTGTATTTTGAAGGATTGCCTTCGTTGCAGCGATATTCCGCAGCAACATCGGTCGAGCGGACCACAGCAACGCCACGACACCGGCCACGTGCGGGCCAGCCATCGATGTGCCACTAAGAGTTTGGTAGGTAGTATCACTGGTGCGGTAGCTTGAACGAACAAGAACACCGGGAGCCGAAATGTTCGGCTTCAAAATATTTGGTGTGTAGAACGTACTTGGCCCGCGGCTACTCGAGCCTGCGAGCGTGTTGCTCATATCGATAGATCCAACTGTAAATGAGGCGTTGTATAACGCCGGCGGGTCCGCCACCGTCGAACAACCTGGTCCCGAGTTTCCCGCGGAAACGACAACAAAAATTCCCGCAGCCTGAACGTTGTTAGCGATAGTTTCCAACTCAGCTTTAGTCGTGCAACCCTCGCTAACCGGGCAGCCCCACGAGTTGCTCACTACGTGCGGTCTCAGCGTCGGATTGGCGTTGGCGCCGGCAAGATCAGTGGGAGCAATCGCAAATTGAAAGCACTCGGTGTAAGTTGCGGGCGTACCATTGCCCTGGTTCATGTTGCGACAACCCATCCATCTTGCTCCCGGCGCGACGCCGATTTGATTGCCAGTGCCGTCGTCTCCCACGGTCGTTCCGGTGGTATGAGTTCCATGACCATTATCGTCGCAGGGCGCAGTTGTGTTGGGGCCACATACTCCTCCGCCAGCATGAATCGAATCCCACCAATTAAAGTTGTGATCAGCAATGACTCCGTTCCAGCCTCGATACTTTGGTTTGAGCGCGTTATGTGTCCAGCGAATACCTGTGTCCAAATCACCGATCACCATGTTGGTCCCGGTGAATCCCAGCGCCCATACCGCGGGAGCATTTACGTTGAGTACTCCCCACTCTGCCGCAGTAGCTGCATTTGGCGCTGCCGAAGCTTTGGCTATCTCTGGCTCTTCAATCCAGCGCGCGGGTTTATTTGAATCGAGGCGCGCTACGTCAGGCCGCGCTGCGAGGATGTTGAGAAGCTCGCGGTCGAGGTCCGCAACCAGCATGTTGGCAACCCAAAATGATTGGTAATCAACGTTGCGAGAACTAAGCAACTTCTTGAGGCTCAGTTGGCTACGATCGGCGTGCTGTTTGAGTGTGTTGTAGACGTACCAGCCTCGCGCATCTTGATCGAGAATGTTATTAGCAGCACTAACATCTGCCTGATCCGCAAGCAGAATGACAACTGAGGCACGCTTTCCATCCGCCGTATCAGCCAAAACACCTGATGCGATTTTGTTGTCCGATGTGACCGCTTGATTCAATGGCGTCGCCGACTGAGTTGATTTGAACAATGACCATTCAGTCGAAATCGTACGCAAAGGTTTTGACGGAGAACTGGTAGCACTAGTGCCAAATATGAAACCACCCATACAAACGATCGCGACGATCAAGTAGACCAGTGCTCGTGGTAGGTATTGTGACGTATTTCGATTCATCAAATTTCTCCCCAAGTGGCGACATCACTGTTCTCGCACGTTTTGACCACGTGTCAGGCTAACGGAGGAGGAAAGTAATGCTACCAGACTTGGGCCGGGTTAAGTAACAGAGTTTTTGAAATCACACTGAGGAGCCTTCATAAGTCTGCTGGCCGATAATCGCGACTGGGTGTTAGAGTGCCAGCTATGACGGCCACCGCAAAGTTCTCGAAGAAGACCCTCAAGGAAATTCACGAGGGAAAGATTCTCGGGATCCGCGCCGGCGCCAAGCCTCATCGCATTATTGGCATCTGGGCCGTCGTCGTGGAAGGTCGGGTGTTCGTGCGCTCGTGGAGCTTGAAGCCTCGCAGTTGGTATCGCACTTTTCTCGAGGAGCCGCGAGGAATTATTGAAGTGAATGGACGCCAAATTCCTGTTCGCGCGGTCTTCACTCGCAGCGAACGATTGAAAGATGCGGTAGAGCACGCTTACGCCGAAAAGTTCAATACACCTGGAGCGCGGCACTATGTGCGAGGGTTCAAAGTGAAGAAGCGTCGCGATACCACGACGGAGTTGCGGCCCTTGTAACCAAATTGATTACTACACGGAAATACTTTTCCTTAGCCTCTGAACTTCTCCCTCGCTATCTGCTACTTCTATAATGAGTTTTTTGTAGTTCTCGTGAGCAAGCTCAACAACAATCGTGTTGTCAGGATTGTGAACGTCCCCAAACACCCACTCTCCCTGCTGATAAAAAGTTCCGGCGCGGAAGATGTTGGAGATGTCGGTGCCTGCCATCTTCAAGCCCTCAACCCCTTAATAAGAACCGGGTCTCAACTTGAGCTTTTTTGTAATTCGCCAGGGCGTTTTGTAATCCTGCTTGATTCCCGAGTCAAAACATCGTGCCAAGTCTTAGATGTCCAGGCATAAAGCGGGCCACCGCACATGCGGTGGCCCTTGTCGTACTCACGGGTAGTTGACTCGTTACCGGCGTCTGTGCGAGCGTGCCTGCAAGCGCTGGACTTGCGAGCGGAGTTGTTGAATCTCCTTCTGCTGCTCCTTAATTGCATTGAGCATAGTCCAGATGATCGGATCATTGTTGACCTGCAAATAGCCGCTATCAGTACTGGACACGGCTTCCGGAATAACCTTCTGAAGTGCTTGTGCGCCAAAGCCGATGTGCTCACCCTTCGAGTTTAGACCTAAAGCATTGGTCGGCTTGTACTCGTAACGAAGCGGCTGCAACTGCATCACGGCTTTCAGTCCACTGGTGAAGTTCCCTTTGATGTTCTTCAGGCGTTCGTCCGAAAAAACCGCCCACGATCCACCCCCCGGCTTGCTGGCGTTTCCGTTGACCGACAGCAGGTCGGTAGGTGCAGTCGTCCCGATCCCCATGTTGCCGGAAGAATTGACAGAGACTCGGGCCGCGCCGCCAACTAAGTCATAAATTTGAAAGATCCTGGTTCCGTTGTTGGTTGATATGTCGGTGCCGATAGTGAACAGATCGCCGTTGGTCTTTCCGGTGAAGCGGATCTGGGCATTGTCGTTGGCGCCAGCGGAATTGCCCTTCACCCTCAACACCGTGCCGGTGGTATTGTTCGCACTGTTCTGTACCACATCAAGAGCGTATATTGGCGTTTGGTTTGCTATCCCGACACTGCCATCGGCGCCGATGTCCACGCTACTTGTCGGAGCGCCCGGCCGAATGCGGAAGGGCAGGCGCGAACCGCTGGTGACGTCGCGAACGAAGAAGTTGGCTTCGTTGCCGGCGATGTCCCAGGTCTGTGCGGCAAAGCCGCCGCTGTTGTTCTGTTCCAGACGAATGGCCGGCGTGTCGCTCGTATTAGCATGCACATCCAAAACCGGAGTGGCAGTTCGTAGTCCAACCTTCCCCGTGCTGGCCACCTTCAGAGAGTTTGCGGGTGCACCGGCATCAACCTCAAATACAATCGTGCCGGTTTCCGAATTGCCGGCTGCGCCCTGGTCGACAAACGCCAGAAAACTTGCGCCGCCTGCGCCGGAACTGTTCGCTCTAATCTGCCAATTGTTGAGCGGAAACCCTGCGGCGCTGGTGTCTTCAAACTGAAGCCGCGTGTTGTTTTCTTTCAACCTGATTGTGTCGAAGCCGAAGACTTCGCCGCTAACGCAGTCGAGCCCAGCGCAGGCGCTCCCCTGCACAATCAGGTCATCGGCAATTACATCGTCCGGTTGGAGCAGCGGGTGATGTAGCTTAGTTTTGGTTATCGGAGCACGCGGCCCTGGATCAACAGAACGTTCCATGGCTTTGACTGTCGGCCGCTTGCTTGTCTCTTCCATTGACCCGGCAACGATCGGAGCTCCGTTAATAATCGAGAAGCTTCCTGATTCCACGAGACCTTGGACCGAGATCCGCTTACGCGCCGCGCGGACCTCCTCAGGGTCGTCATCCTTGCCACGATTTGCCGCGAGCATTTCGCGAGCGGCTTGCGACATTACCGGAGTAAGTCGCAACTCGTAAGTGTATTGACCGTCTGGCCATCGCTCACCCTTGTTATCAGACATTGTGAATTCTGGGGCGTCGCCGCCTTTAAATTCTTTGCGGAACACTCGGCCATCTGGAGCGGAAATTGTTAAGGTCGAGGCTGAACGAGGCGTCGACACGTCCCACCTGATGCTCGAACCAAGAGATGTGATTGTTGCGGTTTTTGACTTCTCGTCCGCCGTCTGCGCGGAGACGGAGATAAGGAAGCTGAGTGCGATGAAACTCATCGATATTAATCGAAGGAAGCGTTTTGAGTTTTTCATTGAAGGATCTCCTTAGGCCGGCGTGAGCCGATCGTTGCTAGGTTGATTAAGCCTGACTTTCCGAAGCGGGATAAGAAAGGGGCTTAAGTAGAACGAATTTGAGGATTTGGATTTAACAACGGTGGGCCAGAGGTGTCAAGAAATTTGGACCACACCCGGATCCTGGTGCCTCCGGTCCGCTTCCAACCCGCGACCTTCCGCTTAGGGAGTCAGTCCGAGTGCATTTCTACTTGAGTCATTTCCGTGCATCACAAAATTGCACGACGAGCCCATCGGTCGAGGAGTCAATGCGAGTTAATGCGACTCGCGAAAAGCGCGTGCACATCGGCATCTGTCAAAGCTAGGTAGCGTCTATTGACAAGCTTGGAGTAAGATTCAGGCTATGGAGAGAAACCTCAAGGAAGTTTTTCAAGAGGCCGCGAAATTGCCGGAACAAGATCGAGCCGCCCTAGCCGGTTTGCTAATTGAGACGCTCGATCCAGTTTCCGAGCCTGACGTCGAAGCCGCTTGGTCAGAGCAGATCAAACGACGCCTGGCTGAAGTGGATGCGGGCACAGTCGAACTGATTCCGTGGGAAGACGTTCGGGCTGAACTTTTCGCTCAGCCGAATGAAGGTTAGCCTTCACCCAGAGGCTCGCGCTGAACTTATCGCGGCGCGAAGCTGGTATTATGAGCGCAGTCCTCTCAGCTCAGTGGCATTCTCGCACGCCGTCGATCACGCGATATCACGAATCAGAGAATCACCTAACAGCTTTCCGATGGCAGATTACGGTACGCGCAAATTGGTTTTGCAACGGTTTCCTTTCAACGTCTTCTATCGGATCAGCGAGGCTGAGATTGTGGTTGTCGCTGTGGCCCATCAGAAGCGAAGGCCTGGTTATTGGTCTAACCGTAAAAACCCATGAAGGACGTCCACGTTTACGACCGCAAATTGATGTTTCAAGCCAATCTCACTTGGTGTGCGAATGTGAGTGCGGAACGAAAAAGTGGTGCCCCCGGCGCGATTCCAACGCGCGACCTTCCGCTTAGGAGGCGGACGCTCTATGCAACTGAGCTACGGGAGCAGATCGAATCCAATAGTGAACCGGAAACCGTAAACAGCCGGATTTTCCATTCACGGTTTCCGGTTTTCGGTTCACGATTCATTGGATCTAAGACTGATATTTAATCAACGACCGAACGTCATATCCTTCCAATTTGGCGCGGCCGGGAAGGAATTCGAGCTCGACTACAAACACGAGACCAACGACCGTGCCGCCGAGACCCTCAACTAGATCGACTACAGCTTTCGCTGTTCCTCCGGTAGCGAGCAAATCATCAGCAATGATCACTCGATGGCCGTTGCCGACAGCGTCCCGGTGAATCTCGAGTGTGTCCTGACCATATTCGAGATCGTAAGAGATCGAGGCGCACTCGGCCGGTAGCTTGCGCGGTTTTCGTACCGGGACAAAGCCGGCGCCCAGGTGGTAGGCGAGGGCCGGCGCAAAAATAAAGCCGCGGGCCTCGACGCCAATCACCGCGTCGACTTTCTCGCCTTCAAACTCCGACGCGAGGGCATCAACGGTTTGACGGAGGCCGTCAGGATGTTTCAGCAGCGTGGTGATGTCATAAAAATTGATGCCGGGCTTGGGAAAGTCCGGCACTTCTCTAATTAGTTTCTTGAGTTGGTCCATAATCTGGTTTGTGGTTTTGTTCCTGGTTCTTTGATCTTAGTTCTTTGTGCTTGTGTGGTAATTCAGTCTAGTGGTCCGCTCCGGCTTCACCGTTGCGAGGCGGTTCGAACCCCTTTGATAAATCAATGTTAATGACACTCAACTACAAAGAACAAAGTACCAAGAACTAAGAACACCGAACTAAGTACAAAGAACCAAGAACGTCTTATCGTTCGACTCTGAATGACGAGTAAAGTCCTGTTGGTTCGATTACCTTCTCCTCGACCCGTTCGACGCGCGCGAAGCGAGGCCCTGCGGCCAGGTCATTCTTGAAACCTTCAACATCCTGCGGCGAACCTTCAGCGAGCGACTCGACGGTTCCGTCGGGCATATTCTTCACATAACCGACGACTTGATGACGCGCGGCCACTCGCTGAGCAAAGAAGCGGTAACCTACTCCCTGCACTTCTCCGCGAACAATAAAATGGCGCGCCACTTTCATAAACCGTTCTTAGTTCTTTGTCCTTTGTTCTTTGTTCGCCCTGGCAAGCTAATTTACTTTGGCAAACGTTCAAAGATCAAAGAGCCAAACCCAAAAACAAAATCGCTAGCGGCACTTTCTGAGCCGGCCTTGATTGCCGCGTTCTAGTTCAAAGGTACCAATATCGTCTTTCGAGTCTTTATACCTTACCGTTAGCTTCATCGTTTTGCCGTCGGTCCAGCCTGTAAAGATCGCAGCCCGACCCTTTTCCGGATTAAGGCGGGTTGGGCCTCCCTCAGTCGCGTGAGTACCCGTCAAGCTAAAGTTTCCTTTGTTGTCGAGTTTTAGCGGTCCGTTGATGGTTCCATGCGCGCAGTCATACTCGATAGTCGCGGAAACGCCGTCGACATCGATCTTGACGTGCTGACCACCCCAGATTCCAGCAGGTATGTTTTGCATCTTTCGTGGTTTTCCCTCGACTGCAAGGTACAGAATTCCCAGTACCAGAATCAAACCTAATGCTAATTTGAGAGTCTTAAGATTCATGATGACTTTCAACCTCCCGGACGCTTAGATTGTAGCAACAGCGGTGGGGTTGTAGGAGCAAACCGCGCGTCTAATCGCGACCTGATTTGGAGTGCGGTGACCTGTCACCGCTTTGGTCCGTTGCCGCTCGATGCGCAATTTGGACTTCACATCCGCTTACAGGTGATTTCCGTAAAACTTTTCGAGCGCCGCAAGTTAGGTCTTTACAAAGTGCTGCATATGCCGCGACGACCAAAGCGGTGACAGGTCACCGCACTGTCTCCAAACTAACGACTGACGAGCTCAACGACCGCAAGATTGCCCGGCGGGATGCGGACGGTAACTTTACCATTTGTTAATTCGAGTTTCTGATCATTGGTCCACTCCTGCGCAGACTGAATCGTTTGACCCCGCAACTCGACGGTGGCCGTGACCACTGCGCTGCGGTCAACCTGAGCCATTCCCTGCGGAGGCTTGAAGACACCGTTGTTATTCAGCAGAGTTACAACCCAACCACGCTCGGTGCGATTGATCAAAGTTTCGACGTCCCCCGTAACTGAGACTGGTGTCGCATCCGTGAACACATGGGCCAGCAAGTGAGCGGCAAACGGTGTGATGCGTTCATCTTCACCCAGCAGATCCGGAAGTGCGACAAAGATCAATTTGCCGCGACCAACCTTGTTGACTGTCGCGAGGGGATCGCCGTTCAAAGCCTGAATGATCGTTTCAGCGCCAGCCAACGACGTCTTCTCGTATCGAAACAGCTGTCCAGATAAATCCTGTTGGGGTTCGTCTTTAATCAGACACCGCGCGCTCTCAGCCTCACTGTTCGAGCCCGCTAATCGCACTCCCAATAATTCAGGTGACAAGCCTTTTGCCTGGCTTGCATTCACCACTACCACGCCTCCCTTGCGTACGTATTCTGTCAATCTCTTCGCCCAAGCGCTCGACCACTCGATGCTGCCACCGGCAACGATCGCTCGATAAGCATTGATCGCCTCAGCGGACGATGCATTCTCGCTTGCGACCAGCACGTCAAAAATGTCGCCGAACTTACTCGAAACAAATGCCTGTCGATCGGCCGACGCAGGCTCACCCTCGACAACCAGGCCAGGATAGTAAGCCGCTCCGAACAGTTCCCGCAGCGCTCGATCGCTGCGATTGATTTGGGAAAGCTCGAATGGCCAGTGCGGGTAATCAGTCATGTCGAAGCCGTGAGCAGGATCTAGCAGAAAGGCGATCGGCGTGTAAGGTGAGCCGCGTTCCGGATGCTTTGCTGCGAAGCGCACGAACTCGTCAGAGATACGTCCTAACGGATTCAACTGAAACGGTTGCTCTCCGGGGCCCGGCTTAAAAAACTGGTCGAAGCCCTGCTCGAGATAGATCGCAGATGCTCCTGACATGTAATAGAGGTAGTAACTCTTTCGATACCATGACAGCGAAGGGCCCATCGTCGCGCCGTAACGTGAATGAAAGAAGTTGTCTGGGCCGGCAAAGTTTTGGGCTTTGGTGAACGTGGTAGCTGTATCTCCAAAGTTCGGTGCGTGGTAATAGAGGAACGCGCCGCCGAACTGGCGCGCCGCGCCGCGAGTAAAGGCAATGCGCATCGCCGTCATCGGTTGCACAGCCGCGGTTTCCATCCCGAGCAAACGCACTCCCCACTCGCTCAGCGCATGCGCAAACGAAGTGCTCGAAGTTGATTGGGCTGGAATCATTTTGTCCCACCACGCGCCCGTCTGAGTATGGAACGTGTTTCCCCACTTGCGAGTGATGGCACTCGTGTAGAAATTCTTGTGTGCTTCGAGCAAATCTTTCCGCGACATGTCGGGCGATATCTTCAGCTCTTTGGGAGCATTGTCCCAGACGTAGCCGACACTTTCGCCGGAAATCCACCCCAGAAATTGGTCGCGAAGCTCACCTGTCAACAACTTGTATGCGGCCTGACCGTCGCTCTCTGAAAAATCTGCCGAACCATAATTGATGAGGACTGCAAAGGGCGATTTCGTTTCGCGCAGGTAGCGGAGGAACGGACTGCCTTCCTTCAAATATTCCGAAAGGTTGTTCAGGTAGATAACCGGGACCACGAGCTTCGAATCGAAGATCGGAACGGCCTGAGCGCCGCTATATTTTTTGACGAACTCATCAATCGGTTCGGCGTTGAAGGGATACAGCGGTCGTTCCGCAGCAGGCTTGTCGTAGAGCGGCCAGAATTCTCGCGCAATGTTCCAGGGCATGAGGAAATCGCGGCCGGCCACTTTGGGTCTACGCCACAATTCAGGCACAGCAGAGCTATTTTGCGCATCCAGAAGCGGCAAAAGTTGAGTTCGTGAGCGAGTCAATTCGCCGAGGTGGCGCATGCCTGCAAAATCAGGTTTGCTTCTTCCTCGCGGGACGTATGCGAGATCGTTGGTGATTAGAATGCAATCGACGTGACGGCGAGCGGCTGTGGCTTTCTCAATCTCAATTGATACGTGGGCTGCTCCTTTTTCTAGTTTCGCAGCTGCTCCATCCCAGGTAAAAGCCCAGCCCCAGTACATGCTGACTTCATCATGAGCGTCGATGATGTCATTTGCGCCAAACTCGTGACGAAAGACTTCTCTGCCTTGCTGTGTGATCCGGATAACAAAGTTTTCATTCTTGTTGGCCCAGTCGGCATAACGGACCCAGACTTTGAATTCCCCGGCGCGAGGCACTTCGAGATCTTGATAGAGCGCGCCCTTGCTTTCGGAGGCGATCGCGGCGGCGGAGTTCCATTCGCTTTCTCCGCCTTGTGTCCATTCCGCTGAGACACCGGGACCGTTAATGCCCCAGCCGGGAATGCGAGCTTTGGGATCGAGATACCACGGACTTACCACCGGCTCATGCAGCGCGCCTGTCGTAAAGCCCCGCATGTTCTCAGCCTCGAACCAAAGGTATTCGGGCCGAACCGACGTTTGTGAGAAGGCGATGGAAGGGTAAAGAAGTAAAGAAAAGATTACCGCAAAGAACCGCTCTTTTGACATTCTAATGATCGAAGCTCCAAGCAAATTTCCCGCAAAGGCGCAAAGTCCGCAAAGAAGGTTTTTCTTTGCACCTTTGCGCCTTTGCGGGAAACTTCTACTAACCGAATTAACCTAAAGCATCCAAGCACTCGGCAAGCGTACGTCGACGGCAGGTAAACATTGGTGTGTCACGCAGTGTGAACGAGCTTGCCTTTGTCTCTCGCAATTCCTGAACGAGGTCGAGAAAATCGGCGGGGTAGTCCGTCTCGAACGCGACAACGAACTCCTGATCGTCCAGTCCAAAGGAGTACGTCGTATGCAATTTCACCGACCGATACTTGCTGCCGATGCGAATATGCTCGTCCATCATCTCCTGGCGTTGCTCGGGCGATTTTGAATACCACTCACGCGTCTTCACAAACGGATAGACGAACAAGTAATCCGACTTGCCGGGCACAATGTGCAGCCGGTCTTCGACGTGATCCGGATTGTCTTTGTCGATGTACATCGAGCGCTTTGTCATCGAAAGGAATGTCTGCGTAGGCTCGAGATATTTCGCCATCTCTGTTTTGTTCAAACTGGCGGTCATCTCCTGGAAGGGTTCCAGCTCGTAACCTATCCGCCAAATCATGAAGTCGGTGTTTGTGCGCAGACCGATGGTCGAATAAGTGTGCACCATCAACTGTGAGCGAAACCCATCAACTGTGTTTGCGAAGGCGTCTCGGCTTTGCTGTTTCGCGTCGTTGGACAGCATGCGCCACTCGGGACGAGCTCGATAGAAGGTGAAGTTGACAAACTGACGTGGCAACTTTGGTTTCGGCTCTTCGACTTCGAGGCTGTGTGAAGCCAGCCGCAGTGAGCCACGCGCGAGATTGCTTGGTTCAGTGTCGGAACTCATGCGATTAACCTCTGAAGCATATGTGGATTTGCCAGTCGGGTTTTGCTAGCCGATTTGATCGCGCAATCTAGTTAGAGTGTGCGGTCTTCATTCTGCGATGATCTTTATTGGATTGCAAATGACGACGAGGCTGAACCGCAAAGTGTTAGATTGCGTTCAGTATCTCCTTCAACCATCCAACACTTCTTATTCACACCCGGTTTTGACCGGGTGAAGACAGTGACCTAAGAAACCCATAACCGTTTCAACAGTTTCCGATCGCGTGGAAGAAGATAAACCGTTGAAACGGTTAATAAGAATACTTGCGAGCCTCTTTCACCCGGTTGAAACCGGCTGTGAATGAGAGGAAGGTTGTGAAAAGGAGACACAGAATCGTATCCAAAGTACATGCTATACTGCGCGCTCAATTTTCAAACGGAGCAAATCGAATGACTTTTTCAAGGTTGGCATTTCTTCTGGTCGCGCTCGCAGTTTTTGTAACCGGTTGCGGTAACGCGCCGCAGACACCAGTCGCTTCTCCGTCACCTACAACCTCAACAGCGGCAAGTCCAACGCCAGACGAATTCGCTGCGGTGCGCGTGATCTACACAAAGGACTGTCTCTCTTGTCACGGAGACAAGGGCCAGGGTGGTCCTACGAAAGTTGACGGCAAAACGATAAAGGTTCCGGCATTGAATAGCGGTCATGCTTTGGGGCATTCAGACAAGGATTTCACCGGGCAGATACGAGAAGGCGGTGACGGCATGCCTGCTTTTGAAAAGAAGCTGACGCCGAAAGAGATTGAAGGCATTATTCATTTCATTCGGAAAGAGATTCAGCATAAATAAGAGTTCTTTGTACTTTGTTCTTGGTTCTTTGTGCTTTGTGATTGCGACTGGTTGCGACTATCAAAGCCGCGGAGCGGCGAAATGTTTATAGCCCGCAAGTGCCAAAAAGATCGTCTGAACTCCAGCGGAGCGCAATGATTGCGGGAGAGGCGACTCAGCTCCTAAAGCAGCTAATCACTTAATTAGACGTCGTTTCTATAAACATTTCGTCCCTCCGGGACTTAAGAGCTTGCCCTTACAATAGATACCTTGTGCTTCGAAAAGTGGAAATTTAGCCAAACAGTCTTCAGCTGGTGAATGAACTCGGACTTCGCAACTTGCCAACCAGCAAAGATCAAAGTACAAAGAACCAAGAACAAAGCACTGCTTTGGGATGCACCCGTAGCTCAGTTGGATAGAGCGTCTGACTTCGGATCAGAAGGTCGCAGGTTCGAGCCCTGCTGGGTGCACCACTTTTTGTACTGCAGGCTGCCAGCCTGCAGTTTCTTGAGGAAAAACTGCCAAATAACACCAAGTAACTTCTTGCTCCCTACGGCCAATCTCCCGGTAGCCGCGACAGGCTGGCGGCCTGTCGTTCAGCATCTCTCCTTGCTATTAAGCCGTTACTAGTGCATAGTTTCCAGCTGTTACTCCTTCTCTCGCGCATCAACGGTGATGCGCTCCGCGCGTAGTTTGACGCGCCGGCGTTTTGGATGGTTCGAGAGCAGGTTGATCTTCAACTTTTAGAAGCGCTCTTTTTTGAGAGCATCCGAAGCCGGTTCCTTCGCTGACTGCCGTTACTCCGAAGCACTTCCGATTCGCAGCTTCTTACATTCCCACAAGGGAAAGGTACACTTAAATGTCTATGAAACTTTACGTAGGAAATCTCTCGTTCCAGACTTCGAGCGAAGAACTTCAGCAGCTATTCTCACAAGCCGGCACCGTCGAGTCAGCGAGCGTCGTGGAAGACCGCGACACTGGCCGTTCGAGAGGTTTTGGCTTTGTCGAAATGGCTACTAAAGAAGAAGGCGAATCTGCAATTGCGCAGTTCAACGGCAAAGAAGTTAACGGTCGCGCACTGAACGTCAACGAAGCTCGCCCCCGCGAGAATCGTGGTGGCGGCGGCGGCGGCGGTCGTGGTGGTTACGGCGGCAACCGTGGCGGCTTCGGTGGTAACCGAAGTGGTGGCGGCGGCGGCGGCGGCGGTCGTGGTGGTTACGGCGGCGGTGGCGGCGGCGGTAATCGCGAGCCCCGTTGGTAACATCCTGGTAAAGCGCTTCCGGCATAATGCCGGAAGCGCTTTCGATTAGGTCTACAAAGGAGAAACTGATTGGCTAAAGATGATTTGATCCCGGCGGAAGGCACCATTATCGACAAGCAGCCTAACGCCTTTTTTAAAGTTCAGCTTGATAACAGCAGTCACGTTGTGTTGGCTGCAATCTCAGGCAAGATGCGCAAAAATCACATCCGCATTCTGGTCGGTGACCGCGTCAGCGTCGAAATGTCGCCTTATGATCTGACCAGAGGTAGAATCACCTACCGCTTCAAATAAGCAGTGGCCAGTTCGAGTCGAAGAAAGCGTGTCGTCGTAAATGACCTCATGCAAAAGCAGTATGTTTACTATTTGACTCAGCCTGCCGGCCGAAATTTTCATCCCGAATTTCATCCTGATCTCACGCCGAAGCAGATGCTTCGGCTCGGTGTGTTTGGCGGTAAGTACTTGACGGACTGCCAGGACGAGTTCCCCGTTGACTGGTTCGAACACGCCAAGCTCTGTCACGAGCACCACGATCCGAAACTAAATTTCTTCAAAGTTAATGCCTCGGAACCGCTGTCGGTCTGGCGAAAGAAGGGCTGGATTTACGAGGAAGATCCGCGCGGATGGTTTCAGTGGTACTGCAGGTATTACGTGGGACGCCGCTGTCCCGACGACGAGCGCCAGATTAAGCGATGGAAATCGATTCGACGACACGAGTCGCAGTTGGAAAAGAACTGCAAGCCTTGCGATCTCACCTGCCGCCCCGTACAACGCCAAGCGCTGCTCCACTGGGCTTATGATTCACGGAAGATTTGATGGACTAAAGCGCGGCTGACATGGAATTAGAGTTTCGCCTCAGCCCGCCTTGGATTTGCCATATATCATTTACCATTTGTCATTTTTCATTTGCTGAGTACGAAGCGTCGCAATGATGAACGGTCAAATTCGTTCTGACAAAATGAAAAATGAAAAACGGCAAATGATATATGGCAAATCGAAACGCACGACTATCAGTCCTCTTACAATAACCCATAATCTAAGCGCCGGCAGCCGTTGAGCTGTCCTGATTGCGTTGATCGAGCGGCACGTACTCTCTGGTCTGGTGTCCCAAATAAATCTGGCGCGGGCGGGCGATCTTTTGGTCCCCATCTTCCAGCAACTCAACCCATTGAGCCAGCCAGCCTGACGTCCTCGGAATCGCAAACAGAACCGGAAACATATCCACCGGGAATCGCATTGCCTGGTAAATGATTCCCGAATAGAAATCAACGTTCGGATAAAGCCTGCGCTTCACAAAGTACTCGTCTTCAAGCGCAATCCGCTCAAGTTCCAGGGCGATCTTCAGCATCGGGTCAACGCCGGTCACCTCAAAAACTTCATCGGCTACCTGCTTGATGATGCGGGCCCGCGGGTCATAGTTCTTGTAGACTCGATGTCCAAATCCCATCAAACGAAACTCACCTGCTTTCACGCGCTTGATATAGTCGGGCACATTGTCTATCGAGCCGATTTCCTTGAGCATGCGCAACACCATCTCGTTGGCGCCGCCATGCAGCGGTCCGTACAAGGCCGCCGCCGCACCCGCCAGTGATGAGAACGGGTCGGTGTGAGCGCTGCCGATGCTGCGCATAGCATTGGTGCTGCAGTTCTGCTCGTGATCGGCGTGCAGAATGAAGAGCACCGACAAAGCTCGCTCAAGCACCGGATTCGGCTTGTAAGTCAGCTCGGTGGTCTTGAACATCATGTTGAGGAAGTTGCCTTCGTACGTCAGATCATTATCCGGATACGAGTACTGCATGCCGATGCGATGTCGAAAGGCGAACGCCGCGATGGTGGCGACCTTGGCTATCAGTCGATAGATTTGTTTCTGGCGAGACTCCTTATTGAAGATGTCTTTGGCGTCGGGATAGAAAGTCGATAGCGCGCCAAGCGTGGCTTCAAACATTCCCATCGGGTGCGCGTTGTAATGGAAGCCGTCGATTACTTTCTTGATGTTCTCGTTAATAAAGGTGTGGTGAGTTATGTGCCAGGTCCATTGCTTCAACTGCTCGTCCGTCGGCAATTCGCCGTGCAAAAGCAGGTAAGCCACTTCGAGATAACTGCTTTTCTCTGCCAACTGATCAATTGGATAGCCTCGATATTCAAGCACGCCTTTGTCGCCGTCAATGAAAGTAATTCGGCTTTTGCATGACGCCGTGTTCATGAACGCGGGGTCGTAAGTCATGAGGCCAAAATCATCGTCCGCAGTCTTGATTTGGCGCAGATCCATCGCCTTAATCGTGCCATGGTCGATGGGAAGCTCGTACTGCTTACCGGTCCTATTGTCGGTAATCGTCAGAGTGTTCGCACTCATCAGTTTCTTCTCCAGTGATTAGGTATTTGTTTAGGTGGAGATTAACGCCAGCCGCTGAACTAAGCAAATGCGCCGTGGCACGGGCATCCTGCTCGTGAGTGTGGCACGGGCGTCCCGCCCGTGGGCGTGGCACGGGCATCCTGCCCGTGAATGTGGCACGGGCGTCCCGCCCGTGGGCGTGGCACGGGCATCCCGCCCGTGAGTGTGGCACGCGCGTCCCGCCCGTGAGAGTGGCACGGGCGTCCCGCCCGTGGGCGTGGGCATAGGCATCTTGCCCATGGAACGGTGTTCGGTAACGAGAGGCACACGGGCGGGACGCCCGTGCCACGTCACTCTGCTGTGGCGCCACTGAGGCGTCGAAAGCCGCCGCGCAGGAGGCGATAAATTTTCGGCAAGAGAAAGAGCGACAGAACAACGAAGCCGGTCACCAGAACGATGAGCGCGATCGGCAGAATGAAAGCCAAAACGATCGAAACCACGGCTACTACATCTTCGATCAAACTGACTACCACGTTTGAAACCGGTTCGGGGCTCAGATTGACCGCCGCCCGCGCGGTTGCTTTTGTTCCATGCGCACTCAACGCCAAGCCACCGCCGAGCAGCAAAGCCACGAGCTGAATCTTGCGGTCAAAATCGCCGAAGGCCGCAGCCGCCAGAACCGCGCCGGCGGGGATACGGATGAAGGTGTGAATCACATCCCAGGTGCTGTCGAGGTAAGGAATCTTGTCGGCAAAAAACTCGATGAGCAGCAAAGCCGTGGCGATGCCAATGATCCACCAGTTGGTCAGGATGGTCAGTTCGCCCGGCAAAGTGAGGTTGGCAAACCGGCCCAACAGACCGAGAGTCGCAACCGCCGCGTAGAGTCGAATGCCCGAAACCCAACTACTTCCCATCGCCAAGGCTATTGTGCTGATGATATTCATAGCTCACCTCCGCCGAAACAAATACGAAACGACCCCTGATGATGTTCGGAATCGTTAGGAAAACCAAGATATCAGCTTTCAGCCGTCAGCTATCAGCCATCACAGGTGAAGACGCGTTCGACGCCTTGCCCTGGCGCTTTGCTCGTTGCTGAAAGTCCGCTAAACTTCGCGCTCCGAAGATCGGATTCCAGCTTGACCACGATTGCACCCTAACAGCGGAGGCCTCCAACATGAGCAAAGTTCGGCTAGTGGTAACGATTCTCGTAGTCTTCGTCCTCGCTAATTTCACCGGCATGTTCATTCACGCCATCTGGTTGAAACAGGATTACCTGGCGGTTGCGCAACTCTATCGACCGGATGATCAAATCAAAATGCCGTTCATCGTGCTGGGGTATCTCAGCTTTGCAGTCGCCGCAGTCCTTGCGTACGGCTGGGGCGTAGAAGAAAAACCTGTGCTGGGCCAAGGCCTGCGCTATGGCCTCATCTTGTTTTTCATTCTCGCGGTGCCTTCGTTTTTCATTGCTTATGCGGTGCAGCCGGTTCCGGCAGTGCTGATGTCAAAACAGGTTTTAGCTGAACTCGTAAACAAAGTCCTGATTGGCGTGGTAATCGCGTTGCTTTACGGAAAAGGGCGCTTAGGCAGTTTGCCCAGCGCCCCATAGTTTTTGGAGTGCGGTGCCCTGTCACCGCTTTGCCTCACTGCGGCCGCCGCAGTGGGCTTTCCAAAATAACTTTCAACCAAAAGCCGGACCAAAGCGCCGACAGGTCGGCGCACTCCAAAGCTATTTGATCCCCATCAACTCGATGTCGAATAGCAAAGTTGCGTTAGGTGGAATGTCCGGAGGCCTGCCTTGCACCCCGTATCCGATTTTGCTGGGAATAATCAGTTTGCGCTTACCGCCAACCTTCATGGTTTTGAGAGCTTCGTCCCAGCCTTTGATCACCTGGCCAACACCAAACTTAAAGTCCGTAGGCTGCCCACGGTCATAGGAGCTATCAAACTGCTTGCCGTTTTCAAGCGTTCCCCGGTAATGCACTGACACGGTCTGACCCGGCTGAGGACTGGCGCCTGTCCCTTCGACTACCTCGACGTATTTCAACCCGCTGGCAGTTGTGATTACATTTTCTCTATTACGCACGAGCAGCCAGTAGCCCAAGCCAGCCAAAAGGGCCACTCCCAAAACCAGTGCGACCATCTTGATCAGTTGATCTTTCTTTGCCGCAGGGCTTGAGTTGGTTGAAACGGCAACATTGCCGGGGGTGTAAGTCTTGGGACGTTTTTTCGCTCTGACAATTTTTCGATGACGACTTTGCGGCAAACGGTTAATCCTCCGAACTGTACGAAACTGAAATTTGAGAGTGTTTTTATAACTGTTTTCGGCAAGCAATGACAACTTGAGCCGAGCCTTTGCGGTCCGACAGACTTCAGTTCGTCGCTCACGAGCCTGGCTGCAAAGCTCACCAACAGGCCACAGATTTCCACAGCTGACACGGATCTAAGTTCTAATAACTCCAGATCTCTACCTATGCAAATCCGCGGCGTCATACTGCGTCGTACTGATCGACAAACCAAATTTATCGGACATTGGGGCTCGCTTGCATAGCTGGACGTGCTTTGCTACTCTCTCGCGCGCATCATGAGCGATCCGACTGAGGATCCGGCAACCGAGCAGGAGACGGTGCCAGGGACGTTCTCAAAAACGCCCCGATGTGCAGAAGCCGATCGGCTTCTGAAACTGCCAAGTCTCCGAGTTCACGTTTGCCACCTGTCGCTGATGCGACTGGTGGTTTTTCATTAACGCCGTCTCTGTTCTGCTGAAAGAACAAGGCTGGCGTTCATAACTAATATTGAGGTGAATCTCCAACATGAGTACTAAGCCATCCACTTTTACCTTTTCTTCTGAGTCAGTATCCGAAGGACATCCGGACAAAGTTTGCGACTTGATCGCCGATTCAATCCTTGACGCATACATCGAGCAAGATGCGCAGAGTCACGTCGCCTGCGAAGTTCTCTGCAAGGAAGGCAACGTCGTCCTTGCCGGTGAGATTTCCTCAAGCGGAACTGTTGACCACGAGCAAGTGACGCGTCAGGCAATAAATCAAATCGGCTACATCGAAGCCAACGAACCCTTCAATGCTGAAGGCGTGAAGATTACCCAGTTCCTGACCAAGCAATCTTCTGAGATCAATCAAGGAGTCGACTCCAAGGTCACGACGCACGGCGATCAAGGCGCCGGCGATCAGGGAATCATGTTCGGCTACGCCTCCGACGAGACGGCAGAGCTGATGCCGCTTCCGATTCACCTTGCACACAAGTTGGCGAAACAGCTGGCAGACGACCGGCGTGCTGGAGTGGTGAGCTGGCTGCGACCTGACAGTAAGACTCAAGTCTCAGTCGTGTATGAAGGAAACGAGCCTAAGTTTCTTTCCGACGTTGTTGTCTCGACTCAGCACTTTGAAGGCATCTCGCAAGACGAGATTCGCGGTTATGTGGTAGACAAACTCGCTCCGCTTGCGCTCGGCTCGTGGTTCAGTCCGGATATCCGCTTCCTCGTTAATCCGACGGGCAGCTTTGCTCACGGTGGTCCGTCAGCAGACTGCGGCGTAACCGGACGAAAGATCATTGTTGACAGCTACGGCGGTATGGCACCGCACGGAGGTGGCGCTTTCAGCGGCAAAGATCCATCCAAAGTCGATCGCAGCGGCGCTTACTTCTGTCGCTTTGTCGCGCGCGAGCTCGTCAAAAATGGTGTCGCTCGCAAAGCGCAGGTGCAGGTAGCCTATGCCATCGGCGTTGCTCAACCCGTGTCAATCAAGGTTGAGACGTTTGGAACTGGCGATGATGAGGCCGCCGCTGAGTATTCGAAGAAGTTTGATTTCCGCCCGGCCGCGATTATCGAGCGCCTCGACTTACTGAAGCCAATCTATCGCACTACAACTAACTACGGTCACTTCGGACGGCCAGGGCTTCCGTGGGAGGCTTAAGCCGGAAAGACAGATCGGCGCCTAACACAACAGCAAGCGCCGAGTTTCGCTTATTGTCGTTGATGAGTTATGCGAGGTGGTTCGGAGAATCGAATCGGAAGACTCGACATCCGAACCATCTGGAAGACCGACGGAGTTTCAAATTCAGGTGCGAGGTTGCGCGCGACTGGCGCTGAAACATTCGCCGCACAAAACCGGTCTTCCGCTGGAAGGCTTAAAAGGTACTGAATCTGCCTTGCCGCACTGATCGCAGGTTATCTCAAACCGCTGGCGCTCGCCGCCTCCGCCACCGCCTCTGGACCCGCCAAAATTCGATCGACGTGCATCGCGACAGGCCTTGCAGCGTTTGGGGTGAGTAAGATTGCGTTCCTGGTAGTACTCTTGTTCTCGCTCGGTAAAGGGGAATGCCGTATTGCACTCAACGCAGGTAATTTCGATGTCTGGCATGACTCGTTTCTCCGAGAGCACATCCGGGTTGGAGATATGCCCTCAATGTTACGGAGCGGCTGGTAGAGTTCCTTGTTCCCAAATTCGCCAGAGAACCCTCGAGGGATCGTGTTGTCAAATAAGCGTGATGTGACCTGTTGCTCCGAACGCCTTAAACGGCGAGGAGTTTACTCCACGATGAAGATTGTTACAAACTTATTTCGGAGCGTTCACAGAACCTAACTGCGGCTTAGTTCTTCTACGTGAGCGCGGACGGTGGCGCCGAGAGTGTTGAGGTTGTATCCACCTTCAAGACAGGAAACGACTCGTCCCTGACAGGCTTGATTCGCCCAATCCTTTATGTTTCGAGTCATGGCGACGAAATCCGTGTCCTCGAGCAGTAACTGACCAAGCGGATCACCAGCATGCGCATCGAATCCGGCTGAGATAATGATCAGATCGGGCTTGAGCTTTTGGTCAATCTCCTCCAGTCCAGCTTCCAGGACGCTTCGATGATTAGACGCAGGCGTACCCGCGCGCAACGGAGCATTGAGCGTGAAGCCCCTTCCCCGACCTAGCCCGGTTTCCCCGCGCGAACCAGTGCCCGGATACCACGGATACTGATGCATGGAAAAAAAGAAGACACTCGGATCGTCGTAAAAGATTCCCTGCGTGCCGTTACCGTGATGAACATCCCAGTCGATAATGGCAACACGCTCGATCTCGGCGTAGCGAGACTGGGCATAACGAGCTGCGACGGCTACGTTATTGAAAACGCAAAATCCCATCGAACGGTCCGCGGTAGCATGATGACCCGGGGGACGCACGGGCACGAATACGTTGTTGGCCTTACCGCTCATCACGAGGTCGATCGCTTGGCACGCGGCGCCGGCGCCACGCAGCGCCGCTTCGAGCGAATGCAGAGAAACAGTAGTGTCAACATCCAGGCTTCCCAAGCCTTCTTTAACGACGCGCTCGACGTTTTTGTACATTTGCGACGAGTGACACGCCTGGACGTCGCCGCGGGGAGCTTCCTTTGCTTCGGCCTCAAGCAAAGTGGGCCACAGTTTTTGGTCGCCACGTAGAGCGTCCATGACCACCGCGTAACGTGACGAGGTTTCGGGATGTTGCGGGCCTGTATCGTGCTTCTCGAAAACCGGATGATGGACGATTGCAGTTGGCATGGCTGGGATTATGCCTGACTCGAAACGGACAGCACAAAAGGTGATACACGAATCAGGATCTTAGTTCTTTGTTCTTAGTCCTTTGTTCTTAAGTCCTTTTGTTCTTTTAGTTCTTTGTTCTTTGTTCTTTGTTTTCTTCCAGGCACCGTGTTCTTTGTATAGCCGCCGATTCGACTCAACACAAACTCTAGCCGCGTTTACGCGGGTTGCCCGCTTAGGGTTACTAGGCCAGTCCTTTAGGACTGGTAGGGGTGAACCATCATATTTGGTAGGGCGCTTTAGCGTCCTTGGTCATCGTCAAATGGCTGAAGCCGTTTGTTGTTGCTTAATTCCTTGATTATGAGCAGTTCCCGTTAAGTTGTTCCTAAGAGCGGCAACATCCCAGCTTCAAGTACAAAGAACAAAATTCCTTCACTTGAGTGCTAGAATTCGAGACATGGCGAAGCGAAGCCGATTTGAAGTACCGTTTTCCCCGCCACGGCGCCAGCAGGCCTCACGCCAACATGGCCGGCCTTTTCTTGGCGACACTAACCGGGCCTTAATCAACGGCGGCATAGTGGTCATCACAACGCTGCTAACCACAGTGTTTTTGCTCGCAATCAGTGGTCAAGTTTATGACACCACGAATGCGAGTTTGATTACTCAAGGTGGGCCACAGGTCACTGGAAGCATCGCTTTGACTTCAAGTCCACAACCGATCACTGCTCTGGCGTCGCCAAGTCCGTCAGCAACGAGAGCCACCGCATCGCCTTCACCTTCCGCGGCTCCGCCTCCGTTGGCAGAAGAACCGCCAAGCGATAGTGAAATTCAAGCGTCGATCGATCGAAGGCTTGAAAATGATCAAAGCCTGACTGGGTTGGGGATTACGGCGACGGTCAACGAAGGAAAGGTAATTCTCGTGGGTACTGCGCCTTCCGACGCAGTGAAGGCCAAAGTCGAGAAAATGATCCGATCAATTGTCGGCGTGAAGCAGGTCGATAATCAGATCGCCGTGGTGGTTAATTGAGCTTTATTGAGACCACTCAAGGTGGATCAGCTCAGTGGTATTTTCTAAACTGATCCTCGGATGAATTACCCCGAGATCTCGATGCTAGCTTCTTTCAGCGAAGTCTCAATCACTAGATCATCACTTTCACCCACCAGCACTAACTTTCTTCGCTCATCAGCAGCAAAGAATTCAACTTCCTTTATCAAACATTCGACTGGCGCGGGCACAAAGTGTCGCAAGCCTTCAATGTCTCCCCGCTCCAGCAAATCTGCCTCACGACTAATCTCCTGCCTGACTTCCGCATCAACTTCCAATTCACTGATGGCGGCGCTGCGTGGTAGCAAGACCATCTGGCCATCAAGATAAATCGTCCAAACAAATCCAATGTCGAGCAAAAGATGGAGCGTCTCATCCAGCACCAGGTAGCCAAGCGCGGTCGCTCCGATCACATGTGCAATGACATGGTCCTGATGTGTACTCGTTTCTGCTGCGATCCACTCTGACATCGATTAATCGATACTGGCCTTCTCCTCGACTGACTGCCCCTGGTAATTCATCAGGCTTCTGGCCCTGAAAAGCGCAATCGCCGCCGCTACTATCGAGCCAAGCCCGCCTGTGACTACGGAGAGCGGCGCGCCGATCAGCGTCGCCACGGAACCCGCTTCGACTTCACCGAGCTGTGGCCCACCCATGAAGAAGATCATGTTGATTGACGTCATCCGACCGCGCAAATAATCGGGAGTCACCAACTGCCGGATCGTTTGTCGCAACACCGTGCTGACCGTATCTGCCGCGCCTGCAAGAGCCAGCATCAGAAACGAAAGCCAAAACACTCGCGACAGACCAAAGCCGGCAGTCGTCAAACCAAACACAGCGACCGATCCAATGATGAGCCTTCCCTGGTTACGAAATGTGCCCAGGCGCGCCATCACCAGGCCGGTAATAATTGCACCGATTGCTGGGGCGGCTGACAAAAAACCATATCCACGCGCCCCAACTTTCAATATCTGATCAGCAAAGATTGGAAGGAGAGCTGTAGCTGACGCAAAGAACGTGGCGGCAAAATCGAGCGTCATCGTTTGCACGATAATCGGCGTCTTCCAAACGAACCGGAGACCTTCCTTCAAGGCCGCTAAACTAACTCGCGTGGTGGTCTTGCCTTCACCCACTACTGCTCGTCCGCTCGCTCGCATCGCCAGCAAGGCGCCAATTACAGCAAGATATGAAACAGCGTTTATCCCGTAGATCATCTCCGGGCCGTGGCTGGCGAGAAGGAAACCCGCCAACGCCGGACCACCGACCATCGCAACGTAGAAGACCGTCACGCCCAGGCTAATTGCGTTAGGTAAGTCTCTCGCGGGGACAAGCGATGGCATCAGTGATTGGCGTGCCGGCGTATCGAATGCTGAGGCTGCCGATGCAATCGCCGTGAACAAATAGATATGCCAAACGCGAGTTATACCTGCGACCGTCACTATGGTCAAGCAAGCGGCGCTTGCCAACATCACCGACTGCATCACCACCATCAACCGCTTGCGATCCACAGCGTCAGCAAAGACTCCGCCGACAAGTGAGCACAAGATAATTGGGGCTCCTCGGAAGAGTCCCAACATCCCCAGCGCAAACGCTGACTTGGTTAACAGCCAGACATGCCAGTGAAGAGCGGTCAACTGCATCTGAGATCCGGTTACCGAGACGATCTGGCCTAACCACAGCAAACGGAAATCTCGATGGTACAGAGCAGCAAATGCGGGCGTGCGAACTTTGGTCGTACGGGAAGTTGACGGAGGCGCGGCTGCGGACATTAGCTCGATGAGTGTCGAAACGTTAAGTCACATTTTGCAGGTCTCGCTCGCCAATTGCAAAAGCAGTTTGAATGGTCTGCGAGAAGATCGCCGCTCAAGCTTGAACAGCTCATGGTCGGGAAGGGCAGCTTGCTCCCGCCTCAAGTTGTACCAGCATTCAACTCTGATCTTATCAATGTCCGGTTGAGAGCCTTTGTAACTTGGGTGGGAGCAAGCTGCGCTTCCTTACCATGAGCTGCTCAAACTTGCGTAGTCGCGTCTGTCCAACTGATAGTACAAAACCCGACGACTCCAGATTCGGAACACAAATGTGACAACTAATCGTGGTTTCCGTCGTATTCCTCTGGATTGAGCATCAAACATTAGCTAGAATGCGGGCAGAATTTCAGAGTCTAGCCCCCCAGAGTTTCCGTCATACGTCCGTCGAGCTTTCCCCTTCGTCGGTGACGACTTGCAGCAACTAGAAGTGGAAGGGATTTAATGCTAGTGAACAGCACGACCGACGGTCTTCTTGATCTTTTTCAAAACTCTGCGGAAGAGATCGCTACCTTTACTCCACCAGGGATTGATTGGCAAAGTCAGCCTCAAGAACACTTCGCCCAGTTCTACGATACTGAAGCCTTCCTGCTTGAATCGCTCAACAGTTTTGTCAGTAATGGATTGAAAGCCGGTGAAACTGTCCTAATCGTCGCCACCGAGGCACATCGAAACAGTCTGGATTCTCTGCTTGAATCAAGCGGGATAGACATCACTTCGGCTCGCGCGAATGGTTCTTATCAATCACTCGATGCCGCGGAATCGCTGGCGCAATTGCATGAAGACGGCGTTGTGAGCACACAGCGTTTCGAGTCGTTTGTCGGCGGAATGGTACGCGACTCCGTGAAGAGCGGTCGCGCCTTGCGAGTCTTTGGAGAAATGGTGGCGCTATTGTGGGCGGAGGAAAAATACGAAGAAGCGCTCCGGTTGGAAGGACTTTGGAACGAACTAAGGAAGACTCAGCCATTCCTGCTGTTCTGTGCTTACCCGCTCGCCGGTTTTGGTCACGAAGCGATGGCCATCCCTCTGATGGACGTTTGCAAAGAACATTCGGCCGTGATTCCAGCAGAAAGTTACAGCTCATCGCAAAATCAGGATCAGCGACTCCGTGCAGTGATTGCGCTACAACAAAAGGCGAAGTCACTTATCGCCGAGATAGCTGAGCGAAACAGAATCGAAGATGAGTTGCGTGCCTCGCTCAGCCGCGAGCAAATGGCGCGTGCCGAAGCTGAAGCCGCGAACAGAATGAAGGATGAGTTTCTCGCGACCGTCTCTCACGAACTGCGTACGCCATTGAATGCGATCATCGGTTGGTCCTACATGCTGCGAGGCGGCAAGCTGGATGCCGCCGGGACGGTTCGGGCGCTGGAAACGATTGATCGAAATGCAAAGTCTCAAGCCCAGTTGATTGAAGACCTACTCGATGTTTCGCGAATGATAACGGGGAAATTGCGCCTGGAGCTGGAACCCGTTGATCTCGCATCGGTCATCAACGCCGCCGTCGATTCGGTTCAGTTAGCAGCCGAATCCAAAAACATCCAGCTCGCTGTGACGATGGATCCATCTGCTCGCCATACTTTCGGCGACAGTGGCCGCCTGCAACAGGTGGTTTGGAATTTACTCTCAAATGCGATCAAGTTTACGGCTTCCGGAGGCAGAGTTGATCTCCATCTGGAACAAGCGAATTCGACTATACAGTTGCGCATAAGCGACACCGGTGAGGGTATCCCGCCTGAATTCCTCCCATATGTGTTTGATCGCTTCCGGCAAGCTGACGCGAGCACGACTCGAAAGATTGGCGGTTTGGGTCTCGGGTTGGCGATTGTACGTCACATAGCGGAACTGCACGGCGGAACGGTCAGCGCTGAAAGCGACGGCGAAGGACAAGGGTCAACGTTCACGATTACGTTACCGCTGGCGGGACAGAGCGAGCGTACAAAGTTCCGGCGCTCGGCGACTGGAACGCTGAGACCAATAGTCGAAGCCGCCGCTGCTTTTACGCCAACACCTTCGCTACATGACGTGAGGGTACTCCTCGTTGATGACGACCAAGATACGCTACACGTACTCAACATCGCTTTGACGGACGCCGGCGCCAAGGTCCAGGCTGCAGCCTCAGTCGCGGAAGCTCTGGAAATAATCGAGTGGTTTCGACCGCACGTTTTGGTTTCTGATCTCGCGATGCCCGATGAGGACGGCTACTCGCTGATAGGAAAGATTCGGGCGCTTGAAGATGTTGCTTTGAGGACGACTCCCACCGTAGCGCTCACGTCTTTTGTCAGAGTAGAGGATCGAGCGCGAGCTCTGTCAGCAGGTTTCGATATGTTCGTGCCCAAGCCAGTCCAGCCGAATGAATTAATCGTCACCATCGCCAACGTCACCTCGGAGTAACTCTCTTTGCGAGCTTTGCGCCTTTGCGGGAATTATTTTGGGGCGTAGCAGAAGCTTCCCACAAAGACGCAAAGCTCGCAAAGTAAGTTACGCAGACTTCACGAACTTCAGAGCAACGCCGTTCATACAGTAGCGCAGTCCAGTCGGCTTGGGACCATCTGCGAACATGCGCGTCACATCTCGCACACAGAACTTCCGAGCGAACCTCAGACAGGCTGGCATCAATCGCTTCGCGCACATTCGCTTTATTGATTGGTTGGTAAAAGCTCGGCCATCCGGTTCCGGAATCGAACTTCGTAGCCGAATCGAACAAAGGCAAATCGCAACACACGCACTGAAACACACCCACTTCATGAACGTCGTTTAAGGGACTGGTGTAGGGCGCCTCAGTTCCCTTCTTCCGCGTGATTTCATACTGCTCCGCCGTCAAGATCTTTTTCCACTCAGCGTCAGACTTTGTGATTCGTTCGATCTTCTCAGCAGCAGGAGTCGCTCCGCCATGGCTTGATGAGCTCCGTTTCTGAAAGGCCCTGAGCGAGGGAGCGACCAAACCGGCAATTCCAAAGGCAACGGATGACGAAAGAAATAACCGACGATGCATAAGTTTCTCCAAAGCAAATTCAGAATAAAGCGCTAACTCAATATTTACGTGCGCGATCTACCGACTGGATTTGGGAACCAGACATTTGCCTGATTGAGCTTGATAACAATTAACTTGAGTCGGATCAAGCTCGAGTTCGATCAGCTCCAGGTTAGGAAGGGTGGCTTGCCCCCGCTCAACTTTGAGTAGCATTCAACTTTCAAGATATTTTTCAGTATTCGAGTTCCGATCTTAGTTGAGAGGCTCGGCAACTTGAGCGGGGGCAAGCCACCCTTCCCAACCTCGAGCTGATCGAGGCTGGAGCTTGATTTTGATAGTTGCGACATCAAGTAACATCTGCAGGCTGGCAGCCTGCAGTACTTCAAGTCACGATCGTTGGCTCATCGCGGCCAACCCATTTCTTGAGCTCGAGTAGTTCCCTGCCACCTTTTACCAGCGCCTTCAAAACTTCTTCGATGTCGGCGTCCCCGCCATTATTCAGATATTTTTCCACGTAAAGTCGCAGCGTTGCGCCTTCTGTTCCCGTGCCCGACAAACGAACGACAACGCGCGAGCCATCTTCCAGCAAAACGCGCAGACCCTGATGTACGCTGGTGCTGCCATCAACGGGATCGGTATAGCCAAAATCATCGGCTGTCTTAATACTCGAACCACCGAACGACAGACCGACAAGCGTCGGCAGCTTTTGCCGCAGCGCCTCCACCATCTGTGTCGCCGCCGCTAAATCCAAATGCTCATAGTCATGTCTTTGATAATAGCTGCGCCCAAATCGCTTCCAGTGATCGTGCACGACCTCGGTGACAGACTTTCGCGTCACTGCCAGAATCGACAACCAGCAAAGCACCGCCCATACACCGTCCTTCTCGCGCACGTGATTTGAGCCAGTACCAAAACTTTCTTCGCCACAAATCGTGCACAGCCCGGCGTCCATCAGGTTGCCGAAGAACTTCCAACCCGTTGGCGTCTCGTAACAGGAGATACCCAACTCTTTTGCGACTCTGTCGACCGCCGTACTGGTCGGCATCGAACGAGCCACACCCGCTAATCCTTTGGCATAGCCTGGAATGCAACGCTGTGCATGTTCCGCGATCAAAGCCAACGAATCGCCGGGCGTGACAAAAAAGTTTCGACCAAGAATAAGGTTACGATCGCCATCGCCATCACACGCTGCACCGAAATCAGGAGCACCTTCAGCATTAAGATGCGCGACCAGCGCAGCCGCATGAACCAGATTAGGGTCCGGATGATGTCCCCCGAAATCTTCGAGAGGAGTGCCGTTAATTATTGTGCCGGCCGCCGCACCTAGTCGTTCTTCCAAGATGTGCCGGGCGTATGGGCCAGTCACCGCATTCATTGCGTCGAACTGCATACGAAAGCCGCTCTTGAAAAGCTCGGCAAGAGCATCGAAGTCAAACAGCTCCTCGCAGACTGCGACATAATCCTCGAGCGAATCGATTACGACAATCTCAGTCTCGCCGAGTCGCTGACTTCCTATTTCGTTGAGCTCAAGGTCAGCATGTTCGACCGTCAAGTACTGGCTAATCTTCAGCGAGGCTTCGTAAATCCGTTGCGTGACACCTTCTGGCGCCGGACCTCCGTTGCGGACGTTGTACTTCACTCCAAAATCCGCATCGATGCCTCCCGGATTATGACTGGCAGACAAGACCAGACCGCCCATCGCCCCACGACGGCGAATCACAGCCGAGACCGCCGGAGTTGATAGGAGACAATCCCGACCTACCAGCACTCGCCCAATCCCATTCGCAGCTGCCATGCGAAGAATCGTTTGGGTGGCGGCGCGGTTGTAGTAACGGCCATCCCCGCCAACGACCAGCGTTTCGTTCGCGAAGGCCGCTTCGGAGTCTTCTCGAACACTGTCAAACACGCTTTGGACAAAGTTCTCGAGATAGTGATGCTGCATGAAGACGCGCGTCTTCTTTCTCAGTCCCGAGGTTCCGGGCTTTTGATCAGCGAATGGAGTTGTTTGAACAGTGATCATTGATTGCTTCCCTCGCTCTGGCTTCTTTGTAAATAAACCGATCACGAACGTCCGGTATTTAAGAGATCCACCAGTCGAACTTTCTCCTTTTACTTTTGTCTTTCCACTTCTTCCGGCGCCAGGCTGTTAACAAAGTGCTCGCGCGAGGCAAGCGCCAAAGCTCCGTAGAGAACGCTGTCGGCTTCTAAACCTGCCAGGAGAATCGGTGACGGCTTAAGTATCTGCAGCCGTGCCTTCGTTTCCTGGCGCAAGGGCTCCAGCAGCAGCTTACCGGCGCCGGTCGCGACACCACCACCGAGGATTACCGCCTGCGGCGCCAGCATAGCCATGATGCTGTTAATGCCGATCGCCATGAACCGAATTGTTTCGCGCCACACAACTTTGGCCAAGTCGTCCTGCTCTCTGAGGGCTGCGACCACAGTTCTCGCGGTGACATCGTCAAGATTCGAGACCATCCTGCTCATCCGCGTCCGTGTACCGTCTTTCATGTATTTTCTGGCGCGACGCGCGATAGCTGTTCCCGAGCACATGGCCTCAAAACAACCACGCGCACCACAGCCACAAAGATCTCCGTCCGGCATCACCGTGATGTGACCAGGCTCGCTCAGACGATGTGCAAGCTTGTTATCGGCGATAATCCCTCCGCCGATGCCTGTCGAAATGGTTAGATAAACCAGGTCTGTGTGACCTCGTCCTGTGCCGAAGAGGTGTTCACCAATGGCTGCTGCGTTGGCATCGTTCTCAACCACGACGGGTACGCCGCTCTCTTTTTCAACTACTGAACGAATGGGAAAGTAATGCCAACTTGGCGGCAGATTCGGGGGTAACAGGAACGCACCTTTTTCAAAGTCCATCGGCCCCGCGCACCCAAGTCCGATGGCCGTTAATTTCCCGCCGTTCTGCTTCGCTAGCAGCTTGAGTATTGTGACCGCTTTTTTGACCACTCCCTTGGCATTGAGCTCCGTTGGAGTTGGAAAGGTTTCTCGAGCCGTGATCGCTTCGTGAGGCCGCGCGATCGCGACCGAAGTCTTTGTGCCCCCAATGTCGATGCCAGCGATGAAGCTGTTGTTCATTAGCTTAACGAAGGAGCGGTCTTTGTAAAAGTGCGAATAGAAACGTCGCGAATCTTATAGCCTCCGCCTATTTCCCAACGCAAGCACCTGTAACAGTGTCGGCGCCAGGGATGACGACGGGGAGTCAGATTTTGTAGTGGCGGACCTTGGTTTAGGCCCGTAGGGCCGGCAATCAGTAGCCACGCCCGTGAGGGCGTGGGAATGCCGTCCGGAATACATGAGCGCCGGACGTGCGACATACGTGACGCGCGGTAATCTTAAAGATTACTCAAGGGCATCGAGATTTTTTCTGGCCTCGTGTTATGCCGCACCTTCGGCGCTGAGATTTATTTTCATCGTCAACAAAAATGCCGCGACCTTTTACGGTCGCGGCAACAATCTGACGCAAGTGAGATTGAGTTAACGACCTAAGCCGCTGTTACCCTCGCGGTATCCCTCGCCGTAGCCGCGCGCGAATCCCGAGCGATAAGCCTCGGCGTAGTTACCGAATCCTGCATCATGAAAGTAATGCGAGCGTTCGGGACTATAGCTCTTCGACTTCTTGCCGTCATCGCGCCCGGTTTTGTATCCCTGCTTGTAGCCTTCGTCAGCGGCTCTATCACCACTGTCGAAAACATACTGGTTGTACCGGAACGAGTCATAGTAACCAAATCGGTTGTAACCCCATGGCCGCCACGGGTTATAGAACCGATAAGGACGAACAATGACGACTCGGCGACCACCTCGTCGCTGAGCTTGAGCCGTCTCACTCGCAAACATCGCAATCCCGGAGAGTAAAATTGCACTTAGAATAAACCCACCAATTTTTCGTAATGAAAATGCATTTTTCATAACTAAAACCTCCTACTTCTTTAGACGTCCTTTAGACGCTTTCAGCCGATCTATAGTTGCAACTCTCGCGCCATCATCGAGACCCGTTGCGGGCGGCATCATCAAACGATCGGCTTGATTCCGGCGATGATTCTCGTCGACCCGGCAAGATTAATGAGAACGGAGCCCAAAGACGGAAATGAGTTCCAAACCGAAAAACGCGCCAGCCGCAGGTGGATCTTCCACATTTTCCATCGTTGCAACCAGTATCGGCCGAAGCCACGCCGTCAAGGGCAAAACCGTACCATAGTAAGCCTGAACTGAGAGAAGTAAGCGGATCCGGGCGAGTAATCAGAACGGAGCCGATTAATGCTCGATGTGAGACCAGTAGACTAGTTGTGAACATACGGTGAGTAACGTGAATCGCGAGTGAGATTCCGCTCTACGCATTGGACCAACTGGACCAGAGATAGTTGAGCTTTGCCGCTTGTTACGGCGCGGAATCTAATCCGCCCGAATCGAGAAGTCAAAGCAACAACCAGCCCGATAGTGGGATAATCCCATATGTTCCCGAATTCTTCTTGATGATGAAGCGTCAAAGTTTCTTGCCAAGCAGGAACGATCAGAATTCCGCCGAAGCAAATCGGGTTTTAAGATTCCAATGTAGGCTTCAAACCAACGTCTCTTACTTACAGCGAAACAACGAGGTCGATTTGAAATGTATCCCCGGATACCCTTCATAACCATCAAGGTGGCTCAAACTTACGCCATTGGAGAATGCAAAAACCTGCTGGTCTGCATATTTTGGGTCTAACAGAAAACCGTTATTTCCCAGAGTTTTGTTTAGCACTTGTGTCCAATTGCAGTACTTTTAGGTCAGGTCTACCTCACCACCCAGTACTTTTTTCGGCTTTTTATTATTGACTTTCACTTTTTACCTATTGCATTGCGGGCTTAGCATCGAGAAAGTCGTTTATCATCGGGACGATCGTTGACATGCGGTTCATCAAGGTAACGTGGGTTGTGTCGGGCAAAATTACCAATCTCGACGCCGAGCGCGGCCGCATGTCGCCGTGGATCTCACCGCCCTTCAGCCGGTACATTTCGGCGATGTGATCGAGCCGTACACCGTCGGCATCGCCGTGGATGAAAAACATCGGCGCTTTGGTGGCTTTGAGTTTGTCGGCGCCAAAGTCGTAGGGTCTCACAGCCGTCGCTTTGATGTGATTGACAAAATCCGGGAATTTGTCAGGCGTCGGGCTCAGTTTCTTATATTCGGCTTCCATAGGAGTGCCTTTGAACACTTCCCACGTGAATGTCGGCCAAAAGTCGTTCGCTTCCTTGACCCATCCGTCCCGGGCGTAGGGCGCTGAAATGCTGACAACCTTTCGCACTTTTTCCGGATGGCGGATCGCACACAGCATCGCGACGCCGCCGCCCAGGCTGTAACCGATGATGTCCGCACGTTCGATCTTGAGATAATCGAGCAGCCCGGCCACATCGTCGGCGAGGTTTTCGTAAGATAGATCGCGTTTGATGTCGGCTGTACGCCCGTGGCCCTGCATTTCGACGGCAATCACTTTCCGCGTTTTGGAAAGTTCGCTGATCCACACACACCAGTCGTCTGTAATTGCCATGAACGCGCCGTGGAGCAACACCACTGGCTCGCCGCTCCCCTGGATCTCGTAATACATTTTCAGTCCGTTAACCGGCGCGTAGCCCGTCGTCGGCTTTTGCTGCCCTAATACGACACCCGAAAGGAGCATCGTGAGCACCACCGATAGGAAAAAAGCTGTTGTCTTCATGTTTGGTTTCCAATTCATAATCTTCCTCGTGTGGCGAACACGCCTACGGCACTGACTCTACTAACACGTTCAAATAAAGCCGACTTCGCCATCCGCCTTTCGTCCCTATAATTTTGCCAGCAGATCTTCCAGGTTTTCCATTTGCGACATCGTTCCTTCCTTAAAGCCCATTTCGACCATCTTCTCCAGGCGTTCGAGGGACTCGTTGTAAATAGAAATACTGACCTTTGTCGATCCGTCCTGCTCGCTGAAAGTCAGATCCCAATCTGAGCCCGGCAGCTCAGGATTCTCATCTTCGTCTGCAAAAGCATTAAAGAGCTTGAAATTGGTCTTTGGACTGATGGAAGTATATTTCTGAAGTGCCCAACGCTCGTGGCCATCCGGGCTTACCATTGCATAAAATCGTCGCCCGCCGACTCTAAAGTCCATAGCCTTTGTTCTTGATGAGAACGGTTTTGGTGCCCACCACTGGTCAAGAAGCTCCGGTTTCGTATAAGCGTCCCAAACCAATGAAAGCTCGAAAGCAAATTCTTTGGTTATCGAGACCGTCTTCGTCTGTTTGTCGACAATAAAGTCCATGTTCATTTTATTTTTCCTGGTTTTTAATTGTTGCCAATAGGTCGTCGAGCTGGTTAAGCCGGGTTTCCCAGATCTTTCTGTATTGCTCTAACCATTTGTCGATCTCTTTCATTTTTTCGATCTCCAGCGAATAGTAAATTTCCCGTCCCTTTTGTTCCTGTGTTACAAGCTCGCATTCAGTCAATATTCGCAGATGCTTGGAAACGGCCTGTCTCGAGGTATCAAAACGCTCGGCAAGGGCATTGGGCGTCATCGCCTGTATCGCTATCAGAGCAATGATCGCCCGCCTCGTCGGGTCTGCTATGGCTTGAAAAATGTCTCTTCTCATGATCTGAATCAGCATTATGCAATGAAACGGTTGCGGATGCAAGCGCAACCGAACGATTTCGCAAATGCGCTTGTTGCATTTTTACAGGAATTGAAAGTTAGGGTCGCGATATGGGGTGGGTCGCTTAAGGAGGATTATCGGGTTTTCGTCCGGTCACCGGCTCCCTTGGCTACTTCTTTCCTGTAGCCGGGCTTGCGTAGCGGAGCGTACTTAATACGCGACCGGTTGCCGTTTATATGGCTGTGCACGTTAATGCTCAAAACCCGCCGGACAATACGACCCTAATAATCGACCCTGCCGTAGGGTGAGATTAGAGAAAACTTGATCCTTGTGCCCGCGAACGAGTAGGTGCCTGTATTCTCGTAGGGTTTTTTGAACCACCGTTTTGGTAGGCGTGCCCGTAGCTGAAACCCCTATTACCGTCCCGTCGGGATAAAACCGCAGATATTGGTAATACAACTTGACGCTTAGGAAGATCCTCACCAGGAATGAAATCGCGGTAAAGTCCTGTGCCGACATGTAGACCGGTGGTTAATATATACGAAACCGCCTTTTCCTGACTCAGAGAAAACACTCGGTGCTGAGCACTCCCTAAAGCCGATAAAAACTTTTCGGCATCCACAAGCTCAATAGGTATTCCGAGGTGGGTGAGGCCTTTCTTCTCTGAGGAATAGAGCGATTGGTGTATCCCAAGCTAACGTTAACCTCAGGGCGCAACGGCTTACGTCAACCCGGGTTACAAAACCAAAAACCACCTACTTACATTTGCTGTAGCCGCAGTCGCGGCAGATGTCGCAGCCGGAGGCGTGCTCGAGTTGGCCTTTGCATTCGGGGCAAATGCCTATCATGTTGGACATGATGGCGCCAACCGGTTGCTGATTGCTGATTGCTGATTGCTGATTGCGTTTTCCCAGAGCGCGGGCTGAGTCGGGGCTGCCAGTCAGGCGGCGGTTCGTGATCATGATGCATTCGGCCACGGCTTGTTCGGGCGAGGTCAGCAGGCGCTGATTGAACCACACTGCGTGAGTGCCGGTAACCTTATTCAAGCTGTAGGCTACTTCGGCAGCATCAAAGCCACCCCGCAACATCTTCGAAGCAAGCAGTCCCACACCACCGCTGATCGGTCCAGTTGCGAATACTTCCTGAATCATGCGCTGATCGTGATTGACGGTTACATAGAGGTTCTGGCCATCAAAAGGTATCTGCCAGGTCGCGCCACTCAACTCACGCGGACGCTCGATGCGAATAGCCGTAAGCTCTGGTGCGGAAATGCCCGCATCCGACATCAACTGCGCCGTTTCAGCTGCTTCAGCACGAGCTTCGGCATCAGCTTGCTCGCGGATGACGGCGCCAGCTTCGGCGCGCGCCAAACCTTCGGCGTCCGGATCAATGGCGATGACGTGAGCCGCGTCAGCGTGGCTCGCAGGAGGCGCATCGAGAACTTCGGTTTCAGCAGCGGCTATCGGCGCTGGCTTCTCTTCTACTTTCATCGATGTCAAAACCTGATTGTCGCGCGAGCCGTCTCGATAATAACTAACCGCTTTGCAGCCAAGCTGCCGCGCCAACCGGTAAAGCGCATCGACCGACTCAACCGTGTCGTTAACCGCGCCATTGCAAGTCTTCGAGACGCTGTTGTCCACATTGCGCTGTGCAGCTGCGAGCACATGCACGTGCTGCTCGGCGCTGATGTTCATTGCCGAGATGAAGTAATCCGGCAGCTCATGCTCGTGCTCACAAACGTAATCGGCGGCGGCTGAAATCGACTCCTGATCAGTCTGATCAACTTCAATTCCCAAAGCGTTGGCCGCGAGCGTGTGCACATAGGTTCGCGTTCCGAGCGTGTCCTTACGAACATAAGCCCACGAGAAGTTCGGCTCAATGCCGGACGAAGTCTCGGCTACCAGCGAAATCGTACCCGTCGGCGCAATCGTGGTTACTTCGTAGTTGCGCGGCGTCAACGCCACATCTCTAGAGATGCCGATATTGCTGTACAAGAACTCGGCATAGGCTTCTTTGTTCGGCTCGAGATCCGGGAACACACCTTTTTCGGCGCCTAGGCGCATGCTCTCGACCCAGGCTTCACGACGTACGAACGCCATCGTCTCTTCCATCAAGTCGATTGAAGCCGGCGTGCCGTAGGTGACCTTCAGATTCAGGCAAAGATCGGCGAAGCCCATGATTCCCAACCCGACCGGGCGAGTACGATGAACGACGTCATTAATTTCAGGGAGGGGCCAGGCGCACGTATCGATCACATTATCGAGGAAGCGTGTGCTCAAGTGAGTTACTTCACGCAGCCGATCCCAATCGATACTCTGCTTTTCACTGTCGAAAAACTTGCTCAGGTCAATCGAGCCAAGATTGCACGAGTTAGAAAAGTGCAGGAACTGCTCGCCGCACGGATTGCACGAATAGATGGGTCCGAGCGAGTTCATCAAGTGATTGTGACGATTCACTTCATCGATGAAAGCGATGCCCGGCTCGGCGTATTTATGCGCGCTGGCAATGATGCGATTCCAAATGTCACGCGCGAAAACCATACCCGGCTTCGGCGGCTCTTCAATCTTGCAGTTTGATAGATCGGCACTCAGAAACGATTGCCGGTCAGAGAAAGTTACGATGCTGCCGTCCGGTCGGCGATAGAGCAGGTAGTCATCGTCGCGAACTGGATCGAAAATCGAATCGGTCCACGACTCTCCATTGAATTCGAGTTGGAACCATTCGTCGTTATCGACAGCTTTCAAAAACTTGTCGGTGACGTTGACCGAGATATTGAAGTTGGTCAGTGAATGCTGATCGTTCTTTGCATGGATGAAGCGAAGTACGTCCGGGTGCGTCACTCGCATCATGCCCATATTCGCGCCGCGGCGAACACCGCCCTGCTTCACAACGTCAGTCACTTGATTGACGATGTTCATAAAAGAGACCGGACCGGAAGCCACGCCTCGAGTTGAGCCAACGAGCGAGCCGTGCGGTCGCAGAAACTCATAAGTCATGCCGGTGCCGCCACCGGTTTGATGAATCGTGGCCGCAGCTTTCGCGTGTTCCATGATTCCGGTAATCGAATCGGGGACTTCGAGCACGAAGCACGCAGCCAGTTGCCCATTGGAGCGGCCGGCGTTAACGAGACACGGCGTGTTGGGAACAAACTCGCGCGCCAACATCACATTGGTCATCGATTCAAAAAACTCATCGCGCTGGGTCGAATCCTTCTCGGCAGCGGAAACATGTCCAACCACCCGGCGCACGATATCGGGCCACTCCTCTATTGCCCTTCCCTTCGCATCCTTCAACGAGTACCGCTTGCTGATCACACGCTTGGCATTAAACCCAAGTGCGGGTGTTTTGCGTGGTGTTGAAGTTGTTGAAGGAGAAGTACTCATGGAGGTTTGTCTGCCGATAGCTGCGCTCATCTTCTCTGCCTTTCCTGCGCCCTGGGGGTACGCAAGCGCTTATGAGTTTCAAAAATATTTCGGCGCCGTTTGTTACTGCCAGGCGACCAAATCGACTGTTTAGCGGAAACTGCGGTTGGCTTATCTGAAGCGACAGGATCCCGTCGGGACAGCGACTTGGAGTACTGCCGCTGCTCCAGCAACCCATCTCTTCCCAAAGCGGAGCGGAATATACATCTTTGTAACAGCGATGTCAACATATAGTGGTCATCTTTTTTTTCAATGCTATAGAGTGTGCTTCTTAAGACCTTACGTTAAGAACTAAGTTGCTGATTAGCAGTCGCTTTCGAAGTCGCAGTCCAGTCATGAGCGATCTTCGGAGGGGGAGACGACGACCCGGGGAGAGCTGATGAAATTATAGTCGGTGACGATGGAATTTAGAACTGAACAGGAAGTCCTCAAGAAGGGCCTGATGAAGCTTTCAGAAACCATTAAAGATCAGAAAGGCAATTGGGACGCGAGACTCTCAGCGCCTCAAGGTTGGGAAGGGTAGCTTGCTCCCGCCCGAGAGACATCAGCTCCCAACTAGAGTTGAAAATGCAGCAAGTTGAGCGGGAGCAAGCTACCCTTCCCAACCTCGAGACATTCCAGCGCATGCGTTTCAGTGGCGTCTTGAATGCCTAAGTTTGGCAGGACAACAAACTGAAAATTTGTCCGAGCTTATTTTGAAGGGACACTGCTGTTGGAGAGCAGCAATTCATAGTTGCCGATATCGCGATTGTGAGTATCGAGCGCCGCAAACGTATCCGACGTTTCTTCGAGCATCTGTTTTGTCATCGCGATTGAATCGCTCAACTGCTCGAAGTCCAGCGCAGACACGCGTTCCGGCGTCGGCAGCGTGACCACTTGATCGTTCACGAGGCCGAAGAAGTTTTCGATCGATTGTAATTGACCTTCTACCAGCTTCACTGAACGTTCGATATCGTTGAATGCAGCTACTCGGCGCTTGAGGATCTCAGCGTTAGCCTGCTGCACGCGCTTCTCGCGATCGTCACGAGCATTCTCGATCGCCCGCTCAGCCTGGACAAGCTGATTCTGGACCGCTTGCCTGTTGATTGATCGCAGGTGATGTTTACGACGGCGATAAACGTCGAGTAGATCTACAAAGTCCTCCCAACGCTGATCCAGACTTTGAATGTTCGTAGGAATCTCTTTGCTGCCGGTGAACTTTCGGTAGTTCGAGTAGATCTGGTTCTTCATCCAGCGCAGATATTCAACGGCCTCACGTTCGCGAGGATCGAAGCCTTTGATTTGCGCTTCGCGATGCTGCTCACGCAGCTTGTGCATTCGTTGCTTCTCGCGGCGATCCACGAGACGTCGATAGAAGGAAGTTGCAGGCACGGTAGCTAAATAAACTCCTTCAGCGGCGATGGCCGCCACAAGTGGAGTCACGTCCATCACATAAGCCGCAGCGACCGCGAAGCCTGCCATACCCCAAAAATTGACAGGCTCTTTGAAAGCTTCTTTTATGTACCGGATATCGAACTTCGGAAGCTGGGCCATAACCTCTGAATTAGAACTAACCTTGAAACAGTATGATTAATTATTACTACTGCCTTCGTTAATAACGGATCGATTTACGTTGGCGCCGCTCTCGCCTTCAGCAGGTAGAGCGGCTTGTCCGCCCCCGCTTCCAGCGCCGATCAAGCCCATCTCGCGTTTATAAGTCAGCAGCTTGTCCTGCAACTGCATATCCATTGCCTCGCGCTCAATGTCCTGCATTTGCGTATCAACCGACGCAGAGCCTAATTGCAACTTTGCTTCAGCCGCGGCGGCCCGACGGTCGATCTTGTCGCGCATCTCATTAAAGGTTGAGGCATCGTCGCCAAGCTGGAAGCTGGCCATTGTTTGCGCCAGTTGTTCCTGCAGCTTTGCCTGCTTGGATGCATTGATTAGCTGCATCGCCTCGGCAGTGCGGCGCTGCATTTGTAGAACGTAGTTGTCTCGAGCTTTTAGGGCCTGTTTCGATGCGAGCTCGGCGTGCTCCAGTTGCTGACCAGTCTTTTGCAGGTCCATCTGCGCCTGCTGCAGTTGGCCGATGTATGCAGTGGCAATGTCATCCCGCCCCATCTTCACTGAGGCACGAATCCTCGAATCCAGATCCACGACCTGAGCACCCAGTCGTTCCTTATTCTTGGCCAGCAGTTTCTCAGTCGCCATCACCTGCGCCACGGAATTATTCAGGTCTGGCACGCGGTCACGCATGTCGCGAATGGTTTGCTGAAGAATGAGCTCAGGATCTTCAGTTTTTTCTATGATACCGCCGAACAGTGCGCGCATTGAGCGCTTAACTCTGCTCCATAGTCCCATTTCCGTCTCTCCTCCAACCCACGTCTTCGTGGTGCGACATTCGACTAAGGCTAATCAACAAAACAAATCCTGTTGGCAGTCTCACCCGGTGTTTGTACGAGAACTTCCGGCAGACAGTTGCAACTACCCAATTGAGGCCTGAAGTATAACAGGACTCCGCGAGGGCAGCTAGAACGGTTTGTCCACAGATCAAACCGACGAGAGGAAGGTCTTGCACCTTGGCCATTGGGTCTTTGGTTTCGAGGTCTTATCGACATTACAACGTCTCGACTCGATGCATTGCTAAGTATTGCCAAGTACGTTAAGGATCCCAGATCAAAGTTCCCGGACGTATTCTCTGCCGAACCTTTCAGCACTCGCGAATTTGCCAATGTCGCGTCGAAACTGCATTCCCGGCCAATTAATCATCCCAATTCTTTGATAAGCGCGATCAAGCGCCTCTTCCAAAGTTCTTCCTCGAGCTGTGACACCCAGGACTCTGCCACCCGCCGTCAGCCATTCGCCTGCCTCTGACCGAGCGGTACCTGCATGAAACACCTCCGCGCCTGCAAGCTTTTCATCCAATCCCGTAATCAGGGAACCACTCTCGTACTTTCCCGGATAGCCGGCACTTGCGAGTACGACACATGCGGACGATTCCGGCGACCATTCGACCTCGATATCTGCCAGAGCGCCCGCGGCCATTGCTTTGAAGATCGCAGACAAGTCCGTTTTCAAGCGCACCAGGATGGCTTGAGTCTCGGGATCTCCAAAACGTACGTTGTACTCAAGCACCTTCGGACCCTGTTCAGTCAACATCAATCCAATGAAGAGGATTCCGCGAAATGGAAAGCCTTCTTCACGTGCTCCAGCGAGCGTTGGTTCCACAATCTCTCGAGTAACTCGAGACAGCAGAGACTCACTGAGAATTGAATCGTCGGTTATCGCACCCATGCCCCCGGTATTCGGTCCCGTGTCACCTTCCCCAATGCGTTTATGGTCTCTAGCGGCCGGCATCAAAGCGTAGCTTTCGCCGTCAGCAAACAAGAGCAGCGAAGCTTCCCTGCCTCGCAACGCCTCTTCAATCACAATTCTGCTCGCAGCTTGAGAGTCAACTAGTCCGCCAGCAGTTAAGTCGCGCACCGCAGCTGCGGCTGCTGCTCTACTGCCGGCGACGATAACTCCCTTTCCGGCAGCCAAACCATCCGCCTTGATGACTACCGGATTTTCTGGTCCGCCAAATTTTCCGCTGGCAAGGATTTCCAAGGCTTCGTCAGCTGTGTGAGCAATTGCGTAAGCCGCGGTCGGGATGCCGTGGCGCTCCATGAAATCTTTTGCAAAGCCTTTGCTAGCCTCAAGTCTAGCCGCCGCTTGCGATGGTCCTACAATCGTCAATTGCTGGCTTTCAAATGCGTCAACGATACCCGCAGCCAGCGGGGCTTCCGGTCCAACGAAAGTGAGGTCAACTCTTTCACTGGCCGCGAATTCGGCTAGCTTCGCAACATCTGTTGCGGAAATGGAAACACATTCGGCAAGCTGACTAATTCCAGCGTTACCCGGTGCGCAGTAGAGTTCCAGCTCAATCCGAGCAGTCGACTTCAACGTTGAGAGGATGGCGTGCTCGCGTCCTCCCGAGCCAATAACCAGTATTTTCATGTCTTTAATAGCCTGAGCCGCGGATAAATCGCCGAAAGAAGGCTCGGGAGCCTCACAGGTCTTGACACAATTCCGACATAGTTATACTTTTCCCGCGAAAATTTTGCTACCTTGGGTCTGTCCAGCCCTTGGTTCCTCACCGGAGACATTGGTCCTGCTTACTTAAGAACATTCCGAATGTTTACCCGGCGTGTTTGGGACTAACCATTTGTGTTGAGCGTGCCATGGGGAGCCGATCATGATTGAACAGATGCTGGTTACCGCGGAAGAGAAAGTCAGGGAAACTCACATCGAAGCCGAAAGCGAATTCGATGATCGCAATATCAAGTGCGTAGACTGTGGAGAGACCTTCATTTGGACGGCTGGAGAACAGGTCTTCTTTCACGACAAGGGACTTAAGAACGAACCGAAGCGTTGCAAGGGTTGCAAGCAAGCTAAGAACGAGCGCCTGGCTGCCATAGCTGCGGCCCAAACTTCTGGTGTCCGACAACGCATCGAAGTTTCCGTTCAATGTGCACAATGCGCGCAGCAAACGACGGTACCTTTTTATCCTTCGCAAGGTCGACCGGTTTACTGCCGGGCTTGTTTCCTTGCCGCGCGCACAGCCGATGCAACTTCGGCATCAGCCTAAGCCTTTCCGGATTCAAAAGCCTGGTATCTCAATCACACACTTCTGCGCATCTGTTCGGATGATAAGGCGCGCTTGTCACGAGCTTGAACTTGAGTGATCGTTGTCTAACCGCCTACGTGGACAGTGGGTCGCTTTTCGGGATCCTTCTCTGCCTTTCTGAGCACTTCATGAGTAATCGGCGCCGTATCGCCTTCACCGAAGGCAACGTATTTGAAGAGGTAAGAAAGCGGATTCCCTTCACTCCACCCGAAATAAACGTGCGGGATTTTTCCGGTCAGGTTACGAAGATAGAGAAGAAACGCGGCGATCGCATTGGGAACGGCCGGCGCCGCGGTACGCAAGATTCGAAACCCTTCGACACGTTCGCCTCTCACCCGCAAGATTCCTGAAAACTCCGAAGCGTCTGCCGGCGTTACTTCGAGGAAAAGGATTGGGTCTCCGGACGGTATGTGATTGTCTACACGCTTTTCCTTTTCCTTGGCCTCGTATTCCGAGGGATCGCCCTGATCACGACGGTTGGCGACAATGCGAATGGTTCCTTTGGCAGCGCTACGAATGAAATTGCGCGCTTCCTCATCCAACTCAATGCGATCGACTCTGAGCTCTGTGGTGCGCCAAACGCGTGAAAATAATGACGCGGCCACAATTGCCGCAATGAAAAAGGACGCGATCTTGATTCCTTCCGGCCGCTCGTGAATATTCTGAATTGTGGTGTAGATGAACACCAATGAGATCAGGAAGAACGTGTGCCAGTGTCGCTTCTTCCGGCGCATTGACAGAGTCACGGCTATTGCGGCTGAAGTCATTAGAACCAGTACGCCCGTAGCATACGCTCCAGCCTGCTCATCAACATCAGCTCGAAAGATCAGAGTTACCGCCACAGCAATGAGCGTGTAGACAATTACAAGAGGCCGAGTCGCGCGAGCCCACTCGGGCGCCATGCCGTAACGCGGCAGATAACGTGGAACGATATTCAACAAGCCGGCCATCGCTGAGGCGCCGGCAAACCAGAGAATCAGGATAGTGCTCAAGTCATAGACGGTCCCAAACACATCACCAAAGAAGCTATGAGCCAAATAGGCGATTGCGCGTCCATTCGCAGCCCCTCCTTCCCGAAATTCCGCCGCCGGAACCAACATCGTGGTAACCAGGCTGCTTGTTATCAGCATGACACTCATGATTAGCGCGGCGGTGAGCAGCATTTTTTTAGTATTGCGGATGCGGCCGGCCAGCAATGCCTGAGTATTGGGTCGAATGGGAGCTCCCTCCCGAGTTGAGTGAATATCTTCCAACTCCATTTGGCTAAGATCTTTTTCTCCCTTTACCAAAGGCATGACAGCCACGCCGGTTTCGAAACCGGAGAGGCCCAGCGCAAGTTGGGGGAAAATAATTAGAGCGACGAAGATTACTCGCCAGGGGCTGCCATGCACTTCAGATTGGCCCAGCAGCGCTGTCTTCCACTCAGGCAGATGAAAAGGATGAGTGGCAATCTCAAAAAGTCCAAAAGCAATCACAATCACATTCAGTGCGATGTAGATCCCAACTAATACAACGGCAATTCCGATGGCTTCCTTGAAGCCTTTGATAAAGACAGCGCCCAGAAGAACCAACAGGATCAAAGTCACCCCAATCTGATGTTTGAAAACTTCCGGAGTGAAAGGGTTTTCAATGACGTGAGCGGTAGCATCTGCGGCGGACAATGTGATTGTGATAATGAAATCCGTCGCTACGAATCCAAGCAAAACCAGAACAAAGAGCTTTCCCTTCCAACGAGAAAGAAGATGCTCGAGCATCGCGATTGAGCCTTCGCCGTGAGGGCTTTCTTCAGCAACATGATTGTAAATAGGTAGCGCTCCCAGGAGCGTCAGCATCACCAGGATCAGCGTGGCGATGGGTGAGAGGGCTCCGGCGGCAAGGAATGCGATGCCTGGTTGGTAGCCGAGGGTAGAGAAATAATCAACTCCGGTGAGGCACATCACCTGCCACCAGGAATGTTCTCGATGCGCCGCGTTGTTGCTGGAGTATTTTGCTCCTCTGCCTTTATGTAACCAGGAAATGAATCTTCTGCGAACGGTCAACCTGTGCCCCACCTTTGTCTGCCAAAACGAAAAAAGGCGCAGAGCCAAAGCTCCACGCCTTATCCAGATCGCGGCACTGCTCTTCCAGTAGCCTACGAGGTTAGCTGACGGGCTTGAACTGGAAGTGTTCTACGCGAGCGGCTTCGGATTGAACCCGTCACGATACGCCCCTTGTTTCGTCGAAGCGAAACTAGTGGTTCCCCCGTGTTGCGCTCCTTAAATGGACGTCAACTTCGGCAGACATCAAATTTTCAACGACGCGATACTACGCTTCCCAAATCCTCGAATCAAGTTGAAACCTATTTCAGCTGCGCAGGTCCTTAGCCACCCACATGGACCACTGGTCTGCGCTCCGGATCCTTTTCAGCCTGACGCAGCACCTCATGAGTTACGGGCGCTGTATCGCCTTCTCCGAACGCTACATACTTCATTAGATAGGTAACCGGATTACCCTCGCTCCAACCAAAGTAAACGTGAGGCAGCTTGCCCGTCACGTTGCGCAGATAAAGAAGAAAAGCGGCGATTGCGTTCGGAACGGCCGGCGACTCAGCTCGCAAGACTCGGTAATTCTCGATCTGCTCTCCGCTGATTCTGAGCACACCTGAAAATTCCGAGGCGTCACCTGGTGTAACTTCAAAAAAGAGGATTGGTTCGTTAGCTGGAATGTGGTTGTCTTCGCGTTTCTCCTTTTCCTTCAGTTCATACTCTAGCGCGGTTCCACTATCACAGCGGTTTGTGATGATCCTTATGGTGCCTTTTGCAGCTTGCCGAATAAATTCACGTGCCTTTTCGTCAAGCTCGACTTTTTCTACGCGCAGTTCGGTCGAACGCCAAACCCGCGAACTCAGTGAACTGATAACAATGACGACAATGAAGATGGTCGCAATCTTCAGTCCCTCAGGCTCCTCAATTACATTCACGACTGTCGTGTAGGCGAAAATGAGCGAGATGAGCATGAAAACCCATTGGATTTTTTCGCCCTGCCGGCGCGCCGAGAGTGTGACGGCTATCGCCGCCGACGTCATCAACGCAAGAACGCCCGTCGCATACGCCCCGCCCTGTGCATCCACATCAGCACGAAAGAGGATAGTCACGATAAAGCAGATGACTGTAAAGACTACGACCAGCGGACGAGTTGCACGCGCCCATTCTGGAGCCATTCCGTAGCGTGGCAGATAACGCGGCACAATATTCAACAAACCCGCCAGGGCCGATGAACCTGCAAACCACAAGATCGATATGGTGCTGATATCGTAGGCCGTGCCGAAGATGTCACCTAGATAGGTATGCGCGAGGTAAGCAAGCGCGCGACCATTGGCTTTCCCGGCATCGCTTGTAAGCGTTTCAGCGCGAAACTCTTCTGCCGGAATTAGAAAGGTCGTACAAATGCTGCTGGCTAACAGCAGCACACTCATGATCGCTGCTGCAGTAGTCAGGAGTTTGCGCGTGTTCTGGATTCTGGAGTGCAGTAGGTCACGAGCAGTGGGATCGCTGATTGCGCGACTACTGCGAGTCGTGTGAATCGATTCCAAATCTTCTTTGCTGAGATCTCGATCGCCTCGCACCAAAGGCATGACTACGACCCCGGTTTCAAAACCCGAGAGGCCCAACGCGAGCTTGGGAAACATAATCATGGCTGTCCCAATCATTGCCAATGGGTTTCGATATGTTTGACCCAGAGTAGTCTTCCAATCTCCTACAACGTGAGGATGGGAAAAGATTTCAAAAACGCAAACAACCAAAACCACGAAGTTCAGCACCAGGTAGATCCCCACCAGGACTACTGCGATACCCACGGCTTCCTTAAACCCGCGCAGGAAGATTGCTCCAAGGGCAGTGATCAGAATCAAAGTGACCGTGATACGGTGATGAAGGAATTGAATGTGATCGATGACAAACGGATTTTCGATAATATGAGCCGTAGCATCCGCTGCCGAGAGGGTGATGGTGATAATGAAACTGGTGGCTACAAAACCGAGCAAGGCCAGAACGAACAACTTTCCCTTCCAGCGCGAAAGCAAATTCTCCAACATTGAAATGGAGCCATCGCCGAACGGACTTTCACCGGCCACACGCCGATACATCGGCAAAGCCCCGAACAAGGTAAGCATTACCAGCACGAGAGTGGCGATTGGAGACAAAGCTCCTGCGGCAAGAAACGCTATTCCCGGCTGATACCCAAGAGTGGAAAAATAATCAACGCCGGTGAGGCACATCACCTGCCACCAGGGATGCTGTTTTTGGTGGGACTCGACGCCGCTGGTGGACTTTCTTCCACCCCGATAAAACCACAACTTGAAGCTTCTTTGGGATATTCCTAAAAAGGACATTTTGATGGCCAGTAACCGATTACCTAATCAGCGACTGGCCTCTCCGTTTGCTCGAGTTGCAGGTCATTCTACGACTATTGAGCACGAGGTCAAGCAGATACTCAGTTGACAGTGCGGCAAGAAAAAGTAGGTAGTCGCTAAAACTGAGGCCACGGCCTGGCGCCGTGGTCACTCACGTTGGTTGCGAACAAAGGCGTGCTGAGATTTTTGTGATGCCACGGGCTCGTCCCGTGGAGTGTTCACGCTTCAGGCTGCTGGCAGGCGGCAACATGAAACACCACGGGGCCAGCCCCGTGGCCTCTTCCCAACCGATGGATCAGCCTGTTTTTGTAGCTGTGAACATGAAACACCACAGGGCCAGCCTGTGATATCGGCTCAGGCTTCAGTTCACCATTTATGCTTTACCTACTTTTTCTTAAGAAACCAAGCGCGGAATAGCAGCGGGCAAATTAATGAGCGGGGACCTCCCACAGCCCCCGCTCGAAGGCCACGTGTCCTCACCCCACGCGACCACTTCGTCCACCGGGGAGGTGAACGCGGCGCAATTATGCTACAGGTTGTCTAATTCTTCAACCAGAATGTCGAGCGAAAAAACAGGCCGTCGGAGTCGCGTCCGACGGCCCGTAATTCCTACGAAAAACGAGAAAGAATTTGTAAGTAGAAAGCGTTTTGGTGAGGAATTAAACAGTGATTCTTTACTGCCACCCCTAACTTCGACGACGCGAGGTTCCCGACGCATCGGCTTTGATTGGCGCTGCTGCCTGGTCAGTCATCGTTTCGGCGTGGGCCAGATCCGCTAATCCGACTATGAGAAGCAAAACTGTAACGCCAACCGTAGCCAGAATGTAAAGCAGCGCAGTCTGTTCCCAATAGATTAATGAAATAGTCCCAATGGTAAGTACACTGACCCATCCAATAGTCGTTAAGAGGCGCTTCCGCCGAGCTAATCGAGCAGCATTCGAACTCATTCTTAGTCGTCCTTAAGTTTAATTTACCCGACGCCGTAGCGCGGGATGTCTATTGCCAAACTAATACAAGATCCGCGTCGGCACCGTGGTCGTCATGGATTGAAACGCGCCGGAGATTCCGCTCATCAGCGTCGTTGGTAAGCGACCCGGTGAAAATAATCCAGCCTCTCCAACTTCGACGACATCGTACGGTTGTAGCAGGATGTCTGGTTTTTGATTCTTCTTGATCGCATTGAGATCAGCCTTGATCAGTTCCTGCTCTTTTGAGCCGGGACGCTGACGATAGATTCTGATGTCGCTGCCCTTAGCTTCTTTTCTCAATCCGCCGACCATGCCAATTGCTAACGAGAGCGTAAGCTGATCGCGCATGAATACGCCCTGCGGTGACATAACGCTTCCAGTGATGTAAACCGGTTCAGCTTCAGTGACCATGATGTAATCACCGGGCCTGATAAAAGGATTAGCGTCAACCCGGCCACTTTTCAGGTCGGCGATCTTAACTACTTCAAGAGGCACCTTGGTCGGATCGAAAGGCTCCGTCGAAACCACCTCGCCAGGGTCCGGGCACATGACTGGTTCCGTGTGTAGAATCTGGATCGTCCCTGACGCGCGTTCGGTGAATCCTCCGGATGCGGCCATGACTTCGTTGAGCCGTACTTTTCGAACCATCACCAGACGCGTGGGAGCGCGAACGGCTCCGAAAACTACCGCGGGTTGACGGCTCTTACGCTCGGTAATGCGAACGCTGATTTGTGGTCCCTTGATAAATTTGGAGTACGCAGCCGCAATGTCCTTTTGAATTTGTTTTTCAGTGCGGCACTTCGCTGGGATTGGCGCCTCGATGAATGGGAGCGAGCTGATATTACCGTCGCTATCAACTTCCGCAACCGCGTTTAGATCAGGCTGGCCGAATACGCGAACGTCAACAACATCTCCGGGACCCAGCAAGTAGTTTTTCACTCCCTGGTTATCCACTGAGCCTGATGTTCCGCTCGTTGTTGGAGCTGTTGAAGCCGGCGTCTGGCCCGGTTCCTGGGAGTGAACCACGACGCCGAAAGAAATTACTGCAATTGCACCAAGTAGAAACTGTAACTTCATATTGCCCTCATACTATCAAAAATGCATTGGTAGCGACAGCACGCCTCTGGTGAACACATCGATTATTGACGGACCTAATCGTCGTCGATCGAGTATGCTGGCCTCCGGAACTGCGATCGAGCTCCTGGCGCCCGTGAAATCCCGCGTGAGTCCAATCAGTTTGGCTTGCATGATCGCATAAAAACCCATCAATACCAAACAGCCAAATAATAAGAAGGGATAGGGGAAAGTGGAAGAATAACCGAGCGGATAAGCACGGCCAACATGCTCAATTCAGCCAAACATTTTGCTTACTCCAGGGGGTTTCGGAAACTGTCCAATAACCGGATTCTCAGAACGGGACCTTTAAGCCGAGCCAGGCTCACTTGAGTTGCGCGATGCATTCCTGGCAGTGTGTAGCCGAGCCTTCAACAGCTCGATTTCGCGCATTATGCGCTCGGCTCCGGCCGCCCGCACCTCTTCTTTGACGGTTTCGCGACTCAGATAAAATAGCGCGTCCTGGTAGCGGTCGATGGCGCGTTTGTAGTGCCCTTTGAAAGCCGATCGTTCTGCCAGTTCGACCCAGTGAGCAACCTTGACCGACGCCACAAATTCACGAATCGCAAGCTTTGATGCTTCCAGCTCAGGTTCGCCGGCGTAGACCTTGAGCGCTGTGTCCAGACAATCCATGGCGCGATTCGCAGTTTCTATTTTGTCCGACATCCGACCCTTTTGTTGGGCTTCGTGTGTCAACGCCATCGACGCATCCCTCGCCCAGACCAGCATGTGATGCTTCTGCAACACGCGCACCTTGTCCTGGCCGGCTCGGATGGCAATTCGACTTTCAGAAGACAGGTTACTGGAGCGCAGAGCTTCGTCGGTGTTAGCAAGGTAATCCTGACACGCATGAAACAGGTCGAGGTGCGCTTCGGCGCCGGCATTGGTCGAGTCGGTTTCAGCCGACTGTTTCTGCAGAGCTCTTAACGCAGCAGCATGAACGCCTGACGACTGCATCCTTTTGGCGGACTCACTTTTGGTGCTGCTTCGTTCACGATTCGCGTGCTCGTGCTGATCCTGCTCCAGCAAGTAGCGCGTCCATGCCCTTCGCATAAGGACTTCGCGAGCTGAAAATGCAATTAGAAGGCAGACGCTCGTCGCCAGGCCCGCGGGTACCCAGGGCGCTTCATCGCCAACACTCGCTAAGCCCCACCATATTGCGAAAAATAGGATGAGTGAGATGGTGACTGCGACGACCATGTAACCGGCGCTCGATGGGCGGGCGCGCTGGCTTTTCCGGCGCGACGACTCGCCCGACGTACGCCCCTGCGAGCGAGCGGGTCTGGGAAAAGCCTGACCGGCCGAGTTGTTACCCAATCGTCGTTCCTCTGTTTCTCGAGGGCCAAACTCGCATCACGAAACTTGTGTTTGAGCCTAAGACTTGGTCCGCACTCCCACATGCTAGCTTTGCACTGCGCAGGACGAAGCCAATTGTGCATAATAGTCAGCCTTTTAGACTTCGTCTGTCAACATAAGCTTTCGCCCTGGTTTTGGAGTGCGGGGACCTGTCACCGCTTTGGTAGTGGTCGTTGTCCGTTCAAACGTTTCTGCGACAGGTCGCAGCGGCTAAAGCGCCGACAGGTCGGCGCACTCCAAAACAGGATTTTTGAGGAACAACTAAATGGACAATGTTTTTTCTGGAAAAGTTGTAATCGTCACTGGTGCTACGTCAGGGATCGGTCGAGCGACGGCCACTCGCTTCGCAGAGTTGGGCGCCTCCGTGTGCGCCGTTGGACGCGATGAAGCAGCGCTCGCTGAAGTGCTGAATGAGCTCGGCAACAATGCAGTAACAATCCAGGCCGATCTGAGCGCCGATGACGCAGCGAGGACGATCGTTGAAAAAGCCACGCAAAGATTTGACGGCATTGATGTGCTCGTAAATGCGGCGGGCCATATCTCGTCCGGCACTATTGAAAACACTTCAATGGACGCCTGGGACAAAATGATGGACATCAATCTGCGCGCAGTGTTTTGTTTAATGAAAGAAGTTGTGCCCGCCTTGATCGAGCGGCGTGGCAACATCGTCAACGTTTCGAGCGTGACTGGGTTGAGGTCCTTTCCAGGCGTGCTGGCTTATTGTGTTTCCAAGGCGGCAGTTGACCAGCTGACTCGGTGCTCGGCTCTGGAATTAGCAGCCAAAGGTGTGCGAGTTAACGCGGTGAACCCCGGCGTCGTCGTGACCGACATTCATAAACGTGGCGGCATGGACGAACAGCAATATGCCGCCTTCCTCGAGCACTCGAAGACGACACATCCTTTGGGGCGGGTTGGTCAGACCCGCGAGATCGCGGACTTAATCACTTTTCTGGCTTCTAATCAGGCGTCATGGATTACGGGCGCAACCTATTCGATTGACGGTGGTCGGGCGCTGACCTGCGCGAGATAACCGGCGCTCGCTGAGACATCTTTCCTTCTTAGTGCAGTTCAAATTCGGTATATACTGACCGTCGTCCCACAGCGGCCGCGATGATGAACAGTCCTCAATACCCACAATACCCACCGGCAGGATTTACACCGCCGGCGGTTGTAATTGCGCCATCAGGCCACACCAGTGCTATTAAGATTGTTGCTGGAATAGCTGCATTACTGATTGCGCTGTTGCTCGGCTTGCTTGTGCTCCTCTTGATAGGCTTCGAGACCGGTCCCGTCAATCTCTTAATCGGAATGCTTTTCGCGACGATTCCTGTCCCGATTTATGTGACGCTGGTTCTTTGGATTGACCGCTATGAGTCTGAACCGGCGTGGCTATTGGCAACCGTATTCTGCTGGGGAGCAATGGTGGCAGTCTTCATAGCCTTCATCTTCAATACGCTGGGCTTTGTCGTAACGACAGCGATAACCGACAGCATGAGTGCTGGACAAACAGCGAGTGCGGTCATCTTTGCGCCGATAGTCGAGGAAAGCGCCAAAGCTTTCATACTCTTCGTCATTTTCTTTTGGAAGAGAGACGAGTTCGATGGAGTGATCGACGGCATCGTCTACGCTTCACTCGTAGCGCTGGGCTTTGCCATGACCGAGAACTTCCAATACTACGGCAAAGCTCTGCTGCAAAATGGTGGCGCCGGCTTAACGGTGACTTTCATCGCGCGAGGCACTTTGTTTCCCTTCTCGCATCCGTTGTTCACCAGCATGACCGGTATCGGTCTCGGGTTGGCTCGCCAATCTACAAACAATGCCGTGAAGTTCATCACCCCAGTCCTGGGCCTGGCCACGGCTATGGCGATGCACAGCATTTGGAATGGTTCGGCGGTCATGGGTGGCGGTATTGGTTTCCTGCTCACCTATCTCGTAATCATGGTGCCTGCTTTCCTGATTATTCTGGTGGTCATAATCTTTTCCCTTCGCCGCGAGGGACGCTTGCTGCGAGAGTTCCTTTATGCGGACCTCCAGCGTGGTCTGCTGAGCCAGCAGGAGTACGAGCAACTTTGCAGTGTGTTCAAGCGCGCTGGAGCTTCGTTCAGTGCATTATCAAGCGGAGGGTTCTCGCGCTGGCGAGATTGCAAGCAATTCAATCAAATGGGGAGCGAGCTGGCTTTCCACCGCAGTCGTGTTGCGCGAGGTTTCTATCGGAGCGAACAGGAAGTTCACGGGCGAGAAGCGGCTTATCAACAGAGTCTTCAGGAAATTCTGAATAGACTTAGGTCAGGTTGATTAGCTTCTCCAGCTATTACACCGTGGCGTTTTTTTCTCGCTTATTATAATGTTGGGCCGCGCTAAATAGGTTTCACTCGAGCTTATTTGTGAAGATTCAACTACTACCCAGCACCTTCAATGGTCAGGGCCAGGCGACCCTGGACCAACGTCTCACGTGTTACTTGATTGATGACTGTGTGGCCGTCGACGCTGGCAGTGTTGCGATTGCCCTCAGCGACACCCAACGTCAGGCAGTGCGAGACATCATCGTCACGCACTTGCACATGGACCATATCGCCAGCCTCCCGATTTTCATCGACGACTTGTTCGCCAGCTTGAAAGAGCCCGTCAGAGTCCATGCCACCCAGGAAGTAATTGATCGCCTCGAGCACGACGTCTTTAACTGGAATGTGTATCCGAGGTTTTCTGAGCTGACGAATCAGCATGGCCCCGTGATGAAGTACATGCCGATTAAGGTAGGTGAGGAGTTCTCGGTGGCCCACCTCAAAGTTACTGCTACCACTGTGAATCACATTGTTCCCACGGTGGGGCTGGTGGTTTCGGACTCACGAACTTCGGTAGCTTTCAGTTCGGACACGGCCGAGACTCAGGAATTCTGGGACGTGTTGAACCGGCTTTCGAAACTTGATGCGATTCTGATCGAGGCTTCGTTTCCCAATTCGATGGCCAAGCTCGCTGATGTTACTCGACACTTCACACCCGCTTCGCTCAAGATCGAGCTGCAAAAGTTGAAGCATAACGACGTTGACATTCTCGCCGTGCATCTCAAGCCAACTTACCGCGCTACGCTGGTGCAGGAGCTTGAGGAGTTAGGTATCTCCAAGCTGCAGATCATGGAACCCGGCCGACCTTATACGTGGTGATTGTGCCAGGCTAGCCTGCCGACAAGAGAACTATTCGAGATTTACCATTTTCCATTCATCATTTTCCATTTGGGACCACATTCCTGTCTAAGCAATGGAAAATTAAGAATGACAATTGATATATGGAAAATGTTTGAGGCTGCGTTGAGTATCCACTCAGGGCGGCAACAGGCTGGCAGCCTGTTGTACATCAGGAAACTCGGCGGATCTGCTCGAACTCTTTTTCAGTGTGTTCGCCGCCGGTGCCGTCAAGAACCACCCGCCCGCTTGGCAATAATTCCTTTACTCGGAAGGTGCGTTCAACCCGGTTCTGACCGGGCATGAGTTCGGCCCGGAACGTTACCGGCATTCCGGGCCGGGCCCATACGTCTGCGGCGCTGTTGCGTTTGTGTTTGCCGTTCCGTTTGATTAAGACTGCTCCGAGGGCGCCTACGGATCCTGCTGCCAGGAGCAAGCCGCCCATCACACGCTTCGTACTTCTCTTCACCAGATGTATTCCTTGATCTCTTAACTAAACTATTCGCAAAGGGGATCAAGCCGAGCTGTGATAGTCGGCAAGCCGCTGAGGGATCGCTCTGCATTCAACGGCGTGAACGAAGCCCATTCTGCAGGGACTTTGTCCTCAGCGAATACCGCCTCAACCGGACACTCTGGAACGCACGCGTCACAGTCGATACAAGTTTCAGGATTGATCACGAGCATATCGTCATCGAGGTGAAAAGCCTCCACCGGACAAACCAACGCGCAATCCGTATAGCGACAATTGACGCAGGGTTCCGCGACCACGTATGTCATTAAAGTTCCATCCTCCCAAGAAAATGACTGCAAAGATACGCTCAGTATATTAAGCAGAACGGCGAACAGAAATAAAGAACAAAACTGAACCGGCGTGGCATCGGCATCTCACCGATGTCACGCGGCCCACGGGCGGGACGCCCCTGCCACTTACTCCAAGGCCTTCCAATCGGAATCCCAACCGCTACCCGTTCTTTTGTTTTAAGGTTTGAACCAGAAACGGTTGACGACTTCTTGACGGGATGACTTTTGCTTGGCCGATGCTCTTAGCGATTCGACGTGGCTAATCCATTTTCCAATCATTCCACCCAACAAAAGGCTTAATCGACTTATGAAACGTATCGCTTTGCATGTGAACTAAAAGGCAAAGTTTGTTTCAAGCGGCTGTTTTCCTTCCCACGGATGCAGGGCTTCTTGCTATGATGCGTAGGCACACTACACCTGTACCGTACCTTAAGGTGACAGTGAAGGGCTTAAACCCGACGCTCAATTTACAACTTCACCGGTAAGTGTTTTCTTATGAATAATCAGTTTGTGGGTTGCCTGCCGCTTGATGCCCTGGAAGGTATCACTGGGCTGATTTGAACCACGGACGCCTACTGTGCCAACCTAGTTCTTGATCTCGACCGCTTCTCTGACTGCCCTCACAGTCTTATGACTTTCATCGGTATAGAGGATGTTCTTGAGGAAGTAGTGTAGCGACGGGTCATACCAAGCCTCTGTTCTTCTCTCGGACAATACCACCACTGTTCTGCCCAATATCTCTTGTCTCGGTGAATCGGGGAAGGAGGCTAAACTGTCTTCGCGGGGTGGTACCTTCCCGTGGGAAGTTCTCAGTTTGCCGTTAGAGAGAATTTGAGTTTCTGACCACTCTTCTCCGTTGAAGATCCTGACGATTTTCGACGAGTCAGAAACTGTCCCATCCTCATTGTATTCCGTGAGGGTGTAGTTAATGGTGATCGCCTTGCTCTGCCGATACTTGCTGATTGCCAAGCCGCCGGCAAATGACCCTATGACAACCAAAGTCACTATCAGGATTCGCCTTTTCACGATTTCGTTTCTCCTCTCTCATTTCAAAAAATGGCTCGTTAGGGGTTGCAGCTACTGGCGCACACTTGAGTCGAAGTAATGAGTCCATTCGAGTTGCAAATGCCGTTTTCCCACACGCAGCAACCTGCCTGATCGGGATTGCCGCACTGGCCTGCAGGGCATCTGCCCCCTACCACTTGGCAGTTACTTATTGCAAAGGAGCAGGACGCCCAATAGACGTCACATTGTCGATGTTGTCCGTACGCAATCCCCACAAGGAACATCAACAGCCCAAGTGCTAACAACAGTCGTTTGTTCATGTTTTTCCTCCAGGTCGGTCACAAGGGTTTTGGTGAAGGCGGCTTAGGAATCGGCGTGCAGAGGCCGACTCCAAAGTCATTTTTTATCTATCAAAGGATCCGAATAATAGTCCTCGTCGATTCTACAGTCAACAATTTCATCTCTTCCCTGCTCTCAAAGAAACCATCCCCCAAGATCGCCTGACTTCGACCTCTTATATCGGTCAATTCCGTCTAGTTCTCATCCGGTTTTCAAGCTCTCATTTTCACCCGGTTTCAATGGCGCTGACAACTGACGCATATGTGCGGCTTGGTGCGAAAGGACGTAAATTGTAAAAATAGTTTCTCGAAAGCGATCCGCCGACGATTATCTATCCAAGTCTCAAGACGAGGAAGTAATTCATCGCCTCCGTCGTTGCGCCCGTCTCGCGGTCAATCAACTCGGGGGTCCTCAGCTAGACAAGAATTTCTCATTGCGGTCAGCTCTTCACTTGCTGGAGGGCAGATACATCGAAGAAGCGTTGATAAGATCGGGAGGCCGAATAACAAAGGCTGCGAGTCTTTTAGGAACCTCCCATCAGGCGCTTCGCAGTATTCTGGACAATCGTCAACAGCACTTGTTAACAAAGAGATTGCCGGTGCGCAAGCGGTTCAAGAGCATTATCACGAAACCATAACCACTTTTTGCAATAGCACGACTAAACACACTCGTCTCAGAGCTCTTACAGCAACCCTTACCAATCATGAAAGCGCGCAGTCCGCGAGGTCAGTTTGCGGTAGCAAGGGCCTGCCGGCGTGTCAAAGGTTTGTAACGAAGGCGATCTTGACTTTTGTAAGGAGCGGTACTATATTCCCGCCCACTCAAGGTACAGAGGCTGAATCTCACGAGCCTGCGATGCCTGCACCCTCGCCGAATCCAGCCTTAACTCTTGCTTAACTGTTCCTTTCTGTTCAAAGCCGCCGTCGGAGATCTGAGCGGCAGGCCTTGAATAATTTCCAACTCGGTTAATAAGAGGAGACAACAATGAAAACACTTCACCTTAAACCAACGAGTCTCGGGATCGGAGGAAGTATCTTCTCGATACTTCTCATCGTAACTTCGCCCAGTGCAGTGGGTCAGTCCAATACCTTCCCCAGTAGCGGCAATGCCGGCATTGGGACGACGAGTCCGGTCAGTCCGCTGGAGATCCAGGCAACGGATGCACCCATAACGCTGTCCCAGTCTGGTGCAGCAGCGAAGTCTACTGTTCAAGCGGCCCTTGGTACGGACTTGCACCTCAGCGCCAATGCCAAGTATTCCTCCGGATGGACCCGTTATGACACCTCCACGCCTTCGTGGAACTTCTTCCTTTCGCCGACTGCTGACTATGCCGGCTTCCGTCGTGCCGACGCGGGAAGTGGGACTGTTGCCTGGACGGATTTGATCCGAATCACAAGCAGCGGCAGTGTGGGAATTGGCACTACGGCTCCCGCCCACATGCTCCACGTGCGGAAAGATCAGAATACCGAGACGAAGATCCTGGTTCAGAATAATAGCTCGGGAGCCAGCGCCCAGACCGACATGCGCGTGATTAACGATGCCGGAGCACTGGGCCAACTCGGTATCTATTCTTCAAATCACTCTACCTATGGCGCCTTAGGTGCGAACGACGTGCATGTTTACACCTCAACCAATCTGGTGCTAATGACCGATGCGTCTTCAACAGCTATAAAGTTCGCCACCGGAGGCAACACGGAAAAGGTCAGGATCGAGAGCAATGGGAATGTCGGCATCGGCACCGCCTCGCCTGCCGAGAAGCTTCACGTGGTCGGCAACGCCAAAATCACCGGGAACCTTACAGTGGATGGACACATTTCAGCCAAATCTCAGGACTTGGCCGAATGGGTGCACTCCTCGGAGCGACTCGCGGTCGGCTCGGTTGTGGTGCTCGACTCGGCCAGATCGAATGAAGTAATTGCATCAAGTAGGGCCTACGACATCCGCGTCGCCGGTGTGATCTCGGAGCAACCAGGCATCGCGCTGGGCGAAAGCGGCCAAGGCAAGGTGCTGGTGGCTACGACCGGCCGGGTCAGAGTGAAAGTCGATGCATCACGCGGTGCGATTAAGATCGGAGACCTTCTCGTCACAAGCGATGTTGCCGGAGTAGCGATGAGATCTGAGCCAGTGAATTTAGGAGGTGTACAGATTCACAGACCCGGCACAATCGTCGGTAAAGCGCTTGAGTCGTTAGAAAAGGGCAAGGGAGAAATTCTGGTGCTTCTGAGCTTGCAGTAGTCACCGGCTCTCTTGTGATGCTTCATCGTAGCCACGCCCAGAGACATCATCATGCAGACCAGGAAAAAATAGGTAGTGGCTAAAACTGAGGCCACGGCCTGGCGCCGTGGTCACTCACGTTGGTCGCTAACAGAGGCGCGCCGAGATTTTTGGTGATGCCACGGGCTCGTCCCGTGGAGTGTTCACGCTTCAGGCTGCTGGCAGGCGCCAACGTGAAACACCACGGGGCCAGCCCGTGGCCTCTTGCGAACCGATGGATCAGCCTGTTTTTGTAGCTGTGCACATGAAACACCACAGGGCCAGCCTGTGGTATCGGCTACTCAGTTCACCATTTATGCTTTACCTACTTTTTCTTGGCGCACTGATCTCTTCTCTGCTCTCAAACGACCGTGATGGAATATTCCGGCCACAAAAGTTAGCAGCGCTCCTCCGTCTATCTTTACAAAACCGATCTGAGAGAAAAGCGCTTCCTTAATCCTGGAAGGTGTTGTACGGGATCTTGACGGGTAGAGAAACAGGTGGGCACTTAAATGGTACCGGCAGCTTGCCGGTGTCGTGCGGCCCACGGGCGGGACGCCCGTGCCACTTACTCCAATTCCTTCCACGTATGCACGGGAACTCCGTCCGGGAAGTCGTAGAACTTCATATCTTTCCCGGCGAGCAGTTTGGCAATCATGATTATCTGGCCGGTGTGCATCGAGAAATGTTCGACCACATGAAAGATTGCTTCGAGCGCGGTGACGTCATTATTCTGAATCCGGTAAGGCTGCAATAGCTTGCTGGAGTCGAACTCGGCCAGAACCCTGTCGACGTCGCTCAGCGTTTCTTGCAGCCGGCCCACCAACTCCGATTTCGAGATCAACGAGCGTTCGTCGAATTCTGTCTGGCGCACGCGGTGATCAGCCTCGCCTCCCAGCCCACTCACAATCCACTGGCGCGCGTTGCCGCACAGGTGAAGCAGCAAATTGCCGATACTGTTCGATTCTTCATTGCCACGCCACCAAACATGTTCGTCGGTCAATGCAGCGAGACACTGTTCAATTTTGGGTAGATATTCGCCGCTCAGAAACTCTCGAGCATGAGATAAGAACGCTGCCGGAACTTCTGCGCCAACCTGTCGATCGCTCATGTGAACTTATTCTTCTCCTCCGACGGAATCCACGTCACGTCTCTTGTGTTTAGCTTTTCGTCCAGCGGGTCTCGCTTTTTCATCGGGCTTCGCCTGCGTCAAAGGATGGCCGGGAGGGGCTACTGGCTTGCGCAGACTGTTAAAGAGAGTCTTATCAGCTAACTGCTTCCTGCGTTTCTTTCGTGTCGCCATGACAAAGACCTCGGTTGAGGAGCTTACAATTACTCGTAGTTTAATACGGAGTTGCTTTTATCAGTTGGCTGGATGCTAGTCCTCCGCGAGGTGGCGTGTCAACGACTCTTTACAAACACAAACGGAGGGCATCATGACCCTCCGTCGTTCCGGGAGCGCAGGCATCCCTGCCTGCCTTGTTTACTTCCGGGAGCGCAGGCATCCCTGCCTGCCAATTAGATTCGACTGCTCTTTACGCCTCGCTGGGTCGAGGCGTTTCCGGCAACAGCATCTTCAGCGCCTCAGCCGTTTCCGCACGTTTGTTCTGCTGCAATTCGTTAACCCAATTGGTTACGGTTTGAACCATTTCGCGTGCGGCCTCGCGCGCGCCTGCTGTTTTTGGAGTCTTAGCCGTCTGACGATTGCGCTCACTCTTCTTGATGATTTTGATTCTCTTCTGCCCTGGCATGATTGCTATCCTTGTATCTATTCCTTTTTCCGTGTGTTGTATTTAACGATCTTTGGTCTTAAGAGTTCCCACTTTGTCGAAACTCACTGGTAGAACGTGAGTCACCCGGTTCTCTTGCAAACAGAAGACCAAAGTTTCGAGGACAAGCTTTAGACGCGTGATGAGGCTTGCAGGTTCAATTATCCACTGAAAATTCTTTTGATTTCTTAACTACTGCGACCCCATTTCGTACAAAGTCGCGCGAGGTTGTACGGTAACGTTTCCAACAACGTGTGTGGCATCGAGTCGAAGTGTGGCTTCTTGTCCCCGGGCGCACTTCTGCTCCATGTCGATCCTTCTTATCTGCTGCTGAATCTTGTAGACCATCAAGCAAAGCCCGACAAACGCGCCGGCATTCACAAACCTAAGACCGCCAATCATGTGTTTGGTACCGTACGCAGCAACCAGACCATTAATGACAATCAGGCCGAGCCTGAACTCTGTCGGACCAAATTTGAGGTAGCTGATTTTGAGTTGGTTGCTGGCGGAAAAGGCCAGGAAGGTGCTCATGTCATAGGCGCCGAAAAGGACCACCATAATCAGGAGTTGGAAACGGGACGTTTCCGGCAAAATGAAGGCATACCCAACCAGCACACTCGCCATGAAGAAATAGTCGAGCAGATGATCCATGTAGTAGCCCCAACGCTCAAGACCCGTGCCTCGAGACTTGCCTACTTTTCCATCGAAATGGTCGGTCAGGTATTGGCAGAAAATCATTGCGGAAACGGCCCACAACCACCGCAGGTCGCGCACGGCCAAATAACTGAAGCCCAGGATTCCAGCACACCAGGCGACAGTCAACATAGTTAGCTGGCTCGTGTTCAGCCACGCGGGTATGCGCGGCAAAACGATCGCGTCCAGTCGATTTTCCAACGGCTTGAGGAATGACGTATTAACCTTGCTTGCTCCCGCGAACTCCTGATGTTCCATGATAATCCACCCGAAACGGTATTCTGCGCCTTCGTTAAGAGCAAGATCGACGCCAATCAAATACTTCCCGTTTTGTCGTTTTTTGTGGCAGGCCGAACCGCCACAAAACACTTCGACCTTTCAGTTGCAGGATTTTTCCGGCTGTTACGAATACCGCAGGGAAGAGCTAGAGGAAGACCACTGATTGTGAGCTGGGAATATCGAAGCGCTTACGGCAACGCATGTTCTTGCACATCAACATGTCGTCGACCCTGACGAGATAGTCGCGGGATTTTTGAAAGCGCATGCGGTCCTGCTCTCCGGCGCCCCGAGGCAAGTCACGCTTCTTGGTACGCTTTATCCAGCGCACCTCGTAGTCCGCGCGCTCGCGACAATGCGGACAACTGTAGTTGGCCCGCTTGGTTTCCTGCACTTCGTTGAAAAAATCGCTTTCTCTCATAATTGATTAAGGTCCAACAGTCAGACAAACTTAGCTTAGCAAAGAGCAAAGCGCAAAGGGCCAGGCAAACAATCGGGTCTTCAATGCGTTCGCCTCCTTGCTCTTTGCCCTACGCGCTTTGCCCTTCCTGTTCGCACAACTCGCGCAAGTAGCGGAAGCTGTAGATTCCAGTCTCGTGCGAGTCGCTCCAGCGGAAATTCAACGCGTAGCGACCGACAACACTCACATCGGCTATAGTCAATTCTTCAGCCACAGTGTCCGGCTTCAGCATTCGTTGCCCTGTCCACTCGTTGACACATTGCGCGCATGGACAAACCCTCCGCAATGCGGCCGCAGTGTAATGACAGACTCGCTCATCGGCCCAGGTTATCCGCAAGCCTGAGTCGCCTTCCTGCTTGATCTCACGAGGCTCAATTGCCGCTCCACGTAGTTCGGTTTCGGTCATATTTGTTTGTAGAACGGACTTCAGTCTGTTCAAGCGTTGGGAAGACACTAGTTGAGTGGTTTCGTCAAACGCTGATCAGCGAGGCCTGCTGACACTCAACAACATCTTTAGCCAGTTGAACGCAGACTGAAGTCTACGCTACTCAAGCGTGATCGTGCAGGGCTTGCTCGAGCGAATGAGTAGTTATGTTCCAATGTGAAGCATGCCACACGGGTTCACCATGTCTTAGCACGATGATTTGCGGTGACTCGTGTCTAATGCCGGTGGCGTCGCCAATTTGTCGCGATAACTCCTGAGAGTTTTGAATCTCAACCAGGGAAATCTCGGACGAAAAATCCTTAAGCTCACGATAAGCACTTGAACTCACCGGACACGCAAGGCTGTGTTTGAAGATAACCACCGGCGCCTCGCTGGAACGCTTCACCAAGTCATCGAACTGTTCCTTGCTGGTAATCTTTTTGTAGTGGTTATCCATTGATGATCTCGAAGGTATTCCTTTCTAAGCCTTGACGATATTAGCCCAGCGTCTCATGTCTAACAAACGCCTGGCACAATCCATAGTGAATTTGGAGTGCGCCGACCTGTCGGCGCTTTGGTCGCCGCGACCTGTCGCAGCAAGGCGGCAAGCCGCCACGGGCGAAAGCGGTGACAGGTCACCGCACTCCAAATTCACAATCTGGGAATGATCTCCGTGAGCGCTGGCGAGATTTTACTTCCAATCGCCAACCAGGATGAACGGCGCCCAGTAGAACGGGGCGCTGTATTTCTTTCCACTAATCATGGCGAGTTGAGCTGCGCGCATTGAAGTAGACGCGGACGGACTTTCAGACGCGAACAGCCGCTTGTAAAACTCCGTCATTAGCTCGGCGGTTGATTTGTCGGCGACCGACCAAAGACTGACACCGACCGTAGGCGCACCGGCGTAAATAAACGCGCGCGTCAAACCCATCACCCCTTCGCCGCGCTTCTCTTTTCCTAACCCAGTCTCACAGGCCGACAACATCACCAGCGGCGCACCTAACTTCAAATTGAAAACTTCATCCGTACGCAAGAAGCCATCCTGGTTTTTGTTTCCAATTAGCGACAGAACCAAGCCGGTGAACTGCGGACGCTCTGCATCAAGCAAGCCGTGTGTGGCAATATGAATAACGCGATACTTCGTCGTATCACGGGTCTCGACATTCTCTTCGTTTGCGTTCAAGTCGAGCCAGACATCGGCCTGACCGCCCGAGCTCTTCGCAAGTTTCGAGATTTGATCTGCTTCAGCTCGCGTACCATTCAACCTCGCCAGCGGCAGCCCGACCATGTTCTGCGTGTTCGGTGTAGCCGTAGCAGCGCCACCCGCCAGGCCGGCCACATCCGCAACAGCACTGGCGAGCCCGAGCCCACGAGTGTCAGTGGCATTCGCTGTCGCAACTCCCCTGGCTCGATCATCAACCGAATTAAAGACTGGATCCGCAACGATGAGCATCGCGCGCCCGGCGCTCTTTGCGGTTTGCTGTCGTATCGCTCCAATCACCGATGCAGACGGCGTGTAAATAATTTCGTTCGTCTTGACGAGGTATGGAGCCGAGGCAAAGTCTGCGGTCGCTGCCGAGGTCACCAAAGCTTCAAACGGCACGTAGTTCAGAGCGCCGTCCGCGACTACGAGCAAACGCTTGTCGCCGATTAAGCCTGCGGCCGGTTGCACCGCAGCCTGATAGAGCGCGTTTGAAGCGGCAATCAGCGGAGCTGCGTCCGCCGGATTAGCCGAACTGGCGATGCCCAAGCCCCGCTGGGGATCTTCCACGACGTCGATTCCGACAATCCTTCGCTGCAACTTCGATGGAATTAATTGAGCTCGAAAATCAGTCGCCAGTTTGTCGAGCGCACCGCGCGGCGGCAGTTTGAGCAAACTTGTTCCTGACTTCGTGATTACCCACAGGAAGGACTGCTCGGTTCCCAAACTGTACTCGAGCAACGCCGTGTTATCGTCAAGGACACTCTGCTGAACTTCTGCGAGTGTCAGCGGCTTTCCAGCCGTTAACGCAGCATAACGAGGGCTGGCAGTCCTGATTTGATTCTCAATATCATCAAATTCCGTTTGCAGCTTATCGAGGTCCTCTTCGAGATCGGCCGGCTTTTTCTTTTGCTGATCGGGGGCAACCACGATTCCCGTCAACAAGCCCGCAATTTCCTGTTGTTTCTCCAGGTTTTCTTGCTTGCGCTTCAGCAGATCGGGCGGAACGCCTTCGGTAATCTGGGAGTCTGTCTCAGCCAGCATATCGAGCAGCGACCGCGCTCGAGTTTGTTCCGTAACTTTGAAAGCCGCGCTCGCGTATTCAAGCGCTTTGCCGTCGAGCCGAGTTCCCGGAGCTGGAGCAGTCAACAACGCCATCGTCGCCAGCGCGGTCGCAGCTTCGTCAAACACATCTTTCGTCGTAGCAAGGAACGTCGTGCGCGCTTCGTCGGCGCGAATACTGCCTTCGCGTAAGGTTTCAATGGTAGCGATCGCGTTTTGATAGTTCTCGATTGCCTTTTCGCGCAGCTGCATTGCTTTCTTGTCTTTTTCTTCCGCAGCTTGCAACCAATAACTCCGGCCCATCCCACGCTGCGCCGGCCACATCAGATCAAGCCGCTTATCTTCTTTTGCTCCCTTCGCAGCATCTTCATAAAGCTTGCCCGCGTCCCTGGTCTTTCCCATCCTCAGCGCCACATCAGCGAGCCCCGTCCGCGCGGCGGCTCGAAAGCGGCGGGTCTGACCGAGCTTGGCGACGTTAGCCAGGCTGGCGCCGGTTGCGTCGTATGCATTTTGGAAATGATTTTTCGCGCCTTCGAAATCGTTATTGAAATAGTTGATTCGACCCATTCCAATCTCGAAAGTCGAATACACAATCGAATCCCTGTAAAGATCAAATTCCTTCTTCGCTTCGAGCACGCCGATAACGGTGCTGGTGGGCATGGCCACATCGACTTTTCCGGTCGAGATTGAACCCAGCATGCCGCCGAGGCCGCCCAACCGGCGCGTGGTGCGTGAGGCTACGCTCTCAGGCTTCTTGACCCTCATTTGGTTGTAAGCTGCGAAAGCTTCTGCGGCGCGCCCCAGCCGAGCGTTCGTGTCGCCAATCTTCGCGAGGATGAGATTGGCGTTGAATCCTGTATCGCTCATACTGGCGGCAGTTTCAGCGGCGACTCCCGCGTTAGAGGAACCTGCCATTCGGGCGGCGCTGCTGGCCGTACTCGCTTCTGTTTGTTCCTGGGCAGCAGCAGCGGAGAGCGCTTCGTAAGCCAACCGATAATGATCGAGGGCTACTTTGGTTTGGCCCTGACGCAAATAGAGATCGCCCAACTCATTTTGCGCGGAGGCGATGCCGCGCCGGTTCTTGGCGGCAGTGTAAAGCTGAAGAGCATTCTCGAGCAGGCCCAGAGCTTGATCGGCATGGCCCCGCTTCAGAAGCTGTTTTCCCTGCTTCAGCGCCGTGTCGGCATTTCCGGTTTGCTGGGGACTTACAGTGGCGAGGGGCAATAGAAGAAAAGAGGCACTCAAAAGAGCGCCAACGAACCTTGCGGTAAATCGCATTGCAAAACTCCTGTACTTGCGCTGAAGCCACAGCGACTGTGAGGAGAGTTGGATCTCTCCTCACAAAACTCAGCTGGCGGCGGCGGAACCCAAGCTCAACGTTATTTGTGCGTCAGTTCCAACGCGGTCACCAACATCGACGGCCCGGACGAAGCGCTCATGATCACCATCGTCGGCTCAGCGTCCGTCTTCGCCAGTCCAATGCCGCGAGCCACAGCTTCCTGCTCACTGCCAGTCTGTGCTTTACCGTACTTGTGAGAATTATCTGAACGTGTGGGAGACTCCAGTTCCTTCTGCAGAGCAGTCCATAATTCGCTGGCCGGACGCCAGGTGCAACCGAGCTTATTTTCTCCGCAGAACTTAACTAGATCGTCTTCGATGGGAACATTCTGGAGCGGTTCGCGCGCGAACACGAAGTAGAGCCGCTCCACTCCAACGGTACCGTAAAACTCAAACCAACGAAGTCGATCTTCTTCAGCAAGGCTTGATGGGATTTCGAACGGGACATGGGCCTGAATGAAGTTGCCCGCCTCATCCAGCTGAGCGCTCGGGTAAATCATTGTTGGCGAGCCACCGTCGGTGGTGTTGAAGATGTAAAGATACCCGTCGGCATTTGTTTCGAGCAGAACTCTCACTCGATCGCCTTTTGTAAATTCATGGTTGGGATCCACTCGAATAGCTAAGCCGATCGAATTACGCATGAAAAGAGTCATGCCCAACCCCAGGCGCGACGCTGGTGGTGGATTTTTCGGCCCCGGCGTTGGCTGGGGATCCGGGCCTGGCTTTTTCACAGGCTTGGGCCGTCGATGGCTAACCTTCGGGGCGGTTCCACCCGTTGCGGCCTTCTCTGTGGTTTTGGGGCGCGTAGTCAGAAAAGCTCCCCGAACATCTTCCTGGTCTGGATCCTGGGCGCCCACCAACGGAGTAAGCGCCATGGATATCGTCAATAACAAACCTAACCATACAGCTTTCGATCTCATAACTTTCCTCTCGTCAAAACAGTCGCCGACCCCCAAGGCCGCGACTACCTATGCTCAATACGAATGGCGACTACGAACGGATTTCCCGCCGCCCTGTTCGGCGCAGCCTTCAGAATCATAAAGGGCGCCGATGAATCCCTGGTATCGTAATCGGTGACGCCGTTATTCTTATATTTTTCGATAAAACTAGCCCACTCCAGCTGCTCGGCCGGGTTCAGCTCATCACCAGGTTTGGCGTGTTTCAAAAAGCCCGGTGACTCGAGACGAGTTGGCGAAAAAACCAGCGTATATGTTTCAGTACCGGGCTTTTTGTCCAATCGCAGCCACCGTTCATCACCAGCCGGGATGCTTCCCGTCGGGAAGCTCGCTTCGACCCCCTTTTTGAGTTCGTTGGTTGACCATCCGGTTGCCTCGGGATCGGGCTCTTGAGTCAGGAAAGCTGTCAATTTGTTGTCCTCTCCCGGGCCCACGATGTAGAGGAACCCATCCTCAGTGGGCGTGAAGTGAAACTTCATTAGCTGTCCTGAGGCGATCGGGATGAGCGGAACCACCTGAGCTGACTTTGCGTCCTTTGCTGAAGACACTTGCAACCAGTAACGCGCCATCTCTTTTGCAACCGGCTGTCCTGGCCCACCGGGGTTGTTGGTTCCCGAGCTACCAGGCTCAGTAGTTGTTGTTGAATGCATGGATTTCCAAATCAAAAAGCCACCAACACCACCGACTAACAAAACGACGATTAATACTCCTCCGATTACCAGCGGGGCCTTGCTGCCGCGCGCGGGTTGCGGTACAGGCTCCGGAGCCGGGCTTGCTGGCTCGTAGAGAGTTTCATCACGACGAGCTTGAGGCTGAGTCGCCGGAATTCTCGCGTCCGTCGCTTCGACTAACGTGGGTATACTCGATGCCGGCGCAGTTTGAGATGTGTCCAAAGGTGATGGTGCGGCAGCCGGCGAGGGAAGCGGGGCTTCAGCGTCCATCGTGAGAATGGTTGGCGCATCTACATCGGACTTCGTCTCGCGACCTTTGTCAATTGCCACTGTCTCGAGCGGCGACCCGCTGACTACCGCATCCTTGACTGCAGACACGAACAGCGAGGAGCCGTTCTCGCTGGCAGACAAAGCTGCCTTCAACTCGGTTGCTAATTCAGCGGCCGTTGCCGGACGGTCACTGCGATCCTTGGCCATTGCTCGCGCAATCACTTCGCTGAAGCCATGGGGCACGCCCGACATCACTTCGTCGAGTTTTCTCGGTACGGTCGAAACATGCTCTTTCCGCAGCTCAAGCAACGTCAAGGCTGAATAGGGCCTGCGCCCTGCGATCATTTCGTAAAATACCAACCCCAAACTGTAGATATCTGCGCGTCCGTCAATTTCAGAATTACCGTCGCGCGGCAGCTCGCCCCATTGTTCCGGAGACATGTAATAAGGTGTGCCCAGCATCTGTCCCGCCATCGTCAGAGCCGTATTCTTTCCTGCTTCGACGCCGGCTACTTCCCTCAACTTCGCGATTCCGAGATCGAGCAGCTTCACGTTCAGCTCGTGCCCAGTCGTGGCTTTGCCAATCATGATGTTCTCGGGTTTTAGATCGCGATGAACCACTCCCATCGCATGAGCGGCGTTCAGCACACTCATGATAGGTTCGAGCACTGCCACGGCTTCGCCCGGAGTGAAGTGTCCGCGAGCTTTCAATTCCGCATCGAGGGTGTGACCTTCGACATACTCCATCACCATGTAGATCATGCCGTCGGCTGCGGTGCGAAGATCATAAACAGTGACGGCGTTGGGATGACGAAAGCGGCGAGCGGCCTGGCCCTCACGACGAAAACGACGCAGCCACTCCGCATTCGTACGCATTTCCGGCGGCAGAACTTTTATGGCGACACGATCGCCGAGAAGAATGTGGCGGGCTCGAAAGACGGCCCCCATGCCGCCTTTTCCGAGGAGAGTTTCGATGTTGTATTGGCCGTCGAGTATGGTGCCTACGATCGATGACGGATCGTCTTCGAGGACTTCTCCGTCAACAGAGCAGAAGCTGACGTTATCGTCGTATTTGGCTTTGCAGACAGTGCAATACTTCATCGGCCGTTTAGTTTACAACGAATGGTCAGGGGGGAGCGAACGGGAAGGAAGAACTTTGTTCTTTGTTTTTTGTGCTTTGTTTTTTGTTCTTGGTCTTTGTCTTTGATGTTCCTATCAAGCTCATATAAGGGAATGGTTTCTTCTTCAGCTTTCCGTTTGATTCGCGACCAAGCGAAGCAGCCAACGAGGGAGTCTTGTTGGACAGAAAGTCATTGGCATTGAATGCCTCGTTGCGGATGAATTCAAAAGCGCTGCCGTGAAACGCCTCGCCGCCTGACTTAGTCATCACGTTGACCTGTCCGCCGTCGGAACTACTCAACTGGCAATCACTCAAGTACAAAGATCTAAGAACAAAGACCAAAGACCGTTTTATCGGGAATATATTTTTTCAGCGTAATCGGCCACCATTCGATCGCTGTTGAAGTCGGGCACGAGCGTTTGAATTGAACGCCTCATCATTTCAACCCACCGGTGCGGCATTCCTGCGGCATCGCGATCGTAATAAAGCGGAATCAGCTCTTCCTCGAGCACCTGGTAGAGCGACTCGGCGTCCGCGGCGTCGACATCCATGCCTTCTTTATTGTCTCCTTCACCGATAGCAAACCCGTTCGCCCCGTCGTAGCCTTCCAGCCACCAGCCATCAAGAATCGAAAAATTCAGCCCGCCGTTTATCGCAACCTTCTCGCCACTCGTGCCTGAGGCTTCCAATGGCCGACGCGGCACGTTCAGCCAAACATCGACTGAATGCACCAGGTGACGGGCTATTTCCTGGTCATAGTCCTGCAGAAAGACAGCTCGATTGCGCACCAGCGGATCGTACTTCCATTGCGCGATTTGCTGGAGAATGAGCTTCGCCTGCTGATCCTGCGGATGAGCCTTGCCTGCGAAGACGAACTGCACGGGCCGAGTTTCGCTGTTGATAATCCTCAGCAAGCGATTCGGATCGGTCAGCAACAGACTCCAGCGCTTGTAAGCCGCGGCTCGTCTCGCAAATCCGATTGTTAAAGTCTGCGGGTCGAACACCCTTCGTGCTGACTCCGTGTACTCCATGCTTTCGCCGCGCCCAAGCCGAGCCTGGAAGGAACGATAGCGGATAAAAGAAATCAAACACTGCTTGAGTAGTTGGTGTGCCCCCCAAAGTTCTTCCGCCGGAATCTTTCCAATGCCCTGCTCCCAACGATTCCGATCGAGTAAGGCCTCAGTCCAATTTGGACCAACATACTTTTCAAACAGCGATCTGATCAGTGGAGCTACCCAGGTGGGCGCATGAACACCGTTGGTGACATGCGTAATGGGCACTTCATCGACGGTGCTGCCGGGGAAAAGCCTCCGCCACAGGGCCCGGGAGACTTCGCCATGCTTACGACTGACTCCATTAGTTGAGCGGCACATGCGAATTGCGAGAGGAGTCAAACCGAAAGGCTCTGTCGCTTCTTCAGGATCGATTCGGCCCAGGGCGATGAACTCGTCGAGATCTAATCCGAGTTCGCCGGGATAATCATCGCCAAACGCCGACTTGACGAGCGAGGGCTCAAATTCATCGTTACCCGCTGCGACTGGAGTATGAGTTGTAAAAACACAGCGCTGCCGGACCAGAGCGGCTGCCTCAGCAAAACTCAAGCTCTTTTCTTTTATTAAGGCGCGTGACAGTTCCAGCGTAAGAAAAGCCGAGTGTCCCTCATTCAGATGAAACACGTGGGGCTCGATGTTGAGTTGACGCAACAAACGAACGCCGCCAATGCCAAGCAACATCTCCTGCACGATTCGAGTTTCGCGATCGCCACCGTAAAGATGACCTGTCACCCAACGATCAGTCTCGTCATTTGCGGGGATATTAGTATCAAGCAAATAGAGCGGCACGCGTCCGACCTGGGCCCGCCAGATCTGTGCTCGCACATTGCGCTCGCGGATTGAGACTTCGACGGACTGGGTATTTCCCTCTTCATCCTTAACCAAAGTAAGCGGAAGCTCCGAAGGAAAGGTTTCGCCGTAGTATTCTTCCTGCCAACCATCACGCCTGAGCCGCTGTCGAAAGTAACCGTAGTGATACAAGAGTCCGATGGCAACAAGCGGCAAGCCCAGGTCGCTCGCCGACTTCAAATGATCGCCGGCAAGAATTCCGAGGCCGCCCGAATAAAGCGGCAGCGAATTATGCACGCCATACTCAGCACAAAAATAAGCGACCGGGTGATCGACACTGGCGCCCGTAGTTCCGGACGCCGGCAACCAGCCTTGCCCTTGACTCATGTAACTATCAAATTCTTCGGCGAGTCGCCGGACGCGCTCAACGTAAGCGGGATCGGTCGACATTTGCGTCAGTCGATACTCCGAAGTCCGGCTTAATAGTTGTCGGGGACTTTGTTCATACTGTTCCCAGATATCCGGATCCAAATCGCGAAAAACGTTGGCTCCGTCAGCGGACCAACTCCACCAGTAATTCCAGGAAAGGCGCTCGAGCGCGCGCAAAGATGACGGTAGTTTCAGGTTGTCTTCCAAATCTTCCTCATTAACGGATGAATGTGATGGTGTGAAACTTGATGGGCCTTATTCTAGCCGGAACTTCTGCCTGGCGAGAAATACACGCGCATCTGCTTGCTGAAAGAAAACCAATCGCACCTCAGTAATGGACTGATCCGACTCGAGAAATTCAGCAATCGTCTGCGAAGCAACAACTGCAGCTTCTTCTCGCGGGTAACCGAATATTCCAGTGGAAATGGCGGGAAAAGCTATCGAAGTCAGGGAATGCTCGAGCGCGAGCCGCAACGAATTGCGGTAGCAATCGGCTAAGACTTCCGCTTCGCGCCCCTGATGTCTACCAAAGATGGGTCCTACAGTGTGAATGACATAGAGTGCGGGCAATTCTCCTGCGGCAGTGATCACAGCCTCACCTGTCGGCAGCCCATCGGGATAGCGAGTCCTGCGAAGCTCTCGGCATTGCTTGAGAATGATTGGTCCGCCGGCGCTATGAATGGCGCCGTCCACGCCGCCGCCTCCCAGCAGCGATGAATTGGCTGCGTTGACAATCGCGTCGACTTGCTGCGTCGTGATGTCGCCGACGATCACACGAACACGCCCGTTCAGAAAACTCGATTCAGGAGCCTCAGACTTGTTCATCTCAACAGAGGGTTCTAACGCCAGTCAGGAGCTTGTTTGGGAGGAACGTACGCACCTTCGGCGGGTTGACCGGCTGACCATGATTGAGCGTCGCTTCCCGGATTCAATTGCGAAGGAGATGCTGGAGTGGCAGGTTCACGCCAAATGTACAAGTACCAGTAGATCGGCATGGCGATGATGCTGCCCATAAAAAGGACGACGGCCCATAATACCTTCATATCTTTCACGACGCGATCATTGCGAAAGACGTTGACGATGTAAAAAACCGTCAGAGCCATAATCAACAACATCGTCAGTATGTGAAGTGGAAAGATCACGGCGAACAGAACGACAGGGCCTCCACCGCCCGGATTGTTAGTGGCGGTGAGAAACGTCAGCATTATGAAACCGAAGAAAAGCAACATGTATAAGAACGGCCAAACCGTCGCAGCCGCCAATAGTATTTTCGAACTTTGTTTCATCTCGAAAGCTAATCCCCTTCACGTGGCTCGACGTCTATCTGGTCGAACATGTCCTGTCTTCGCAATGCTTCAGCGACGCCCTTGGCCTTGTGTTCTGTAAGCGGATTCTCGGCGTCCGTGCTTGCGATTTCGAACAACCGGTCATCCAACATAACTACGCCCAGCGACCCCAGCGTGACACCGGGGGTTATCTGAATCTCGTCCATGTTATGAATCTTGAAGGACCCAGTGTGCTCGACCCAATCTTCAAGAAAGGGATCACGCAGAGCATGTTCCGCTTCGGACTCCGAAAGGTAGGCTCCTTCGACGATTAGACAGTATTCGCGCACTTTACTTTCGAACCGCCTGGTCCGTCAGAGGTGCAAAACGACCGGCGGCAATGACCTAACTTTAGCACTCGAAAATTTTTCGGCCAAGCTTTTGTCGGCGATGTTCTCGATCCAAGTGGTCTTTGCGTTCCTGGCGTGTTTGAGGGAGATGTTCGGTTTTCCCACCAAGACGCAACGCTGGGAACAGAAACACCACTCTTTTGTCGGGTGTCATTGGACTTTCATTCTAATTCACTCGTCAAGTAAAAGAGCCGTCGTTGGCTTCAACGACGGCTCCGGGGCGATAGCCTGAGCAAGTTCACGGGTCTCGTCAGGATCGCTCGTTAAGGACACGTCTCAACTGATTGAAGTAAGGATCAAAGGTCACAAAGCCGGTGGTTCCCTGAAAGAATGCCCGACCACCCGTTTCGTTTGAAATCCGATTCAACGAGCTTTGACCATAACTCGCCGCCAATCGATTGTGACTCGTTAGACCAACGGATGGCGCATAGAACGAGTAGATTGCAATTTGGCGCGCGTTCGCTTCCTTGATAGCGCGGAGCAGGTCCATCGTATCTGCGGCTGATGTCGTATCAAACCCACGCGATACATCGAGACCGTCAGAGATTAGCAGGATGACGTTCCTGCCCTTCGAAGTATCGAACTTGCGAATCGCTTCAATCACTTCAACGTAAGGATTGTAGGGCGACGCCGCGGTGCTTGAATACGGAATGCGCAGGCTCTGAGCTGCAGCGTTGAGATCCGACGTGAAAGGCGACCTCACCTGCAATGAGCCGGAAGTGATGTAGCCAACCATCACCCGCGAGCCCTGCGGCAACGTGCGAATGAAGTCTGCGGTAATGCGAATTTCGTTGCCAACAGCAGAAATCAAATCATCCTGTATGAGGATGGCTATGTTAACTGGAGCTTCGACTTTGACTGCTTGTTTGTTGGTGCGATCTTCGACGTTTCGTGGGGAAGCAATTGCCGAGGAACCGACTGCGATTACAGCCAAAATGCTGAGACTCAGGCTGGCAAAATACGTGCGCAAACTGCGCTTTCCATACAACTTCTCGAAAAACATAACAACTCCTTCACAACTTTCGTCCTTCCTAATTCATGGACTCGCACCTCAGATGCCTCAACCCTGACTTTGGATGGCTTCTGGGCAAATACAACAATTGGGGTTGAGGTGGTCTGGAACGATTTGCCATATATCATTTGCCATTCTTCATTTCCCATTTGGAACTCGCGGCTTGCGGCAAAAACAAGTCACCGGGCGGGTTTTGAAACGATGGAAAATGGCAAATGGCAATTGATATATGGCAAATAGCCTCGCAGAGAAGCAAGGCCCACTTCTCACCTCAATGCTTGGTCATCGTCAACTTGCGTTGGCCTTGGCGCTCGGATAAATTACGGTAAATCCGGAACACATCCTGCCAACCTTGGTTCAAGTGGACCAAACAAGTGGATGGGTATCCCGCAGGAACACACCATGCCGAAAGGAATCACTTCTTATGAAAGCCTATGCTACAGAGTCAATCCGCAACTTAGCGGTCATCGGACACGGCGACGCAGGGAAGACGCAACTAATTAGTTCGCTTCTCTACGTCGCCGGAGCTACACCACGCTGGGGTAAAGTCGAAGAAGGCACCACGGTTACCGATCACGAAGAAGATTCCATTGCTCGCAAAATCACTCTCAATACTGCATTAGCCCACCTGGATCATCGCGATACTAAAATTTCATTTATTGATACCCCTGGATACGCAGCTTTCGTAGCTCATGCACGTCCGGCTTTGAAAGTAGCCGACTGTGCACTCGTCGTTGTCGATGGCGTTAAAGGCGTCGAAGTTCAAACGGAAAAGACCTGGGGCTACGCCAATGAATTTATCCTGCCGCGCATGATGGTAATTACTAAGCTGGATAAGGAGCACGCTGACTTTGGCCAGGCTTTGGAGAGCGCTCAGAGTCGTTTCAGCCGCGCCATCATTCCCTTCACCTTACCAATCGGAAAGGAAAAAGATTTCCGCGGCGTCGTCGATGTCGTGCACATGAAAGCTTATGAGCTCGGTTCCGATGGCCAGGCTAAGGAGATCGAAATTCCCGCCGAAGGTCGTGACATTGTTGATAAGACACGAGAGCGTTTGATCGAGCTGGTGGCCGAATCCGATGATGCGCTGATGGAGAAGTATTTCGAGCAGGGTACGCTCGACGAAGCCGACATCCTTCCGAACATCAACAAAGCGATCGCCAACAGCAAGCTCTGTCCCGTATTTGCGGTTTCCAGTCTCACGCAGGTCGGTCTACGAGCGCTGCTTAATGGCATCGTAGATTACGCTCCGGATCCGGCGCACCACACCGCTGAATACGGCAAGCCAGTCGACGCCGCACCCGATGCTGAGAACATCGCGCGCAAGTACAGCGACAGCGAACCCTTCTCAGCCTATTGTTTTCGCACCGTCGCCGATCCATTTGCCGGCCGCATCAACATCATGAAAGTGATCAGCGGCAAGCTAACGACGGACGCCACCGTCTTGAACTCCTCGCGGGGCAGCAACGAACGATTGGGCGCGCTGCACTCTGTTCAGGGCAAGCAGCTCGACAAGATCTCCGAGGCGCATGCCGGCGATATCGTAGCCTGCGTCAAACTCAAAGAGACTCAGACCGGCGACACCCTCTGTGACAAAGCAAACCCGATCGTGTACGGCCCGGTGGAATACCCGGAGGCGGCAATAGCTTTCGCCATCGAACCAAAGTCTCGGCAGGATGAAGAAAAGATCAGCGTGGCGCTGCATAAGATTCTCGAAGAGGATCCGGCGCTGCACTTTACGCGCGATGCGCAAACCAAAGAGTTTCTGCTTTCGGGTTCAGGACAATTGCACGTTGAGACGGTGGTCGACAAACTGCGCAAGCGCTACAGCGTGGAAGTCATGCTGCATCCGCCCAAAGTTCCTTACAAGGAAACCATCACGGGTCGCGCCGAAGTGCAGGGCCGACACAAGAAACAGACCGGCGGTCGCGGCCAGTTCGGAGACTGCAAGTGCGTCTTCGAACCTTTGCCTCGAGGCGGCGGCTTTGTTTTTGAGGACAAGATTTTTGGCGGCTCTGTCCCCCAACAATTTCGTCCGGCGATCGAAAAAGGCATCGTGGAAGCTGCGGCCTCAGGCGCTATTGCGGGTTACCCACTTGTCGATTTCAAAGTCACATTGGTTGACGGTTCATATCACAACGTCGATTCAGACGAGCATTCGTTTCGCGCAGCCGGCCGCAAAGCTTTCCGCGCTGCAATCGAAAAGGTGAAGCCCGTGCTGCTCGAGCCAATCATGGATGTCGAGATCTCCGCGCCACAGGAAAACAGCGGCGATATTATGGGCGACCTCAACTCGCGGCGCGGTCGCGTGCAGGGCATGGAAACAGTCGGCAAAGAGCAGATCATCAAAGCGCAGGCGCCGATGTCGGAGATGCTGAACTACCAGTCCACATTGAATTCAATCACCGCCGCCCGCGGCTCGTTTCACATGCAGTTTTCTCACTACGATCCGGTCCCCGGTCAACTCGCCCCCAAGATCGTCGAACAAGCGAGGGCTGAGGGCCGGATCCGCGGCGAGGAAGAAGAGTAGCTCGCAACTGGAGCTCGAATGTTTTTCTTGAGGGCGGATCTATGTGTCCGCCCTCCGTGTTTTGTCCCAAGGTCTAACCAATAACCAACGTCTGCGCCACATTATTGGTGGCCCGGATTTCCTTTGCGTTCTTAGCGCCATTGCGGAAATTCTCTTTGCTTTTAGCCGAGCGCTAAGTAGAGTAATCGAACGCACGGAGTTTCCCGCCAAGACGCAAAGTCGCAAAGTCTTGAAACTGAAATTGAGGCCCTTGAAAACTATGCTCCTTAAACGGATCCAACTTTTCTTTCTCGTCCTCTTGCTCGCCTCCGTATCCGTTCGAGCCGATAAAGTCGACGATTCCATTAAGTCCGAAATGCAGAAGCAGCATCTGCCCGGTCTTTCGCTCGTTGTCATCAACGACTCGAAGACAATCAAGTCACAGGGGTACGGCTTAGCTAATGTCGAACTCAACGTGCCAGCCAATCCTGAAACAGTCTACAAAATCGGCTCGGTCAGCAAGCAGTTCATTGCTACTGGCATCATGTTGCTTGTTGAGGAAGGAAAGCTCAGCCTCGACGATCCGATTAGTAAATTTCTCGAAGGCACACCCGATACCTGGAAAACGATTACTGTCAGACATCTGCTAACGCACACATCAGGCATCGTCCGGGAAGCTCCGGGCTTTGACCCGCTAAAGATCCAAGCCGACGCCGATGTGATAAAGACCGCTTACTCGTTGCCGCTTCGCTTCGCCCCGGGGGACAAGTGGGAGTACTGCAATGTCGGCTACTTTTCGCTGGCCGAAATCATCCACAAGGTCACCGGCAAACCCTGGGGAGACTATTTGAAAGAGCGAGTGTTTGCACCGCTCGGCATGAACTCTACACGCACTACTACAATGACGGACATGGTCCAGAATCGCGCCAACGGATACGTCTGGAGCGAAGGCACGCTCCGAAACGCGACTAACTATATCGCCTTGCGTCCGAGCGGCGCCTTTCTCTCGACAGTACTCGATTTGGCGAAATGGGATGAGGCGCTGTATAGCGATAAGATCCTGAAGCAAACAACGCTGAATCAGATGTGGACGCGGGTGAAACTTAATGATGGAAAGACCCACGACTACGGTTTCGGCTGGGAATTGGAAACTGTAGGTAGTCACAAGCTGATTCATCATGGTGGTTCACTTCCCGGATTTCGCGCACAGTTTGCTCGATTCGTGGACGACAAGATAACTATCGCGGTCTTAACGAACGGCGACAATGCCGATGCCGGGTCTATCGCACTCGGCGTGGCCAAATTCTACATTCCAGGCTTAATCCCAGAGCGGATTGTGGCAAGAATTGACCAGAAGGTCTTTGACACTTATGTGGGACATTATCAGCCAGATCCCTCAACCGTATTCATAGTGACGCGCGAGGCTGACAAGTTAATGTTTCAACAGGGGCTGAACGGCGAAAGACGAGAGCTGCTGCCCGAGAGTACTACCGACTTTTTCACCAGGGAGAGGCCTCGAGCGACTTACAGCTTCAGCAAAGATGCCGCCGGCCAGATGTATCTCGTACTCAAAGTAGAAGGTCGCGAAGAAGGACGGGCAAAGAAGATAAAGTAGGCTTAACTTGTCAACAGGGGATACAGTCATTAGCAGGTAGTGGTGCAAGCTAAGAAGTGGAGCCCTTTCAGTCACACCCGGTTTCAACCGGGTGGTAGGGCTTTTACGAGACCCCTAACAACCGTTTCAACGGTTTTCACGGCTACGTTGTCAAGGAAACCGTTGAAACGGTTGCCAACCTTTTAACTACCACTATTCACCCGGTTGAAACCGGGTGTGAATGAGACTTAAACGGCAGGAGCTACTTACATCATTAGTAACCCGAGAGGTGAATGAATGACCGCACTTCCAGATGGCTGGCACACCATCACGCCGCGTATCGTTGTCGACGACGTAGCGGGACTGTTTGTATTTCTTCAGCGCGTCTTCGGCGCCACTGGAGATTGTGTTGATGATCGCCCGACCATTCTCAAGATTGGCGACTCAAACATAATGCTAAGCACCACCGGACCGCGCGAATCGATGCCGGCTTTTCTCTACGTTTATGTCGAGGACGTCGACGTGACGCATGCGCTGGCCGTAGAGGCCGGCGGCAAATCGCTGGAACCGCCGTGGGACACACCGTACGGAGATCGTCGCTGCCTGATTGAGGATCCATACGAGAATCTTTGGCAAGTAGCTACCTATCAGCCACCGACTTAACTTGGTCAGACCTTTCCACGGCACGCGCTGATGAGAATCTTTTCAAAGTCCTTAAATTCTACTTCTGTTAATCGTCGCTCCCGTCGCCGGGCAGACCCTTGCGCCACACACCCTTCGAACCGATGGCTTTATTGTCAGCGAGGTGCCCGACAAGATCGATCTGCAGGCGCGCAAAATCTTTTATCTCCACGGCTACGTTGTTGAAGCCAATAATCGCAGACCTACCAGCCCCAGATTCGGAGTCTACGAATACGACCAGAATCGATGAGCGTTCAAACAGCAAGACCGGAAAGCTTAGCCACAGATTACGCAGATTACACCGATGGTTAGAACTGCTTCCACGCAACCGACTCCTTGCTCTGCAGGCGCCATTGAAAATCCTAAGAACGCGAGTCGGACAAACACTAATCAGTGAAATCTGTGTAATCTGTGGCTGGTCTTCAAGTCGAAGTTTATGGCTAGCACACGAATGGAGGAACAAACCAATGATTAAAGGTATGCACGCAATGTTCTATTCATCACAGGCAGCCGAGCTGCGCGACTTCCTGCGCGATAAGCTCGGCCTAAAGAGCACCGATGTGGGCGGGGGCTGGCTCATCTTTGACGCGCCTGAAGCCGATCTCGGCGTACACCCGACCGACAACAGTGAACCCCCTTCAGGTACAGCCGACATCTCGTTTTACTGTGACGACATCAACGAGACCGTCGAGACACTAAAGTCGCGCGGTGTCGAGTTCACTGAAGAGGTGCAAGACCACGGCTATGGACTTGTCACTCACTTCAAAGTCCCCGGCAATTTCAAGATTCAGCTTTATCAACCAAGATACGCGAAGTAACGTCGCTTCACGTAGAGCGGATATCAGTGTTCAGTCTTCGGTCTGATCAAATTACTGTTTGAAGGGCCATCAAAGATCCGCTTTCAATCTAAGACAACAGGCGAGAGCAATCCGTTGTCGGCAGGTCTAATATTTACTCTCATTCACACCGTGGCTTTAGCCCGGTGTGAACGGACCGCCAAAATATCTGAACCGTTTCAACGGTTTCGGAATGCTCGAATCCAGGTAAATCGGTGAAACGGCTCAAACGATCAGCGAACTATTGCTTTAACCGTTTGCTACCGGACGAGATGAGACGCGCTAACCTCAAACTCATCCGTGATTGGCCTTGACCACGAGGCAAGCGCTTTATCTGCTCGCCTCCCAGGCGTTGACACTTCATTTGTTGCACGAGTATGGTGACGCTAATTTCTTATGACCTTACTCTCTCGGTCTCTGGAGCTTCACACATGAGCGTAGATTTAACTTTTCAACCAAAGATAATCACGTACTGGATTGGCTGGACGCCGCAATCTGAGCAAGCCTATCCGCAATTTCAGGTACCCTCCAACATCGACGTAGTCACGCTGGCATTCGCGTTAGTGCAGGACGGCTTGGTCTTCCCAGGATTATTGGAGATGCCGCTACCGCCCAATTCGAATCCATGCAGCAACTGCGTAGACCAGAACGGTACAACTATCTGCCCCACAACTTGTCTGCTGGACACGAACGTTGATCCGTCTTACACGCGCGACAATCTCAAGAGCTGGATTCAAGCCGCGAAGCAGGCCAACCCAAATTTGAAGTTCCTGCTGTCAATTGGCGGCTCGAGATACTGCGATTGGAACTCCATCACGGATCCTTCCGCATTCGCCAATAGTGTGAAAGACGAACTGGCAAGATGGAATGATGAATGCCAATTGATCGACGGCGTTGACATTGATTATGAGAACGCAGACTGCTGCGGCACCACCTTTGATCCAAGCTCCAGCTCAATCGTCGAAGTGATCGAGGGTATTGCCGGCATTTTAGATAACGGCATTCTCAGCCTGCCCATCTACGGCGGCACGCCCCAGGATTTGCAGCAAAACTTCGCCAAGCTAAAGAGCAGTGTCTCGTACGTAGCAACGATGGATTACGGTTGTAGCCTGTATTGGTGGAGCCCAGGTTATCAGGGAGTCTTCAACTGGTTGGCAATGGGTTTCTCGACCCCGGGAGGTGACAACCCGCACGCGAACCAAGTCGTCACCGAATGTTTCGCCGCAGCCAGCAACGACGGCGTCACGCTCTCTGCCGCCATGCTCTGGAACCTCGGCGACCGATTCCAAACACCCCTGTTTCTTAAAGCGATCGAGAACGCTCTTACATGAGCGAGAGATCTCGTCCCACGTATTACGAGCGATAGCTTTATGAGGAGACGGGCTTTGCACGAAAAGTCTTCAATCCCACCTGCGGCAGCTGGTGGATAGTTCAAGTTCGACCTACAAAGAGAGGTTAGGATGGTCCTTTGAATCCCCTCAGCGGCAGTTGAGGGATGTTTCAAATGCAGCCTAGCTCGCAAGTTTTCGACGGAAATAGGCAGGATTTGAACCAGCCACCTGCTCCCGCAGGTGGGATTCAGTAAACAACGACATCTAACATTGGTAGGCTGGACTTGAAGGTAACCACCAGCTGCCGCAGGTGGGATTTAAGACTTTTCGTGCAAAGCTTTGAGGAGACGTTAGAACAAGCTGCTCCCACCTGTTGGCTGGATACATGAAGGTTTTAGGTCAATGACCAGGAACAAAGAAAAAGCTAACGGTATTTCGCTTTCTCGCGACTACCTATCAAAACGTCACGGGCCACTCGAGATTATCGAGTGACCCGTTTGTCGATTGCTGATTGAGGATTGCTGAATGCGGATTCTTAGCGAATGACTTTAGGCCTACATCCTCTCTTTCTCATCCTGTTTCTCATCCTGTTTCTTATCCGCGCTGATCCGCGTTCATCCGCGGCCAAATCCTTCCTGCCTCCTGCTTACTGCTCGTCCGGGGTCGGTTTGCGCATGCGCATCTTGGAGCCGGCCGGGCCCATCTGCGGTTCACGAACCGTGTAATCCGTAGGGACTTCGAACAACGACTTCGGTTGTTCGCTGCGATTGATGTTCGTCAAACGATAAGTTGTTTCGCCGAACCTCGGATCGCTGTGTTTAGTCATCACTACAACCTGCAACTCAGGCGAGTACCATCTTTCATTTATCATCTCGATGGCTCGCTCGTTGCCAACTGAGCCGGCGGGAATCGTGAAGATGGTGCGCGAGCCTTCAGCCTCGACGCCTTCGATCACTTGCTTACCAAGCGATTCCTGTTTCGCATCTTTTCCAGCACCGGCTTTCCAGGTCATTACCATTCCGCCTGTGCCCGCCATGGCCATACCTTCACCATGACGAATGAAGACTTCAGGATGCGCTTCGACACGGTCACCGGGTGTTCCCGGAGGCGCCGGTGTTCTCTCGATGCTAATCTCGCCGCGTTCGAGTGCTACCCCTGGCGCCGGTATCTTTTCGATGAGCATCTCCTTGCGCTGAAGTTTTCCCGCTGCCGCCGATTTTTCAAGTGGGACCTCAAAGCGATCCTCCGGGCCCACGCGCAATGTCATGCTATCCGGCGCGGGCGTCTTCTCACCGTCAGGAGAAGCAATCTTGAATTTGAACTGCATCGGCATCATCTTGTGTGCAGTCTTAGTGCGTGGATCAAGCGAGTAATTCACGCCCGCCACCGGATCGTTGATGGAAATGGTTTGCTGTGCATCACCATCAATCGGGAATGGTCCAACCGCGGTTAACGTATGCTCACGACGGGTGCGGCCTTCGCTGTCGCGGTAGATCGTGGAAGTCGTCTTATTAATAATCCGGTTGCCATCAACCAAAGTTTGAATCGATTCAGTTACCGCCTGAGCTGAATAAGGCGCGCCCTTCACGAGCTTGCCATCGAAGTTCATTTCCGTGCCGACAAAAAACACCGTATCAGGCGGCAGCGGTTTGGCCGGGTCGTCCGGTCCCTGCAGCACGCGTTGCTGCGTAACGACAACACCACGTTGTTCGACTGCTGCTGGTTTTTGCTGAGCAAAAGCTGACAACGAGCTAACCAGGAGCGCGGTAATAAGGAGCAGTCCGCTAAAAACGCGTTGAGTGTTAACGAAGCTTCCACGGGCAGGATGCCCGTGCCACAATTTACGGTGCCAGGATTTCGATTCTCGTTTCATAATGTTCCTCTCGTGCGAGCTGATGAGCTCGGATTAATTGCAAGTGACATCAAGCACTGTTTACTGAACGAACCGGATCGCCTGAGCCAGCCCATCTGAGCCAACCAACACATCGGCCTTAACTCGCTGTCCGGCGCGGTCCATGTTTACGGGAAGACCAAAGCGTGCAATAGCCGCTCGTGGCAATTCCACACGCAACAACTGTCCACCTTCCTGAAGATTAGGAGTATTGCTATAGCCAATCGGATAAAAGTCTGTGGTGACTTCAACCGGAGTGCTACTTTGATTACCGGCGGTCGAGGCCATCGAGTTATTCGAATCGTAGCGAGTGTTATCAACAGCCTTGGGCTTCCGCGCAACGTACTTGCTGGTACTTCTCGGGGCGGGCTGACGGACAATCCGTTCGGGTCCCACAACTTCCACAGCTTGTTCTTCTTTTCGAGGTGATTCTGGCGGTTGACCAGCCAACGATTTGTCAGGCTGCGAAGGTGTCTTTACCAGGGTCTTGTCCCGTCCATTGAGCAAGTTCCCGCGCACGACAAAGATCGCGAAAGCCATCAGCAATGCCGCTGCGATGGCGGCAGCCCAGTACCAACTTCTGCGCCTCTCAACAACGATCGGCACAACCACATTCTTGTCACTTCGACGTTCGCGAAACGCCGCCAACATTTTTTCTTCCAGCTGAGCAGGAGCTGACAGGCCCTTCATGTTGCCTGCCAAAGATCGCAAGCCAAGCGTCAAATCACGATGCTCGTCGAGACTGGCTGCGCATGCCTCACATTCGCTCTTGTGTTGCAGAGCAGCAGCTTGCTCGCTGGCGTCCATCAAAATCTCATAGGCCAAATCACTGACGACAGATTGAAACTTTTCACAGTTCATGCGAAACACCTCGCTTGTGCCACGCTATCGGTGGCCAGCTCGGACTTTTTTTGCGGCCGCAGCTTTTCGAGCAACATTGCTCGCCCTCGATGTAACCGCGAACGTACCGTCCCGATAGCACAATCCAGAATGCTGGCCGCGTCGGAGTAACTCAACTCCTGCAGTTCGCATAAGACAACCACCTCTCGATACCGCTCCGGCAGACTCAACACGGCTTTGCGAATCGATTCGATAGTCTCGCCGCGTGTCAATTCCTCCAATGGACTCTCGAGCGCGCTTAACCGGTTGGCAACAGGGCCTTGCTCTTCATCTTCCATGGAAACGTAAATCTGCTCGCGCCCAAGCCGTTGCCGTATCAGATTTCGCGCCACGCCAATTAGAAAAGCGTTTAGCGGTCCGCGAGTTGAATCGTAGTTGAGCCCGTTGCGCATCAGCATCATAAAGACTTCCTGAGTGACATCTTCGGAAAGAGCCGGCGAACCACTCATCTGCAGCGAAAACCGGTAAATAGTGCCCTGACGCCGCCGATAAAGCGTGGCAAAGGCTTCTTCGTCACCACCGAGCAGATCCCGCAGGAGCTCGTCGTCTGTAGGCTTTAGCGCAGTCATTAAATGATTAGATCGAGCAGCTACCATAGTTAATTCGGTCGGCGCCCCATGAAAGTTCCAAAAAGTGTGGAGCGCAGGCATCCCTGCCTGCCTAAGAAACCACAGCATCCGTCGTCACAGTTACTCTTTCAACGGCATTAACATACTTGACTAATCAACGTCAGTAGTCGAACGCCGAAGGCGTTGGCAAATTCCAGCCTGGGGCAGCGCCCCAGGAAAAGGAACCAAGCTAATAGGGGAACGCTGTAAGCGTTCGCGAGTTGAGCTT
>DATNBH010000008.1:0-9505 GCA_035572035.1 Pyrinomonadaceae bacterium | reverse complement strand
GCGACAAGTAACTGAACATTCCCGCTTGCTGCAGATCGTCTCCACGCATTCGTTACTGTTCTCCTGGTTGCGAGGTTCGACTACTCGCCACTATTACGTTGGACCATGTAGCAAGGTTACTTTTTCAGCAGCCTGCTAGAGTACCGGCGTTTAGAGTACAGGCGTTTAGAGTTCAATCTTTAGATTGTGTAGGTCCGCAGCCACAAACTGAAGTTTGAACTCTAAACGCCTGTTGTTACGTTGAGCTGGGAGCGCCGGCATCCCTGCCTGCTCAACGTCGAACCACTCAATTTTCAGCGATGTTTTGCAAACATCACCGGCTGCCCAAGCTTGAGGTGATCCGACGTTGATGCAGGCAGGGATGCCTGCGCTCCCTGGGATTACTGACAGGAGTCTCGCACTTTAGGTGAAGGAGAAATGAGGAGCCGTGGCATTTCCGGAATTCCGAAAATGCCACGGTCTAATGGCCGAGAGACAAAGATGATGGTGGGAAGAAAGATCTAATTGTTCTGCGGTTAGGTCTCAATTGTGTTAGAAGTTAGCGACTTATCCAGCGCCGCGTTTGTAACTGGTGGCTTCCTGAACACGGTCATAACGCGATGAATGAGATTTCTCCCGATCAATTACCCAGCCGAGCGTATCAGCTAGCTTACTTCCTTCATTGTGATCGGAAGACGGCTATCGAGATTGCTATGCGAGCTCTGAATAAGCTGCGCCTGGCTGCATCGGCGCAGGGAAAACGACTCTACTATCGATTGACTGGTCGCGCCGATGCTCGCAAAGCCAGAAGCAAAGTTTCGATGGGAGAACATCACTTGCTCCAAAGGCTGGTGTATGCCGAGTCTGAAGAATACGAACGCAGGAAAGAATCATCCGCACAGGATCCAGCCGCCCATCCTGACACGATTCCCGCGCGCAAGAACGACCTGCTTGTCTATTTCATAAAGCATCTCGTGCGCATCACCACGCGACGCAACTCGTTCTATGTAACGTTGGGAGTGAGTCGTCTCCTTTACAATTACACGACGCCTGAGACGATGGAGCTCTACAACCTGGTTATTCAGGATCCGGACCGGGTGCACGACGATTATTACTATCGATCGAGGAAAGGTGTGTTGCTGAAGGAATTGAAGGAGCGCTTTGGCTCGTTGATTGAAGTCACTAAAGGCGCTCGAGGCGAACAGAGATGGCAGGCAATGGATGCTACGTCGCAATACGCCGAGTTGGTGCGCGACTGCCTATTTCAATTTACACCGTGGGAAACACCGTGCGCCGTGCCGGAGCAATTCGATCCGCTCACCGAAACGATCGACCAGCTCAATTTTCAAGGCCGTCTGGCGGACGAGGAACACGAGGTCGAAGTGAATCGCATACACGCTACCTTACATCCTGATTGTTTCGCTCGATTGGTTGCTGCAAATGAGTTCGCTACGCCTGACGAGCGACTTGAACTGCCGCAATTTTTCATCAGCGACGGTCATGACGATACGAACAGTCGGTCTCGCAGGCCGCCGGATTTGTCTGAAGACGATTTGAATACGATCAATGATTTGCTGGCGCATGAGGCCTTGAGAAGGAAAGCCTCGTCGACCACTCTCTTCCGCGTGTTGGTTGATGGACGCGAGCGCGCGGAGATTGCGAACGGCCAGTCAACCACCGCCAGCTTCCGAGTCGACGATAATGCTGAGTTGGTCGAGGTCTACGGGGACGATGGTGAAGGGCAGTTATTACTGGCAACACACGTGTTGAATTTCACGCGCGGCGACGAGCAAGCCTCAGTTATCACGCTCGAGAATGGACAGCAGATCTCGTTCGCTACGAAGTTGTTGGTTGATGAGGCTGGCTTGACCACGGGAGCAGATCTCGTCGTTAGCTGCAAAGAGACCGCGTCTTTCCGAGTCGCCGGATCGGCTTTGCGACGCATGTTTGGTTCGTTTGCAGGCACTGCTGCGGGTCAACCACGAGCGATGGCTTGGTGGAAGCCCGCCGCTGGGTTGGCGGCCCTGGCACTTTTGATTGGCGGCGTCTGGTGGGGCTTGTTTAGAAATCGACCTGAGATTCATCAGCCCGGGGAACAATTAGTTTTGGCGCCGACGCCGGTGCCAACCATCGTTCCTATCGCGACGCCGATTCCGTCGCCAGCGCCGCAGAACGCAGTTAAGCAGCCAACGCCGTCAAGTAATCAGAGTCCGCAGCCGAACTTATCACCAACTACACCGCAATTAGCGCAGCGCGAGGTAAGCCCTGAACGAGATGAAACTTTTGTCGAACGGTCTATCGTGGCCGACAACAGTGGCGATGGAGCTGTTACGGATATTGGCGTGCGGAGTTGGAACAGAGCCGTCATGGGTAAGCCGCTGAATGAAGTGCGACGTGTTTACCTTCAGGCGATCAGCAACAGCTCGCAGAGTCAGGCATTGTTAGCTGAGTTACGCGCGAAGCTTGGCGCAGGAGGGACGCTTCAGTTCGCAGAGAGCGAGGCAGCGGATGCGGCATTGAAGATTACCGTTCGCGCGGCCTCGTCGAAATCGGAAGATCAGCGCGTCGTTGCTATCGTGCGCGCCGTGAATGCGAATGGATATGTTGTTTGGCCGGTCTCACGACGCGGCTCAAGCGTCCGTTATGTTGGACTGCCGCGTTATGTGGCTGAGCGACTGGCTGAAGATTTGACCAAAGCTGTGTCAGCTGCTGGACGTTAAGCTCTGAAACAATCGGTCAATCATTCAGATTGATCAGCTCAAGGTTAGGAAGGGTTGCTTGCGCCCGCTGAGGATGGTGCAGCACGCGAGTCAGTTGGTTAAGTCAAGTTGGATGACCGGGAAGGTCAGGCGGGCGCAAGCAACCCTTCCTAACCCTGAGACTTTGAATCACTCGCTCAAACACTGAATTGACATGGTTAATGTGGGAAGCATTGTCTCTCAGCGGCGATCTTTCTTATCGTGGCTCACCCTGCAGAGTGAAGCCGGCCCAGTAGTAAGGCGACGACCAGCGGCGATCTGCAGACATCGAAACCTGTGCAGCTTTGAGCGCCGCTGCCGGACTCATCTTCTTCGGACCCAGCAGTCCGCCATAGAACCTCTTCATTAACTCAGCTGTACCCTCATCATTCACATCCCACAGACTTACCATTACGCGCGCTGCGCCCGCATACATAAACCCACGAGTCAAACCAACCAATCCCTCGCCGCGAATCTCTTTGCCCAGGCCGGTTCGACAACTACTCAGAACCACGAGGTCCGCAGGTAGTTTCAAGTTGTAGATTTCGCTCGCGCGTAAGAATCCCTCCTGCGGCTTGCCGTCCTGGTCGACCAGTGAAAACGCAAGGCCACTTAGATTCGGATTCACGCTGTCCAGAATTCCGTGAGTGGCAAAATGAACAAAGCGATACTGACCCAGTTCGGGATTGGTCGCCGTCGCCAGGTTCGCGCCAAAGTCCAGCTCCACACGGCGCTGCTTTACGCTGGCCATTTTCGCAATTGCATTTGCTTCGGTGCGCGTAAAAGGAAGCCGAGGGAGCTTGAACCCTTCGCCTTCACCAATATCTCGAGCAGCACGAGTTAAGTAGTCCTGGCCGGAAAGGTTTTTGGGCCGCAGCGTGGCTACCTGGGCGTTCGGTGTTTCGTGCGCCGTTTTTCTTTTCGCGATCGCCAATCTCTCATCGTTTTCATCAAAGACGGGATCGGCCAATGCGACGACCAACTTCGGCGCCGGCTGCCGACCTTCCAAGCCGCGGCGCAACACAGCGAGGGTGGTGGCTGAAGGAAGATTGACGATCTCGTGTTCAGCGATCAGGGGAATGGTCGCTCCAGTCTTTGCCGTCTGGTTCGACGGCGCCGGCAACGCGCCGAAAGGAACATACTGCAAAGCCCCGTCCGCTACGACGAGCAATCGCTTCGCACCAAGTTGATTTGAAGCAGGCCCAATCACCATCTTGCTCAGCGCCCCGGCGGCGATCAAATACTCTTTATCTGCCAGATCAACCCGCGTGCGTCTTTCAGCGGCAGTTTCGAACTTTACTTGCTTGTTGCGTGCGGTGATCGCCTGATAGACGCGCCGCGCGGCTTGCTCGATTTGCTCCCGTTCCGGTAGTTCGTAAGTCGTTAACGAATCTTTGGTAACGGCGAAGAGATAACTCCGCTTTCGTCCCAACGCATACTCGAGCAAGACCGTGTCCGGTTCGAGCAGTTGTTTCTGAATGTCAGCTAACGACAATGGCTTTGGTTGCGTCAGCGCCGCATAAGCCGGGCTTCGCTCGCGAATTTGAGCTTCGACGGCTTGGTATTGAGTCTGCAGTTCAGTCAATTCTTTTGTGGCTGTAGCCTTTTGCGCTTCAGTGTACTTAGCCGACAGAAGACGAGTCAGCGCAGTCGCCTGCGTATTGACTTGCCGGATCAGGGTCTTTTCCTGCTCGAGTAATTGCTGATCGACACCGGCTCTGATGTTTGCGTTCGACTCGATCAACGTATCGATGAGTGTGCGGGCACGCGCGCGTTCAACTGCCTGCAGTGCGGTCGGAGCGTATTTTCCCGGTGTCGCCTTGTCGGCTTGCATCAACGAATCAATGTAGACATCAAAAGTGTCTTGCATGGTCGAGAAAAACGAGGCGCGATACACCGGCAAGGTGATGCGCTGGCGAATGGTTTCGATCATCTCGACAGCAGGAGTCGCATGAGTGACGGCTGCTTCGTACTGGCCTAGATCGCGTTCAATGGTCGCAATCATGCGAAGTGAGTCGCCGATGTAAAAGGCGTGCTCGGTGGCCCGATGCAGCTCGAGCGATTTGTTGAAAGCCTCGAGAGCCTTCGTCAACTCGCCTCTGTCGTAGTAGGCCAAACCAAGGTTGAAGTTAACTGCGGCCCGCCCCGGACGCAGATCCAGCTTTTCCCAAATTGCCATCGCCCGATTTAGTCGATCGAGTGCCTTCTGCGAATCACCGGTGCGGTAGTGAATCAGTCCCAGGTTTGCGAGTGAGTCCGCCTGTCCAACCTGATTCCCAATTTTGGTCTGCATCTCGAGCGCGAGCTCAAGTGTTTCGATTGCTTTTGGGATGTTGCCTAGCTGGTAGTAATTGCGGCCAAGAAATTCGAGCGTGGTTGCTTCACCTTGAGTGCTGTTCGTCTCGCGCGCGAGCTTTAGTGCTTGCTGATAATAATCAAAAGAAGTTTGGTGATCGCCCCAGGTGTTATACACGTTGGCAATATTCCGCAGGATGACGACTTCGGAACTCTTCTGGTCCAGTTCGCGCATCACCGCGAGCACCTGTTGGTAGTAATCAAAGGCGATCTGATACTCAGCCTGGTTGTAGTGGATAACGGCTGAGTTATTCAGCGTGATCGCTACATTATTTCTTTCTCCCAACGACTCATAAATCCTGGACGCCTGACTGAAATAGTCGAGAGCGCTGGCATTGTTTCCGGCCTGGAGGTGATAAGTGCCGACGGCATTTAGAGTCGAAGCTTCACCTTTGCGGTCTTGCAACTCGCGCCAGATAGGAAGAGTTTGCTCGCGAAACTCTCGAAACTTATGCTTTTCACCGGTCTGCTGGTAACACTGGCCCAGGTTGTCGAGCGCCTGGGCCTCGCCACGCCGGTCACCAGATTGTCTGTATAAGTCGATCGCAGCACTGTACTTTTGCACGGCTTCGGCGTAGCCGGCGGCGGTTCTTTTCGAATACGCGGCGGCGGCTGCCTCGTACAGGAGATCAGCCTGCGCAGTTAGTCGATCCTTGTCGGTGGGAGTTCGAAGTTCGGTCAGCTCAATCTTGTAGCGACCAGGCAAAGCTGTCTTCTGCACCGTGCCGACTTCAACCGTGCAGGCACAAGCTTCGGTTGTAACGACTGCAAATGTCTCGATTCCAGTGACTCCTCCCCAGTGATCGTGTTCATCGACGAGTTTCTTTCCGCTCTCATCGCTGAAGCTAATCTTGAGGTCGATGCCTTGTTGGCTGCTATTTATTCGGACGAAGTGATTGGCCGGAACGGCAACCGAGTATTTGTGTACTTCACCTCCCGCCATGTCGCGCTCGACAGGCTGGTTCATCTGGAGCAACTGAGCTGGCGCGCTTTCCTGCGCAAAGATGTTCGAATAAACGCACGTCAGGATTGCCAGACTTACAAGCAACAGGGCGGGAGCACGGCCAGTCATACATCACCTCGACGGTTGGTGGTATTTCTTCGTCTCAATGAAATGGAAGGGAACTGCAGCCGGCTTTAACCGCTTCTGGGAAATCAGTAAGGCCGCATGCAACTGGGATTTCGATGGCGAAGCCTACTCGAATGCTTCGAACATTACAAGACTCTTATGATGTGGGCACGGGCGTCCCGCCCGTGGGTGCGGCAGAGCCACACAAACCAAAGTTTGAACTCTTCACGCTTCTTTTCGAACTACCTCTATTTGTGTTTGTGTTGAGATCCAGACAAGCGAATTGAGACAGATCCGAAGCAGACCTTGGGAGGTTTCACTCGAATGCACGGTTCCTTCTTCAACCAAATGAAAAACTGCGCGGGATTTGATCTCCAACAAGAGGGCAGCCTCATCGACCGTCAACATTCGCGCGTGTGTCTGACACGTTTCACACCAATCCTCATGATTGCCAGCCGGCACAATCGGCCGATCAACCTCGAAACTTATTTCCACCCTCCGGCTTCGCTTCATTAATTTTGTGGCATCGGCGTCCCGCCGATGTGCCTCGGTTTACATTCAACTTGACGCTAAACCACGCAACCACGGGCGAGACGCCCGTGCCACGTGGCATCGGCGTCCCGCCGATGTTCCTCGGTTTACATTCAACTCGACGCTAAACCACGCTCACGGGCGAGACGCCCGTGCCACGTGGCATCGGCGTCCCGCCGATGTTCCTCGGTTTACATTCAACTCGACGCTAGACCACGCTCACGGGCGAGACGCCCGTGCCACGTGGCATCGGCGTCCCGCCGATGTTCCTCGGTTTTACATTCAACTCGACGCTAGACCACGCCCACACGGGCGAGACGCCCGTGCCACGTGGCATCGGCGTCCCGCCGATGAACTTGGTTCAAACTCAACTCGACCCTAAACCACGCAACCACGGGCGAGACGCCCGTGCCACTTTTGCGCTAAGATTCGCGCACACCCGCGGGCCACCCCAGGAGTGCCGGAGTGGCCCAACAACGCCGAGGCGATGTGGTCGCGGCCCCCGCCCAGCGGACATCGCCACGTGACGCGAGTGCAGAGTAACTTCGTTGATGACACACAGTCCTTCGGAACTTCGGAAGAATCTCGGAAAGAATTCGGAAAACCCAAATGCCCAAGCAAACCGGTGAGTTTTACGAGTTTGGACCATTCCGACTCGACAAGGTCGAGCAGTTTCTCCTGCGTGGCAACGAGGTTGTGCCGCTAACTCCAAAGCTCTACGAGATTCTGCTGGTGCTCGTACAGAACAGTGGACGACTGCAGCCCAAGGACGAATTGATGAAGTCGGTCTGGCCCGATAGTCACGTCGAAGAAGGGAATCTCACTCGCAACATTTCGACGCTGCGGAAATTGCTGGGCGAGGGAAGTGACGATTCGAAGTACATCGAGACTGTGCCCAAGCGCGGCTATCGATTTGTTGCCGACGTCAAACATCTTGCCGGCGATGAAGGTAACTTGATTGCTCCGCAGCGTGAGCACATCCGCGGGCGCGTGGTTATCGAGGAAACGATTGAGGATGACGAGTTGGCTGCAACTCCAGCGGTCGCGCAGTTGAATCCAGCCATCAATGCTCCGCTGACGCTCGACGAATCTCGCGAGCTTGCCCGATTATTGGAGAACCCGCCGGAGACGAAGTACGCGCGCAGCGGTGACGTAAACATTGCTTACCAGGTCGTCGGTAACGCTCCTCTCGATCTGGTTTTTGTGATGGGCTGGGTTTCTCACCTCGAGTATTTTTGGCGCGAGCCTTCATTCGCTCGCTTCCTACTCAAATTAGCTTCCTTCTCGCGACTAATCCTTTTCGATAAACGCGGCACGGGCCTTTCTGATCGAGTGCCGGTCAACGAATTGCCGACGCTCGAGCAACGCATGGATGATGTGCGCGCGGTGATGGATGCAGTTGGATCCGAACGAGCCGCCTTGTGTGGAGTCTCTGAGGGAGGACCACTCTGTACTCTGTTCGCCGCGACTTATCCGGAGAAGACGCTCGCCGTGGTCATGATTGGAACTTATGCCAAGCGCATTCGCGACGACGACTATCCGTGGGCGCCAACTCCCGAACATCGCCAGCACTTCTTCGAAGAGATTCGATCGCATTGGGGAAAGCCGGTGGGTCTCGAGGAGCGGGCGCCAAGCAAAGCTAACGATCCGCAATTTCGAGAATGGTGGGCGACGTATCTCCGCATGGGCGCGAGTCCGGGTGGCGCGCTCGCGCTGACTCAAATGAATGCTGAGATCGACGTGCGTCCGGTGTTGCCTACGATACGCGTGCCCACACTCGTGATTCATCGAACTGATGACCAGTGCTTGAAAGTTGAAGAAGGACGTTTTGTTGCTGACAGAATTCCAGGCGCGAAGTTTGTGGAGCTTCCCGGAAATGATCATCTGCCGTTCGTTGGTGATCAGGACGCCATCCTGAATGAGGTCGAGGAGTTCCTGACTGGCGTAAGACATACGCCCGAACCCGACACGGTTTTGGCGACAGTCTTGTATATGCGCATTGCGAACTCAGGAGAGTATGTCGAGCGTTTTGGTCAGTCGCGTTGGGATGAGTTGCTGACCCGGCTGCGCGCGCACATCGCGAAAGAAATCGAGTGGTTCAGAGGTCGTTCGATCGACATGGTTGGCAGCCGCCCACTCGCGATCTTCGACGGGCCAGCTCGAGCGGTTCGTTGTGCGATTGCTATTAGCGAATATGCATCCCGTTTGGGAATCGAGATGCATGCCGGGCTGCATACAGGCGAATGCGATTTAGTCGATGGCCAGGTGGGAGGTATTGCTGCAGAGATAGGAGCTCACGTGGCGGCGAAAGCTGCGGCGGCAGAAGTGCTGGTGTCGAGCACCGTGAAGGATCTCGTGGCTGGCTCAGGCATCAGCTTCGAAGATCGCGACCGTCATTCCTTCGACGGCGCTCCCGGCCAATGGCAATTGTTCCGCGCCCGCATGAAGATTGATTAATGAAGGGGATAGGGTTTGGGGTGTAGGTGTAGATTGGGAGAGGGTAGCGACCCGGTTTGGAATTTCGCGGTCTCATTCACACTGCGGCTTTAGCCCGGTGACCAAACGACTTATTGAAAATCAGAACCGTTTCAACGGTTTTTGTTCGACGTTGGTACGTAAACCCGTTGGAAACGGTTGCTAAGAGCGGGTTCGCTGTGACACCCAGTTCAAACGGCATTAACATACTTGACTATAATCAACGTCAGTAGTCGAAACGCCGAAGGCGTTGGCAAATTCCAGCCTGGGGCAGCGCCCCAGGAAAAGGAACCAAGCTAATAGGGAACGCTGTAAGCGTTCGCGAGTTGAGCTTAGGAAGATTCGTGACGACCCACTG
>DATNBH010000007.1:0-25422 GCA_035572035.1 Pyrinomonadaceae bacterium | reverse complement strand
ACGCCGCGCCGGACTACTCGCCAACGCTTTCAGCGTTAGCGAAGCAAACCCTTGCGTTATTCCCTGGGGCGTTGCCCCAGGCTGGAATTGGCTAACGCCTTCGGCGTTCATGGGGTTGATTCGTCAAGTATGTAATTACCGTCTCAACGGTTTCAGCGCCGCTAAGGGTTTCAGCGCTGCTAAGATAGAGACTCGACCGTTCAACGGTTAAAGGACTTAATGTTGGGCTTAGTCACCCGGTTGAAACCGGGCGAGAATGAAAGAGACCGATATGAACTGGCTTGATGAGGGCGCGCTTTACTCTTCGATAGGTACTTTCCTGCGCGAGGATCTGGGACGCGGGGATATCACCTCACAGACAATCATCGAGCGCAACACGCGCGCGAAGGCTCGTTTTGTGGCGGGTGAGCGAATGATTGTGGCTGGCCTCGAAGCTGCTGAAGAAGTTTTCATGACTCTTGATCCCGAGCAGCAGCTGGAAGCATTCGCCTCAGACGGTGAAGAGATCGAAACCGGCAAAATCATTGCGCGGACCACTGGCTTTGCCGACGTCCTGCTTGCAGGCGAGCGGGTCGCCTTGAATTTGCTGCAGCGACTTTCAGGTATAGCGACACTCACCAATCAATTCGTGCGAGCCGTTGAAGGAACCGGAGTAAAAATCGTCGATACGAGAAAGACGACACCCGGCATGCGCATGCTGGAGAAGTACGCAGTTCTGGTCGGTGGTGGGGCTAGTCATCGATTTGGTCTGGACGACGGTGTGGTTATCAGCAGCAATCACATCGCGGTCGCTGGTGGTGTGGGAGCGGCGGTGGCGCGGGCGCGAGAGAAGCTGGGGCAGTTCCACCGCATCGAGGTGCAGGTTTTGAACGAACGCGAGCTGCGGGACGCTCTGAAGCATGAAGCCAATACGTTGCTGATGACGGATATGATAGTTGAAGAAGTGGCTCGGCTCATCAGTATCGCGCGCGAGCTCTCGCCGGCTGTGATCATTGAGTACTCTGGCGATCCGACGCCAGAAGAGGTGCGCGCTTACGCCGAGGCCGGCCCCGACTTGATAAGCATCGGAGCACTGACAAATTCTGCGCGAGCCATGAAATTGGGACTTCAAATCCAGCTAGCTTGATCAAAACCGGTTCTTTGTTCTTGGTGCTTGAGTATTTGGGTAGTTTTGCCTTTCTCATGAGGGAATAAGACAACAGCATTAAGACTCAAGTACAAAGAACAAAGCACCAGGAACAAAGAACCAAATTGGAACGATTTAGCTTTTGGGCCGTGAAATAACCTGGCATCCAGCTTCATGCTTGAATGCATCTCTGCATAGAGTTACCCTTGAGCCGCGCGTTTTCGTTCTGGAGTGAATGATGCAAAAGTTTTCCGCTCGTCAGATATCAGTCTTGTTAGTCGCCGTGCTCATTGGTGGACTGTGTTTTATTGATGCCGGGGCACAGGGCCGCAAGAGACGTCAGCGCCGGGCCAGGACTTCTGCGGCAGCCACGCCAACGCCTACTCCGACTCCTGAAGAAAATGCCGATCCAACTGATCCGCGGATCCTCAGCACCGCAGAGCAGGGCGCCGTGCCTTCATCGAAGAGTCCATCTCAACGAGTTAAAGCTTCACCAACGCCAACTCCAGAGACCGAACAGGAACAACTGCGACGAACCATCACCGATCTGTCCGGCCAGGTGAACAAACTTACCGACAAGCTTGGGCAAATGGAGGAGCAGCAACGCTCGCTGTTTGATTTGGAGAAGCTCAGTCGCGCGGAACAACGAGCTGAGACATTTCGCTCACAGCTACGGGATGTGCAGCAGAAGGAAACCGATTTACAGATTCAACTCGACCAGCTTGAGTATGCTTTACAGCCCGAACAGATCGAGCGCACGGTGGCCATGTATGGAACCACGCATCCTGAGGTGGCTCGCGACCAGAGAAAGAAACAACTCGAAAATCAGCGAACTAAAACGAGGGCCCAATTCGATCAACTCGAGCTGAGTCGCGTGAAGTTGGAAACGGCTATTGCGAACGCTGACGCGGAGGTCGAAAGACTCCAGCAGCAAATAAACCTGGCGAATCAGCCTGACCAGCCAGCTTTACCAAAGCCAACCCCGTCGCCGGTGGAAACGCCGCCCGGTTACTAACCTAAATATGGGTACCGTCGCAAAGCGCGAGCTCTACCAACTCATCGAGGAAGCTCACGACCGAGGTGAGCGTGTAGTCGTGGCGACTGTGGCGCACACGCGTGGCTCCACCCCTCAGCAACGCGGCGCCAAGATGCTGTTCTTCGAGGGCGGTAAGGTTGCAGGCACGGTTGGTGGCGGGTGCATCGAAGCCGAAGTTTGGGCTGAGGCGCGATCTGCGATGCGCTCCGGGCAATCAGCCTTGCACCACTTTTCATTGACAGCAGAAGAAGCCAGCGAGGAAGGTATGGTCTGCGGCGGCACCATGGACATCTTCATCGACGTCTGGAAATGACAACTGCAAAACATAATCCACAGATTACGCAGATTTCACAGATGAAAAAAAGCGGTCTTTGGACTTTGGTCTTAGATCTTTGTAGTTGAATCTATTCATTCTTGGTGGTGATCACGAAAGGTGTTCTTAAGGAACGCGTCAAGGTGAATGCCGCTCACGCACAAAGACCAAAGATCAAAGACCAAAGATCGTTTTCCATTTGGAATCGGTGTAATCTGCGGCTAAATTATTTCTCCGACACGTTATGGCAACCTCTTTCATTGAAAACTACAAAGCCAAACACCAACACCCGCTGAACAGGTTGTCGCACAGCGTTGGTATTCCCCTCATTCTGATTTCGCTGCCTTTGTTTTTCTTCAACTGGCGTTGGGCTCTGGCGTTCTTCGTATTCGGCTGGGTATTGCAGTTTGTCGGACACGCCATTGAGGGCAATCAACCGGCCTTCTTCACCAACCCAATGTACTTGCTTGTGGGACCGCTGTGGCTGCTTCGCCGCCTAGCGAGTGCGCTCGGTCTGATTCGCAATAACACGACAGAATCTTTGAAATCACGACAGCGAGCTGAGTAACTGAGCGATTTTAATGGTCCGCCCGTAATCCTGTCCCTCCTCCAGACTCCAGGACGCGGACAACACCGCATGACAAAAAGCCCATCTTGTTAACCGCTGTTTCTCGATTTCAAGCTCATCCGAAAATATTGAAAGTCTTCGAGATAGAATCTCTCGCAACTCTGATTGCAGAGCTTTCCTGGGCAGTTGATTCAGCATGAATGTTCCCACCTCGCAACCTGGATCGCCGCAAACGCCTTTCGGATCAATAGCCAGCCACCCGCGCTCTGCTGAAAAAAGAATGTTCTCGTGATGGAGATCACCGTGAAGGATAACTGCGGGAGCTTCCCAAGCTGCAAGCGTCGCAAATGTCTCTTTAGCTTCCTCGACCAGAGCGGTTGGAAACGGATGAGCTTTCAGTTCATTGAGAGACCGGAACCACCTTTTGAGCGATGGAAACGAATGTTCCGGCGGAGGCGCGTGCTGAAGTTGCAACATAAGCCGAGCCGCTGTCCTCGTGGCGCTGACTTCGTCTTGTAACTCGTGCAGAGGAGTGCCGGGGTACACCTGCTCCAGCAACAACGCGCCGCCGTCAGCATCGTCAGCGAGCAAGCGAACGGCCGCTCGTCCAGCGAAGAGATTTAGAGCTGCGGCCTCCGCAACAAGCTCAGCGCATGGAGGCCCAAGCTTTAGAACGATTGATTGCCCCTCACGGTTTAATCCGGTGATGACGAGGTTGTAAGAGAGGTTTTCGAATGGCTGGTCTAGTTTCAGATCCCATTTTTCGCTGTAGTGGTTCACCAGGCGCGGCACGCTGTTGAGCCACGCTCGACCGGCTTCGCCATGAACGCCCTCGATGTTTCGCGCGAGTTCTTTTGAGATCACAAACACAAGCAGTTAGTCTAGTATGGATTCAGCGAAACGTCCTGCAGCCAAAGTATGCCTCCAACATCAACGATTACTCAGCGCCTCAAAGAGATCTTCGACGAAGGCAGAGTAGCCTGTCTTGTGACTCTTGTTCGCGCCGACAAGAATGTCGGCGCAAAGCTGTTGATTGACCAGTCCGGCGAAAGTTGGGGCGGGTTCGGTGACGAGGAGCTTGACGGAGCCGTCAAGCAAAATGCGTCAAGTTTTCTTTCGTCGGGTGAGGGAACCAGCGCAGTGACGGTCTCTAGTTTCGCACCCGAGCTTGAGCGCTGGAAGGAAGCACAAGTCATGTTCGAGCGGATCGAGTCTGAACCACGACTTGTAATCTGCGGCGCCGGCCACGTTGGCGCTTCATTGGCTCGGCTTGCCGCTTTGACCGGTTATCGAGCTACGTTGATCGACGATCGGCCCGAGTTTCTTTTTCGAACATCACTACCTGATGAAACGATTCAGCTTGTTACTGCAGACAACTGGTACGACAGTGTGCGCGACGCCATCGGCAACGGTCATGGAGTATCAGTCGCAGTCGTCACGCGCGGCCATAGTGAAGACGAAGAATGTATGCGAGCAGTAATGACGAGTGAAGCGACTTATGTAGGAATGATAGGAAGCAAACGACGGACGAACATCGTGCTGGAACGGCTGCGACAAGGCGGCGCCGACGAAGAAAAGTTGAAGCGCGTTCACGCACCCGTGGGCTTGGATATTGGCGCTGTTACCCCCGAAGAAGTTGCGCTCGCGATCATGGCAGAGATAGTTGCTCATCGCCGCGGCGGTGAAGGTGGTTCACTCTCGTCATGGCGAAGAAAGTGAATGTTTAGAGGGCCTCTTATTCACACCTCGTCGCCATCCGGTGAACGCTCAGGACTATCCGCAGATTACGCAGATTCCACAGATGTTTTTGTTTGACGAGAATAGGAGGTTTAGGGAAACCGACGCCAGGGATACCACTGAATTCATAAGAATCAAAGCAACGAAGTTTGAATCATGCTGCCGCGCAATGCATTTACATCGGTGAAATCTGCGTAATCTGCGGATTAGTTTTTGAAGCCCGTCGAAACACCTTTAGCGCGGGAGCCACTCCTCATGCGATGATAGTCCACCGTGTCAGTTGAACTAGCCGAAGCCGAAAAAACTCCGCGTCAAACCGTGAAACGTCGTCGTCAGATGTTTCGCGCGCTCAGCCACCGCAATTACCGCCTCTTTTGGATCGGAGCCTTTCTCTCAAATACCGGAACGTGGATGCAGGCAGTCGCTCAAGGCTGGCTCGTATTGCAACTGACAAACTCTGCGTTCTGGCTCGGTGTCGACGGCTTCATGGCGATGGCGCCGGGTCTGGTCCTGACCTTGGCGGGAGGCGTATTTGCTGACTGGGTCGACCGACGTCGTTTGCTGCTCTACACGCAGGTTGTAGCCGGCCTGGCGGCGCTGGGCCTCGCAATCTTTGTTAGCACCGGCATTATCAAAGACTCCAGTGATGTTTGGATGATCCTGATCTTTTCATTCATTACAGGCTGCTGTATGTCGCTCGCGGGCCCGTCCTATCAGGCGATAACTTTCGACATGGTTGGCAGGGAAGATTTGGCTAACGCAGTGGCATTGAACTCAACACAATTTCAATTGTCTCGAGTGATTGGACCCGCCCTGGCCGGAGTTGGTTTCCAGGTTTTCAGTCTCGCAGGTTGTTTCTACGTTAATGGGATTTCGTTCATAGCTGTTGTTGTATCTCTCTCAATGGTGAAGTTCGAACCGAAGCCTGCAGGCGCCGGGCTAACGCCGCCTGTTCATGACCGGCGCGCTCTGTGGAATGATCTGTTGGAGGGAATTCGCTATGTGCGCAGCCGGCCACGAGTGTTCATTCTGCTAACACTGTCTGCGTTCAATAGTTTTTTTGGCGCACCTTATTTGACGTTCGTGCCAATTTTTGCGCGTGACATCTTTCACCTTGGTGCGAGCGGCCTGGCGTGGTTGATGGGAACAGCCGGTGCTGGAGCCTTTTTTGGAGCCCTGGTGCTGGCGTATTTGGGTGATTTCAAACGAAAAGGCTGGAGCGTGCTCGGCGGTTCAATCGCTTTCGGATTATGTCTGATCGCCTTTTCACTTTCATCTAATCTAATCCTCTCCTTCGTGTTTCTGTTTGGAGTCGGCTTTTCGATAGTGACTTCAGTGGCCGTCACGAACACGTTATTACAAAAACTGGTGACTGATCAGATGCGCGGTCGAATCATGAGCATGTTCATCCTTTCCTTCATCGGAACCATGCCCTTTGCAAACTTGATTGGCGGTGCGGCGTCCCATCGATTTGGCGCGCCACACACATTGGCGACCGGTGGCGTCGCCGTAGTTCTTTTCGCAATTTTGGTGGCAATAAAGAACCGGCAGTTGCGCGAGTTGCATTAAATAGGAAGGTCTTTGATCTTTGGTCTTGGTTCTTTGTGGTTGAAGCTCTGTTTTCTGGCGCTGTTTTTCAAAGCTGCGCGCCTGAACACAGGCCGGACTGATGCGTCCACACGTAGGCCACCAAAAACAAGCAGTTGAACCTGGCATTCAACCACAAAGAACCAAGCACAAAGAACCAAGAACAAAGTACTAAAGACAAAACCACGTCCAAAGACCCAAGACCAAAGCCCAAAGACCAAAGCGGGAAAACCGCAAGAAAACCGATGTCGGGCGTTCTTACATCTGAAGTCGCGGGTAAACCGCAAATCTTTGAGGAGTCGATCTATTTATGAGATTCAAAGTCTGGGTTGGCGTTTTAGCTCTGTTGTTACTAACCACTTTAGCGGCCCAAGCGCAGGGCATTATCGTGCCTGGCCCTTGTCGCCGCTGCCCGGTGCCTCCCAGGCCGGTGCCAATGCCGAGAAGCCTTCCCGTCAAATCCATCAAGATTGACACCAAGATCACTTCTCAAGTCGCCACGACTCACCTCGAGCAAGTCTTTCGTAACGACACTGATGTCACGCTCGAAGGAACTTACTTCTTCCCGCTACCCGAATCGGCAGCGATAACCGAATTCGCGATTTGGGACGGCGACCGTCGACTTGTTGGCGAGGTCAGGTCCCGAGAAGAAGCTCGCCGCATCTATGACGAAATCGTACGACGGCAGCGCGATCCCGGCTTGCTCGAATACGCCGGCAAAGATCTATTTCAAGCAAGCATCTTTCCGATACCTGCACACTCCGACAAGAAGCTCGAGCTGACCTACACGCAAGTTTTGCAGGGCGAGTCAGGCACTGTCGCATATCGATATCCGCTGGGTACTGGCCGTCAGCTGACTCAAATAGGAACCGTGTCCGGCCGGGTTGAAATCGAAAGCAAGGAGCCGCTTAGAAATATCTACTCGCCGAGCCACGCGGTCGATGTTAAGCGCAGTAACGATCGACGTTCAGTCATCTCTTTCGAGTCAGCTTCCGGAAAAGAGCCGCAGGACTTTCAACTCTTCTACGGAATCTCCCAGGAAGACTTTGGTGTTTCACTGTTAACGCATCGCGAGCCGGGCAAAGACGGTTACTTCCTCTTGATGATTTCACCCAAAGATGACTGGTCCGATCAGGAGTATTCGGCCAAGGACATCGTGTTTGTGCTCGACACGTCAGGCTCAATGGCTGAGGAAGGGAAAATGGAAAAGGCGCGGCAGGCGCTCTTGTACGGGATTCGTATTCTTCGCCCAGGCGATCATTTCAACGTCGTGGCGTTTGCCGGTGAAGATCGCTTGATGGAGTCGGGCTTGCTGGCAGCAGACGATCAGGGGAGGAAACGCGGCGAAACTTTTGTGCAGTCGCTGCGACCACAGGGCGGAACCAACATCAATCAAGCGCTGCTCACTTCATTTGAGCAGCTCAAGAGCGGCGACCGGCCGAGGATTGTTGTCTTCCTCACCGATGGTCTACCAACAGTCGGTGAAACCAACATTCAACGGATCGTCGAGAATGTTGCCAAAGCTCGCAAGCCTGGCGTGCGCTTGTTCACTTTCGGCGTAGGTTATGACGTGAACACGGCGCTGCTCGACAAGCTGGCTGCCGAGAATGGCGGCGTCGCAGACTATGTGGAGCCGAAAGAAGATCTTGAAGTCAAAGTATCGAACTTCTTCGCCAAGATTAATTACCCGGTGCTTGCTTCTCTGAAACTGGAGATGCCGGATGTGGAGACGGATCTGATTTATCCCAGGAATTTGCCTGATCTGTTCCGCGGAACTCAACTGACATTGATTGGCCGTTATCGGAATGCGCGGTCGTTGGAGGAAGTAAGGCTGCTGCTAACGGGCACGAGCAATGGAAAAAATAGAAGCATCTTTTACAACAAGCTGCGATTCCCGCTTCGCGAGGAGGACAATGATTTTCTGCCTCGTCTCTGGGCCACTCGCCGAGTTGGCTGGCTGATGGAGCAAGTGCGGACTAACGGTGAGCAGAAGGAATTGCAGGATGAGATTGTTGACCTGGGGACTCGATATGGGATCGTGACTCCGTATACGTCATATCTCGCGCTCGAATCCGAGGCTGTAAAGATGGACATTACCGGCAGGCCAGTCACCCGCAACATAACTCCTGGTATCGCAGGCGGTGTGGGAGGAGAACGCAAGATGGCGCCGCCGAAAGCTGCAGACGTTCGCACGACGACCGGGTCACTCGCCGTGCAGCAAAGCAAACGCGCTCGTGAACAGCAGGAAGTTTCTCGAGTCGATAAGGACGAGGCCCTTGCCAACGTCTTGAAGACTGCGGGAGGCAAGACGTTCTATCTCCGCGATGGGGTGTGGGTCGATTCGGAATTCAAGGCTGACGCTGGCCTGCCCGAGACTAAATTGACCTTCGCCAGTGACGAGTACTTCGCCCTCTTGAAACGCAAGCCTGCTTTGGCGCAGTACTTTGCGGTGAGCGAGGCTATGGTCGTAGTCTTCGAAGGAAGAGTCTACCGAGTTGAGGCTGCCAGGCCTTAACTTCTTTCAAAACCAAAAAACAAGGGCCGCGCGTCGCAAAGATGCGCGGCCCTTGTCTGAAGAGTCGTAGTTAAGGTACAAGTGGGAAGCCCCCGACCAAACAATTGAACCAGAGAGAACAATTTTCAATGTCCGTTCCGCGCCGGCTCGTCAACGCCCGATACAGAATAGCTGACAAAGTGCTGGTCGCCGGCCTGGTCGCCATTATTCTCGCGCTAGCTGTTGTCAGCGAAGCTCAACAAGGCTGGGTTTCTACCAAGGTTGGCGTGACTGGCTCAGACTTGAACACCGTTTATTTTCTGGACAGCAAGCGCGGATGGGTGGCAGGTGATGCCGGCTTTCTCAGCCGTACGGATGACGGCGGCCTGACCTGGGCCAAGCAATCCGTCGCCACCAGGGACGCCATCAACGACATTTATTTTCGATCGAAGGAAGAAGGGTTCCTGCTCGCAGGGAACACGATTTTCGTTACTCATGACAGCGGGAATATGTGGATAGAAGCTCGCCGCTTTTCACCTTCTGAATTTCAGGGTGCGGCCGCTGAACTTTACAGCGTGCGTTTCTCGAGTAAGAAGAAAGGTTGGGTCGTCGGATCGATCAGCAAAAATGATTTTGTAGTCGATAGTATTCTTGTTTACACGGATGACGGCGGCGATACCTGGACGCGCCAGCGCGCGCCTAGTCGCAGTGAGCTCATTCACCTCGATTTCGTTGACGACAAACACGGATGGATTGTTGGGGCTGACGGGACCATCATCTACACTTTCGATGAAGGACGGAGTTGGAACAAGCAAGAGTCGGGAACTAAAGCCATGCTTTATCACGTTGACTTTCGCAACGATAAAGACGGCTGGGCTGTGGGCGAGAAGGGAACTGTGCTGAGGACTGCTGATTCGGGGCGATCATGGTTCCCGGTTGATTCAAAAGTTCGCTCGACGCTTCTTAGTGTGCAGTTTGTGAACGATGATGAGGGCTGGATAGTTGGGCGTGGAGGCATGATTATGCGCTCCGAAGATGGAGGGCGCACCTGGTTGCATCAGGAAAGCGGTACGAAGCAAAACCTGTACGCTCTAAATTTTCAGAAAAAATTCGGCTGGGCTGTCGGCGGCGATGGAATATTATTGAAGTACGAACGGTAGCCGGAAGAGAGTTGGGGATCGACAGTCGTAATCCTAAGCGCCAAAGGCGTGGCGTGTTGAAGCCTGGGGCACCGCCACAGGGGTGTGAGTTGTCAAAAGAGAGCCGCGGAATGAGAACGGCTTCCGACTATTTATTTCGCACCTTCGGTGCTATCAAATCCGGACAGGCCTTTTCCGGGGGCGTTGCCCCAGGCTGTTACACTTCGCGCCTTTGGGCTTCAATAGGCGCGCAGCGGTAGAGACGAAATTAATGTGGAGTCGAAAAAGCAACTGTTTCATGAAGAAGGTCCATCTGAACCAACAGATGTTATTCGGAAATGCCGCCATCAAGGGGCATCCATAACATTCGGTTCCTCCTGTCATTTGCCCGGTGCGTTGGTACGTGCCGGGCGTTTTTTTGTTTTTGAAGTAGTTAACGCAGGATTACTCTTCGCGGCTGCCGTTGAAAGGAAGAGTAGGCAGGTTTGGCAGGCTTATCTGGCCTTCAATGCGAGAACCTTCGGCCTGACCTTCGATTTGTGCGATGACCTTGTTGCCGCCCATATCAAATGACAGCGATGCTTTGAAGGAGTTACCTGTAACGCTGACCGCTTCCAGATTTCCCTCGCCCATTTCGGATTGAACTTTGCCACTTAATCCATCGCCATCTTTAGCCAGGATTAGCGAAGCTGAGAGGTCCTCCCCGAATGGAGTCTTAACCACGAGTTCCCAGGTTCCAGCCAAACCTTCTTCCGTTGTTGCTGCACCACTGGAGGGATGATTTTTTCGTTTGCCTGAGGTGCTATAGAACTCCATATCCGAGCAATAATCTTTCAATTGGTCGAGCACCTGTGCGCCGTCGCCGACTATTACCAGCGCAGCCTCATCAGGTCTGATGTACTTCTGCGCGACATTTTGAATCTGCTCGCTGGTGACGGACTGAACCTGAGCCCTGTAGAACTGCAGATAGTCATCAGGCAGTCCCAGCATCTTTATTTGTACGAGTTGGTCGATTAACCCTTCCTGAGTTTCGAGGCGAATCGGAAAAACTCCGGTCAGGTAAGACTTGGCGTCCTGGATCTCTTTATCGGTTACAGGCGTTTCCCGAATTCGATTGAGTTCGTAGAAAAACTCTTTGAGCGATTCGCCCGTTACCGGTGTCCGCACTTCCGCGGTGGCGCGAATAGTCCCAGCGGTCCGACGCGTATCGAGATTTGAATAGGCGCCATACGTGTAGCCTTTTTCTTCGCGCAAGTTCATGAACAATCGCGACGAAGCAGTCGCTCCCAGAACCGTATGCATCAGCAGCAAAGGAAAATAGTCGGAGTTCGTGCGGTTCACACCCAAATTTGCGATGACGATGTTTGACTGCGCTGAACCCGGACGATCGATGACGTACGCCTTGCGCGAACTTCTTGTTGGCGGCGCCGCGAAGTGATCGGTGATTGCTTCTTTGCGCGGCCAGTCGCCGAACAAACGCAATATCTGCGCTTCCACAGCAGCCTTTTCGACGTCACCAACGATTAGAAAGACCGCATTGTTAGGAACAAACACTCGGCTATGAAAATCGACCAGTCGTTCGCGAGTGGTCCCATCAATTGATTCGGGAGTCGGAGCAATTCGTGAATAAGGATGCTCGCCAAACATGACTCGCGAAACCATCTCGTTAGCCAGGAAAGATGGCTGTGCGCGTTGTTGTTTCAGACTCTCCTTGGTGTTTTGGCGTGTGAGGTCGACTTCGTTCTCGGGAAAGGACGGATGAAGTGTAACGTCAGCCATCAAATCAAGAATCTTGTCTCCAAAAACTGTAAGTGCCGAAGCCGAGAGTGTAGTGAAATCGGAGCCGGCTCCGGCGTGCAGTGTGGCGCCCATTTGCTCGACTTCTTCCGCAATCTGGCGACTGTTGCGAGTGTTGGTGCCTTCGGTGAGCAAGCCCGACATCATGTCCGTTAAGCCCGGCAACTCAGACGGATCGTGAGCGTCTCCAGTCCTGAATGCCAGCCGAAAACTTATCAAAGGCAGTCGTCTATCCTCGACTATAACCAACGCCAAACCATTTGGCAGTGTGGTTTGGTAAGGAGTCGGAATTCGTATTTCGCTGGAGGGAAGCGGCGCCGGTGCGTGACGGCGAAAATCATCCTGTTCGGTCATATGTTAAAGGTGTACCGGTTCTGAACCCGGCTCACTGGAAGCCTGCGATTCTGCGAACTGCTGTGGCTTCCCGGACTCTGTCGTCGCAGAATCGTTAAGCGGCGTTTCGACAGCCGTAGCTGGTGGGGGTTGTGGTGACGGCTGCGCCGGGATCTGTGGAGCGGGCGACGCTGGTTGTTGCGGGTCACCGGCCTGGTCGGATGTGCTCTGAGCAGGCTCTTCGCTCGTTTCCGTTGTCATCGCTGGTATTACGTCGAGCACGACTCGATTGTCCACGTCCAGATATTTTGCCGTTACGTTCTTGATGTCATCAGCGGTTACTTTCAAATAATATCCGAGCTCGTGATCAACAAGAGTTGGATCACCATCGTACAAGGTGAACTCGGCGATTCGCTGCGCTCGGTACAAAGTTGATTGTCGTCCACGGACTGCGTCATTCGTAAGTGTGTTGCGCAACTTCTCCATTTCATCGGCTGAAGGACCTTCGGTACCGAGTTGCTTGATCTCATCAAAGATCCGCTGACGGATCGCTGTTATGTCTTCGCCGGGTTTCGGCAAAGCAAACATGTACAAAGCTGAAGGCCCGCGGCGATCGTCTACCTCGCCCTGAATGGAAACAACTGACTCATCTCCCTTCACGAGCTGCTGGTAAAGCCGCGAACTCTCACCGACGAACAAGAGATCGCCAGCCAGGGCCAGCGCGTAGTGATCGGGCGTTCGACGCGGTGGAATCTTCCACCCCAAAATGAATGCAGGCGCCGGCGCTAACTTGTCGTGATAAGCCTCCTGCGCCCTGCCAACTTCATCAGGTTCGCTGACATCCACCGGTGGAGGTTCAGGCTGTCTGGGGATACTCGCAAAGTATTTCGAGATGAGCGCCTTCGCGTCTTCCTCCTGAAAATCTCCGACAATCGTTAGCACGGCGTTGTTTGGAGCATAGTAAATCCGGAAGAACTCACGAATGTCTTCGATGGTCGCGGCATCCAGATCTTCCATCGAGCCAATCGTTGAGTGAGCGTTGGCCTGGTTTTTGAAAATCAGCTCATTAATCAACAGAAAGGCATTGACGTAAGGCTGATTGTCGTACCGGAGCCTTTTTTCTTCCTGCACGGCCTGTCGCTGGTTGTCGAGATTCTCCTGAGTAACCTTCAGCGATCTCATCCGATCGCTCTCGAGCCACAAGGCCAATGGCAGTTGATTCGCCGGCAGAGTCTCAAAGTAGTTAGTGCGTTCCGTTGAGGTGGTTCCGTTCATCGTGCCACCCGCATTGAATATGTATTGAAAGTGGGCTGCTTTCGGAACGTTCTCCGAACCCTGAAACATCATGTGTTCAAAAAGGTGAGCGAAGCCGGTGCGGCCAAACTTCTCATTGCGCGAGCCGACGTCGTAGTAAACCACGACCGAAACCACGGGCACGGCTGGGTCTTTGCTCAGCACAATGCGGAGTCCGTTATCCAGGGTGAATTGTTCTATCGGCGTATGTGGGAGCTGGAAGTTTTCTGGCACGTGTTTGGCTCTCTGCGTTCGCCGGTGCTGAAGAAGGGGCAGTCTCTAGCGGAGCGAAATTATGGGTTGTATCGGGGAACGATGAAACGGGGTGAAGCCTTGGTGCCAGCTTAACTCGGCTTTTCGTTAATCATTCCTCGTAGTTCGGCCCTAAGCCGTTCGATTTCGGCAAGCTTCTGTTCCACACGCTCAAACAGCGCTGACTGGGTTCGGATTCCTTCATCGATTAGGAACCCGGCAGCCTCGGCTCGGTTGTGAAAGACTCCGGCCTGGACCAGTTGCTCGAGTTTCTCCTGGGCAGCAGGTGAAACTTTGATTGCGATAACGTATTCATCCTTGGCTGAAATGGCACGTTCGATTGTTCGACTGATGTCGCGGCCGATCGCTGACAGCGATTCCGGAATGCGCGATGCCAAATCGCGGACGGAAGTTTTAGTGCGCTCAGACTGTTCATCTGAGTCTCCATTGTGCAAAATCAGATCATCGACAGTCTCTGTCGGTTCGGGTTCCGGACGTTGATACGGACTGCTCATAACTCAGAACTCCCTTCGGCTCACTCACCTTTGATCAGTTGCTGAATATATTAAAACTCATTCTACGGACCGCTTTTCACAATCGTCAAGCGAACCAGTTGTTTAGTAAATACGAATTGAATTGCGATCTGTTGCAATAAGCTTTTTATCTGTCATGAGGCGAACAAAGAACAACGAAGAAACGAGCCAAAAGCGATCCTCTGGAGGCCATCCTTGCCTGGCTTCCAGACGTCCGTGTACTATGAACTTAACCACGGAGCGTGGTATTGAAATCGAGATTGTTAGTCGAAGAAATTAATTAGAGGTCTGCTTTGCTTAACAGGAAATTCTCGCAACTTCTTGTCTCCCTCATCATCGTCTTTGCGCTACTAACACCCGGTCTACTAGTCGCACAACAAAAACCTCAGGGTTCTTCATCGAAGGGAACCACGAGAGACGGCAAACCGATCCCTGGCACGTCGTCAGTTGGCCGGCGCCCTGGCCGTAGTCGCGAAATTACGTCTATCGAAGAAGATTTTCAGGAAGCGCTGAGGGTAGTTGAAGATCACTACATTGAAGGCAGCAAGGTCGATTACAACTCGGTGTACAAATCTTCAATCACTGGAATGCTACGCTCGCTCGACCCGCACTCGAACTACTTTGACAGGGAAGAGTACGAAGAGCTCAAGGCGGACCAGCGTTCCGAGTACTCCGGCATCGGCGCCTCGATCCAGAGTTACCTGATTGGTGACCAGGCGGACACGTACATCACCGCTACGTTCGAAAACTCGCCAGCCTCGCGCGCAGGTTTGAGGTTTGGGGATCGAATCATCTCAGTTGGAGACGAATGCGGAACTCACTCACGATGCCAACCGGTCGATGATGCGAAGATGACCGGAAAATCATCGATTGAAGTGCGCGACAAGATCAGAGGTCCTCGCGGCTCCGTGGTGAGGCTCACAGTCTCGCGAGCCTCCAATGGCAGGATCGAGACAATCCTGATCACTCGTCAAGCTGTGCCTCAGCCTTCGGTACCAGATGCATACATGATTGGCCCAGGCATTGGCTACGTCGACATGACTCGTGGTTTCAACTACACGACTACGGAAGAGCTGCAAATGGCCCTTGAAGAATTGCACTCACGCGGCATGACTTCATTGGTCCTCGATCTTCGGAATAATCCCGGCGGGTTTTTGGATCAGGCGATTCAAGTGGCAGAAACCTTTCTGCCAGCCGGACAATTGATCCTGACTCAAAAAGGCCGAAATGGTTTGCGCGACAATGCGCCAAAATCTCGTAACGCGAGCCCGGATTTGACTCCACTCGTGATCCTAATCAACGAGTCTACCGCCTCGGCTTCCGAGATTGTTGCCGGAGCGATGCAGGATCACGATCGCGCATTAATAGTCGGCAAGACGAGCTTCGGAAAAGGCCTGGTGCAAAGCATCATTCCTCTCGAACAGGGTGCTCTGACACTTACTTCTGCGAAGTACTTTACTCCGTCAGGACGCTTGATTCAGCGAGATTACAGCAACGGCAAGCTCTACGACTATTACACGCGTGGCGGCGTATTGCACTCGCAAAAAACTGAGAAGCCGTCGGGACCGGAAAAACATACCGACACCGGACGAGCTGTATTTGGCGGCGGCGGAATTACGCCGGATGAGGATAGCGAGCCGCGCCCGGTATCGTTGTTCCAAAGACGTTTGGTAAGCCCAATCTTTGCGTTCTCACGGGAACTTGTTAACCAACGCATTCGCGGCTTTGATTCGTACAAGATACAAGGGCCAATTGATTTTGAGCACGTGCTGGAAAGGACCGAGTTTCCGATTACTGATGCACTCTTCAACGCTTTCAAAGAGTTCGCCGTGGCGCAGTCAGGATTGAAGGCGACGGCTGCGCAGCTCGATAACAACCGCGTTTTTATCGCTCAGCAGTTGCGATTCAATCTCGCCTGTGCAGCTTATGGTCGAGTGATGGCTGAAAGAGTGCTGATCTTATCCGACGATCCTCAAGTGACTAAGGCGGTGGATATGCTCCCACGCGCTCGCGATCTCGCCTCCAGCGCCCTGCATGGTAAGTAGGGTGTAGGGGTAGGTAACTAGGGGGTAGGGGTTAGGGTGTGGGGTGTAATGCTGGTGATCTGAGATCTGAGATCGCCTGCACCTCAGAGCTGAATAACAAAGATCCCACAACAAAGACCACTAGACCACTACACCCTAAATCCTACGCCCTTTCCGTGTCTCACCGATAAAACACGGTCTTGCGACTAAAACCAGCCTGTGGTATCGTTAGGCCCAGAAAAATCGAGCAGCGTTAGCGCAATAAAATGTGGCAGCAGTTAGCGCAATAAAATCGAGCAGCGTTAGCGCGACACGAGTAGTCAGCGAACAAATCAAACCTGGAGTTGAGGTGGTCTAAATGACTCGTTCAAAAACCCTGGTCAACACTGAAGAGTTAGGACGAGCTATCAGGCGGCGTCGAGATGAACTTGGACTCAGCCTGCGAGATGTGGCCGACAAGACTGGAGTTTCTGCTTCGACACTCTCGCGCATTGAAAACGGAACCGGTAAGCCGGACGCAGACAATATCGCTCGTCTAACAGGCTGGCTCGATATGCCGATGGAGCGAGTCTTATCGGGTCGTCATTCCAGCAATGAAGACACAGCGGCCGTGATCTACTACCCTCACGAGTCGACTCCGGAAATTGTAGAAGCACACTTGCGCGCAGATCAGAACTTAACACCCGAAACTGCGTCAGCTCTCTCCGAGTTGTTTCGTGTTGCCTACACTCAATTCAGTCGTTCGGGAGCGGACAAGCCCGCGCGTAAGCGACGCTGAGTAAATCTATTTTATCGCGACTATCATCGAGTCGGGACCAGCGAGGTGTTCGACACGAGTCGACGTAAATCCTGCTTCACGCATCCACCCGGAACAATCCCGGCCGGTATAATCAAAACCACCGGGCGTCTCAATCAACATATTCAAGCTCATCAACAAGCCAAAGGCGTTCTGCCGGCGTTCGTCGTCTATGAGAGCCTCAAAAACTATCAGCGCGCCTCCACTGGATAGCGCTCGATGGGCCTTGCGCAACAGCATGAGTTTTTGGTCAAGATTCCAGTCATGAAGAATGTGGCCCATCGTAATCACGTCCGCATTCGGGAGCTCTTCCTCGAAGAAGTTTCCTGACTGAAATCGAAGCCTATCACTCAAGTTGTTAGCAGCCACGTACTCGGTGTAAACAGGCTCCACGACCTCCAAGTCAAAGTTAGTACCTGTCAGGTGTGGATGCGCCAGACCAAGTTGGACCAGCAGACCACCCTGCGCGCCGCCGACGTCAACGACGGTTTTGTAGTCTTTCCAGGGAAACTTGTTCGCGATAGCCTTCGAGGCGCCCATGCTCAATCCGGTCATGGCCCCTAGAAAGAGCCGCAATCGTTCCGGATTTCCGTAAATGTTTTCAAATACTCCGGGGCCTCCACTCTTCAGTTCATTCTGAGGCTCGCCTGTTCGCAGGCCTTCTGTCAATGAGCCCCAAAACGGATACAAACGCTCATTAGCCATTTCCAGCATGCCGCCCAGGTAGCCGGGCTTGGCACGGTCCAGAAACTCGTCGCCGTCAGGAGTGTTTTGATAGAGGTTTCCTTCACGTTCGAGCATCTCCAACGCGACCAATGCGTCGAAAAAATCGCGCGCCCCGCGCGGATGCAAACCGAGATTCGTGGTTATGGTCCCAAGATCCAGCGGACCTTTCGCGAGCTCGGTGAATACTCCGAGTTCAATAGCGCTGAGCAAGGTCTTTGAGCCCCAAAATGCCAGACCCAGTTGCAGCACTTTTTCCGGCGTTATTGACATGAATTGGTTCTCCGTTTTCGCGTGATTCGTGAATACTAGTGAATAGGCTATTCGCAACGCAAACCTCGAGTCGTTCGGAGTTTACGCGCGACGTTGAGCGCCACTCACTAATCAAGCGCAAACCAACCGCTCGAGCCTAAGTATGAAGAAGGGCTCGTTAAGAGTGCGAGTTGGTTAAGAGAGTTTTCCATATATCATTTTCCATTCCCCATTTTTCATTTGGGCTAAGTATCTAGTAGGTTCCATTCCGGCTGCAGGGTTGATCGGACCAATGAAAAATGGGAAATGGAAAATGATATATGGAAAATCTCTGCGAAGATGCTGGTGGTAATCTGACCAGTGCGGCAAGAAAAAGTGCCACGGGCTCGTCCAGTGGAGTGTTCACGCCTCATGCCGGTGGCAGGCGGCAACGTGAAACACCACGGGGCCAGCCTGTGGTATCGGCTAAGGCTTAAGTTCACCATTTATACTTTACCTACTTTTTCTTGGCGCCCTGTAGTGTGACTGCCGGGCACGAAAAACATCATAGAAATTTGAAACCGTCCCAGTGCTGATTTACGTATCCACGAGTCTACGTTCCATACTCGGGCTAAGTGTGCCTAATCTCGACAAAATCTTTGGAGGAAAAATGCGCCTACGAACCCTAGTCTTCGCCGCGATCCTGATCTGCTTCGCAAAATCTGCGTTCGCCGCAGATGATGCAGCTCTATTGGTTCGCTCACCCACGGTCAATCGCGCGAGCGTAGTCTTCGTGCATGGCGGCTATCTTTGGACCGTGCCGCGCGGCGGGGGTGAAGCCAGGCAGCTCACAACCGGTGGCCACGAAGTTTTGCCGATTTTCTCGCCCGATGGAAACTGGATCACCTTCACTGGTCAGTACGATGGCAACATTGACGTCTTCGTCATGGCGGCTGGAGGTGGCGAGCCCAAACGGTTGACCTGGCATCCCGGCGCAGACGTGGCGGTTGGGTGGACTCCGAACGGCAAGCGCGTTCTGTTCAGATCGTCCCGCGAGGCTTATGCAGACTTTGCGCGCTTGTATACCGTCGGACTTGAAGGCGGTTGGCCGGAAGTGTTGCCGATGTGGCGCGGCGAGGAAGGTTCATACTCACCGGATGGGACCCGCCTGGCTTATGTGCCGAACCTGAAATGGCAAACCTCATGGAAACGCTATCGCGGCGGACAAACGACTCCCGTTTACATCATTCAGCTGAGCGATCTTAAGCTCGAAAAAGTTCCGCGAGACAATTCAAATGATTCTGATCCGGTTTGGTTTGGCGACCAGGTTTATTTTCTGTCCGATCGAAATGGCCCGGTCACGCTTTTCTCGTATGACCCGCGCTCCAAAGCCGTCAAACAAGTCGTCCAAAACACAGGCCTGGATTTGAAATCGGTGACGGCCGGTCCTGACGTTTTGGCTTATGAGCAATTCGGCGGAATCTATCTATGGGATCCAAAGACTTCACGTTCTTCCCGAGTCAACATTGAGATTTCGGGCGACCTGCCGGCGACTCGCCCTCATTATGAAAAAGTCGGAGACAGGATCACCACGGCGCAAATTTCACCAACGGGAGCTCGCGCGGTATTTGAAGCGCGAGGCGACATCCTGACAGTTCCTGCTGAGAAGGGCGATGCCCGCAACCTGACTCACAGCACGGCGGTGATGGAACGCGATGCTGCGTGGTCGCGAGACGGAAAATCGATTGCTTACTTTTCAGACGAGTCGGGCGAGTACGCGCTCCATATTGTCGACCAGTCTGGCTTTGGACAGGTTAAGAAGATTGCATTGGGAAGCCCGCCGTCATTCTTCTATGGTCCACAATGGTCGCCCGACAGCAAGAAGATTTCGTTCACCGATAAGCGGCTGAACATTTGGTACGCAGATGTCGAAAAGGGGACGACTGTAAAGGTCGACACGGATCGTTTTGATGACCCGTCCGTCGTACTGGCCGTCAGTTGGTCGCCCGATAGTAAGTGGCTCACCTACTCGAAGTTTCTCGAAAGCCACCTGCGCGCGATTTTTGTTTATTCACTTGAGACCAGGAAGTCATCTCAGATCACCGAATCGCTTGGTGACGCGCGTTATCCAGTGTTCGACAAAAACGGCAAGACGCTTTTCTTTACGGCGAGCACGGACATCGGACTGTCGTCAGGCTGGTTGGATCTCTCCAGCTACCAGCATCCTGTCTTGCGCAGTGTTTACGCAGCGGTGTTGAAGAAAGGTGATAAATCACCAACCGAGCCTGAGAGCGACGAGGAAAAGATCGAGGAAAAGAAACCGGAAGAAAATAAGGATGCCGCCGCCAAACCAAAAGAAGGCGCCAAACCTGATGAAGCCAAGAAAGAAGAAGAGACCAAAGTAACGATTGATCTCGATGGCATAAGCCAGCGCATCGTCTCTTTGCCTATCAAGCCGGCGAATTATGTGGGACTGGATGCAGGAAAGACCGGCGTTTTGTTCCTGAGCGAATTTCCAGACGTCCCTCGCTTCGATCCGGTTATTCCTGCGACTGTTTCCAAGTTTGATTTGAGTACTCGAAAGACAGAACCGTTTCTGAGCGGACTCAACACCTTCATCGTTTCCGGAAATGGAGAGAAGGTTCTCTACCGGCAAGGTCCGGCCTGGTTCATCGTACCTTCGACCGCAGCCCCCAGCCCGGGCAGCGGAGCACTAAAACTCGATGGGCTCGAAACCTACACCGATCCTCGCGCCGAGTGGGCGCAGATGTATCGCGAGGTTTGGCGCATTCAGCGAGACTTTCTTTACGACCCAAATCACCATGGTCTGAATTTGGCCGCCGCGGAAAAGAAGTACGCTCCTTTTCTGAAAGGCGCAGGTGGTCGTGATGACGTGAACTATCTATTCGACGAGATGCTGAGCGAGATCACGATCGGACATATGTTTATCGGCGGCGGCGATATCCCTCCAGCCCGCGCGGTAAAAGGAGGACTGCTGGGCGCTGATTATCGAATCGAGAATGGACGTTACCGGTTCTCGAGGATATTCAACGGCGAAAACTGGAATCCGGATTTGCGAGCGCCGCTGACTCAGCCTGGGGTTGACGTGAATGTGGGAGACTACCTTCTCGAGGTGAATGGAGTCGACGTCAGGACGCCCGCCGAAGTGCATAAGTTCCTCGAGAATACGGCCGACCGCCAGACTCGTTTGAAAGTTGGACCAACGCCTGACGGTAAGAATGCTCGCGAAGTTACAGTCGTTCCAGTGGCAAGCGAGTTTGCTCTTCGCAATCGAGCCTGGGAAGAAGACAATCGCCGCAAAGTCGATCAGCTGAGCGGCGGCAAGGTCGCTTATGTTCATGTTCCCGACACGAACATCGGCGGCTACCTTAACTTCAATCGCTTTTACTTCGGACAAGTGGGCAAGCAAGCAGCGATTATCGACGAACGTTATAACCACGGCGGCCAGGTTGCCGATTACATCATCGATGAGTTAGCGAGGCCGCTGCGGAATTGTGCCATCACCCGAGAAGGTGAAAAATTCTGTTCACCTTTAGCGCAGATATATGGTCCAAAGACGATGATCATCAACGAGATGTCCGGATCGGGCGGTGACGCGCTTCCCTGGATGTTCCGCCAGGACAAGTTAGGAACGTTGGTAGGCACGCGAACCTGGGGCGGGCTCGTGGGCATCTGGAATTATCCGGCTTTGATGGATGGCGGCTTTGTGACGGCGCCTCGTGGTGCGATTTACGGGCTAAAGGGAGACTGGGAAGTTGAGAATCGGGGCATCGCTCCTGATGTTGAAGTGGAAAATGACCCCGCCTCGGTGGCTGGCGGCGCCGATCCCCAATTGGAGAAAGCGATTCAGATCACGCTGGAGGCGTTGCGAAAAAATCCCGTCGTCATCCCGGATCATCCGCCGTATCCCAATTATCACAAGCCCTAATTTGGAGTGCGGTGACCTGTCACCGCTTTGGCCTGCGGCGGCTTGCCGTCGCGAAGCTTTACTTCGAGGCTGCGTACATCGCAGCCTCTTTTTATGAGCTTGACTAAGACTACTCACACTGTTTAGATTCCACCGCTCGCCCTCACAGCTAACCATCCTTTTCAGCTCAGCCTACCAGTCTCAAAAACGAAAGGTGCAATCATGCTTTTGACAAAGGACTGGCCGCATGCCCCAATTCATCGACTTGGATCGCACGGCATCTACATGGTGACCGGGGCGACACTCCACAAAGCGCATCTATTCATCGGAAGGCAAAGATTGTCTTTGCTTGAGGCATCAGTACTCTCACTTTCGAAGCAGTATGGTTGGCAGTTAGAGGCATGGGCAGTTTTCGTAAATCATTATCATCTTATCGCCCGAGCCACACCTGAAACTGAATCCCTGGACAAGTTCCTGAAGCACCTGCACTCAGAGTCTGCGAGGAACTTAAACGCTTTAGACAACGCACTTGGTCGTCAGGTCTGGTTTAACTTTTGGGAAACGAAGCTCACATTTCAGCGTTCGTACCTTGCACGCCTAAATTATGTGCATCAAAATGCGGTGCGACACGGCTTGGTACAAGTGGCTAATCGATACCCGTGGTGCTCTGCAGCTTGGTTTGAACGGACCGCACCGGTATCGGCGGTGAAGACTATCTATAGCCTTAAGATCGATAAACTGAATATTGAGGATGACTACTAGTTTTTGAACATCGTGACGCCCAAGAATAGCGCTGCGACAGGTCGCAGCGGACCAAAGCGCTGACAGGTCAGCGCACTCCAAAGTCGTTTCGTCACGCTGGGTGGCCGGATCGTCACAAAATCTGATGATTTGGTCACGCCAGTGTGATACGGAGGGAGTCTCAGCTTTGCTTTTGACCGCGCCGGCATCGTCCTGGGATACCTTCCGCGAACTGGTTTAGTGCGCGAGAAACATTTCACACCATAGGAGTTCGAAAATGAGAAATGCCGTTGCTACGCTTTCACGAACCCGACTAGCGGGTTTGTGCGGGTCGCTTCTACTTCTTCTGCTACTCACGTCATCCGCTCTGGGCCAGGGGACAATCACGAGGATGACTGTTAAGTCCGCGGTGCTTGGTGAAGAACGAACCATTCTGGTGCGCACGCCCGTAGGCTACGAGAACAACAAAATAAATTACCCGGTGTTGTATATGACCGATGGCGATGCTCACATGGCGCACACTGCGAGCACCATTGAGTTCCTGTCGCGCAACGGCCGTGTCCCTGAATTAATCGTCGTAGGCATCACTAACACGGATCGCACTCGTGACCTGACTCCGAACAAAGCCACACGTGTTGATGCTCAGAATTTTCCGACAGCGGGAGGGGCCGACAACTTCCTCAAGTTCATCGAGACGGAGTTGATCCCTACAATTGAGAAGCAGTATCGAGTCCAGCCTTATCGGATCCTGGCGGGGCATTCGTTTGGCGGCTTGTTCACGATTCACACGATGGTAACCAGGCCTGAATTGTTTGGTTCCTACGTTGCCGTCAGTCCGTCACTGCAGTGGGCCGACGAAGCTACCTTGAAAAAAGCCGAAGAGTTTCTGAAGACTCGAAAAGAATTCAATGCGACGCTGTTCACTTCGCTTGGGAACGAGCCGGGTGACATCGGCGACTCATTCGAGCTCTTCAAATCGGCTTTGGCGAAGAGCCAGATAAAGAACTTCGATTGGCAAGCTGAACAACTCAAAGATGAGGATCACGGCTCAGTGGTTCTGCGCAGCCACTATTTCGGTCTGCGAAAAGTCTACGACGGATGGCAGATGCCGCGCGATGCACAGTCCGGTAATGTCGAGGGCGGACTGCAGGGCGCTGAGGCTCACTATCAAAAGCTAGCGCAGAAGTTTGGTTATGCCATTCCGGTTCCTGAAGGTTTAGTGAACCAGATCGGCTATCAATATCTCGGCGCCGGTAAAGCAGATGAAGCGATCGCCGCCTTCAAGCTTAACGTCGAAAAGTATCCAAACTCGGCCAACGTGTATGACAGTCTCGGAGAAGCTTACGAAAGAGGCGGTCGTCTCGATTTGGCTACGCCGCTCTATGAAAAGGCGCAAACACTTGGAAAGCAAAACAACGATCCAAATGCAGCCCTCTTCGCCCAGAACTATGCGCGTGCCGCAGAGAAGTTGAAACAAGCTGACGCGGCGGCTAAGAAGAACCAGTAGAAAGCTATCCGCAGGTTGCGCTTATCACCGCTGATTTTCTTTGAAGAGTTGGCCGGCACTTCGAGATATCCAGTCAGTGTGGGAGGTGTAATCTGCGGATTCCCGTTTTTGGTGGTTTGATTCGTTTTCAGAAGCGGCGGTGTTTGCTTCAGGCCTCGTCCGCAGTACGTCAAGTGCGTTCAAGCGCCGCGCGATCCCAATTGGCGAGATTCGCGCCGGCTTCATAAGTAGTCTGCAGAAAGTCCATCAGCGTGTTCTCTGGCGATTCGGATTTTTGTACGTCGCTGTAGAGAAGAAAAAATTCTTTCATTTTAGCGCTGTAGAACGTCTCTGCGGGCTTAACTTTTGAGTCACCCAGGGCCGGTGGCTCAGGCGCTGTGTACGAGTAAAACGCGGCCTGCATGTCTTTGTTGCCGGGCCAGAAGCCGTGGCTGATTACTTCATGGGAATAGGCCTCGCGCGTGATCAGATCCGCGCCGGGGCGCTCTGGAGCTAACCGTCCTGAGAATCGAGTAACAGCCATGTCAAAGCTTCCCCAGAAAAAATGCACAGGACTGACTTTACCAATAAACCTCGAGCGGAATTCCTTGAGGACCGCGTCCATCTTCACCAGGGCTTGCCAGAATCGATTCGCATATTCCGCATCGTAAGATTTGTGGATGGTGTCGTCTTCGAATCGAATCGGGTTTGGGATTTCGACCGGCATTGTCCAGATTTTGACTTCAATACCCAATCCTCTTAACGCCGCCATTACTTCTGCGTAAAAGGCAGCCACGGTCTGCGGGCGCAACGGTAGCGAAGTAGCTGCGCCATCACTGCATTTGATCAGCAGTTGGTGATCGATGAAGTCAAACTCGATTTCAAAGATGCGATCCTGATATGACATAGCTGAGGTTGTAAGTCCCCGAGCTGAGACATACAGCGGCACGTTCCACCAGTGATTCACCAGCGGCGTTTGCGCCAGACGGATTTTTCCAATTACCTGCGTCCACATATGCAACGTAGCGCAGGTGTCTTCCCATTCCTCGAATCGTAGTGTTGGCCAGGTCATAGTATTCAGCCCTTTTGTACTACAGGCTGCCAGCCTGTAGTTGCGTTACTCACGATTAAGCTTGATGAGTAACTATACTGTCGCGAGAGTGGTTCCGACTGCAAGCTGCAGGCTGCCAGCCTGTAGTTGCGTTACTCACGATTAAGCTTGATGAGTAACTATACTGTCGCGAGAGTGGTTTCGACTGCAAGCTGCAGGCTGGCAGCCTGCAGT
>DATNBH010000006.1:0-160619 GCA_035572035.1 Pyrinomonadaceae bacterium | reverse complement strand
CGCCGTGGTCACTCACGTTGGTCGCTAACAGAGGCGGGCCGAGATTTTTGGTGATGCCACGGGCTCGTCCCGTGGAGTGTTCACGCTTCAGGCTGGTGGCAGGCGGCAACGTGAAACACCACGGGGCCAGCCCGTGGCCTCTTGCGAACTGATGGATCAGCCTGTTTTTGTAGCTGTGAACATGAAACACCACAGGGCCAGCCTGTGGTATCGGCTAAGGCTTCAAGTTCACCATTTATGCTTTACCTACTTTTTCTTGGCGCACTCCCACGACCTCCTCGCGTTGACAGACAAAGTTTGGTCGCTATAATTGACCCTTTTGTGCCGAGTGGCTGATTTACGGTAGCCGCCACAGGTGGCCACAAGGTGTTTGTCGTGCGGATAGAACTTGATAGTCTCGAGGGTACGTCAGGAGCTTTTGCTCACGTTTATCAAGACGATGAGCTGGAATTCAATGACGAGCGAGTGCGCTTACTCGAGCCCCCTGAGATTTCAGGCCGGATCGGTCGAAATGGCAACGAAGTCATTCTTAGTGGCCGGCTGACCGCGCGAGCTGAAGTAGACTGTGATCGGTGTCTTAAATCCGTAGAGGTACCGGTCCGGACGGAATTCAGTCTTCCGTATGTGACCGGAAGCGAGTACGAGTCCCGGCAGACTGCGGAACTTGAAGAAACGGATCTAACCCTCTCAGTATTCGACGGAGAGGGGATCGATCTCGACGAGATCGTCAGGGAACAGTTGCTACTCGCGGTTCCGACTCGATCTCTTTGTAACGAAGATTGTAAGGGCTTCTGCCCAGTCTGCGGCGGAGACCAAAACTTGAAAGAATGTGGCTGTCAGACGAAGGAAATTGATCCTCGTTGGGCAGGACTGAAAGAATTAACCAATCGCAAATCGTGAATCGTGGATAGACCTTATCGACTGTTCACCATTTGCGATTTCTAGTGTTTTTGATGGAGTAATCATGCCAAATCCAAAAAGACGACATTCAAAGGCCCGCCGTGGCAAACGTCGCGCGCACGATGCGCTGAGCGCGCCGCAAACCAGTCTTTGTCCCAACTGTCAGGAACCTCGACTGCAACACCGGGTCTGCCCGAAGTGCGGTTACTACAAAGACCGCGAGATAATACAAGTCGAACAAAGCTAATTGGCTTTGTGATTTCCTGTACGCGATTTGTCCAGGCACGGCTCAACAACTTCATCGCTCACGGGCAAAGTGGTGCTCGATGCGATGGGCAGCGATCACGCGCCGCACGTGGAAATCGACGGTGCGTTGGCAGCAGCGCGGGACCTCGGCATTGGAATCATTCTCGTAGGCCGTCCCGAGATCGTAGAACCTGAGCTACGCCGATGTGGTTGGCGAGGCGATGGCGATCGCGGTATCGAGCTGGTCGAAGCCTCGGAAGTGATCGCGATGGATGAGGCTGTCGCTAATGCGATCAGGCGAAAGAAAAAGAGCTCTTTGAGAATTGGCTGCAAGCTGGTCGCCGAGGGGCGAGCCGACGGGTTCGTGTCTGCCGGCAACACTGGAGCTGCGATGGCGACGGCAAAGATGGTGATCGGAATGCTGCCTGGTGTCGATCGACCAGCGCTGGCGGCGCTGTTGCCGACTAAATCGCCTCGGCCAACGCTACTGATTGACGTCGGAGCTAACGCTGAATGTAAAGCTGAGCATCTGGCGCAGTTCGCGGTGATGGGCGATGCTTACTCGCGAGCGGTGCTCGGAACTGTGAAACCCACGGTTGGGTTAATGAGCATTGGCGAAGAAGAAGTTAAGGGCAATGACCTTACCAAAGAGGCGTTTCCGCTGCTGCGCAAGATTACCAGCCTCAACTTTGTTGGTAATGTCGAAGGCCGCGATGTTTTTTCCGGAGCCGTCGACGTAATCGTCACCGACGGTTTTACCGGCAACGTGATGCTGAAGTTGTCGGAAGGCCTGACGGCAGCCATGCTTTCAATGATTAAACGCGAGCTGACGGCCTCGGCGGTGACGAAAGCGGGCGCAATGCTGGCTCGCCCGGCTTTCAAAAATATCAAGAAACGCCTGGATTATTCAGAGTACGGTGGCGCTCCATTACTCGGTGTAAGGAGCATAGTCGTGATTGGACACGGCAGCTCGAATGCTCGAGCGATGCGCAACGCAATCCGCAGCGTCCGCGAATTTTCCGAGAACCGCGCGAGCGAGCGCATCGAGCGTGGAATTGCAGAGACACGATCGACTGAGTAGTATTACCGCGCTCATAAATAACTAAGGAGATTAATGGGAAACGTTAACGCCGGAATTCTGGGGACTGGTCATGCTTATCCGGAAGGCATTCTTACTAATGCCCAGCTGGAGAAAACGGTCGAGACCTCAGACGAGTGGATTACCACGCGCACCGGTATCAAACAGCGCCGCAAAGCGGCTCCCGGCGAATACACCTCCATGTTTGCCGTGCGCGCTGCACGCCAGGCAATCGAGCGCGCCAGGATCGATCCGATGGAGATCGATCTGTTGTTGTGCGCCACCGTTACTCCGGACCAAATCTTACCTTCCACAGGTTGCATAATTCAGGCTGAGCTCGGCGCGAACAAAGCTGCTGCGATGGATGTGGTCGCTGCTTGTTCCGGCTTTCTTTACGGCGTGACGCTCGCGGACTCAATGATTCGTACCGGGCAGATCCGGTATGCCCTGGTTATTGGCGCTGAGATCCTTACCCAATACGTCGATTATACGGACCGCGGGACTTGTATTTTGTTTGGTGATGGCGCAGGCGCTGCGGTGTTGGGACCGGTAGAAGAAGGCAAAGGGATTCTCGCCGCGCGCATTCGCTCTGACGGACGATATCTCGAACAACTGTTTTCGCCCGGCGGCGGAACGCGGCGACCTCCGTCAGCTGAGACGCTGGCGGCGGGCGATCATTATTTCAAAATGAAGGGCAACGAGCTATTTAAAGTAGCCGTGCGCTCGATGTCGGATATCTCGAATGAAGTCTTAGAGGAAGCCAAGCTGAAGGCTGAAGACGTGTCGCTGTTCATTCCGCATCAGGCGAACCAACGAATTACCGATGCTGTGGCGAGCAAACTAAAGGTTGAGGACGCGCGCGTTTATTCGAATATTTCGATGCATGGCAATACTTCGTCAGCGTCAATTCCGATTGCGCTTGACGAGTGTGTTGAGGCTGGCCGGATTCAACCTGGCGACCTGGTGCTGATGGCTTCATTTGGCGGTGGCGTCACGTGGGGCGGGGTGCTGGTCAGGTGGTAAAGATGTTCTTGGTTCTTTGTCCTTGGTTCTTTGTAGTTGAGTATGGTTAGGTTGATGCTTTTTAGGCAGAGTTGTAACGGTCAAGGATGGTTGGATTCAAGTACAAAGAACCAAGTACAAAGAACAGAAGCGGATCTCAGATCTCAGATTTAAGATCTCCAGATTGAAGGTCTGAGATCTGAAATTAACGATGAGTGTTGCATACATTTTCCCGGGGCAGGGTTCTCAATACGCGGGCATGGGAAAAGATCTGGCGGATAATTTCGCCGCGGCTCGCGAGGTCTTTGAAGAAGCAAATGACGTGCTCGAGTTTTCGCTCTCAAAACTATGTTTTGAGGGCCCAGCCGAGCAGCTGCAGTTGACCGAAAACACGCAACCTGCAATTCTGGCAACTTCGATTGCCACGTTGAGGGCGATGACAGCGACAGGTTTTCCAACACCGGGCTTCATCGCTGGTCACAGCCTTGGAGAATATTCCGCGCTCGTCGCCGGAGGCGCTCTTAAGCTGGCGGATGCGCTTCGCGCCGTCAGGCTACGCGGCCGTTACATGCAGGAAGCAGTGCCCTTAGGAGTAGGAGCAATGGCTGCGGTAATGGGCGCCGCCTTGAGCGACATCGAGCGTATCTGCGCCGAAGCTAGCGAAGGTGAGATTTGCGCGCCGGCTAACATTAATTCGCCGAATCAGGTCGTGATTGCCGGAAATGCAGCCGCGATTGATCGAGCTGTCGAATTATTGAAGGCTGCGGGAGCAAAGCGAGCGATTAAGCTCAACGTCAGTGCGCCATTTCATTGTGGCTTGATGATGCCGGCGCAAGAGCGTTTAGCTGTTGATCTTGAAAAGACAAGCTTTGCAGATTTGAATGTGCCGTTGGTGGCAAATGCCTCGGCTTCAATAATCGATAGGGGCGAAGACGCGCGCGCTGCGCTTATCAAACAGGTATCGTCTCCTGTACGCTGGCTGGAGTCGGTCGAGTTACTGATTGGTAAAGGCGTTAATACTTTCGTCGAGGTGGGACCTGGCAAAGTTCTGTCCGGGCTGGTTCGACAGATTAACCGGAACGTTCAATGCCTGAACGTTGAAGATTCCAGCTTGGCAGACAAGCTGCAACTTGTCGCTGCCGCCGGTTAGCGCCGTTTGGTTTTCATCGCACCTCTCATTCACACCGTGGCCTCAGCCCGGTGGATAGAGGGATCTTAGAGGATTTGAACCGTTTCAAGGTTTCATATTGGCTGCAGGCAATAAACCGTTGAAACGGTGGTGGAAAGATAAATGAGAGTTGTGCTGGTCACCCGGTCGAGACTGGGTGAGAATCAGACGTCGTTCTAAAAATTTTTTCATTTCATTAAGAGGAGCAAAACGAAATGCCCGATCCAGAGATCGAGAATAAGGTTAAGCAAATAATCGTGGACGAATTGGGTGTCGACGAGAATGAAGTCACTCCAAATGCACGGTTCATCGATGATCTAGGCGCCGACTCGCTGGACACAGTCGAGCTGGTCATGCGTTTCGAAGAAGACTTTGGCATTGAGATTCCGGACGAAGACGCTGAAAAGATTCAAAGCGTGCGCGATGCCTATAACTACATCGACCAGCACAAAAATAAGTGAAAGGTGACAGGTGACGAGTGACTGCCGGGATTCATTTCGCTCCCGGCGTTTCTCACCGGTTGCTTATCACGGTCCTTTTTCAAGGAGCGTAAGGTTTGACACGTCGGGTTGTAGTTACGGGCGTCGGTCTGATCACGCCGATCGGCAAGACGGTTGAGGAAACCTGGGCCGGACTGATGAGTGGGCGCAATGGCGCCGGCTTAATCAAAAAGTTCGACACCGAAAAGTTTTCTGTCCGCTTTGCCTGCGAGATTCAGGACTTTGACCCTCTAAAATTCATTCCCAAAAAAGAGGCGCGCAAGATGGGCGCCTTTATTCATTACGCCATTGCCGCCTCAGTCGAAGCGCTCGCTGATAGCGGCTTGCCGCTGAACGAAGCCCACCGTTTTCCTGATGAATTCAGCGAAAGAGTTGGAACTTATATCAGCAGCGGCATCGGAGATTTCTGGGCTATTGAGCGCGAGCACTCGAAGCTTCTGGATGACGGGCCCGATCGAGTCTCGCCGTTTTTTATTGTCTCGGCGATCGTTAATCTTGCTGCGGGGCAAGTCTCGATTCGCTTCGGCGCCAAAGGTCCAAATTCAGCGACAGCCACGGCTTGTTCCGCTGGAGCTCATGCGATAGGCGACAGCTTCAAGATAATTCAGCGGGGAGACGCCGACGTCATGATTTGCGGTGGAGCAGAATCTGCGATCACGCCGATGAGCGTGGCTGGTTTCGCTTCGATGCGCGCGTTGTCGACTCGCAATGACGATCCGCAGCATGCCTCGCGTCCCTTCGAGCGCGACCGTGATGGGTTCGTGATCGGCGAGGGCGCGGGAATCATGGTTCTCGAAGAGCTTGAGTTTGCGAAGCGGCGCGGTGCTCGAATTTACGCCGAGGTCGTCGGCTATGGCATGTCGGCTGATGCCTTTCATTTGACCATGCCTGACGAAACCGGTTCGGGCGCGATTCGGGTGATGCAGAAGGCGCTCAGCGACGCTAACGTGCAGCCCGAGCAGGTGGGCTACATCAACGCGCACGGAACTTCGACGCCCTACAACGATAAGTTTGAGACGCTCGCGATCAAGAAGACCTTCGGCGATCACGCGTACAAGCTGGCGGTTAGTTCGACGAAGTCGATGACGGGCCACTTGCTGGGCGCCGCTGGAGGGATCGAAGGCGTCTTTTCCGTGTTGGCAATTCATCGCAAGAAGCTGCCGCCCACGATTAATTATGTGAATCCGGATCCCGATTGCGATCTGGACTACGTGCCTAACGAGCCTCGCGAGGCTGAGGTTGAATACGCGTTGTCCAACAGCTTCGGCTTCGGCGGCACAAATGCGGCACTGTTATTTAAGAGATACGAAGAGTGATTACGAGCGTTAGAATTCAATCTTTAGATTGTGGCTACGTAACCACACAAATCTAAAGTTTGAACTCTAAACGCCTGTAGCGAAAGCTGATTGCTGATTACTAAGAGATGAAAATTATCGTAATGATGAAGCAGGTCGCAAGTAAGGATGCGATTCTGCGCATAAACAAAGAAGCAACGTGGATTGAGGAGGCTGATCTTTCTTTTGAGGTCAGCGAGTCCGACGGCTACGCGCTCGAAGAAGGCCTCCGCCTTAAAGAGAAGCACGGCGGTGAAGTCGTTGTTTGCTCGATGGGACCACAACGTGTGAAGTCAGTAATAAAAGATGCCCTCGCACGCGGCGCCGATCGAGCCATTCATGTAGTCCTCGATGATTTGACCAGCCTGTCACCCTACTCCGGCGCGAAGATATTGTCCGACGCCATTCGCGACGAACAGCCTGATCTCGTCATGACTGGCCTGCAGTCCGACGACAATGGTTTTGCCCAGACTGGCGTGATCATGGCAGAGATGCTCGGCATACCGCACGCCACTATTGTCATCGAAGTCGACGCGTCTGGTGAAAAGCTGCGAGTGAAACGTGAGCTGGAGAGCGGATGGTACCAGTGGTACTCGATGTCCAAGCCCGCCTTGCTGACGATTCAATCCGGCATCAGCCAGATTCGTTATGCGTCCTTAAAAGGCATCATGGCTGCGAAGAAGAAGGAGATTAAGGAAGTAACTCTTTCCGGCGAGGCTACTGGCAGAGCTTCCCACCAGCGTATCGAAAAAATTTATCTTCCGGAGAAGACCAAGCAAACGCAGTTTCTTGGCAATGGGGACGCGAAAGCCGGTGCCGTGGCGCTCGCAGAAAAGCTGCACACTGAAGCGCGTGTGTTTTGATGGCGATGCCTTGTACGACAGGCTGCCAGCCTGTCGCTGCGTGGTGGCCGCCGAATGTGCTGGGCACCGCACGTGACGCCGGCTAACGGCCGCAGGCTGGCAGCACTTAATTGGAGACGAGAGCTAGATGAGTCAGGGAATTCTGGTATTCGTGGAACATCGCGACGGAGCGATTAACAAAACTTCTTTTGAAGCAATCGCCGCCGCGCAAAGTCTTGCGGGTGAGCTGGGCAATACTGTTGCCGCAGTGTTGTTGGGAACTGAGGCTTCGGCGCTGGCTGAACAGGTTAAAGCCTATGACCTTTCAGAAGTAATCACAGGCACTAATGAAAAGCTGGCCGATTACACGCCTGATGGCTACACCGACGCGATGGAAGCGTTGATTCGCGAGCTGGGTCCGCAATACGTCGTGATGCCGCACACTTATCTCGTTCGTGACTACGCTCCCAAGCTGGCCGCTCGTTTCGGCAAAGCACTCATTAGCGACTGTGTCCGCGCGCGAGTTGCTAATGGCGCGGTCACCTTCACTCGTCGAATTTTTCAGGGGAAGATCGATGCGGACGTGGTCTCGGATGGCGAGGCTCCGATCTTTGCCACATTTCAATCCGGCGCCTATCGCGGCGATCAGGCAGTGAAGGGAAGCGGAGCGCCAACACGAGCTATTGAAGTCAAAGTCGGCGCAGTGCGCATGACTCCCGAAGCGCCGTTCCAGGAAGTGAAGGCTGCCGTCGATTTATCAAAGGCCGATGTAATCGTGGCGATTGGTCGGGGCATTAAGAGCAAGGACAACATCGCACTGGCGGAGAAGTTGGCGGAAGCGCTGGGCGCCGATCTCGCCGCATCTCGGCCGATTTGCGACGCGGAATGGCTGCCCATCGACCGGCAGATAGGCTCGTCCGGCCAGACGGTCGCCCCAAAACTTTACGTGGCTCTCGGAATTTCAGGCGCGATCCAGCACCTGGTCGGAATGAAGAATTCCGGAACCATTGTGGCTATCAACAAAGATCCTGAGGCCCCGATTTTCGACATCGCTGACTATGGCATCGTCGGGGATTTGTTTGAAGCAGTACCCGTTCTCACCGAGGAAATAAAGAAACTCAAAGGTTAGGAATGCGTCGACACTGGCATTCCTGCTTGCATGAACGTGAGTCGCGAACGAGCAGGCGACACCGACTTGCGGCCATTAGCTCCCGGATAAGCCTGATCCGGATCTCCACCAGAAGCAGGTCGAACCTTATCGACACGTCACTTTGGCATTGAGTTTCAGGCCAGAGAGGCTTAGCATTGTGGAGACAAATCATGAGTGAAGAAGAAACCAAACATTTTTCGGGCGGGCGTTCATTTGAAGAGTTAGTGCTGAGTGGATTGAACGAAATACGAACCGACATTGCGACGAACGGCGAAATGTTAAAAGGCCTGGCACTTCGAATGAGTTCTTTTGAAGATCGGTTGACCTCGTTTGAAGTCAGATTCAGTTCCTTTGAAGACAGACTCACTTCGTTTGAAGTCAGACTCACGTCTCTTGAAGAAAAGGTAGATGCCCGCCTAAGAGAGACACGGCCCATTTGGGAAGCTGTGCAGGCCAGCGTCCTACTTCTGGATAAGAAGTTTGACCTGATGGTTAAGGATCTCTACGACCTTCGCGGCAACTTTGGCATGCACGAAAGTTGGCTTAGGGAACTTGATCGTCGCGTGAATCCTTAGCCTCGATTACCAAACTACCCTGATTACGGAAGGCGGAAGCGTCAACGCTCGCGTTGATCTGCGTCTGTGGATAGCTGTGTCTATTTAATTAGCTCCGACAGGTCACTCAAAAGCTCTTCGGGCTTCCATTTATTCCCGTCGTAGACTTTGTAAACCTTGCCGTCAGGGGCGATGATCACGGTCCGCAATCCGTGAATAATCTGGTCGGTGTTTTGGTAGTACCTTAAACCAAAATACTGCGCGATCCCCTTGATTTGATCCAGCGAGCCTCCGGCAAACTCCCAATGATCAAATTTCTCGTCGGAGTATTTACCAGTGTAGGCAGCGCCGTAGCTGCGTAAGACTGCCGGCGTATCGTAAGTAGGATCGAAGCTGATACTTAACAGATGCGTCTTTTCGTAGAGCGCGGGTTGTTTTTGAAGTTCCCCATCGAGCTGTTGAAAATTGCTGCTCATCAAGGTGCAGAACTGCGGATCCGGGCAGCGCGTGTAAATGAAAGTTAGCACCAGCGCTTTGCCTCGGTAGTCGTGAATCTTAATGGCCTTGTTGTCCTGATTCAGCAAGCCATAATTTGGGACTTCGTCTCCGGGTTTGGCTGGAATGACTTCTTCGCCCGCAGCCGTAGGCGTCAATGGACCCTCTTGAATAATCACAACGTCTTCGAGCCATGACTTGCCGCGGTCGACTACGAGCACAGCCGTAATCTGATCGCCGGCTGCCATCTGGCCCAGCGGCCACGCGTCCTTGAGCTTGAAGGGCATGATCATCGCAGGCATGAAACCTTTTACTTCCTGGTGATCAATTGTCACTTCCTGTTTATCTCTATCGACTGAGACGACTTTTCCTTTTAAGTCATACCGATTGGCCGTCTGCGGAGGCTGGCGGCAAGCTGGAATAAAGCAGATGGTCGCAATTACCAGGACCAGGGAAAACGTTCGAAGTGGTTTCATTGATTATTAGTCAGCGGTTTTAGATTATTGTCGTAAAGCTTCTGGTATACCCAATAATTCGCCATCACGCGAAACACGTAATCCTTGGTTTGAGCAAACCCAATCTCTATCACATAGCGGTCAGAATCCTGTGATTGTGAGCGAGCTATCCAGCGAGCAATATTGTCTGGGCCGCCGTTATAAGCAGCAGCTACTGCATCTGCTTTGTTCGGAAACTGCTGGAAAAGTGTCGAGAGATATTGGGTCCCAAATTGCAGCGCCGTATCGGCATTGTATAAGTCGTCTTGATCAAAATCGTGCCGGCCCAGTTGCTTTGCGGTTTGTTCGGCGGTCGCAGCGATGAACTGCATCAAGCCTCGGGCCGCAGCCACGGACTTTGCTTCAGCCTGAAATCGTGTTTCCTGACGAGCTATCGAAAGCACGAAGCGTGGGTCAAGTTGACGAGCCTGAGAATACTTAACAGCTGAAGCTTGATAAGCCGCGGGATACAACATCTCAGTCAGTTGCCGCGGAGCCAGTTCTACCAGATAGTCTGCGGGAATGGTTCGCCAAACTTGTTCAGCAAAGCGAACCGCCGGATAAGGCATGCCGCCACGAAGAAAGTAAACCGCTTCCGTGTAAGTTTGATCGGTAGCGCTGTTGTTCGCAGCAGGCTGCGCGGCTTTCTCGTTGGCCTGCTGGCCCTGCGACCGCGCCGCAGCCAGCTCAGGGGCAGCTTCGTCATACAATCCAAGGAATAACAATTCATCGGCAAGCGATTGATGAGTTGGTGGAGAGTCTGGAGGAGACGCAGTAATGATCTCAGCGCGACCTAAAGGCACAAGCTGGTAAGAAGGGAATTTATACGCGGGTAAAGACTCGTATGCCTTACTCGCAACTTGTAAAAGCTTTTTTCGTGTCTCAGGCTCGGTTCGAAAACGGAGCTGATTTTGAGCTGCACGACGAGCAGCATCGAATTGTCCACTCTCTAAAAGTCTGGCCGGCTCTGCTTCGCCTAAATCTGCGCGAGTTCGGTTCGTGACGAACCCGGGCGTGGAGAACATGGTTGCTAGCCGCTGATTCGCTCGATAGCCGTAATACTCGTTTCGCCCTTCCGGAACTGATAAATAAGCGTCCGTGGCATCGTCGTAACGATGAAGTTGTTCCAGCACAAGGCCCCGCAGAAAAGTCAGTTCTGCAGTCGTCGTGCCTCCGGTTACTCGTAATCCTCCCGGATCTTTGGCCAACAACAATTCGTCCAGATCCGCCAGCGCTTCGGACCATGAATTGGTTACGAGGTGGATTCGCGCCTGGCTAAAGAGCGCGAGCGTGCTCGCTAACTGATCTTTGAAAAGTGTTTGCGTTTGCCCGACCCAGGAAAGAGCTTCCTGGTTTCGGCCGGCGTCGCGCAACACGTCGATCAGATTCAGATAGGCGCGCTCAGGATTCGGCGCTGTCGGGTAGCGTTGAATGAATTGCTTGTAAATATCGGCTGCGTCATTCAGACGTTTCAATCTGATGTAAGCGCCCGCTGTCAAAGCCAAGGCGTCTCGAGCGCTGGAGCTCGAGTTGTATTGGCCGTCAACACGCTGCAGATACTTGATCGCTTCTTCATACTTTTCCTGTTGATAAAGCCCGCGACCTGTCTGAAATAGCGATTCCGGAACGTTACTGCTTTGAGGGAATTCTGAAACGATCGCGAGATAGTGAATCCGCGCACCATCGAAATCACGATTGAACTGATAGATTCCCGCGCGCTGCCAATGATCACCTTCGGAAATGGCCTGAGACGAGGCTTTCTCCAACTTATCGAGCCCACGAACTGCCGCTAGCGCGAAATCATCGGGCCGCGTGAAATCAGGAAGGGTCAGGACGAGTTTGGTGAAAACGTCTCGGGCTTCGTTGGTCTTGCCGGCTCGCGCGCAGGCATCGCCCGACAACGCGAGCGCCTGGCGAGCGAGCGGTACTTTCCTGGATTCAGTAAGTGGTTTGAGCGCGGTTACTGCCGCCGAATAGTCTTTGCTTTCGAGATAGCTTTCACCCAGGCGCAAGGTCGCAGCGTCTCGCAAGAGGCTGTTCGGCGCGATCAGACTCAGCTGCCGCAAACGTTCTCGTTCGTGAACGAGATCCCCGGTTTTGCGCGCGAGTTGCGCGAGATGCCACACTGCGTACTCTGCGAGGGCGGACCGTCGCGCCAGCACGGGTTTGTAATTGGCGGAGGCGCCGCTGCGATCGCCTTTTTGTTCGAGAAGTCGCGCCAGCAGATAGTCGAAGTTGTTCGGCCCGAATGCAGCAGAATCAGATTTCTTCAGCGCCCGCAGGCTCGTCACGGCACTATTGATATCCCCGGATTCGACTTGAGAGCGGATAGTTGCGTGGTGGTCTTTTACGGACTGTGCGACGGTCGCTGGGGGGATGGTGATTGCAATAAAGAAGCAAAGGCTTCCGAGTAATGTCCTACGCTTTCTGGTCACGTCGTCGATTATCAGCTAGCCGCGCTGTTTCCTCAAAGTGGGTCGGCCGGCATCGTCGTTCGAAAAATGCCACGGGCTCGCCCCGTGGTACCTTACGCAGGCAGCTAGCAAAGAGGTTGGTAGTGCTATGGAGATGCCACGGGCTCGCCCCGTGGAGTGTCACGTTGAAGCACCTGATCAGTTCGGTCAGCGTGAATCCTCCCCGGGGCAAGCCCGGGGCATCCTTTTGTTTTCGACAGCTGTGGTTAATAGCAGCGAGCGTGAATCCTCCCCGGGGCAAGCCCGGGGCATCTTTTTGTTTTCGACGGCTGTGGTAATAGCTGCGAACGTAAAAACCACGGTGCAAGCCCGTGGCATTTAGACAATTAACCAGGGCCTTTTCTCAGAATCAATGTCGCATGCGCTACAATTACGCATCATTGACTAACAGCGTCAGATTCGTAAAGTGAACAACGATTAATGGTCCCTAACAGTAAACGCAAAGCAAGGGTGCTCGATGGAGCGCGGCTCGCAGCTGACATCAAGATTGAAGTAGCTCGCGAGGTAGTCGAGTTTCGATCTACGAATGGTCGGGCTCCTTGTCTGGCCGCGGTGCGCGTGGGCGACGATCCCGCATCCGCGGTCTATGTTGGAAACAAGATTCGTGCTTGTGAAGAAGTTGGAATACGTTCTGAACATTTAGCTCTGCCGGCAAGTACCGGAGAAGCTGAGCTGCTCGAAGTCATCAACTTGCTTAACCAGCGCGACGACGTTGACGGCATCCTTGTGCAATTGCCGTTGCCATCTCAAATCACCGAGGCAAGGATTATCGAAGCCGTCGATCCTGACAAAGATGTGGACGGTTTTCATCCCCTCAACGTCGGTAAATTAGCGCTACAGGAACCACGATTTGTTCCGTGCACGCCGGCGGGAATAATTGAGTTACTGGAGCGCAACGAAATCAAAATTGGCGGCGCCCACGCTTGTGTCATCGGGCGTAGCCAGATTGTGGGCAGGCCGGTCGCTCAACTGCTGTTGCAACGCGACGCCACGGTGACGATTTGTCATTCGAAGACCAGTGACCTTCCATCCGTAACTCGCAACGCCGACATTTTGATTGTAGCCATAGGCCGAGCCGGATTAGTGGGAAGGGAACACGTAAAGCCGGGAGCTGCGGTTATCGACGTCGGCATGAACAAGCTCACCGATCCAGCCGCGGTCCAGGCATTGTTTGGCAGCGAAAGTGAACACCGTCTGCAAGTGATAGCGAAACGCGGGTACACGCTGGTGGGCGACGTTAATCCAGCTGCAGTGGACGAAGTTGCCGGTAGTCGCAGTCCCGTTCCCGGAGGCGTCGGCTTACTGACTGTCGCCATGCTGATGAGGAATACGCTCAAGGCCGCCAGTTTCCATCTACTGCAAGCTGCCAGCCTGCAGCGAGGTTCATAAAGGAACAAGTCGGCGTCGCCTTCAGGACACTTTCCCTACATGCTTCGAGTCGGTCTGACAGGATCCATTGGCGTGGGCAAATCATTCGTGGCGAGCGCGCTCGCTGAGCTTGGTTGTCACGTGCTCGACGCTGATATTACGGCGCGTGAAGTTGTCGAGCCGGGATCGGAAGGGCTGCAGGCAGTTGCCGAGGCTTTCGGTAATTCGGTCCTAAACCAGGAAGGCGGACTGAACCGAAGCCGGCTGGGCGAGATTGTTTTCACCGATCCGGAGAAGCGCAATTTACTAAATTCAATTCTGCATCCGTTTATCATCGCCCGTCAGGACGAAGTGTTATGCAAGTGGGAAGACCTTGATCCGACCGGCATTGGCGTAATTGATGCCGCGCTAATGATCGAATCCGGTGGGTACAAGAGATTTGATAAGCTGATCGTGGCTTACTGCGATCCGGAAATTCAAATTCAACGACTGATGGAAAGAAACAAGCTCAGCCGGGAAGCCGCGCAGCAAAGAATTAACGCCCAAATGCCGCAGGAAGAGAAAAAACAATTTGCCGACTTCTTGATCGACACGTCCGCAGGCTTTGAAGACACTCGCCAGCGCACCCAACAGGTCTACAAGGCGCTGCGAAACGAAGCGACATGTTAACTCCCTAACAATGCCGAGTCCCTTCCAGAGATTATTTCCACCACGTTTGCAGGTCATAGTCACCGCTTTCATTCTGCTTTCGTTTACGCTCGTGACGCCGGGCTGTTTGTCCGATGGTACTAGCGGAAAGTATTACGGCCGCGTGATCGTGCCGCGTGAGCAAAGGCTGAGATGGAGCGACGGCGGGCTGCCGCAGGTCTTTGATCCTGCGTACGCGGCGGCTCCTCCCGACACCGATGTTGTTCGCGCGCTCTTCGAAGGGCTCACCGATTATGATCCTCGCACCTTGAAGCCGACGCCGGGTGTCGCGGAGCGCTGGGAATCAAGTGATGATGGTCGCGTGTGGACATTTTATTTGCGGGATGAGGCGCGTTGGTCGACTGGCGAGCCCGTGACATCGACTGATTTTATCCGCTCGTGGGAACGCACACTTCGTCTCGGCGATTTGGCGCCCCACACCGACTTGTTCAATAACATCGTGGGAGTGCGAGCGTATGTTGGCTCAGTAAAAGCTTCTCAAGCTGCGCCCGCTCCGCAGCAATCACCCGCGCGCAATGAGGCTCGCCGCACGGAAGCTCACCTCTCAGGCGTAGAAGAAGTCGACGCCCATGTCCTGCGCGTGCGCTTGCAGAAACCTAACTCGAACTTTCCAGCCCTGGTTGCTCATCCGGTTTTTCGACCGGTGAAAGTCACGGAGCAAAACGCCAGCAGCAAGGTCTCAGCTCCAAATCTGATTTCCAACGGCGCGTTCTTGTTGACCAGCAGCGAATCAGACAAAGTTATGCTGGAACGCGCCGAGAATTATTGGGGCAAAGCGGAGGTCAGTTTGCAGCGCGTCGAGTTTGTGAAAACCAGCGATGCTGAGTCAGCTCTGGCGGCGTACCAGGCGGGTGTGATCGATGCGGTCACTAACGCACCCTTTGAACCTTTGGCGTTGAAGCTATTGGCGCCCTACGCGGATTACCGGCGCAACACCTATGCAGCTTTGACTTATTACAGTTTCAATACCTCGCGCGAACCATTCAACGACGTTAGAGTGCGCGAAGCCCTTGCCATCGCAATCGATCGCAAGCGGATCACAGAAGACGTAATGGGCGGAGCTAGTGAACCTGCAAACAGTTTTTTGCCTGAAGGCAAAGCCGACAATAACGAAGCTGTGGTTGCCAGGTCGGCAAGCCTGAATACCGATCAAACACGCGCGAAACAATTATTGGCGGATGCTGGTTTTCCGGATGGAGAAGGTTTTCCTGCCGTCAGGCTTTTGATCAATCGCAACGAGCAACAACGAATAGTCGCTGAAGCAGTCGCAGCCGCCTGGCGAAACGTGTTGGGCATCGAGACCGAAGTGATCGCCAAACCGTGGGACGAGTACGAAGCGTTAATTCGTGCTGGAGATTATGACTTGGCTAGAAGAGGCGCGGTCCTGCAGACAATGGATGAGGCCAGCAATCTCAGGACGCTGTTTCCGTTTGAGGAGAGGGTTGGTTCCCCCTTACCAAACGCATCACCAGGATCGTCACCGCCCACGAATCTCACCAATCGAGCGATCGAGGAACAAGATTCCCAAATTGATAGCGAAGCCGAAGCCTTGCGACAGTTGACGGCTATTCCAATCTACTTCGCGTCGTCATACTCTCTCGTGAAACCGTATGTCCGCGGCTTCGATAGCAACGTGCTCGACGCCCCATCACTTAAGACTGTCAAGATTGATACGAACTTCAAGTGAGGGTGTATGTAGGTTGTTTGAGGTTTTGAGATAGAAGGATGCGAAACGATTTGCCATATATCATTTGTCATTTTTCATTTGCCATTGCTCACCATTCCACTCACGAGAATTACCTGCCGACTCCAATTGGGTGTCAGCATTCGTGAACCCAAGTCAGTAGCATCTGCGGTAGCGGACGGCTCTGCTGCGCAAAGGACAAGGCGTATAGAGGAAAGAATCGAGCACCTGCTAAGTCGTAAACCATCGCCGATCATCTGCATTTAACCGTGCTTCGAAACGGGTGGGCGATGACAAATGAAAAATGACAAATGATATATGGTAAATCGTTTCGCGTCCTTCTATCTCAACAACCTACACTCTAAATACTGCACCCTACTTCTTCAGGTAAACCCATTTGTCGAAGAACGGGCTAAGATCCTTCGAGCTGGCTTTCTGCATGGCGGCTTGAAAGTCCGGAGTCGTGACCGATTTGCCGAAGTACTTTTTTGTGTAAGCTCGAAGCCCGGACCAGAAAGCCTTTTCACCCATTTCTTCGCGTAGCAGGTGCAGCACCAAAGCGCCTTTGTCATAAACGAGCGTTCGATCTTCCGCGGTCGGATGTAACCAATCAGGGAAAACCAGCGAACGGTCCTTGCCCGCGTCTTTTACTTTCTCGTACTGCTTTCGAGAAGCCTCAATCTCTTTCAGGTATTCCTCACGGCCGAAGCGATGTTCCTTGTAAGCGTCGGCCATGAAGGTCGCCATCCCTTCGTTGAGCCAAAAGTGTGTCCAGGCCTGGCAGCCAACGCCGATGCCCCACCATTGATGCGCCATTTCATGAGCGCCGAGCCAAACATCGCGCTCGTTATCAAGCACAGACTGCCCGTATTTTTCGCGGAGCGCAGTGAAGCCCGCCATTTCCTGTTCGACACCGCCAGCAGCGAGAACTTGAGAGTAAGTCTCGCCCGGATACCTGACCCCCGAACGTTCCTCGTAAAACTTCATCATGTCCGCGCTGTCGTGAAAGATCTTCAGAAGCTTTTCGCGGTCGTATTGTTCGGCGAGGTAGTTCAGCTTCGTTGCCCCCTGCCGTTCGCTTACGGTGTATAGACGCCCAATTACAAAACCATACGTGTAACTGGGCACCGGTCGATCTTGTTGCCAGTCATGCTCCGACTTGCTGGAGCCCACCGGTCTCTTGTTTACGAACCGACCATTACCAACCGTCGCCAGGTTATTTGGAACGATGAGTCTTAAGCGCAGCGAAGCTCGCTCATTTGGATCGTCGAGGCAGATCATCCACTGACTCGTCGAGAAGACGGTGTAGACCTGCATCCGATCCGGAAAAAAGCGGACTCCTCGACGAGGCGCACCGTGATACTCGATCTTAATCAGTTGGTTACTGGTGGCCTTCGCTGGAAGAACTATGCGTAGTTGATGGTTATCAACTGAGTACTTCAGCGGCGTTGCGTCGATGCTCACGCTGTCGATGAGCAGGTCGCCACATTGCAGCTCAATCGACTTGCTCGAACCCTTAGCCAGCGTAATCGTCATCGAGCCTTTAATGCTTTTGTTGAGAATGTCGGGTTCGAGCACAACATCGTAACGCGAGATCGTTTGCCCGCTTGCTATGACGACTGTCGCAAACAGGACCATGATCAGCGCCGTCGCGATCCGGAAAAATGAGTGTTTTGAATGGTTCGTCACGATTTGTTTTTCTTGCGCCCGAGATATTGAAATGCGGCAGACTTGTTGCCGTTCATAGTCGTGACCTCGAACGGCTCGAATTGCAAACGCTCGAACGGCCGGGTCAATTCGTCAATCCATTCCCTGCGATGATGCCTGACCACGACGCCTTCCGGCAGTTCAAAGACGCCATAACAATTGAACTGTTTTGCATACTGCTCGTAGCGAGCGCGATTACGAGAATCATCATTTATCAACAGGTCGCTGATGTAAATCAAACCGCCGGGCCGGAGCCCGCGTGAAACTGCAGCGATCAACTTTTCCTGCTCGTGACTGTCCGGGATGCAAGTCAACACTGCAAACAAGAGGATCGCATCAATGCTCGCCGTCGCGAGTGGCAAAGTGTCACTGCGAATGAGCGGGACCACAGGCAATGCAGACCTGCATCGTGCAAGCATTGCTGCCGAAAAATCGATACCCAGGATATGCTGATATCCCGCGAATGACAGCTCCGTCAGAGTGCGCCCGTAACCGCACCCAAAATCGACCACCGTAGCCAGCGAGCCGTTGAGAGCTTCTCGCAGCCAATCAAGCCTGACAGGATGAGAAAATGTTTTTTCCGAAGCTACGCGATCCCAGTAATCAATTTGTGTGGCGACTTTTGCTTCCATTTTGTTATTTCGCCCGCGGGGCGGCCTTCGACGCAGGTCAGAAGCGGGAGCGGTAGCGACCGGGTTTTAGATGCCAACAAGAGCGACTTCACTTCAGCCCTACCCGGTCGCTACCGCTCCCGGTTCTGACTCATTTCAGCTCTCGGCAGCCTTTAGCTTTGTTCTCGTTGGATCCAACAGGCGAGCAATGAGCGGAATAGTCGCAAATCCCACGGGTGCAATCCAGATGCTGATCAGCGAGAGCGCCATGACCACGACGCAAGCAATCGGGACAGCCATTGAACGCCGGGTAATTCGTTTCACTGTCAACTCATCAACGTTGGGCGCGAGCAGACTTGGCTTGCTGCCCGCATAGCGCCACACCCATAACTTCGCCAGGGCCACGCAAGCGAAGCTGGCCGTGTAGAAAATGAATGCGGTTCGACTCCAAAAGAACTCGCTGAACAAGGCTGTGGGGAAGGGGACAAACGATACACAAAGAAGCAGGAGCAGGTTGCGCCACAGCAACCCTGAGTCGTAATGATTGATGTATCGGAAAATCCGGTGATGCTCAATCCACATCATCCCGACGATTAGAAAACTCACCACAAATCCGGAAAACTTTGGAATCAATTCAAATAAAGCGTGCTTCAACGCAGCTTCGTTGTGATCGGTAAGGTGTGGAGTCTTGATCTCGAGAACCAAAAGTGTGATCACAATCGCGAATACTGCATCGCTGAAGAAGACTACTCGCTCGAAACTCAAACTGGACTCAGGCTCTGATTGGGCCATCTGTTTCTCCCTAACTTAAACTTTTGCAAAACTCGACGTTGCTCTAGTGTCCTGTCTCTGAAGTTCGCGCAACAAGTAGAACTGCGGTTTCCAGTTCCGGAGGGACGAAATGTTTATGGTTCACGTTCGCAAAAGTTACTTCCTTATCCGTTAGGAGCGTCGGCCAAGCGAATATCTCGCTCCTCCGGAGCGAAAAGGGTTTCTATACGGTGGTTCTATAAACATTTCGTGCCTCTGGGACTGAAGAGCGGAGCCCTACGGCGCTTATTTATTCTGCGAACTTTAGAGACAGGACATAGCATGTCCGGCGACAGGAAAGTCAACCATCAACTACGCTTCATCAGATGTTTCAACTTATCGTAGTCCCAACAAAGAAGGTAAAGATCTGCCAGCAACATCAGCCCGGTGATGATCGGCGTCCCCTGGAAATGCATCGAGACAGTAATGACAAAGATGTTAAGAATCAATGGGAAATATACCAATGCGCCGATGGTGGCGGTCCTCGGAATCACGAGCAACAGGGCGGCGAGCAGCTGACAAATCCCCAGAAACCGCCAATAAAAGCCGGTGCGATAGAGGGCCTCAAAGAAAAAGCCGACCGGATTGTCCAGGCCCAGCATGGTGAATCGATTGCCCAGCAGTTTGGTTACACCCGAAGGGAGAAAAGCAAGCGCCAGAATGATTCTGATGAAAACGGTGAAGACTCGAAGCAGTCTGCTACTTCGCACTCTGGCGTGTAATCGATCGAGGGGAGATGTCATGGTAATCAGTGCGTTACGAAAGCGTTTGGAGCGCGATGACCTATCACCGCTTTCGCTCGCGGCGGCCCGACGCCGCGCTGCTTTGTAACTCGGCCTTTTTTTCGCCAACCTGCTCCGACAGGTCGCAGCGAACCAAGCGCCGATAGGTCGGCGCACTCCAAATTACGGCACTACTTCACAAAAAGTATTCTTGATCAAAGAATAACCGCGTGATAAGTTGACCGAGAGTTGCCCACGCGACCCAGCATCAAGCTGAGTTTCGCCGCATGCTCACGGTAGCGCTTCGAAAACTTCAACACTCTTTGAACGTTTCCGGCCGGAAGTAACAAGGACGTCGCGATGTTCAAGCTTACATTCAAACAGACGACCATAGGACTGCTTCTTTTTTCTTTGGTGCTCGCTTCGATTTCCTGCGCAGCGTCGGCACTCAAGAATGAAGAATTCTTTGGCAAGGTCGAGGTCCCGCGCGACAACGTCATGCGTTACATCTCTGGTGACGAACCGGAATCGCTCGACCCACAGCTGAGCAGCGGACAGCCCGAAGGCCGTATCTTTATGGCTCTTTACGAAGGCCTGGTCGAGTACGACGCCAAGACCATGGATCCGGTCCCGGCAATCGCAGAACGCTGGGATGAAAACAACGACTCATCAGAGTTTGTTTTTCATCTGCGTCGAAATGCTCGCTGGTCCAACGGCGATTCTATCAGCGCGAAAGATTTTGTCTACACCTTCCGTCGTGGCCTGGCGCCCGAACTTCTGGCTCGCAGCGCAAGTCTCGCCTCCTATATCAGGCAGGCTGAAAACTATAACCAGGGAGCGGTGTTCGTTAAGGATCCGAAGACGAACCAATTCCTGCTTGAAAAGGATTTTGGCACTCAAGCCACGACGATACCTCTTAGTCAAGCACCTCTCAGCGCAGCAGCTCCTGAATACAAGCCATCGGCGGCCGAGCCCACACCCGACAAAGACACCGAGTTCCATCAACGAATGCATTCGCCTGAGCGCCTGGCGCTGCCCGGTGATGAAAAATCCCGGAAGGCGATCCTGGCTAAGAATCCGAAACTGCAGGAAGCAGTTATCGGGAAAGAGTTTGTTCCGGTCGGGCCTGAAGATCTCGGCATCGAAGCAGTCGATGATTACACCCTTCGCATCTCTCTGAAACAATCCACGCCTTTCTTCGTGGGAGTCCTGGCTAACAATTTTTTTCGACTGGTCCCACAGAAGATCGTCGAACGCTACGGGCGAGATTGGACGAACCCTGCGCACATCGTGACCAATGGGCCGTTTAAGATGAAGTCGTGGCGGCCTTATAACGAGCTCGCCGTCGAGCGTGACCCGATGTACTGGGACACCGCCAATGTTCGTCTCGATGGCATTCGCTTCTTCCCAATGTCTGACCAGCCGACCATGATGAACCTCTATCGAGTCGGTGAGGTGGATGCAGTTTCCAATCACGCCATCATCAGCGCCTGGATTGATGAAGTTAGATACCGGAAGGACTACATGGCAGCGCCCGAGGCGGCGGTAATCTACATCGTAATGAATACTACGAAGCCGCCGATGAATGACGTGCGTGTGCGCCACGCCTTTGACCTGGCGCTCGACAAAGACACTGCGATGAAGTGGCGCAAGATCGTTAAACCTTTGCGCGGTATTACGCCGCACGGAATCTTTGCCGGATATCCGGAACCCAAAGTTGCTGAGTTTGATGCGGCCAAAGCCAGACAGCTCATGACAGAAGCCGGATATCCAGTAATTACCAATCCCGACGGCACCTTCTCCTGTCCTTCTTTTCCGATCGACCAGGTTGAATACACTTTTCCGACAGCTCCATCGAATAAGATCACGGCTGAGTTCTGGCAGTCACAGTGGAAGAAGCACCTCGGACTCACGGTCCCGCTGCGCAGTATGGAATTCAAAACATTTGTCGACGCGCGGTCGAAGCTCGATTACAAAGGGTTTGCTTTTGGAGCCTGGGGCGCTGACTATATGGATCCGTTCACGTTCCTATCGCTCTTTTACACAGCCGAGCATGACAACAATACCGGCTGGTGGGACAAGCGCTACGTTGATTTACTCGATGAAGCTAATCGAAACCCTGACCGGGCCAAACGTTTTGCGTTACTGGCTCAAGCTGAACAGTTGTTAGTTGATGCCCAGCCGATCATTTCCGTCGAAACCGCGACGGTTAACTGGACCAAGAAGCCTTACGTCAAAGGAATGTATCCCAACGCAGGCTCGTTATTTCCGTGGAAGCATATATACTTCGAGCGCGATCGATCGAAGTGGGACTATGGCACGCCCAGTCTTGCCGCCAACCCCACTGATCAGAGTTCAGACTCAACACTCGGCAACTAATCGATGCTTCGTTTCATAATTCGTCGCCTCCTGATCACGATTCCAACCATCCTGGTCGTGATCACGCTGACGTGGGGACTCATCAAGCTCGCCCCCGGTAACTTCTACACGAACGAAAGAGCTATTCCCCGGCAGCTTCGGCAGAGAATCAAAGAAAAGTATGGGTATGACAAACCTTGGTACGTGCAGTACGCGCGTACCATCTGGCCGATTATTAGGCACCAGGATTTTGGCATCTCGCTCAAATATCAGGGCCAGCCGGTCAGTACTATAATCGCTCGCTCTTTACCGGTGTCTGCGTCGGTGGGTTTGCTCGCTTATCTTCTCGCTCTCCTGGTTGGTATCACGGTTGGATCGATCGCCGCCCTTAAACAGAATTCCAGGTGGGACTATGCCTCGATGGCGCTCGCGATGTTGGGAATCTCGATTCCTAACTTCGTGCTTGGGCCATTGTTGGTGTTGGGGTTCTCACTGACGTTGTATTGGTTGCCGCCGGCGCGCTGGGACGGATTCTTCAGTCGTAACACGATTCTTCCCGTGCTAACTCTGTCGGCGATTTACATGGCCTACATTGCGAGGCTGACTCGAGCTGGAATGCTCGAGGTGTTGCGCTCAGACTACATTCGCACCGCGCGGTCAAAAGGCTTGCGCGAGCGAGACGTCGTGATCCGCCATGCTTTGCGAGCAGGGTTAATGCCAGTGGTTTCATTCACCGGCCCGGCGCTGGCTTTTCTGCTCACGGGAACGGTGGTAGTGGAAAAGATTTTTGCGCTACCGGGTCTCGGAAACTATTTCATTCAAGCGTCATTAAATCGTGACGAGCCGCTGATAATTGGCATCGTGGCTTTCATAGCCATCACGCTGCTGTTGATGAACTTGCTGGTAGACATCGCCTACGCTTATCTGGATCCGCGCATTCGATACTAAACTCAACACAAGCCCTTTCATGAACGAAGATCATCAGGAAATCCGAAAACCCGATCACTCGGAAGGCGATCTCATTCATACACCGCCCGAGTTCGCCGTCGCTGAAGGCGAAATCCACATTCTTCCTGAAGACGATCACGTCGCGGGCACTTCATTGTGGAAAGATGCGTGGCGACGGCTGTTGAGAAACAAGCTCGCGGTCTTTGGGCTGGTTGTCGTTATTCTTACGGCGATTATCTCCCTTATTGGTCCTCCAATCATTCGCAATACCACCGGTTTCACGTACGACTACATTCCGAGCGATGTGACCTTGATCAAGTCGATTCCGCCTTTCAAGTCAGCTTCGGGTGCGTTTTCGTGGAGCCATCCGATGGGAACCGACAACTCTGGACGAGATCTCCTGGCCAGGGTGCTGCTTGGTGGTCGAATCTCGTTGATGGTGGGAATCATCTCAACGATTGTCTCGTTGATCATCGGCGTCAGTTACGGTGCGGTTGCGGGATATCTGGGCGGGCGAATTGACAACTGGATGATGCGCTTGGTGGACGTGCTCTACTCGCTGCCATACATCATTCTCGTGATCGTGCTGTTGGCGGTTTTTCGTAGCAGCACTGCTGTGGGCCAGTTGGTTTTATTGTTCATCGCCTTGGGTTCAGTTTCATGGTTGACGATGGCGCGCATCGTGAGGGGGCAAGTGCTCTCGCTCAAGAACCAGGAATTCGTGTTGGCAGCTCGAGCCACCGGAGTTTCGACATCCCGAATTATTTTTCGTCATCTGGTTCCGAACACGCTGGGCCCGGTCATCGTTTACGCGACGCTGACTATTCCTCAGGTGATGCTGACAGAGGCGTTTCTCTCGTTCCTTGGGTTTGGCGTGCAGCCTCCGTTGGCGTCCTGGGGAAGTCTGGCCTCGGAAGGAATTCAAAACATCGGCATTTTTCCATGGCAGCTTATTTTTCCGGGAGTGACGATGGCTCTGACGCTTTTCTCGCTCAATTTTCTCGGAGATGGGTTACGAGATGCGCTCGACCCGCAGATGCGGAAATAGAACGTTCTTTGTTCTTAGTACTTTGTTCTTTGCTTTTGTGGTTAGGCGGCGTTCCGTCGGAATTGAACAGATTGGATAAACAAACAAAGAACAAAGAACCAAGAACCAAGAACTAAGAAGACCAGAGATGAACGACCATAACAGCAAAACACTCCTGGCAGTTGAGAACCTGAGGACCTGGTTTGAGACTGATGACGGTACCGTCAAAGCTGTTGATGGAGTCAGTTTCGAGCTCGAGAAGGGAGAGACTCTGGGCATCGTTGGCGAATCCGGCTCAGGCAAGTCCGTTACGAACTTATCCATCATTCGACTGGTTCCCGACCCGCCCGGAAAGATTGTGGGAGGCAAGATCTACTTCGCCGGAGAAGATCTTCTTAAGCTTTCCGAGGAGCAGATCCGCAAAATTCGGGGTCGCCGCATCTCGATGATCTTCCAGGATCCGATGACGTCGTTGAATCCGTTTATGAAGATCTCGAAACAGCTGATGGAAATGACTCAGCTTCACCTCGGACATGATCGCGCGCAAGCGTTTGAGCATGCAGTAAAGATGCTGGAAACGGTTGGCATCCCTGACGCTCGAGCCCGCGCCAACGATTATCCGCACGAGTTCTCAGGTGGTATGCGGCAACGCGTGATGATTGCGATGGCGCTGTCTTGTCAGCCCGAACTCTTGATTGCAGACGAACCAACCACCGCACTCGATGTTACGATCCAGGCGCAGATTCTGGAGCTAATCAGAAAGCTGAAGCAGGAAACCGGCACCAGCGTGATTCTCATTACTCACGATCTGGGCGTAGTGGCCGGCATGACCGACCACGTCGTCGTGATGTATGCAGGAAAGGTCTTCGAGCAGGCTCGGACCAAAGAACTTTTCGCGGTTCCTGGAAACCCGTACACGAAAGGACTGCTGCGCTCGGTCCCGGATCCAACCGCTGAGCATGGGAAGCTGTATCAAATTCCGGGTCTGCCTCCGGATGTCGCACATCTCAAGCCCGGATGCCCGTTCGCGCCGCGCTGTGACCGGGTGGCAGAGATTTGCCGCCAGGAGTTTCCTCCATTCGTGCAATTGACGAATGATCATTACTCGCTTTGTCACTTTGCCGCGGACGTTTATCGAGAATCGCAGTCTGAAGCAAACGGAAAGTCGGCTCATGACTGAATCAACTGCAATTTCAAGTAACCCAATGTCGCCGGCACCCGCCGCGGCCCGCGAGCCTTTGATTTCAATACGCGATCTCAAGGTCCACTTCAACCCGGGAACGAATCGGGTCGTCAAGGCGGTCGACGGCGTCACACTCGATATCTTCAAGGGCGAGACGCTCGGCCTCGTTGGTGAGTCCGGTTGCGGCAAATCCACTTTGGGGCGAGCTTTGTTGCGTTTGACCGAGCCGACCTCAGGACAGGTTTTATATCGCAACGAGGATCTCTCTCGCCTCTCGAATCGGCAGATGCGTGAACAGCGGCGCCATCTCCAGATTATTTTTCAAGACCCGTACGCGTCATTGAATCCGCGCATGACCATCGGGCAAATTATTGGCGAGCCGTTGGAGACATTTCGCCTGGCGCGGGGCAGGGAAGCTGAGCGGCGCGTGCAGGACTTGATGGAGACCGTCGGCTTGAGCAAACGTTTCGTCAAGCGTTACCCGCATGAGTTTTCAGGCGGACAACGGCAGCGCATTGGCATTGCCCGGGCATTGGCGGTCGATCCTGATTTCATAGTTGCCGACGAGCCAATTTCCGCGCTTGATGTCTCGATACAGGCTCAAATCATGAACTTGCTTGAACGCCTCAAGCGCGAAAAGAATTTGACTTATCTATTCATCTCGCATGACCTTAGAGCCGTGCGTCATGTTTCGGATCGAGTTGCGGTCATGTACCTGGGAAAGCTCGTGGAACTAACCGATGCGAAGAGTATTTATGATGAACCGTTGATGCCTTATACGAAAGCCCTGATTTCGGCAGTACCGGTTCCAGATCCTGAAATTGAATTAAAGCGACGGCGAATCGTGCTTGAGGGAGACGTGCCATCGCCGCGAAACCCGCCCGCCGGGTGTCGCTTTCATACTCGCTGTCCTTATGCGATCGGAGAATGTCGAGAAGTCGAACCTAAGCTCGCGGAGATTAAGCCAGCTCACTTGGCTGCCTGTATTCGCATTAGTCCTCAGCAGCCCGACATAGAAGAAGTGGCGCCAGGAGATGCGCCCGGCCTTTCAGTCTAAAACTCATCATTTCCGAATTTAGATCGATGGTTTTGCATGAAATCCCTAACTCATTAGTCATATATCACCTAAGTGACTTGTACGCCTTTGCGAGTCGCAGCGATGAGAATGTGCTCGCGGCCTGCTTGTTTTCCCCGGTAAGCCGTAACTAAACTGAGAGTTTTGGCGAGCAAATCGCCAAGTTTGCAACCCAGATGAAGGTTTGTTTCGTCGGCCGACTCAAACCTGATACGAAAACATCTTTGGTTGAGAACGCCGTTTTTAGCTCCCAATGACGAAGGAATCCCCCGATCCCAGACGCGTGATCTCTGAAGAAGATCCGCACGCAAACCGATTCGGTTGGGCAGAGGTTCAACAGGACCTTGCTGCCAAAGCCGGTCTTTCGTTGCTGTTGGTTGAAGGACAGCAGCCTCCGCAATTGGCTGTCTCCAATAACAACTCAATCTGTCAAGCCATTCAATCCTCGCCAGCGCACTCGTCACTCTGTGATCCGTTCTGTGGGAACGCGCACCAGCGTGCACTCCAAGCTGGAACGATCACGGCTTACCGCTGCCATGCCGGCCTGCATTGCTTTGCGGCCCCGGTTCAAATTGGCGCAAAAAATGACCTGGCAGTGATAGGCGGACGAGCATTTCTTGAGATCAGCGAATATCGCAATGCCATCGAGCGCTTCCGCACTGGAGATCTAAAAGATCTGTTCACGCAGGAAACGTTTGATAACGTGATTTTCGGGACTCATAGTCGCATGGATCAATTAGTTGATAATCTCGGTCGGACACTCCGAGATTACAACGGCTCAATGCAGACCGAAGTCGAGGACGAGACTGCCAGGGAAGAGCTCGACGAACCGACGCCGGTCGCTGCGGCGCCGGAGAAGATAATTAACTCACCAGAACTGGAAAAAGAAGTTAAGCGACTGCGTAGCCAGGTCGAGCACCAAACAAAGCTAACGAGCTCTCTGCAGTACTTCCTCGAGCGAATCAGCTCGTCTGATCCGGACGAGACGTATGTCGCCGCGTTGATGAATTCGAAAGACTTGTTGCAGGCTGAGCGCGCGTCGCTCTTTCTTTACGACGAGACGACTGATCAGCTGACAGTCAAAGCTGCCATTGGTATCCCGGCTGATATTTCTGATGTATCCAGCATGCGGCTCGGTGAAGGAATTCCGGGCGAGACACTTGAATCAAAACGTCCGCTCATGGTTCGCGATCTCGAAGAGTCAGGCTTTCAACCAGCGCCGGTTGAAAGACTATACAAAACCAAGTCCTTCATCAGCTATCCGATCATGATCGGCGGGCGACGCGTGGGAGTTTTGAATCTTACGGACAAAACCGGTGGCGGCGATTACGACGAAGTTGATCTTGGTCTCCTCGAGATTGTGGCGCCGCAATTGGCTCTTGCACTCGAGCGCGCCGAGTGGCAGGAGAGGGCCACGCAATTCCAGCTGATGTCGATTACCGATCCGCTGACTGGTTTGCAGAATCGTAGATACCTCGAAGAGAGATTGGCGGAAGAAGTAAATCGCTCGAAACGCTATGAACAGCCTCTCAGCTTTCTGATGATCGATATCGACGATTTCAAGCAGTACAACGATCGCAACGGTCATCAGGCAGGCGACGTAGCCTTGCAGATTACCGCGCAGGGGTTAAAGAGCTCGCTTCGCTCAGCCGACGTAGCGTCGCGCTATGGCGGCGAAGAGTTCTGCGTGCTCTTGCCGCAGACCTCGCTGCCGGAAGCCGGTGTGATCGCCGAACGTATGCGCGAGAAGATCGAGCGAACGCAGTATCCGCACGCTCAGACGCAGCCGCAAGGCGCTGTGACTATCAGCATTGGCGTCTCCACCTTCAGTCCGATGGTCAGCACGGCCGAGCAAATTATCTGGGCGGCCGACCGGGCCCTTTACGAAGCGAAACACGAAGGCAAGAACAAGATTTCTTTTCATCAAGACGTCGAGTGGAAAGTAACCGAAAGTAAATGAGTGTTGAGCGTCCCGACGAAAAGCAGCGACGTGTACTTGGCCGGGTCGATCGATCTGCCTTCGTGGGTCGCGCGGACGAGCTGCTGAGAATAGTTCAGCACGCCGAAACGCCAGAGTCTGCTGGTCTCTTACTTTTGCTGGCTCCCACGGCCGGCGTTTCCGAGCTGCTGCGCCAAGCCTACGACGAGCTTTTCAATCGACGTGGAAACGTTATTCCGATCTACTTCTCGCTGCAGCGAGAAGCGAAGACCGCAGTTAGCACTGCGATTGAGTTTCTCAATACCTTTCTCACTCAATACCTCGCGTTCCGACGCAACGAGCCCGCCCTCAGCCTGACCTCGCCGACGTTGCATGAGTTACTCGACCTGGCGCCACCGGCGGATTACGACTGGATAGCTCAGCTCGTGCAGTCCTTCAACCGCGAACGTTTCAACGACGATGATGAGTCTTTGATTCGATGGTGCCTGAGCTCTCCGCAGCGGATTCCTGCTAAGCACGGGCGGCTTTGCGCGATGATCGACGTGGTTGAACGCGTCTCTTTACCTGCTGAACGACTGGCGCTCACCGATGAGATTATTCGTGCTTTCAGCCACGCCGATGTTTCGTATGTTCTGGCTGGGCTGCGAAGACAACTGCTACGAACTGCATATTCGCTGCAATGCGAGATCGACGAGACCGAAGTCATAAGGGTCGAAGCGCTCTCTGAAGCAGAAGCAGGTCTTCTTGTGGAGCAGCTGGCACAAAGACATCGCGTCCAGGTTTCCGCTGAAGTGCGCGACTTGCTGGTTCAGCAGTTTGAATGCAGTCCTTTCCTGATCAGCAGCTTTGTCCAGTCGGCGCGAGAATTTGGCGTATCGCTCACGTCGTATCTCGCGTGTGAACGACTCTACGTTGACGAAATTATGGGCGGCAGGCTGGGGCGCTACTTCGCGGGCGTGCTTGAGGAAATTGTTCCTGATCAGACCATGCGACAGTCGTTGATTCGCGAGCTTTTTGAATCCAGCACCGCTCCGGAAGAGCAGCCGAGATTCGAAGCCTGGAAACGAACCCTGAAGATTGAAACTGAAGCGCTGGAGCGAATTCTGCGCGGGCTGCACACTCAGGAGTTCATTAGTTGGGACGGTAATTCAATCCAAACCGACAAGGCTCCCATCGCCTGGAAGGACTTCCTGCGGGCGCGCTATCGTCTTGAAGTCGCAAAAGAATCTCGCGCATTGGTTGTGGCGGACACAATCACAGACGCTCTAAAGCGCGCGCCGCGGACAATGGCGCGCTACTACCGGCGCGAGGCTGCGATTGGCTTACGACAGTCGTTGGCTCGGTTTGATAGCCAACTAATTCCTTCAGTGTTGCTTGACTACGATCGGTTTCGAGATGTCTACAAAGGACTGCCACCCGCTGAGATTGGAAATCTACTCGATGCAGATACCGACCTGGTCAGATTGCCGCAGGTCGTGCACGTAGCCAGTTGCGCGTCATTTAACCCGAGCACACTAACGATGTGCGACGAAGAGCGTTCCGTGGTAGCCCATGCCTTTGGAGAAGGCAAATACACTGAGGCGAATCAAACTGTATGGCTGGCGGCTGAGATCGACTCGAAGCTCGAAGTCGAGCTGGATTTGACTAAGTCCTGGTTCGAGTCGCTGATGGATGTCGCTAAGCAGTCTGGATTTGATGGAGTTCAAATCTGGCTGATAGCCCGAGAAGGCTTCAAACCTGAGGCTTGTGAGTTTCTCGCGCGACACCGTGCTTACGGATCAAGTCGCCAGCAATTCGAGTTGCTAAGCTCAAGGCTCGGTGAAGGTGCTGAGGGGGCTAAAGACGCCAATGCTGTTCACGAGTTTGAAATGGTCGTGCCGATGGGCGCTGACAACGAACTAATCGTCGTGCACGCAGTGGAAGAGATTGCGAGGCGGTTGAACTTTCGACCTGAGGCGATCAATCAGATAAAGCATGCAGTGGTGGAGGCCTTCATCAATGCCTCGGAGCACAGCCTGAGTGCCGAGCGCAAGATTTATCAGCGCTTTCGCGCCGAAGATGATAAATTAGTCATCACGATTTCGAGCCGTGGTATAGTGCCTATGACTGTCGAGGCTCGAAACGGCGAAATGATTGCGCCCCCGGATGAAGAAGTATTGGGGAATAGACGCGGTTTAGGTTTGAATCTTATCCGAACGCTCATGGACGAAGTTGAGTTCGAACGCGTTGATGACGGTACCAGCCTTCGGATGACAAAGTATTTGCGACCATAGTGGTTGCGGCAGCACGGGCAACCCCGCCCGTGAACAAACCCGACAATTGAAGTAAATCACCGTAGCAAGAGGGAGCTACTGCGTGGCAGATTCAATCGGCTTTTTTGCAAGGTCTCGGTGTGTAGGAACGGCAGCAGTTATTTACGCCAGTGACTACCTGAACAAAGTCAGCGGGGAACGCATTGAACGCGAATGCAAGCGCCAGCTTGACTCAGGCTGTCAGGCGTTGGTAATTGACTTTCGCGGTACCGAGCTCGTTAACAGCATCGGCATTTCCATCCTCCTCGGAGTAATTGACGTGGCGGAAAAGAGCGGCGCTCAGGTCATCTTTTCCGACGTCAACAGCCAGACTGCTCAACTCTTCGAAATGCTTGGGCTGACTCGTCACGTCGTGCTCGCCAGAGATGAACAGGAAGCTCTCACAACGCTCACCGAAAGATCGTCAGCCGCGCCGATCAGTCATTAGAATTTTGTAACGCATGGAATTGCCCACCCAAAAGCTTGTTCACACCTTTGGAGCGCTAGCCGACCTGGGTCAGGAAATTACTGACAGTCACGATGTCAGCGAGATGGTGTTGACCTCTTTGCGATTGCTGTTGGGCGCTCTCGCTATTCGACGCGGCGCCATCTTTGAGCATGCACCGGAAGAAGGTCTGCTGAGATTAGTCGCATCACGAGGCTTCGAATCAGAATTTGCGCCGGCGCTGAGTCTGAGTGATGAAGCAGTAAAGGCCCTGCTGGGTGTTGGGCCTGAGTCGATATCGCCGGCACAGCTCTTGACTGACCGACCGCAGCTTGGTGAGCTGCTGGACCAGTTTAAGGTTGCCGCCACTGCGAGCGAAGTTCAGCTGGCAGTTCCCATGTCAGTTCGTGGCGAGCTGGTCGGTGTAGTGTTGTTGGGCAGCAAAGCTACAGACGAACCGTTCGCCGCAGAAGAATGTGAGATCATCTTCTCGATGGCGCGCCACATCGGTGTCGGCATTCACACGCATCGCTTGCTCCAGCAGATCGAGCAGCGTGCTGAAGAGAATCGCCGCTTGTACGAAGATCTTCGCGCCATCTATCGCGACACGGTCCGCGCTTTCGCTGCGGCCATCGACATCAAGGACAAATATACGCAGGGCCACTCAGAGCGAGTCGGTAAGTACAGCGAAATCATCGCGCGTGAGCTGGGCTGGAGCGAAGACGAAGTGGAGGGAATTGCGATTGCAGGCTATCTTCACGACATCGGCAAGCTCGTGGTCGAGCGCGACATCATCAATGCCCCTTACAAAATTGATGCGAAGGCTTCCAGCGAGTTGAACCGACATCCGGCCGCCGGCTACGAAATCCTGTCACCGATACATCATCCTTACACGGACATTCCGTTGATGGCGAAGTACCACCACGAGCGTCTCGATGGGCGAGGCTATCCGGACGGTTTGACTGGCGATCAGATTCCGCTCGGCGCCAAGATTGTTTCGTTGGCCGATTCGTTCGACGCGATGACTACGGATCGACCTTACAAGCGCAGACGTTCACTCGAAGATGTCATCGTTGATTTTCGCGCCAATACCGGTAAGCAGTTTTCAGCCGACGTAGTGGTCGCGTTTCTCCGCGCGCTCTTGAAGGAGATTACCGGTGAGACTAAGGAGCGCCGCATCCTGAAGATGCTCGGCAAGAATTACGTCGAGCCTGAACTGGTCATTCCTCTCCTGAAAGAACTAATCTCCGAACTCGACTCAGCTGCATCCACCGTCGCCGCTACGACAGGCTGATAATCAGAAACTCACAGATCACTTGGCTCGAGGCCGGTATGCTTCGCGATTCGCGAAAGCATCTTAGGGCCAATTTCTTCTTTGTGGAAAGCAAAAACCACGTCTGGCCAACCCGGGCGGGATAGAACTTTGTGAGAACCGGTTTGGCGTTTTAGAGTCCAGCCAATGCGGAACAAGGCAGCAAGCACTCGTGATGCTTTTGCGGAGGACCATTGACTCATGCCGCAGCGAAGGAAATATTCACAAATTCCGGGGAGCCTTCGGCGTTTTCAAGACGATCTGCCAAAGTTCGTAAAGCCAGAGCCTGCGCTTTTGCTATTGCCTCGTCGGAAGTTTGTCCATACGCCAGCACGCCGGGAAGCTCGAGAATTTCTGCAAGCCAACGTCCGTCATCCTCGCGTTCATATTCCACGGTGAATGTCATAAACCTAACCTCGGCTCAATCGTAACACGCGCTAAAGATATGAGCAGCTCGTAAGTCAAAACTATTTTTGCTGGATCCTAAGCGCGACGTCACTTTCCACCATGGCCGCCACGAGGGGTTGACAGTTGGCGCTAAGCAGCGGAGAGCAGGGCTTTCTGTGCGGCTTGGGGCAAGTCGATTCTCACAAAGAAATCCTTTGGGTAAAGATAATCTTCACCGGATTCATCAATGACTCGAATGTAACCGTCCGCGGCTGCGGCATCATCGGGAAGTAGTCGATAGACCTTTCTAAGCTCCAAATCCTCGCAATCGACATTACGAGCACAAATTCCAAATGGCAGATTTGAGTTTCGAGATTTCATGACCAATTAGCGCAAGTATCGTTTGATCTTGATCTTTCACCTTCGTGGTGGTTTCGGGAAATTCATCGTACTGTCATGGGAGCTAGTCGTCAATGCCGTGTTCTGAATATCGCTGCACGCTCCCGCATGCGAACTCCGCGGGAACAATGCTCCTAACAATGGTTTCTAAGGCCGCATGATAACCGATTGCTTTGGAGCGGGCTTCTTCAGATTCGGCGATACGGAAACAATTTTTGTTGAAGGGACTAAAGCAATCTTCAAGTTTATTGTTCCAGTTGCGAGTTTGATTGGATGGCGTAAGTACAAAGACGCTCAAACTCCACGGCCGGGCGTAGAGAAGTTACTGGGATTAGATCACGGGTACGAGCTGACCTCGTTGCCGGTTGAAAGTATGGCAGGTCGGTGGTTTGCGATGCGAACAGTCTTTCACTCTGTCACGTTTGTGCTCATGTTTTTTCTGGGCCTGGTGTTAACGAGCGAGAGATGATTGAGCGCGAGAGGACAAAGCCAGCATAGCAAAAGACAATTCCGCCGAGTGAGACACTAAACAAGAGTCTGGAAAAAGGGCCACAGACACCATTCCACAGTCTGAACACAGCTTCGCCACTCAACATCGGAATATCGAAAGCATTCGAAACAGCACTGAGTGGTCGGAAGCCTGCTTCATGAATGACGAAGCCACTAACAAACAGGGTGATCGACTGGCTCCACCAGCTTGGAACAAGCAAGAGAATAGCAGCTGCAAGTAGCAAAAAAGGGATCGCTAGTTCGAGGACGGGATAACCATCCTCGGGATACCAATGGTTTCCTGCTGTCATCCTCATTAATTGGAGTTCAGCTTCCAATTTGTTGATGTAAACCCACCTCACCATAAAATTCACCAGAGCCGTGCCGAAGATGATTGCCCTCGTCTCAAGCAAGCTGGTGAGTGACCTGCGGTTCATGGCGAGCTTAGATGCTTTTGAGTTTCTTTTGTTCCGCCGCACTCAGCGAACTGTCTGGGACCCGGTCGCTACCGCTCTCGGTTCTGACTTTATTCCTACTTTGGCTGGATACGAAGCACGAAGCCGCAGATGGCGATCTTTTGATCGGCGGCGACTTCAACGCGTTCGCCGCGGGGCATTTCCTGGCCATTGACGAGGGTGGGGTTACGGCCTTTGGCGACCAGCCAATAGTGACCTTCAGGATCGAGCGCGAGGGTCGCATGCACGCGACTGACTTCGGCGTCTCCTTTGATGGGCAGATCGACCGTGATTGTTCGTGAGCCGCGGCCAATGGTGATTTCGGACCGGGTGATCGGCACCACCGATTCGCGCATGTTGTTTCGCCAAATTTCTATCTGGTAGAGGACCGTGGGCCGGGCGCGCACCACTGTCTGCTCGCCTTCAGTCACTTCGCTGATGGTATCGATAGGCATATCAGGAAGTGTCGTGGACGGCAAGCTTGGTTCCGCGCGAGGAGTTACCATGGTGTGACCCGCATCGGTTTCATCCCAGACGGCTTGAACACGAAACTCACCTTTTGCCAAAGTCCCGTCAACACGCAACTCGACCGCGAATGACTTTGCCGCCAATTGAGTTTGTCCGCTCAGTTCGTGTGCTCGTTCCGAAAGGACATGAAACAAACCCTGCTCGAGCCCACGCCGCTTGTCTCCTTGCCATTCTTTGTCGTCGTCATTACTGAGGTAGACAATGTATTCGCGAGGAATGTAGGTGGGGCCACCGGGAGGAGTGAACATCTCCCGCTGCATGACAGACTCCACTTCGCGAGCTATCTTCACCAGGAATTCTTCCCAAACACGGCGCGGTTTTGCGTGTTCATCCGCGGCTTCGATCAAGTCCTCGCCGGATTCGCCGTCGATCCACTTCCTAATTGATTCCAACAAGCCCAATGAGTTTCCTCCAAAAGACTATCCACAGATTACGCAGATTCCACAGATGTTAGTTTAGTGACAAGGATACTACCGCTAAAACTTTTAAGGATCACTGTGTTTACTAAGAACCTTTAATATCTGTGTAATCTGCGTAATCTTTGGATGTGATTTCCTTAATCGAACCGTAGATACTTCTTGTTTACCCAGCCGCGGTCGGAGGTGTATTGATCGGTCTTTGGCCGAGCGTGCTGGAGCACCTGAACCTCGTACCAATTGTTGTTGATGGCGAGCACCTTGATTTTCGAGCCATTTTCAGCAAGCCCGATTGGCTGATTGTCTGGACTTGGATCGGCACGCAAATTCAAGTCAGTAGTAGTGAAACCCTCTCGTCCTAAAATGAAAGTATTTGAGAGGCCAGGAATATCGGCGAGTGGATTCCAGTGCGATGTTACGTATCGATGAGTCGCCAGCAGCATTCCCGAAAAGAGAACTATCAACATGGCTGCTACCAAAGCTCGGCGGCCCCGCCCAGGAATCGGTCGCTCCTGGTAAGGCCCGACTGCATTTTCATTCGTCTGCCGCTTCACCGAAGTTCGTGCCCTGGTGTCCGGATATGCAGGAGGCAAGGCCGCGATTATCTCGCTCGCAGTCCGTCGCTCCGCAGTCTGAATTGGCAACGCGCCTTGAGGCGTCCGCGCATATGTGACGGGCACAACGATTTTCGGACGCGGCCCGGTAGTGATGGCTGAGCTACTGGTCTCGGCGACATTTTGAACCTGAAAACGTGGCCGAGGTGGAGCTTCGGTCATTTCTTCAGGCATGCTCTTCAGTTCAGCACTGACATGCAGCGGCGCTTCGTTCACCACTGAAGACGGCAACTCCTTCGTATCGGGCAGCGCCGCATCGGCTAACTCCTGCCAAAACTCTTCAACGGTCTGTTGACGATCGCCGGAGTGGTCCTGGGTAGCACGCTGCAAGACTTTGAGAATTGGATTCGACCAGTACTTTCCCTGGAGTTGCGGAGGCAAATCGGAAATTGGATGTTGAGCGAATCGTCGCGGAGTTTCACCGGCCAGCAAAAAGTAAGTCGTCTTTGCGAGCGAGTAAATGTCTGCCGCAGGAGTTAACTGTGTTCGTCCATTACCACGAGCCGCCAGTTCAAGCGGTGACGTGCGCATGAGCGGGTTGTGTTCGGGCGCCGAGTAGATGCTGGTGCCAACACGCGTGATGGCGCCTTCGTGCGATTCAAGCCTCGCGACACCGAAGTCCGCAATCTTTACGGTGAGCTTGTCGCCCGTCAGCAACAAATTCTGAGGTTTGATGTCGCGATGAATGACTCCGCATTTGTGTGCATGAGCCAAGCCGGAACAAACTTGCTCGAGATAGAACAAGACGCGATCGAGAGGCAACGGTTTATTCCTGGCCAGCGCAAATAGATCTCCGCCCGGCAAGTACTCCAGCAGAATGTAATGAAAAGTCGTGCCTTCGAGGTCGATCGCGGTGCCGTGGCCAAGACGGCTGATAATGTTTGGGTGACGAACCAGATCGAGAGCGACGGCTTCGTTTTGAAAGTTCGCAACCAGAGTTCGCTCTAATTCATCATCGGGTTCGTCCTGCAGAAAAAGGTTGAGTGCTTTGACTACAACAATCCTGGGCGCAGGTTCGATGGCGGCGTTGTCGTGAGCCTTATAGATCTCTGCATAGCTACCGCGGCCAAGACAATCGAGGATGTCGTAACGGCCGTCCAGTCTGCATTGTTGAAGCTTTAGCTCGGACATTAAGTAGCAATCAGTAATCAGCAATCAGTAATCAGCCGTCAGTAATCAGCTCTTTCGTTCTTTGTACTTGGTTCTTTGTTCTTTGCATGTGTTCAATTCATTACCCGTTATTCTAAAAACTCACGATGGCCGAGCGACTAGTACAAAGAACTAAGAACAAAGAACCTTTGAACTCGCAAGCTGCGTGTACTGCCAAGCCCTCATGGTGTCTTAGTGCCTGCAGGCTTTGGAGCCAGCTCCTCAAGATGAGTTACGGCTCTTTGGGCATCCTTGTTCGATTTCAAACTCGCTGCCGCGAGTCCCAGGACCGCTTCGCGCCTGATAGTGGCGTTTTCGATGTTGGGTATCTGGTCGGCGCGCGCTATCGTTTGGGCAAAAGCTTCCGCGGCTGCTTCGTACTCGCCGTTCAGGAGCAGTGCTCGGCCATAGAGGTAGAGAAACTGCGGTTCGGTTGAATCGAGCGGCTTGGTCAGACTCTGTCGCGACAGTTCGTTTGGCATCGACTTAAGAATCCAATCCGCAGGCGCCTGATCGACTATTCGCCTGGACTTTTCAAATACGGCTACCGGGTCTTCCGTTGTTGGAAGCGGAACTGGGGTTGCAGCAGTTTCCACCCGTCGCGAGAGTCCGAACGGAAGCGTGCCTCGATATTGAGTGCCGTAATAGAAAGCCGCCGCGACGCCAGCTACGAATAAGAGAAATACGAATATTCGGGCGATCGTTTTACCGCCGCCTCCACCATTCCTGGGCTTAGCTGCCGGAATATGGATCGGCCCCGAAGGAAACGTTTCGCTGGGACCACTTTCCATAGGTTTGGTCGCAGGGAAGGCAACACGCGAAGCGGGAATCAATGGATCTATAGTCTTATCGAGATTGCCGCCGAAAGCTGGCAGCGCCGCCATCGAGGCCACCGCAGCTTCGTTTGCCGGATAGTCTATTTGCAGCGTGCGTTCACCCACGCTCAGATCGAGCAGCTCTTGCGATGGTGAGCCGAAACGAACCAGTACTGCCGTAAGATTATCCTCAGCTCCTCGCTCGAGACACTTCCGTTTTAGATCCTCGCACAACGAAGCGAGGTCGTCCTGCGCCAGTAATACCAGCCTGAGCTCGTTGTCCGGTATATGTCTGGTGATCCCGTCACTGCAAAGCAGGAATGACGTACCTTCTTCAATCTCGATCGTCTTCAGGTCAACTTCAACGGTCTCTTCGGCGCCGAGCGCGCGGCTGATCACATTTTTGCTGGGATGATTCGCGGCTTGTTCCGGTGTCATGCGACCGGCGCGAACTTCCTCTTCCACGATCGAGTGGTCCTCAGTCTCGCGGAAGAGTTTGCCGTCTGGCGACAATCGATAAAGACGCGAGTCTCCAACATGGGCAATGGTCGCAATGTTCCCGTCAAGATGAAGCGCCACGATCGTAGTGGCCATGTTTGAAAGCCGCGAGTGCTCGCGAGCCATCTGATGAATTGAGGCGTTGGCTCGCTGGATGGCGAGCTCCATCAAGTCCTCGATGTCGGCCCCATTAACCTGATGACGGAAGGCCTCATCCAAAACTTCGACGGAGGTCTTTGACGCGACCTCGCCGGCTTCGGCTCCGCCTACGCCGTCGGCGACAGCAAAGAGTCGACGCTCACCATCGACCAGGTAGGAATCCTCGTTCAGCGGCCGCCGCTCATTCAAGCCTCGATCGCTAACTGCAGAACATTCAATTTTGATTTCGTTCGTCGTTTCGCTCATTTGACCGCCTCCACAACGCTCTCGCTGCGAGCCGGTTGAGCCAGCAGCTTGTCGCGCGCCGTACGGTGCGAAAAAGCCATCAACATTCCGAGCATGGCGAAGCTGGTAATCAGACTGAAGCCGCCATGACTTACAAACGGCAAGGTAATTCCCGTCATCGGTAAGGCGCGCGTGATACCACCCATGTTAACGATCGCCTGAAAGCCGAAGACTGCCGTCAAACCAGCTGCGCACAACTTGGTAAACATATCACGCGCCTCAAGAGAAGTGCGAACCCCCGCGCTTATGAAAACCAGAATGGCGAGTATTACCAACAACCCGCCAAATAGTCCGAATTCCTCTGCAATCGCGGCATAAACGTAGTCAGAGTCTGCGATGGGAACCAGCTCGGGAAACCCGAGTCCTAATCCTCGCCCCGTGGTCCGTCCGGCTGCGATACCAAATACAGCTTGAGCTGGTTGAAAAGCCAACTTGTCAAACCAAATATCAACGTTAATGGTGCGCTGCATTGCCGGACTTTGCTCAGCAAGCTCTTTCAGGCGCGGGTCTTTGTTTAGCGCCTCCTGATAGTCCTTCTTCCACCATGAAACTTCCGGTGACGGCGGATCAAACCCGTCCAGCCAAAGATGAAATCTTTGCTGAATGCGCGCAGGCAAAGCTGCCGAGATTGGGCGAGCCAGTGTCGGTAGCAACGGCACCTTTTCCTGAATATCCCGCGGCAGCGCGCCAACCACCAACAACGACACCGCGAGGATCACGGATCCGACGAACAGAAGAAGTTGAGGCCAACGGCGCACGGCTACGAGATACAAAGTCACGTAGGCGCCGGTGAAGATAAGCATCTGGCCGAAGTCCTTGAGCGCGAAGAACGGTATAAACGGAATGATAGCCATGACCACGAGCGGGACAATATCTCGAGCTCGCGGAATGCCCCAATAAGTCTCGGCCAGGTCTTTGTAGCGCGCGGTAAGAATGCCGGCGAAACCAACCAAAAACGGAATCTTGGCCGGTTCCCATGGAGTCATGTTCCCCAAAGATTTACCGGCGCTAGAAGTAACCACAGCCAGAGCCAGGGGCAAAAGAGTGGCCAACACAATCAGGAAGCTGTTGCGCTGTAGCCACAGCAGAAAACCATCCTTCACGCAGAAGGCATACGCGATCGCCATCGCCAAAAAGGAAAAGATGGGGACCCAGGTATAGCTCGAAGTAAGCGCGTTCCAAATAGAATAATTCGATTCCTTGCGGGGCAAGCTATCAAGACTGATCGGCTGCGCCGGCGTTGGTGGCAGCCCCATCATCTGCTTTTTGGCCGGCTCGTAATTTTCCATTATGTAGCGCGTGCGCATCGCGTCGGTCTTGGCCGAGCGCGCGCTGCTACGATCCCGGGAGTTGTATTCCGGATCGCTGTAGAGCCGATACTGAATCAACATGCCAATCGAGAAAAGGACGACCGCCGTCGTGAAAAGAATCCAGTTACCTGCGAAGCGTTTTGCTCTTGAGAACCAGAGCACCAACGCAATCAAGGGAACGAACATTAGCAGGTCGCGAACAGCGCCAATGAATGAGGTCTCGTAACCACGAAGCAGTCCGGCTCGATGGACGGCGACATAGCCGGCTATCTGCAAGCCGACGACGATAAAGATGATCAAGAGATGTGACGAAGCTCTATTTTTCATGGACGCATTCGCGGCTTCGCCGCCGCACATTGCGGAAAGGGTTCGCTTTCCGTTCAGACCAGGATTGAAACATGAGGCTACGCCCTCAATGTTTGAGGCATAGCCTCAGGAAAACTTATCAATCTAACTTATCAATCTAGGCGGCGAGGCAGAGCCTCTCCGCACTGTCGAGCGGCCAAGCTGCTTTGCTTACCTATTTCCAGGCGGTCTTGGCGAAGGCTTGGCTATGCCAGCCGGCTTCGCGTTGTTGAAATATCCGAGATCCCTGGCCTTCAATACCAAAGCTGCAGCAATCGGGGCTGCCGCCTTCGACCCGTAGCCGCCGCCTTCCACCAACACTGCCATCGCTAATTGCGGCCGTTCCAGCGGAGCGATGCAGAGGAACCATGCGTCGATACGTGGATGCTCTTCATCCATAATCGTCTCTTCGTACTCGCGAATTACATTTCCCTTGTTGTCCTTCTCAACACGATGTCGTGTCTTCGGCGCTCCGGTTTTCGCGTCGTATACCGGAATAACTTTTTGAGCAGTTCCAGTCTTGCCGCCAGTGTTGATTCCGGCAGCTTTGACAGGACCGAATACTCCGCGAGCAGTGCCGCTCGGACCTCCAGTTACGAGTCCCATGATCTCGCGTATTCGTTGCGCAGCGCCCGCTGATACAACTTGCTTGAATACCTCTGGTTGCCGGTCAAACTCAATCTTTGGTTTCATGAGCTTGCCGTCCATGTTTGCTACTGCGCTGGCAGCCATAGCCATTTGCAGAGGCGTCATCTGACCAGCGTAACCCTGGCCATAACCCATCAGCGCAAGATCGTAACGAGTAACCTGCTTGCCGGTGACAATCGTCGCCTCGCGCGGCGCCAGGGCTTTTTTCACCGCATCGTTGCTTGCGTTCCAGATCTCTGTTTGTTTGCGTCCGCGCAGTGCCTGTGCCGGCGTGTCATAAGCTCCAATGCCAAGCAGCTGGGCGGCTTGCTTGAGACGCTCCGCTCCCAGCTTGACGCCCATCTGTGCGAAGTACTGGTTGCAGGAAACCTCGAAGGCAGTATCGATACCGATAGTGCCGTGGACTTCGCCGGCGCCGCCGTCATCGAAAATCGGATTCGCACCCTGGGCTGCATAGTAACCGCCGCCGCTGCACGTAAATTCGGTATCCTGAATTCCGGCGATGAACGCGGCGGTCATGGTTACCGTCTTGAATGTCGATCCGGGAATGTAATAGGCGCCCAGCGCGCGACTCACCAGCGGCTTGTCACGTTCGTTGGCTTCGAGCTTGATCCACGTGGTCTCGTCCTCAACTTCTTTCAGACTGTATGAAGGCTCGCTGTACAGCGCCAGAACGTCACCGGTTTGTGGATTCAGTATTACGACAGCGCCGTGCTTTCCCTTGAGCTGATCTACAACCGTTTGTTGGAGGTCCCGGTCAATCGTGATGCGGACATCCGGGTTGACTTTCTTCGAGGGATCCTGACCTTTAGCGATATCGTAACTCTCCGGCGCCGCGCCGCTTTGCACTCCGAACAACGCGCGCTCCAAACCCGGATCGCCACGATCGGAACCAAAGAGGTGCGCAAAAGCCTTGTCCATCGAGTACTCGCGAACAATATTTCCGCTGGCGTCGCGACGGTAATAAGCCAGCGCGCGCTCGAGCTTGCCGGAGCGATCGAAAATCCAACCTCTCAAAGTTGATTCAGAAAGCCTGCGGTTGCGTAAGTCCTTGTAGCCCAGCTCCTGGAATTTTTCGTTTTCAGTCGCCGCGTACTTCGCCCAGTAAATGTGAAATCCAAAGACACCCGCAGCAAACAGAACGAAGACCCAGCGCAGCGCTTTGAGACCACGATTCGTCGTAGTTGAGCCGAGCCGCTTCTTTACGGCCTTGGGAAGATCGGCGGGAATTGAGCTTGGTTGACGAGCTCTGCTGAGGCGATAGCGTAATAGTCCCAGCGCGAGGACGATGACTCCGAGTAACAAGGCGCCGACATAAACCAGCGTTAGCATTGCCGCCAGCCATTCCGGAGGGTGGACAGTTGCTGGCGTGGGAGTTGGGCTTTGAAGCAGGAGCAACAATGACATCTTGACCAGAGAACCCTATGAATCAAGCTTCCTGAAACGCACTTCGATATCACCGAAACCTACAACGTCGCCTTCTTCGATTGGGCGCGACTCGCCGTAGGCGATGCGGCGACCATTAATGAAAGTGCCGTTAGTCGAGCCGGTATCAGCCACTAACAACGTGCCTTGTTGATTCATGACGAGAGCCGCATGAATTTTGGAAACGCTTGAATCATTAAGGGACAAGTCGTTGTCGGAAACTCTGCCAACATTGAGTCGCCTGCCGCCGGGCTTAAATACCAAATGAATCTCTCGATGGCTGTCGCGTATCGTAACACGCGCCAACATTTCTACATCGGGTTCAGGTGGGGAGGCTGTGGGGATTTGAATACCCGCTTGTGCTGCTCGCTTGGCTTCGTCCTTCTCTCTTAGTTCTTCTTCGAATTCGCCGAAGGTCGGATCGACGGAAATCCCCGAAGTGAAAATATCAACCTCGGACTCGATCCTAACGGGAGCGAGTGTCCGATAGCGGTGATCATTGATATGGTCGATTGCTTCAGCGAGCAGCTCATGCTCGAGCTCTTTCAGAATCTCAGGCGGTGCTTCCGCGTGCGTGCCCCACTCAAGCTTTAATTTCATCAGATGAGGCGCGATGCGACCTTTTGGGCCTTCGTTGCGGACGCGCTCGTCAATCGTGCGCTTCATCCGGTCGATTAATTTCGAAGTGGTGAGGCCGCTCTTGGGTTCTACCGTGCGCCCAAATTTCCGGTCGACCACATCGCCCATGCTTTCGAGCACTCGTCTTAGGAGTCGCTCTGGAAGGGCTTCTTCGCGTTTCTTCGGAAACGCCGGTTTTGAATTTGAGGGAAGGGATTTTTGGTCGTCAGGCATTTGGATATCAATACGAGTTTGTGGCTGATTTGTTTGCGCAACGTTGCAGATCAGACTCGCCGAGTTCCTCCAACACCCTTATGGCAAAAACGCAGTCCAAACCGTGACTGCGCGGAAAGAGAACTAATTGCTTCGTAACGGCGTTTATTCTAACTGAAAAGAGCGATTCGGAGTAGCGGAAGATATAGCGATAGGATGGGCTTGTATGTCTCTTTGCGAAGTCATCGTAAGTCCTTAATTTGGGGATCTCGCTGCTTCAAATAATTCTTGAAGCTTGGGATCCAAGTCGTCATAATGCCGTCGATGAGCGAGCAACGAACTGGAAATCTTGGAGGCGATCGGTCGTTTGAAGAGCGCGTGTTTGCGCGCTTCGACGCCATGGACGCTCGGTTCAATGGTGTGGATGCGCGCTTCGATGCTGTGGATGCTCGATTCAACGCTGTGGATGCTCGGTTCGATGCGATTGACGTCTGGCGTGGGGCGGTTGATGCTCGGTTCAAAACAATTGACGGTTGGCGCGACTCAATTGATGTCTGGCGTAGTGCTGCGGATGGCCGTTTTGACCGACTCGAAAACAGGATGGGAGCGCTCGAAGAAGGAAGTGAGCGACGAGCGCTCGAGACCAAACCGATTTGGGAACGTGCTCTGAGTGAAATCCTCGAGGTTAAAATTGCGGTCGGTAAATTGATCAAAAAGGTTGAAGTCCTTAATCGAGAAATGCTGACGATAAAAGCCGACCAGATACAACTTGATGAACGGTTGGACCGGATCGAGAAGCCAACATAAAAGATAGCTTTCGCCTTTTCACTCCAGGATGCGTTGTCGCATTGCTTCATAAAGAAGAATTCCGGTTGCGACGCCCACGTTTAGACTTTCAACCTGACCCTTCATCGGAATCTTTGCGACCGCATCAGCAGCAGCGACTTCAGCAGCTGTGAGACCGGTTGATTCAGGGCCCATGATCAAAGCTGCGGGTCCGCTCCAATCAATCTTTGAGTACAACTCAGTCCCACCCACGTCGGCGCAGATAGTCTTGATGCCGCTCTTGCGGCACCAGCTGATCACTTTCTGGTAGCCAGCCCTGGTCCAGATTGGTAAGCGAAAGGCCGACCCCATCGCGCCGCGCAAGGCCTTGGCTGAAAAAGGATCCGACGTAGTGAGCGTTGCGATGACGCCGGTGACGCCGGCGGCTTCAGCGGTTCGAATTATCGCGCCAACATTCACCGGATTGTTGATGCCATGCATTACGACTAACAGGGGCGACTGCGGCTGCCTCGTTTTGAAAGTGGTTTCGTCAATTTGTGGATGGGCGGCAAGTAGTACAATGCCTTGAGGGGTTTTCGTATACGAGACGGAAGCTAACAGAGACTCACTCACGAGAACCAGGCGGTCAGCTGCCTGCTCCAATTCGGCAATCAACTTTTTTGCCTTCACCTTCCGGGCCAGCTCTTCGGATACGATGACAGCCTCGATCGGCAGACGCGATTGCAGCGCTTCTTCACTGAGGCGCATGCCTTCAACAAAGATCGCCTCTTCAAGCTTCCCATCGCGCACTGCTCGGGCGCGCCGGAGCAGCGAATTGTCTCGACTCGTGATAGTTTCGGCTGCCATGGTTTTCGTAGCAAGAACCTTTAGCCGCAGATTACACCGATTTCACAGATGTCTTGTTGTTGCGATGCGAACCAGCCAACTGAATTTCAAAAGACATCTCTGCGGGGCATAGCCAAAATATCTGTGTAATCGGCGTAATCTGTGGCTAAATGCCTTTGTTTAAGTCGCAAAATCTACTTCGGTCCAGACCGGCCAGTGGTCAGATACATTCAATGGCCGCGCCACTCCCCACTTTGTGAAGCGAACACCACGGCCAAAGATCCAGTCAGCGTGGAATCGAAGCCCAGCTCCGCGCCAGGTATCAGTGCCACTGGGAAAAGGAGTGGTATATCCGCGCTGCTCAAGAAAGCTTCGCGTATCATTACACTTCTGTTTGGACAAGGTGTTGAAATCACCCATCACGAGGGTGGGGCCAGTAGACCTGTCAGCGATATCGATCATCGTTTCCAATTGTTCGAGTTGGCTGCTGGCGTCAGGATGCGGATCGATGTGCGCATTGAAGATTCGCAGCTGCTCGGGACCGACAGACACGCTAGCAGCCATCGCTAGCCGAGGTCGCCACGCGCAGTCATGCCACGGCAAATCTATCCTCGTCACGTCGGTCAAGGCCGAACGACTGAGCAACGCAACCCCAGTATCACCGGGATCGTCGAGCGCAATCTGTTCTTCAAAATCCAACCACCATTGACGCCTCTTGGGAGGCACGCCGCGAGGTATTCCGGCGGGCGCATGAATCCACTCCATCTCGAGCTTGTTCGCCAATTCGAGCGCCACGTGAACGCCTCCAGCGCGAGCCGTCCCCTTGTCCGCTTCCTGCAGGGCTAGAATGTCGGGCCGCGGCAACAACTTGCCTTCACTGAAAGCAAGCGCAGCCGTGGTGATGTTATCGATGACAGCCTGACTGCGGTTCTTTGGCGGATTGATTCCCACTTTCCTGAGAATGCCGCTCGAGATTAGGTAACGTCCAACGGCGTAGCGAATGTTGTAGGAAGCTACGATCAATCTGGAGCTCGCAGAGCTAGTCACCGGCGTCGAGTTGCTTCGCCCGAATTCAAGCTTTGCTTCCTCGTCCAGGAACGAGTTATTGGTTTGGTCGAGTTCCAGCATCGCGGACATATTTACGCGAAACAGCTTGAAAACCCAAGCGCGACTATCCGCAGCTTACGCAGATTACACTGATTGATGTAGAGTGTTGCGAGCGTTTGTGTCCCTCAAATTCGACCCTGTATTTAGTTTCAACAGGAAGAAAGATTTCTAACAATCGGTGTAATCTGCGTAATCTGTGGATGAGTTTTTTATGACTAGAAAGATAATAGCGGCGGTTGACGATATGTTCTTTGCTTCGAAGATTCGAGGTGTGGCTGAACATTTTGGCTTTTCAATCTCATTCGTGAAATCCGCAACGGCTGCGACCGAAACGGCTCGCAAGGATCTACCCGACCTGCTCGTAGCAGACTTGCACAGCCAGCGTTGTGACCCGCTTGCGATTGCGAAGGAATTCAAAACTGATACTGAACTTGGCGCCGTACCGTTGGTAGGGTTCTTTTCTCACGTGGACATGGCGCTCGGAAAAGCTGCGCAGGAAGCGGGCTACGATCGCGTGATGCCGCGATCTGCTTTCAGCGCTAATCTACCGAAGATCTTGAATGGAGAGTTTTGATCTGGACTAGCCTTTTGATCTGAACTAGCCTACTGTCGCGGGCATGATGACTTCGTGAATTGCCCTGACCTCACTTACCAACTCTTCGTATTGGCTTAACGTCAGCGCCTGAGCGCCATCCGACAGCGCATGTTCCGGCTGGTCGTGCACTTCAACGATCAATCCATCAGCGCCAACAGCAACACCGGCTCGCGCGAGCGGCGTGACCATGTAGTTCTTTCCGGTTCCGTGCGATGGATCGACGATCACGGGCAGGTGCGACAGGCGACGAACGGCGGGAATCGAAGCCAGATCAAGCGTATTGCGAGTGTGCTGCGCGAACGTACGAATACCTCGCTCGCAAAGAACGATCTGATAATTTCCTTCGGACATGATGTACTCAGCCGCCAGCAACCATTCATCAAGCGTCGCTGACAGTCCACGCTTGAGCAGAATCGGCAGCGAAGATTTTCCCGCGCGCCGCAACAGCGAAAAGTTCTGCATGTTACGCGCGCCAATTTGAATGACATCTCCGTACCGCTCGACCAGGTCGATACCATTTTCGTCGAGAGCCTCGGTGACGATTTTCAATCCATAGGTCTCACGGATCTCCGCGAGAATTCTCAAGCCTTCTTCGCCCAGCCCCTGAAAAGCGTAAGGTGAAGTCCGAGGCTTGTAGGCGCCGCCACGGAAAAATCGCGCGCCGCTGCGTCTGACTGCTTCGGCGATCGAGAAAGCTTGAGCTCGGCTCTCGATCGCGCAGGGACCGGCAATGATCGCAAGCTCCTCTCCACCGATGGCGGCGTCACCAACTCTTACGACGGTCTTTTCCGGGCGCAAGTCGAGCGAAATGAGTTTGTAAGGCTTGCTGACTCGAATGGCTTCAGCCACCCCAGCCAGGTTCTCAAAATGCGAGGCGTCAACGGAAGTTTGATTGCCGGTAATTCCAATTGCGGTCCGCGTGGCGCCCGGCATCGGGTGCGCCTTGTAGCCAAGCTCTTCGATAATGCGAACGACTGAATCAACTTCAGCGTCGGTCGCACCCGGTTTCATTACGATCAGCATGTTGGTTTTATACTCTCAGACCCCAAAAAAAGTACAGGCGTTGATGGGTCTACATTCTTTCGGGAACCGTAATTCCCAGCGTTCCCAAAGCCGCAGTCAATTGTCGCCTGGTTATGTCAGCGGCCATGGTCAAGACAGCCTTCTTAATCACATCCTCTTCAACAATGATACGATGGCGATGATAAAAAAGATTGAAGGCTCTTGCGAGCGTGAATGCGTATTTCGCCAAATTGGCTGGTTCAGCCGAGCTTGCTGCCTGTCTCACCACTTCTTCGAGTCGTTCGGCCAGCAGCACGAGCGTCCACACTTCGGTGCCCGCTTCTGAATCAAGGAACTCCGAAACACCAGCACGCTTCTCAGAGTCATTCGCGATCAACTCTCTAGCCGCGGTTAGTGACTCATCACCGAGCTTGCGGAAGATGGAGTTGGCTCGCACCGCTGCGTTCTGGCAATAAGTTCCCGTCTCTCCCTCGAACGCCAGCGCTTCTTTAAAGTCGAAGGCTATGATCGAATTGCGTGTGAACTTCAGCAGAAAGTACCGAAGCGCCCCCACGGCGATGGAGTGCGCAATCTCAAAGTGTTCTGCCGGTGACAGGTCGGGATGACGTGACTCAACTTCGGCTTGCGCGCTCGCTTCGAGCCGATCAATCAAATCATCGGCCTTCACGCCGAGTCCCTTTCGGCCGCTCATCTCAATAAACGGCTTGGAGCGATCCTCATCGCTCAACTTCATTCCCAATTCTTCGCAAGCCGCGGGAGACAGAGCCACCATCTCGTAGCCAAAGTGCACGCTCGCCCCTTCCCCAAGCTCCGGCACGAGCGCGGATACTCCACGCGCGACGATTTCCTGTGGATAGGCTTGACGTGAATCGATGACGTTGTAGACAGCAACGCCGCCCCCAAAGTTCGGACGCGGGACTTCGGGCAGCGTTTGTGAGTTTGCGTTGGTGGTTGAAACCCAGGCTACGTGGCCGTCGTCATAACTGCGGAAAGGTTGATAATTGAAATCCAAGCCAAGGTGACCGAGTTTCCAAAGCTGATAAGCAATATCCTTGCCCGTATAAGTGACCGTGCCGTTCGAACGAACGATGATTTTGTCGGCTTCGTGCTCTTCGGTGCCAGTGTGCGATTCGAAGGGCATTACCCAGCAGCCTTTGCTGCGACCCTCCGTCTCGAGACGGATGACGCCCTTTTCCCTCATGAGCTGGAACGCTCGTTCCCAGAAGTGCAGGCCGAGAATATCGGACTCGCGAGCGAGCAGGTCGTAACGAATGTCGAGCCGATCCATTGTGTCCAGGATGCACTCGACATTTCTCGTCGCCACATAATCGGCTAGTTCTGCAATGGGATTGTTAGCTTCTTCAAGCGCGTGCAGAACCTCGATGCGCAGCTTCAGTTTTTCAGCGTTCGGCGCGGCGTTTGGATCTTCGTCTCGATAAAAAAGTCCGACTCGTGTGTAGAGGTCCCAGCAGTAATAGTCAAACGACTGATCGGCCGTCAACGATTTATCCAACGCCTTTATTTGGTCCAGAGACATCTTTTCCAGATGCATGAAACCGACGACTACGTCTGCAACCTGAACACCGGTGTTGTCGATGTAGTTCTGCACTTCGACGCGCTCGTTAGCGGATCGAAGAATTCTGACGAACGTGTCTCCCAGAACAGCGTTGCGCACGTGACCGATGTGTGCGGCTTTGTTGGGATTGATGCTGGTGTGCTCGACCATCTTCTTCGGCCGGCTATCAGCCACGGCCCCGGACGTTTTTTCCGCGGCTGGTTGCTGCGAGAAGTCAGCGAGCAGAGTTGCCCGGTTGAAAAAGACATTCAGGTAACCAGCGCCCGCAACATCGACTCGAGAAACTTCTGCAGCCGACATTAATCCGGTCTTCAATTCCTCGGCGATGGCCCGTGGCGCCATCTTTATTCCGGCGGTTTGTTTGATGAGCTTCGCCAATTCGAAGGCAACTGGAAAAGCCAAATCGCCAAGGTCCGGACGAGGCGGAGTCTCAGCATTGATGCTGTCCAGTTCCACGCCCCACCGCGCCAGCGCGATTTCGCGAAGCTGCTGCTTCAGAAGATTCTGTAACTCGATTAAGGTCACTGGTAATTAATGTCTCGCTTGCCGAATAGATTCGTTTAATGCAAAAGGTGACAGTATAGCTGAGGGAGTAATGCGGAGCTAATGTCGGAATAAATCGTTTTGAGTTTCAAGTTTTGGGTTTCAAGTTTCAGGTCCCAGGTTCCAAGTTTCAGGTCTCAGGTTCCAAGTTTCAGGTCCCAGGTTCCAAGTACTCCATCCTCGACGTTGATTTTAAGAACCTTAGACTTTGAACGTGAAACCTGAAACCGTTCGTTTCAGGTCTCAGGTTCCAAGTGCCCGATCCTCTACGTTGATGTAGGAACCTTAGACTTTGAACGTGAAACTTGAAACCGTTCGTTTCAAGACTTTGAACTTGAAACCTGAAACCTGAAACTTGAAACCTGAAACTTGAAACCTGAAACCGAAGACCGAAGACCGAAGACTTGCTTGACACTCTTGGACTTCGCTCTGCTACCATCCGAAATCGATGCAAGCAATTGATCGCAAGTTAGTCTCAGAAGAATTGGCCCACCGATTTGCCCGCGCCAGGAAGGTTTTGGTTCTAACCGGCGCTGGGATCTCGGCTGAGTCCGGGGTGCCTACTTTTCGGGGCGGTGGCCAGAGCGCAGTCTGGAAGGGCTTGCCATTCGATGTGATCTCGTCGGCGGGGATGGTCCAACGCAACTTACCAGCAGTGTGGGAGTGGTTCGATTACCGGCGAGGTGCGTTGGAGAGCTTGCAACCAAACGCCGGTCACTTTGCTATCGCTCGCTGGGCCGAGGTGTTTCCGAAACTAACGTTGGTTACTCAGAACGTTGACGGCTTACATCAAAAGGCAGGCTCACGCGATGTGATCGAGCTTCACGGCAATATTTGGCGAGCGCGCTGTGTTTCGTGCCAAGCGCGTTACGAGCTGGTCGCAGGTGAAGTGAGGCCGAACGACTGCCTCGATTGTGGCGATCCCTTGCGTCCGGATGTTGTTTTGTTCGGCGAGCTGCTTCCTCCCGGAGCTTTTGAGCTCGCCGCTGAGAGGGCGTCTGACTGTGAGCTTTGTTTCGTGGTCGGCACGTCGTCGTTGGTTTATCCCGCTGCAAGCCTCCCTGAAATCGCGAAAAGCGCCGGCGCATATCTCTGCGAAGTCAATCCTGAACTGACACCCTTATCGCCGATTTGTGATGAAGTACTTTCGGGCAAGGCCGGAAAAGTACTGCCGTTATTGAAACCTGAAACTTGAAACCTTGAACCTGAAACTTTGAACCTTTGAAACTTGAAACTGTTTCTAAAGTGAAGACACTCTATTTTGACTGTTTCGCCGGCGCGAGTGGCGACATGATCCTCGGGGCAATGCTCGCGGCGGGCGTGGATCCGCGCGCTCTAATAGATCGGCTACGCGCGCTTAATGTTTCTGGTTTCGAAGTGGAGTACGAAACTGTCAACCGTTCTGGTATCAGTGCGACGCACGTACGCGTCAGAACCGAAGAGCAACATGCGCATCGCCACCTCGGCAACATTCTCAAGATTATTTACGACTCGAATCTCACCAATGGCGTGAAACAAAGAGCAGCGACTGTCTTTTCCCTGCTCGCAAAGGCCGAAGCCCACGTTCATAACGAACCAGTAGACCACGTCCACTTTCACGAAGTCGGTGCGCTCGATGCGATTGTCGATATTGTGGGCGCCTCGATCTGTTTTGAACTACTTGGTATTGAACGTTTCGTCAGCTCGCCTCTGCATGTTGGCAGCGGCATGGTGGAAATGGCGCACGGTCGTTTTCCAGTGCCGCCGCCCGCGGTCGCTGAATTACTCAAAGGCGCTCCCATTTACTCGACTGATATCAAAGGCGAGTTAGTTACTCCTACCGGCGCCGCCATCATCGCCAGCGTCTGTTCGGATTTTGGCCCACTGCCATCGATGAAGCTGGAACGAAGTGGTTATGGAGCGGGCACGAGAGAGTACCAGAACTTCCCGAACGTCCTGCGTGTCATGATTGGCGAAGAAACAGCATCCGCCAGCGATGAGCAATTGATCATGATTGAGACGAACGTCGATGACCTTTCGCCGCAGGTGACGGGTCACGTGATGGAAAGGGCGCTTGAGCTCGGGGCGCTGGACTGTTACTTCACGCCCATCGTGATGAAAAAGAGTCGTCCGGCGACTTTGATCTCGATCCTCTGTCGTGAATCCGAGCGCGAGACTCTGGCGACGATGATCTTCTCAGAGACGACAACGTTGGGAATCAGGAGTTTCGGCGTGTCACGTCGAGCGCTCTCGCGAGAAATGGTCGCGGTCGAGACTCATTACGGAAGCATCGATGTTAAAGTAGCTCGCCTGAACGGTAGAATCGTTAATCAAATGCCCGAATACGAACAGTGTCGCGCGGCTGCCCTCCGCGCGAACGTGCCCTTGCGCGTGGTTGAGGATGCCGCGCGCTTCGCCTTTGAAAGGCTTGGATCGTCATGAGTCAGGACTGATATGGTTGAAAAGAAGAAAGCTTCAAAGCACAAAGTCGATCTGGATAAGATCGCTCGCGGCGTCGAATTGATTCTCGAAGGCATCGGTGAGGACACAAGTCGCGCCGGCTTGATTGATACTCCGCGTCGAACTGCAGAGATGTTTGCGGAATTAACCGCGGGAATGCATGAAGAGGCAACGCAGCACGTCAAGCCACTCCCCGGTGACAAGCACGATGAGATGGTGATTGTGCGCGACATCAGCATTGCCTCGATCTGCGAACATCACCTGGCTCCTTTCGTCGGAAAATGTCACATCGCTTACATTCCCAAAGATGGAAGGATTGTTGGACTTTCGAAGCTCGCTCGATTAGCGGAGACTTTTTCGCGGCGACTACAGCTTCAGGAAAGATTGACCTCGGACATCGCGACGACGTTGTTTGAAGGCTTGCGGCCGCTGGGAGTGATGGTCGTGATCGAAGCTGAACACACGTGCATGACTTTGCGAGGAGTTAAGAAAGCGGGTGCCAGGACGATCACGTCGGCAGTGCTCGGCGGCTTCCGAAAAGATCCGAGAACCAGAGCCGAAGCAATGTCATTTATCACAGGACGAGAATGAAGGCCAGCCTCTTTGAGGTTGCCAGGAATCGAACCCCACAGTTTGTTTCGGACTGCGGCTTTGCCGCCGCACACTTGCGGAAAGGCTCAGCTTTTCCGGTAGTGGGGATTTAGAAGTAATGAGGCTATGCCTCATGTTTCCGAGGCATCACCTCGTAGGAAGAATCTGGTCGCAAGACGAAAAGGCTGAGCCTTTTCGCACTGTGCGGCGGCAAAGCCGCAACACCCGCGACATTCTAGAACTCTCCATGCAAACCGTGCTTTAAGCACCTAAATCTAACTGCCATTGTACAACTGTTCCGCCGATTCCTGTCGACTTTGATGGGAGGTTCGTACGGAAGGTAGTGGGGTAAATCTGTGTTGCTGGTCTAACTCCGTGGCATGGCATTTATCCGGGGCAATCCATCTGAAAGCTCTGGATACACCGATTGCGATACCTTCAACTCCCAAGGGTGATGTCCTGCGAATCGTTATGCTGCGCTCAGCTTGAGTTGTTTGATATATTGAGTTCAATAATGCAATGAAACGACCTATGATTATGCATGGCCTCGCTTATCCGAGAGTCGATCTCACACTGTCCAAGCAACAAAACAAGCGGCCTAATGGTTTACTTGGTCGCGTAAAATCGCTCCGACTCGAACACTCGCTTGAACAACCCCCCGGAGAGCTCTTTAGATTGGTAAGTGGCTGTGCCTTTGACCTTGACGGGAACCTCATTCAAGAAGTCAGATTCAACGCTGCCGATGTCCATAGGTCTCGTCATAGCTACGATTCGAACGGCAGAAAAACTCGACTGATTTCATCGAACGGGAGGGCCTGGTGGAAAACTCGATATTCATATTTCGATGAAGAGAATAGAATCGAGGTAATCGATCGCACCGGGAGTCGATCTCATTACTGCAGCAACAAGTACATCGCACTCTATGACACTAATGGGAAACAAATCGAAGCCAGCTACAGTGATGAAACGCAATACTCAGCGCATGTGCTCTACCAATACACGCCTGATAACAACAAACGAATTAGCAAGTTAATCACCCTCAATGACGACGGGGATCAGCAGCACGAAATTGAGTATCACTATGACGCGGAAGGGCAATTGGTAGCCGAGCTAGCTCTCTATCCTCTCCTGGGATTGTACAAGAAAACTTCATTCACTCGCGGCGACGGATTCCAGATCACCGAGACCCTCAACTATGACAGAACCGGGTCGGTTGAGTTCAGACTCCTTGAGAGCAGTGACGTTAGCGGAAATCTCCTGGAAGTATTCTATTGGGATGTCAAGGCAGCACAGGAATCCAAGGCTTATAGGCATTATGAATTTGACTCAACGGGCAATTGGACGAAACAATTGGTTTACAATTCCGATCCACAAAGTAAGGCTAGCACTACCGTACTCATTGAGCGACGAGCTTTAGAGTATTATTGAGGTAAGCGGAGAAAAGACTTGCGTGACATTCTAAAGTCACGCAAGTCCTTCAAGCGCAATTGCGCTTTTATCGGATCTGATTTTACTCAAGACAATGTTGGTGTGCTGCATCCAGTTCGAGCAACAAATGTTGAGTTTATGACAAATCATTCCTCATGGAATGTAGCAGCGGCAGCTCTCATAATCCCAGTAAGTCTGGACTCCACAGCAGTTCTCACAATTACCTATTTCTTCTGATGTCGGATTGCATCCTTCCCAGCCAGGTGTCGGAGGAGCTGGATCAAATCGAGTCCGGTAGTCTCCATCCTCAATGAAGGCCTTCACTACATCGTGGTAGCTTACCCCGTAGTTGAGTTGATTTGTCCAGTAGTCCAACTGAGACTGGCTAGGATCTTGTTGGAGATAGATGACGTAGCATAAGCGCGCAAATTCCTGATTGTTGAAGTCGGGGCTCGTCCCAGGAGGATTGCGGAGCCCAGCATGATGCTGCAAGAACTCTGCGGAGTACCAGAACGCTAGAGCCACGCTCGCTCGCTGGTTGGAAATACACGTTGCATCAGTTCCGCACTGAGTAATTTGACTAACCCAATAATGCGTTCCGGATTCATCGGGGGCACGCTCCAACAAATCCCAATACTGCTGTTGAACGAAAAAGGTGGGGTCATCAATGGGTTTTTGAATTGGGCCGCCGTATAGATAGATCACTTAGCTACGGTCGATAAAGCAGCTCCAATTGGCAGACGGTCGACATTTCGCAATGCCTTGGCACCGGCGCCCCCGTTAGAGACCATAAATCACTCACCACAAAACTTCCCGTGGCCTGACTTCATAAAATTGATGACGGCTGGTGACGAAATGACCAATAGGATGAGGCAGGAAGCGCATGAGGGAACTCGTTGCTTGCGGCTGCCCAGTCAACGGGAAGAGTAATCAGCCGTACGATCTATTGAGAATTCAGTGAGTTTACTCGGCGGCGATGCGTGAGTAAAAATCAACCTAGGAGTCTGCCAACAACGCGGAGTTTACGATTGAGCTGGACCATTGTCAACGATTCGATTAACCGTGGGTGTGCGACAAATTTGTGAGCGGATTGCAGAAACGCAGCCGGCGAGTATAACTCGATTAGACACGGCTATTCTGAGAGAAAAAGGTGGCTGGCACACTTCAGAATTCTAAGGTAAATCATGACAGCCAAAAATGAATCTTTAGCCGAAGGTCAGATCGCAAACCTTGCCCGGAAATTGTTCGGACCAGAAGAAGCGTGGGACGATGCCCAAGCGGAGTTTCTTGAATGCGGCTTCCCCAACGAACACCCCTGAGCTGTAACAAACCAAACCCAATCAGAGTCGTCGATGCAATCAGCCCCGTCGGAAAAGCTTGTAAAGAAGGAACTAAAACGATCGCATATTCGGCGACGACAATCGTAATGGCGGCACTTGTTCCGCAGGTTGAAATCCAGTCGCTCCGTCCAACCACAAATCCTGCGTACGTTACTAAAGCTCTATGTGCGACTACGAACTGTCCTCCTGAACGAGGGAGCATAGCGCCCAATTTCTGCAACAGAAAGCGCACCCAACAAAGCATAAACGCCTCCGCCGAACCAAATTCCGATTAACAGCCAGGCATTAGGAAGCCTCGCTGCCACCTCGCCCGGAGTTCGAAGAATCCCTGAGCCTATTATGTTTCCGACGATCACTGCAATCCCGAAACTCACTCCAAGAACTTTCAGCAATTGTCGAGGTTCACCAGCAGGCTTCAGAACTTGTTTTCTATGGTCGTCTGGATTTCGTTGCAAGAGCACTCTTCGTCGGCTTCCCTACCGATTAAATACCTAAAGAAACTTACGCGCTATGAGGTGGGCCCTCTAGCGCAGCTTTGCTGGCAAGAAAAACACGGCAATGATACTGCCCCTGAACGATAGGAACCCACTCGGACGAGCTACTCATGCGGAAGATTGTTCCGAAACACTTTCTTTTCCCGGCAACACAGATTTACCCCACCACGGGACGGAACGGACGTTTGCCCTCGCAGCAGAGGATAAGATACTGTTTTCAATTCTTGCGATCCGGAACAAGTGAGTTCGATAGGCGCCGATGAATACTTTTTACGTAACCACTCCAATCTACTATGCGAATAGTTTGCCGCATCTCGGACATCTCTACACGATGGTGGTGGCTGATACGGTTGCTCGCCGCAAACGGCAGCAAGGCGTTCCCACTTACTTCCTGACCGGAACGGACGAACACGGAATCAATATCGAGCGAGCCGCCGAGCGCGACGGACGCACGCCAAAAGAACAAGCGGATTACATCGTGAGCTATTACACGAAGATGACGGCCGAGTTTGGTCTCGATACCGAACACGGTGGCTTTGACTTCTTCATGCGGACCACTTTGCCGTTCCATTACGAGGGCGTGAGTGAGCTTTGGCGACGAGTCGCAAAAGCCAAAACTCCGAAAGGGAACGACGCGCTTTACAAAGGCCACTACGAAGGCTGGTTCTGCGCTCCCTGTGCTGCTTACAAGACTGAGGATGAATATACCAAGGCTGAAAACGAGGAAGTCCCTCGATGTCTGATTCACGAAACACCTTTGGATCGGGTGTCTGAGGAGAGTTACTTCTTCCGGCTATCAGATTACGACGAAGCCTTGTTGGCTTTGTATGCGCAACCTGACTTTGTGCGCCCGGAATCTCGCCGGAACGAGGTGGCTGCCTTTGCGCGAGGCGGCTTGGAGGATATCTCCGTCAGCCGCTTGAAGACCTCAGTGAGCTGGGGAATCCCTGTTCCCGACGATCCGACTCATACGATATACGTCTGGTTCGATGCTTTGACGAATTACATCACGGCGATCGGCTTTGGCAATGAAGAGCGTGAGCGCGCCGTCGGCTTCGAAAAGTTTTGGCCGGCACTGCATTTTGTGGGGAAAGACATCCTGAGGTTCCATGCCGTTTACTGGCCCGCATTCCTCATGGCGGGCGGCGTTCAGCAGCCTCGCGGCATAGTTGCGCACGGTATGTGGCTCGATCCGAATGGCCGCAAGATGTCGAAGACTCTGGGAAACACGATCGAGCTCGATATCTTGAAGCGCCACTTCACGATTGATGCGGTTCGTTATTTTTGCCTGCGAGAAATGGTCTTTGGCCAGGACGGTCGTTTTGGTTACGAGGGATTGATCGATCGAACCAACAGCGATCTCGCGAGCGGGCTCGGCAATCTTTCGAGCCGAACGCTGACGATGATCGCTCGTTATTGCGAAGGTCGAGTGCCTTCGGGAAAGATCGCCGAAGACAAGCTGTTGATGGCGAAACGCAGCGGAGTCGATACTGACGAGACGACAATCGCGGGTTTTATCGAGCACGCTCGCAACGAATACCTGCTTCATTTCGACGGCCTTGCGTTTAGTAAAGCCCTCGAAGTTATCTGGAGCGTGATCGCGCGCGTGGACAAGATGATTAGCGATGCAAAGCCCTGGGAGTTGGCGAAAGATGAGAACCAACGGCAAACACTGAACGCGGTGTTGTTTCGTGCGGCTGAGACGTTGCGTTGGCTTTGTGCGCTTTTGTATCCGGTAATGCCCAGCGCCAGTCAGGAGATTTACTCGCAACTGGGATTGTCCGAATCGCTGGGCAGCATTGATCCCGCCAGCTTGAAATGGGGAGGTCTGGAAGAGGGCACGCAACTCGGCGAGGTGCGTCCGGTCTTCCCACGCATAGACAAAACAAAAACAATGAGTGAAATAAAGAAGGGAACGGAAGGATCAGGTTCGCACGCAACGGAAGCCGATGCAGTGCCGGGCGCGTCTGTAAAAGCCGAGCCTGCGCCGGAGCAAACTCGAGCCACCGAAGCTGAGGCGGTTCCGGGCGTGGCGACGTTCATCGAGATCGGCGACTTTGCGAAAGTTGACTTGCGCGTCGGTCAAGTCTTGTCCGCTGAACGCGTGCCAAAGTCCGACAAGCTTCTCTTGATGAAGATCGACATTGGTGAAGAGCAGCCTAGACAAGTGCTCGCCGGCATCGCTGAATACTACGAGGCTGAAAAAATGGTGGGGCGCAAAGTTGTTGTCGTAGCCAATCTAAAGCCACGCAAACTGCGCGGCTACGAGTCGCAGGGAATGGTGGTCGCTGCCTCTGTCGGCGAGGGAGGCAAGCCGGTGATTGCTACGTTCACGGAAGACGTACCCAATGGCGCTCGATTGAAGTGACAAGCTCGATGTTTGTTGACTCTCATGCTCACATTGACGGTAACGAATACGACGCAGATCGGGAGCAGGTTATCCAACGCGCTCGTGACGCCGGTTTGCGCGCGATCCTGAACGTAGGCACTGGCGATCCTCATAGTGGCGCGTTCGAACGCGCCGTTGCCCTGGCCCAACAATACTCCGGTGTTTACGCGGCGATTGGCGTTCATCCTCACGACGCGCGTCTCTTTGATGCAGCCGCTGAGGAACGAATTTCAAAGCTGATTAAGTCCAGTCCAAAAATCCTGGCTTGGGGAGAGATCGGGCTCGATTATCATTACGACAACTCGCCGCGCGAAGTGCAACGAACGGTTTTCCGGCGACAACTGCAGCTGGCACGAGCTGCGCAGCTGCCAGTAATAATTCACACCCGTGAGGCTGAGGAAGACACGATTCAGATTCTGCGAGACGAGTGGAGCAACTCTGAATCGCGCGGCATCATGCATTGTTTTTCGGGCTCGCTGGATTTGGCTCAGGCGACCATGGAGCTCGGCTTTATGATCTCGTTTGCCGGCGTGGTGACTTTTAAGAAGGCCGATGATTTGCGCGCGGTGGCTCGTGAAGTGCCGCTGGATCGACTGCTGATCGAAACCGACTGTCCGTATCTGACACCGATTCCGTTTCGAGGCCGTCGCAATGAACCTGCTCACGTCGTCGAAGTGGCGCGAGCGCTCGGTACGATACACGGCAAGTCGGTCGATGAGATCGGCGAAACCACGGCAGCCAATTTCGCGAATTTGTTTGGACTCGAGTTGGGCCATTGAGTATGGCCGCAGTCTCTATCCGCAGATTACGCAGATTCAAAAAGGAAAACGGTCTTTGGCCTTTGATCTTTGGTCTTGAGTGGCATTCACCTTGATGCGTTCCTTAAGGCACACCTTTCCTGAGCACCACAAAGAATGAATAGATTCAACTACAAAGATCTAAGATCAAAGTCCAAAGACCACTTTGTGAATCTGTGAAATCGGCGTAATCTGGGGATAGGTTTTGAAGTCCGCCGGGAGCTAGAGAACACTTTCACATGCTCCTGATTTGATGTTATTCTCCAGGTGTTTCCCGGGATTGGTCCGGCAAAGTAACCGTATGGCTCAGCAGAATTCATTTGATATCGTTTCGGAAGTTGATCGTTCTGAGATAGTGAACGCCATCAACCAGACGATGAAGGAAGTTCACCAGCGCTTTGATTTCAAAGGCAGCAATGCCCTTGTCGAGTTCGACGACAAAGACCTCGTGCTTTCGGCTGAAGACGATACCAAGCTGCGAAACATGAACGATATCCTGCAGCAGAAACTTGTGCGCCGAGGGGTGCCCCTCAAAGCCTTCAGCTATGACAAGTCAGAACCGGCGGCAGGGGGTACGGTCCGGCAGCGAGCTCACATCCAGCAGGGAATTCCGCAGGACAAGGCAAAAGAAATCGTCAAGATGATCAAAGACTCCAAGGTCAAAGTTCAGGCGTCCATTCAAGGCGACGTGGTGCGCGTAACCGGCCGTGACCGAGATACGCTGCAAGATATTATCGGAAAGCTGAAAGCGAAAGACTTTGGTATTCACATGCAGTTCACTAACTATCGAACGCACTAGAGCCCGGAAGTAGAACGGACTTAAGTCTGTTCCGCCGTGCAGGCACGAATTGACCGTGGTGACATGAGCCTTAATTAATTTGTCGGTTAGCTATTGAGTTGATTTTGGGGTGAGTCGAACACAGACTGAAGTCTGTGCTACATCATGACAAGTCCTACCGCATTAGCAGAGGAAGTTAGGCTCTCAGCGCAACGCATATTCAGTCTGATCTCTGCTGAGCTTCGCGACGTCGAAGCGGAATTCGAGCGCCAGGCAAGCTCTAATATCCAGGTCATCGCCTACATCGGCAATTATCTTCGCGCATCCGGCGGTAAAAGAGTTCGGCCGGCTCTCACCATTCTTTCCAACTACGCTGTGGGAGGCGAAGGCGGCCGGTACAACTCGATCCGAATGGCGACCGTGATGGAGTTTTTGCACACGGCGACGCTGGTGCACGACGACATCATTGATAACGCTTCGACGAGAAGAAACCGTCCCACCGTCAACAATCAGTACGGTAATCAAACTGCTGTGCTAATGGGCGACTGGCTTTACATGTCGGCTTTTGAGACTAGTCTGGCCGAGAGATCTCTTCACATTCTCGACATCCTGACTGCGGTCACTCGAAAGATGACCGAAGGTGAATTGCTCCAACTGACGCTGCTGGGGCAAACGGACATAACTGAGAATCAATATCTCGATGTGTTGGAACGTAAGACAGCTTACCTGTTTAGCGCTTGTTGCGAAGTTGGTGCGCTGCTCGGTAGTGCGACCGAGGCCCAGCGAGTGGCGCTTCGTGACTACGGTATGAACCTTGGAACTGCCTTTCAACTTATCGACGACTTGCTGGACTTCAGTGGCACCGATGAGCGCCTGGGCAAGGCTGCCGGTGTTGACCTCGTGGAAGGCAAGCTTACTTTGCCGCTGATATACCTCATGGAGAGCGGAGATTCATCTCGTCAATTAGTGCAAACAGTAGTCGGTGAGGGTGGCTACCACTCCGTCTCAAGAGCAGAATTGATTGATGCAGTCGAACGAACGGGCTCTGTCAAGCGAGCTCGGGCGCGTGCTGATGAATATGCGACGGCCGCGCGGAATTGTCTGGATATCCTGCCGGAATCTGAGTATGTCGAGGCTCTGCGCTCGATTCCCACCTACGTCCTCGAACGCGAAAACTAAGTAGAACAGACTTCAGTCTGTTCATACTTCCCGATCACGCAGCTCGCTGAAGAATTGGAACCATTGCTCCCACTCAAGACCGTTCGCTCAACTGATTTGTTGAGTGGAATTGGTTTTATAGACTTCAGAGCCTCTTGCAAAATCAGCCATGCAAAAACCTTATCCGCAGATTACGCAGATTCCACAGATTTTGTGAGGTTCCACACTGGCAGTGCCATCGGCATTGTGGCAATTTGACTTGCGTGCCCGAGCCGAGACTCTCGGTAGGGCCTCCGGAACACAGACTGAAGTCTGTGCTACCTCGGGAATAAGTGTTGTCAGATAGGCAATTAGCCGCTAAACTTTTGGCCGTGGAGTGGTCAAACGAAAACCTGGTTGCCAAGCTGGCGTCTATCCTGCAGGAATCGCGGAAGGCCCGGGCGCAACTGTCTGCCAGGCTGCGGGAGCTTGAATCCGAGGCTGATTCAGTCCGAGCCGAACTGGCTGAGCTCGATATCGTCGTCAGCCAATCGGAAGCGTCGCTCTATCGGCGGCTATCCTCGGTGCTGGCGACCACAAACCTGGCACTGGATCTTCCGACGGATGCTGAGCTCGAAGCCGCGATGCACCGCAACGGCATTTCGGCTCGAATGCAAAACCCCATGGAACCGCGACGGGCGCCAATTCCACAAGTAAGAAGCAATGTCGAGGCTGTTAGCGACAGATTTCTTGACCGGACAATTCCGCAGGCCGTGACGTTGTTGCTGCGCGAAGAAGGCGCTCCACTTCATGTGAATGAAATCTACAATCGCCTTAAAGAAGGCGGTTTCAGGTTTACCGGCCAAAATCCCACCATCAGCATCGCAGTCTCCCTCAATCGCAACGGTCGATTCCGAAAGATCGCTCCCGGAACCTTCGACCTCGTCATGCGCGACGCCTCAAAAGCATCCTAAGGCCTCCACCGAGCAAAACCTATCCACAGATTACGCAGATTACACAGATATTTCGTCGACTTCTATTCGGAGTTAGTTTGGAATTCTCGGGCTCTTACGTCTGTGTAATCTGCGTAATCTGTGGATAGATGTCTTAGTATTCGCGTTTTGTGTCCTCATCTCCAACCCGTAGAATGCGCTGCATGCGAGCGATGATCCTTTCCGCAGGTTATGGCACACGGCTGTGGCCGCTAACTGAAGATCGAACCAAGCCGGCTTTGCCAATACTTGGTAAGCCTTTAGTTGGATACGTTGCTGAATACCTGGCAGCATTCGGATGCAATGAGGTTCTCGTTAATCTGCATCATCGGCCAGAATCCGTTAGGTCTGCTTTAGGCGACGGCAGCCGCTTCGGCGTTTCGCTCACTTACATAGAAGAGCCTGTCATTCTCGGCACGAGCGGAGCGCTCGACAACGCCCGCTCGTTACTCGAGGACGACACCTTCATCGTAGTCAACGGCAAGATAATCACCGACATCGATTTGCACGCAGCCCTCGAGACCCATCGAAACACCGGGGCGCTGGCGACGATGGTTCTACTGCCGAACCCGGCTCGCGAGCGCTTCTCGATAGTCGAAGTCGAAGACGGGTCGATTAAGCGGTTCGCCGGAATGCCCGTGCGGGATGACTCTTCAAGTTCCGTGCCTTTGATGTTCACGGGAATTCATATCTTCGCGCCACGCATCTTCGATTACATCCCGCGCGGTGTGTTCTCAGATTCAGTTACGCACGTCTATCCCCAGGCAATCGAGAAGGGCGAGCGAATCTCAGCTCACGTTGCCACCGGGAAGTGGTACGAACTCTCAACCATGCAGAGATATCTCGAAATCAGTCTGAAATTGCTGGCTGAGCGGGGTCAGACCTGGTTCGCCGGCCATGCGGCTAACATCGCGACCGGTGCGACCGTGCAAAACTCAATCTTGTGGGACGACGTTAGCGTCGGCGAAGGCGCCTCGGTGAATCGAGCCATTCTCGCTGACGGCGTACGCATTCCAGCTGGTGAGACTATTGAGAATGCCGTGGTGGTTCGAGCAGCTTTGGTTGAAGGCTCGCCGCCCCCGGCAAAGGCCCTTCCGGGTGAGGTTCGAGGCGAGAATTTTGTCGTGTCTCTTACCCAATGATACAATCACCTCAATTTTACCGACGGCGATGGCGGGACCCGCAGTGTAGTCCCGCTTTTGCTATGAAATGATTCGAAAAGCTTCTCTTTCGCTCGATGAGTTCACCAAAACAAGTGACCATCAATGGGTTCAATAGTTCGGCATCTGAGCGCCTGGTGCAGTATCTCGGCCAGACCAGCGTCGATAGCAAGCGGCCCCTAACTCCTCTTACTCCGGACGCCTCGACTCGCAGCTATTTTCGCGTCCCGTGGAAGCAGGGCACGGCCGTAGCGGCGGTGTATCCTGAGCCGTTCGATGCTGAAGTCCATCCCTATCTCGATGTCACGCGGCTGTTCATTGACGCCGGCATTCCGGTGCCCCAGATTTTCGCCATCGACGGTGAGCGGGGAATCATCGTTCAGGAAGATCTCGGCGACCAGCAACTATTTCGTTTTTATGAGAGCGCGACCGAAGAGGAATGCGAAGAATACAAAGAGAAGGCAATCAATCTCATCGCCCGCATCCAAAAGGCTACCGAGCGCGCCCGCGAGTCGAATTCGATCGCCAGCCGGCTTGCTTTTGATGAGCCGAAGCTTTCCTGGGAGCTCAATTTTTTTCGCGAACATTACTTTGGAAGCCTGCGACGTGAAACGCTAAAGCGCCATGAGGAAACTGAGCTGAAGGTGGAACTCAATGACCTGGCTGCCGAGCTGGCTGCAGTCCCGCGCGTGTTATGCCATCGAGATTTTCACGCCGCCAACTTGCTCGTAGACAAAAAGAAACATTTGCGCGTGATAGATCATCAGGATGCTCGCATGGGACCAGCGAGTTACGATCTAGTCTCGCTGCTGCTTGATCGTCAGATGTGTTCGCCTACTTTAGCCGAACTCCGCCATCATCGGCTGTACTTGCTGGAAGAGCGATCGCTGTTGGGGCTTGACGCAATTGATCCTGATGAGTTCGCGAAGGAGTTTCGTCTGGTCACGGTCCAGCGAGGGCTCAAAGCGGTTGGAACTTTTTCATATCAATCCAGCGTTAACGGACGCGCAGCGACGTACGAGCCACTGATCAACCCGTTGTTGGGAATTGTTGTCCAGGCAGCGGAATGGCTCGAGCGGTTTCCTGTATTAAGACGAATGCTTTCGTCAAGATTGACTCGACATTAAGACCACGAATCTGAAATCCAGACCGTTTAGATTTGGCCTTAGGCGCCAGCGCGAACTAATTCGCAATCTAAGATCGGTTCGTATGCACCTATGGCTACTGAAGCAGAATCACTAAAACTAACCCCTTCAACGCAAACCTATATCAATCAGCTGTCAGCGCACGTTGATCAGGAAGTCACCCTGAAGGGTTGGCTTTACAACCTGCGCTCAAGCGGGAAGATTATCTTTCCGCAGCTACGTGACGGCAGCGGCATCGTGCAGTGCGTGGTGCTCAAGAACGCAGTTTCGCCGGAGCTCTTCGAACAGTTGAAAGCACTCGGCCAGGAATCAGCGTTGATTGTGCGCGGAAAAGTTCGAGCCGACAGCCGCGCTCCCGGTGGTTATGAAGTCGATGTCACGGATGCCGAGATTGTGCAGGAAGTTCACGACTATCCCATCTCGCCGAAAGAACACGGGACTGAATTTCTTTTGGACCATCGTCATATATGGTTGCGTTCGCGCCGCCAACACGCCGTGCTGAAGATTCGCCACACCGTCGTGAAGGCGGTGCGCGATTTTCTCGATACCGATGGGTTTACTCTTTGCGACGCTCCGATTTTTACTCCGGCAGCGTGTGAAGGCACGACCACGCTTTTCGCGGCCGACTATTTTGACGGCGAGAAGGCTTATCTCACTCAGTCGGGGCAGCTTTACAACGAGGCAACTGCTGCAGCTTTTGGCAAAGTCTATTGTTTCGGCCCGACGTTCCGGGCGGAAAAGTCGAAGACCCGCCGACATCTTACTGAGTTTTGGATGGTCGAGCCGGAAATGGCTTACGCCGGACTGAACGATGTAATGGACTTGGCCGAACGATTTCTTTCTTACATCGCTACGCGCGTGCTGACGGATCGAGCGGAAGAACTAAAGGTACTTGAACGTGACATTAGTAAGCTCGAAGGGATCGTGCCTCCGTTTCCGCGTCTGCATTACGACGATGCCGTGAAGCTGTTGCAAAAGGGACACGGGGAAGGGAAGCTCGAAAATCAGTTTGAGTGGGGCGGTGACTTCGGCGCGCCGGATGAGACCTACATCTCGAGTCACTTTGATAAGCCCGTCATGGTCCATCACTATCCGGCCGCTGTTAAAGCATTCTATATGGCGCGTGACCCGCAACGGGACGAGTTGGCGCTTGGGGTAGATGTGCTCGCTCCGGAAGGCTACGGCGAAGTGATTGGTGGCGGTGAGCGCGCGACTTCACTTGAGTTCCTCGAGCAACAAATCGCGGCTCATGAGTTACCACAAGAAGCTTTTGAGTGGTATCTCGATTTGCGACGCTATGGCAGCGTACCGCACGCCGGCTTTGGGATGGGCATTGAACGGTGCACAGCCTGGATGAGCGGCATCGAGCATGTGCGCGAGACTATTCCTTTTCCGCGGATGATGTATCGACTGCGGCCTTAATATGGCTCGCGCTCGAGTGGCTATGATTTGGCGGTGATGCCTGTAGGCCGATGGCGTTCGCCAATTCGAGCCTGGGGCATCGCCCCAGGGTGAAGGACCCGAAACGGTGGTAACGCTGAAGCGTTGGCAAAGATGCGCTGCACACTACCTCTTCGCCAACGCTTTCAGCGTTCGCAAGCACTTATTTCGTTTGCCTGGGGCGATGCCCCAGGCTCGAATTGGCGAACGCCTTCGGCGTACACGTTAACCGGCGGACTCATGCATTGAAAGGCGGATCTGTCCTCCAAATCAAGGGACAGTAACTTGAATGACCGATAACCGAAGTGAACAATTACGTGTTGAGTTTAATGAATGGGCGAAAGCGGGCCGCGGCGAAAGCATGGAGCGCGGCCACCGACCCGTCGGGGAGCAGGCGATCGCAAAGTTGAACGTGCAAAGCGACGCTCGTGTGCTTGATGTGGGCTGCGGATCCGGTTGGGCCTCGCGGATATTCGCTCAGCAAGCCGACCAGGGCTACGTCACTGGTATCGACATTTCTGATGAAATGGTTCACGTCGCCAGCGAATCCTCCTCTGCATTTGGCAATCTCAATTTCCAGGTTGCGAGTGCCGAATCCCTTCCGTTTGATGACGACCAATTCAGCGATGCATTTTCCATGGAATCACTTTACTACTATGCTGACATGGCGCAGGCTCTCTCAGAAATTCACCGCGTCTTAAAGCCCAGCGGTAAGTTTGTGAACGTCGTCGATCTTTATCAGGAGAACGAGCCCTCACATCAATGGATCGCGCAATTGGCGGTTCCCGTTCAGCTTTTGAGTACTGAGCAGTATCTAACCTTGTTTGCCCAAGCAGGATTTGAAGACTGTACAGCCGAGCGACTAATCGATCCGACTCCCGTTCCGGACGATTACACCGGCGGCTCGTTCAAGTCGCGAGAAGACTTGTTAAAGTATCGAGCCGAAGGCTCATTAATGATTACAGGACGGGCAAAGAAATGACTGAAGACAATGGCGAGCGCATAGTTACAATCTTTGGCGGAGCAAAGTGCAGCGAAGGCGATCCTGAATATGCACAGGCACGCCGAGTCGGACAGTTATTAGCCGAAGCCGGCTTCACGATTTGCACCGGTGGTTATCTCGGAGTCATGGAGGCTGCGAGCCGCGGAGCTCATGAGAATGGCGGACGTGTACTGGGCATCGTCATGAACCAATTCAAGTCTGAGCCAAATCGCTTCCTTACTGAGAAGGTTGCCACGCCTCACTTTTACGAGAGATTACAACGCTTGATTACGCGCTCCGTGGGCTTCATAGCAATCCGCGGTGGTATGGGTACGGTCACCGAGCTTTCCCTGGTTTGGAATAAGCTTCAAACAAAAGTCATTGGGCCGCGGCCGTTGGTCCTGCTCGGCGATTGCTGGCGACCTGTCGTCAAGTGTTGGCAGGAGAACTTGGTTGTCGGTGATGCAGAGATATCGGCATTGGATTTCGCGAGCACAGCCGAAGAGGCGGTTTCGATAGTAAAAGAAAAATCTCAGGGAGTAATTCTATGAATTGTCCAAAATGCGGAGCCCAAATGGGCCCAGGCTCAACTTTCTGCGGTGTCTGCGGCAATCGCCTTGATGCGGCGGCAGCGGCGCCGCCATCAGTGGTCGACCGCATTCGTATTGACGAAGATTCACGCGGCCAGGGCCGAGGCTATTCCTACGAAGTCCTGCATCAGCCGGCTTTTTCTCTCGCGGTGGTAAACCTTCAAGCAGAACAGTCGATTCAAGCCGAAGCGGGCGCCATGGTTTCGATGTCGGCCAATGTCGAGCTGCAATCGCAGATGAAGGGCGGCTTGTTTGGCGCCATCAAACGCGCAGCCGGCGGTGAGTCTGCTTTTGTATCGACATTCACTGCGCGAGGCGGTCCGGGCGAAGTGACGTTTGCTCCGGGAGCTCCTGGCGATATCGCCGCGATCGAAATGAGTAATCAAACGTTCTTTGTGCAATCAAGTTCTTACCTGGCCGGCGACTCAAGCCTCATAGTGGATACAAAATGGGGAGGCGCAAAGTCGTTCTTCGGCGGTGAAGGTTTATTTGTTTTGCAGGTCCAGGGGAACGGTCTCTTACTGGTTTCGTCATTCGGCGCGATTCATCGCAGGAGACTGCAACCGGGCGAACGCTACGTTGTCGACACCGGCCATCTCGTCGCGTGGGAAGGCACCACTCAATACACCTTGAGAAAAGCGGCGGCGGGATTCTTTCGCAGCATAGTTAGCGGCGAGGGAATCGTGGCGGAGTTTAGTGGTCCCGGTGAACTTCTAATTCAGACAAGGAATCTTGCGGCTTTGGCTGGTCTCTTAAAGCCGTTCTTCCCGTCGCAAGGCGGCGGCGGAGGTGGATTTAATCTCAACCTTGGTGGCTAAGCCGCGAAAGGGCTGATGACCGATTCAAATAAACAGAAACGCGTAGCGCTGCTCGGCGTCCCGCTTTCCTATGGCGCGGACATGGCTGGTGTCGAGCTGGGACCCGCAGTAATGCGCATGGCCGGACTGAAGCGTCGCATCAATCGATTGGGCTACGACGTTCGAGACCTTGGTGATGTTCCAGTAGCCGAAGCTGGACCGGCTGAAGAGCACGACAAGTTGAAGCATCTCGCGGAAATAAGCGAAGCCTGTCAGCGCGTATTCTCCGTAGTTAAGAGTGCGCTGAATGAAGGTGATATACCAATCACAATGGGAGGGGATCATTCGATCGCGATCGGCTCAATCTCGGGAGTCTCGGCGCATTGTCGTGAGCGCAACGAATCGCTTGGCTTGATTTGGTTCGATGCGCACGCGGATATGAACACTCCGGACACAACGCCTTCGGGGAACATTCACGGAATGCCGCTTGGCGCTTTATTGGGTTACGGCACCAAAGAGCTTACCCACATCGGCGGGTTTGCTCCGAAGCTTGAACCTCAGTTCTGCGCGCACGTCGGGGCTCGAGACGTCGACGCCGGCGAGCGGGAGCTGATCCGCAAATTGGGTATTCGATTCTTCACTATGCGTGAGATCGACGAGCGTGGCATGAGCGCATGCATGGACGAAGCGATTGCGATTGCATCTCGAGGCAGCGCCGGATACGCCGTAACTTTTGACGTGGATGCGCTCGATCCCAATGACGCCCCCGGTTCGGGCACGCTGGTGCGCGGCGGCATGACTTATAGAGAAGCACATTTGGCGATGGAAAAAATCGCCGAAGCGGGTGGTATGATTTCTCTCGAAGTCGTTGAAATAAACACAGCTCTGGACGTGAATAACAAGACTGGCGAGTTAGGTGTCGAGTTAATCCTGTCGGGCTTGGGAAAAACAATCATTTAGGATTTGGGAGCGGTACTTGGCAAAGAAACTACGTGTCGGTGTCATCTTTGGAGGTCAGTCCGGAGAGCATGAAGTCTCGATTCGCTCGGCAGGATCGGTGATTCAGGCAATTGATAGTTCCAGATACGAAATCATCCCGGTTGCGATTTCGAAGGAAGGGAAGTGGCTTTCACCACCGCAAGCGTCAGCCCTCTTGTCTGAGCCCGCCCAGGCAAAACTCGCAAACAGAATTGAGTCATCGACAGGAAAAGACATCGCCATTCTGGGTGATCCTTCTCACCGTGGTCTTATTACTTTGAATCCGAATAACTCTTCGCAATCGGAACCGCTGGATATTGTGTTTCCGCTTTTGCACGGCCCTTATGGCGAAGATGGAACCATTCAAGGTTTGCTTGAGATGGCTAACGTACCGTACGTAGGCTGCGGCGTGCTGGCCTCGTCTTGCGGCATGGACAAGGTCGCCATGAAGTCGTTGTTTCGTGAAGCTGACCTGCCTATCTGCAAACACATTTGGTTCTTGCGATCAGAATGGCGGAAAGATCCGGAGGGCATCCTGCGACGAGCGAAACAAAAGCTTGGTTATCCATGCTTCGTCAAGCCGGCGAATCTGGGATCCTCAGTCGGTATTTCGAAAGCGACTGATAAGAAATCACTCGAACAAGGAATCGATCTCGCGGCTCGTTACGATCGCAAGATAATAATTGAGGAGTTCGTTGAAGCTCGCGAGATTGAATGTGCCATTCTCGGCAATGACGATCCGGTGGCGAGCTTGCCGGGCGAATATGTCATCCACGAAGAGTCGGCGCGATTTCTCGACTACACGGAAAAGTACTCGAGCACTGGTCACGTCGACTTCGTAGTTCCAGCTCGGCTTTCAAAGTCCCTCACTCAGAAACTTCAGCGCATGGCGATCAGGGCTTTCAAGTCGATCGATGGAGCGGGCCTGGCGCGAGTCGATTTTTTCGTGACTCCTGACAACAAGCTAATCATTAACGAGTTGAATACGATGCCTGGACTCACGGACGTGTCAGGCTATCCAAAGATGTGGGCCGGATCAGGATTGAAATTTCAAGAAGTGATTGATCGATTGGTTGAGCTCGCGTTTGAGCGGCATCGCGACAAGATGCAAAACAAAACCAGTTTATGAGTCACGCTTTGACGCTCGATAACCTTTTCGAGTGCGCACGTTGACAGCCTCACGAGCTACCTTCACTTCAATATTTCGCCATTTACCATCGCGAGTGCGGTTAAGCGGCCGGTAGGCAATCGTGTATTGGTGTCCGAGTTCTTCAGAGATACCGGCGAAAGCGTCTCGAAGGGCTTGTCCGCCCGGTGTGGCTACAAAGCGGGCGCCAGATTTCTCGGCGAAGTTTCTAAGGATGGCGGCGCTTTGCGCGTTACGCGATGCTGCTCCATCAGTCGCCGACATATCAACGGTGTAAATTCCGGCGCCGAGAGCCAACGCTTGATCGAGCGCTTTGGAAGAGCTGGCTGAGCTGTAGGTGTCTAAGCCATCTGAAAGAACGACGATGGCTTTGCGCTGTTCCGGCCGGGCCGTCAGGGCTTTAGCGGCGGTGACTATGGCGTCATTCAGCACTGTCATTCCAGTCGCCTTAATGCCGTAGGCAAGGGGAGCGAGATCCCGGCCCGACGAAAAATCTTGCAACCGCTCAATCTTGGTGTCGAACCTGTAAACGGCGGCGACGTCCTCTTCTCGTAGACCATCGAGAAATCTAATTGCCGCGGATCTAGCGAGCGTGATCCGGGTGTCCATGCTGCCCGAGGTGTCCAGCAGGACAACTGACGCGAATGGAGTTTCGTGGAGGCCAAAATTCGATATCGAAGAAATGGGCACTTCCTTGCCGTCCTCGAAGATTTTGAAGTCCGTTACCTTTAAGCCCCGAACATATTTACCAGCGTTGTCGGTGACCGTCACGTTCAAGACCACGAGGTCGGTATTAATGCGCAGGACATCGTCCTCCTGCGCCTGAACGCCGAACGAGGCCATGACGAGTAGGCAGAAGAGCTGAAGTGTCTTCTTAAGTAGCATGTCTTAAGTGTGGAAATAACTTGCGAAAAGTACTTTCTAGTTGAAGAGACCCTTCGTCAGTTTCGCAAGCTTAAGTAAAACGTTAGCGTTCTCGATAATCGAAGCTGAAATTACCTGGCGGGGAGTTTTTTGCAAAGTTTTGTACAGTGATTCTGCTACGTCAGCTATTCGCGTCAGAGCCGATTCCAGTTTGCCGGGCGGATTGTTTAGCAAACTCTCTTCATCCGAGCCGCCGGCCTCATCTCGAATTTTCTTGGCGAGTTTCTCAAGTCGTTCAAGTTTCTTCGCCTCATCTCGACCAAAAGCTCTTCCCGCCTTCAGCGAGTCGCGCAGTTCAACGCTCAAGGTTGCGGCCTCGCGGGCGCGAGCGACATTGTCTTTGTATTCCTTCTCGAGAAGCTTCAAGTTTTGTTTGGCCCGCATCTCCTCATCAATTGTGCCGAGAACCGGAGTCTTATCGTCGCTCCTTGGCCTTGGTGGATCGATATTCTCGGAAGTCGGGGGGATTCGCGGCGGTCCACTTTGAGCCTGGACTGCTCCCGCAAAACAGAGAACTATGAAGGGGAAGGTAACCAGGCGCAGAATCAATCTCAGGCGATCCGTTACGAATCGCAGTGGAGCAAGAATTCCTCGGCCCAATGAATCAACCATAGATGGAACTTAAAGCCTTCAATCCTCAGACGTGATTATCATCCTCAAGCGTTGCATCAAGGAGAACTAATCGCCCTCCGGATGACCTCACTAACGCAGGACTTTCTTGACGTAATGCCTCAGCAGTCGTCTTGCCGACCCTTCAACAATAGGTTTAGAAAACTAAGGCACGCGGCCTGGATTGTCAGGAGTGTTCAGGAACCCACCTTTACCTTTTGACGAACCCGGGCGGGGAACAATGATCGTACGCGCGGCGAGTTTTTCAGGAGGCCTCTTCTGTCCCGGCCCAGCTACGTAGATAAGAAGCTCCGGATTTGCTCCACTTTTTAGTCCTGCCAATCGCACGCTGAGATAATCGGCCGCGTGAATCTGTAACGAATAGTGTCCCTCTTGCTGTGGAGCTAGTTGGCCGGGATCAACCGGCGCGGCAACTCGATCAGTACCGCCGTCTTTCCTTCTGATTAGCTCTAAACTGACTGCCAGATCATTGAGGTTTTCATTCGAAATGTTCTTTACCGTTCCGCCAAGAAGGCTTTGGTCGCCTTTGAGTAAAGCCTCGTCAACAAGTATCTGGACCTTAGGAGGGCCTTTGGGCTCAGTGCTCGGAATCACTCGAGCTTGTTCAGCGGCGAGTACTCGCTGCTGGTGTCGTTTTCTTAGCAGGGAGTAACCCGCGAAAACGAGCGCGGTAACAACCAGGGCTGCAACGATGCCGAGCAGGATTCGGCTGCGAGCTTGATTTTCGATTTGTGATTCCGAATTGCTTGAATCAAGAAGGGTCATGAAAACTTACTTCCACTACTTAGTTAACGTTTTACTTGAGACTGATGTGCCAGTCCTTGGTTCAGGAAAGTTCTTAAGGCTCCGTTGCGGGTGCACGACCGGGAGGGGTAACGCCGGTCACAGCTTCGATGAGCGCTGCCATGAACTCGTCTTCAGCGACGCCGAGACTCGGCAACGTCACCCACTCAGCGCCAGTGGCGCCATCACTTCGGCCCTCGATTTTTGCATTTACTGAAATGTTCGAGTTCACGCCATCGATCGGTTGGACTTCGACAGTAATCGTATATCGACCCTGCGTCCAACCTTGTGTAGTCGCCTGCGGTACATCAGCATAACGGCCCAACTCGGATTGAGTAACCACGGCGCCTTTGATGAACCGGTACGGTTGGCTGACGATAATTCCATCCGAGAGTCTCGATGCCGACTCGTCCATGATGAGCTTGCGATCGCGCATGACGTTCTGGACCGCTTTGATAATGACGTCGCGGCGTCCCGTAAGCCGGTATGGGTTATCCAGCATGGCGACGGGCTGACTTTTTCCCTTGCCAAAGTCGAACCCGCGCCCGGCCCCGGTGTCGGTTTTCGACCCGTTTACTCCGGCGGTGCGAGTACTCCCATCTCTGACTCGTTCACTTTGTTTGTCAACGCCTTTGCCCTGGGCGAGGACAATGCTGGTTACGCCAAGAATCAACAATGATGAGATCAGGACTTGCTTCACCACACACCTTCTTTCAGTTCGTTACACCCTTGTTCAACTTCAAACTAATCTAATCATGCAGAATAGAGTAAGGAAATAGTAAATTCAAGGATGAAGAATTCACGGAGTTGGTTGGTTCTTTCGTGCTGCGTTCTCGGCATCGCGTTGCCGCTCCCAATCTCTTAGTGCCTGAACTCCCTTACCAAAATCCGACTCGCGCGCATAGAAGTTATGAGCACCATCATTTCGCGCCGGGTCTCGAACGTAATAAAGGAAATCCGTTTGCCTTGGGTTCAAAGCAGCTTCCAACGAACTAGCCCCGGCCGAAGCGATCGGCCCCGGAGGCAAACCAACACGAAGACGCGTGTTGTAAGGCGAGACTCGATCTACGTCGCTCTTGTAGACTTTGCCGTCATTCCTCCATTTGCCTGCCAGCTTTGATGCATAAATCACGGTGGAGTCGATTCCCAAAGGCATATTTCTTTGAATCCGATTGTAGATAACCGACGCCACGAGTGGGCGTTCCTCGCTCAACTTGGCTTCCGTCTCGATCAATGAGGCGGTCGTGACGATTTGCCTCGGCGTCAAATTCAGCGCCTGGGCTTTTAAGCTGGTCTCGGGTGACCACTCCTTGAAGAACCTCTTAACCATCATCTCAATTACAGTTTTGGCTGGGGTTCCAGGCGGGAACTCGTAAGTATCCGGAAAGAGGTAACCTTCCAGATTCGTGGCTTGAGGATCGATCGATTGAATCTGGCTCACGTCATCCATTAACTTCAGCGCGTCGCTGGAATCATTCAACTTAAATTCCGGCATGCCTGCCATAGCCCTGGCAATATCCCAACGAGTCCAACCCTCGATGACCGTGAGTTTCATTGTGCGCTGCTCACCAAGCTCGAGCCTGCGAAGCACATTCAACGGAGTAATTGGTGAAGGAAAGACATACTCGCCAGCCTTCAAACGTGAGCCCGCGCCAGTAAACTTCATGTAAAGCATTAATGGCCACTCGTGTTTGATGACGCCCTCAGTGGCGAGCCGTTTCACTACGGCGCCTGGTGCGGAGCCACGGCCGATCTCAATGTATTGACCACTCTTGCCGTGGACGTTCGGGCGATGTAGATCCTGATATGCCCAGTAAGCGGTGCCGCCGCTCCCGAGCACTACGAGCAACACGATTAAGAGGATTATCTTCTTCATGAACAATCTGTGTGTAACGAATACAAATTAATGACGTTCCACCAACGTCCTGTGTTGCCCGCCGCTCAGGAAATCACGCAGGATGACCACGGCCGCCTCGCTATCGAGGTTTGCCGCGAGCGCCGCATCGCGAAGCCCTTCTGTTCTCAATCTTTCTTCAGCTTCGATCGATGACAGCCTTTCGTCCTGAAGGAATACCGGTAGCTCTGTCGAGAGCGCAAATTTGCGAGCTGTCTCCCGCACGCCTTTGGCTGCCGGACCCTCAGTGCCATCTAAACTTAGCGGGAAACCAATTACCAGTGTTTTGGCGTCAAAGCGACGTATCAGATCGAGCACGTCGTGCAAGAGCTGTTTCCAATTCGAACGATGAATCACGTTCAGGCGTGTGATGGCAATTAGATTGGCGTCCGAGACTGCCGAGCCGACACGTTTGGTTCCGAGATCCAGTGATATCACAGGGCCGATGATATCGTGGTGCGGCGATAGGGATGATTGAACCATCTTTGGAGATTTCACGTTTTAGGAATTAGCACGCGATTTTGGATAAGCCTAAGTTGGTTCTGAAAAGCCTATCTTGCATGCGAAAACAACGGCCTGTATCATACGACGGGCATCACGGAAATGCCCATCGTCCCGTTCTGAATTTTGTTGGGGCTCATAGCTTTGAAAGGTAACTAATGACACTCCGAACCAAGTTCTCGTTGATTCTTCTCTCAGCCACGCTCGCGTTTTACGCTGGTTTTGGGGCTTGGATTTCTACCCGCGCGCAACAACCTGCAAACGATCCCAATGCGCAGCTGCGAATCTTCGATAATGTGCTGCAGCACATTCAGAACGATTACGTGGACGAGCCAAACATGGAGAAGGTGCGAGCCGGTGCACTTCGCGGCCTCGCTTACGGACTCGATCCGTATTCCACATATTTGACTGCTGAGCAGGTCAAGGAATTCAACGATAACGCTAAAAAGAATGACGTCGGGATCGGAGCTGAGTTATCGCAAGTCGCTTCGTATCTTTATGTGATCGCTCCCATGAAAGGATCGCCGGCGGATGTTGCCGGTATTCGATCCGGCGACATTATTGAATACATCGACGGAAAGGCGACGCGTGACATCTCGCTTTATGACGCGAAGCAATTACTTACCGGCGCTGCAGGATCGGAAGTCAAGCTGCGCGTCCTGCGAGCTAACGCCCGTCCACTGACGCTGACAGTAAAACGCGGTTCCTTCCGAGCTCCGGCGGCTGAGGCGCGCGTGGAAGCCGGCAAGATTGGCGTAGTGAAGATTAACAGCCTCGGTGATGGCGAAAGTGCGGATGTTCGTACTCGCGTGCAGGAGTTACAAAAGCAAGGCGTTCAGAAGATCGTGCTTGACTTGCGAGATGCTGCCGGTGGCTCGCTAGCTGAAGGTATCGCGGTCTCGAATCTATTCATCAAAGATGGCGCCATTGCGCAAACGATTGGCCGCGAAGGAAAGAGTTTGAAGACCTTCACTGCTGATCCTAAAGCAATGATCTTCTCGGGACCTGTGGTTGCGATTATTAACACCGGTACCGCTGGCGCGGCTGAGATTATTGCTTCGGCATTGATTGAGCGTAATCGCGGCCAGGTTGTTGGTGAGAAAAGCTTCGGCGCCGGCGCTGAGCAACAGTTGTTCAGCTTGAGAGATGGCGACGGTCTCTTGTTGACAGTGGTCAAGTGGGCGTCCGCGAATGCCAAGCCTTTCCTTGGTGAAGATCGCACCCGCTCCGGAATCACGCCGTCAGTCGAAGTCAAGACTCCGGAAGTAGCAGACGCAGTCGCACCGGATGATCTGAATGGAAATGACGATGATGCAGCGAAACCTGGACAGGCTCCGGATAAGGGTGGAATTACTCCGGAAGTTAAGCCTGTTGATGATGTGCAGCTGAAGAAGGCGCTCGAGCTGCTGCGAGAGAATAAGCCTGCCGCCACCAAAGTTGCGTGAACTAGTCTGAGATCTGAAATCTGCGATCTGAGATCTCAGATCTCAGAAGACCCGGCCATTCGCTATTCATGCTTCGCTCTCGGGTGAACTGATCATTTCGGATACGCCATAACTCCATATCGGGTAGCGACCACCTCCAGCTACACCCGCTCAATTCAGCTCAATATTGTATTCTCCTTACATTCCGGGAGATCCTCCCTGCAAAACCTGACAATTCGCGCTATCGCGCAGATTTCACCCTCTTTGTGGAATCCCTATTGCAAAACAGTCTGCTGACCGATGGCATATTTGATAAGGAGATGCAGGCTAATGATTATGACTAACAAGATTGTGGCGGTGGCATTGATCACTGCATTAATTGGCGCCTCTTTAGGTGCAGCGGTAATGCACTCAAGGGACACGAGCAAGGCTGCCGAGACTACTGCGGCAGTGCCAACAACTAACGCGCCGGATGCGATGACGGATGCTCGATTTCTCGGCGCGAGTGAGAAAGTTCCTGCAGAGTTCGCCACGACTCAAGAACAGACTGCTTACAAAGTTGGTTTTACCGACGGTTATAACGCGGCTATAGAGAATCGGAATGCGGCAACGACGCGAACAGTGTCGTATCGAAGCGCGCCGGCTTATCGCTCGAGCGCAAACTCGAGACGTGTTTACTATGACTACAGCCGTCCGAAGGGCAGAAGCTTCTGGAGCAAACATCGTGACAAACTGACGTTGGCGATGGGTGCTGGTGGTGGTGCTTTATTTGGCGGCTTGATTGGCGGCAAGAAAGGCGCGGCGATCGGTTCCTTGGCCGGTTTGGGTGGTTCGGCTCTGTACACGTACAAGCTGCGTAAACGAAACCACAATCGGTAATCGCGATCAGAGCATGAAAAGTATGGGACATAAGATCGCATCGCTTTTCATTCTGTTGATTCTTGTGGGAGGGGCGCCGGCTTTGCTCGGCGCCTCTCCTATTCCTTTTTCCACTTCGCCCAAATCAATTAAGAAAAGCTCAGTTGTTCGTGACGTTCCTCGAACTGTGGCCTTCCGAGAAGAGAAACACCGGGGACTTCTCGTTAAAGTCTGGATCAACGATGCGGGGCCGTTCACGTTCGCCATTGACACTGGAGCGGGCATTAGTTTGATTTCTACTCACGCAGCCAGTCTGGCGAGTGTCAGCCGGCTCGGAACCAGCACCGCTGTGGGCGGATTGAGCGGAGCGGCCGCTGCAAAAGGATTGAACGCCACGCTGCGGACGGTGGCGATTGGCGAGCGAAACAATTGGCTCAACAAAAATCAAAGCGCCATCATCATCGATAATTTGCCAGGCGATATTGACGGAGTTCTCGATCCAACCGCGGCGTATCTTCCATTCGGTTACTCAATCGACTTGCCCAACCATGTGCTGACCGCATTTGACCCCAATACACGTCCACTCAACATCAATGACACACCCGACGGTGGCACCGTTGTCCGCTGGATTGATCGCGGAGCAGGCCGCAGGCCATTTGTGAGATTGAATGACGGCAGGTTAGCGCTGCTCGACACAGGTTCAGGATTTGGTTTGGCGATCAGCCGCAGCCAAACTTCATCGAAATATCGAGGACAGCCGGGGGTTCACGATCTCGGTGGCGGCCAGGTCGTCTCGGAAAGGGTGGCGCCGACGACAATTGGTATTGGCGCCCTGACACTGCAAAAGATTCCCACGGATTTGCTCAGTGGGGTTGAGAAAGATGCGCCGATCCTGCTGGGTCGCGACGCCCTTTACCCGTTTAGACTCACGTTCGATCCCGTCCAGCGCTTGATTGAAATCGCGCCATCTGACGGCGATCGATAATGTCAGTACCAACTAAGCTTCGCCTCGAGCGCCAAATTACTCAATCGTCCTCAAGCCTCAAATCTGATATTCTTGCGAGCGTTCGGAAGTGATTTCATTCGTCCAGCATTCGCTGGATTCTCGTGGCCTCTTTAGGAGTACTGATGCCGTTCACGTTTTCTCGAATTTGCATCTCGCGAACTATCTCTGCGTTTGCCTTCGTTCTCTTATTCACGATTTCGCCGGCCTCAGCGCAGTCAACTGATGTGCGCTTTCCGACCCCCATCGGCAGCAACGAGATTTCAGGTTCGATCGTGGCGCGCGACATTGGCGACGCGCGGCTAACCGATCATTTCTACACGTTCAACGGATTGCCAGGGGATCTCCTGATTACAGTTGAGAGCAAGAACCTCAACGGCGACTTTGATGTTTTTACGGCAGCTGAGCTGCGACCAGTCTTGAAAGTTGTCGTTTACGCCGAAAGCGGAGCGTTAATTACCAAGAACATCTATCTCCGCAAACCGGAAAGTTTGATTCTGCGAGTCGAAGCCAGAACGCCTAACGACGACGAGGGTAATTACAAGATTCGATTCAGCGGTACGTTTGCTCCTGTCGAAGGCGCGCTGATCGCTGACGCAAAGCCCACTGGAGAAGCTGATTCCAAGCCAACTCGATCAAGCGACAGAAGAACGTCGCGTGTCACTTCGGCTGGAGCTCGAATCGATGAGCCTCGTGAGGAAGTAGCCGCAGCGCCGACACCTGAACCAACCGCAGCCTCGGTTCCCGAAGACGTAACAGCTCCGCCAAAAAAAGTGCCGCCGGTAAGAAACCCGCGCACTCGGCGAGCGCCGGCGCCTCGCACCACCTCGACAAAGACAGGAACAGGAGCCAGTGTCGTTAAGAAAACTGAAAAACCGTCGACGGATGATTCTGAAACTGTAAAAGAGAAGCCGGAGCCTACAACCGCCGCGGCGGTTGAGACGAGAACTTCAAGCGGACGCAGACCACCAGCGCGACCGACTCGCACAGTCAAACCCAAGCCCACTGCCGAAAATGGTCAGCTCGTTATCGACGTAAATGACGGTACGCGGATCGAATACCCGATGAACACCGTCTCAAAGTTGACGATTGAAAATGGTGAGGTCGTGATCGTAAGCGCTGATGGCTACACTAAGCGCGTGCCTTTGACGAGTATTCTAAAAATGTCGATTGGTCCGTGAGGTTAATCGCTATTTCGATTTATCGCCGCTCTTCAATTTTGCCAGACGATCGCGGAACTGGCTGAGATCAGAATTGGTTGGCTCTGCCTTTGCCAACTTCGCGATGGTAGCTTCCGCCTCTTTGGCCTTGCCCTGCTCGAGATAAACCACGCACAAGCCATCCAGGACTCGAACATCTTCAGGTTTTTTGAGCAGCGCCGCTTCGTACCACTTCTCAGCAGTTTCGTAGTGGCCGGCATCCATATTCACCATGCCAAGATTGGCTACCACTTCATAGCTATCCGGCTGAAGTTGATTAGCCTTTAAGAGATAGCCGATAGCATCGTCGTACCTCTGAATCTGGTAATAGAGTTCAGCGGCTTTGAGTTGCGCTTCGAAGTTGTTGGGTTCCTTACGAGCTGTATCAAGCGCGGCTGTAACTTCGGCTTGCATTTGTCCGGGAGTGCCAGGCTGAGCACCGCCAGTGGTCGGATGATCGGGCGGAAGATTTTGAGTGCGTGCAGTTGCTGAAGGCGTCGGCATCGCTTCGCGTTGGGTGATGCTGCTCGCGAACATGAATCCGACGATAAAGCCCAACAGCAAGCCTATGATGGTGAAAAGGAGATTGTCTCTGTTCATTCGTCAAATAGGAGAAGGTATCAAGAGTTCACTGGGTGGCTGCGTCCTTCAGCTGGGCGCGAAGTTGTTCGCGCAGCTCGGGACCGTCGGTGTGGCCATGCGCGGTGATGGCATGTAGAGTTCCAGCATCAAGCACTTCTTCTTCCGTGCCTTCCATGGTAAGGGTGCAGCCGCGCTCGCTCGGAAAGGACCTGCAATCAAGGATTTTTCGCTCGGACATTCTGTGCCTCGCTTTCTCGATCTCAGTTTCCGAAGTCTGAAGGTTTGAATTTCCGCATCGGTACTGCGATTTTAGATCTCAGGTTTTCATCGATCTCAGATATCAGATCTCAGATCTCAGATCCAGATTTTCAAACTCTACGCGACACTTTACTTGCTCGTAGTCGTTTTAGCCAACCGCTTCGCCTCGCTGATTTTTTCGGACAAAGACTGCTGTACTTCGGAGTTTGCCGGCAAGGTTGGCAGGACCTTTTCCCAATATCCGATCGCTTGCTCGTAGCGCTTGCCTTTGAAAGCCGCATTTCCCGCCAGCACCAGAGCCTTCAGATTCTGAGGATCAATCTCGAGAGCCTGATTCAGCAGCTCGATTGGCTTGCCTTCCATGTCCTGGCCCCGCGCCATAGATAATGAAAACGCATACTCGGTCAGGAGGTCAGCGTTCCTGGGATCCAGGGCCGCGGCCTTTTCGAAAGCAGCGCTCGCTTCTTTATGGCGGCTCATCGCAGAGTACGAGCGGGCCAACATTGACCAGCCCGGACCATCATTCGGGTTTTGTTCGAGCTTCTTTTCCAACGCGGCCACGTTGGCTTCAATCCGTTCCTGCGTCATGTCGCCAGACTGGCTTGACGCAGTTGCGGTTGATCTCGGCGCCGCCGATAAGGCTTGTCGAGTGCCTACCTTCAAGTACAAAAGCACCGACGCAATCGGCATCACGACTACCAATGCATAAGCCAGTTTGCGGGACGACATTTCCGTCTTAGGTTTGTCGTCCGTCTTACCGTCGTTCGCGACATCGCTTAGTAACCGGCGCTCGATCTCGTTTCGATCCTGGGCATGTTGTTCCTTGCTGATGATTCCGTTTTGAAGGTCTGAATCAAGCTCACGCAATTGATCTCGATACACAGCGAGATTTGCGGCCTTGACCTCGGCGGCGTGATCTCTTAGCTCCGGTTTCAGAAGCGGCGGAAAGATAAACAGCAGGGCGACGATCATTAACGCCGCGCAAAGCAAACCGAAAACAATCATGCTACTTCCTCTCCGGATTCGGACTGCAGCAGTTCGAGCGCGCGTTGGTGCTCGTCTGTGGAGAGCGGCTCTTCCTGGATTTGTTCGCGGCGATTTCGAATGTAGCGGAACAGAAGGTAAAGCCCGGCTCCCAGCACCACGAAAGGACCAAACCAAAGCAGGTAAGTTGAACGCTTGACCGGCGGGCGGTACAACACAAAGTCGCCGTATCGCGCAGTCAGGTAAGCCAGGATTTCCTGATCGCTCTTGCCGGCTTTCATCTGTTCGCGAATTTGTTGCTTGAGATCGGCAGCAAGCATTGCCTGAGAATCAGCCAGCGTCTCATTCTGGCAAACGAGACAGCGGAGCTGCTGAGTAAGCGCGCGGAATCGTTCCTCGAATGCCGCGTCACTGTTTGCTTGCGCAGCAGTCAGGAAGGGAATTCCGAGTAAAAGAATTAAGTAAAAGCCAAACCTGGGAATTGTGTAATGCATCAACTTTGTAATGAGCTAAAGCAGCCGGTAACCCAAATTCACATGCCGTCGCGCAACAACGGCATCTCATTCACACACGGTTTCAACCGGGTGATCAGCGGCTGTTCTGAATTCTGAAACCGTTTCAACGGCTCACCCTGTTCGAAACCGTTGAAACGGTAATTACATACTTGACGAATCAACCCCATGAACGCTGAAGGCGTTAGCCAATTCCAGCCTGGGGCAACGCCCCAGGGAATAACGCAAGGGTTTGCTTCGCTAACGCTGAAAGCGTTGGCGAGTAGTCCGGCGCGGCGTCACGAATCTTCCCAAAGCTCAACTCGCGAACGCTTACAGCGTTCCCCTATTAGCTTGGTTCCTTTTTCTGGGGCGCTGCCCCAGGCTGGAATTTGCCAACGCCTTCGGCGTTCGACTACTGACGTTGATTAGTCAAGTATGTTAATGCCGTTTCAACGGTTTCTCTTTCGCAGCAAAACGCGAAAACCGTTGAAACGGTTCTATTATTTCTGTGGGCTTTCTTTCACCCGGTTAAAACCGGGTGTGACTGAGAGAATGAAATGGTCGTGAATGGAAAGCTACGTCCTCATCTCAAAAATGTTGGAAGCCCAGAGGCTCAAGATCCCAAACTCGTGACCCTTCCGCCAGACAAACCCTCTTCGCCTGGGGTTCAATCTCTCCGACTTGCGTGATGGCAATGCCGTCCACCTTCCGCGGTAAGCGCGAAAGATTGGTCGCAGCAACCGTGAACAGCAACTCAAAGTCTTCACCGCCGTGCAGCGCGAGCAACAAAGGATCAAGGGCACGTCGTCCACAGATTTCTGTCACCAGAGGGTCGATGGGAATCTTTGCTGCATCAATCCTGGCGCCGGCTCCGCTTTCCCGGCAGAGGTGATGGAGGTCGGACGATAAGCCGTCGCTGATATCGATGATTGAAGTTGCCAACTGTTCTTCGCCCAGCACCAGACCCCACCCTACACGCGGATCGGGACGAAGGTGGCGCAAAGATAGTTGACGCAGGATGTGACGGTCCGGGTCGTTGTTATCCGGTGGTGCTTCATCAGCCGGCACCCGTGCGCCTCGTTCAAGCAGTCGCAAGCCCGCCGCCGACCCGCCCAAAGATCCCGTGACGAAAATCAAATCGCCCGGCTGTGCTCCCTTGCGAAGCACTGCGCGACCGTCGTCACACTGGCCCATCACCGTCGTGTCGATAACAATCTTGTGCGGGGTTCGCGATATATCACCGCCGATGAGTGCGACGCCGTATCGATCTGCGAGCCCGAAGAAGCCTTCGTAAAAGTGGTCGACGAAATCTGAATTCCAAATGTCGTCCGGAACTCCAAGCGAGACGAGCGCCCAGCGCGGACGCGCTCCCATGGCTGCAATATCCGACAACGAAACCGTAAGAGCTTTATGGCCGAGGTAGCGAGGAGTCGTAGTGTCGCGATGAAAATCTACCTCCTCAACCAGCATGTCACTGGTGACAAGAGTGTTGAGGCCGGTGGTCTCGCGAACAATCGCAGCGTCGTCGCCAATGCCTGCGAGTAAAGATGAATGTCCAGGGGATGAAGCTGCCCGTTGTCGCAGGCCGTCTATGAACTGAAATTCACCACGCGTCGCGCGTGTTAGATCTTCCTTCACATCATTCATCGTTATCGTTGTAGAACGGACTTCAGTCTGTTTTGATTATCTTAACAGGAGAGTCTGATCGAGCATTCAACGGAGCCGGCATTCAAGACATTACCTCTCAAATCGATTCTTAAGCGTTATCGTCTTGAGGGTTATCCAAGGTCCGCCGAACTCGAACGTTCGCCGCATACAAGCGCCTTCGCAGACTGAAGTCTACGCTACCCTGGTTAGAGATTGCGACGAAGTGATTCAAGTCCCGCCTGAATTGTCTCGAGTGACGTAGAGAATGAAAAACGTAAATGACCTTCACCGTGTGGCCCGAAAACGGCGCCCGGCACGGTCGCGACTTGCGCTCGTTCGAGGAGCACCTCTGCGGCCTCACGGCTGTCGCTGCTGATTCGCGTCACATCCGGAAATGCATAGAAAGCTCCCGCCGGTCTATCGCAGGGAAAGCCTAATTCGTTCAAGCCCGCGAGCAGTAGATCGCGCCGCTCTCGATAAGCGTTTCGATTCTTTTCAATCAGATCGGATTCGTGATTGAAGGCAGCAAGACCAGCCCATTGTGTTGGAGTGGAGACGCCATTCGAGGAATACAAAGTTGCCTTGCGCACGCCCGTCATCCACGGCTCGGTCGCGGCTACATAGCCAAGCCGCCATCCGGTCATCGCATACGACTTCGAAAACGTAAAAGAGGTGATGGTGCGCTCGAACATTCCATCGAGCGAGGCGATGGAGACATGTTCACCATCGTAGACAAGGTCCTCGTACGCTTCATCGGCGATGACAATGAGATCTCGATCACAGGCGAACCGCGCTACTGCCTCAGCTTCAGCTCGAGTGAAGACAATCCCAGTTGGATTTTGAGGTGTGTTGAAGTAGATGGCTTTCGTGCGTGAGGTGGTGTAACGAGCGAGTGTCTCTACAAATCCTTCCGCGCGCGCTTCGCTGGTCGGCACCAGCACCGTTCGGCCCTGACACGTGGCTATCAGATCTTTTATAGGAGTCCAGAAAGGGGAGAAGACCAGCGCCTCATCGCCGGGATCGATCACGGACTGAAAAGCTCCAAACAAACCCTGCATACCGCCGGTTAACACGATGACGTCCTGCTCCCGCGCGGGAATTCGATTTTTTGACTGCAGCTTCTCGGCGATTGCTGCGCGCAGCGGTTGAATTCCAGACGAGGGTGCGTATCGCGTTTTGTTTTCTTCGAGAGCCTGAACCATCGCCGCCTTGATGTGATCGGGCGTGTTCATGTAGGGCTCGCCGCCCTCAAACTGGTAAACGGTGGCGCCACCGGCACGGAGCTCCATCACCCGGTTGCGAATATTAACGATGTCGGAAAAGCCGACGTCATCAAACCGCGCGGCCAGGCGGAAAAGGGCAGGCGAAGTTGTCACGTTGTTGAATTGACCTCCAGGAATTGTGGCGTGAATGAAACGGGATTATAGCCCGCACCAGGATCGCAGTCTATCGCTGAACAATGGCTACTCGATCAAATGCTTTATCCGCAGATTACGCAGATGCCACAGATGTAAAAGCAAGATCCAGATGGCTTCATTTAACCGTAGCTGCTTTGCAGGGATTGTCAAAAATATCAAAAGCGGCACGTTCCCATATGCCCTTCTAATTATCGCCAAACAAAAACATCTGTGAAATTTGCGCAAGCTGTGGATGTATCCGAAGCCCGCAATTCGACAGCGACTCAAGCTTCAAAGAAACGAAGCGCAAAGAACAAAGCACAAAGAATTAATTACAGAATCAAAGACCCAAGACCTCAGGGCCAAGACCCGGCTTCACCTGAGAATTTACCTTTAAGCTTTCGTTTGAACTGGCGACGGCTAAGTGTAAGTAAGTATTGACACGCTGGTGGGCCGCGGGTAACATGACGCCGTCTAAAAGGACCACAGGCCTTCGGTCATTACTTCAGACTTCCCAAGCCGGCAAGGAGCTGGCAAGTACCCGGCAAACCTTTCGCGGTCACTGAGCTTTAAAGCATGAGCCATCCCGTCGTTGCCATCCCCGAAAAGCTCTTCTTCAAAATCGGTGAGGTCTGCGAATTGGCCGGCGTCCAGGCGCACGTGCTGCGATACTGGGAGTCTGAGTTTCCCACTCTTGCACCGCAAAAGAACCGGGCTGGACAGCGGGTTTATCGAAAGCGTGACGTCGAAATGGCGTTACGCATCAAGGAACTTCTCTACGACGACCAATACACAATCGCGGGAGCGAAGAAGCGGCTTGCGGCTGAGATGCGCTCCGGAACGCGACTGAAAGTAGTGCCTTCGGAGGCGAATGGCGAAAGCCCCTCATCGCAGCTTCGACTTGATGCCCAGCCGGCAACATCGGGAACGCCTGAGACCGGATCTGCGAATAATGTCGGTCGAGCGGCTGAAGAGCGCCTGGCGTTGCGAAAGATTGCCGCTGAACTACGTGAGTTGCTTGGGCTATTGGAAGAGGAAAATAAGACTGCGGGATCACAGTCGTAGATTTGTTGAGATCCGTGATTTTGCGTTTCAGATACTATGTCAGCAGTCTCACCGGCGATCTCAGATCTCAAATCAAAGATCTCAAAGCCAATAAAAGACCTCAAAGCTAATCGAACATCTCAAAGCTAAATCTATGCGCGGCTGGTTGACAATTCGTTTTCGGCATTGTTACCTATGACCAAGCGGGACGTGGCGCAGCCTGGTAGCGCGCACGCTTGGGGTGCGTGAGGTCCCGAGTTCAAATCTCGGCGTCCCGACCAATTCAAAAAGGGCCTCCAATCTTTCGGTTGGAGGCCCTTTCCTTTGGTAGAGCAGACTTGATGTCCGTGGGCTGTAAGAAGAGGACCAGACGCAGAGTCTACGACTAACTTACGGGCTGCATTATCTCAATCGATCAGCTTGATGATAGCTGAGTGTCAGGCGCGACCCGCTACCGCAGGTGGTACTGACCTGGCGTTAACCTTCCTTGAATTCGGTAATCACAATTTCGGACGTCAGCATTCTGTGCACCGGACACTTGTGAGAGATCTCGTGCAGGCGAGCAATCTGTTCCTCGGAAAGATTTCCTTCAAAGGTCACCTTACGTTGAATCCGATGGACATAGCCCTCAGTCGAACGAGTGCATTCGGCGCAGTCCTTACCGTGCACGCGCTCAGTCTTGAGCTGGACGCTGACACGCTCCAGCGGCCACTGCTTGCGCCGAGCGTAGAGGGTTACAGTCATCGAAATGCAACTGCCCAGCGCGGCCAATACAAGCGAATATGGATCGGGACCGGCGCCATCACCACCAACCGACACAGGCTCGTCGGTGATTAAAGTTTGACCCTCTCCATATCGAACTTCATTCTGAAGATTTGATCGTGAAGTAACAGTAATCAGGCTCATCGCAATCTCCCACTGTCCAGGGTTTATTCACTGCATCATAGCACCAGCTTTATCCTTGAACGTTGGTGCTCACATTGGTAATGCGTCCGTTCACTTGATACCACCGGCTCGCCCGGTGGAGGGTCATGCTGGCAGCTAGAAAGGCAAAAGAGTGACCGTACGTGTATGCCACGGGCTTGCCCCGTGGTAGTTCACGCTGGATGCCATTGTGCGTTATCAAGATCAGCCAACGTGACAAACCACGGGGCCAGCCCGTGGCATGGTCCCAATCAGGAAGACTCTTTGTAGCAACTCAGCGTGATTACCACGGGGCCAGCCCGTGGCATCGTCCCAATCAGGCTCAAGACTCTTAGTAGCAGCTGAGCGTGATTACCACGGGGCCAGCGCGTGGCATCGTCCCAATCAGGCTCAAGACTCTTTGTAGCAACTCAGCGTGATTACCACGGGGCCAGCCCGTGGCATGGTCCCAATCAGGCTCAAGACTCTTTGTAGCAACTCAGCGTGATTACCACGGGGCCAGCCCGTGGCATCTCAAACTGTACCACTAGCCCGCTTGACGCCGGCGTATCCAAGCTGTTACTTGATCAAGCACCCCCAAAAAATCAGGAGAAGGTAAGGGTAACAGTATCTATATGACTGCCGTGACAGCACTGGAAATCGAAACTCAGCATAAATTTATTGGCACGTGGAAACTAACTGATGCCGAAGGCGAAGGACCGTTGATGCAGCGACTCGGGGATAATCCGATCGGCATGCTGATTTACGACGGCCACGGGCACATGGCTGTTCAGATGATGAACAAGGATAGGGCGAAACTACCGTTAACTTCCGACGGAGACTTCGAATTCGCATTACGAGGCTACATGGGATATTTCGGAAGTTATGAGCTAAACCTGGACGAAAAGATTGTGAGTCACCACATCGTTGGAAGCATTCAACCGGGCGACGTCGGTCTGGAATTCAGGCGGCGCTACGAATTTGTGGATGATCAGTTGATACTCACAACGTTGGGATCGATCGGCGGTGAAGAGCTGGCAGCTCGACTGGTCTGGGAACGTTGGCGAGATTAATTTGGAGCAGTGCGGTGACCCGTCACCGCTTTCATCCGCAGCGGATTGCCGTTGTGCTGGCTTGTGAAAAGTCTTTTCACAACATGCAAAGACAGGCCAAAGCGGCGACAGGTCGTCGCACTTCAAAAGGTCACCTTGCCTGTGTAGGCTTTGGTGGCTAAACTCCTTGCGCTCCATCAAAAACGAAATAGATTGTCGATACTCAAACAATGAAGATTCACGAGTACCAGGGAAAAGAGTTGCTCAAGCGCTTTGGCGTAGCCGTGCCGCGAGGTCTAGTTGCTCGCTCGCCGGAAGAGGCGTATCAGGCTGCAAAGGAATTGGGCACCGAAGTTGTGGTTGTAAAGGCTCAGATTCATGCAGGTGGACGCGGTAAAGGCGGCGGCGTAAAGCTTGCGAAGAGTGCAGACGAAGCCAAAGAGCTCGCTCGCCAAATGCTGGGGATGAACCTGGTCACTCATCAGACCGGACCCGAAGGGAAGCAAGTACACACGCTGCTTATCGAAGAGGGTCTGCCGATTCTCCGAGAGTTTTATCTGGGAATTGTTTTAGATCGGGCTTCCGGGCGGCCAGTCTTCATGGCTTCGGCTGCGGGTGGCATGGATATCGAAGAAGTAGCCGCTAAGACTCCGGAACAAATTCTCAAAGAGACGGTTGATCCAGCAGTCGGCTTTCGCGCTTTCCAGGCTCGCAAACTTGCGTTTGGTCTCGGCATTCCGGCCGCTTTAGTCGGACAAGCAGTGAAGTTTATGCAGGCGCTCTACGGCGCTTACGAGCAAATGGACGCCTCGCTAATGGAGATCAATCCATTTCTCTTAACTAAGGACGATCGCTTGATTGCGCTCGACGCCAAGGTGAACTTCGACGACAACGCGCTGTTTCGTCACAAGGAGTTTCTCGATCTGCGTGATTTGAGTGAAGAGGATCCGCTTGAGATTGAGGCTTCAAAGTTTGATCTGAATTACATCAAGCTTGACGGCAACATCGCATGCATGGTGAACGGCGCCGGCTTAGCGATGGCTACGATGGACATTATCAAGCTTGCTGGCGGCGAGCCCGCTAATTTTCTCGACGTCGGCGGTGGTGCGTCACAAGAGCGCGTTGAAGCGGCTTTCAAAATACTGCTCGCAGACCAGAACGTGCGCGCAGTCCTTATTAATATCTTTGGTGGCATCGTACGCTGCGACATGGTGGCCAGGGGTGTAGTTGAGGCTGCGAAGAATTTGGGCATCAAGGTGCCGGTTGTCGTGCGGCTCGAAGGAACTAACGTTGAAGAAGGCCAACGCGTGATTCGCGAGTCAGGATTGAATTTCACCGTCGCCAACGGCATGAAAGACGCCGCCGACAAAGTCGTCGGATTGGCAGCGTAATATCTCGACTTGGCCTACAGGTGTTTAGAGTTCAAGCTTCAGCTTGTGTGTCTCGAAAGCGGCAACCTGAAGGTTGAACTCTAAACGCCTGTAGGCCTGGTGCTCTGTATCCAATGACGCGTCAAAAAATACTTCAGCTACTTGCTGTAATCAGCCGCTTTGGATTGGCGGCGTTATTCCTTTTCACAGCAGGAGCAAAGCTGGCGATCGCGAAGACGTTCGCGGCCAATGTCGCCGAGCTACTGACGGCGCTCGGCATTAAATACGAGCCCTGGATGTGGCCAGTGACGATCGCAGTCATTGCTTTTGAAATCTTCGTAGCCCTTCTATTGATTCTTCGTCGGACGGTCCGGCTCGGTGCTTTGCTTGGCGGGCTAATGCTGGTTTTCTTCAGTGGATTTGCCCTTTATTACGTCTATGTACTGCACGGCGAAGCGCTCGAGTGCGGATGTTTCGGGGGCATTATCGCCAGCCAGTTGGGAGTGAGCACTGCCTTGCGCAATCTTGCATTGTTGGTTCCCGTTCTCCTGGTAATTTTCGGATATCGTCGCAGGCCTGCTCCGGTACCTACTGAAATGCCTGCCGTCGCGGTCCAAAGTTCGTGACCATTCTGAACAGGGAGGGCCGCTCATTGGCATCAATTTCCTTTTGGGGTGGCGTCGGAACAGTTACCGGATCAAAATACCTGATTGAAACCGGCCAGGCGCGCGTGTTGGTTGATTGCGGAATGTTCCAGGGGCTGAAAGAGCTCCGCGAGCGCAATTGGCAGCCGCCGCCGTTTGATCCTCGAGCCCTCGACTCAATCTTAATTACTCACGCCCACATCGATCACACGGGTTACCTTCCGCGAGTCGTTTCCCAGGGCTTTCACGGTCCAATTTATTGCTCGCGAGGCACGGCGGATCTGCTCAAGATATTGTTGCCGGATGCAGGCAGACTTCAGGAAGAGGATGCGGACTATCGAAATCGACATGGGCTGACCAAGCACGCTCCGGCTTTACCTCTTTACACAGAAGCCGATGCCAAACGGACGCTGCAATTGTTGGAGCCGGTCGACAATATTGGGAACACAAGCAATGTAGCGAAAGGAGTAGAGGCGGGCTTTCACGTCGCCGGCCATATCCTTGGCTCGAGCCTGGTTCTGGTTAGCCTGGATTCGGCCGGTAATGATCAAACTGGCCGCACGATATTGTTTTCCGGCGATCTCGGTCACTACGATCAACCCATCATCAAAGATCCGGTCGCGCCACCTGCCTGTGATTACCTTCTTTGCGAATCTACCTACGGAGATCGGTTGCATGATCGCAACGATCCCAAGGACGAGCTTGCTCGGATCATTAACGATGCTGCGGCTCGTAATGCGCCGGTCTTGATTCCGGCCTTCGCGGTGGGGCGAACGCAGGAACTGATCTACTTGATTCGCGAGCTCGAAGAAGAGAAGCGCATTCCGATTGTGCCCGTGGTGGTTGATTCACCCATGGCGGCAGCCGCCACCGTGGCTTACAGCCGCCGCACCGAAGAACAAGATGAAGAGTATGCGAGCGTTCTCGCTCGACATCGTCAGCCCTTGCGAACACATTCAATGACGACGAGCACCAGCCGCGAAGAGTCCAAGCGACAGAATGCGGCTGTGGGCGTCCGAGTGATCGTGAGTGCTTCAGGAATGATGACTGGTGGCAGAGTCCTTCATCACGCAGTGAGGTTGGTCCCAGACCCGGAAGCGACGATTGTCTTCGTTGGTTATCAAGCGGCAGGCACGATTGGCAGACGCATTCTCAACGGGGAAAAAGAGGTAAAGATTTTGGGCCAATGGATTCCCGTCCGTTGTCGCATCGAGAAGATTGGCGGTTTTTCAGCGCACGCCGACTGGCAGGAAATTCTCCGTTGGCTGGAAGGTCTCAAGGCGGCTCCGCGGCGAACTTTTCTTACGCACGGGGAGCCCGACCCGGCGCAAGCGATGGCGAAGCACATTCACGATCGATTTGGTTGGGTAACCGAGGTCCCGCACTACGGCCAGAAGTTTGAACTGGTTTAAGGGTCCTTTCCCGACTTCATCGCAAACTCAGTTGCCCGGAGTTCTTCGGCATCCTCGGATTCCAGCGGCCCTCAAACTCGTTCGGCGCTTCAACAATGGAGATGAAATTGGATTGTTCGGCAGCGGGAAACTGTGATACGTTCTGCCAGCTAACAAGACCTAATCGGGCGGTGATAAGGACTCACCCAATGCTTACATCTCACATCAGTAAGCAGTATTCAGCAACCAACAAAGATAGGAGAACTCTACGCTTATTCCGCAAACTCTACGACGCCGTCCGGAGCAATGAGAGATTTGGAGACTCCCAGAAAGTAATTGAAAGTTTCTCAATGAATACTTCTCCGGTGGAGTCAAAAGTGAGTTCGCTGGGAGAAGTTGCCGGTTCGCCAAGCGTGGTTTGGCTGCACTTTCCCGTAGTTCTCACCGTAGTAGTGTTAGTCATTTATGCAGGTGTCCGCCGGTTTTGTTAACCGGCGGACCTAAAGGCGCTACTAAGCAAACGGATGCCTTTGAAGCAGACCATTTACTCAGCCTTCATGAAAAACCAATCGAGCTACCAGTTACTTATATTGGGCGAACCTAAAATCGAATGGCGCACGGAGCTTGTCAAGCTTTTGAAAGAGCACCTCGAGAGATTAGGACTTCAGCCGGACACTGAGCTGAAAGTTTTCAATCCAAGCGACGCTTCAGCCGTAGATTGGGAGGGTGTCATCGTCTCCGTTTGGTTTGGAACTGAAGATAAGGCTACGAGGCAAGAACTGAAACTGCTGCAACGAGCGCTCGCGGAGAACGTGCCCATTTTCCCCGTTGTTGAAGACCTAAAGCGCTTCAGAGATTTAGTCCCCACGGAACTGCGACCCATAAATGGACAGGTATGGAATTGCCAGCGCATTGTCACAGATATTCTGAAAGAGTTTCGCCTTACGCGCTCACAGCGCCAGGCCTTCATTTCCTACAAGCGAGATGATTGTTTGGAGGTTGCCGGTCAGCTCTTCGATTTGTTATCGCGCCGTGGTTATAGAATCTTTTGGGACTCCGCTTCCGTCGAGGGAGGCGTTGATTTCCAGCAAGCCTTATGGGGCAGAATGGCTGATGTCGACTTGCTCGTTTTTCTCGATACACCCAATGCGCTCACTTCTCGTTGGGTCCATCAGGAATTGGCTCGTGCGCACGACCTCGGGCTCGGTGTCTTGCAATTGGTTTGGCCTGCCCCGCATAAACGAACGCGTGGCACCGAATTCAGTGATTGGTTGCAGTTGAGTCTCTCCGATTTCAAGCGAGGGAACACTGGTCCAACGTGCCGCCTCACCAAGGCAGCGTTGGACAGGGTTAGTCGCGCTGCTGAATTGGCACGCGTGGGATCGCTAGCTGCGCGACGCCTGCGAGTAGTTGGGGACCTAGTCGATCAGGCGAAGACAGCTAAACTCGAAGCCATTGTACATCCGACCAATCCGATCGAACTTTATCGTAAAGGCAAGAAAGTAGCGGACGTGTTTGCGTTCGTCGGCGTTCCCGACGCGTTCTCGATTCAACAGCAAGAGATTACATTGCAGAGGCGTACTTTGCGCCGATCATTAATTCTCTACAACGGCTTGGGAGTCGACCCCGCCTGGACGAAGCACCTGGCCTGGTTGAACGAACGTCGCGGGCTGGCAACCGCACAGCTCGACATGGTAGATGTTTGGCTCAAAGGTTTATGAAACCCAAATCCGCAATTTTTCTATCGGCCAGTATTCCCGATCGGGATTATGAAACCTGGAAGCCCGCTGTCCTGGCGACCCGTGAGGCTGTGCTCGCACTCGTATCAGTGGTTGTTCGGGAGCGCTTCCTGGTCTTTGGTGGACATCCAGCGATTTCACCCCTTGTTGAGCATGCTGCACGAACTCTTGAATCTACCGGAAATGTTTTCATTTACCAGTCAGCATGGTTTGCGGAAATTATTCCGGCAGAGGCACGCGCCTTCGAGAACTTCACATTCACGCCGAAAGGGGCGACGCGTAAAGCCAGTTTGAAGAAGATGCGTAAGGTGATGCTGGATTCCAAGGAGTTCAAGGCCGGAGTTTTTATCGGTGGCATGGAGGGAGTGGACGACGAGTACAAGATGTTTAGGAAGAGATGGCCCCGGGCGAGTGTGTTTCCGATTGCCTCAACCGGTGGCGCCGCCCGGCGGCTCTGGGAAAGAGGCGCGGGCCCCCGCGACGGTGAAGTTCGTGATTTGCTCGAAAATAGTAAACGGTACCGGGCATTGTTTCGCCGCTTTCTGATGAATCTATGAATTCTAAGAGCCAGGACCTGAAACGACCACGAAGTCTGCCCTCGGTTGTTGCGTGGCTAAATCGTCCAGCTGCGCAGCGAGTCGTGCTGGCACTTTGCTTCGGCGTCAATGCGCTATTATTCATTTTCAACGGCGCTAGACCGAACTATTTAGCTATTTTGGCCGCGGTTACTGGGCTAATTTCTTCATTGGTCTTAGTCACTTTGTTGGCACGTTGGTACTCGCATACAGATTATCTGGATATTCGACAGTACACGGGGGTTCCGACGCCAGAGTTTTGGACAACGTACGTGGTTGCAATTCTGACCGTCGTCAATACTTTGCTCTCATTTTTCAAAGAGCAACTCCACACAACCTCATCAAAGGTTCTATTCTCCACAAGTCTAATCGTGCTGCTCATGGCTCCCATGACTGTCCGTTACCTCTACGATGCTGTCAGGGAACGCCTACTGGAAAAAGCCCGCGCTGACGTTATCAGCAGCCTCGACCAAAGAGATCTCGAAGATCTTGATGTTCGTATCGAACTAAAAGAGGAAAAAGCGAAGATTAATTTTGCGCAGAATCTCAAGTCGAAGATAGTACTGGAAAGCTTTCATGTCAGGGATACCGTTCTTTTTCCCGAAACAGAATGGAAACTTCAGCCGGGTGTGAATGTTCTGCTTGGTCGTAACGGCTATGGCAAGAGCCTGATCCTTCGAATGTTGGCCGGGACTTTACAGAACGACGATGAAGTATTGAAGACATTGCTTCAGAAATCGGGTACCGGCCTGATGGAGCTACACCTCACACGCGACGAGAATGGCGCGGTCGTGCGCCGTAATGCACGCCGATTTGTTGACTCGATTGGAAAGGTTCCGCTTCTGGCAATACCTGATTCACGGTTTGTCGACCGCTCGCAAGACGTCATCGGTCCCGAAGACAATGAGACCACTGACCTGATAGTCAATGGCGCTTATCACTTTCTTTATCAAAAACAATACGGATCTGTCGTGCGTGGCCTTATGTACGAGCTCGGCTTGGATTATTGGGAACACGGGAAGACTTTCGATCTACCTGTCTTCGACTTTCTTGAAGAATGCGTGAGGCGAATGACCGATTACGATTTCGAATTCAAGGAGATCACTCGGAAAGGTCGTACGGGGTTTGAGATTAAGGTAAGAACGGAAGGGAACCCTGAAGCTTTGCCAATCCAGTATGCTTCGCAAGGTACTCTGTCGGTGCTGGCGATGTTTGGTCTGATACGCAGCTACGTGCGCGGATTGTCTGCGCGGGTTGACAACGAATTAGTGGAAAAAGGCTCGGCCATTGTCCTGATTGACGAAGCGGATGCTCACTTGCACCCTGCCTGGCAACAAAAGTTTCCCACACTGTTGCGGGATCTCTTTCCGAATGTGCAATTCATACTTTCAGCACACAGCCCGTTGTTTGTGGCGGGCTGCTGGAGAGGCGAGGTTGCCGTGCTACGCAGAGTGCAGACTAACACCGCGTTAGGAGGATTCAGATTAGAGCAGCCCGATGAAGATTTTGTCGGTGCCACCCCGGCAGATCTTTATCAGAAGATTTTCGACATTGAAGAATTGGACGCCACTTATCTGGAGTACGCCACGAAAGCGACCATCCAGTCGAACCGGGATGAACGCATCGAAGAACTCATTAAACTAAAACGGAAAGACCAACTTTCAGCCAAACAGAAAGAGGAGCTGGATGCTCTCGAGCTGGAAAGCTCTCGCATCAATCTCGCCGCTAACGTACAACAACAGAGGCTTGAAGAGAGCAACAAAGACGCACAAATCGAAAAACTGGAGGCGAAGATTCTGAAGCTCGAAACCAAAATCGAGGAGCAGAATAAAAACACGGTGTCATGAGCGATTTTCGTCAGCGTTTGTTGGAGTTGTATAGCCGGGGACCCGTCGAAGAGGTCCACGCGCTTAATGATTACCAAACATTTATCAAGGGATTTGAAGGAAATCGCACTCTCGATGCCGAGCGCTCCAAGATGCAAGAGCGTCGGTCTATGGTTGATCAAGCCTTGAGTGGCTGTGAATCCATTAAAGATCAGATCGAGGCGGCGCTCAGGCTCCTTTATCGCCGTTTATCGGCCGATGAGAAAGAAGACTGCCTGCAGTTGATCAAGCGAAGTTATGCGAAGCAATGGAGCGCAGCTCAACAAAGTTACTTCGAGTCCAACGCTAAACGGTTTCTGGATTACCTGGATTACTTCCTCTCTTTTACCAATCGCAGCCCCGCCCAGGATAAACCGAATCCGATTAACGAGTCTCACGACTACTTTCTGCGGAAGGTGATGAAACATAAGCCGTATAAGAACTCCGACTACATCAAGCAGAACTTGGTTGCGGACACGATCCATTACTTGTTGTCAGGTCAGCATCTCCAGGGTTTTCACCACCCCGATCATGAGGGTGACAACCAGAAAGTGGAAGCAAAGCTTCGTGAAAACTGCAATAAGGCCTTCGCTTTTGTGCAGCTGGTTCAAGCTGAGATTTTTCACGACGCGCCTAACTGGTGCTTTTTTGAGTACCAGTTGGTGGAGAACGAGGACAAGAAAATCATTTTCATCGAAATTGAACGACCCGAAGAAGACGCACCAAAGGCCCATCCCAATTTCAAGAGTTGGTATCAGGCGTCTCAGCTCAAAGACAGTGTGAAGTTACTGCCTACACCCGATTACTCTGCCGCCGCGCTAGCCATAGTCGGACAAAACAGACTTGAAATAATCCAGAACGTGAAAAGCCAGATTCGCCGAACGATAAATCAAATCTATATTCAAATTCCGAATTAACCTAGTATTGAATCCACGAGGCACGGTCGATCATCGCACCTTAGAATTGAACTGGAATCTCGCTGAACGCTTCATTCCCTCCGCCGCTTAAAACAACAATCTGCTGCGACGTTGCTTATCTTCATTCTACTGGAGCGTTTTGCACACTCAAACCGGATTGTTATACTGCCGCAGCTTCAAATCAAAATATATCTAGAGCCAAGGAGTAGTGACTATTGAGCGTTCTGGTTGACAAGAACACACGTCTGATTGTGCAGGGTCTTACCGGCAAGGAAGGCACCTTCCACACCAGGCAAATGGTCGAGTACGGCACCAACGTCGTCGGCGGGGTGACGCCAGGCAAGGGTGGAACTACGCACGAAGGGATCCCTGTCTTCAACACGGTCGCAGACGCAGTGAAAGAGGCAGGCGCGAATGCATCAGTGATTTATGTGCCGCCGGCATTTGCCGCCGAGGCCGTGATGGAAGCTGCCGATGCGGGTATTCCAGTCGTCGTTTGTATCACCGAAGGGATTCCTACGCTCGACATGGTCAAGGTCAAAGAGTATTTGAGTGACAGGAACACTCGATTGATCGGACCCAACTGTCCCGGCATCATCAGTCCGGGAAAGTGCAAGATTGGAATCATGCCCGGACACATTCATAGAGAAGGTCGCGTTGGAGTTGTTTCGAGATCCGGCACGCTGACTTACGAAGCCGTCGGTCAATTGACCGCGCTTGGGCTCGGTCAATCGAGCGCTATCGGCATTGGCGGCGATCCGATCGTCGGGACTTCGCACGTCGATGCTTTACGATTGTTTCAGGCCGATGATGAAACTGACGGCATTGTGATGATTGGTGAAATCGGCGGCACTGCTGAAGAGGAAGCGGCTGCTTTTGCGAAGGACAATGTGACTAAGCCTATCGTTGCGTTTATCGCCGGCCAGACCGCGCCTCCAGGGCGCCGCATGGGTCACGCCGGAGCAATCATCGCCGGGGGCAAGGGAACAGCGGCTGAAAAGATGAAAGCGCTTTCAGACGCAGGAATTCATGTAGTGAACTCGCCCGCTGATATTGGCAGCGCGATGCAAGCAGCGCTAAACAACTGATCTTGGTTCTTTGTACTTTGTTCTTTGCTTGAATGTCATGGTGGGTTCCGTCACTCATGGTAAGGCGAATCAACTGCAAAGAACTAAGGACAAAGAACCAAGAACAAAACCATTCAACGTTGAAAGGATCGGACAGTTTCGGAAATGAGTAATCTTACCTTCGCAATAATCAAACCGGATGCAGTACGAGCAGGGAACATCGGAAACATAATTCAGCGTATTACCGAGAGTGGCTTTCGGATTCGCGCCTTGAAGCTTATCCATCAATCACGCGCGCAGTCCGAAGGCTTTTACGCAGTACACCGCGAGCGACCGTTCTTTGCGGGACTGACGGAATTCATGTCGAGCGGACCCTGCGTGGTCATGGTCCTGGAGAAAGAGGGTGCAGTAAAAGCCTGGCGCGATTTGATGGGCGCGACAGATCCGGCGAAAGCCGAGGAAGGGACTTTGCGAAAGGAATTTGGCGGCTCAGTCGGCGAGAATGCAACCCATGGATCGGACTCGGACGAAAATGCTGCTATAGAAATCTCTTATTTCTTTAGCCAACTAGAACTTGTTTAGGTCCTTTGTCTTAGTTCTTTGTTCTTGGTAGGGGCGGACCTGCGTGTCCGCCCAAGGTTGAAGGATAGGGTTACGTCATTGGGCAGACACGCAGGTCTGCCCCTACAAAAAACATAGGACAAAGAACCAAGAACAAAAACCAAAATGAAACACTGTCCGGTCTGTAAAACCAACTTCACTGACGACGCCCTGAGCTTTTGCACAGATGACGGAACGGTGTTGGTACCCGGAGACCTGCCGCTGGGTGACGAGCAGGCGACGCAAGTCTTTCCACAACCACCGGTGACCGCTGTCATCTCTCCTCCCCAACCAACGGATTATGGCTTAGGCAATATGCGCTCGAGCCAGCCTCAAACTCCCGAGCCTTATCGTTGGGCAAATGAAACTCCTCCAGCACCAGTCTGGACGCCACCGCCGCCGCCGCCGGTTTATCCGGGAGTTCGAAATCAGCAGACGCAGAACGTCGCGATCCTGTCATTAGTATTTGGGCTTGCCGCAATTACGTTTGGGTGGATTTGCGGCGGCTTCTTCCTTGCCCTGGCGGCGTTGATCCTCGGCCTGGTAGCGCTCTCCCAAATTAAGAAGAACCCGACAAAATATGGCGGAAAGCCTTTGGCTATCGGCGGAATAGTAACGGGCGGATTTGTTTTCGCGATTAATTTCGTTCTGATAGCCATTTGGATCATCGCCCTGATTGTTGGGTCTATTAGTAAATAGGAAGTTCACGGAGCGAACATTGGTTGTAGTTGGATGTTGTTATGAAACGTTGTCCTACCTGCAATAGAACATTTACGGATCCTAACCTCAGCTTTTGTATTGAAGACGGGACGCCGCTCGTTAAGGTGATCGAGCCGGCTTATGATGCCGAGGCCACCATAGTTTCTACGTCGCCGTCTCAGAACGCAGACGCGAGCCAAAACCAGGACGACTCGACCGTCGCGTGGAACTCGCCCGCGTATCAGCCTCCACCAAAGTTTCCGCCGCCGCCTCCATCCAAACCAAGAAAAGTTTGGCCGTGGGTGGTGGGCTCGCTTGGACTACTGTTAATCGTTGTGGTGGGTGCGGGTATTGCCGCGGCTATCTTGATTCCGAAAATGATGGACGACACGGTAAATCGGAACCGCAATCGTTCGAGTTACCCGGCAAACGTGCAAACGAATAACAATCAAAATTCGAACTCGAATCTAAACGAGAATTCGAACAGCAACCTGAACCTGAATCAAAACGGCAATACGAATGATTCTGACGGTGAGTCTGACAGCGAACCGCCGACTAACGAGGAAGTTGTGCTGGCCGATTTGAAGAATATCGAGGACGAGTGGACAGTCGCGAATCTGAATGCGGATAAGAAGAAACTGGCTCGAATTTTGGCTGATGATTATGTCTCAATGGTCAGTGGCAAGATGCAGGGCAAAGCGGATTACTTGAGGGAGATCCAGCCGGAACCTAACATCCAGCATTGGGAATTTGAGGACTTGAAGCTTACACTGAATGGCACTCGAGCGACGTTGTCAGGAACGGTTAGTTTGGAGAGTACCCAGCAGAAAGATCCTATCGTGATGAAGTTCACGGATAAATTTGTTTGGAGGGACTCGCGCTGGCAGGCCACCTCGTCTGCCGTTGAGCAGGTGAAGGCGAGTGGGAATTGAGATCGGAAACCGTAAACCGTAAACCGTGAACCGGGAACCGAAAAACGAAATAGAAGATCTCAGACATAATTTCAGATCTCAGATCTAAGATCTCAAATCAAAGATCAAAGACCAAAGACCAAATCCAAAGATCAACTACAAAGAACAAAGTACAAAGAACAAAGAACTAAAACATGTCAATCATCTCGGATGTAATCGAATCAACGAAGGCCATCATCCAGGGCATGGGCGTCACGCTGTCGTACATCCCGAAGCAAAAATGGACCGTCGAATACCCTGAAGAGCCCGTTACCGTTCAGCCTCGATACCGTGGCCAGCATCTCTTGCACGTCGACGAAAACGGACGAGAAAAATGTGTAGCCTGCTTTCTGTGCGCCGCCGCGTGTCCTTCGGAATGCATCTACATCGTCGCCAAGGACGATCCCAGACCGTCCACCGAGCGCATTGGCGTGGACGAGCGCTACGCCGAGGTTTACAACATCGATTACGGCCGGTGCATCTTCTGCGGTTATTGTGTCGAGGCTTGCCCAAAGGACGCGATCACGCACGGCTACAATTTCGAACTCTCGGTTTACAACCGCGCTGATTTGCTGAAGACGAAAAACGATCTGTTGATTACCAAACAACTGCAGTCTAAGAATTACCGCGTCGCTTTCTCGCACGAAGACGTCGACTCGGAATACAAAGAAGTCTAAGAAAGTTAAAAGTAAAAAGGTAAAAGGAAAAAGTTAAGAGGACGGGCGCTATCGGTCTCCTTTTTACTTTTTCCTTTTAACTTTTTACTTTCCTTTTACTATGCACGAACTCCACTACGAATGGGAATACCAGCTCAAAGCAAGTCCGGAAAAGCTTTGGCCATTCGTCGCGGATACAAATCGCTTTAATCGAGATACCGGAGTCCCGGCGGTCGCGCCCACCGAAGGCAAGCGCAAGCGTCTGCGAAACGCGCGTCAGCGTTTACGGCTCTCGCTTTACGGCATGGCGCTCGAATGGGAAGAGCAGCCTTTCGAATGGGTGAAGCCCTCGCGATTTGGCGTTGTTCGGAAGTACTCGCGTGGACCGATGGCCGAGCTTCGCGCGCTTGCCGAACTATCGCCGCGAGCTGACGGCGGCACCAATCTCAAATACAGCGTTTGGATTAAGCCGAAGTCGTGGTTTGGGGCGATTGCCGTTCGCCTTCAAATCAAATTCGTCAATGCAGCGCGTTTTGCCCGAGTCTTCAAGAAGTATGACGACCTCGCTTCAATAAAGGCGATCGAGCCCGAGCCCGCTCAGATTGAATTATCTGGGAATGCGCTGGCGCGGGTTCAAGCGACCAGAGAGAAACTCGTGGCCGACGGCGCCGATGAGAAGATCGTCTCTCGCCTGATCGATTTCACGCTGGCGGCCGAACCATACAAACTGGCACACATCCGGCCTTACCAGCTCGCGGACGAGTGGGAAGTTCCGAGACGACACGTGTTGGAAACCTGTTTGCGAGCCACGCGCACCGGTCTGCTTGATTTGCAATGGGACCTGCTTTGTCCTCTGTGTCGAGGCGTGAATCAGTCCGAAGGAACATTGCGTGAAATCAGCACACAGATTCACTGCGACATGTGCCGCATCGATGCGACGGTTAACTTTGACAGATTTGTTGAAGTGACTTTTCGTCCTAACGCCGCGCTGCGCCGGATCGAGTTACAAGAGTTCTGTATGGGAAGTCCTGAGCGCACTCCTCACATCGTGGCCCAACAACTCCTGCCTCCAGCCACCAAGCGCTTATTGAACATGCCGCTCGAACCGGGAAAGTACCGTTTGCGTGCTCTCGAGCTGGCGGGCGGTCAGGATGTGCGCGTAATGGACGACGGCGAACGAGATGCTCGCATCAAGATTTCTCCGGCAGGCTGGCCGGCGGAGGAGCTGAGACTTGGCACCAGGGCCTCGCTCGATGTGGAGAACGCGACGGACTCAGAACAGCTTTTCATTCTCGAGAGATTGGCCTGGAGCGATCAGGCTGCCACAGCTGCTGAAGTGACAGCTCTACAGATCTTTCGCGATTTGTTTTCGAGTGAAGCTCTCAGGCCGGGCGAACAAATGTCAGTGGGCACACTGACCGTGTTGTTTACTGACTTAAGAAACTCGACACGCATGTACCGCGAGATTGGTGATGCAACTGCTTTCGGAAGAGTGATGAATCACTTCGATGTCTTGAAGCAGGCCATCGCCGAAGAAGATGGAGCTCTGGTCAAAACTATCGGCGACGCCGTGATGGCTGTATTTCGTCAGCCTGAGAATGCGCTGCGCGCGATGCTCAAGGCCCAGCGAATCCTGGCTGCACCTCCCGAAGGCGGCGCTGCGCTGACACTGAAGGCTGGTATGCATCTGGGGCCATGCATTGCGGTGACGCTCAACGATCGGCTCGATTATTTTGGCTCTACAGTGAATATGGCGGCGCGCCTTGAAGGTCTTTCGACGGGAGATGATGTGGTAATCTCGCGGGCCGTTTACGAAGACCCGGAAGTTCGCGAGATGCTGGAGGGCGCTAACGCTAACCTTGTGGGCAATCCCTTTGAGATCGAACTCAAAGGCTTCGACAAGGAAAGCTTCGAGCTCTGGCGAGTAGGCAAGAGGAAGTGAGTCAAAAACTCTATCCACAGATTACGCAGATTGCACAGATGTTTTTGTTTGGCGAGCATCGCAAGGTATATGGGAACGTGATGCAATCGATGGACGCTGATTTTCTAATAATCACTGTCGCGTAGCTGCGGTTAAACCACGCTTCCGGCCGAGTGCTTTACATCTGTGCAATCTGCGTAATCTGCGGATAAAAGTTTTTCCGTCTGACATGACAACACTCTTAGAAGCGCGGGAAGTATCAAAGGTCTACCAGATGGGCGCCACCACAGTCGCTGCGCTCGATCGTGTCTCGGTCACGGTCGACGCTGGTGAATTCGTTGCCATCCAGGGCACTTCCGGTTCCGGAAAGTCTACCCTGCTGAATGTGCTCGGCGGGTTAGACCATCCGACTGGCGGTGAGATCTTCTTCGACTCGAAGCCGCTCGCTCCGTTAAGCAAGAAAGCGATGGCTCGTTATCGGCGACAATCCGTCGGCATGATCTTTCAAGGCTTCAATCTCATACCTACTATGAGCGCAGAAGAGAATGTGGGTTTGGCTCTGGCCTTTGCTGGAGTGCGGGGAGGTCAGCGAAAGAAAAGAGCCGAGGATTTGTTAGGCCGAGTTGGCCTCGCGGACAGGCTCACGCACCGGCCTACGGAACTATCCGGCGGCGAGCAGCAACGCGTGGCCATCGCTCGCGCGCTGGCTAATCAACCGCGAGTATTGCTGGCGGATGAGCCTACTGGGAATCTGGATTCGACTCGAGCTCACGAGTTGTTAGCGTTGTTACGCGCGATGGTAGATGGTGATGGCCTGACAATCGTGATGGTCACTCACGATCACGAGCTGGCGAAGACCTTCGCCGATCGAATTGTTCTGATGAAAGACGGCCGAGTAGCTGAATTGGAAACGCGGTGAAAGACATCGCCGGAACTCGGACACGCGAAGATGTTTTGAGGCATGGATTCAGTCTCAACGGGAGGGCAGAAGTGGAAAGATTAGTGAGGGCGCCAATTACACATCACCGCGTCTCCGTTTCTCCCCGTCTCCGTGTCGCCCGTAAGCCTTCATCCTTTTAAAGAGGTGACTATGTCTAATAACGAAGCTCCCCAGATGACACTCGAATCAATTCGTTCGGTGCCACTCTTTGCGTCGCTTGATGACGACGCGGCGACCCTCTTGCGAACCCTGCTGACGGTGAAGGAAGTGGGTGCGGATACTCATCTCTTTCGCACCGGCGACAAGGGCAACGCGATGTATTTGATCGAAAGCGGCCGCGTCCGAATCAGCGTGCGCGATAAAGAAGACCAGGAGATCACGCTGGCTGAACTCGCCCGCGGAGATTTCTTTGGCGAGATGTCGATTATCGATGGGAAACGGCGCTCAGCCGATGCCACAGTCATCGATGACGCGCGTTTTGCGATCCTTTCGCGCGACAACTTTATGACTTTTATTCAGAGCAATCCCGTGGTGACGCTCGAGATGCTCAGCGCGGTGTTCGATCGGCTGCGACGAACAGACGAGCTGTTACAGCAGCGCGTATCACGAAACGCTAATGAAGAAGAACAAAAGCGAATGACCGTCTCGGATCGGATGGCGGACATGCTGGCGGAGTTTGGCGGCAGCTGGAAATTTATCGGTGTCTCGCTCGGACTGATTCTGGGCTGGATTCTTTTCAATTCGATTGTTTTGGTACAAGGTTTTGATCCGAAGCCTTATCAAATGCTGAATCTCACTCTTGCAGTTGTGGCCGGTTTGCAGGCGCCGATTATCATGATGTCGCAGAATCGACAGACCGAGAAAGATCGACTGCGAGCGGATTTGGACTTTCAAGTGAATCTAAAGAATGAGTTGTCGCTGATCGAAGTATTGCGCCGGCTCGACGTGATTGAGAGTGAGCGTCTGCCGAAATTGTTCGAGGAGCAGAGTAGGAAGTTGAGATCTTAGATAGGTTTCAAGTTTCAGGTTCCAGGTTCCAGTTTCAGGTTTCAAGTTTCAAGTTTCAGGTTTCAGGTTTCAGTTTCAGGTTTCGCGAATCTGATTATCTGAGATCTGATGACCCACTTTGAGATTCAGATTCAAGCCGACCAAGAATTAAGAAACTTGAAACCTGAAACTTGAAACCTGAAACTTGAAACTTGAAACCTGAAACCTGAAACCTGAAACCTGAAACTTGAAACTTGGAACCTGAAACTTGAAACACTTGAAACCTGAAACCTGAAACCTGAAACCTGAAACCTGAAACCTGGAACCTGGAACCTGAAACCCTGAACCCGATGATCAAAGCCATATTTCTAGATTTCAACGGCGTCATCATTGACGACGAGCCTCTGCAGCTCAAAGCTTATCAGCAGGTGCTCAAAGAGCAGGGAATTGAGCTGACCTCCGAGCAGTACTACGCCTCAATGGGCATGGACGACAGGGCATTTTTGCGGGGCGTATTTGCTCGCGTGAACAAGCCGCTCACTGATGACGTGATGAATGCCTCGATTGAGAGAAAATCTGAGCTTCATCGCGGTCTTATTGAAGACGAACTGCCGTTGTTTCCCGGCGTCGTGACCTTTTTGAAAGCTGCCGCGCGACCCTACCAGCTCGGCCTGGTCAGCATGGCCCGTCGAGTCGAGATTGATTATGTGCTTGAACGAGCCAGACTGGCCTCGCTCTTCACAGTGTTGGTTAGCGCAGAGGAAGTCACTAAGCACAAGCCCGACCCGGAATCTTTCCAGCTGGCATTTGATAAGCTGAACGAGCATCGACGCGCACACCGACAATTGCCACTGCTGTCCCATGAATGTCTCGCTATCGAAGATGCCGCGCAAGGAGTCGAGGCGGCCCGTGCGGTAGGAATGAGAACGGTCGGGATAACCAACACGGTAGCGGAAGCGGCGTTGCGTGGTGCGGGCGCTGATGTGGTTACCGCGAGCCTCGCAGACTGGACGGTTGAAGCCGTCGAACTCGTATTTGGTTGATCGTGTTTTCACGAATTCAGATTTCGGTTTTGTTCTTTGGCCTTTGTCCTTAGTTCTTTGTGCTTGAATCTCGGGTGTCTTGGTTTTCTCTGCCTGGAACGAGACAAGTGAACAGGCATTCAGGGACAAAGAACAAAGGACAAAGAACAAAAACCAGATCTCAGATCTCAAATCTGAGATCTCAAATCTAAGATCTCAAAGAAAATTCCAGAATGACTCCGAAAGCCAAACTGCGTGCTCGTGACGTTCGCCAACGCTTCAATGCGGCAGTCACTCAACCCGACGAGCTAATCGACCTCGCGCAAGCCGCGCTGCTGATTGCCGCCGAGGAAGACACTCAAGTCGATGTCGCGCACTACCTCGCTCTAATCGATGAGTTCGGTCGTGCCGGAGCCGCCCGCGTAGCCTCGCAACCGGGAGCCGGAGTAGAAGCCTTCAATCAATTCATGTTTGAAGAAAAACGCTTTCGCGGTAACCTCGACGAATACTATGACCCCCATAACAGCTTTCTTCACGATGTGCTGGATCGCAGAGTCGGCATCCCAATCACCCTGTCAATTGTATACATAGCGATTGGCGATCGGGCCGGTCTGGAAACCCACGGCGTTGGCATGCCAGGCCACTTCATCGTGCGGGCGCGCGAAGTGGGTTCGCTCGAGTCGTCACTGGTCGATCCTTTTGATGGGCGCATGATTGATCGTGATGATTGCCAGGCTCGTCTGGACGAACTCTTTGAAGGCAACGTCGTATTAACAGACGAGCATTTGCGGAAGTCCGGAGCGCGAGAGATTCTCGTGCGGCTGCTGACAAACCTGAAAGCTATCTACACGAGTGCTCGCTTGTATCGTAAGGCTCTCGCGGTGGTGGAACGATTGCTCGTACTGAAACCGGGAGACTCTGCAGAACAACGGGATCGCGGCGCGTTGTTGGCGCATCTCGATGAGCTGCCTGAAGCCATCTGGGCCACGCAGCTTTATCTACAGTTGTCTCCCCAGGCGAGCGACGTCGATGACGTGAAGGAGCAGCTTCACATCATGCAACGTCAAATGGCCGGTAGGAATTAGTTGAGATTTGCGATTTGAGATCTGAGATTTGAGATCTGAGATCTGTTTTGTTCTTGGTTCTTTGTCCTTAGTTCTTTGCGCTTGAGCGTTTTGGTGTCTTGCCTCTTTTCTATGGCGTCTGCTTTTCTCTGCAGGAACGACACAAGTGAACAGGCATTCAAGAACAAAGGACAAAGGACAAAGAACCAAGAACAAAACCAGATCACAGATCACAGATCACAGATCTCAGATTTCAGATTTCAGATTTCAGATCTCAGATCACAGAGTTAAATTGATGAGCTTTTTCGACATCCTTCAGCTGGCGCTTCGGAACCTACGGCAGGCGAAACTGCGTTTCGTGCTGACAACTATGGGTGTCATCGTCGGTGTCGCTGTGATCGTGACGATGGTTTCTTTCGGCCTCGGATTGCAGCGCAATATGCTCGCTCGCTTCAAGGCTCTGGACCTCTTCAATGAAATGACAGTCTTTGGCAAGAGCCTAAGCACGCTTGCCTCCACATTAGACAGAGGTCGCCAGGATAGTGACGGAGGAGAGCGGCGTGGACCAAGGCTGCGTCCCGACAAAAGCCCAACTCGCATTCTCAACGACTCAGCCATAGCCGAAATTGCGCAGATCCCCGGTGTCGCCTACGTCGAGCCCTCGATTGGCTTTCCTGTATTTGTCCGCGCTAACGGACGTGTTCAGACACAGTTTGTTGGTGGAGCAACCATTCCCAACGCGTCGTCTCGGTTCAATGAATTTCACGGTGGACAGATGATTTCCGCGCCCGACGCGGACGAGGCAGTTGTGAATGAACGATTCACGCGCGAGTTTGGCTTCGCTAAGCCGGCCGACGCCGTGAATCAGACGATTGAGTTTCTCGCGCCAAAAGAAGAAAGCGACCAGGGTAAGTCAGAAAAGAAAGAGGAAGCCGCGCCCACAAGTTTTTTTGGGTTGCCTCTCGACGAGGATGAGGGCGCTGAGGCTGAGGGCAATCTGGTCGCACACACTTTTCGAATCGTCGGCGTTCTAAATACCGAAGTTAAGCAAGGCGCCGGCCAGGGAGGCATTCGAGGTCTCTTTCCCGGAGGCAACATCTACATCCCCTTGAAAACTGCGCGACAGTGGATCATTGAGCATCGCAGCCCCATGAGCCAGGTGGCATTGGCGCTCGCGCGCGAGAGCGGATCGTTAACGGGCGGTGAGATTGAAGGCTATGACAGTGCCGTCGTTCGTGTCACCGATCCCGTGGCGTTGACAAGCGTGCGCGCACGGCTTGCAGAAATTGGTTTCGGCAGCTTCTCAATCGTTGACCAGTTGGATCAGATCCGTACCATCTTCCTGATAATCGATTCTGTGCTCGGATTGCTGGGTGGCATTTCGTTACTGGTGGCGAGTTTTGGCATCGCCAACACCATGATCATGTCGATCCTGGAACGAACGCGCGAGATTGGGATCATGAAAGCTATCGGCGCTGAGGATCGTGAGATCAAGCTGATCTTCTTTGTCGAAGCTGCGGTGATTGGCTTCATCGGGGGAATCATCGGCGTCCTGCTGGCGTGGGGAATCGATGCGGTCGCCAATCGTCTTGCTTATCGTTTCATACTCAAACCCCAGGGCGCCTCGTTCGTTGATTTCTTTTCGCTTCCGCCCTACTTATCGATTGGTGCAATTCTGTTCGCGCTGTTCGTCTCGATCCTCGCTGCGCTCTATCCCGCCATGCGCGCCGCTCGCATCGATCCCGTCAAGGCTTTAAGACACGACTAAAACCGTATCCGCAGATTACGCAGATTTCAAAAGCGGCCTTTGGACTTTGGTCTTGGATCTTTGTAGTTGAATCTATTAATTCTTTGTGGTAATCACGAAAGGTGTCCTTAAGGAACGCATCAAGGTGAATGCCGCTCAGGCACAAAGACCAAAGATCAAAGGCCAAAGATCGTTTTTCATTTGAAATCTGCGGATACGGTTTTACGTCCCGATCCGTTTCTCAATGCGACGATCTGGGATGAGCCACATTACCGCCACCAGCACGTACAACGCGCCGGCCAGCAGCGCATGCACAAAAGCGAGCGGAATGGCGACGAGATAGATCACCATTGAGATCTTTCCCTTGAAGTCTGCGCCCAGCGCGATGGCGAGGTCCGAATCTTTCCCGTGAATTCGCAACAGGGCTCGAGTGAGAATGAAGTAGGCAATCGCGGCGCAGAGCAAATCGACTCCATACAGCGCCGCCGGCAAGGCCGCGAAATGATTCTCGCCCATCCAGGCGGTCACGAACGGCGTCAGCGACAACCAAAACAACAAGTGGAGGTTTGCCCACAGAATCCGGCCGTTTACATGTTGCACCACGTGTAGCAGATGATGATGATTGCTCCAGTAGATACCGACATAAATAAAACTCAGAACGTAACTTATGAACGCGGGAAGAACTGGCCGCAGGTCGCTCAGATGGGTACCTACGGGCGCCTTCATTTCGAGCACCATGATGGTGATGATGATGGCTACTACGCCGTCGCTGAAGGCTTCGAGCCGGCCTTTGGTCATCTAGTCTGTCCGATACAGGCGAATCTCCGGAGCGTCCGGGGTTAGGCGGATCATTCTATCGAACTTCAATCCAATCTTTTCCAGAACTTTGATCGAGCCCACGTTGTCTTGATTCGTTATTGCCAGCAAGCGCTGGAGTCCCAAAATGTTCATGGCGTAATCGCGCACGGCGATAGCCGATTCGAAACCATAGCCGCTGGCTCGATAATCAGGCATTAAGGCGAAACCGATATCTACATCTTCCAACGCGTCTCGCTTGATCAGTCCGCACATGCCTATTGGCGTTGAGTCCTTCAACGACACGAGATAAAGGCCGAACCCGAGCTGCTCGTAACTCTGCATTGGGCCCTGGAGAATGTACTGCCGAGCGTCTTCGCGCGTGCGCACGCCCTTGTCACCGATGAAATGAAGAAAGGCCGCGTCGTTAAGTAGTTCAAGAATGAACGGAGCATCGTCCGTGGTTAGACGGCGAAGGATTAAGCGTTCGGTCTCGAGAACTTTCATGCTGAAAGGAAGTTCCTGGTTCTTAGTGCTTTGTGCTTGAATTAGCTTGCCCGAAAGTCTTAAATCCCACCTGCGGCAGCTGGTGGTTACTTCAGGTCCAGCCTACCAATGTTTGATGTCGTTCTTTACTGAATCCCATCTGCGGGAGCAGGTGGATAGTTCAAGTTTCGTTGAAAACTTCCGAGCGAGGCTGCACTTGAAACATCCCTCAGCTGCCGCTGAGGGGATTCAAGGATCAATCCCAACCTCTCTTTGTAGGTCGAACTTGAACTATCCCCCAGCTTCCGCAGGTGGGATTTAAGACTTTTCGAGCAAAGCTGCTTGAATCTTTGTTCGGTTGCTTTTTCCGATTAGGGAGCGACAACTACCGAAAGATTCAAGCACAAAGAACCAAGCACAAAGAACGAAGTACAAAGAACCAAGTGCTAAATCCTAAGAACCAGGATCCGGGAGGTAGCGTCGCATTAGAAAATCGTTTTGCGCATCGCCGCCAAGTTGGAAAATATGCTCGCCGAATTCCTCGAACTTCCATTTGCGATAGAACGCGCGCGCCCGAGCATTATTTTCCCAAACGCCCAGCCATAAATTGTCATAGCCCTGCCGTCGAGATTCCGCAAGACATGCTTGCATTAATGATTCACCTACGCCGCGACCGTGCCATTCTTTCTTCACATAAAGGCGAACAAGCTCAATTGAATGGTTGTCTTCGGCCTCGTCGGGCGGAGCTCCCGCGCGCAGCATTGCGTAACCGGCTGCAGCCTCGTTAACGTCCGCGATCAGGAATGTAGTTTTGTCGTCGGATAGATCAGCGCGTTGGAGGTCGAGGTTGAATGATTCCGCCAGGTACTGCGTCATGTCTTCTTCTGTGTTGTGAGCTGCGAACGTCTCAAAAAATGTGACAGTACTAAGTTCACACAAAAGAGGAGCGTCGGTAATCGTTGCGCGCCGGATAGTGGGGGGAGTTTTTTGCATTCACTAAAAATGTGGGGCGAACGCGCAGGTCGGCCCTTGCGCGAATTTCTAGCTAAGCTAGCTCGACAGTGGTTTCCCGCAGCCGTTGCAGAATCGCGCTGAAGCATCTTTCTGTACAGCGCCGCATCCGCCACAAGTCAGACCTACGCGCAGGTTCGCGCCGCAAGATGAACAGAACGCGGCGCCGGCGCTGTTCGCTGCGCCGCAGGTGCCGCAGCGTCCGGGTAACGGCGGCACGTAACCGCCTGCCTTCCGCGCAATGTGATCTTCGACAATCTTCCACGAGTCTTCTGTAATTTTGTATTGCCAGTAAGCGCCCAGCGCCGGCAGTGCGATTAATAACCCGGCTGATAAGACTACCGCGATAGCAGCCACCGCGGCTTTGTCAAACCACTTCTGCATTCCAACCTCGACTCGAGTACCGCCAGCCTCGGGAGTAATCTTGATTGTTAAGGCCGCAGACAGGCCGGTAATTTCTCGGAGCGTGCTGGACTTGCGCGCTTGAAGTATCGTAGTTGAAGATATGTTCATTGTCTGAATTTCATAATCTTCGTCAAATAGCGTTCGGAGCTCCGCCATGAGCTCGGAAATGTTTGCCTCGACGCCGGGATAGTATCTGCTGTCCATAATGTTATTGTCCTCGGGGTTATTCTACGCGAAGTTAATGGCCAATGTTCATGATTATGGTGGACCCTGGCACGGGCGCTTTACGCGTTAACAAGTAGAAAGCTTTGGCGGCTGAAGGCCAGCCTACTTTTGCACTCAATAAATTCGGGAAAGGGAGAACATATGAATTTGGGAAAACTTAGATTTATCGCCATTGTACTGGCTTTTATTACCTGCGCATTCGCGGCAGGGTCACTGGGTCGAGCCCAGCAAAGCCGAGTGCAGCGGCCGCAGTCGGACATAAAGATTACCTACAAAGTCTCGATGCAATCTGGCGGGAGTGCAATGCCGGCGTCTGCGAGCACTTCGATGATCAAGGGTGTCCGTGAGCGTACCGAAGAGCAACGCGGCTACGGCATGGACAGTGTGAACATCACTCAATGCGATCTGAAGAGGACGATTCAGCTCAACGACAAGACTCGCAAGTACATTGTCACCCCGATGGTGACTGACGATACGGCAGCTCCCAATACTAAAACCGCTCCACAGCCTGAGGAACTTGAGGCTTCGCGTCGTGGGGGCGTTGTCACGTACATCACCTCGTCAAAAGACACCGGTGAGCGCAAAGAAATGTTTGGCTTCACCGCGCGCCACGTCAAAACTTCGATCAGAGTCGAATCTTCACCGGATGCCTGCAACAAAACGAAGATGCGCTTTGATCAGGACGGTTGGTACATCGACTTGAATGTCGGACTTAGCTGTCCCGCAGGTCGGACTCAAATGGGCGGCAATCCGATGGCTCCAAGCGGGGGCTGTCGGGATCGAATTCAATATCGTCACGAAGGAGCGGGCCGAACTGGCTTTCCCCTGATCGAAACCACTACGGTCTACGATCAGAATGATCAGCCTTCCTTCACCAGCACCAAGGAAGTGACGGAGCTATCGCGCCAGCCTTTGGATGCCGCCTTGTTCGATATTCCAGCCGGTTATGCTGAAGCCCGGAATTGGCAGGAGCTGAATGGTCAAGGCGACGCCGCGGCAATGATGGCGCAGGCGATGGGTAAGAATGAAGCTTCAGAAGCGAAGCCCACAAACGAAGTTCCGGGAATGTCTAACGATACCAAGAAGCCCGGAGCAATTCGGATTGGCGTAGTTCAAATAAATAACCGCACGAACAATTCAGTCTCAACGGACTCTTTGCGTGAACGACTGATTAGCAATATCGGATCGGCTAACATCGAAGCGGTTCCGCTCAATGCGAGCTCAGCTTTCGAAGCGGATTTGGAAGCCAAATCCAGGCAATGTGATTTCGTTCTCTTCACTGATATTGCTTCGCTCAAACTTTCGGCAGGAAAGGCATTCGGTGGAATGCTGGGGCGAGCAACGGGGGTGGGATCGGGAAGCCTCGGCAAGACTGAGGCAAAACTGGAGTTCAAGCTCATGCAGGTTGGCGAAACTTCACCCCGATTGCAATCGACCGCATCGGCTAAAGAAGAAGGAGATGAAGCCAGCGCCGGAGCCGCTATCGACGCCGAAGCGAAGTCGGTAGTCTCAGCAGCCAGAAAGAAAAACTAAGCAAGCAAAAAAAGACATCCGCAGATTACGCAGATTGCACAGATGTTTTCGTCTGACAAACATAGAATGGTTTATGGGACGGCGACGCCAGAGATACCACTGAGTTTATTAAGAATCCCTACAGAGCAACGACCGTGAAATCACGCTCCCGGCGCAATGCTCTTACATCTGTGAAATCTGCGTAATCTGCGGATGTTGTTTTCTGTTCGAAGAATCTCGGCTTATCCTTTGGGCTTCTTGTTTTTGCCTTTGGTTTTTTCGGCTTCGCTGGGTGGGCCCAGTTTCTTCGCGGCATCCATAATCGATTGCGCGTTCTCGAGAGCCTGGTTGATGTTACTGATCTCTTCCGGGCTTTTTGATTGTTCGCCGATTGGCGTTAGCTGAGTGAATAAAGTCGCTGCGACCGTATCAAGCTTTCGCAAAGATTTTGTCAGCAACGGGTTTTTATCATCGTGGTAGCTGACGTCATCTATATTAGTGATGGCTTCCTCGAGAATGCGCGCGATGTCGCCAATGAGCTGAGCTCGCGATCCCTTCGGTAGTTCGCCCCATTTCTCGGCGTCCTTCTTGAACTGCTTTGCGTCGCTGGGCTGAGTTCCATTCATAGCCATTATCCGTCGCTCAATCGCCTTGATGAACACCTCGGTTCTCTGATCGAGAACCTGTGACTCCTGAACCAGTTCGACTTCCTGCGGAGTCAAATGGTCGCGCGATTGGGCCAGCGCGGCAAAACCAAAAATGGAAAATGCGATCGAGAAAGCAAGGAATTGAAAGAGGGGTTTTAGTCGCATCACAATTATCTTTCGGGGTTTGGTGGATTATCTTTGGGCTTCTCTTCTTGTTTCGGGCGCCCATCGCGCACAACCGTGTGTCCGTAAAACGCGTTGAGGGCATCAGTGCGCCCGTCACGAGCAAAATCTTCTACTTCCTTCATTCGCGTCGCGTACTCTAGCGGCGTAGCGCGTCTCATCACCGTCAAGCGTGGCCCGTGTGCTCGTAGCGCCAGCTCGATATGTTTATAAGCGTCGCGACTCTTGCCTCGATCGCCGCTGTTCGCCTGACCCAAAAACTTGAACGCGTTTTCTATCAAGCCAAGGTAAAGACCCAGTTCTCGCAGGGAAAGATCGAACTCTTGCTGGGTGGCTGCGTTTTCAGCCTTAACCAAATGGCCGTCGGCTAGCTCTACCGTTTTCTTGATGCGTGACTTTGAATCTCTGACGTCATTAATTAGAGTGCGTTCTGCCTGAGGAATCGTTCGCATCGGCGGCGGAGCAGGTAATTGATCGCCAACGCGCGGCGCCTGAGCGTGCACAGCACCGGCGCATGCTATGGCACAGAACACAGCCAGCCAGGCCATGCGAGTTGACTTATTAATTCCGCTTCGACTCATCTGATCAAGTTGGAAGGACTCCCACCAGCGTTCGCTCAAATTGTTGCTAGGCCGGTTTGCGTTTCACACCTTGCCCGAGCTTTATCTGCCGCCTCAAGATTGGCAGGCGGAGTTTCACCTTTTCGATCTCGAGGTCATTAGTTTTAGCATCGGCATGAGATAGGAATTGCTCGTAAGCTTCCAATGCGCTTTCGAACTCACCCATCTTATCGCGAGCTGTAGCAATAAAGTAATACGTTACAACCAGGTCGGGCTTCGCTGCCAGCAACCATTCGTATTCAGCAATCGCTTCGTTGAATCTCTTCAGCTCGTACAGTGAGGTGGCGAGGTTTGCGTGAGCAATGAAATTATCCGGCACTGCAGCCGTAACCTGCCGAAGAAGACCTGCGGCTTCTTCAAAGCGACGTGACTGAACGAGTGCGGCTCCGTAGCCGGTGGCGTAATCCGCATTCTTTGGATCCAGCTCGTTAGCGCGTCGATAGAACTCAACTGACTTGGCTGGATCATCCGTTCGATAAGATGCGCCCAGCTTCGCCAGCAGCATCGCATTACGTGGGTTCTTCTTGATCAGAATCTCGAGGGCGGGACGAGCTTTCGTTTGATCGCTGTCATTTGCCGCTTCAATTTCTGCGGGCGTGCCGATAACTTTTATCTCTCCCGAGGTTGATGTGCTTCCAGTCTCGCTTACGATACCCAAAGTCTGGGCCACGCGTCCGGCTTCCTCGGTCTTGCCGCTTCGCTGATACATATCGAGCAGCCGCATCAGGATTGACCGATCTCCAGGTTTCAGAGTCTCGGCTGTTTTCAAGTCCTGAATAGCGTGGTCATAGTCGGCTTCGGCGCCGCGGATATCTGCTCGTTCGACAAGGCCGGCAACATTTTTTGGATCAACCTCGAGAGCGTGGTCGATATTTGTTTTCGCGGCGGCAGTGTCGCCCAGCGCTCGTTGCGCCATTGCCAGGAGAACCCAGGTTGATGAGGGAGCTTCACTGTCGAGCGTTGCTCGACGCGCCAGCTCGGCTGCTTCCTTTGCATCACCCGCGCGTAAACGCAGATCGGCCAGCGTTCTCAGCGTCATCGAATCTTTTGGTGACAGTCGCAGAGCCTGGCGAAGGACCGGCTCTGCTTCCTGTGTTCGCCCTACGCGTGTCAATAACACGCCCAAAGCGGCCTGAGGCATGGACCATTCCTTGCGCAGCTCGATCGCTCTACGAAAAGCGGTTTCGGCCTCGGTCATACGATTAAGAGAAAGCAGGGCATTGCCTCGTTGAAATTCAGCTTCCGGAAATTCGGGCCGCAGTTTTATCGCTTGCTCGTAGAACTCCAATGCCTTGGCGAACTCATTGTGAGCGTGAGCATTCTGACCCTGTTCAAATAACTTGATTGGATCGGCTGAACCATCACCAAGCTCATCCGTCTGGGCGCCAACAGTTGTTGTTAGAAGCAGCGACAGGGATACCGCGGCAATGATCAAACCAGCAGACCGGGAGCACAGAGAATAAAGGCCACGTAGCCTGATAATCATTCGCACCAAACCAACCACAGCATAAGGAAGAGAACCTGGGGAGGCTTGGATGTTAGCACGCGTGATTATGATGCTTCAAAGTCTGTATTGCTTGAAAAGCTGGTGGTTGCACTAGCTGGGGGCATGCGCTACCATGCGGCTCAGTAATCCCAAACATCATAACTACATCAGAATGCGTGGCACTATTCGTCGCATTCAGCAGAACAGGGGACGAGGTGTGAACAGTTTTGCCACGGCGGATCTCGAGGCTGGAAATACGATCTCGAAGCCAAACGACCTATCAGCAACATTGCTTCAGAAGGAAGACTCCCTGCGGACTATTCTTCTCGAGATGGGCTCCGTGTTGGTCGCTTTTTCGGGTGGCGTAGATAGTACCTACCTCGCCTACATCGCGAACCGCGAGCTTGGTGACCAGGCTTTGTGTGTCACTGGAGATTCGGCAAGTCTGGCTGAATTTCAGCGAGCCGAGTGCGAGCGCATCGCGCGGGAGTTCGGCTTTCGTCGCGAAGTAATTATGACTGGAGAGCTGGAAGACGCGCGGTATCGCGCTAATGCTCCCAATCGTTGTTATTTCTGTAAGAGCGAGTTGTATGGAAAGCTCGAGAAGCTGGCCTCAGAACGCGGACTAGCGTTCATTGTCGATGGCTCGACTATGGATGACACGCAGGATTACAGGCCAGGACGCGCAGCGGCGGGCGAGCACATGGTTCGCAGTCCTCTTATTGAAGCTGGATTTACAAAGCATGAAGTGCGCGAGCTTAGTCGCCGTGCCGGGCTGCCCACCTGGGACAAACCAGCGAGCCCTTGTCTTTCATCGCGGATCGCATACGGCACTCCAGTGACTATCGAACGCTTAACCTCCATTGATCGCGGTGAAGAAATTATGCGCGAGCTTGGCTTTCGTGAGTTTCGCGTACGCCATCATGACAATCTCGTGCGGCTTGAAGTTGCGCCTCGTGAATTGGAGAGGGCGCTTCGGCCTGAAGTTGTGGAAGTTATGGCCCAAAGTTTTCGCAAGCTTGGGTTCAAGTACGTTACGCTCGACTTGCACGGATATCGAACTGGCGCAATGAACGAAGTCTTGTCTTCGTCGTGAGATTGCGAGACGTTCGTTTCGACACGGAACAAAAGGATAGGACCACATAGCGGAGACTGGTATGGAGTACAACACATCATACGTCGATGACATTCGTCAAATAAAAGAAGAGAACCCTTTCGAATCGATGATGTCGCGCTTTGATCGCGCGGCTCAACTTCTGAAACTCGATCCCGATCTCTACGCGGTGATGCGAGTTCCGAACCGGGAACTAAAAGTCTACATCCCGACTCGCATGGACTCAGGTCGCATGCAGGTCTTCGAAGGCTATCGAGTTCAGCACAACTTCGCTCGAGGCCCGGCCAAGGGTGGTATTCGCTATTCTCCGGACGTCACTCTCGATGAAGTGCGTGCCCTTGCCGCATGGATGACTTGGAAATGCGCCGTCGTTAACGTTCCCTTTGGTGGCGCCAAGGGAGGGATCATTTGTGATCCGCAACAGATGTCACTTGGCGAGCTTGAAAGAATGACACGTCGTTACGCTGCGGAGCTCGTCGAGTTTATTGGGCCCGAGAAGGATGTGCCGGCGCCCGACATGAATACGAACGAGCAGACGATGGCCTGGATCATGGACACCTATTCGATGCACGCTCGGCACACAGTTACTGCGGTAGTGACGGGTAAGCCCATTGACCTTGGTGGATCCGCTGGCCGCCGCGAAGCAACCGGGCGAGGAATACTCTTCGTCATTAACGAGGCAGTCAAACGATTCCAGATGGCGCCGTCCAACACCCGCGTCGTAGTTCAAGGTTCCGGCAATGTAGGTGGGATTGGGGCTGAACTGCTCTACAACGACGGTTACAAAGTTGTTGCCATTTCGGACGTGCACGGCGGCATTTACAACCCCAACGGGATCGATATTCCCAATGCCTTGAAATACTTGAGGGCCACCCGCTCGTTCGAGGGCTATGAGGGAGTCGAGACGGTTTCAAACCAGGAGTTGTTGGAATTGGACTGTGATGTGCTGGTGCCGGCCGCGACTGAGAATCAGATCACCTCGCAGAACGCCGACAAGATTCGGTGCAAGGTCCTGGCCGAGGGGGCAAATGGACCAACCACTGCCGCCGCAGACGAAATTCTCCACGAAAAAGGGGTTTTTGTTATTCCGGACATTCTGGCCAATGCGGGGGGCGTAACGGTTTCGTACTTTGAGTGGGTGCAGGATCGGATGGGTTATTTCTGGCGGGAAGACGTCGTAAACCAGCGGTTGCAGGATACGATGGTTGCGAGCTTCAATGATTTATGCCGTTATGCTGACGCTCATTCGGTGGATACGCGGACCGCGGCCTACATGCTGGCAATCGACCGGGTAGCCTACGACACCCGAATTCGGGGCTTCTACGCGTGACGGAAAAAACATAAGTGAGGTCCGCTAAGTCGTGAAAAAGTCTTGATTTCCGGTTTAAGGTGGAGTATGGTCTGGCTCAGTTTAGTACGATAGGACCATGCAAGAATCTTTTTTAGAATCGGGCGCGGTACCGTCGGTGCTAAACGATTGACACTGAGTTGCTGGTTTCGTATAAGAAGGGCACTTAGTTTTTCAGGACTTCAACAATAGAGATTGACGAGCGGGAGTTGGAATAACCTCCTCGAATCTCTACGCGCTAGTCACCAGGTGATTGGGTTTGTTGTTTCCTGTTTTTGACAGCTTGCAGGGATGCCCGAGTTCCGTAGAGTGCCTGCGCAGATTGATCAGGGGGGATTAATCGATCAATCAACGCTATCCACGTCGAACTTGAGGTGACCAAAGATTTCTACATTAGAAAGTGTTTCGCAGGAGGAATGCGATGAGATTGGCGAATAGGGCGCTTATTGCTGCGCTCGCTATATTGATTATTTGTACTGTCGTTACGGCGCAGACAAAGAGACTAGAGTCTGATCCACGGAATCAGTCTCCATCGGTGGGTACGGGTGGTCCAGAAGGCGGCCCGACCGGTCTCTTCACAATCTATGACGGCTCAACGATTCGCAAAGGCGAATTTACGTTCAGCATCGCGTACAGTAATTATGATCGCGATCCGGGCAACGTTGACCTCACAGATATCCCGGGTAGCTTTAACGTTGGATTGAATGACCACATCGAGTTGTTCTTTAAGAGCAACCTGTATCGAGGTGTTAAGGTAAATAATCCATCGAACCTGTCGAGTTTCTATTTGCCGAACGTGAGCTTGTGCAGGGCGGTTTCGCCTTGCACGGGTCCAGCGATTATTTTGGCGCCATCTGGTCCAAATGTCGGCTCGCTTGCAGGATCGGCAGTTTTTCGTCCTTTGAATAACCAGCCATTTGTGCAGTTTCCGTTTATCGGCGGATCTGCCGGAAACTTTGGACAGGGTCCAGGTCAAATCGGTTCCTTGTTCGGATTCCCGGGCTTTAATGCCTTAATTGGCGGCCCGCTTGGAAATGGCGGCCGATTCAGTGGTTCCGCTTCCTTCCCGGGGCTTGGCTCGCCGGTGGGCAGCATCCTGCCGGGAATCGTCCTGGCTACTACAGTTCTTCCGGCAACAGCTTTGACGCTGCCGATTGAAGTGCCAACGACGTTCACGATTGCGCCGGCGTATTTGCCTGACGCACCATTCATCAGCCGCCAGTACGGCGAATCTAGTTTCACCAATTATGTGGTAGGCGCCAAGATTCGGTTCACCGGACCACACAATCCATTAGGTCTTGGTGTTATTCCGTTCTATCGCTGGTATCCGGACAATGCCGATAGCTTCCGTGGCTTTAACCAGCTACAGCGCGGCGCCGGTCCAGGTGGCAGCTTCTTGAAGGGCGACTTTGGTCTGGTTGGTTTTATTGATGCGCGGGTTCACAAGCACGCAAACCTCTCGGTCAACCTTGGCTACGTCTTTAACAGTAACGAACGGTCCGAAGCCATGGGTGATGCAGTTCTGCTGGACAGACCGAATGAATTGCTGGTGGGCGTTGGCATGGACTTTCCGGTCAATAAGCACTTCCAACCGGTATTCGAACTGCGAACAACCCGTTACACCGGCACTCGCACAGCGAATGCTTTTGAAAACGATCCAGTCGAATTCGTCGGTGGCGTGAAGATATTCCCGAAACGCTGGTGGGGCCTTGGCATTGCCTATCGCCGCCACTTGAATGAACAGAGTGCCGACCACATCAATCCGGTTGACTTCAATACCCAAATCAATCAGTTGAGCGGCGTTTTCGTTCCGGGCCGTGGCATCGTGATTGTTCCGGGAACTGTTCGACCAGCTACGACTAATGGTTTTCCAAATGGCTTCCGCTTCTCGAGTGATCCGAACGGATTCATCGTTCAGCTCTTTGCTGGACATCGAAATGCGCGAATCCTGCCAGGCCCCGAGCCCGTAGCACCGACGATTACTTCGGTGACGGCCTCGAGCTCATCAATCACGTTGCCGTGTCCTGAGGGGACATCGTCAAGCTCATGCCCGAGCAGCGCCAATATGGTGCTCGGCTTGAGTGCGGTTGCCAGCGACGCTGATGGAGATGTGCTGGTTTACTCCTGGAGCGTAACCGGCGGCAAGATTACGGGTGATGGACGCAACGTCACTTGGGACCTGACTGGCGCGCAACCTGGAACATACACTGCATCAGTGCAAGTAACCGATGGAACTCATCCGGCAGTCTCGGGTTCGACTACCGTGACGATTGCGCCATGTCCGAACTGCGAGAAACCGCCGTGTCCGACAGTCAACGTTAGCTGCCCGGATCAAGTCGACGAGGGCCAGCCGATGACGTTCACTGCGAACTTCAGCGGTAACCAGAGCATTACTTACAACTGGTCAGTTTCAGCGGGCACAATCAGCAGCGGCCAGGGCACGAGCTCGATTACGGTTGATACTACCGGCCTCGGTGGCCAGACGGTCACCGCGACAGTTGAAATCGGTGGAATCGATCCTAGTTGCTCGCGAACTGCGTCCTGCACGACTTCGGTGAAGCAGAAAGCGATTCCGACATGCGAGAAGGTCGATGAATACGGCGACATCAAGTTCAATGATGAAAAGGCCAGACTCGACAACTTCGCATCAAGGCTGCAGACCGATGCCGGTTCACAGGGTTACATCATTGGCTACGGAGCATGCGAAGGCCAGGGCCTTGCTCGTGCAAACCGTGCCAAGGATTACCTGGTGAATACTCGAGGCATCGACGCCGGTCGCATCACAGTGATCGACGGCGGCTGCAAAGAGTCGCTCATGGTCGAACTGCATGTTTGCCAGCCGGGAGCTCCAGCACCCGCAGCGGCAGCTACAGTGACTCCGTGTCCCGAATGCAAGAAGACACGGACACCGCGACCACGCGTACGCCACGGTAAAAAGAAAGCCGGAGACGACGAGGAGTAAGCCGGCTAAGTAACGAGCGTCACTGCTGGCGCCAACCTTCCCGAGCGGGCGATGTTCTAGATGAACATCGCCCGTTCGGCGTTTGGGAAACGGCGACCAACTTTGGAATCGACGCTGGAATCTCAATTTGCCAGGGAGATGCTGGTAATGCTGGACACGAGACGCGAATGTCTGTATTACACTGTTCAGTGTTAAGTGGATGCTGATGCGCCCCTGGCGGGAATTTAGACGAGAGAGAAATTAATTCATGAATCTTCGAAAGTTTTTTGCATTTGGCGGTTTTGCACTTTTTCTGATTACTTATTGCTTGAGAGCCCCGGGCGCTCTCGCGGCGGACGATGGACCCGCAACGCGGTCCGAAGGCATGACGTACGTCGAAGACTGGCGCACCAGCGGACCTCAGGGCGGGGACGTGCGGTCTCTCGTAGTTGATCCGAAGAATCCGGCTCATTTCTACTTCGGGACGCTCGACGGCCAGATTTACGCTTCTTATGACAGTGCTCGAAGCTGGCGCTTGCTCTACAACTTCAATATCCCGAGATTGTTCGTCGATCACATAATCATCGATCCGCGCGATTCAAATACGCTTTACATGGGCGCCCATCGCCACAAAGAGGCGGGCGGCTTTTTCAAATCGACTGACGGTGGAAGAAAATGGCGTGAAAGCAAAGAACTCAAGAATGAGGCTATTCACTCGCTGGCCCAGTCGGAGTTCAATCCGAACGTTCTCCTTGCCGGCACCTTCAATGGAATCTACCGGTCCGATGACTCGGGCGCCTCATGGGCTCAGCTGCCAACCTACAGCACGCCGGGATTAGTGCACGTTGAATCGCTCGCGCTTGATCCGACCACTGCGGACATCATCTATGCCGGCACCTGGTACCTGCCTTACAAGTCAACCGACGGCGGCAAGAGCTGGTACAGCATCAAGAACGGCATCATTGATGATTCCGATATTTTCGCGATTGACATCGATCCGCGCGATCGTAATCACATCATTGCTTCTGCTTGCAGCGGTATTTATGAAACTCGAAATGCCGGCGCGAACTGGAAGAAGGTGCAGGGAATTCCCTCCCAGTCACGGCGGACACGAGCCATCCTGCAACATCCATCAATTCCCGGCCTTGTATTCGCCGGCACCACTGAAGGTTTTTGGCGTTCAGAACGAGGAGGAAACGCGGACTCATGGATGGTGACGACGTCGCGCCAGCTTGAAATCAACTCGATCGCAGTTCATCCAGCCAATCCTCAGACCATTTACATTGGAACTAACAACTATGGAGTGATGGTCTCTAGCGACGGTGGGAAAAGCTTTGAGCCGAGTAACGGTGGTTATAGCGGTCGATTTGCAAACGCGATTCTTCCCGACCGCGACATGCCAAATCGGGTTTATGCAACGACGATTAATACCACGACGGGAGGCGGCTTTTTCTTTGTGAGCGACGACGGCGGACAGTCGTGGCGTCCTTCGATGCGAAGCATGCCCTCGCGTCTGATTGGCTATTCGATTCTTCAGGACATCGTCGATCCGAACATCATTTACCTGGGAACGAATTTAGGAGTTTATCGATCGCCGGACCGCGGTGCTTCATGGGCTCCTGTTTGGTCGGGAGGAAAAGGCTCGGATGAAAAACCCGTTGCCAAGCCAGCGCCGGTTCGAGGTAAGAAACCTGCGCGCCGCACGGCGGTGAAGCGTCCGGTTCCGTCGAAGGCGGTGAGCGAAACCGTTCGACGAGCACAAGTCGCGCTAAACGCAGCGGGCTATCCAGTCGGGGTTCCTGACGGGCGTGCGGGATCGCAAACGCTTGCGGCCATCACGCGTTTTCAAACCGACAAGAGCCTGCCGGTGACGGGAAATTTGGATCAGGTCACGCTCGCGGCGTTGGGATTGGGGGTTGGCGAATCCACAGCCTCGGCCAGTGGACTCGGTGCTCAAATACTCACAGACGCGGTCAATGATTTGATCCAGATAACTGATCCTGAGACGCAACGGCCATTCATGTTGGCCGCCACGAATGCGGGAGTCTTCAAGAGTTACGATCCCGCCAAGGGTTGGCGAAAGCTCGAGTATGGACCCGGCTTTGACGTCCACACCAGCAGCGTAAGCGCCCTCAACAAATTGCCGGATACGATTTGGGTTGGCACGGCTTCCTCAGGTGTCCTGGTAACGTCGGACGGCGGTAAGTCCTGGCGCCAGGTCGATGGCATACCGACTGACGTGCCGGTAAACGTGATTACTCAGGATCCTTCGCGCCCGAACAACGTCTACGTCGGCACCAAGCAAGCATTCTTTGCCACGCGTGATGGCGGGCAGCATTGGCAGCGCCGCGGCGGTAATCTTCCGTTTGGAGACTTCACCAGCATCCTTGTCAATGCCCGCAATGGTGACGAGTTATTCGTCGGCAACGCTTACCAGAATGGCGAGAATGGTGGCGGAGTTTATCATTCAACGAATGCCGGACTGACGTGGAGCCGTATCGATCCCAGAGAACGACGCCTACCGAGTTTTCGCATCTGGTCTTTGGCGCTTGATAATCAAAATCAGGGGACTCTGTTTGTGGGTTCGCACTCCGCGGGCATTTATGTTGTTGCGCGCGGTGGCGAGCGAGCCTCCACGTCACGTCGGTAAAATAGATGCAGTTGGTTGCAAGCTGGCCTGCACTCCTGATTCGTTGGCCCTTAATTCAGCCGTTGACTGAGGTTAGCGCCTTGACACTCGTTGTGTTAGCCGTGTACATTCCCAAGCACCCCGGTTAAGCGGCTGGTAATGGTCGGACCAAGCGGGTGACTACGGGCACGACGGAAATCGAAACAAATTACAACCTCCTTTTCCAAAACTATACGGCTCGAATCCTCGCTCGAATTCCATCCGACACAGCACCAGGTTAGAAGCCCCACAGGACACGATGTGTGGTCGCTGTCTAATTGTCGCGAGCTTGTGCGATGATTGATTGTCGGCCCAATGTGTGACCAGAGCTATCCGACGCGCTGATACTGTTCCGGGAAGTAGGAGTCTGCATGTCTAGTGAAGAACCCAAGCTGGATAACAGCGAGGAAAATATCAACCAACCATCATCCGGCGAAGCTTTTGCTTCGGCGCCCGAAGCCACCGAAACATCCGCCACCAACAATCTATCTGGTTCGACAGAATCGGTCGATGACGATGAGCCGCGCGGCGGCGATGTCGATTTCGGACAACTCCTGGATCAGTTCGAACAGGAACAGGCCAGCCTGCAGGAAGGCGAGGTTGTTCGTGGAATTGTGGTCGGCATCAGCGATCGCGGCGTAGTGATCGACTTCGGCTACAAGTCTGAAGGCATCGTTAACCCGGCTGAATTTACTGAGAATGGCCGTCTGGCCGTGAAACCCGGCGACGAAGTGGACGTGCTCGTAAAGAGCATGGATTCGCACGATGGCTTACCGGTGCTTTCTCGCGCTGATGCAGTGCGGATGAAAGCCTGGGATGATCTGGAGAAGGCCTATCGCGACGGAACCAATATCAAAGGCCGGGTGGCGGAGCGGATCAAAGGCGGTTTGCGCGTCGACATCGATGGCATCGCAGCTTTCCTACCGGGCTCGCAAGTAGATGTGCGGCCTATTCGAAATCTGGACAGTCTCCGCAACCAGGAAATCGAAGCAAAAGTCATCAAGCTCAATCGAAAGCGCTCCAATGTGGTCCTTTCGCGGAAGGCAGTGATTGAGCAGGAGAACGTTGGTCGTAAGGACGAAACACTCGGCGGCATCGAAGAGGACATCATCGTCGAGGGCCAAATCAAGAATCTTACTGACTATGGCGCGTTCGTGGATTTGGGAGGCGTCGATGGCTTACTTCACGTGACCGACATGTCGTGGGGACGGCTGCAAAATCCGGGCGAGCTTTTTAAAGTTGGCGATACCATCCAGGTCAAGGTTCTCAAATTCGATCGCGATCGCGAACGAGTCTCACTCGGCTACAAGCAACTGCTGCCCGATCCGTGGGCTTCTGTTGAAGAGCGCTTTCCGCTGCACACGCGTGTGAGTGGAAAGATTGCTAGCGTTGCCGATTACGGCGCGTTCGTTGAGCTCGAGGCAGGCGTCGAAGGCCTGGTCCATGTCTCCGAAATGAGCTGGTCCAAGCGCGTCAAGCACCCGAGCAAGATTGTAAACCCGGGTGATACCGTTGAAGTCGAAGTGCTGGCAGTCGATCCGAAAGCCCGGCGCATCAGCCTCGGCATGAAGCAGATTCAAGACAACCCGTGGCGCACATTGAATGAGCGTTATCAGGTTGGTTCTCGAGTTCAGGGTCGTGTCCGCAATCTCACCGACTTTGGCGCCTTCATCGAAATCGAGGACGGAGTCGATGGGCTGGTCCACGTCTCAGATATTTCCTGGTCGCGACGCATCAAGCATCCGAGCGAACTTCTTAAGAAGGGCCAGGAGATTGAAGCCGTCATTACGAGTATCGACATCGAAAACCGCAGACTGTCGCTGTCGATCAAGGATCTGGAACCAAACGCGTGGGAGCGTTTCGTCAACGAACACCAACCGGGCGATGTTGTTAAAGGAAAGATTGCCCGCTTTGCGAACTTCGGCGCATTCGTCGAGCTCGAAGAGAATCTGGAAGGCCTCTGTCACATTTCCGAGCTTTCTGAGGAACGTGTTGAGAAGCCGGAATCCGTAGTGCAGCTCGGGCAGGAGATGGACTTCAAGATTCTGCGAATCGACTCTGAGGGCAAGAAGATAGGTCTCTCGGCGCGTGCCGTCGGTAAAGATGAGCCCATTGTCGACACCAAGGTCTATTCTTCTGAAGCCGGGGGCGGTATGGCCTCTCTGGGCGAATTGGCTGACTTTCAAATTGGCCGAGCCGCCGGAGGCGATGAGCCAGAGAAGTAGATCCTGACTCTCAAAGCTGACTTAAAGCTCTGATCTTGTGACGGTTATGGGTCTTGCTCGAATCACAGGGTTCTGATACTGTACGCCCGTTTTTGATCAGTCTCGCCATTTTACTTGCAAGCTAACTTTCGAGTTCTCAATCAAGTTTGCTCGACCGATCTCTTGGAAACGTTGAGGTGACGCATGACTAAAGCGGAACTTGTCGAAGACGTGGCGCGTGCTGCCGAACTTACCAAGAAAGATGCAGAACGTCTGGTTGAAATCGTTTTCGAAAGTATTATCGAAAGCTTGAATCATGGCGAGAAGATCGAGCTCCGCGGCTTTGGCAGCTTCCGAGTGCGTGAACGCGGCGCTCGGCGTGGACGAAACCCAAAAACAGGCGATCCGGTCAGCATTCCCGCGAAACGCGTTCCCTACTTCAAACCTGGAAAAGAACTGAAAGAGCTAATCAACGATACCGGCGCAGCAGCTAGTCTCTCTACATCCGAAGGTGGTTCCAACGGCGATATTCCGCCAGCCTCGTTCGGCATCTGATGTGACCAGAGGAATAACTGCAAGTGGAAACCCTTTGGAGTCCCTGGCGCTATGACTACATTAAATCGGGTGAGAGTCGTTCGAACGGCTGCGTCTTTTGTGAAATTGTAAAAACTCCGGAACGTGACGAGATTAACTTCGTCCTTCATCGAGCCTCACACAACTTCGTCGTCCTCAATATTTTCCCTTACATCAGTGGTCACTTGCTGGTTGTTCCGTTTGCACACGTAGGCGAGCTCGATAAGACTGCCAAGGCTACCACTGACGAGCTGATGGATCTAACGAAGCGTTGTCAGACAGCGCTGCGAGATGTCTATCAGCCGGGCGGATTCAATATTGGCATGAATCTGGGCAAGCCTGCAGGAGCGGGCATCGCCGATCACCTTCACATTCACATCATGCCTCGTTGGGCGGGCGACACGAACTTTATGACCACAGTTTCTGACACTCGAGTTATCCCGGAAGACCTCTCGACGACCTACGCGAAACTAAAGCCGCACTTCTAAGGCACTCGCCAAACTCTTTTCATCCACACCCTGTTTCAACCGGGTGTTGTAGGGCAGGGAAAAACAATCACCGTTTTCAACGGTTTCCGCCGCCAACTGAGAAGCGGAAACCGTTGAAACGGAATTAATATACTTGACCAATCAACGTCAGTAGTCGAACGCCAAAGGCGTGGGCAAATTCCAGCCTGGGGCAGCGCCCCCGGGAAAAAGGAACCAAGCTGATAGGGAACGCTGTAAGCGTTCGTGAGTTGAGCTTTGGGAAGATTCGTGACGCAAGGCTGCACTACTCGCGAACGCTTTCAGCGTTAGCGAAGCAAACACTTGCGTTATTCCTGGGGCGTTGCCCCAGGCTGGAATTCGCGAATGCCCTCGGTGTTCATTGGGTTGGTTCGTCAAGTCTATTATTGCCCTTGAAACGGCTAGGCGTCATCCTCGAAGCCTTACCACCCGGTTGAAACCGGGTGTGAATGAGAAGAGTTTTGCAAGTGGTTCTTCTGATTGTTTGTTCTGTAGATTGTTAGGTTCCTCTCCCCATGAGGAGAGAGGTAGTGAGGAGGCGGCCGGCCCGGGTAGCCCAAACCATTGATGGGTTAGGGAAGGATCCTCTCACTAAAAAGAGTTTCAAAACTTACGTCAAAGGCCTATTACTTTCGGGCTACACCCTACACCCCATATCCTACACCCTAAACCTTTATCGCTTTGCTACTCGTTTGCTTACGGCCTCATCCTCGACTTCGCCGGCTTTGTTAATCGGAACTTCGGAAGTCCTGGTGTAGACGCCGCGCTCCTCGCTGTCGAGGTCCGGACGGGGAAGTAATGGCAATGAAGTGGTGAGCGAAGGGGGATTGAATCCCGGATAATCAACTCGAGCGTGGTAGATGGCTGTTAGCGAGTGAATCATCGTTTCTCTAATCGTCGTAATCTCGCGCAGGGAAATATCGCACTCATTCAACTGGCCGTCGCTGACGATTGCATCGACGATCTTGACAACAATAGAGCGAATGTTGTCAGGATCTGGATGCGCGAGCGAACGAGCCGCAGCTTCGCATGAGTCAGCCAACATCATGATCGCTGCTTCTTTACTCTGAGGCTTTGGTCCCGGATAACGAAATTCCTCCGGATTGATTACCTCGTCTGGCTTGGCTTCGGTTTGCGCCTTGCGCAGGAAGAAGTGAAGCGTGCGAGTGCCGTGATGCTGCGGAATGAAATCTCTAATAGCCTTGGGAAGCCCGAGCTCTTTTGCCAACTTCTTTCCGTAGGTGACGTGGCTGATGATGATTTTCGCGCTCTGAGAAGGGCGCAAGTGATCGTGCGGATTACTTCCTTGCTGATTCTCAACGAAATAATCAGGAGCCGCGAGCTTGCCAATGTCATGGTACAAGGCCCCGATCCTCGCGAGGAGTGGGTTCCCATTGACTGCGCGGCAGGCCTCTTCTGCTAACTGTCCCACTGCGTGTGAATGCTGGTTAGTACCGGGAGCGCGCAGCGCCATTTGGCCAAGTACCGGAAGGTCGGCGTTGGACAACTCCAGCAGCTTTACATCAGTGAGGATTCCAAAAACAGTCTCGTTGATGGGCAAGCCGCCGGCCGTGAAGATTGCAGTCAGCAGTCCGCTCACCAGGCCAGTTCCCATGGCTAACAGTACGGCTTTGAAAGTAGGCGGTTGTTCCGCATACGCTAGCAACGCTACGGCCATGACCGCGCTACTGCCCCCCACCAGCAAGCCCGCAATTGTTACCGATTGACGTTCACGATATCGCCCGATGCCATAGATTGCGGCGGCGCAAGCGACGGTCGCATAAATCGACTTTTGCATTCCGTTCTGGGCCAGTAACCCGGCAAAAAGCGAAGTCACCATCCCGGTCATGAAAGCTAGTTGAGCATCGACCAGCATTGCTACCAGCAGAGCTGCAGCGGCGAATGGAATACCAAAGTTCCAGATTGAAGGATCTGTAAACGGCGCGTTCGCTCGTTGAGCTGCAACGCTATCGCCGACCACAAAGCCGACGCGAAGCAGGATAGTCTGCACCAGAATTGCTGAGCCAATTAGGGCGAATGCTCGTTCCTTGGTGAGCCTTAACGTGACCGCAGTGCTGCGATGCTCGGTAAACTTCCAGGCCACCCAGTAAAGCGCGGCCACCAGCGCCAGCAATCCCATTAGTCGCTGCCACGGACGACCCGCGTTTCCCGAATTCTTAATCGCATCAAATTGCATCCGGATTGACGGTGTGACCGTATCACCTTCACGCGCCACGACCTGGTTTCGCTTCAGTGAAATTCGCACGGAAGGAACCCGGTCCGCGTCGGCCTCTCTGGCCGCTGCCGTTGCTGTTTGATCGAGCACGACGTTGGGCTTTACGAGTGGAGTTATCGCGGAGATTAAGGCGATAGTTTCGTCCTTGGACCATCCGCTCAGGTTGCGAATTCTCAGCTCCAGCGTTCGACGCGCAGCGCTCAATGAAGTCATTCGTGTTTGAGGGTCAGGCATGACCATCTGGTCTTTGGGCCTTTGCACATCCACGAGCACAATTTCACGCTTCATCTCGAGCGCGTCCTTGTCGTCGAAGACATAGCCTTGACCAACTTCGCGAATCAGACTAGTGAGACGATCAAGTTCGTTGGGATCAAATTTATGAGCAATAATCGCCCGCGCCACCGCGGCGCCGCCCTCTCCGGTCCATTCCGGAACGCCCTTCCTGGTATTGCCTTCAGTTTCAGTCTGAAGTTTTTCCCAGGCGGACTGGAAACTTTGCGCAGAGGTTTCGACGCGTGAGGAGTCGAAGACAAATACCGGTCGGGTTTCAGCTCGAGCCGCTTCCTTGCGTCGGACAGTTTCAGCGAGATCAATCGTGCTCACGTCCGTGGGAGAAACAACTGTAGCCTTGATAACCTCTCCGTCTTTGTACTCGCTGTAGGCCGCTGACGAATAGTTTGTGAATAGCAACAGAGCAGTCACAACAACCAGGACAGAGAAGCCTATGTAAAAGCGGGCTGTGGGTGAGAAAACGTCGAGCGGCCTGATTAGATACTTGACCAGCGTGTCACGAATCCTGGTCAGCGGCGTTGTGAATGTTGGACGACGGCCCATTTGGCGTCAGGCGCTTTTGGCGAAAGGCGCTATCAAGTTTCGAGCAACTATTGCTCCCGCCTTTTCCAGCAGCGGCTGCAAACTTTTTGGATTAATCGCAGCGATGGCGATGCACTCTGTGCTGCCAGCCTGCGTTGCCTGTCTCATGATTCCTTCCAGGATCTCGGGCGCAACGAGGTCGGCTTTGTTAAGAGCCAGGATACGCGGAATCTCCTGGAAGTGAAGCTCGGCAAGAATCTTTTCCACGGAACTGATTTGCTGAGACCAGCGCGGATTTGAAGCGTCGACCAGATGAATAATCAAGTTGCTGTCGCTAATTTCTTCCAGCGTGGCTCGAAACGCAGACAAAAGGTCAGGCGGCAGCTCTCTGATGAATCCTACCGTGTCGTTGATGATTACCTCCTGCTCGCGAGGCAGCCTCAATCTTCTTGAAGTTGGATCCAGCGTCGCGAACATACGCTTTTCAGCCAACACCACGCTATTGGTCAGAGTATTCAATAGCGTTGACTTTCCCGCGTTTGTGTAACCCACCAGCGAAATTACGGGGAGTCCCTGTCGCGTTCTCGCTTTACGGCGTTCCTGTCGTCGATAGCGCTGGGCTTCGATTTCTTTTTCGAGCCGGTTGATTCGATCGCGAACGCGGCGGCGATCAGTTTCGAGTTTCGTTTCGCCTGGGCCTCGACCACCAATCCCGCCAGCAAGACGAGAGAATGCTGAATCCTGGCCTATGACCAGACGGGGCAGCAGATACTTGAGTTGGGCCAGCTCGACTTGAATCTTGCCTTCACTCGACTGCGCGCGTTGAGCAAAAATGTCGAGGATTAATTGCGAGCGGTCGATGATCTTGAGATCGGTGGCATCTGAAAGTGATCTGACCTGAGCCGGCTGCAGCTCGCGATCGAAGACCAGCATGTCGGCGCCGAGCTGCAGGGCTCGAATTAGCAATTCGTCAAGCTTACCTTTGCCGAGCACCGTGCGAGGGTCGATTGCGGGACGGCGTTGAATGATCTCGTCATGGACTACTACGCCCGCCGAGGTCGCCAGCTCGAACAGCTCAGCCATCGACTCTTCTGCTTCGGCCAGCGAGCCGGTGGTTACTCCAACTAGAATGGCGCGGTCACGAACTTCAGCACGTCGAGTAGTGCGGCGGTTGCGCGCCATCTCTTCCTCGAGCGAGTTGATTAGCGCGAGGAAGTCAACGTCGAGCTGCGAAGGAATCTGAGGCTCAAGAAACGTGTAGGGATTGGACTTCAGTTCTTTTGTGCCTATGGTCCGGTCCGGTGGTTCAGACGCGCCGTGTCCGTGCTTGGTAGGGGCGGACCTATGTGTCCGCCCTCGCTCGCCTGGCGATTCGTCGCCTGACAAATCCGGATCGAAATAACCACTCCCTTCTGAAATGTTCTTATCGTTTGAACTTTCAGGCGATCGTCTTGGGCTGTTGCTGGCGCCATGCTTGAAATCTGCATTGACTGGCAACAAATGCGCCGCGCGAACGAGGCCAGGCAAGCCAGTTTGCGGGTTCACATCGATCGCAACCATCAAATCCAGTCGCAGCAACGCGAGGTCGGTCAGGTCATCCTGCGTCAGTTCTTCACCGCGCAAATGCGTATGCACGAATCGCAAACCGCGAAATCTGTCGGTTGCTACGCGCACGCGCTTAAAGTCCGGCAACTCGATGCGGCGGTTATCACCGACCATCACATACTCGACATGGCCCTTGCGATCGATTAGAGCGCCAATTTGTCGGCGAGTCTCGTGAGAAAGCTCCGTCAACTGCCGGGCAAACTCAGCTGTGACAATTTCCTTCGGCGGAATCCTTCTCGTGTAGAGCTTCTCTATCCGCCTCAACTGATTCGCCTTCAACCCGGCCGTGTTCCCTAAGATGTTACTGATGTTCGATTGTCCTCCCGACTGCGAACCCCGTGCTTCGCGTGGCGATTATAGCACTACGCATCTGAAGTGTTGGCTCGTTCACTTGGTCTTATTGATTCTGGTGGTGCTTGGGAAAACCTTAAACAGCACCGCGACGATAGCGATTAACACCACGCTGAGGGTGGCGATGAGGAGGAGGGCGCGGCGGAGGGGGAGGCCTTCGTTGCTGGTGAAGCCGAGAAGATTGATGCTCAGGAAGCTCATGATTAGAACGGGGGCGCCGACGATGAGGCCGATGAGACTGAGTCGTTTTTCAAGACGACGATCGCGTCGAGCCTCGTCTTCGGCTACGGCTTCCATGTGCCGTCGCTGTTCTTCGCTGTCGCGTTTTTGAGCTTCGGCTAGCTCCTGCAGCTGGGCGGTCCTTTTCATCTGCAGGTAGTTATGCATCTCAGTTACTTCGTCGCGGACTTCCCGGTACAGGCGCGCCAGATCCAATTCGTTCTGTAGTTTTTTGTAATAGCGATGATGATGTTCTCGCTGCATCACCTGAGCGAAATAACCGCGCGCCGTGAAATCAAGCAATGCATCGCGAATTCGCTCAAAGGCGGCAGCGCGCACGACGTCATCACGATGCAGCCAATGCTGAGACACCTGGCTCGATAAATCCATCAAGATAAACCTTTGGTGTTGAGTCAGCAGGAACAGCAGGAAATACTGGTTTCTCAGATGGTCCGTCAGAGTCTGTTGGAAGAAGGGCGTATCCGGCATATCAACTCCAACAAAAGCTCCGCCATCCAGCGAGGTCGTAAACCATTGGCGCTCAGCGTAAGGAAGCAGGGAATGATGATCGTGTCGAAGATCGTCACTGCCGGGATGTTGCCCCTGACCCGAATGGAAAAAATTCCGCATCTTGTACAAGAGGGCCGGCGCGTCACCTGAGGTCAGCTCGTTGACACCGAGAGCTACAAACGGAATTAGTTGGCCGGCTACGAAAACTTCTTCCCACCATTGCTCGCCGTCCTTTGCCACGCGGGTCAGCAGGGCCGTCAATATCTCGCCCAGGACAACCGGGCTGTTGCTTGTTCGATTTTCCAGAAGCGGCGGAGTGTAGGGCTCATAGACTGGCGTGCGCGTTACAGTGTCAATGCCGATTCGACGCTGCGCTCTGAGATTTACCTGATGCAATCTTCGTAGATAACGAAAATAATGAATAAAGTCCTGCCAGTTGCTCAGCGATTCCGAAACGGGTCTCGCGCGGATTATTAGAAAACCGACTCCAGCTCGAAAAAGGACCAGCTCGAGATTCTCAATGACGAATCGCAGCTCGCCGTGTGACGTATGGAGGTCCCAATCGGCATTAGCTCCGAAAAAGAATGGAGAGTTAAGCGCGTTCGGATTCATTTGCCACAAGCGCGCTGTTGGTGAGGAATCGTCCTGATTGTTCAGGTAGCGAGCTACGTGAGGTAACAAGTCCTCTTCGGCGAACGTTTCTCGACTCCATAAGGGCAGATCACCTTGTTTCGTCGTTGCTCTGAGCGAGTCGGTGGTCTGGATGAGCTCGGCGTAAGAGCTGCTCTCAAACCGGAACGGGTAAAGGAAGTTTATGAACGAGTTCTTCGAGACGGTGGTCATGCGACTGTTGGGTGGATGACATTTTCCAAGACTGGGGAGTATACAGAATTAACGAAAGTCGTGAAATGTAGAAGTTGCGTAGGGCGCCAGTTCGAGTTATGCCACGGGCTTGCCCCGTGGAGAGTCACGTTAACCGCTACAAACCAGCGATTGTGGAAAGAATTGATGCCACGGGCTCGTCCCGTGGAGAGTCACGTTTCTTGGTTTTCCGGAGAGTTCCGATGTTGTAGCTGCGTGAACCTCCACCGGGCAAGCCGGTGGCATCCACGAATTCCTTTTAGGACATTTTGTAGCAGCCAGCGTGAGTACCACGGGGCGAGCCCGTGGCATTTGCTGCTAAGAGCCGACCGATTGGGTGTTAGACAGCACTTGGAGCGGATCGTATGATGAATCTCCGAGAGAATCTTATTACTGCTGAATTAGACAGTCTGCGAACATTAGGCTGCGAGCATTAGGCTGCGAACGTATGAATAAAGGCGGAGCAATACTGGGAATCAGTCCGGGAGCTGGAATCTCCGGAGGCGAGATTCTGATCGAATGCGCGGAGTTCGATACCAGCGAACCCTCGCAATGCGCAGTGATGATTGACGGCGAGGTGGCGCCGTTGGTTGCATTGTCGTCGAAGCGTCTCCTCGCAGTCGTGCCCGAACTAAAAAGACGAAGCTCGTTTGACTGGGATGCCGGAGCCAAGTCTGACGAAGGTACTGAAGAAATCTTAGGTGAGACGGTAGATCAATCAGTCGGTATTGTGCTTGAAAGCCAGGGAGAACAGAGTAAGCCGGCGAAATTTATCGCTGGGAGACGATTAGCAGAGGACCTTCATCCCGTCTCAAATCCAGCTTTTGATCCTGATGATGGAGCGCTTTTCATAACTCGCTCCGGCTCAAGAGGCGAACAGTTGCCGGTGTCCTTGTTTCGCATCGATGTCAACGGCGATCTCACCGAGTTTTCGGGTGACATTACAAATCCTACCGCGATCGCTTTCGACAAAGAGGGACAGATGTTCGTGTCCAGCCGTTTGGACGGGACCATTTATCGGGTCACGCCTTTCAAAGAGGCTCAGCCGTTCGCGCGTAATCTCGGAGTTGCGACAGGCATCGCATTCGATAAAGACAGCCAGATGTACGTCGGAGATCGCACCGGAACGATCTTCAAAGTGAATGAAATCGGCGAGGAGAAAATCTGGGCGCATCTTGAACCTTCAGTTTCTGCCTATCACCTCGCGTGGGGACGGGATGATGCGTTGTATGTGACCGGACCAACGGTTACCAGCTTCGATTCGATTATGAGAATCGACAAAGATGGAAACGCTGCTACATTTTTCAAGGGCCTCGGGCGGCCGCAGGGTTTGGCCTTCGATACCGAGGGTAACCTGTACGTTGCTGCGACGCTGCGAGGTCGCCGCGGCATTGTTCGGGTCGAACCTAACGGTGACAAGGCGGAAGTCTTTGTCGCTGGAATGAATCTGGTTGGGGTCGCCTTTAGCGCGTTGGGAGAGATGATTGTCGCCAGCAATGATTCGGTTTATAGCCTGCCCGTCGGAGTTCACGGAACTTTGCTGAGTTGAGCCTGTTTAGGGTGAGGCGGCTCGACCAGTCCGGCCGACAAAAACCAATGAAATCTGGGTTTTTGACAGTGCGTGGGCCGCATGTTAGTGTCAGCCGACGTTCTAAAACACTTTGCCTGATTTTGATTTGACGCGCGCTTATGCCCGGTTTTGATAGCAGTCAGATAGGGGAATTCATCCTTTACATGGTGGCGCTGATTTTCTCCCTATCAGTCCACGAATCGGCGCACGCCTGGATGTCGAATAAGTTTGGAGACGACCTTGCTCGATTGCAGGGTCGCATCAGTCTCAATCCAGCCGTCCATATCGATCCGATCGGAACTCTCCTTTTTCCAGCGATCTCGTTTTTCACGCATGCGCCCCTGATTGGGTGGGCCAAGCCAACGCCCGTGAACCCACTGCGCTGGCGTAATAAGCGAGTCGCAAACTTTTGGGTCTCAATAGCCGGAGTCATCTGTAATTTCATCATCGCGGTAATTGCCGGAATATTGATTCGGGTTCTCTTTTCGGTCGGGTTCATCGACATCATTGCAGGAACGCTGGCGCCAGCCAACGGGGACTCGGCAGTGGCGCAGGGAGCGGTTCAGCTGTTGATGGTCTTCTTCCGGTTGAATGTCGCCTTGGCGGTCTTTAACTTGCTGCCTATTCCGCCGCTTGACGGCAGCAAGGTGCTGCAGAGCATCCTGCCCGATACTTTTGACTCAGCGTTTGAAGCTCTCGAGAGATTCGGCTTCATACTATTGTTCATCGCCGTGTTCACAGGAGTTCTCGGAGTCATTTTCAGCGTGGTCATGCCGCTGGCGTGGGCCATAGTTTTTATCGGGGCTTATAGATAGGAATGAAAAGAATTTTTAGCGGCGTTAAGCCCACCGGATCTCTGCACCTCGGCAACTATCTTGGAGCGCTACGCAATTGGGTAGCTTTGCAGCACGAGTACGAGAGCTTTTTCTGCATCGTTAATCTTCACGCGATCACTATTCCCGTAGATCCGACTTATCTTGCCAACTTAACGATGGAGATCGCGCGACTCTACATCGTGGTCGGGATAGATCCCGAAGTTTCGACGATCTTCATCCAATCAGACGTGCCCGAGCATTCTGAGCTGGCGTGGATTCTTAACTGCTCGGCCCGCATGTCTGAGCTGGAGCGGATGACGCAATTCAAAGATCAGGCGCGCAAGAATCGCGAGAGTATCGGCGCTGGTATCTTCGAGTACCCCGCGCTGATGGCTGCGGATATCCTGCTCTATCAAACGGATCTGGTGCCGGTTGGCGAAGATCAAAAACAGCATCTGGAGCTCACTCGAGACCTCGCCATCCGATTTAACCGCGACTATGGCGAGACGTTTCGCGTGCCTGAGCCTTACATTCCGAAAGTGGGTGCTCGTATCATGTCCCTTTCGGACCCGACCAGGAAGATGTCAAAATCGGATGACGATCCGAATGGCTGCGTAATGCTGCTGGATGACGCGGACTCCGTACAACGAAAATTTAAGCGCGCAGTTACTGATTCGGGCACGGAGATTCGATTTGATGAAGCGCGACCCGGACTCACGAATCTATTGACGATTTATCAACTGATGAGTGGCGCGCAGCCCGACGAAATCGAATCCCGCTTTGCCGGGAAAGGATACGGTAAGCTCAAACAAGACGTTGCCGATCTGACCGTGGAGTTTTTGCGGCCCGTCCAGGAGCGAGCGAAGGCAATCACTGACGATGAGTTGCATAGGATACTTGGTAGAGGTCGGGACAAAGCTCGAGGAATTGCCAGCGCTACGATGAGTGACGTAATGAAACTACGTGGACTCGTGGGCGCAAGAAGTAGCGTCGCGTAGACTTCAGTCTGCTCTTCCGGCGAGGAGCAAAGTGCACGGGGCGAAGTGGCGCTCGAACATCGCTTGTTCGTTGCAGCAACGTAGGATGGCCGGCTGAACTGACCTACAGTAGTTTAAGGGTAAATGGTCGCGAGAGGCTGAACAGACTGAAGTCTGTTCTACTTGATGGACTTGGAAGAAACGCCAGACAGCACAGTCGAGGAAGTGGCGGAAGAATCAGCACCGACGATGATTAATGTCGCCGGCGCCTCGGCCGAGATTTATTCGGACGATACGACCGACGATCTTCAGATCATACTCGGCGAATTCGAAGGCCCTCTCGATTTATTGCTCCACCTCATCCGCCAGGAGCAAGTCAGCATCTACGACATTCCCGTTGCCAAAATCACGGACGAGTATCTGCGTTATCTACGGCTGATGCAGGAAATGGATATTGCCGTTGCTGGTGATTTCCTGGTGATGGCGGCAACTTTGATCGAGCTCAAAACAAAGATGTTGCTGCCGCGGGATCCGTTTGCACCGGCGGAAGCGGAAGAAGAAGACCCGCGGCGCGATCTGGTTGACCAGCTGCTCGAGTATCAAAAGTACAAAGCCGCGGCGCAGATGCTCTGGTCGCGAGCGACTGTCGAGCGGGCGATCTTTCGCCGTGCCGAGCTCGAGACTGACAAGACCAACCCCGAAGTGGCAGTTGGCGTGTTCGATCTCTTGCGCGTGTTCAATGAAATTCTCGACCGGCATAAAGAAGAAGTGCTGATGGAGATCGAGCGCGAAGAAGTATCGATGGCGGAAATGCTCGAGCGTCTGCGCAACATGGTGATGTCGGCTGGAGAATTAAATCTGCGCGTTTTCTTCGAGCGGGCGCGATCGCGTCGCGAGTTAGTCCTCGCGTTCTTGTCGGTGCTGGAGCTGGTTCGTACGACTGAAATCAAGCTATTTCAGCCGCAGACTTTTGGAGAGATTACAGCTCGCGTGGTGAACTAATGTTCGACGATCTTCAGATTGTCGAAAGGAGACTTGGCCGCTGACAAACACGGGTAGCGTGTTTGGACTTGAATCGGCGGGGGGTTGAGTTTCTTACTTCAATAATGTGAAGGTGTGGATTTGCACAAACTGAAGTTTGTTCTACTAAAAAGATGGCAAAAGAAGAACAATCGATAGACCAGGCAGCGTTGAACGAGGAAGCCAGCCAGGAACTTGAGGCCATGATTTCCGAGGTTGAGGCTGATGCCGCAGTTTCGGAAGCAGTGGCTGAACCTGAAGAGGCTTACCAGATCGGCACTGTGCAGGAACGAGCTGCGATCATTGAAGCTCTGATATTCGTTTCCGGTGAGCCGCTGACGGTGAAAACAATTGCGGACGTCCTCAAAGAGGAGCGCGCGGTCGTCGAAGAAGCAATCGCCGAACTCGCTAAAGAGTTCAATGGTCGTAACGGTGGCTTGCATCTGCGCGAGCTCGCTGGAGGATGGCAAATAGCTACCCGGCCTCAATACCACGAACACGTGCGAGCATTCTTGAGGTCACGGCCGAGCGCAAAGCTATCGCTCGCATCGCTGGAAACACTCGCCGTCATCGCCTACAAGCAGCCGGTTACGGTACCCGAGATTCTCGAAATACGAGGAGTGCAATCGCCCTCGGCCATCAAGACTCTGCTTGATAAGAAACTTATTGTGGCTAAGGGTCGCAAGGACACGGTAGGCCATCCCATGATGTATGGGACGTCAAAAGAATTTTTGATCCAATTCGGCTTGAAGGACCTCAGCGAGTTGCCGAGCATGGAAGATTTTCAGGATTTAGCCGGCGGGGGATCTTAGAGAATATGTCAGAAATCGTCGAAATGAAGAGGATCGAAGATCTCACCCGACAAATTGTCCAAGAGTTTCATCCCCAAAAGGTGATTTTGTTTGGATCATACGCTTACGGAGATCCGACTCGTGATTCTGACGTCGACATTCTCGTGGTTTTGCCGTTCCAAGGAAAGGCTGTTAGAAAGGCTATCGAGATCCGCGACCGAGTTAGGTCAGAGATGCAGTTAGATCTACTTGTTCGAACGCCGGAGCAATTAGGGGAACGGGCTTGCTCGCAACGATTGGTTCATGCGTGAAATCGTGGAAAAGGGGCGCATGCTGTATGCGGCAACTGACTGAGGAGTGGATCGCCAAGGCTGAAGCGCAAGAAGCTTTCATGAAGTGCGGGGGTGTTCGCCAGGTCATCCGTGGCGCGTTAGCGATCTAAATTCCGAGTGAAAAATGGACCAGAGACTACAAAAGTTAATCGCACAGGCTGGGATTGCCTCGAGACGCCATGCAGAGGAGATGATTACCGCCGGTGAAGTTACCGTAAACGGCAAAGTCATAACCGAACTTGGAACCAAAGCCGATCCTCAGCAAGACCACATCAAGGTCCGCGGCAAGCTGATAAACCCTGCGCTGCAAAAGCGAAGTAAAGTTCACGTGGTCCTCAATAAGCCGAGAGGCTGTCTGTCGAGCGTTTCTGATCCCGAAGGTCGTCCTTTGGTAATGGAGTTGATTCCTGCTTCACTCGGGCGGGTGTATCCGGTTGGACGGCTCGACTTCAATACTGAAGGACTACTTCTGTTAACCAACGATGGCGATTTCACCAACTTCATTACCTCTGCTCGGAATAAGGTTGCGAAAGTCTACGAAGCTCGGGTCAAAGGATTGCCGCCTGAGTTCGCCATCGAGCGTTTGCGCTCGGGCGTTGTGCTTGAAGATCGGACTCGAACCGCCCCCGCGGAGATAAGGCTCATTAAATCAACCGACGTTAACTCGTGGTTCGAAATCATTCTGCACGAAGGAAGGAATCAGCAGATTCGCAAAATGTTCGATTCGATCGGCCATTCAGTAATAAAGCTGCGGCGAGTAAGAATCGGATCCCTCACAGACGATAAGCTCAAGCCTGGTGAATGGCGTTTCCTTTCTCCCAACGAAGTCGCGCAGCTGCTGAAGGGAAAGTCCTCTGAACCTCGACGCCGGAGACCCAGAACACGCGTGGTGAGTCACGGTTCAGGCCGTCGTTGAGGTACAATTACGAGCAGTTAGATTACGAGTTTCGCGTTTTGACGAAGTGTCCAGATGCGAAACTCGAACTTATGTTTGGTGAGCTGTAAAGCAAGCGACACTGGCAACCAATCGCGGGACAAGGGATCTATGGAATTCGAGTTAAGCGAAGAGCAGAAGCAAATCAAATACAGTGTGCGTGAATTCGCCGAAGCTGAGATTGCCCCGCACGTCATGGAATGGGACGAGTCGCAGCATTTTCCCATCGAGCTGAAACCAAAATTAGCGGAGCTGGGCTTGATGGGAGTTTTGTTTCCGGAGAAGTATGGCGGCGCCGGAATGGGCTATGTCGAATACGCAACCATCATTGAAGAGTTGTCGCGGGTCGATGGCTCGGTAGGGATCTCAATCGCAGCGCACAACTCCCTCTGTGCAAATCATATTTATCAGTTCGCCAACGAAGCGCAGAAGGAAAAATATCTGACGCCTCTTGCAACGGGAGAGCACCTCGGCGCGTGGGGACTCACTGAGCCGAACGCCGGCTCTGACGCTTCGGGAACCAGGACCACGGCGGTACGTGAGAACGGCGGCTGGCTAGTGAACGGTTCGAAGAACTTCATAACGCACGCCATCCATGCCGATACCTGCGTCGCGTTTGCCTCGAGCGATCGCTCCAAGCACAGCAAGGGGATTACCGCATTTATTTTCGAAAAAGGAATGAAGGGCTTCGCGCCCTCAAAGAAAGAAAACAAACTTGGCTTGCGAGCGTCAGAAACAGCCAGCGTCGTCTTTGAAGACTGCCTCGTGCCTGACGAGAATCGGCTTGGAGAGGAAGGGCAGGGCTTCGTTAACGCCATGGAGATACTCGATGGCGGTAGAATCTCGATCGCCGCGCTCGCGGTTGGCATCGCACAAGGCGCTTATGAATCAGCAGTGCGCTATTCCGGCGAGCGCCAACAGTTCGGCAAACCAATCCGTGAATTCCAGGCGATTCAATTCAAGCTTGCTGACATGGCTACTCAAATTGACGCCGCCCGGCTGCTGATGTATCGAGCAGCCTCATTGAAAGATGCCGGCAGGAAGACAACCCGGGAATCTTCGATGGCTAAGCTCTTCGCCTCCGAGATAAGCGTAAAAGTGTGCGAGGAAGCCGTGCAGGTTCATGGCGGTTACGGTTATACGAAGGACTACCCAGCTGAAAAGTATTGGCGGGATTCCAAGCTTTGCACCATTGGCGAAGGAACCTCTGAGATTCAACGGATCATTATCGCGCGCGAAATATTGAAACAGGCGTGAGCTGAAAGTTAGTGTCAGAAGATCGATCATTGATAGACAGGGTGGCCTCGGGAGAACCGAGAGCAGTTGCTCGCGCCATTTCCACAGTCGAAGATGGCACGCCAGGCGCAGCCGCCTTGATGAAGCAGATTTTTCCGTTAACAGGACGCGGCCTCATTATCGGAATTACCGGAGCCCCCGGTGCGGGAAAATCCTCGCTTGTAGACAAGCTAGCTTTGTTCTATCGCCAGCAAGGTGATCGAGTAGGAATCATCGCGGTCGATCCTTCGAGTCCCTTCTCTGGCGGCGCCATCCTCGGTGATCGAATCCGAATGCAAGCGCTGGGTCTGGACAAGGGGGTTTTTATCCGGTCGATGGCGACGAGGGGAAACCTCGGCGGGCTGGCCCGCGCGACGGTGGACGCGGTCGCGATTCTTGACGCCGCCGGCTACGACAAAATCATTATTGAGACGGTCGGCGTTGGCCAGGACGAAGTTGAGATCGTGAAGGCAGCCGATATCTCTGTAGTTGTGCTCGTTCCGGGAATGGGCGACGATATTCAAGCTATCAAGGCTGGGATCATGGAAATTGGCGATCTCTTTGTTATTAACAAAGCAGATCGCGAGGGTGTTTTTTCGACGGAAAGAGAACTGGAAGCTCTGCTTTCACTGGCTACCAGATCCGATGATTGGCAGCCGGCCATCGTTAAGACGGTCGCTATTGAAAACAAGGGAATCGACGATCTCGCGGCCGCCATTGAGACTTATCGAACGACGCAGCAAGCCGGCAAAACCGGATTGGAACGACGAAGGGCCATCGCTCGGTGGCGAATATTGGAGCTTTTGAGAGAACAACTGTTAACTCAGGCTTTGGGCCGATCGGGAGCTGCTGAGACCTTGAATCGGATGGCGGACGAGGTTGCAACCCGAGCCCGTGACCCTTATTCTGCGGTAGAAGAGATTATTAATCTGGGGAAGTGAGTCGTTGACCCTGGGTTGATCGTTTTTGGTCTTAGGTCTTTGTACTTTGGTCTTTGTAGTTGAGTTTGCCGTGCGTTGTCGCGTTTGCTGGTAAAGCCCCGAAAGGACTCCGCACGAGAATCCGAAAAAACCCAAGACCAAACTGATTGCTGATTACTGATTGCTGATTGCTGATTACTGATTGCTGATTACTGATTACTATTTAATGAAACTTGACCACATCGGGATCGCGACGAGGCAAATTGACGAGGCGCTGAATCTTTGGCAAGGTGCGCTCGGCCTGGAGCTCGATCATCGCGAAGAAGTTGCCGATCAAGGTGTGCGCGTAGGCATGCTGGCCATCGGCGAAACACACGTCGAGCTGCTGGAGCCGCTCAGCGAGAACTCACCTGTGGGAAAGTTTTTAGAGAAGCGAGGCCCCGGAATCCATCACATTGCGATCCGGGTCGATGACATCAAGGCGGAACTTGCGAAATTGAAAACTAGAGGAGCACGTCTCATTGACGAAGAGCCGCGCGTAGGCGCAGGCGGCTGCCTGGTGGCGTTTGTTCACCCAGCTTCAACTGGAGGCGTACTGCTGGAGCTGGTTGAACACCAGTAAAATTAGAGACCACCATCAAGATTTATTTGACTGAAAGGAAATTATTTTGAGTTCAACAACAAAAGCACTGATCGCGGCTGGAGTCGCTGTCGTCTTCGCCATCGGTCTCATCGCCTGGCAAGTGAAATCGAGACGCGGTGAAGCGGTGAACCTCTCAGCGGATGATATGAAAATGATTGCTGAGGACCAGTCGCCTCAGATTAAGACAAGGTTAGCGGCGGACGAATCAGCTCGTAAGGACTTTGCCAAAAACATTCGCGAACTGCTGGCGGTTGCGGAAGAAGCCAAGAAGGCGCGGATCGACGAGCGTCCCGACGTCAAGCGACAGATCGACTTGATGCGTTCGGTGGTCATCGCGGAGAACTTTTTCAAGTCGCAGCAGCCCAACCCGGCCGGTCCTACTAATCCAAATGTTTCGGAAGCAGAGATTGAGGAATTCTTCAAACAGCCTGCCCAACAAGCTAAGTTCGATCAGTTCATTAAGGATGCGCAATCAAAGAATCCGCAGTTAGCTGGGGGCCAGATTTCCGACGCGCAAATTAAGCAGGTTCGACAACAGCTGGGCCAGGTTCTCATCGGCGAACAGCGTGGAGTTAAAGCCGGCATAGACAAAAAGCGCGATGTGCAACTGCAAATGATGATGGAGCAATCACGCGTGCTGGCCTCGACTTATGCCCAGGAACAGCTGGTTCCAAAGATGAAAGCTTCTGACAAGGAAGTGGACGATTACATCGCCAAGCATCCTGAATTGGACTCAGGTCAGGCGCGCACGAAAGCTGAGGATGTTCTGAAGCGTATTAAGGCCGGCGAAGACTTTGCGAAACTTGCCGCTGAGTTCTCGACCGACACCAGTAACAAAGATAAGGGCGGCGACCTCGGCTGGTTTGGTCATGGGCAGATGGTTCCGGAATTCGACACCGCGGCCTTTGCGCTTAAGCCCGGTCAGGTTAGCGACATCGTAAAGACCCAGTTTGGCTTTCACATCATAAAGCTCGAAGAGCGTCGCACGGAGAAGAAGGACGGCAAGGATGAAGAGCAGGTCCATGCGCGTCACATTCTGATCAGTGATGGGCAGCCCGGCAGATCCGGTCGTGATCAAGCGAAGAACGCCGTCGAACAGGAAAAACAAAAAGCGGTTATCGAGGACGTGGTCAAACGCTCGCATGTGAAGGTCGCAGAGAACTTTCAGGTAACGGCGCCGCCGCCGCAAGAGATGCCGACGTTCCCGGCGCCCGCGCCTGCTGAGCCGGACGAAGATCAACCAACGCCCAAGTCTTCACCCGCTAAACCTAAGGGCGCCGAAGCAGCGAAACCTGGCAAGAAGCCATAGGCTGGCGAGGAATAAATGCAGTTCGGTGACTTTCGAGTTGAGATAGTGCCCGACACCGAATTCTGGCTCGATGGCGGTGCGATGTTCGGCGTGGTTCCCCGCACCCTTTGGTCGAAGGTCTCTCCACCCGACGATCAGAATCGCATCCGGCTGAATATGAACTGTTTGTTTGTTGAGGCCGGACAAGAGCGAATTTTGATTGACACCGGGATTGGTGAAAAGTGGTCGCCCAAGCAGTCGGCGATGTACGGGATTCAGCGCCAACGATCGTTGAGCGAGTCTCTGCAAGCCATTGCCGGAGTTAAGCCTGAAGACATAACCATCGTCACTAATACCCACCTGCACTTTGATCATGCCGGCGGAAACACGCTGAACGACAGCGGAACGGTTAAGGCTGCATTTCCAAACGCGCGGTATCTGATCGCGCGAGATGAGTTGGACCACGCTGAGCAACCAACTGAACGAGACCGCGCCAGCTATTTGCCGGACAACTGGCTGCCTTTGAAAGAAAGTGGCCAACTCGAAGTCAGGGATGGCGATTACGAGATCGTCCCGAGCTTAACGATGCAAACTGAAATAGGGCATAACCGGTCGATGCGATGTCCGAAACTGTCCGCGGGCGACCGCACCTTGTTCGGTTTTGCTGACATTGTCCCAACGCGCGCGCATGTACCACTGCCGTGGATCATGGGATATGACCTTTATCCGGTTGAAACACTTGAGACTAAAAAGAGAGTTCTGTCGCAAGCAGCACATGACGGGTGGACTTGTTTGTTTTATCACGACCCGAATGAGCCTCTCGGCCACATCGTCGAAGATGCTGACGGAAAACTAAGAGCGGCGTGACTCAGGACTTGGACAAATGACAGCAGCGCAAATAGGAATCATTGGTGGCAGCGGGCTTTATCAAATGCCCGAGCTTCGGGACGTTGAAGAGATCAGGATTGACACGCCGTTCGGCAGCCCTTCGGACGCGTTCATCCTCGGAGCGTTGGAAGATACGCGCGTTGCGTTTCTGCCCAGACATGGACGTGGCCATCGCTTTACTCCGACCGAGCTTCCGTTTCGCGCCAACATCTATGCGATGAAACTGCTGGGCGTGGAGAGAATTCTTTCTGCTTCTGCGGTAGGTTCTTTGCAGGAACAGTATGCGCCGCTCGACATGGTAATTCCCGATCAGTTTTTTGATCGGACGCGGGCCCGGGCTCGGGAATCAACTTTTTTCGGTGAAGGTATCGTTGCTCACGTGGGTTTCGCGCATCCAATGTGCTCCGGCCTGGGGGACGTCCTTGAAGAAGCTTGCAAAACGGCAGAGGTGAAGGCGCACCGAGGCGGAACTTACATTTGCATGGAAGGGCCCGCGTTCTCGACCAAAGCCGAATCGAATGTTTACCGTTCGTGGGGCATGGACGTTATCGGGATGACGAATCTGCAGGAAGCCAAGCTCGCCAGGGAGGCTGAGATTTGTTACGCGACCCTGGCGCTGGTGACGGATTACGATTGTTGGCATCCTAGTCACGATGCGGTGACGATTGAGATGGTGGTCGAGTATCTGAATAAGAATGTGCGCAACGCGCAAACCATCATGCGAGAGGCGGTCAAGCGTTTGCGCGACAGTGCTCGGGAATGCTCGTGTGGATCAGCTTTGAAGCACGCGATTTTTACAGCTCCCGATCTATGGCCGGCTGAGACGACCAGAAAGCTGGAAGCAATTATCGGGAAGTACAAGCCGGGGAATTAAGCTCGGTAGCAATTGAGAGGTTTTATGATGAAGAAAAGTTTGTTTGCTTTCGCGATGTTCTTCGGGGTTGTATGTCTGACCGCTCCCGTGGCTATGGCCCAGGGAAATGTGAAGGCAGGACCAGAAGCTGTAACGATGCGAGACTCGGAGCTCGATAAGGACTCGCTCCACAATTTGGAAGTGGCGCGTCACTATTTCAAGCTTAAGAAGGCTTATGTTGCTGCTCTCAAGCGGTGCGAGGAGATCGATGCGGCAAATCCCACCTTCGGCAAGATTGACGAGGTTCTGTTCATAGCCGGCGAAAGTTACCTGCGGCTTGCGGAGAACAAGGGCAAACAGGCATACAAAGGAAAGACAACCGAAGAATTGCGCGCCGAGGCTCGTGTCTACCTGTCGCGAATCGTTGTCGAGCATCCAGAGAGTACCTTCCGGAAACAAGCTGAGGCTGATCTCGAAGGCTTGGGCGGCGTCTTGAAGCCCGAGTCCGATAAGCCCTAAGAGAAGTAAAAAGTTAAAAGTAAAAAGGTAAAAGTAGTTTCAGATCTTAGATCTCAGATTGCGTTCACAATTCATTCCCAGATCTCAGATCAGAAATCTAAGTTCACGGATCGCAGACCAAAACGCTCTTCAAATTCCGAATCCGCAATCGAAATCCGAAATTCTTATGTCCTTATTAGTAGTCGGTTCTGTCGCGTTTGATGAAGTTGAAACGCCATTCGGCAAGTGTGACAAGATGCTGGGAGGCTCTGCTTCTCACTTCTCGATTTCCGCAAGTTACTTTACCGATGTTCGTCTCGTCGCTGTCGTAGGCGGTGATTTCAGTGAAGAAGAACAGAGTGTCTTTGATTCCCACGGTGTCGACATTAGCGACCTCGAGAGGATTAGCGATGGGCAAACTTTCAGGTGGGGCGGGCGTTACGATTATGATTTGAATGTCGCGCACACGCTATATACCCACTTGAATGTGTTCGCCGACTTCAAGCCCAAGCTCTCAGACGCGGCGAAGAGTTCGCGCCTGCTGTTTCTCGGAAATATCCAGCCTGACCTGCAGCGCGAGGTGCGCGAACAGGTGCCAAACGCCGAACTGGTAGCGCTTGATACGATGAATCTTTGGATCGGAGCCACTCGAGAGTCGTTGCAAAAGACGATCGAGTGCGTGGATGTCATGATTATCAATGACGCTGAAGCGCGTCAGCTAACCGACATTCCGAACTTGATTAAGGCCGCCCGCCAAATACTTTCCTGGGGCCCGAAAGCTCTGGTTGTTAAGCGCGGCGAATATGGAGCGGCGCTGTTCACTAAAGAAAACTATTTTGCGATACCAGCTTATCCGCTCGAGTCGGTATTCGATCCCACCGGAGCAGGAGACACGTTCGCAGGTGGCTTTATGGGTTACCTGGCGAGTCAGCCGCAACTTGATGAAGCCGCCATGCGCCGGGCGATGATCTTTGGCTCGGTAATGGCTTCGTTCAATGTGGAGGAGTTTGGCACTAACCGTGTGCGACGTCTCACGCCTAAGGAGATCAACGATCGATTCCGGTCGTTTAAGCAGATGACTCACTTTGAAGAAATACCATTCGAGAAGGCGGGGTAGCTGTGCTCTGAAGTTTAAGCATCGACTTTGGTTGTTCTTTGTGCTTGGTTCTTTGTACTTTGTAGTTGACTTTAGGATGACACCATCGCTGTCACACAAGTACAAAGAACAAAAGACCAGGAACTAAGTACAATAGAATCCAGAACCAAATTCAAAAGAACGTTCTGGCCCGGAGGTGACCATGTTTTGTCCAGTGTGTGAATCTGAGTACGAAGAGAGTGTGACTCGTTGTCCTGACGATGACACCGAGTTGGTGCAGCGGCTGGACCCTGCCACCAGTCACGATGATAGCGAGGCAAAGTTCAAAGCGTTGCACCGTTTCAACGCGCCTGCCGAGGCTGAGATGGTAAACGACATTCTGCGCCAAAACGGGATCCGGTCTGCGGTCCAATCGGGCGCTTTGGATGCGCTGTCGCCGCTGCTTTCGAGCGTCGGCCCCGGCGCGGCAGTGTTGGTGGATCAACGTGACTACGACCGCGCTTTGGAGTTGTACACGGCCTTCTTTGGCGATGACGCCTCACCGCTCACAGGCGGAGAAGGTGAGATGGACGAGGACGAGGACGAGTTAGACAAGTAAAAAGGAAAAAGTAAAAGGCAAAAGTCAGAACATGCGCCACGTCTGCATCACCTACGACAATGGCGGGTGACAATCTGCGATAGACTCGACCACAAAGCACAAAGAACAAAGCACCAAGAACTAAGAACAAATCAGTAGATATGTCGGATGCGATTATAGTTCTGATAACCGCTGCCAATGGTGAGGAGGCGACGCGTTTGGCTGAGATGCTGGTGACGGCGAGATTAGCGGCTTGCGTGCAACTCTTGTCGCCGATGGAATCGATTTATCGCTGGCAGGGTAAGATCGAAAGACAATCTGAAATACTCCTACTCGCCAAGACTACTCGGGAATGCTTTGAAGATCTTGAGCGAGAAGTCCGGGCCCTCCACAGCTACGAAACTCCCGAAATCATCGCTTTACCCATAACAGCCGGTTCGGCTCCCTATCTGACATGGATCGCTGAAAATATCGCGAACCGGGAAGTAGGTTAATTCCCCTCCAGGGCGCGGTAATCATCGTCAGCTATCTCCCGAAGTGCACGCAGCGCGTTTTGCCGCTCGACGATTATGCGCACAACTTCAGAGGGCGAGTCAGTGAGGTGAAGAAGTTCGAGATCCGCTTGCGAGATTTTGCCTTCCTTGAGCGCAATGTCTTTGATCCAATCCATCAAGCCCTGCCAATAGCGCGAGCCAAACATCACTACGGGAAAGTCGCGAATCTTTCTGGTTTGAATTAGCGTCAATGCTTCAAACAGCTCGTCAAGCGTTCCAAATCCGCCGGTAAAGATCACAAACGCTTCGCTGTACTTCACAAACATCATCTTGCGAACGAAGAAGTATTTGAACTTCAGCGAAAGCGATTGGTATGGGTTCGGCTTCTGCTCAAATGGCAGTTCGATGTTGCAGCCCACTGAGACTCCGCCGGCTTCAATGGCGCCACGATTGGCGGCCTCCATGATTCCGGGGCCACCGCCCGTGATCACCGAATAGCCGGCCTTGACCAGTAAGGCAGCGGTCTCCTGAGCGGCTTTGTAGTCTTCGTCCTCCGGATGGGAACGGGCGGAGCCGAATATTGAAACGCCCCGAGTAAGCGTAGCCAGCTCATCGAACCCTTCGACGAACTCTCCCATGATGCGAAAAACTCGCCAGGTGTCCGTGTGTTTGAACTCATCCGGGCGCGGGCTCTCGAGCAGTTGCTCGTCCTGTGTCGTTCCCGGCGCATGAGTTTTTTTGTTTGTAATGTCCGACATGACTGTAGCGTAGATTTCAGTCTGCGTTCAGGTTCCTAAAGCTCAGGCTCGTTCAAAGCGCGCAACGAAGTCCGCAAAATCGACGAGAGCGCCAATGGCCAACCTGGCCTGGTTGTTTGAACTCCTTGCTCAAGTTGGACGGGTAAATCCGTTGAGCTCAGACTGAAGTCTGAGCTACCTAAATTCCCATAATGTTAAAGCCGCAATCAACGTAGATTACTTCACCAGTTATGCCGGATGACAGTGGACTGCAAAGGAACAGAGCGGTGTTGCCGACCTCTCGAGCCTCGACGTTGCGGCGCAATGGTGCGCGCTCAGCCACGTGCTTCAGCATCGAGCTGAAGTCTGACACTCCACGAGCGGACAGAGTCTGAATTGGCCCAGCGCTGATAGCGTTGACACGAATGTTTCGTGATCCTAGATCGTTCGCCAGGTAGCGAGTGCTGGCTTCCAAAGCAGCCTTGGCCACGCCCATCACGTTGTAACCTGTGACGACTTTCTCAGCTCCGTAGTAAGTCATGCATACAATGCTGCCGCCTTCGGTCATCAAAGGCGTTGCAGCGCGAGCGAGTTGCGCCAACGAATAGGCGCTGATTTCAAGCGCAGTAAGAAATGCCTCGCGACTGGTGGCTAGATATTCTCCGCCCAACGCTTCGCGCGGCGCAAATGCGATGCTGTGGATTAAGAAATCAAGACGTCCAAATTTTTCGCCGACAGCTTTGAAGGTCTCATCAACTTCCTCTTGTTTACTTACGTCACATGGCAACACGAGCGAGCTCGGCATGCTTTCATTCGTCAAGCTTTCGACGTTCTCCTTCAGCCGTTCACCCTGGTAAGTAAACGCGAGCTGGGCCCCAGCCTCGTGCAGCGCCTGCGCCGTGGCCCACGCGATTGAGCGTTTATTCGCTACTCCGAAGATGATTCCTCTTTTGTCCTTAAGCATCAGCCCTCCCGAAGTGCTTCGAGGTTTCAGTCCCAAACAAATAAAGTCTTTGAACTTGAGCCGCGAGTTGAGCAATTATGAGGCTCATGTCTGGCGAGAACAAGGCGCGATGCTTTATGGCCTCATGAAATGCCTCATGCCAGGTGTCAGAGCTAGTTGTTTGGGCGATTGTGTTGAGTTCGTTGACTAATTCTACTTCTTCGATGGCTTGGTCTGCGGTAATTCTCACGCCGAGTGTCGCACTAACCAGGCAGAGTCCGCTCCAAATAAGATAGCCTTTAAGCGAATCAGACTTGCCTTCTTCGAACTCCAGCGCTGCCACCAGAGCGGTTGGCCACACTTTCAATAAGCGCGAGACAAGATTTCGAATTTGAGCGATGGCTTGGTTACGATCCGTCAAAGTATCAGACGCGAATAATTCCAGCGTCCGCCAACTCGCTACCGCTTCGGTGTCACCGAAAAGCACGTCGCCGGAATCATGTGGAAAGTCGGGTGAACTTGCTTCGGTCGCAGGATGGGTAAGTAAGAACTGACGCATTAGGCTCGCGAGATGTTGACTGTGTTTTGGCGCAATCTCGGAGTCATTCAATGCTGGCAACATCCAGAAAACCGTACCCCATTGGTTAGTGGGGATGGTCTGGTATCCGTACGCTGAATTTGACCAAATTCTTCGGGCACGCGGTTCTGCGTCTGCCGCCGTTAGCAGGCTGTCCAAAACGGATCTTTTCTTGTCTCCGACTAATTGAGCCAAGTCAGACGTCAGCCACGGCATCGTCGAGGCTTCTGCCAGCGCCCGGAAAGTAATCGCTTGATCGTAGGGCAGGCGAGCGCGAGGATCGAGACATAACCACTTCAAAGTTGCCTCGTGTCGGAGGCCCGAGCCTCCAGTCAAAAGCGCAAGTAGTAAGCCGCCAGCCGCGTGTCGTGGGGGCTCGGTTCGCGGAGCCGTCCCCATTGTGGCGCCTCGATCGTAACCTCTCAAATAGCTCCCATCAGGTCCAAGGAGCTCTGCAATTGTTTTGGAAATTGGAGGGAAAAGGAATTCGGCCGCCAATCTGTCGTGGTCGTCCACCAAAGCCGAAATTGCAAGGATTGCCAGCGGTGAACCGGTAAGGGAGCCGTGAGCCAACGGAAGATCTTCCCGCAGCGACGCTAAGCGGTAAATATAGGTCTTGCTCCAGCAGCCCGAATAGGTTCTCTCAAAAAGCAGGAGCAAAAGTGCCGCCCTTGCCATCCCTTCCAAGTCTTGTATTTCGAAATCAGTGATCCAGTCGGGCCGTCCGTATGCGAAACTCTTGAGGCCGAGAGGCACACGTGTTAAGGGCAAGGTTGGACTCGAAGTGTGAGTTGGGGCCGAATTCTCTGGATCCGATTGAGTTACGAGGAGCTGACCATCGACGGGGCAATAAGTGAGCGTCGCGTCGTAGACCCGCCTGCAGTGAGGGCACTCGTTCATATCCTCGTTCGTTCCCGGCTGGAACGCTGCTTCAAAACTGTATGACCCAAATGACTATGCTGCCGCGCTTTCAGGAGCGTTCATCAGCGCTTTGTACTCGCCGCTTTCGACCCACTGCAGGATTTCTGAGACGCGCCAAACAGGGAAGGGATGGCTCAAGCCGGCGGTAACGACGTCGGCCCAGAAGCGATCGAGCGCCTTCTCGTCATACATCTTTTGAAACTCACGAGCCTGTACGAGGAACTGTTCGTAATCTACTTTCGAAGCGAACGTGCCGCCGGCCATTTTCATCATCGTGCGCCCGATTACGTTAGCGTCCTGAGTAACCAGCAGAGCCGCTCGGTCGCAAGAGAGTTCAGCCCGTCTCGCCCAGGCCAACAAAGCCGATCTCATCGCCAGAGTAAGCAGTTCTTTGACGATGAATGCTAAGGGCGACGCAATCACTGCCGCCGTGGCCAGAAACTCAATGAGTCGCGCCGCGGTCAGATAAAGCACGTGCTCGGCGTGGATGTGGCCAACCTCATGAGCTACGACGGCAAGTATCTCTTCATCCGTGAGGCGCTCAAGCAATTGTGAATAGAGAACGATGATAGGTTTTTCTACGCCGCCGGTGAATGCATTTACGATTGGGCTTTGCTGTACATAAAGCTCGGGCATGTCCACACCAAGAGTTGTGCAGGCAATTTGGAGCTTGGCGTACAGATCCGGGCACTGCTTTGGAGTTACTTTGACAGCGCTCGCTGTGAAGATGACCCGGATTGCGGATTCGCCGGTGACGGCGAGTAGTTTCTTCAGGGCAGAGTCAATTCCCGGGATTGCTCGCAATGCGGCCAGCGCGCGACTATCGGCTGGATGAATGTATTGTTTCTTATCGAGCTGAGCAAATTTCTTGTGTGGCTCATCAGAGAGAAGCAACCGGCATCTACCGCACCGCGCCTCACCATTTTGTGTGGTGCGTATCTGGTTCAGTTGACCGCAATAGCGACACCTGATGTTATCGCCGCCTTCAGTAGCGGGATTGCTTTCGTTCTTTGCCACGGGTTAACTCCTGACTCAATAATTTCGACTCGTGCGAAGTATCGAATATTAGCTCTCACTCGGCAAGCATTCTGGAGTGCGCTGACCTGTCACCGCTTTTGTAGCTGTGACCTGTCGCGGCAAGTTGGCAAACACGCCCGAGCTTTAGCTGGGGTTGCGTCAAGCCGCCGCGGAGCAAGCGACGACAGGTTGTCGCATTCCAAAAATCGATCAATGTCGGAAGTGCCTGATTCCAGTGAAGACCATCGCTAATCCATGTTCGTCAGCAGCGGCGATTACTTCCGCGTCCTTCACGGAGCCGCCCGGCTGAACGACAGCAGTGATTCCATATTTTGCGGCTTCATCAATGCCGTCGCGAAAAGGGAAGAAAGCGTCGGAAGCCAGGACGGAGCCGGCGACCGGCAATTGGGCTCGCATGGCTCCGATCTTTACTGAGTCGACGCGCGACATTTGCCCCGCTCCCACGCCAACAGTCTGTCCGGCGCGCGCGTATACGATCGCGTTTGACTTGGTGTGCTTGCATACTGTCCAGGCAAAAAGCAATGCTTCAATTTCAGCTTCGGTTGGAGCCCGCTTAGACACAACCTTCAAATCGTCACGCGACAGCACGCGCGTGTCTCGAGTCTGTAGCAGCATCCCGCCGGATATCTGTTTGTACTCGACGCTTTGAGACTTGGACACTGGCCACGCGCGCAGGACACGCAGGTTCTTTTTTGACCGTAGTACTTCTAAAGCCTCGCTGTCATAATCGGGCGCGATCACAACTTCAGTGAAAATCTCAGTCACGGCGCGAGCGGCGGTTTCATCCACCGGACAATTGAAGGCGACTATTCCGCCAAATGCCGATATGGGATCGGTAGCGAGAGCCCTTCGGTAAGCTTGTTCCGCATTCGGGCTCAAGGCCACGCCCGCTGGATTCGTGTGCTTGATGATTGCGCAGGCTGTGTCTTCAAAATCACAAACCAAATGCCACGCCGCCTCGGCATCCACGTAGTTGTTGAAAGACATCTCCTTGCCCGAAAGCACTTCGGCATTGGCGATTCCTTTGCTCGCCATAGTTTTGTAGAGCGCAGCCTTTTGATGAGGGTTCTCGCCATAACGCAGGTCGATTGCCTTTGTGATCCCGAAGGAAGCACTGCCAGGTAACCCGCCGTGAAAAGTCTCAATCGAGAATTCTTCCGAGTCGATGTCCGGAGCGGGTTGCGAGGGTTTTCCTTTCGAGTCAATCGAGAAGGCAAATGACGAGACGCCGACACTGTCTGTCGCGTTGGCTTGCTTGCGAGGGAAGGCGTTGGCCAAATAAGCGGCAACCATCGCGTCATACATCGCTGTTTGTGCGAAGGCTGTGCGCGCAAGCTCAGTTCGAGTAGCGATCGAAAGCGAACCTTCATTGGCCTTGAGCTCTTGAAGAATTCCGGCGTAGTCAGTGGCTAAGACTATTACAGCCACGTCCTGAGAGTTCTTAGCGGCGGAACGAATCATCGCTGGCCCGCCAATATCGATTTGCTCGATCGCTTCTGCCTGCGTCACGTTCTGGCGGATTATGGTTTCACGGAATGGGTAGAGGTTGACGACAACCATATCGATCGGTTCGATTCCGTGCTCGCCCATCGCTGTAACGTGTTCGGGATTGTCCCGCAATGCGAGCAGTGCGCCATGAATTCGTGGGTGCAGAGTCTTGATGCGGCCGTCCATCATTTCTGGAAAGCCAGTAACCTCGGAAACGTCGCTAACTTCGATGCCGGCATCGCGTAGCGTTTTGGCTGTGCCACCAGTACTGATGATTTCGACGTCGAATTTCTTCAGTTCCTGGGCGAAGTCAACAATGCCGGTTTTATCCGAGACACTAATCAATGCTCTTCGAATCTTCCGCAGCCCCAGATCGTTAGTTTCTGTCATGTCGTGCGTGCCTTCGTTGGATCTCATCTCGGAGTGACGGCGTCCTTCTTCGGAGTCTGAACAAAAAACTTCTGGGTGCGTGAATAACTGCGCGGCCCTACAGTATATTCAATTCCCGCGGGAACCAAACTGAGCGAGAATGTATGCCGGCGGCCATCTCTAGATGACTCATTTATGTAAAAGCCGAGCAAATACTGGCTACGCAAATCATCTTCGATTGCCTGGAAGACGGGAGTTAAATCGTTAGGCTGGTCGGGAAGAAGCGCGGTCTTTACATCGCCGACCAAGAAATACTTGCCTCCCGTCTTATCGCCAAGTTCACGAAAGCCTTTTGTTGGTGGGCGAACAGCTAGATGACCGTCGATCGGCGCGAACAATGGCAGATGAATTATGTAGAACGAAACACGCTTCACCAGCGCTGCGTCAATTACATCGTTGGCCTTTACCGAACTGGCATTGTCGAGACCGTCGCTGATTAGAATGACAATTCGGCGTTCGGCTCGGTTAGGCGGCAGGCTGTCGAATGTCTTTAACGCATCTGCTGCAGCATCGAAGATCGCGGTATGCTGATTAGTCGCGGGTGCGAATCGAAAGGCGGCGCTGGCGGCCTCGGTGCCTTTTTGGAAAGGAGCCACGACCGTTGATTTCTCGGCAAACGTTTGAATTGCGATGGTGGATCGATCGCTGAATCGTCCAAACAGGGCTAGTGCTGCTTCGCGTTGTTGAGAGATCGTGTGTCTCAGGCTCCCTGAGCGGTCGAGTGCAAAAAGGAGCGCGACATGATCGGCGCCGGGAAGGAAGTACAAGCCGCTCGTCACATGATCCTGATCCTTGAGCGAGAGATCTTTTTCGGTTAAACCAGAGACGGGTTGACCACGCTTGTCTCTTATTCGAATGGGGAAAAGCAGTAACTCGGTGCTGACGCGAACTATATCTGCGTCATTGACCGGTTCTTGAGTCTGAGCATTTGCTAGCGATGATGACAGGAATAAGACGAGTACTGCGCAAAAAGCGAGAGTACGAAGGTACAAAATGCGGAAGGGAACTGAAGTTCGCGAAGGATTGAAGCGCGCTTCAGTTGACACGAGCATTCAGATACACGGGCTAAATAAAAAATCGCCCCAACAGAAGGATGCTCAAAATCACCAGGATAGTGATAACGATGATCTTTACAAGTGTCACAGGCGGTTCCTCGATAATCAGAGGTCAGTTAAGGGAGACTCTGGTGACGATGCTTCGTCATTCTAAAAGCCGCTGTTCCGAGTGTCAACGAAGGGCTCGACTGCTATATCGAAGAGCTATACGGTTTCTCCGTGGCGCAAGTTCGGGGAATTTCCGCTCACTTTTCTGGAATTCTGGGAGCGCAGGCATCCGTGCCTGCATCGGATCGGTAGTATTACTTATGATTCTTGGGGGAAGTATGCAGGCAAGGATGCCTGCGCTCCCATTAGTCACTTTTCTAATGCGCTCGCGGTCAAACGCCACAAATCTGCTGCTTCGATGGTTGGGTGCAACCGTGCTGATGGCGTTAGCTGTCTGCGCGGCGCAAGCGCGCGAAATGACGATGCGAGTGCGCCTCAGCGTTTCGGCAAATTCAACCCGGCTGAAGGTTGAAGGTTTTTACCGTCAGGGATCGAAAAGCTGGAGATTTGTGAATTCATCAGGTCGCCTGCTCGGTCTCGGTAGCCGCATTCAAAATCTGAGGCTTCTGAGCGAAGGCAAGGACCTATTCATTCGCAAACTCGCGCCTGGCGAATTCGCTTCCGATGAAAACGCCGCCGAATTCAATTACGAAGTTGATCTCACGCCGCCTCAGGCGAGGGATGATGCAGCGCACATTTCCTGGTTAGACGGTCAGCAGGGCTACTTGATGCTTGGCGATCTTTTACCCGACTCTGCCGCCGGGCCCATCGAAGTGGAACTGGAGTTACCGCCGCACTGGCTCGCACAATCAAGTTCAAAAAGCAAAACGCAATGGAAGTACGAACTTGACGAGAAAGCAAACGCGATCTTTTTTGTCGGTGCTGCTCTGAAAGAAAAACAGGAGAAGGTTGGTAGCACAGAAATTACTTTTGTGGCTTCCGGAGAGTGGGCATTCTCGCGGGATGCCGCAGTGGGCCGGGCTGCCCGAATCGTCAAGGAGTTTCAAGGTCGTACCGGGTTCCCTCTTAATCGACCGGTCACGGTAATGCTATCGGCGTTTCCGAGCAATGACGTTCAGGGTTGGAGCGCGGAAACGCGTGGGGCGAACGTGGTCCTGTTAGTGAATCGGAATGGCTCGCGGTTCTCTCTGGGCCAGCTCAGCGTCGCACTCTGTCACGAGCTTTTTCATCTTTGGGTTCCAAACTCGCTTCACTTCAAGGGAGACTTCGACTGGTTCTTCGAAGGGTTCACGCTTTATGAAGCTCTGTGCGTAGCGGTTAAGTTGCGGTTCATCGACTTTCAGGAGTACCTCGATAGTTTGAGCCGCGTCTATGCTTCTTACCGATCAAAGTCCGACGGAGACCTTTCGCTTATTGAGGCCTCGCAGCGACGTTGGACCAGCGGGTCCTCGCAGGTTTATGACCAGGGAATGTTGGTTGGGTTTATCGTTGACTTGAAGCTGCGAAAAGAAAGCACGAACCAACTCTCCATTGATTCAGTTTATCGGCGGCTGTTTCAGCTGTACGGCGAGTCGGCGGCTGACGTTGATGGTAATGATGCGTTGATTTCGCTGTTGGCCGAGTCGCTCAAAGACGCGGAGTTTGTCAGGGCCAATATTCAGAAGCCGGCTCACATAGACCTGGCCACGGCCCTTCCAGCTTACGGCTTCCGACTGATTGCTGATCAGGGTCAGCAAAGAATTACCGTTACCGGCGCGTTGAATAGCGAACAGGGCCTATTGCTAAACAGCCTTGGATATCGCAAAAGATGAATCAAGCTTCCCGATCGACGAATTAATACCTTAAGATAGTCAAGACTCTATGGCCACGAATTACAAATCAATTTGTTATCAAGCAATGTTCGGAGCTGTGCTGCTATTGCTCGGCATTCTGTCCGGCTGTAACACGCTGGCGCGAAAGAATAACTCCGGTGTCGTGGTGACGCGCCGCGCCGAAATTCGCAGTTCGACCGCGGTGGTCGCAGCAAAACTGCTCGAGGTTAATCGTGGCGATGAAGTAGAAATCATCGAGACAACCGACGTAGTAGACCCGACCGACAACTCGAGAAAAGAACGTTGGCTGCGGGTCAAAGCTCAGGATGAGGAACACACTGAAGGATGGATTGAATCGCGCAACATCATGCCTTCAGACGTGTACGACAAGGCAAGGAAGTTAGCTGCGGAAGATAAGGACATTCCTTCGCAAGCCACTGGGCAGCTCCGTGCGAGTTCTAACTTGCGGCTGACACCGGATCGCGGTGGCAATGAAAATATCATCATGCGTCTCGACAGTGGCTCAAGCTTCGACATTACCGGTTGGAAGCGTGTTCCCAAGCCGAAGGCATCCGAAACGATCGAAACCGATGTGGCCCCGAAAGCTGGTAGCGCTCCCCAACCTGTGTCTAAACCTGGCAAAGGCGAGGACGAAGAAAAGGAACCGGAAGAGCAGAATGAACTTTGGTACAAAGTGAGACTGCCGCCAGAAATTTCTCCGGCGCCTGCAGGATGGATTTATGGTAAGCAGGTTGGCTTGAGCGTGCCGAGCGACATCATTTTCTATCGCACTGGCCGAGAGTTCGTTGCCTGGCAACGACTGGACGGCGATTCGAGCAACAGCGCTGACTCCGCAAGCAAGAGTAAAGACGCGGGAAGGGAAGCCCGGCCAGGCAGTTGGGTGATTCTGGAAAAGAGCAGCTCCGATCAACCGCACACGCTCGACGAGCATGACTTTGACCGCATCTATGTGCTCGGCTATGACAAGCGAGATCAGGAACACTACACGGCTTATCGAAGTCCTGACTTGAAAGGCTTTCTTCCCTGCCGAGTAACCGGCGCCGGCGACAACAAGTCCTTCACGATTCGCGTGCAAGACGAAAACGGACAACTGAAAGATGTTCAGTATGGGATCTACAAAGACGGACGCGGTTATCTGAAGGTTAACGCACCTGCCGTTGCCACGAAGAAATAAGTGAAATGAAAGTAGCCAGCGCGCGTCCGACAATTGTTGGTATCGGTGGCTTCCAATCCAACGTTGGTAAGACAACATTGGTTTGCGACTTGCTGCGACAGTTGCCGGGTTGGGAGGCAATCAAAACGACTCGCGGCCACTATCGCTCTTGCGGGAAGGATCCACATACATGCTGCGTAAGTCACCTGCTCGGCGATAGCCCTGTCGTACATTCTGATAAGCAGCAAACTTTCGTTTCCGGTAAAGATACAGGCCGCTACTGGGAAGCGGGTGCCAGCAATGTGCATTGGGTCATCGCCACCGAAGAACAAGTCGAGCAGGGAATTCGTGAGGCTCTCAGTCGAGTGCGAGCCCCGGGTGTGATAATCGAGGGCAACAGCTTTTCGAACTTCGTGAAAGTTGACGCGATGTTCCTGGTCGGGAATGCTGAGACGCGGCAAATCAAAAAGTCGGCCAGAGTTGCATTGCCTAGATCTCAAGCGATAGTGCTTAGGTCAACGACTTCTGATGGTGTTGAGGCTGCCGCTGCCAATGAATTCAGTGAGTGGTTGACCTCGAGAGAAATGGTTCCACCACCAATGTGTCTCTGGCAAGATCGAAATCAGTTGCTCGCGCTGATTCAGCAAGCTACAAGGTCGATCGCTGCATAGTCTTCAAACATCCCGAGCGTTGATTTGGTTGTGCTCCTGGCTCGACCCTTGACAAGTTAGTTAATCTCTCTATAATGCCCTTTCGCTTTGGCGGGCATTGATAGTTCAGAGATCAAAGGCATTCAAGATGCCGCTTTTCTCATCGAACGCGTTGAGGAAGGCGGCGTTTTTGTCGGCGGGAATCAAAAATCTCGCATACCCTGAGCTCGCCTTGACAGAGTTTAGGCAGTCGGTTAAACTCCCCGTTTGCTTGGGGCGAGTTTAAGTCGTCTGTAAGGCAATCCAAATACAATTTGGAATCGATGTTTGACAACTAGATAGAGCGTGTCCATATCAATGACTTTGGGGAGTCAAACGAGTTAAAGATTCGAGAGTTCAAATCTCGGGTCACAAAGACTCGAAAAACTCTTTAAAGAAGAGTCATTATCGGATACTGAACAACAACCAGTACGAAGATGATGTTCCAGAGAACAAATTCTAACGAGAGTTTGATCCTGGCTCAGAATCAACGCTGGCGGCGTGCCTCAGACATGCAAGTCGAACGCGAAAGTTTCCTTCGGGAAGCGAGTAGAGTGGCGTCCGGGTGAGTAACACGTAGGTAATCTACCTTTGGGTGGGGAATAACAACCGGAAACGGTTGCTAATACCGCATAATGCAGCGGCACCACATGGTGACAGTTGTTAAAGCGGGGGATCGCAAGACCTCGCGCCTAAAGAGGAGCCTGCGGCGGATTAGCTAGTTGGTAAGGTAATGGCTTACCAAGGCAACGATCCGTAGCCGGCCTGAGAGGGCGGTCGGCCACACTGACACTGAAATACGGGTCAGACTCCTACGGGAGGCAGCAGTCGGGAATTTTGGGCAATGGGCGAAAGCCTGACCCAGCAACGCCGCGTGAAGGATGAAATCCCTCGGGATGTAAACTTCGCAAGAACAGGAAGAATAAGTAGGGGACAATACCCCCTATGATGACGGTACTGTTTGTAAGCTCCGGCTAACTCCGTGCCAGCAGCCGCGGTAATACGGGGGGAGCAAGCGTTGTTCGGATTTACTGGGCGTAAAGGGCGCGTAGGCGGCCTGTGCAAGTCAGTTGTGAAATCTCCGAGCTTAACTCGGAACGGTCAACTGATACTGCTCGGCTAGAGTGCAGAAGGGGCAACTGGAATTCTTGGTGTAGCGGTGAAATGCGTAGATATCAAGAGGAACACCTGCGGCGAAGGCGGGTTGCTGGGCTGACACTGACGCTGAAGCGCGAAAGCTAGGGGAGCGAACGGGATTAGATACCCCGGTAGTCCTAGCCTTAAACGATGAATGCTTGGTGTCTGGGGTTATAAAGTCCCCGGGTGCCGTCGCTAACGCTTTAAGCATTCCGCCTGGGGAGTACGGTCGCAAGACTGAAACTCAAAGGAATTGACGGGGACCCGCACAAGCGGTGGAGCATGTGGTTTAATTCGACGCAACGCGAAGAACCTTACCTGGGCTAGAATGCC
>DATNBH010000005.1:0-49843 GCA_035572035.1 Pyrinomonadaceae bacterium | reverse complement strand
ACTCGCGAACGCTTACAGCGTTCCCTATTAGCTTGGTTCCTTTTCCTGGGGCGCTGCCCCAGGCTGGAATTTGCCAACGCCTTCGGCGTTTCGACTACTGACGTTGATTAGTCAAGTATGTTAATGCCGTTTCAACGGTTTAGAAGCTCAGCAAATTGAAACCGTTGAAACGGTTAGTACCAAATCGGGAATTCTCCGGTCACCGGGCTAAAGCCACGGTGTGAATGAGAGCGCTGAAGCGGACGATCGTGGCTACTCTCCACATGCTGGTCTTTCGATGAGACGATCCAATCTCCTTTTATGCTTTGCCTTCCTTCTCGTCGTCCTTGCGTCCAGCGCGGTGGCGCAATCTCAAGCGGTAGAGACAGGAAAGTTTCGCCTGCACAAATTCGAGCAGCCGATCGGCGAGGAGACCTACACTATCAAACAAGAAAAGGACGGGCTAATTGTCAGCTCAACTTTTCTTTTCACCGATCGTGGAACTGAAGTACCACTCAAGGCTGAGTTGCGGACCAGGTCTGACCTGACTCCAATCAGTTTTGATATTGAAGGCAGCGTCTCACGCTTCTCCACCATCGATTCCTCAGTCGAAATCAAGGACAATCAGGCTCTCATTACTGAAAACAAGACCACGCGGCATACGACTGTGCCCACCCGATTCTTCACCATCAGCGGGTATGCGCCAACTGTCATGCAGATGATGCTGGTGCGGTACATCCAGAGACATAAGCTCACGGGTCCGGTAGCGACGCTACCGAATGGCGACGTAACTCTAGAACTTCGCGGGAAAGACAAAATCAAAATTGCCGGGAAGGATGTCGAGCTCGACCGCTACAGCATCAGTAATCTGATTTGGGGTCGTGAATCGCTTTGGTTCGACTCAGCCCAAAACCTGGTGGCGGTGGTCACTGTCGACGGTGAGTTCGATCACTTTGAATCTATTCGAGAGGGTTATGAATCGGGACTTTCGTTCTTTGTTTTGAAGGCGGTCGCCGATGGCATGCAACGACTTGCAGAGTTTTCCCGAAAAGTGAGTCCGGATCCAAAAACCGCCATCGTCATCTCAGGCGCCACGTTGATTGACGGCAATGGAGGCCCGCCGATCCCGGACTCGGTTGTTGTGATTGAAGGAGACCGTATCATCGCTGCCGGACCGCGCGATAACGTGGTCGTCCCCAAGCGCGCCAAAGTGATTGAGGCGCGCGGAAAGTTTCTGCTTCCCGGCCTCTGGGACATGCATGCGCACTTCGAGCAAGTCGAGTGGGGGCCTACCTACCTCGCCGCCGGCGTTACCACCGTCCGCGATGTCGGGAATGAGTTCGAGTTCATCACGGCAGTCCGCGACGCGCTAAACGCTGGTCAAAGTCTGGGGCCAAGAATGTTGTTGGCGGGAATTATCGACGGCGAGAGCAATACCTCGTGGGGAATCATCCGCGCCAGCGCGGCTGCTGAAGCAGAAGCCGCGGTGAATCGATACCACAAAGCCGGCTTTCAACAGATCAAAATCTACAGCTCCGTCGAGCCGCCAATCATCGAGGCCATCTGTGCCGCTGCGCACAAATTGGGGATGACGGTAACCGGGCACGTGCCGACCGGGTTGAATGCAATCCAAGCCGTTGAAGCGGGCATGGATCAGATCAATCACGTCGAATACCTGCTGCCGGTGCTTCGGCCCAGGACGTTTCGACCACTGCAGGGTGCTCCAGCTCCGCCACTCGACTTCAAATCTCCTGAAGCGCAAAGGGCTATCGAGTTTTTCAAGAGTCATAACACCGTGATCGATCCGACGCTCGCTGTCTTTGAATGGACACTTCATTCCGCGGAAAAACCATTTTCCAGTATCGAGCCCGGCGCCGGAAAATTACCGCGACAGCTAAACGGGCAAATCAACAATACTGGCGTTCCAGCCTCAGCAGCGCCGCAGACAGCCGCGATCCTCGATCGCTTCTATTCAATTGTGGGAGCTCTGCACAAAGCCGGCATTCCGATAGTCGCCGGAACTGACCAGGTGGTTCCAGGTTTCAGTTTGTATCGAGAGATTGAACTGTATGTGAAGTCCGGGTTCACTCCGATGGAAGCAATTCAAGCTGCGACGATTGTGCCTGCGCGCGTGATGAAACTTGACAAAGAATCCGGAACCATTGCAGCCGGTAAACGCGCTGATATTCTCGTTTTGGACCGCGATCCGCTCGACAACATTCGTAACATTCGCACGGGTAAGACCGTGATCGCAGCAGGTCGTATCTACGATACAGCTCAACTCTGGCAGAGCATGGGCTTTAAGCCTTAATAAGTGGTTCTTTGTCCTTTGTTCTTAGTACTTGGGACTTGAGTGTTTTGTTACTTGCATTCTCAAGCTCGACTTGAAGAAGCGACAAGCTCAAAGAACTAAATACAAAGAACTAAGAACCTCTATTTACATTCATAATTATTGTGCGTAACTACTTCCCCAAAGCGTCGTTGATATTCTTCTGCAGTCAGGAAAAGACAAACGAACCGTCTGATATCAACAGGCTCGTACTTCGCCAACCTATCAAGCTCGTTCTTGTAGCGTTCGTCCTGGTAATCAACATCCCGGCGTAGGTGCAGGAGAAATTGCAGGAAGAACTGCGCTCGATCATTTTCCCGACGCTTGAACTCTTCGATCTCGACAACTTCCCTCAAAACCTCCGGCCTGCTTTTTCCAGCCCGAAGCGCTTCGACTTGTCGCTTGCGTTCTTCCTCAAAAGGCTTTAGCTGCGCCGTATCAAACAAACGGTTCACAAACTCTTCAGCCTGCATTGAGTTTGGATAGGCGGTGCGAAACTCATCTCGAAGGACCCAATTAGCAGTGAAAGAACGCTGCGCCGGAACAACTTCTTCCGGATCTCGCCAATCCCTCACGTGCATAGCCTCGAACTGTTTTCGGTCCTGCATGAAATCCGCGAAGCGAGGAGCGCGGCCGAATGCAGCTGTATGGAGACGGTAGGCAAAAATTGCCGACTCCTGAAATTCATCCGCCGTGAAGAGCACCAAATGAATCAGCGCTCGACTTTGATTGAAGCAGGCTGTACTGGTTGGACAAGGCTTCAAGTGTTCAGTCCAATAATCGAGACCATTGGGATCCGGTTCTCGATTCAAAACATCGCGATACTCCTGGCTGACAAAGTAATGACGCTCGTCAATTGGATTCTTAACAGGCACAGGTGTTGGCCTGGCTCCATTCGGGCTCTCGACCTGCACGGCAAATTGTTGTTCACAGGTTCTAATTCTTTCCGCGGTAAGCGGAATTGCTCGCGGATGAAACTCAAAATGGTCCTGGTTGAAATCAACGTTGGGCTCAAAGCATTCGATGTAGCCGTCGGGAGGTCTCCGCTCGTGCGCCATGATAATGGCTGACGTGATTTCCGTATTTCGGGCGGAGACGTAATCGTTCAAACCCAGTACGTCGATTATGTTCACGCGCGGCAGAACCCAGGACAGCACGCCGACAGAACTCGCTACATTGACGGGGTAGTTCTCAGCCGGTAGCTGCCAGCCGGCTGCCCGGGACGGATAAGTCTCCTGCAAGTAAAGGTAAAAATTCTTGTGCTCCTGGTGACGCATGCAGACGTAGTGACTAATTAGCCAGTCTTGTAAACGATCGAAGACTCGGGGATATGCAAGAAATATCTCAGGCGTGGCCGGGAACCTCTTTTGGATCGTATTGGCTACAGAGCTTTTGAGCACCACGGTTCGCCTACGCCCCACTATGTTGTGTGTAGCCGACCAGTGTATCCAGGGAATGGGCCACGAACAGACCAGAAACAATGAGAAAAGAATTACGCTGGCACGGAGGCTGAGTGGCAAACGATTCAGCAACCAGAGAAACGAGATTGAAATCAACAAGATTAGCTGACTGTAGACTCGATACTCGAAGTGATCTCCACCAATCACTGCCGTGTAGTAGAAGACCTGGCCCAGTACCGCTGCCCAAACGATAATCCTCGTCAGATCCGGTGCTTCCAGTTTCTTAGCTTTCCACCAGCGCCTGGCCTGGACGAAGATCACCGCCAGAAACAAGATGAGCCAGATCCAAAGAGCATATTCGAGAACGAATGATAGTAGATAGCGTGTCCCACTCTGGTACCAGAATCGGCCCGCAACCGTCTTTGCGTAATAGGTGTTCGGCAACCATGACTGGTAGACAAGCCGTCGCCAGATCAGATGAATCGGAATGACAATCAGAGGTGTCGCTGCCAACAACGGTTTCCACGCCCCTGAACGCGCGCTTTTACTGCTTGTATAAAGCGAGGAAGCGATTAAGACGATCGTGGCCAAGACAAACAACAATCCATCCGGACGAGTTAATGCCAATAACACCGATGACAACGAAACTGCGAAGACGTAACGCCACGTGGCCTTGGAGAGAAACAAGCAGCAATAAATCCACAACGTCAAACAAAAGTTGAACAGCGCCGTTTCCAACCCGGAGCTTGTCCACGCCAGGAAAGTACGATTACTAATTGCCCAACCAAAGACAAAGGCGAGCAGTAGAATCCGGTACCGAGCCAACTCAGTACGCAGACTCATTCTCAGAACCATCACTGCGGCGATCGCCAAGGTCAGGTAAGTGAAGATTAGTGAGATAACGTTCGCTGTATCCGGCGGTTCCCTTCCGGTAACGCGCCACACACAGTCAAGCAACACGACCCATAGAAAGCTCGTGTAACCTTCTACGGGTCGAAAGGGCGGAGGATTCCAAACGTAGCCGTAGCCAAGTTGACTGTTACTTACATAGCGAAATGCAATGAAGGCGTCATCCGTCAGAAACCAAAAAACGCGCCAGCCAAGGTAGACCGCGACGAAGATCAGGACTGAGAGAACGACTAGCGCGATTTTGCTTTTTCGCGTTAATCCTTCTGTCATTGTGCTGAGGCTCCCGCGCGGGCGACGGTCATGATTTCAGCAAATACATATTCCTTCGCGGCAGCCACCGATTCGCCTAATGATTTTCCGTGTGCGAGACAAGCTGCAATCGCCGACGAAAGCATGCAGCCGGTTCCACGACAGTTTGCATTAGGTATCCAGTTAGCTCGGAAAATCATCTCGTTGCCGTCGTCGAGAAGATCGATCGCCTCAGAAAAACCTTCGAGATGTCCTCCCTTGATCAAAACAGCTTCCGCTCCGAGACGTCGAATAGCCGTAGCTGCTTCTCGTACACTCGCGAGATCAGTGATGCGAAGTCCTGTGAGTTTCTCAGCCTCAGCGATATTGGGAGTCACGAGACGCGCCAACGGAAATAATTCGCTAACCAGCGCTGGAATTGCCTCATCTTCTATCAACGCGTAGCCGGAAGTTGATTGCAGAACTGGATCGAGCACAGGTTGAGGCAACCTTCCTTCGCTACAAAGCCGAGTAACTTCTCGAACCGAGTCGATGGTCGGCAACATTCCAACTTTCACGCCGTCTACTGCCTGAACTGCTAACACGGCGTTGACTTGATTGCTGATGATCTCAGCGGACATCGGTTCGACACCGTAGACCGCTTGATGGTTTTGAAATGTGATGGCCGTGATCGCAGCCACCGGCGCGCAATGAAACGCGTTAATCGTCCGGATATCGACGATGACGCCAGCGCCACCTGAAGGATCGAGCCCGGCAATGGTTAAGACTCTCGGCATTGAATTAGTTGGCGTAGGCCTGTGTGTTCGCCTGAGTCAGCACCGGGCGATCCTCTTCACTACTTCATTAACTCGGGAAAGATCGTTAAAGAGACTAATCCCCGCGACGCCAGCTGCACCAGCTTCTAAACAGTCGTTCGCATTCTCAAGACTAACGCCACCGAGAGCAACGATCGGAAAAGGCTGTAACTCCCTGACAACGTTCGTGAGTTGATGCCATCCCAAGGGCTCACCGTAACTTTGCTTTGAGGCCGTTTCAAAGATTGGACCGAACACCGCGAAGTCAGCGCCGTCATCGCGCGCAACGCTCGCTTCAAGAAGCGAATGAGTCGAGACTCCCACCAGCAAATTCTCACCGAAGGTTTTTCGAATCGTTGACGCGCGCAACGAAGCGCTCGTCAGATGAACTCCGTCGGCGCCGGCGGCTTTGGCGATGTCAGCGCGATCGTTAACCAGCAATTTTGTATTGGTGTCCCTGGTGAGCGCAACGGCTCGCACCGTCAGTTTGTACAGCACTGACGCGCTTAAGCTCTTTTCACGCAGTTGTACCAAATCTATTTTGGCAGTAACGGCTGCGGATATTACTTCGAGGATTTTTGAGAAGTCTTCAGTTGACGGGGTTGTGGCCGGCGTCGTTGTGCCGCTCGTTATGAGGTAGGTTAACGGTCTGGAGAGGCTCAGTTTCATCTGTCTTCGTTGGCGCGGGAATGCCAACCTCTCGCTGCACAGCGGTCACCGTCTGCTTGAAATGAAAGATTTCCCAAAAGGCAATTCCCAGATTCAGCAAGCCTACTCCAGTAACTGCGCCTCTGACCCAGCCGGAAGCGACGACTGCTTGCAAACCGTGATATCCGGTTTTGCGGGCGGCGTAAAGCAGAAAATAATTATTGCCCCAATCACTGAGACCAAAAAATCCCTGCGGGATCCAGGGCATGAGTGTTAACACCAGCCCGATCTCAATGCAGAGGATGATATAGAAGATGACGCTGAGCTTCGCGGACATAACGGCAGGAGGAATGGTAAAGGGCGAAGCACAAACCGTCAACCTGACAACGGAACTTAGTTCTTTGTACTTTGTTCTTAGTTCTTTGTATTTGAGTGGTAGTTGTGGTCGTCGTTCCACTCAATCCCATAGTGGGATTGATAGATTTCCCCTCCAAAAACCACGAACCACAAAGAACAAAGGACAAAGAACTAAGTACAAAACGGGAGGACAAGCCCGAAAACGAACAGCGTCATTTGACAGCCAACTTCTTAGCCTGGAGCTCGTGCAATCTTTCAGAGACGTCGCGATAGGAAACGTCAACACTATATATCTCGGTAAACATGTCGACAGCCTGGGAAAGATCGCCCATCTGCTCAAACGCAGCTGCCAACTCGTAACGCAGCGCCTGATACTCTTCCTCGGAATGTCCCGGAGCTTCGAGGCCTTTCTTGAACCACAGGACGGCTGCTTTCGGTAAGTTCTTCTGAACAAAACAATGGCCGAGCATATTACAGCAGCTGAGGAACCGGCTGGTGCCATCCTTCGGCATAGTCAGACCAACGGCAGTTTGAAATTCCCGTACGGCTTCGTCCAGTAAGTCCATCTCTTTGTAAGCGAGACCCATGTTGTAATGAGTTTCGTAGTCTTCCGCCGGATCATCTTCTTCATTCTCGGCAGCCACCCGAAACTCTTCAAAAATGTCTGCCAAGCCGGAGTCAATCGCCGGCCGAGTTGCGGGACCATTTCCATTCGAACTATGCGCAGCCTCCTGCATTGTTCCTTCCGGCATCATCATCGCGACAATGTCGGGTTCGGGATCCGCAGCCACTGGCGCGTCCCAGGTTATCTCGTTACCGACAAATTCTTCGGCGGCCTTCTGAGTTGAAGCGGGCGCAGCGGTTGCGCCCATCTCACGCAACTTGGCGCGGCGACTCTCGATATCCGGATGCGAAGTGAACTGCCGCTCGAGCATTTCGAGCGTGTCGAGCGCGATATCCGTGTAACCCTGGCTGATATAAAAATCGACGCTTTCCAGCTCCTGCTTGAGCATGGCTGCGCGCCGCTCGGCTTCACTTCCGTCATCGGTAGAACTTCCAGCGCCTGCAGCCGACGAATTGAAGATCGCGCCACTGAAATCCACTTCGCTACCGGCCGAGGTCTCGAATTGTGCGAATGGCGCGGCTGCTGGTTCTGCCTCGCCATGCTCAAACTCTTCGTTCAGATCGGCAAAAGATGCCGAGGGATCCTGAACTGTCTCAGCAGCGACTGAATTAAACTCAAATTCCGCCACGGGCGCTTTTTCGTCACCCAAAGCGGCGCCGTACTGATCGTCGTTTACGATTGCGAAGTTTTCGAATGCGGGAATTCCCTTGACGCTTCCATCCGGCCCGATCAAAGCATCATCTATCGGTTCTTCTTCCTGTGCGCCACCTAACTCCAGCAGCCTGTCGGCGTACCGCGGCTCATCGGGAATCAAGCGAGCGAGTTGGGTCAAGGCGTAGCGTTCGTCTTCAGATTGACCCGCGGCTTCAGCAGCTTCAGCAAGTCGATCCAGCGCTGCCCGCAGTTTGTCCGTGTCCCGCTGCCACCAATGAATGCGAACCAACAAGCGCAGGGCCACGATCTGCTCCGGATTGCGCGCGAGTACTTCGTGGACCAGCTCGAGCAACTGCACTTCTTCACGGCCAGCCAGCGCTCGTTCAGTAACACCCGAAAGTACTCGAGCAGCAGCATCAATGTCGCCATTGCTCAGGTGCAAGCGCGCCACATCCAAAAATCGAGTGTAGTTTGAAGCATCGTGCGACATCAGCAGAGTAGTAGCTCGCTCCGCTCCAGCCGCATCATTAGCTTCGAGGTAAGACGTCAACAGCAGCGAAATCATGCCCTGATCGTCGGGACGCTCAACCAACACTTTTTCGAGCAACTCGGCTGCTTCGTACGCGGTTCCGAGCGCGATATGCGCCTTTACCGTACCTTCGAGCGCAACCTGAAACTGCGGACGTATTTCGAGCGCGCGTGAAAAAGCCTGTAGCGCCTTTTCGAAAGCGCGGTTTTCCGATAGACGAACTCCCGCGTCAACGAAAGCCTGCGCAGCTTCGGGCTCCAGTCTTTCTTTCAGGTAAGCCTCAGCCAGCTTCAGGCGAACATCGGTATTTTGGACGTCGAGGTCCGCTATCTTATGAAGGACGTCGAGTGCTTTCTTGGAGTCTCCGGCTGCCGAGTACGATTCGGCCACAATCATGTATTGGGCGCGAGCATCGACTATCAACCCTTGAACGGAATAGAGACTCGCGAGTTTCTCTGCTATGTCAGGGTTGCGAGGATTGAGACGGTCGACTTTCTTGTACATCGCCACCGCTTTGAGCGTGAATTCCTGCTCGCGGTAGTGCTCGGCAATGCGGTTGAAGCAGTTGATTGCTTCGTCTTTTTTGCCCGCGCGGACACACAAATCTCCCAACATGTTGAGGGCGGTGAAATCGTCCTCGTCATGCTCAACTAACTGACGGTATTCCTTGATCGCTGCGTTGATGTTCCCCATCGAGAGGAACTTTTCCGCGGCCTTTAAGACCTTAGCCTTTTCGAAAGCCATTTGAGTGTATTATGTGTCCCCTAAAATGTCGGCGGAGTCCAAAACTGGGCGGGTAGGGAGTTGCCGTCGCTACTACCGTCAACTCTGTGAGCGTCTCGCGGGGGCGATGCGCTCGAACTGCTACGCTAACATGTCAAATTGTTGAGTGTCAACGCACTTCTTTGGGCGTGGCTGGGAGTGCAGTGACCTGTCACCACTTTGTTCGGAGGCGGCTCGACGTCACGCGGTGCAGTAGTTGGCGGCCAGTCTTGCAAGGCCAACTGCGACAGCTAGCAGCGGCCAAAGCGACGACAAGGTCGTCGCACTCCAAATAAGTCAGCAAGTCTCAGACCATGTCTTCAGCGGCCCAAAACTTAGCCGACCAAAACCCTCGGAGCGCCTCGCTATTTCATAAAGTGGCCGTTCTTGGGCTCTTTCTTTTTTCTGTTTTTGCGCCACATTCAATCGCTGGTGCAGAAATTTCCCTTGCAATCGGCGCGGTTGGGTGGATATTTCGGACGCTCGTAACGGGGCGCACCGGCTTTCGTCGATCTCGACTCGACCTTCCCATTTTGCTGCTGTTAGTCTGGACCGTTGCTTCCGCATTTCTATCAGCTGAGCCGTCGATAAGCCTCGCGAAACTGCAATCAATCCACGTTTTCCTTACCTTTTATTTAACTCAGGCTATCGCCAGTCGCCGGACAGCGGTTCTGATGGTTGCGCTCATGATCCTGTCCGGCACCGCGGGAACGCTCTTCAGTATTTACGACCTCGTCCGCGGCCGCGGAGTGGTGGTGACCGCAATCGACGCGGATAGTCCTTTCCGAAAGATTGGAATGAAATTCGCGACTTCGGACCGTGCCTCAGCCCCAGTTGAAATTATTTCGCTCTCCAAAGGAGACACAATTTGGAAGGTTGGCGGCGAAAGGGTCTCGTCAATACCGGAAATTGACGACGTGATTAGACGCGCGCAGGTGGGCCAATTACTTTCACTGAGCGTCATCACACATGGTGAACATGCCGAATGGCCCGGAGTACATGTGACCGAGTCCTTGCAGAAAGCTGGCTCACCTTCGGGGCTTGGCGGTGGAGGCCGGCTGCATCGCTTCCGCGCCTCCGGATGGACCAAGCATTACGAATACTTCGCCGAGATTCTTCAAATACTTTCACAACTGTCGCTGGGGCTGGCGCTGGCGAACTTTCAAAATCATGGCGCCAATCGCCGCTTCAAGCTCGCGCTCATCGCCACCGCCGTACTTGCGTTCGGGATCGCTTTCACGGCGATGCGCACGGTGCTCGTCGCCTTTGCTATCGGCGGCTGTGTGGTCGTCTGGCGCACTGCAAAGGGATCTGCATCGAGATTCCTGGTAACCGCCGCGATTATCTTCGTGTTTAGTTTCGGCGTCGTGGTGGTGTGGCAGACACGCGCCACTCATGCTCTGTCATTGCAGGACGACAGCGCTTCGCTACGGGTTCGAGTAGCGCAAGTCGGTCTCAAACGAATCCTGACCAATCCGGTTTTTGGTCATGGCATGGATGCGGTGAAGAAGCATTGGAATGAATGGGGCTTTCCCGGTGATGTAATGATTCATCTCCATTCCACACCATTACAGCTCGCGTTCGATCGTGGGTTGCCGGCACTCTTCTTTTGGCTTTGGCTCATGTTCGCTTTTTGGAAACTGGTTACCGAAGGAGAGCTTGCGACGCGGGAAACCGGAGACACAAATCGCCACGGAGTATTGCTTGGAACGACCGGGGCTTTGGCCGGCTTCTTCGTCAGCTCAATGGTCAATTACAACTTCGGCGCCGGCGTGGTCGCCCTCGTATTTTGGTGGATGATGGGAATTACAATCTCGTTGAGCAGGGATGTTCGGAAACCTTAGGACTTTGGGCTTTGGGCTTTGGCCTTTGATTTTGTTCTTGGTGCTTGGTTCTTTGTTCTTTGTACTTGAAGCTTGGGTTCGCTGATTTCCCTCAAAGGAAAAGTCGATCCTCCCCCAGACTCATGCACAAAGAACTAAGGACAAAGAACCAAGAACAAAATCACCCAAAACCTTCTTCAGATAACGTCTGCAAAATTCTTGCGAGACTTCGCAAACCACCAGTAGCCAAATAGAAACAGTGCCACGGCGAAGATTGAGAAATAACCCAATCCGAGCCAATCCGGCGCCGCCCCTTCGATCAGAATACGACGATAACTGCGCACCAAAGCCGTGAAAGGATTGAGCCTCGAATAGAACCGGTAACGCTCGGGGATTATCGTCTCTGGATAGAGAATTGGCGTCAGGTACATCCACGCCATCAGAAATAAGGAAATGCCCTGGGCGATGTCGCGCAGGAAGACGCCCAAAGAAGCAATCAACCACGCCGCACCCAAGGTCGCAATAAGTTGAGGTAACAAAAGTACGGGCAGCCAAAAAGCGGTGACGTGGAACTCCTGACGAATGATCACGATCGCGATTAGCAAAGCCACCGTGCCGAATAGTTGGTTTGCCAGCGCCGCGAATGATTGCGCCATCGGGAGAGTCTCGAGCGGAAAGACTACTCGTTTGACCAGATTCGCATGTGATACGACAGTCGTCGCCGAAATAATTAAGGCCTCCTGAAACATGTTCCACGGTAACAAGCCGCAAAACAGGTAGAGGGCGTAATCCCACGGCGAACCACTTGCTCCAAAGCGCGCTCCGAAAACGTTGGCAAAGACGAAGGTGAAAATTACGATCATCACCACCGGCGTTAGCAGCGCCCAGATCACACCTAACGCAGAACCTTTGTAGCGCGCCATCAGTTCGCGACGCGCCAACGACAGCACCAACTCCGAGCGGCCGGGCAATTCCCAAAGTGGCCGCCACACTGCCCTTCGCGCTGTCTGTGCTGAAATCATTTTCTTAAAGGCGTTCTTGGTACTTTGTTCTTGGTAGTTGATTGCTCGGATCGTTGCTTCCTTCAAGCAATTCGGTGTGCGGCAATCTTAACAGAGCGCGGCAAGATTCGGAGAGTTCAACCACAAAGAACCTAGTACAAAGAACAAAGTACAAATCACCGCTCTTCTATGCTCTAATCTTCGCTATGTCCGTCGCCCTGCGTGTTGAGCGTATCGCCAAACAATACCGCATCTACGAGCGGCCCGGGGACCGTTTGAAGGAGTCGCTCACGCGCGGTTATCGAAAATGGCACCGCGAATTCTGGGCGCTCAAGGACGTAAGCTTTCAAGTCGAAACCGGCACCACAACCGGAATAGTTGGGCCGAACGGCAGCGGAAAATCCACCCTGCTCCAAATCATCACCGGCACACTCGAGCCTACTCACGGAAACGTATGGTACGAAGGGCGTCTGGCAGCTCTACTGGAATTAGGCGCGGGGTTCAATCTTGAATTCACCGGCGTTGAGAACGTCTTCATGAATGCCTCGCTGATGGGATTCTCCCGGAAGGAAACAGAGCGGCTGTTACCTGAGATTGAGAGATTCGCTGAGATTGGCGACTTCATCTACCAGCCCGTCAAGACTTACTCGAGCGGCATGTATGTGCGCCTCGCGTTCGCTACCGCAGTCGTCACCGAGCCGCAAATTCTGATCATCGATGAAGCTCTTTCGGTGGGCGATGCAGTCTTTCAGCATCGTTGCCTTCGACGCATCAAGCAGATGCAGGAAAACGGCACCACGATCCTGTTCGTGTCGCATGACGCATCAGCAGTCAAGGCCCTGTGCTCACGCGCGATCCTATTGAATGCTGGTCGCATCGACACTGACGGCACACCGGGTGAAGTGCTCAATCGCTATCAGGGACTCATCATGGAGCGCGAGGAGGCCTATGATCGTCGCGAGTCAGCCAGGATTCCTGACGCCGACAGCATCGAGCAGCAGGAAGATTGGCAACGGCAGAGTCCGGAGCTGCGCTATTCGTACCGGCACGGCGATGGCACCGCGGAGATTCTTGCCGCCGAACTACTCAACACGGCGCGCGACCCAGCTGAACTCGTTGATACCGGCGAGCCGCTGACTGCGAAGATGCGCGTGCGTTTCAATCACGAATGCATCGACCCCGTATTCGGGTTTTTGATTCGTAACCGGCTGGGCATTCATGCTTACGGAGTCAACACGGATCAGAAGCAATTGCATCTCGGAACAGTCGAACCAGGCGAGGTTGTCGAAGTTTCATTTGCCTTCGACTGTTGGCTGGGAACAGATGCGTATTCGGTGGCCTTCGCCGTGCATAGTGCTGAAGGCATCAGCTACGACTGGATTGATGGGGTTTTGTTTTTCACAGTGGCGTGCGCTCCGCCTGTAGAAGGCGTAGCAAATCTCAATGCTGCTGTTTCCTCACGCCGTTTGGGTGTTGCGAAGGTCGAACCATCGCTTGTTGATCTGGCTGAATAACAAGGCTTCAGACGAATACTTTTGAAAGCTCAGAGGAAGTACGCCGAAGGCGTTCACGAATTTGAGCCTGGGGCAGCGCCCGAGGGGAAGCGACACCAACGCGTTGCAACGCTGAAAGCGTTGACGAAGGATGCTGCGTTTTTCTCGGTAACGCTTTCAGCGTTTTGATTGCTTCATCTTCTCTCCCTGGGGCGTTGCCCCAGGCTGGAATTCGCTAACGCCTTCGGCGTAATACGTCGGGACTCAGGTTCTCAAAATCGGATTTATTTTGAACCTCACTCACTACTCCACTCGAAATCGCATCGACTTCACGGACAATCCAAGCTGCCGTTGATCAATACTCAGTCTCAAGGATTCCGGAGAGACGGCGTTGGGTAAGCGAAACGTCAGAGTGTTTTCAGCTTTAAGGGCCGAACTCGGAAGAGTAACAACTATTTCCTCATAAGCGAGTTGGTTCAGCCTGAAGATATCCAGTTGCCGGCCGTTCAATTCAATTTGGAGTTGTTGTTCCTGTACCCGGCCCGGCAAAATGAATGGAGCGACGTTCATCGTAAGCTCGATCTGCCGGATTTCCTTCAGCGCAAACACGACCATCGATTCACGGCCGTCGGTCCAACGAAAGTCGCCTTCCGGACGACCCCAGCCCAGCCAGAGATACTTTTCAGATTCCGGTCTGGTGACATCAATCAACGTGTCCCCCGAGATCGACGCATAGCGAGTTGGAGGCGCAGGCCGAATGAGCCCCGCGAGAAATTGCGGCTCGCGCCAATCCCACATCTTCGCTTCCAAATCGCGCTCGTTCTTCGGATAGACATTCCAACTCAGCGTGCTTTGCGAAGTGGCTCCACGAGCGTGAATGAACACACTGAACGTTAGCAGCAAGGCGCCGGCAGCAAGTTCGGCAGTCCACCAAACTGATTTTTCCTTTCGCTCTTGCAGCATCACGGCCAAACCCGGAATCGTGAGCAGCACCAGCCAGGGTAACAAGTCTATTGTCAGGCGAGGCCCATAGCTCGAACCTCCCCACCAATTCGTAAAGGCGGAGATGACCAGGAACTCAGCAATCACAATTATCAGCGAGAGCCCGATGAGACCGCGCAATTTGAGCAAACGACGATAACGAATAAGCAAGTAGCCCGTGAAAAGAATCCAGGGCAAATAAATCAACATGCCTCGCGAGGGACTGATCAGGTTGCCGGGCAGCGAAGTCCTGAGCACGCTAAAGTCGAGCCTGCTGGTTGCGAAGTAACTCGGCAGCACCTGGCCGAAATTGTGCAGGGAGTAAGCGACAAAGCTCGCTGCCCAAACTGACAACGTCGCAATAAAGGAAGCACTCGCCGAGCGATAGTAGAGAACTAAATAGATCGTGATCGCGATGATAACAATGCTGCTGGTCGGACGAACGAAATAAGCCCATGCCGATAGAGTGCCAAGTAAGATCGGCTGAATTCGGTGTCTTCCCGTTTCCGCGCGCATGAGCAGATAAGCAATCAGGGACACCAGGAGTAAGTTCCACGTATGACTCCACAGTCCGCGCGATGCCGTACTCCACACCTGCGATGCAAACACTCCGCCAAGCGCAACTACGCAGCTCCACAAACGGTCGAGCAACAGTCTGCCGGTGATGAAAAAGACGACTGCCACTACTGCCATCAGCAACGCGGCCAGCGAAGTTTGAATCTCCATCTCACCATGCGTGCTCGCATCGTCCTTGGGTTTGACGCCGAATAATCTGGCTACGGCGACGTAAGGTAGCGAAAGGACTGAAGTGGCGTGTGGAAAGTAATAGTAGACATGATCATTTACCAGCTCGAGTTGATAGGCGCCAACCGCAACATAACCGTCACGCGCGATAGCCGGAGGACGTGGCACAAAGTAGCGATCCAATTTGAAGCTGCCTTGCTCGAGCAAGCTCTGGCTCACGAGCATGGAAAAATCCGAATCGCTGACCTGATGCACCGGCGAAAACCAGAGCACCATGAAGACCGAAACGAAGATTACTACGGCCAGAATTAGATCTGGCCTCCTCATTTCGATCGTGTGGGCTTCTGTCCGCAATTTGAGCGATTGAACCCCAGGTAAGTGGCTGGGCAGGCAGAACAGACTGAAGTCCGTTCTACTCAATTGTTCCGAATCCACGCCAGCTATTCTTGTTGTGCCAGCTTATCGTGACGTTGCTGGCGTTAATCTCGCGCCACCACTCTTCAAACTCTTCTCTCGAGATATAGAAAGCGGTTGGCGCCACTAGATGGTCGAAAACAATCGTATGCTGTTCGCGCCAACCAAAATCGGAAATAGCAAACATGTAATCGTTATAGAAAAGGTGTTGGGCCACCGAACCGTTGCCGATCTGATTCAACGGTCGGTAAATCAACTTCGTCGCGAGGTAGACAGCCGCAGTGGGAAGTTTTGAGAGATGCAGCAACGTCTGCGGATTGATACGGGAAGTCAGGCCTTTGCGCAGCGGATTGACCCAACGAGTGATCCACTCATTGTTCTCCGCGCCATATACCCATGCTGATAAATTGCCGCCGGCTTTTACTTTCGCTGCGAGTGACTTGAAGCCTCCGCGCGGATCGGGCAGGTGGTGCAACACACCAACCGAGAAAGCGTAATCAAAGACGCGCGGGAAAGGCAGATGATAGATGTCAGCCTGGACTACGTGCGCATTGGGAATTGCCCGCGTCGCAGCGAACGCTGATTCAACCGCCGCACTTAGATCGATACCAATCACGTCGCGCGCGCCCCAGCTTGCTGCGAGTTGCGTGTGACGTCCTTTACCGCACCCGCCTTCCAGCACAACTTTTCCTTCAAAGAATTCCGGCGTAACAGGCGCGATCCATCCCAGGAATTGCTCGGCGTATCGTTCGTCGGCTTGCGTGAAGTGGGTCCACTGCCAGCCAAATTGCGCGGCCGTTTCCGCCTTGTCGGACTCGACTTGATCGAGATTCGCGAAACGCGGGATGCCACGAAGTATCGGAAAGCGGTGTTTGCCATTTGGACAAGCGAGTTCACCCTCCATGATTTCGAGTTCTTCGCTGCTCGTTGCCGAAAGCTCGAGCGCGCCGCTGCATTCGGGACACTGGAGATATTTGAGGAGACTTCGCTTCACTAAAGGTTTGGCTGCTCTTATTCACACCCGGTTTCAACGGCATTAATATACTTGACGCAGCAAGGATCGCACCGCCCGGGCGTAGTTCATTCTCGGCCACAGATGAACACGGAGTAACACAGATCTAAAACTCGGATTTTATTCAGATCCCTTAAATCCGTGTCCATCTGTGGCCGAAATCTAAATCGCTAATACCTCAGTCAACGTCTGCATGCGTCAAGTATGTTATTGCCGTTTGAACCGGGTGTGCGCGTGCGCAGGTGGTTAATGATGGTGGAACCGTTTTAACGGTTTCCCGTTGCAGCAAGTCTAAAACCGTTAAAAACGGTTCAAGATTCGATCAGCTTCTCACCACCCGGTTGAAACCGGGGGTGAGAATGAGAGGAGTTGAATGTGTGGAATCATACGGAGTCTAATAATTATCAAAGACTGAGGGTTTCAATACTTCTATGATCACTATTCGCAGGGCAAACGAGCGGGGCCATTTCGATTTTGGATGGCTCGATACTTATCACACGTTTTCATTCGGTGATTACTACGATCCCAAATTCATGGGCTTCAGCAATCTGCGCGTAATTAACGAAGACCGGGTCGCGCGCGACACCGGATTTCCCACCCATGGCCATCGCGACATGGAAATCATCACCTACGTTTTAGAAGGAGCGCTGCAACACCGTGACAGTATGGGTAACGGCTCGATTATCCGTCCCGGCGATGTCCAACGCATGACGGCGGGAACCGGTGTGACGCACAGCGAGGCAAATCCTTCAGTGACGGATCCCGTCCATCTCTTACAAATTTGGATCCTGCCTGCGCGTCGAGGACTAAAGCCAGGCTATGAACAGAAGAATTTCGCGACTGCAGAGAAACTGAACCAACTTCGCGTGATTGCATCGAACGATGGGCGCGACGGCTCGGTCACGATTCATCAGGACGCGAGCATCTTCGCGAGCGTGCTCGAGCCAGACCATGAGTTGACCCACACACTCGCTAGTGGCGTCTAATGCAGACCGAAAAAGCTTTAGCCGCAGATTACGCAGATTACACTGATTGTTAGTTGTCGCTGACGAGCATTAGTCGTCAATTGGATATTCGTGTGCGGAAGATTTCCGAAGATCTCGACGTGTGATTTTGAAGTTGTGAAGAGCGAGATGCGATGATGATGCTCTCAATCGCCAGAGTTTTCAACCTCCCGGGTGTCGGCAGTGGCACGGGCGTCCCGCCCGTGAACGTTGCCCGGATTCAACCGACATCATGAGCGAGACGCTCATGCCACGACGATCATGAGCGAGACGCTCATGCCACGAGGGGTTCGCGTTTTCCATCTTCGTCGCAATCATTTATTCTCCTGAATTTCAGGTTTGGCTAAGACCCTGAATTGGTCACAGCGGTAAACTCGGCGCGTCCAGTCTCATCATGTCCGACAGCATCAATGGAAATCAGTCTCGTTGGTGGGCGTTGGGGTTGCTCTCGCTCGCAGAGTTGCTCGGTATGTCGCTTTGGTTCAGTGCCTCGGCGGTCGTCCCAGCGCTAAAGATTGAGTGGCATCTCGATGACTCTACCGCAGGTTGGTTGACGATCGCTGTCCAACTCGGCTTTGTAGCCGGCACGCTCGTCAGCGCGCTGCTCAACTTACCGGACATAATCAAGACTCGAAAATTGTTCGCGATCAGTATCTTTGCGGGGGCGCTAACCAACGCTGCCTTTGGTTGGTACGCTGATGGGCCGGCAAGCGCCATCACACTGCGCTTCCTCACGGGCATTTTCCTCGCGGGCGTTTATCCCCCGGGAATGAAAATCATGGCGACCTGGTTTCGTGCTCAACGTGGAATGGCGCTCGGCGTTTTAGTTGGCGCGCTCACGCTCGGCAAAGCTTCTCCATATCTCGTCAATGCTTTTGGGAGTTCTGATTGGCGCGCGAATGTTTTGGCGGTGTCGTTGCTCGCATCGCTCGGTGGAGTCGTCGTGTTGCTGTTCATCTCGGATGGTCCCTATGCACTTCCGAGAGCGATTTTCGATTGGAAGCAAGCGGCAAGAATTCTGAGCAACCGGGGAGTGCGTCTCGCAAATCTTGGTTACCTTGGACACATGTGGGAGTTGTATGGAATGTGGACCTGGGTGCCTGTCATGATTCGAGCGAGCCTGGCGATCAGTGGCGACAAACCCGTCCTTGCTGAAGTAGGCTCCTTCATGGTGATTGGAAGTGGCGCGGCGGGCTGTGTAATAGCAGGGCTGGTTGCTGATCGAGTCGGCCGGACAATTGTTACTTCGTGGGCCATGGCTATCAGCGGCGCCTGTTGTCTGGTAGTCGGATTGTTTTTTGGCGGCAACCCGTGGCTGTTGCTGCTCGTGGCAATAATTTGGGGCGCGAGTGTCGTCGCCGACTCGGCTCAGTTCTCAACTTGTGTGACAGAGTTGGGTGATCCCCGTTACGTGGGGACTGCGCTCACGATTCAGATGTGCATGGGATTTCTTTTGACTACGATCTCAATTGAGCTCATTCCGCAATTGTTGAAGCTGGTCGGTTGGCCTTACGTATTCATCATTCTTGCACCCGGCCCGTTATTCGGTGTTATCTCGATGCTGCGACTGCGCGCCTTACCTGAGGCCGTCCGAATCGCGCAAGGCAGAAGATGAACGGACATCCGCAGATTACGCCGATTACACAGATGTTTCGTTGAATCTCGGTTTCGTTGTCCGTCAAATTTACTGCTGATCGATGAAATTTGCGGTGGTGTTGTGCCAGCTAAATCTGAACGCAGAATCCGCGGCCAACTCAGATTGCAAAGTACGTCAGACAATTCCCCATCGACCTGAATTGCCATTCAACCAAACATCTGTGTAATCTGCATAATCTGTGGCTAAGCTCTTGGATCTACTTATGGAACTAAAAGAACGAGCTCGGAAAATAATCAGCGTCTTGAAGCGTAGCTATCCGGACGCAAAGTGTTCGCTCAATCACTCGAATCCGTTCGAGTTGTTGATCGCCACCATACTCTCCGCGCAGTGCACCGACGAGCGAGTTAACATCGTTACTGCCGACCTCTTCCGAAAGTATCGACGTCCGGAAGACTATTTAAAGGTCCCGGCTCGTCAACTGGAGAAGGACATTCGCACGACAGGTTTTTTTCGGAACAAGACGAAGTCAATCCAAGGCACGGCTCGCGCGCTCACGGAAGATTATGGCGGCAAAGTTCCCGAGACCATGGATGAGCTGCTCGAGCTGCCCGGTGTCGCTCGAAAGACTGCGAATGTGGTTTTGGGAAATGCTTTTGGAATCAAGGCTGGCGTAGTCGTCGATACACACGTGTCGCGTCTGTCACACCGGCTTGGCTTCTCAGAAGAGAAGACGGCTGAGAAGATTGAGCAGGATCTAATTGGCTTGGTGCCCCGAAAAGACTGGGTAATCTTCCCGCACCTGATGATTTATCACGGCAGGAAAGTCTGCAAAGCTCGTAATCCCCTTTGTGCCGAATGCCAGATTGAGAAATTCTGTCCCTCGTCCTTCTTGAAGACAGGCGAGATGCCCGGCTCGTGAGCGACACACGCGCGTGGCACGGGCGTCCCGCCCGTGGGCTCTGTCTTAGAGGCTGCTTATATATTTGGCGTATCGCTGGGGGCACACCCACGAGCGGGACGCTCGTGCCACGTACCTTTACGTCCACGTTTGGTGAATCCTCACAAGCTGGCTAGAATCATCAAGCTCTTCAATTCTTACTATCTTGCTGGCATAGATGGTCCTTCTTGCCCTCCACGACGACTGTCTGCGTCCCGCCGTTAGGACGCCCGTTAACGCATGAGTTATCGCTTCCCCTGGCATCGGCTCTCGGATGAGCAATTGCTCGAAACGCGCATCTGCGACTTGACCATCAAGATTCGCCGGTCGTTCCTCGAGCCTCACATAAAACGCCTTTACGACGAGTTGAATGGTCGCGGCATACGCTTCAAGCCACATGTTTGGCTTTCCGAAGAATGGTTTTCGCCGGACGGAGTGCCGGGCATCGCGATTCCGTTCTACCTCGCGCACCCCCGTCTGATGCGGCTGGAACGCAAGCAAATGCTCGAAGTCGAAGGCGGCACCGACACCGAATGCATGCGCATTCTTCGTCATGAAGCCGGACATGCTTTGGACACTGCTTTTCGACTTCACTTCAAGCGAAGATATCGCGAGCTATTCGGGTCGTTCGCGCAGCCCTATCCCGACTTCTACAAACCCAAGCCCAAGAGTCGCAAGTTCGTGCTTCATCTGCGGGCCTGGTATGCGCAGGCGCACCCGGCTGAAGATTTCGCCGAGACTTTCGCCGTGTGGTTGACGCCACGCTCGCTCTGGCGGCGCCGTTACAAAGGCTGGCCCGCTTTGCACAAGTTGGAATACATCGACGAGTTGATGACTGAGCTCGCCGGCACAACTCCCAAGAACCGAACTCGCACTAAAGTCGATCCGCTGTCGGTTATCAAAACAACTCTTCGCGATCATTACGAGCGCAAGCGTGAAAGATACGATTTTCAATACCCGGCAGTTTATGATCGAGACCTTAGTCGCATCTTCTCAGATGAGCCCCGGCATCGTTCAAAGCCAAGCGCAGCAAGTTTCCTCCGAACCATCCGCCGCGAAGTTCGACAAATAGTCGCTGACGGAACGGGCGTTCACCAGTACACTATTGATCACGTGCTTGAGAACATGATCGATCGCTGCAAAGAATTGAAGCTGCGTGTTACCACCCCCAAGCGAGAAGCGCGAAGGCGTGTGATGATAGTCCTGACAGTTCAGGTGATGAACGTTTTGCATTCAGGCTATCATCGGATTGCGGTTTGACCTGCAGTACGGGCCTTATGAGTTTCGAGCCGAAAAAGAAACTTCGGATCATCGTGCTTGTTCACGAGGACCTTATCCCTCCCGACTCTCTCGATGGACTCAGCAGCAAGGAAGCTCTGGAAGTAAAAACCGAGTACGACGTGATCTCCACGCTTAAGAGCATGGGTCACGAAGTCTATCCCGTTGGTTTGTACAATCAACTCAATGTCATCGGTAACGCGTTACTCGAACACAAGCCTCACATAGCGTTCAACCTGCTCGAAGAATTTCACGGCTACCCACTGTACGACCAGCACGTCGTTAGTTACCTCGAGTTAATGAAGCAGCCTTACACTGGCTGCAATCCACGCGGCTTGACGCTCGCTCACGATAAAGCGCTCACCAAGATGATTCTTGCTTATCATCGCATTCAGGTCCCGAACTTTGCTGTCTTCCCACTGCATCGCAAAGTAAATCGTCCCAAGCGTCTCAAGTTTCCGTTACTCGTCAAATCTATCAGCGAGGAAGGCTCGGTCGGAATTGCTCAAGCTTCGGTGGTGCACGACGATGAAAAGCTCGCGCAACGAGTCGACTTCATCCACCGCCAAAACAAGACCGATGCGATCGCGGAGCAGTACATCAAGGGCCGCGAAATCTACGTCGGCGTCATTGGAAACACAAACATACAGACTTACACACCCTGGGAGCTGGTGATGGAGAAGCTGCCTGAGGGCGCAGAGAATATTGCGACGCTGAAGATTAAGTGGGATCCTGCTTACCAGGAAAAGGTCGGCGTAGCTACGCGCGCGGCCGAGCTCACTCCTGAACAATTGAAGACTATCGAGCGCTTGTCGAAACGCATTTATAAATACCTGTTTTTGAGCGGCTATGCGCGATTGGACTATCGCATGACTGACGAAGGGCAGTTCTTCTTGCTTGAGGCGAATCCGAATCCACAGATCGCGCGCCAGGAGGATTTTGCTGACTCAGCCGAGCATGTGGGTGTTCCTTACGAACAGCTGCTGCAAAAGATTATGACGGTGGGCCTGAATTATCACCCTACGTCAGCGTGAGTACAACAGGCTGCCAGCCTGTTGCTGGTTTATCGCCTCTCGACGTTTCCAGGTAAATGACTGGTGACCTACCAGATTTGCCATATTATCAGTTGCCATTTTGCATTTCTAAGATTCTGTTGTATCAAACACGCCTTTGGGTTCAGATTGACCGTATTGGTGTTCCCGCATGGGACATCGATGGGCTGGTCCAAGCTACGAGATATCGTACAAATACTTTTGTGACCACTTTCAGTCCGGTTTTGACCGAACAAGAACGAGTTATCACGAAACAGTCACATTGCCGCTTGTAACACAAAGATCACGTCCGTAGAATCACTCCCGAACTCAAGCATTACTCCTCATCAAGCAGTTCAAATTTATTCAGGAGAAGCGGCCTTTTAATGAAATCTAACTATGTCCCCCGTGCGCTTGTCGTGTGCTGCGCCTGCGCCCTCTTTTCTATCTCGGTTTTCGCGCAATCTTCAGTCAACCGTTCACAAGCCAACAAACAGATCGTCGCAATCGGCGAACCCGTGTATGTGGTCAACGATGATCCAGTGATCGTCTCAGAAGCGGGACCTGCGACTGTTCGTTCGTTCGAAGAGCCAAAGCCCGCCAAATCGATCTTAAGCACAGCCGCTCTTTCGCTCGCGAGAGTTCAGCCAATGCTGTCGGCAGCTATCGAGCAGCGATTAGGTGCACCATATCACTGGGGTTCAGAAGGACCGAACACGTTTGATTGTTCAGGATTTGTCTGGAGCAGCTTCCAGGCTATCGGAATAGACTTCGAACGCGGCAGCGCGCGCACCTTATGGTCACGATTTGAAGCTCCGACTCCGGAAGAGACTTACAAGTTTGGCAATCTGGTCTTCTTCAGCAACCAAACTCACGTCGGCATCGTTGCGGACGAGAAGGGTTTCTATCACGCTTCACGCCATCACGGCGTTGTTTATGCTCCGTTCAATGATTATTGGCTAAAACGGATTGATGGATTCCGCCGCGTGCCGATGTCGGCGAGTGGAGATCAGACTATCCCGCTCGTTACAAAGAAGCTCGCTGAGCAATAATTACCGGAACACGGGAATGACAGGAAGCCGTCATCGAGGAATCGATGGCGGCTTCGTGGTGTACGGCTCCGTTTAAGAATGAAGCCGCTTCGATGTGGCTACTTATTTCGTGTTCAAGGGCGGCATAAATCCGGCGCGATGATCTTCGTCCCGCGCTTCCCATACGACCGAAATCTTGTCGATGGCGACGTAGCATAATCGACGGTCTTGATCTTTCAAGTGAAGAACTCCGTCTTCGACCTTGATGATCTCGCCGCGCAAGCTGGAAGCGCCGCCACAGAAAATATCCACCTTCCGACCGGTCATCTTCGCGAGAAAGTCTTTCATAATCCCTTGCCTGTATCTTTATCTACTTTCTTCCACTTCTTAAAGGTGATCTTCACGAGTGGAAGCACGTCAAAATCATCCTGCTGGCGTCGTTCGAATGTCAGGAGGTCATAATATCCGCACCGGCTGGTAAGGGGAAACTCCCTGCACACGGCTGGGCGCGCGTGATAGATCGTACAGCGGCGCGTCTTCGGATCGAGGAAATGACAAGCGAGTCCAAAGATCGGATCCTTCTTGCGGCGCAGGATACGTTCTTTTTCCCACAACTTCGTAAATCGTGAGATTGCAGTTTCGACGGTGATACCAAAATGCTTGGCAAGTCGCTTAACGTCACGCTTGGTAACCTGCACGCGGTCGTAAATCGAGCAGCAATACGCCGGGCATTTGTCACAATTGAAGTAGCTTCGTTTCGACTCGTCGGTAATTGTTTGGGACATAATGAAGTAATTAGCAATCAGTAATCAGCAATCAGTAAATCAGTAATTAGCAATCAGTAATCAGCAATCGTAGTTAGGGCGTTCTAGAATTCAAGATTTGACTTGTGAGGCTAAGTTAACAGACCGCGACTCAAAGTTGAACTCTAAACGCCAGTGTTCGTAATGAACTGATTACTGATTACTGATTACTGATTACTGATTACTGATTACTGATTACTGATTACTGATTACTGATTTACTGATTACTGATTACTGATTACTGATTACTGATTACTGATTACTGACAGCTTCTTTTACCGTCGCTTTGATTTCTTGTATTCCGACACGAGCAAGTTCATAAACTCTTCGCGGCGGTCATAAAGGCGCTTGGGTTCGCGGGGTTCGTGAATGGCCAGCGAGTACGCGGTGATGATTGGAAGCGCGACGGTCGAATCCAGGTAGCAAACTACCGCGTCGGGCAAACGATCCGGATCCACCTTGCCCCATGACACAGCCTCGCCCGGTGTTGCGCCTGAAAGGCCGCCAGTATCGGGTCGCGCATCGGTTATTTGCAGAAAGTAATCATGGCCACGTTCATCGATACCCAAAACTTCCTGGATCTGAGGTTCGGTCTGAAGCAAAAAGTTCTTCGGAGAGCCGCCACCGAGAATGAACACGCCTGACTGTCCTTTCTTCTTCTTCTTACCACCCTTCTGCTTAATCGTGTTCCGCTTCGCTGCCAGCACGATTGAGGCAGTCTCATTTACATCGAGTGAAGGATCGAAAGCGAGCTTGTAGCCTTGCAGGGCTTTGGCCGCGACATTCATGCCGATTGACGAATCGCCGGGGGACGAAGTGTAAATCGGAACGGCGTACTCATAAGCGACCGCCAGCAGAGACTTTTCTTTCTGGCCCAAGGTTCGTTCACGTTCGTGCACATAGCGGCCGCAGCGATAATGAAATTCCGCGGTAGACATCGGCTTTTGAAACTCAGGCGCCTGGATGATTTGGCGGAAAAAAGCGTCGGTGTCGAGCAGCACGCTGTAATCGAAGAAGATGTCGTAAATACGAACCACTTCTTCTTCGCGCAGAACGATGTCGGAAATCTGGGCATCGCCCTGATGCATCGAGAGGCCGATGCCGAAGTGCGTGTCGTGATAGAGATTCGCGCCCGTGGAGATAATCCAGTCTACAAACCCCGCTTTTATGAGTGGTATCAGCGCTGAAATGCCGAGCCCTGCCGGTGTTAGCGCTCCGGTGATTGAAAGTCCGACCGTCACTTCGGGCTCAAGCATTTTCCGTGTGAACAGATGACATGCTTCACGCAAGCGAGCTGCGTTGTAAGCCAGAAAGGACTCATCAACGAGACTGACTAAACTTGTCGTCGAAGTAATGGGCGCCGGATTGATCCGTCGCCCCTGAAGGAATTTGCTCTTTTTCTTTTTGGCCATTTTAGAAAGTAATCAGCAATCAGCGTGAACCGTAAACCGTAAACCGGGAACCGTAAACCGGAAACTGTAAGCAGGAGGTGAACTTGAAACCATGAACTTGAGATCTTGAACCTGAGACCTTGAACTTGAGACCTTGAACCTGAAACCTTGAACCTGAGACCTTGAACTTGAGACCTTGAACTTGAGACCCTGAACCTGAGACCATGAACTTGAGACCTTGAACCTGAAACCTTAAATCTTCCTGCTGTTCACGGTTTCCGGTTTACGGTTCCCGGGCATTACTAATCTTTTCCAGACAGTCGCGGCAGAGACAGTCACGATAGCGTTCCTTCAACTCAGCGCGCGCTTCGTCAGTCAGCTTGATCTCGCCACACCAGCAGCCCGACAGGGAAGCGCCGCAATTGAACTCCTTGCCGCAGCTTTCGCAAGTCAACGGCCGCGAGCCTGTCGCCAGGCAATTCACAATTTCACTAATGCTTTTCATGTGGCGTGACTCATTTCGTTGGCCTTCTCTTGAGAACGTTGCACTCGAAGTTTTCCGATGCGACGTTCATCAGCCTCCAACACGTCGACTTCGAGACCGCGGAACGTAAGATGATCGCCTGGCAAAGGAACCTTACCGGCTTCGCTGATCACAAGGCCGGCGATCGTCGTGAAGTCGTCGTCTTCGATCTCCATATCAAAGAGCCGTTCGATCTTGCCGATTTCAGTCGAGCCGGAAACGTGATAACAACCCGCGCAGGACTCATCGGGCACAATTTCTTTAAGCTCTTCGCCGGCGATGTCTTCGTCTTCAATCTCGCCGACGATCTCTTCGAGGATATCTTCAACCGTAACCAGTCCCGACACGCCGCCATATTCATCGATGACCATTGCGAGTTGCACGTGTGCCTTTTGCATCTCTTCGAGCAAAGCTGCAACCGGTTTGGTTTCCGGAACGAAATAAACAGGGCGCACCAGTGGTGAGATAGAGTCTTCCTCGTTGCCTTCAGACCACCTCATCAAAAGGTCGCGCACATAAATCAAGCCTTCAACGTTGTCGATTTGATCGCGATAGACGGGTAGCCGCGAGTATTTCGACTCGGTCATGATGTCTCGAGCTTCGCGCACGTTAGCATCGGCTTCTACGGCGACAATGTCAGGACGGGGCGTCATTACTTCGCCGACGCGAGTGTCACCGAACTCGATAATCGAATGAATCAGCTCGCCTTCCTCTTCCTCCAGAATTCCTTCCGCCTCGCCGACATCGATCAAGGCTTGAATGTCGCTGACGCTATCGTCATCGTCTTCCTCTTCTTCAGTCTCCAGCACCTGTTCCTTGCGACGAGGACGATCGAACAAGCGGTGAAAAGGATCGGAAGCAAATGCCATCAAGGGCACAAACGGCCTGATCACCGGCAAGAGAAACAGCAGCGTCTTTTCCGGATTGCGAGCGGAGATTAGCAGGGGAATCAATTGACGGAAGACACCTGCGAGCACCAGACCGCCGACCAGACCGGCCAGTACGAATCGGCGTTCAGGGAAAAGACTGAGTGAGATTGAAGTGATAAGGACCGCGACTGCGACCAGCATAATCTGGATAGTCGCCGAGAGGGCAAAACTGAAGCGGGCTCGATTTTCCAGGACGCGGCTGAGAAAGGCCGCAGACCGAGACTCGGGCTGCTCCTCAGCATCGCTCATTAATCGCCGCAGGCCTACGTCGCTTAACTGACCCAGGGCCATATCGAGCGTGGCCAGGAGCATCAGCACCACCAGGAGCAGCAACGTTAGCCCTATCTGAATTTCCATAGTTAACCGGAAGGGTCAATAGTAAACCGTGAAGCCGTAAACCGGAAACCGGGAATCGGAAACCGTGAACCGGGAACCGTAAACCGGGAACCGTAAACCGGGAACCGTAAACCGGGAACCGTAAACCGGGAACCGTAAACCGGGAACTGTAAACCGGGAACCGTAAACCGGGAACCGTAAACCGGGAACCGGAAACCCGGAATCGGGAACCGTAAACCGTGAACCGGGAACCGTGAACCGTAAGACAGGAGCGTGAACTTGAAACAATGCACTTGAGACGTTGAACCTGAAACTTGAAACCTTCCGTCTGTTCACGGTTTCCGGTTTTCGGTTCACGGCTTTTCGTCTATTCCGAGCCGGCGGCGCAAGCGAAGTTCGAGCCTATTCATCTCGCCGTTGTCAGTTTCGTGGTCGTAACCACACAAATGCAGCAGCCCGTGCAGAATCAGTTGCGCAATCTCTTCATTCAAACTGAGACGATTTTCGGACGCTTGCCGCTCCGCCTGTTCTACCGAAATAACCACGTCTCCCAGTGTGGCGTCGCCAACGAATTCAAAATCGTCCTGACCGGCAGGAAAAGAAAGCACGTCAGTAGTGCCGCTCTTGCCACGCCAGCGCCGGTTCAAGCTACGCATGCTGCGATCGGAAACAAAAGCTATCGTAACGCCGGCGATGGTTGCCGGAATCGCTTTCAAAGCTTTCGCGGCGAATGCTTGCCAATGTTCCTCATCAAGCTCGAGCTTGCGCTGCCGGTTAACGATTTCGATCATTTGAGCAGAATGTGACGAGGGCATCTTGCCCGTGGGCCACGTCCGACACGGGCAAGATGCCCGCGCCACTGCCGAACTAGATATTGCTCTTCTTGGAATGGTCTTCGTAAGCGCGAATGATCATTTGCACGAGCTTGTGGCGCACGACGTCTTTCTCATTGAAGTAGATGAACTCGATGCCTTCAAGATTCGCCAGTACTCGTTCCGCTTCGATCAGACCGCTGCGTTTTCCGGTGGGCAAGTCAACTTGAGTAACGTCGCCAGTGATGACTGCCTTGGAACCGAATCCGATGCGAGTCAGAAACATCTTCATCTGTTCGCTGGTGGTGTTTTGGGCTTCATCCAGGATGACAAACGCGTCTGAGAGAGTGCGGCCTCGCATGAAAGCCAGCGGCGCCACTTCGATTACTCGCTTCTCAAGCAGTTTTGTAACGCGCTCGTAATCGATGAGATCGAACAGGGCGTCGTAGAGTGGCCGCAGATAGGGGTCAACTTTCTCTTGCAGATCGCCCGGCAGAAAACCGAGCTTTTCGCCGGCTTCAACTGCAGGCCGTGCGAGGACGATTCGATTTACCTGCTTTTGCATCAGCGCCTGAACGGCCATCGCGACCGCGAGATAAGTCTTTCCAGTCCCGGCTACGCCAATGCCAAAGACGACGTCCCTTTCCTGGATGGCCTCGATGTAGCGCCGCTGATTTGCAGACTTGGGCGCTACTTGTTTTTTGCCGGAAGGGTTGAAGCGAGCTTTCGTGAAATAGTCACGCAGCGAATAAGCTCGGTCCTCCGCGATTTGGGCGAAGGCTTCGCGCAATTCCTTATCGCTGAACTGACGTCCTTCCTTGAAGAGCTCGGCAAAGTCGTCGATGATGCGTTCTGCGGTTTCGACGTCCTTGGGATCGCCATCGATTGAAACGTCCTGGCCGCGCGCGTCGATGCGGACATCCAAGAGTGCTTCCAGGTACTTGATGTTCTGGTCGTGAACGCCAAACAGGGTTTCCAAACCTCTGGGCGGAAATTCAATCTTCTTCAAAAGCTGGAACATTCTCCTCGCAATCGGAACAGTAAAGTGCGATCTGGTTGATCGACGGGAAGGGTGGGATCGTGCGGAAAATCTTTATCCATAACCTGCGCTTCGACGATAGTACAGGGTTAAGACGCTGTCAAACACTTAATACTGAAAAGAAGATCTTTGGTCTTTGTTCTTAGGTCTTTGTGCTTGAATCTTTTGGTAGTTGTCTTGGTTTCGTCGGAGCAAGACAACTGAATTATGACTCAAGCACAAAGAACCAAGATCTAAGAACAAAGACCAATCGGGCCTACCGTGGAGCTGTTTATCTTCTGGATGTACGTGTTGGTGTTGTATGTCTGTGGCCGGCCAAATCGCGCTTGAGGTTGGCGCGTTACGCACTCGTCAAGCAGCAACTTCACTTTCGAGCAGCCTTTCCTTGGAGAGCTCCAAAAGCCCCGTCGCCCCCTCTCAGTGTCACCCCGTCGCGTCCGTTACCTAAGGCTCACCGTCGCCCTTCTTGCCTTTCTTCTTGGGTGCCTCGACTTCTCGAGGTCGAGTCATTGGAGGCGGAGTCGCTTCAGGTTTAGGCGCCGTAGTCTCAGGCTTAGGCTGGCGAGGTTCCGCCGGTTCGTCTGACTTAGGCGGCGGCGGCATCGTCACCTGCTCCATCTTTGGCTCAGTTCCCGCGGCCGGCAATGCCGTATCAGATTCGCTGTCATCCTTAGCCTCAGCAGCAAATTCAGCTCGTTCAGCAGCAAGTTCGCGCTGTCGCTGACGGAAAAGCTCCTTCATGTCCTCAGGCATGTTCGGGGCTTTCGCAAAATCTTCCTTCGGCTTACCTTTCAAAAAGTCTTTCATGAAATCGATGAACATCGGCAAGGCGCCGTGTCCACCCGTCATATCATTTCCCAAAGGCTTCTTCCGTCCGGGATAGCCCATCCAGGTGCCGGTAACATAAGTTGGCGTGTAGCCGATGAACCAAACGTCGGTATGATCGTTAACCGTCCCGGTCTTCCCGGCGAGCGGAACTCCCAACGATGTTGCCGCCGTAGCAGTGCCTGACGTAACGACGCCACGCATCATCGAAACCATCGTCAAAGCGACGTACTCATTTACAACCTTGTAAGTCGTGCGCTCCCACTCCTCGAGCACCGCACCATCACGATCAACCACGCGACGCACAATGTGTGGCTCGACTCGCACGCCTTTATTCGGAAACGCCGAGTAAGCCGACACCATCTGATCGAGCGGTACTTCGGTAGCGCCCAAAGCGGAAGGAAGATACGGCGCCATCGGCACCTTGATTCCAAAGCGGCGCACCATCTGCGCTCCAGTTTGAATGCCAACTGTCTGCAGCAGATGTACCGCAGGAATGTTCATTGACTTGGCGAGCGCAGTCTTCATCGGCATATCGCTGCAGCCCGTCGAGCCGTCGTAGTTATGTGGCTGCCATGAACCGATCGAGATGGGCGCGCCACTCACCGTCGTTTCGGGTGTCATTCCCCATTCGACAGCGGCGGTGTAGACGAAAGGTTTGAAACAAGAGCCGGTCTGCCGGTACGCCTGCGTCGCATTGTTGAACTTGTTAGTGTAGAAGTCATAGCCGCCGACCATGGCGACAACCTCGCCGTTCTTCGCATTCAAGGTTTCCATGGCGCCTTGCACCGCGGGAACCTGTGAAAGCTCGACTTTCAAACGGCGATTCTTTTCATCGACTTCTTTGATTGCGAACTCGCCGAGATATCCAGGCTTGAACTCATCGCGAGGCTGACGGTGAGACCAACCCATATCAGCCGCGGTCAGCTGCGCAGTGTAATTGCCGAAACGAACGGTCGCCTCATTCTTCCCCGAATCTACTTTCATGATCATTCCGAACAAGTAACGACCTGGCTTGTATTCATTGCCGTACCAGTCCGGATGCTTGTAGCCCGCCAACTCCTGAGGCGTGGGAGCTACGTTGTTCGCCGCGGGAATCTGTGTATAACTCGAGCGCCAGCCGCTATGTGTCCGGTCATAGCGGCGTAAGTGTTCTCGCAAAACCTCGAAAGCTTTCTTCTGCGCCTCAACATTGATCGTGGTGTAAACAGCGAGACCGCCTTGAGCCACACGCGTGGTGTACTTGTCTTCGAGATCCTGCCGAATGTATTCGACCGGATAATCGAACGGCGAAGATTTTTGCTGAGACTGATAGTAAGCCGTATCGGCAAGTTGAATTGGCTTTGCCTTGGCGGCATCGACTTCGGACTGAGTAGCGAAGCCATTCTTGGCCATCAAGTCAAGCACCAGGTCACGCCGCTCTTTTGCTCGGGCCGGATTATTTAGCGGCGAGTAATCCGTCGGCGCTTTTGGAATACCAGCCAGCAGAGCCGCTTCGCCAATCGTCAAGTCTTTTGCCGGCTTGCCGAAGTAAGTTTCCGAGCCTGCCTCGACTCCGTACGCGTTAGCTCCGAGGAAAATGTGATTCGCGTACAACTCCATGATCTGGTTCTTGGTGTAGTAGCGTTCGATCTGGAGCGCCAGCGCCCATTCATTAACTTTCCGTTTTAGCGTTTGTTCTTTGGAGAGAAAAAGATTCTTGGCGAGTTGCTGAGTTAGCGTCGAGCCGCCTTCGACTTTTCCAGTGGTGACGTTCTTCCAGGCTGCGCCGACGATACGGATGGGATCGATACCGATGTGATCGTAGAACCTCGCGTCCTCGACGGCGAGAATCGCGTTCTTCATCACTGGAGGGATCTCTTCGTACTTGAGCGGGATTCTCTTTTCCAACGCGAACTCGCCGATGACAGTCTTTTCATCGTCGGCGTACACGCGGGTGACCACGCTTGGCCGATAAGTCGCGAGCGCAGCGACTTCACTCGCAGCGCGCGAATAATTCAGTTCGTAAGCGGCGATGATTCCCGTAAGCCCGCCGGCTGCGAGACCGAGAATCATGACTGCCGGCATCCACAGCCTGCGCAATCGATGACGACGCTCTCTTGGTGTTGCGGTGACGAGGCCTCTGGGTGTGTAACCTCGTATCGTCGAACCGGGCCGCGAGCCCATTACTTTTGAAGCCATAGCATCTCCATCCTCACCTACACGATACCGGAAGCCCCGACGTCTCGGCTATGTGGGAACCCACAGGGAAGTCGTGACGGGGGATTGGCTATGGAATTTGCACAGGAAAATCCCAGTAATTTGGCCACAAACATCGCAATGATCACACCGCCTCGACTTAGTTAATTCTCGGCCACAGATGAACACGGAGTAACACAGATCTAAAGTTCGGAGTTATTCAGATCCCGCTCGGCGGTCAAAGCTCAAGTTGGATCAGCTCGAGGTAAGGAAGGGTTGCTTGCGCCCGCTCGTGCCCAGCCACTCAATCGATTTGTGTCTGCGCTTGCGCGAAACGAAAGCTCGCCAAACAGCAATTTCATTCACACCCGGTTTCAACCGGGTGATCAAAGCGACTAATGAATTCTTAACCGTTTCAACGGTTTCCTTAGAGTACTTAGCTTCGTTGTCGCGGGATAAATTACAAACGGAGCTTACATGCCCACTCCGGCTGGAGTTGGGCACTGACCTGAGATAAGCTATCGCCGTCCCTCTCCCATTCCATGCAGCGTTAGGCTGAGAATCCCGGCAAGTCTCAGGGCTTCGACTGCGATTCGGACGAATTGCTGAGCTGCGAGAGTGTGCAAGGCAGGGGGTTCATGCTCAAGCTGTTTTTCTCGACCTTCAATCCTCGCAATCTTCAAGCGCCCACTCCCCGACGCAGCACAGCACTCGTGTGGTCGTTAGTCTCAGAATCAGCATCTGACAATTCATCCGATAATTCATCTGATAATTCATCTGATAATTCATCTGATAATTATCGAGCAGGTGATAAATATGGCTTTTGAATTTGAGCACGAAATGAAACCAGGCGCAGCTCCGACCCCCGATGAGGTCACGATTGAGACACGGTCGGTGAAGGTATTCAGCGCTGAAGAAGATGAGTACGAATGGATCGTTCGCTCGACGCCCGCAATAGCAACCCACATTTTCATCGAAGACTGGCGAGAGCCCGAGTTGATGCGGCCCCCATCGGCCAACCTTACTCAGCTCGGAGAGTGCAACCAGTCAGTATCCCGACCCGTCGAGATCGCGGATGGCTCCCCGCCCGTCGACTCGGAGCGTAGTGCGCCCGATGTACAGTTAGTGTCACCCGCGGTTGCGGCTGATGCTAGCGAAGCGATGGCCGACTCGGCATCTGCGACTGTGGGAGATGAAAGTGTTTTTGCCGATTGGACCGGGCCGGATCTTGTACCGGCGACTCCAGCCAGCTTTGAGTCGGTATCCCGGCGCGTCGGGATCGCGTGTGACTCCCCGCCCGTCGCCTCGGAGCGCAGCGAAACATCGAACCAATCAGTATCACCTGCGGTGGCAGATGGCTCCCCGGCTGTGGACGGTGCGTTTATAGACTGGAGTGCACCAGACTTAGTCGCGCCGCCCCAAGTTAACTTCGAAGATGTTGAACTGGGAGCTGATGCAGATTTAGTCCAATCGAGCTCTTCGGTAACAATCGATGAAAGTGCCTTTGCCGAATGGACTGGTCCCGAGTTACTGCCACCGCCGCCCGTTGGCGCGGGCAATAATTTGAACGATATTGAAGCGAACAAGTTAGAAGAGCCTCCCGCCTCGGAGCTTTCATTGGCCGGGGAAAGTGCCTCTTCGGAATGGACTGGCCCAGAGTTAATGCCAGCCGCGCCCGTTGAGTCGAAAGAAATTGAAGCGGACGAGTACGAGGAAATAACCGAACCGGGCTCCTCGAGATTAGACGACGAAGCTGAAGTCGATCGATGCATAGCTCCGGACACCGTGGCCGCGGTTCAAACAAGAACTCTGGTGGTTCAATGCAGACCTTCCGTCGTGCACGCACTAAAGGACCCGCCCGAGATTTGGGACCAGGTTCCCGAACAGCCCGCCGACTTTCATCCTGCGGTTACTTTTCTCGCGCGAGTGACTGCGGATAATCGCAAGCTGTTGTTGGTGACCCTCGCAGTGATGGTCTTCTGCGGACTTTCCACGTTTGCAGTTCTCAAACTACGCCAGTTAGACCGTGACATCGAATTCGTGACCAAGGCGCAATCCGAACATCGAAAGGAAGTTCAACCCCCAACGGTCGTTGACAGCGTAAACAAAGAAGTAACCAAGCCTGCAATCATGGAAGGAACTAAGGAAACAGTTCCTCCGCCGAGTATTGCCACCGCAACTGGCTCGAATGATCGCATTGAAGCCACCAGCTCGACAGTGAGCAACACTGCGAAAAGTAATGCTACTGCGACAGCCCGGAACGTAACTTCCGTTCCAAACAAACCCAAGAGCGCACCCGACTCGCGCACAGTCGCGAAAACCGCATCAACAGCTCGAAAAGGTACAACCCCGAGAATCGCAGCCACGATTACGAGACGCGCCTCCACAACTTCCCGAAGCGCCCAAACTTCCCGAAGTACCCCAAATACCCCGAGACGGTCTGAACCTGAAAGAACACCCGATCCCACACCGATTATCACCGTCGGCGACGGCGAAACCCGCCCCAGGCGTGTGACCCAACGCACGCCGGCCACGAAAGAAGGTGCGTCGATCTCATCTCCTCAGTCGCAAAACGCGAAGAACTAATCCGTAAAGGTTGCTGGTCGTAAGTTCTAAGATGGTCGATCCAGGCCGTCAGGGTTGACGGCCGTAAATTCTAAGAGGGTCAATCCCGGCCGTCAGGGTTGATGGCCGTAAATTCTAAGAGGGTCATCCCGGCCGTCAGGGTTGATGGCCGTAAATTCTAAGAGAGTCAATCCACAGCGAAGCGAGAGACAAGACGCGTAGCATTGTCCTAATAGCCCTTTAGCCGTCGGCCCCAAAAGATTATTACCGACGGCGACGTTAGCCGTCTTCAGACGGCTTGCCCGTCAGGGTTACTAGCCCAGTCGTTTACGGCTGGGTCGCGAACGATGCGCTGAATCTAGCGCGCTTCAGCGTGCTTCCAACTCCAGCTTCAGCCACCCTAAGGCGAAACGAAGGACGCTAAAGCGCCCTCGTCAATGTTTTCGCCACCCATCCAGACCTAAAGGGCTGGTCTAGTAACCCTAAGCGGGCAACCCGCGTAAACGCGGCTCCGCACCACGAAGCTCGCAACACGCGCGGCAACCCTAACCGTCTTCAGACGGTTTCCCCGCAGGGTTACTAGCCCAGTCGTTTACGGCTGGGTCGCGAACGATGCGTTGAATCTAGCGCGCTTCAGCGTGCTTCCACCTCCGGCTTCAGCCACGCTAAAGCCAAAAACGAAAAGGACGCTAAAGCGCCCTCATCAATGTTTGCTTACCCATCCAGCCCCGATGTGTCGGGGCTGGCCTAACAACCCTTAAGCGGGCCAGCCGCGTAAACACGGCACCGCACGAAGTTCGCAACTCGCCAGCCTTAACCGTCTTCAGACGGTTTCCCGCAGGGCTACTAGCCCAGCAGTTCACGGCTGGGTCGCGAACGATGCGCTGAATCTAGCGCGCTTCAGCGTGCTTCCAACTCCAGCTTCAGCCACGCTAAAGCGAAAACGAAAAAGGACGCTAAAGCGCCCTCATCAATCTTTTCGCCACCCATCCAGCCCCGATGCGTCGGGGCTGGCCTGGTAACCCTAAACGGTCAACCCGCGTAAACGCGGCTCCGCACCACGAAGCTCGCAACACGCGCGGCAACCCTAACCGTCTTCAGACGGTTTCCCCGCAGGGTTACTAGCCCAGTCGTTTACGGCTGGGTCGCGAACGATGCGCTGAACCTAGCCCGCTTCAGCGTGCTTCCACCTCCGGTTTCCGAAAAACAAAAAGACGCCAAAGCGACTTAATTAATTTACCGCGCCAATCAAGCCGAGGGTCGGCCAAAATAGACGCAATCGCGCACTGAAATTCGTGCAATCGTTTGCAAAGATTCATACACAGATCGAGAATAAGGAATTAGCTCGTTATTTGATCATCAAAATTCTCATTATCCCGTATAATCGCGACCGCCGTCATAAACTCTGAATTACAACGGACTGATGAGTCAGCGCCTTCCTCTAACTACGACACCAGAACGTTCGCGACTCATGGCAGGTGTCAGACAAACTGGCACAGCGAATGAACTGTCGGTTCAAAAGATTCTTCGTTCACTCGGACATCGATTCACCGTAAAGGCAAAGGACTTACCCGGAACGCCGGACATCGTTAATCGCAGTCAACGATGGGCCATCTATGTGCACGGCTGTTTCTGGCACGCGCATACTTGTCCTCTTTGGAAACTGCCGAAAGGCAATCGAGGTTTTTGGACAGAGAAATTCGCGGCAAACAAAAAACGTGACAAGACCAAGCTGAAGGAACTCCGTCGTCAAGGGTATTCAGTACTTACGGTGTGGCAATGCGAACTTAAGAACGAAATCAAGGTAAGACGCAAACTTCAACGATTCCTGAGCGCGACTAATGAAAACATCGTTTCGGTAGTTAACCCAAAGCCGAATCTCCGCACTGTTACCTTATCGTTCCGTCTCGATGAAAAAAACCGTCGCGTATCACGCACTGCGACAACTCTTGATGGGAGGAGCTTCACAAGTAGATTCGATTTACTTGCCAATGTTTCTACGAAGCAAGATGCCCGCTCGCTGTACGATCAAGTATTTCTGCGGAGTAAAAAGCTTGCTTGGCATTCGCCCTTGCGGGGAACTGTTCGGGCGGCGGATTTGTTTTCAGGCTGCGGCGGCCTGTCACTCGGGACGCGCGAAGCTTGCACGGCGCTTGGAAAACAATTCAAGTCAGTGCTGGCGATAGATGAGGATTTGTCTAGTCTCGAGGTTTACAAGCGAAACTTCACTCCAACGCTGCCGATCAAGGAAAACATCTGGTCAGTCTTGTCTGGTGAGTTAGGCGCAAGGTTAGAGAAGGCGGAAAAAGCGCTGCTGAAGAAGATCGGAGCCGTGGACATCTGCCTCGCCGGTCCGCCGTGTCAGGGCCACTCTGATCTCAATAATCATACGCGCCGAAAAGACAAACGTAATCATCTCTATGAGAGAGTGGCTCGTTTTGCAGAGATTGCTGAGCCGAGCCACCTGATTATTGAGAATGTGCCTAACGTGATTAATGCAAAGGAACGCGCACTCGACAACACAATCGCGCGACTCGAGAAGCTTGGTTACAAAGTTGATACCAATGTTGTACATCTCGCTGACTTGGGTGTGCCGCAACGTCGGAAGCGAGATGTGTTGATTGCATCGAGCTCGCGTCTTTCGATTGCAGAAATAGTCAACCGACATAAGGTCTCGGCTGAGCGAACTCTTCGGTGGGCAATAGCGGACTTGGCTCGTCGTGCGCCTGGAAGTTTGCTCGACACCCCTTCCACACTTCATCCGGACAACGTGGAACGCATTCAGTATTTGATGAAGCACGATGAGTATGATTTGCCGAACGATCTACGGCCAATCTGCCATCAAGATGATCATTCATACGTCTCAATGTATGGCCGTCTTGATTACGACGAGCCTGCTCAAACAATCACAAGCGGCTTTGGCTCGCCCGGTCAAGGTCGATACATTCACCCGACATGTCGAAGGACTCTCACTCCGCATGAGGCGGCACGATTGCAGTTCTTTCCGGATTCCTTTGACTTCTCGCAGGTGAAGCGCCGCGCGTTAGCCAAAATGATTGCGAACGCCGTTCCTATGATACTAACTTTCGTTCTTCTTCTTGAATTGATTGGAGGAGTTTTAATCTAGAGTCTTATCTTTTTATCGGCTAGTGCTCTATTGAAGCAACGTAACCTAAATCGCCCATAAGAGTTTCGCGGCCCAAATAGCGATTGAAGTAGCGACATGAAGGCTCACCCAAATGTAAGCATGCAACACAAGCTCCACCTGCCCTCTTACAGCCGGGGTCTAAAGCACATCGCAGGTCAGATTGTGCGAGGTCCCTTAGGAAAGTATGAAGATCCGATTCAAAGACAGCTTGCAATCCTCCTAACACGAAATCTCCTCTACTAGCTGCATAAACAAAGAATGAACAGTGTTGAGGTATTAGGAATTCTGAGATGGAGTTCAGTTCCACACCGGAGTGAACCGCAAGCTTCCTAATGAAGAAATGTGCATAACTATGGATCATCGTTAGAAGTTTGGTTCCGGGACTGTTTGCTGTTGGTTTCTCCCACGCTCGCGGAATTGAGGAGCATTCAAGCAATGAAAGCCTGGCTGACCTATCATCGGACCACGAATTCATTTTAAACCCCAAGCTCCCCATCCAACGAGCAACTACCTTAGGGTCAAGGCGAACAAAAAGAGCCTCAGTTCTTACAATATCACCGTAGACCACAAATTCATTCTTCGGATTTCTAAAAGGGATGAGCTGCGACGTACCGGGATCGTGACCACCGCGGGAATAACCATAACACCCACTTAGTACGGGAAAGCTGTCCACGAACTCAATAGCTTCCAACCCTACTTTCCGGATCGATGCTGGATAATCCTTGTCATATTTCTTTTCTAATTCGGAGTCAGCTTTAGCGCCAGATCGCAGGTCATCTAATTGAACTCTTGAGTCCACCAGAGCAAGGGCAATATTTACAGCTCCGGCCTCCGCTTGAGCCAACGAATCCCCCGTTAGATTTATGGTCTCTAGCCTTGATACTATGGCTCCCCCTTTTTTTGCGGCTTCTATCATTTGCTCAATGATATTTGATGGTAGTCCCTGGCGCGCTAAGCTTGCTCTCAGAGAGTCCTCGGTAAGCTCCAAATCATCAAAACTTTTAGCGGCAAGCCCGGAAAGCATCCAGGTGAGGGCACGATTAGGACCTCCAGCATCACGTACCCTTTGCACCTTTTCAGTTGATGGAGGGTTAATCATTACCAGACTTCGGGGCGTATAAACGGAGGATGCTCGGTGGACATTGAAGGTCATTAATCCGTTACCGCAGGAGCATTTCCGAAACCCGAAGCCTTTCTGTAGCTGCCTACCACAAACCGGACATGAAAATTGAATCTCAGCGGCACGCGCTGTACCGGGGAAAATACACTTTATCTGCTTGTGTTGCGGACAGGGCTTAATGTAGGGAGTCTGAATTTGTCCACACTTATCGTGAAAGCCAACAAAAGGCAGTTGTCCAAACCTCTTGTTTCCACAAATACAGACTTCAGGCTCGCCGCTTTGATACAGTCGACTGCATCGCTTGCACAGCCAGCTCTGAGGGAAGGTCTCTACTTTGACACCTGTTTCCCGATTCAAAGCGCAGAGCCGGACTACATAACCGCCTTTTAGGTGTTCAAGGTATTTTCCATCCATGCCGACCTTAGCCCATTCCGCTACTTGGTGTTCCAACTCCCGCCTAAGGCTAGTGACGTCGACGGACCTCGGCTTTGCATCGACCCATTCTTTGACCTTCCAAACGCGTCCTTGAAGGTCCACAGTCTGTTCGGGAAGAAAACCTAGTGAAATTTGGGATGCACTTCTGTGTTCTTTCATTCGGATTCCTCACAAGCCAAAAATTGGAACCTCTTCTTCAACATCCCTCAGGGATCGCATTGGCCTTCCAGTAGGACTTAACTGTGACGGAAACTTGAAGTCCCCAGTTGGATAATTCAGATTACCGAAAAACCGTTCGACCCACATCTCCAGATCCTTTCTGAGAAGTACGTCAAAAGCGCCTTCAAATCCCAAAGTTCGGACCAAGGATTCGAACTCCTGTTTCTCCGAAACCGACGCTCGGCTAAAGTAAGCTCTGAGTTTGGAGGTTGTTGCAAGCGACTCAGCACTATCAGGCTCGTGGATGGCAAGTATCCGAGCTAGAAAGATACCAGGCGTTGTCTTCTCTAAGACCCGTCTGCTTCTCCTCGTTATGGGGATTGGCTCTACGAAACGATCTGCATGACGCACAAACTTTTCAAAACAACGAAACACGCTGGCATCTCTTTCCCTAGCCATTTTTTGCATTACATAAACGCTGCCAGGCCAAGATCTCCCAATTCTCGCCGTTGCTTGTATGAACTCAGCAGCTGTCAACGGAATTCCAAGCATTACCATCAGGTTGAGACGATCAACATCAACCCCGTGTGACATCATCGAGGATGCCGTGACCACGTGTAAACGCTTGTCAAAATCCTTCTCAGGCTTCTGTAGCCGCTCAAGAGTAATCCGAACATCTTCGAAGTTAGTTTTTCCTGTGAGAGAAGCTGTATTCAAGGGGCCCTCAACGTCAATCTGCGTCTCTAGCGAACGACTGACAGCATCCAAATCCCGAAGCGTGCTGCCGTAAACGACATTAACGCCATAGAGTGAGACAATGTCATCAACATAAGTGGGATCTATTCCTGCCTCGTGGCAGATTCTTTGGGGATCGTTCTCAAGCGACCGTATGACTGTTTGTAGTTCCGTAATTGTTCGGTCGACCGCATATTCGATAGTCACCCCTCGCGGTGCGACAGCCACATACCTGCGAGCCATGTCGTTAGTGGAGCTCGTCCAAAAGCCTTCGTTCGTCGAGGGCCCTGGCACAGGGAAGATTCTCGCCGACCGCTGATAAAGTAGTCGTGATTGACGATCGTAGCCCGTCAATGTTGCCGAAGAAGCTAAAATCTTCGGTTGCCGAGCTGAGAGCTCGTTCTCAAGGGCGTCAAATAGAGATTCATAATGCGAATCAACCGCACCCAAACTGTCTCTGAGCAAGTGCAACTCGTCCTGCAATCTAAACGATGGGGCAAAGAGTTTTTCATCGACTCTTAGAGTTTCCCTTTTTCCGGCGCATCCTGGCACCAAACATCCATTAGGCCGACTGGCACGAGGTGCGTACGTAAAACCGTGACCTGGTACTGAGCAGATGCCTAGCGGTGCACCGACAAATCCCCTCATTCCTGCTTGCATTCCTATGGATGCAGCCTTATCAAGGGTACCTACGATCACAGTTGGCAAGAACCGATAGATTTCGTCATCTACGACATAAAAGGGGAGCCCGGCTTCTGGCCATGGACAGTCGCTGTTTGTACACTGATGCTCAAGTTTCCAAAATCTCCGGTTGAAATCCATCGAAACCGTTTCGCGATGACAAAAGGGGCAATACAACAGAACTCTGCACCGGTCAGGCATCTGGTCATCTTCGACGTCATACAGTTCCCCATGAGCAGCTTCTTCTTTGAGCGAATTCGGCGTTGAACTCTGACCTACAAAGAAACCAACTGAGAATGGATCTCCTTCGATCGAAGCTTGTCGTCTAACAATTTCGGCTCCGGCCATAGCATCGGCGAAACGCTGAGTTTGTTGCAGGGAAAGCATCCTTAGAGGAAACCGGCTCCACGCCGTGATACCGCTATGCTTGCCACCTATTCGCTCGTAAATCGCTGCTGTTATCAGAAGACCTAGATATGTTTCAGTCTTGCCACCGCCGGTTGCAAACCAAACAATATCGACGACATCCGCGTCACTGACATTGTTGGCAATGCTCTCAAGATTTGAAAGCAGGAATCCTATTTGAAAAGGTCGCCAAGAGTCGTAACGGCCATTTGCCGCGTGCGACATTGCACTATTCATTAGCTTGAAAGCCTTGAGAAGCGACTGGTCCGATCCCAGAAGTTCTAAGCCGTTTTTCATTCGCTTACTCTCGTTGAAGAATTCTTCTGCCGCGCCTGAGGCTTCTGACAACATCTCCTCCGACCAGTTATCATCGGAAGCGCGCTGTTTGATAGACGAATATCCCCATGCATGCTGTCCCCACTTTGCGTGCGAGTCGATCAGTTGGTTGAGTTGTGGGATCGGATCAGTACTGAGAGCTTCAAAGCTCAAGTGGGGTTCCGCTTCTGGTACGTTCCAGTAACTGGGTCTCTCAGTGTCTACACAAACGGTATCCGTGGTCCGCAATGTCGTAGAATCAATTACTTCGACCCCGCTATTAATCCCATACGCCGGGATTCTGCGATCGTAACGGAACGAGTCCGGCAATGATTCCAAAATAAAAGGCGCGACCTCCAAACCCTTCATTTCGATCGCACATTCGTACAGATTGGTGTCCCTAAGGTTAGTGTGTGTTTTAGGGGATGTGTTCACCAAAAGAACAGTCAATTCTTCCATGTCTTCGGAATTAAGCGCTACTTCGACTCGTAGCTCACAGGAAAGGCCATCTAATGAGCAGGCTTTAGCTAGCTCGTCAGCCAGCGATTCTTTACCAAAAGAATAATTCCGAACGACTGAGTCTTCGATTGAGACCTCGATAAGCTTATTAAGTTTTGGTAGCTTAACCCATTCATCAGTTGTGTAAGTCCACACCGCAAGCTCCACCCCGACCCGAAAGTGCCAAGGTGCCTTAGTCGCTGGCCTTACTCGTAGCCCGATCGCACAGGGCTCAAGTCTCTCGCCTCTTTCGTCCATCGCTGAATCAAGTACGGATTCTTCTGGTGCTAGTCGGCCTAGCCAAAACCTTCCTTTTGGAGCAACCTCGAGCGATGATAAGTCGTCCCCGCGTCCACAAAACAGAATCCGACTGTCGAGCCATTTAGCAAATCTTGAAGCTGCGTCGTACAGACTCATTTCACTCTCACTTCCTTGGTGTTCACGGAGTCGACTATTCGTCAGTCAAAAAAGCAGCTAACTCGTCCCGCCTTGGACGATGCCGGAGTCTCTCAAGCGCCTTCGATTCAATCTGTCTTATTCGTTCCCTTGTCAGACTGAAAGAGCGTCCTATTTCTTCTAATGTCTCTTGCTTCCGTCCAGCCAGGCCGAATCGACGTTCAATCACAATTCTTTCCATCGGTTTGAGCTCTGCTAGAACTCTTTCGATTGCCGCGGCCCTCTCGTTTCTTAACGCTTCTTTCTCTGGATTTCGACGAATTGGAGACTTGTGAAAACTAGAAACTTTGCTGGTCTGTACATCGTTAGATGGTCCTTCACCAATGACTGTATCCAACGAAACCGGCTCATTACCAAGATCCAAAAGGAATTGCACTTTAGCCGGCTGCCAGCCAAGTTGTTCGGACATTTCCAAGAGGGTTGGCTTACGTCCGTTATATTCTTTCTCAAGTGAACGTTGAACTCGCCTGATTCGGTTTCTTGATTCGTGAACATGGACCGGAAGTCTGATTAGGCTGCCGCGATTCGCCAACGCTCTAGTAATTGCTTGCCTAATCCACCAGGTCGCGTAAGTCGAAAACTTATATCCTTTGCGATGATCGAACCGTTCAACCGCTCGGATAAGGCCTAGTGTTCCTTCTTGCATGAGATCAAGAAAGTCGAGTCTTGAGCGACCAATGTAGTTTCGAGCCACACTTGCGACAAGCCTGAGATTGGCTGATGCCATATGCTCCTTGGCATCGTTCCCCTCAGCAATTTGCTTCGTCAGCATCGCAAGTTCGTTTCCTTCAAAAGCTCGGCGCTGAATTGCTTGCTGCGCCTTAACTCCTGCCTCAATTCGACGGGCCAAGATAATTTCATCGTTAGGTCTGAGGAGCCTGATCGATCCTATCTTCGATAAGTATGCTCGTACAGAATCCTTTATCGCCGCACTAGGTTCCTCCGGAAACTTGATCTCAGAAACATCTTCCGCATCGTCGATTACGACGCCTGCAAGATCCAATTGCCTGCGTATTTGAACATCATCTTCTACGCCGAGGTCGTTCTTTTCTATTGCACGAAGAATATGATCGGAACTTAAGTATTCCCCGCGACGATGATAGTCGTCGGTTAGCCGACGAACGATTCGAAGTATGAGTTGAGCTTTATCAGACTTGTTGAGAGAGTGATCCATCAAATTGTGAAGCGTAAGAGCCGACGAAAACCGTGACGGCCAACTGTCGAGGCGGCGCCAACCTCACCCGGAGGCGCTCTTGAGCCCACAAGCAACAAGAAGGTCATAAACAGAGTCAAACCACTCGTGCGGTCTCGTCGAATCATTTGAATCACCTTCTGGAACCCAAATGATCATTCCCTCTCGCGCCCGCGTCAGCAAGACTCGGTACTTATTGATTAGATATCGCTGATCGATTTCATTCGGAACATCATTCCAATTGTTTCCCCTAAAAACTCTTTTGATCCATTCGCCCGACTTTGGATCGAAGGTCAAATCGCCGCTCCAACATAAGCCTACCCAATCAAGCTCAAGTCCCTGACATTCAAACTCAGATGCAGCTACTTCCAGTTGATTCGAGGATCGGATATCAGTGGGATCGTTCAAGAACCAATTGACGTAAAGCCCGCTCGTTTGTCGAAAGCCGGACGATAGTTCGAGTCCTTCAGCGCGCAGCCGAAGACCGCCGGAGCTAGCTACCAATCCGCAACGACGGAGGCCGAGCGTTCGACCGTGCAACCACTTCCTTGCAGCTTCGAGAGAGCGAGTTAAGACCATTGGAAACTCTGTCAGCGTCTGGGCGATGTTGGCAGCGGCGTTCGCGTCTCCGCGTAGGACCGCTTCTACCCATTCGGTCACTTGTTGGGCGCGAAACGAACGGCGAGCCGTGTCCAGGTGGAACGCGCGATCCTCACAGATAATCGAGTCCGGTTTTTCTCCCTCAAATAGCTTATGACCGGCGACACTGGTCCCTCCATGAAGTGCTTCAGGGGACACAGCAATGCGCCAGAGCGGGAACTTCTCGCGTAGCGTCCTTCCCCACTCAGCCAGCCCGGCCTCGCCTGTGTGAATTTCTTGCCCGCCACCCACGAGCGCGACAACGACTGACCATTCGTTTCGATCCATTATCGACAAGACGATTTCTGGTTCGGATCGTTCATCATCGTTCTTGCGTGCGTTGTGTTCGGCGTTCCACGCTCGTTGAGCTTCATCGAAAACTATGACGTTCTCACTCGGCGGATCTGATCGCTCCGATTCCACGCGCACAAATTCATGGATGTTCTGAATGAAGGTCCCGGTAGTTCGCTTTGGATTACCATCATCAGTTCGACGTTTGAAGTCACGCTCAATCGCGGTGCGGATCACTTTCACCAGAGGGCCGTTCCCGGAGAGAAATACGCCAGGAGGCCGTCCTTCTCGACGTAGCGCGGGATTGTGAACGACATTGAGTCCAGCCAGTGTTTTCCCTGCGCCGGGAATGCCCGTGACAAAACACGCGATTTTCTCTCGGCGTTCTTGCGCCCGTTTGACGAGCTCAATTATTCGTTGGGAAGTGAGCTCAAGATTCTCATCGCCAGCGTGGGAATGCGCAATGTCCGACACGTCATGACCAGCATAGAGGGCTTCGGCCGCTTCTATGATAGTGGGAACGGGACGATATGCGGATTCATTCCAAGCCCTCGGATCTATAGGCAGCTCGTTCAAATCGGTCTGTGATTGATAAGCTCCGAGGATAGTTTGCGATAGTCCCCTCGCGTTAGCCATTAAAGCGGGTCGAACCAGATCGTAAAAGAACCCATCGGATTTCTGACCAACGCTTTCTGCATCAGACGCAACCGCGATAGGTACTATTCGTCTTCCTCGGCTCTCACTATGGAAGTCGCGCAGATCGAGGGCGTAGTCTTCAGCCTGCTTCTGCGCTTGAAGGTTATGAACCTTGGCCTTCGTTTTGAACTCAATGCAGAAAATTAAGTCTCTCGCTAGAAGCACTGCATCGATTCGCTTCTGTCTTCGCGGGATTGGGTACTCCAAGAGGATAGTCCAATGCACTGCGTCGGCTTCGTCGCTAATGAGGGAAGCGCACGATGTCATTAGATCGTCGACCTGTTTTTGCCACGCTTTCGTCTGCCGTTGTTTGAGATTTATGAAACCTGAGTCGGCGCTCTTGGTCGTTAGTATCCCAACCACACGGTTGGTTTCGTCATTGGTGAAATCAAGAAGCGTTGAGGCGTAGTACGCTGGCATGGATTACCTACCTTAACCAGGCTGGAAGGCGGATATTCTACACGTGAAAAGGTTTATCACAAGCTTGTACGGCGCTTTGCAACAGCGTATGGGACTCCCTACTACAAGCCTTAACAAAGTCACGAGTAGGGATAATATCGAGGTTCATGGAGGTTGAGGGCGGGGCAAGTTCACGGGCGGGACGCCCGTGCCACGGGCACACCGCTAGCACTCGAGCAACGTCTCAAACAGTTCGGGGCGTTAAGGCGCAGCGAAACGCGATTTGTATGCGTGAAGATTTGATTCTGATACTCACAATTTCATAGTAAACAATGGGAACTGACTACGCGCAGGGGTGGGTGGGGCAGGGGTCGGGATCGTCGGAGGGTTGGTCGGGCTCGGAAGGGCGAGCAGTTTCTTTGGCGTGGGGGCGCTCTTTGCCATAGGTGGTGATGATTACGACCGAGGCGACGATGATGGCGGCGGCGATCATCATGCGAGGGGTTACGGCTTCACCGGCGATGGCCCAACCCAGCAAGACTGCAACGACTGGATTGACGTACGCATAGGTTGCTGAACTCGCGGGCGAGACGTTGCGTAGCAGGTAACTGTACGCTGTGAACGCGACGATTGAACCAAACACGATCAGGTAAAGAAACGCACCGAGCGACAGCCATGAAGCATTCCTCAGATCAAGTTTGGAAAACTCTCCTGTGAACAAACCCATCAGCAACAGCAGGGCTCCTCCACACAGCATCTGCATTCCCGATGCAAGTGGCGCTGAAGCCTGCACTGGCCGATGAATGGAATAGACTGAGCCGCCGGCCCATGACATTGACGCAGCAATTACGACTGCGGCTCCGATCAAACTCATCGTGGTGCTTGCATGGCTTTCGCCGAATCCGCCGCTGACCAGCAAAGCAACGCCGGCGAGACCGGTGATCAATCCGACGGACGCTTTGGCGTTTGGACGCGAACCGCCCGAGATCAAGTTCCACATCACGATCCACAGAGGCTCGCTGGCAACCACCAGGGCGGCGAGGCCTGACGATATGTACTGCTCGGCCCAGGTAACGCCGCCGTTGCCGCCTAACAACAAAAGTGCGCCGATGACGATTGCCCGACGCCATTGGAGAAGCGGTTGTTGACCAGCAGTACTGGCGCCGCGCAGACGCGCCCAGGCGAACAGAATTGATCCCGCGATCAGAAATCTCGTCGCAGCCATGAGGAAAGGCGGAAGCGTGCCGATCGCGTATTTGATCGCGAGATAAGTTGAGCCCCAGATTATGTAGACGGCTGCGAATGCCAGGACGACGAGAACAGTTGAGGCTTGTTTTGGGGACGCAGTGTTATCGCTTACGACCGAAAGCCGTGGTACCCGCTGATCAAGTTTCAATTTGGGCTTTGACATATGCGTGGAAAACCGGAAACCGTAAACCGTGTAAAACCGTGAACCGGAAACCGTGAACCGGAAACAGTCAGCGGCAAGTTACCTTGAGCCTTATCTCTGGTACGTCAGGCAACTGTTTTGACAACGACTGCCTTAGCAATTGCACTTTGCGGTTCCCGATTTCCGGTTCACGGTTTCCGGTTCACGGTTTTACCAGACTACACATATTACGCGGAGGATGGTAAGTGGGAACGAAAACGTGAGGGATATTGAGAGGTTTAGAAAAGAATTGAGAAAAGCGTTATCCACAGATTGCGCAGATTTCACCGATTGTTTTCAGGCCGCCTAAACAGCTTGTCACACAAAGGCGCACAAGGGTCGGGTGTTGGTCCGAAGCAATTCAGACCACCACATCACTCAACCACTAATCAGTGAAATCTGCGCATAGAGCTCCTTACTTGAATTGGTTGTCGTCACTTGAACTGGTTGTCGTCGGCGGAGGGGCCGTAGATGGCCGGAACTTTCGCGCCCATGAGACGAAGGTATACGGTCATCTGGCCGCGATGATGCGCCCAGTGAAGAAACGTGTCCTGAATCATCTCGTGTCGAGGCGCTTCCAACACCACGTTTCCGCCAGCCTTCAGCTGCCAGTTCGTCTTGAGATGCTCGTCGTTGGTTTTCGCGAATGCTTCCCGCACGCCCGCGGCAGCTTTGTCCAACGCTTCGATGTAGTCGGCGCTGGTTTCAAGCTTCTTCTGCTCGAACTTGCTGCCATCCTTTGGCGCGATGTCCAAGTCATCCTGGTTAATCTGCATTGAGATCCACATCGGAATCGTCGCGACCATGTTGGCGAGATAGCCGAACTGCATCGATTTCTCGTGTGGCTTCCAGTCGGATTTGCCCTCAGGTAGTTCTTTGAGGGCGCTGCGCGAGCGCTCAACTTCACGGTCTAATTCTGCGGATAAGAATTCTGTTAATGTCATTTTGGAACTCCTCCTTGAAGTATCGAATCACGAAAACAAGAACCTTTCTACAACATTACTCGGCCGAACAAAATCAGGATTTCAATAATACTTGCCGGCAGCCAAAGAAGTAGGGCCATCAGTCGGTCGCGTTTTGCTTTCGGGTAGTCGCGATCGGCGGTTTTCAGTTTTCCATATTTTATTTGCCAGTGAATAACCGACAGCGGAACAAGAAAGATACAAGCGATAGCCCCAAGCGTCGCAAAACCGAAAATTAAACCCAAGGCAACAAAGCCCCACATTGCACCAGCGGTGTTTCTCGTCCACTTAGCCTGATTAACCGCATTATTAACTTGTTTTTGAAGATCGGCAGCAGCCTCAGCCTGCTGGCTGTCGACCGGTGCTGAGCAAAAGCGACAAGTCTTCGTATCGCTGTAAATCATTTCCCCACAACTTGTGCATGGAAATATTCGAGCCTGAGTAATAAAAGTTGACATATGAAGAGTCCCTTTTAAGTGGGCATCGATCGGGGAAACACCATATCACATCGGATTAGGAATGTTGATTTTGGAGGTTGATCGGATGGCGCGGCGCCCAGGGCAATTCTGCTTGGGGGACGATTGAGGATCGCGGGATCAGGTGGTTTGAATGGCTCCGCCTTGAGACTCTGTCAGGCGCCTTGCACGCGCGTTTCACAGTTCAACCGATAAACAGCGAGACGGCACGGATCTGAACTGATGAAAGTTACATCGGTCTTATCCGTGAAGATCTGTGGCCCTTTTTGATTGGACCCGGTCGCTACCGCTCCCGGTTCTGACTCGTTTTTCTGTTCCCGGTTTCCGGTTCTCGGTTTACGGCTTTAACCCGTATAATCAAATTGCTCGCAAAGGGGGCGACAGGCTTCGACAGGAGATCCTGACGACCGATGTGATGCATGCCGGGCTACCTTATGCAGCTCGTTAAAAAGCGTAGGGAAAAAACAATTGCCAACTCTAATGAGTTTGCACTGGCTGCCTAATTAGCCGCCAGCGTCTCGCCGCAAGTTGCTTATGCGCGCGGAGGGAGATGTCACGCAGATAAGCTAGCCTGATTCTTCGGTCCGTGGATTCAGGCGAAACTAAGTCGGACTAGCTCTCTTCGAGGTCTTGTCACTTCACTTACTCGGCGAAAGCGAACAACTGCCCGCTCGGCTTTTTGAGAGGGGGGCAGGCAAGAGAAGTGACTAAGCATGTAGAGTCTTTCGGCGGCTTCTCTTGGATCCGAGTTCAATTCTCGGCGCCTCCACCATTACTACTTGGACCTGCCATCATTCATTTCCGCGAGGAGTCCTCTATGAAATT
>DATNBH010000004.1:0-92826 GCA_035572035.1 Pyrinomonadaceae bacterium | reverse complement strand
ACTCGCGAACGCTTACAGCGTTCCCTATTAGCTTGGTTCCTTTTCCTGGGGCGCTGCCCCAGGCTGGAATTTGCCAACGCCTTCGGCGTTTCGACTACTGACGTTGATTAGTCAAGTATGTTAATGCCGTTTCAACGGTTTCTGTTTCTTTTGGCGGGGAAACCGTTGAAACGGTTGCAGTGTTTTTCCGCACTGACCACCCGGTTGAAACCGGGTGTGAATGAGAAGAGTTTTGCAAGAGGCTCTGAAGCTTGTCCCACTTGGAGGCATTTATGAAGTTCTTTTTGGATACTGCAAATCTTAACGACATTCGCGAAGGCGCATCGCTTGGATTGGCTGACGGAGTCACGACTAACCCCTCGCTGATTGCGAAAGAGGGTGACGTCGACTTTAAGGAACACATCGCTGCCATCTGCGAAATTGTTGAAGGTCCTGTGTCCGCGGAAGTGACCAGCCTGGACACCGATGGCATGGTCCGCGAAGGACGCGAGTACGCGCAGATAGCACCGAACGTCGTCGTTAAGTGCCCGCTTACACGTGAAGGTTTGAAGGCCACGCGCATCCTCGACGACTCGGGGATCAAAGTGAATGTCACATTATGTTTTTCGGCGGCTCAAGCCATCCTCGCAGCTAAGGCCGGCGCCAGCTTCATCAGCCCTTTCCTGGGACGTTTGGACGACATTGGACAGAACGGACTTGTGCTGCTCAGCGAGATCGTCGAGATTTACGCGAACTACGATTGGAAAACTGAAGTGTTGGCAGCGAGCTTACGAAATCCCATTCACGTGATCGAGGCAGCTCGTATGGGTGCGGACATCGCCACGATGCCCTTCAAGCTGATTGACCAGATGTTCAATCATCCGCTTACGGACAAGGGCCAGGCACAATTCCTCGCGGACTGGCACAAGAGCGGCCGCAAGTAACAGGCGTTTAGAGTTTCTATCTTTAGATTGTGGTTTCAAAAGCAACAACCTGAAAGGTTGAACTCTAAACACCTGCAATCAAAGTGTTACAACCCATCACAGTTCGAGCTCTGAAGTATGACGGTGCGGAACATCGTCGGTGGTCAGCTGTTCTCGTACGTCAGCAGGACAGCCTGCTTGTACTCGACGCTAAATTTGAAGAAGAAGTTCAGCATGATTTACTCGGGACCATAGCGCTCGGGACGATCAGTCTCGAATACTACTGGCTGGATCGCTGGTACAACGTGTTTCGCTTCAGCGAGCCGTCAGGCAGGCTCAGGAATTATTACTGCAACGTGAACGTGCCACCCATGTTCGATGGATCTGTGCTGAGCTACGTTGACCTGGATATCGACATCCTGGTGAATTCTGATTTGAGTTATCAGGTGCTCGATTTGGATGAGTTCGATGAGAATGCCGCCAGGTATGGTTACTCTGTTGAGGTTAAAGACAATGCTCAACGAGCCCTGTCAGAGTTGATAAGCCTTATCGAAAAACGTCACTACCCTTTTGATTGTTGAGCTGACCGCTGGAAGAGGATGTCACTATTGCTACCAATACTCGCGTACGCCCAAGCGCGATCCAGTCCCAGCCTGTTCATCTCTGCCACTTCTCTTTTGGCAGCCCCAGCTTTGATTCCTAATTGGCTTTGATTGCTAATTGGCTTTGATTCCCAATTGGCTTTGGCTGCTAATTGGCTTTGATTGCTAATTGGAATCACCCAGGTTTGATCAGCTCAGGGTCAGGAAGGGCAGTTTACTCCCGCTTGAGTTTCATCAGCATTCAATTTGATGGTGAGTTGCAGTCTTGTTCTTGCTTGAGACTCAGTGCAAGTTAGCGGGAGTAAACTGCCCTTCCTGACCCTGAGCTGATCGATCTTGTCTTTCGTCTTTTCAGATCCGCGTCATCCGCGTTTATCCGCGGCGAATTTGGTTCGTTCACGAGTCAGCTACCCGCTACGCCAGTTGGTACAGACTTGAGTTGGCTTGACCTTCAACATTAATCCCGCGATTATTTGATTGGTCTCCACAGCCTATTAAGCCTTTTCCTATTTAATGACCTCGAAGCAACAACCAAAAGAAACGCGATCCAAACTCGACGTCTTACGCGAAAAGTCGAAACTTGCCGAACAAGGCGGCGGCGCCGAACGTCTCCAGAAGCAACACGCTGCAGGCAAGCTATCAGCGCGAGAAAGGATCGAGTTCCTTCTCGACGACGGCTCATTCGAAGAATTCGACAAGCTTGTCGTCCACCGCTCGCGAGACTTTGGGCTCGAGCAGCAGCTCTATCCCGGGGACGGTGTCATCACCGGGCACGGTCTGGTTGATGGTCGAAAAGTTTTTGTTTTCGCCCAGGACTTCACCGTCTTCGGAGGCTCGTTATCAGAAACTCACGCCGAAAAGATTTGCAAAATAATGGACCTGGCTATGAAGGTCGGCGCGCCCATCATCGGCCTAAACGATTCTGGCGGAGCGCGCATTCAGGAAGGTGTCGTGAGCCTCGGTGGTTACGCGGACATTTTTCTGCGCAACACTTTGGCGAGCGGAGTGGTTCCTCAGATTAGTTGCATTCTCGGCCCTTGCGCTGGCGGCGCCGTGTATAGCCCGGCCATCACCGACTTTAACGTGATGGTCAAAGATACGTCGTACATGTTCATTACCGGACCCGACGTCATCAAGACCGTCACGCACGCCGATGTAACCAAGGAGGAATTGGGAGGCGCGATCACTCACAATCGGATTTCGGGCGTGGCGCATTTCGCGGCTGACTCCGATCAGCATGCGCTGCAGTTGGTTCGGGAACTGTTGTCGTTCATTCCGTCAAACAATCTCGACGATGCGCCGCGAGTCATTCCCACCGATCCATGTGAAAGAACCGACGAGAGTCTGAACTCGATCGTGCCCCAGGCTTCGAACCAGCCTTATGACATACGCGATGTAATTCATAAGGTCGTCGACGATGATTACTTCTTCGAAGTGCAGCAGCTTTTCGCGCCGAACATCTGCGTTGGGTTTGCTCGACTCGGTGGGCAGTCAGTCGGCATCGTGGCGAATCAGCCTGCGTTTCTGGCTGGGGTTCTGGACATTGACGCCTCGAGCAAAGCCGCGCGGTTCGTTCGCTTCTGCGATTGCTTCAATATTCCGTTGATTACTTTTGAAGATGTGCCAGGCTTTCTTCCCGGCGTGGACCAGGAGCATGGTGGGATTATCAGGCATGGCGCAAAACTGCTTTATGCATATGCCGAAGCTACGGTGCCCAAGATTACAGTGATTACGCGGAAGGCTTATGGCGGCGCTTACTGTGTGATGGCGTCGAAGCACATCCGCACCGACGTGAACTTTGCCTGGCCGACTGCGGAGATTGCGGTGATGGGAGCGGAAGGCGCTGTAGGAATTCTGTATCGCCGTGAAATTGGTGAGGCAAAGGACCAGGACGAAGCGCGTCGCAGTCGCATCGTTGAGCTGGAAGACAAATTCGCGAGCCCCTATGTCGCGGCGGAACGCGGTTTCATAGACGAGGTCATCGAACCCGCTCAAACTCGGCCAAAGCTAATTCGAGCGCTGGGTTTGCTTGAAAACAAACGCGACACCAACCCACCGAGAAAGCACGGCAACATCCCACTGTAACGGCATTGACATATTTTTGACTCCGCCAGCGTCACCACGTGTGCGAAAGCTATTTAGGCCACAGACGAACACGGACAACACCGATCTGAAACTTATTATTCGTTCAGATCCCTTTTACACGTGTCCATCTGTGGCCTAAATCTATATCGCTCGTGGCCGCTCCGACATTTAGGGCCTCAGATACCTTACTGCCGTTGTAGCCGGCCTATTTTTTCCTGAAGTAAGTGTAGTCGACAGAAGTCGTCCAGGTCTTACCGTCGTCGGTCGATCTCTCAGCGAATTGCCTGACCTTATCTGGTCCCAGATTGAAGAAAGTCATCCGGCTTTTGACCTTGATTCCCTTTCCGGTAATTGCTTCTCCTTCGAATCGCATGGCACTATCCTTGTACTCGCCGCTGAATTCGGCTCTGCGCCCAGTTACGTCCAACCAAATCTGCCGCCATTTGTGTGTGCCGAGATCGTAGAAGTTCCAACTCTTGCCGTTGAATCCGGGACTCTCCCAGTTTTCGAGAATGATGCAGTTGTCAGCATGACTCTCGATTTTGCTGGCGCCAACTGATGCCCCGCTCTCAGCGCCTGTTTGTTTGACATCCCATTGTCCAACCCAAAACTCAAACTGAAGGTTCTCCGGCCGAGTTCGACATGGCCCAGCCTGTTGTCGAGTTTGACGAAGCGCGGCAAAAGAATTAGCGCCTGGCAATTGAATCATCAATGCCCAAAAGCAAAGAGCGCAGGTTACTTGGTCTATTCTCTTCACAAGATATTCTCCACTTCGAGCAAAGATTGAACTGCGGCTTGCCGCCGCACCGTGCGGAAAGGCATAGCCTTTCCGGGTAGTGCCCTAATTTGGAGTGCGATGACCTGTCATCGCTTTCGCCTGCGGCGGCTCGACGCCGCGAGGCAGTTTTCGATAACTTGCTGCGACAGGTCGCAGCGACGAAAGCGCCGACAGGTCGGCGCACTCCAAATTAGGGCGCTACCCCTTCCCGCACTGTGCGACGGCAAAGCTGCGATAGACCTGCGATAGACCAACGACACTTAATATGCATAAGTCTGTCATCAGTCGAACTAAATGGGATGGACGGGCTTAAAGTGGGACATCTTGGGCCAAAGGGGGCTTTTCCGGATGGCGGGACGACTACTTCAAGTTCTTCAAGACTCGAATAGTTTCCGGATAAAGATCATCCAACGTGCCGAACAGAGCGCTGCTGAATTTGAGCGGTTTGAGCCTCGCAATCGGCTCGTCACCGGGATCAGGAAACTTTAATTCACCGGCGCCGGCTCGAAAGCTCAGGTTCGTCAGCAGTGAAGTTGAGACCACGAACTTGGCTACATCGCAGCTCTGGCCATCAATGCCGGGAATCTCCTTGTAAAGAATGACCGGAAGAAAATCCAGCGACGTGATTTCATCTCCACCGACACGGGCTTCAGCCGAGATGATCTCGCGTCCGTTGCGCACCACGCGAGCGCTCACAGTCCCATTCGTTTCTTTGATCTCAGTCTGACCAAGCACTGCGGGCCAGCCCTGCGACTCTCTGTAACAAGTCAAGCTCGCTTCCGTGCTGGTGTAAAGGTAAGGAATAAACTGTCCCTGGAAATCGCCATAACGCACAGGTATGCACGGCATGGTGAAGTCGTGCGGTCCCATTCCAGTCACGTCAGGACAACGGAAGAAACACATCGCCACGAGATTGCCTGGCAAAGGCTCAAGCTCGCGAGGCAATACCTCGCGAATAGCAGACTCCTCTGCCTCATAGACGATCATTAGAACGGTATCATTTGTGTATTGATAAGGTGGTGGTCCGTAGAGCGGCTTTAGAAACGGCAATCCTCGCTGCTTGTTTCCGCTCAGCGTTACGTCCCCGCCTCGATATTCAGTTTCACTACTCATTGAAGTTGATGCTTAGTCCTACTCTTCCAAGCTCACGACTTGGCCGACACGAAGCTCGCCTGTCCTGACCACCGTGCCGTATGCGCCGGCGTAATTCTCGTTTAGACGAACCACGGCTTTCATCACTTCAGAATCTCGCTCGGCTGTGTCCGGGTCAAAATTAACCATGACACATCGTTCATCCTTCATGGTGATCCTAACGGCTGCGCTGCTGTCCCCTTCACCAAACATCAATGTCCGGCCCACCCATCTGTTTTCCTCAAACTGCTCAGCGCTAATTGTTTCGATCACCACGTTTGGTCGAAATCTGCGCAGGTCGCAAAGCTCCTCGCCTCGTCCTGATTCGCGCGCGACCGAGTTCACCGTGCCGTGGGTGATTACCGAAATACAGGCCTCGTCGAAGATGCCATGCTTCAGATTCATCAATTCGACATCGCTACCATAGCGGCTCGAAATATCTTTCCGTAGCTCGTCACTTCTGAGTTCATACTCTTTCCCGTCCGGCGTACGGACATGCGTCGGAAGTAGTTCGTCATTGCTGCTGTCGAGCCCAAATGGTTTGTAGAGCAGCAACTCCGGTAATTTGCTCGCTGACAGCCACGGGAACGCACTTTTGTCAGCGAGCCGCCGCAAAGCGAGCCTCCGATCACCCTCGATGCCGTGCCAACCCAGCTTTGCAACATCGAGTAAATCACCAGCCATTGACTTAACCGGGTAACGAAAGATGGCGCTAACTCGTCCTAGTTCCATATGACTCCGTAGCAACCCATACCGAGACTATTTTTGAAAAGCTTTTCGCGCTTATTTTCGAAACACAAACACATCGATTGGCTCGAAGACAGCTTCGTTGTTGACACTGGCCGCCTGCGCTCGAACCGCATCGAGGCCCGCTTGAAAGTCAGCATCACTAAGCTGGACCAGGATGGAGTCAGCTCGCGTCGCCAGCTTTTCGGCATAGGTAGAAATATCGGGCGCGATTTCCTGCGTGACAACTTTGGTGGCGACGCATTGAAATCCGGCTTTTTCAAAGACGTCCTTCATGAATTCGCCGCTGAACAAATCCTTCGCGAGAATTGTACGCGTGGCGGGAAAGAAATCGACGTAAGGATACAACGGAATGTTCTCGCAGGTGCCGGCACGCAGGAACACGGTTCCCTGCTCATGCAGCACGCGAAAGCATTCCCGCGCAGTCTGGGCAGAATCCTCAAAATGATGAAACGCCATCGAGATAAAAACCAGGTCCACCGATTCGTCAGGCAGCGATATCGCTTCTCCCCTGCCCGATTCATATCGTACTCGAGAATCTATTCGTTTTGCTTCAGCCTGCGCGAGCATCTTCGAGGAGGGATCAAGGCCAATAACCTCAGCATCAAAATACGCCGCCAATGCTTCAGAGAATCTTCCGGTGCCGCAACCTAAATCTAAAATCGAGGCCGGCTTGTTTTCAAGCACTGAGGAGATGATCCCCATCCAGAGATCGAGGACTTCAGGCCCGTGACTGCGGCCCTGGTCATAAACTGCCGCCATGTTGGTTCGATCGTAATCCATGACTTTTCACGAGCTCCAACGATTTCAGGCGCTAGCTACGCTGAGTGATAAAGGAAAGAGCGACAGGCTGGCAGCCTGTCGTACATGATCATATAGCTACGAATTCAGCGTTCGCAAAAGAAATTTCCTTTCCTAATAGATCGAGTGTCAGTATTATGACGCCCTCAACCGTTCTCACGAGAGACTCAAAACGTGGATCGTTACCTGGTTCATCAAAATAATTCCCCGGCCGCGGCCACCCATGCGATTGTGATTGGCGTCGGCGACTACCCGCATCTTCTGGGCGGCTCCAAGACCTTGAGCGCAAGTAACGATGGTATGGGGCAATTAAGTTCCCCGCCGATTTCAGCCCGAGCCTTTGCCAAGTGGCTAATAACTTCGTATTGGAACCCGGACAAACCGTTGGATACGGTTGCGTTGCTGTTGTCGGAATCATCAGCCAGCGACTTTGAAAATCCTGAAACGGCTGCTCGTATTACGCCGGCTAGAGCCAGCTACGATCAGGTGGAGTTAGCCATCCAGGACTGGGCTCGTCGCGGCGCTGAAAATCCCGACAACTTACTCATCTTTATTTTTGCGGACATGGAATGTCGCTAGGTTCGGATATGAGCCTTTTGATGTCTGAATATGGTGACAATGATCTGGCTCCTCTTGAACAAGCCTTGGATTTTCGAAAATTCCGGCTGGCAATGTCGCGTAACGCTCCTAACCAGCAACTCTATTTTATCGATGCTTGCCGATCGAGCTCCGACAGGTTGATTGACTCATTACAATATGCCGGTAGATTACCAGTACAAAATGGCCCCCAAGCTTCCGCAGAAACGCCAATCTACTTCGCGACGCTGGCTGGTGAAGAAGCTTTTGGAAAGAAAAATGAAGTCAGCTTTTTCACCAACGCCATACTTATGGGACTTAACGGAATGGGAAGTGACGATCCGGCTGGCGAATGGCTTGTGACTACGACAAGGCTTAAGGAAGCAATCGACTACGAGGTGAAGCGCGCGTTCGGCGGAGCAAAACCTAAGCAAGTTCCGCCTACGGACACGCTAACTACTTTCGAGATTCATCGTTTAAGGAATGATCCGGAAGTCCCAGTGATAGTCACTTGCGCGCCAGCCTCTGAGAATGCTCGGGCGGAGTTCATTTGCGAGCGTAACGGAGTCGAGCAAAGCCGGCGTCCACCAGCGAACGAAACCTGGAGCATCACTTTGTCAGCAGGCTCATATGATTTTCGGGCGCAGTTTTCGGGAGGCATTGTCCGTCAACCAAAGTCGAACTCGATCAATATTCGGCCTATTTATCGGAAGGTGATCATAGATATCTGAAAATGAGCTCTGGATTTCAACTACGAGTCTCGAAGTATCTTGTCGGCGTGGATGTGCCGGCCAACGGCGTCATAGCCAACATCTATGCCTTGGATCCGGCGCTTTCGGCCAACAGTAAGCGCAGCGTCGTTATCCCCGTAGGCTATAGCTCCAATACTTTCCGGCAAGTTGACTTGGAACCGGGTCAATACCTCATCGAAGCGATCATGCCCTCAGGCGACATCATTTCTCAGCAAGCTATCGTGAAGGACGGTCAGTGGCAGGAAATTGCTTTGGAGGCTGAGCAGACCGCCCATGAATGGCACAGCTGGCACAATCTGACGGGAAGTGTCCGCTCCTCTTCAGCGTTTGAAGATGAGCCTCAAATAAAAGGAATCAAGAACTATAAGGTGGACCTGATCCGCGATCCCCGTCCTGAGCTGCGCGGAGACGATCAAAGATCGGACGCCGTCTGGAAGTTACTCGCGGCTTTACAAGGGCCCGGCGTCAAGAAGCCCATACCGCCTCACGACTTCGGATTAGCAGGAACGGCAGATCATCCGGTAGCCAGCGACAAACGAACGCAGCTGCATTCATTTCGCATGAATTACCATGGCCCGACTGAGGAAAGCCCACGGTGGTACGTCCTTGTTTCAACTCCCAAGACTCAGCAATTATTGACGGTACCGTGTCCCTGGTTTTCAGAGCACCGCGAGGTCCCTGCTGAACTCCTGGTAACAAAAGATGAAGATCTTTCGATTACAACATCCTGGGTTATTCAAGACCCAGACCTGGGAACAGTCTTAGCTTATCTAGCTAACGGGTCACTACAATCAGCGCTTCGCATCGCCAGCCATAATTCAGCCCTGCAACTGCTCTTCGACAAATTTGAAAATCCATTAGGGGCCGCTGCCGGTGGTTATCTCTTACTCGCTAACATGAAGGCGGGAGAGAAAGACGACTGGCACCATTGGATTTCAAACTTGCGTCGATATTTTCAATGGTTGCCGGATGGCTGTATTCAATTCGCATGGCTTAAGCTCAAGCAAGGTCCTTTGGAAGACTCCCGTGCTGAGGTTCGCTTAGCACTCTTTGAGGCGTTTGATCGAGGGTTGCCGTACTACACTCTTGGTCTTCAGTGGCTCGTCGATGGTCTTACGCTGCTCGGCGAAGATGACCAGGAAGCAGTCAAGCGATTGAAGCTCGTGCAACGAGTCTCCTGGCGAGCGGACATGTCAAATCTCTTCACTAATGTGAATCTCTAATAGGCGGTGCTATGCTGGAACTCGAGATGTTGCCCGCTCGCGAGGGTGACTGCCTGCTTCTAACCTACGGGCATCCTGATTCTCCACATCGAATCCTAATTGACGGCGGACGAACCGCAACCTACGCTGATCTCAAGACCAGGTTGAGCCAGCTGCCTGAAAAACAGCGCGACTTCGAGCTGGTTGTGGTCACGCATGTGGATCGCGATCATATAGAAGGTATCCTCGCGATGCTTGAAGATCCCACTCGTCCCATCACCTTCCGAGATTTTTGGTTCAATGGCTACCATCACCTGCTGGGCGAGAACGTCGAAAGCTTTGGTCCTCGCCAGGGAGAGCTTTTGACGAGTGCGATCCTCAACCAACGCCTGCCGTGGAACCGGGCTTTCAATGGTAAGTCGATCGAAACTGGTAGTCAGCTTCCGGTTATCGAGCTTGAAGGAGGTCTGACCCTCACAATTCTTTCACCGGATCGGAAAAAGCTCGAGGCGCTGATCGATAAATGGGAGACAGACTGCGCGGAAGCGGGCCTGATACCCGGTTCACCCTCGCCGCGCAGCGACTTGCCTGATGGATTGGAATCGTTCGGACGCTTCAGCCTCGAGGCCGCAGCTGAAGAGCCATTCAAAAAGGATAGCTCAAAGCCGAATGGAACAAGCATCGCACTGTTGCTCGAGTATGAAGGAAAGAAGATCCTGCTGGCTGGTGACGCTCACTCTGACCTGCTCGAAGAATCGATTCGGCCGTTAGCGCAAGCAGCGGGAGGTAGATTATCGCTCGACGCTTTCAAGGTGTCTCATCACGGCAGCTCCAGTAATACCTCGCGCGAGCTGCTCGATCTGATTTCCTGCGATGCCTATCTCATTTCGACTAACGGTTCCATCTACAGCCATCCGGACAGAAGTATGCTCGCGCGCATAATTCGTTTCGGTAATCAGGAGAAAAAGTTGGTCTTCAATTACCAGAGTCCCGAGACCGGCTTTTGGAACAACGCGGCCTGGCAACCTCGATACGGATATCAAACGCGCTTCCCCGCGCAGGGAGAGGACGGCTGGATCAAGTTGATCCTTTAACTAGGCAACCGGCCTCCGTCATTTCGGCCACTCGAGGGGATCCCCAGTCTTGTGCTCTTCAATCTGAAACCGGAGAAACTCATGCACAGCCTGCAAGGCCTCGACATTACTGGTTGAGATCTTGATTGATGCGCCATTCTCGAGCTGTTTGAACTTGTAGCTGATGTCAGCTTTCAGCTTCTGCATCGCTTCGGCGCCCGGCGGGTTCTGCGCGTGGATCAGCATCGGCGCCTCAAAGTTGCCGTCTGTGAACATGGTTGTTATGTGCCGCAGGTGTTGGCGGATCTGATCGCGGCTGGCCTGGTCGTTTGCATCATTCGCTTGAACCTCGATTGAGCCGCCGTCTTTTGCAAGTCGGAAATGATGCGTGGTCTTGGCCTGATCAAATCCCATCGCTTCGTTGCCGCGCTTGTTCATCTCGTCCATCTGTTTTTGCGACATTGAACCGTCCATGTCGTGCTGCTGTTGTCCATGGATTAGGAGGACGGCAAAACCAATCGACAAAGTAATTCCGGTAATCACAACCAATCGCTTAATCATTCTCATTTCCTTTCTTCATCGTCTTTCGTTTGTGTAAGAGGAGACTGCTGGCTGAGCGTGGCAGTTCATGCCCACCAAGCGCCTTTAATAAGCCGGCGCGCGCTCCTGCGGGTGTAGCTGCGAGGCGCGCATCCCAGTCTCTCAGCGAGTTTTTTAGCTCGTCGCGAAGGGCCTTCAAATCCGCAAGGTGCATTTCGATAGTGGCAAGTTTGTCGGCGGCAAGTTGCCGGACTTCATGGCAAGGCGCGCCTCCGCCTTCGAGAACCTTGAACACTGCTTGCAGCTCATCGAGCGAGAAACCGATCGCCAACGCCTGCCGAATCATGCGAACACGTTCAAGCGCCTCAGCAGGATAATGGCGATATCCATTGCTCGATCGCGTCGCCCTTAACACCTTCTTCTTTTCGTAGTAACGCAGCGTATCGGCGCTCACACCCGCGGCTCGAGCTAACTCACCCACGCGCCAGGGTCCGTTTTTATTCGCTGCTTTCGGCATCACTCACATTCTAAAGCCTCGAACTAGTTCCAAGGTCAAGAGGTTTTTTTAGAGGGTTCTTTTGGAGGCGAATGCCACGGGCTTGCCCCGTGGTAATCACGATGAGAAGCTACAAAAAGTGCGTTTGCGATTCGAGTAATGCCACGGGCTTGCCCCGTGGTTTCTCACGCTCGCTGAGCTTCAATCAGCGGCCAGCGTGAACTACCACGGGCCAAGCCCGTGGCATCCCAGCAGGTTGAGCGCAGTTTGCTTTAGCTTCCAGCATGACGCTCCACCGGGCAAGCCGGTGGTATCAATCGAAACTGACTCGCCCATTCCACGAAATAACCGCTGCCTTCGCGCCGAACCTGCGTTCGCCTTATGATGTAGACGAAAGCCATGGCATTCAACGTCATCGATATCCTACTCCTGCTGGTGGTGATTCTGGCAGTTCTCGGCGGCTATGCGCGCGGCTTCATTCTCGGCTTGCGCGATCTCGCCGGCTGGGTGCTGAGCCTCCTCATAGCTTTGCGGTTCTACCAACCAATCGCGCGACGCCTGGTAGCGTCGCCTTTTTACATCCCACAAGTCTGGGGACGGCCAATTGTCTTTATTCTGATCACGGTGCTCGTGATTACAGCAGTCCATTTGATTGCCCGCGCAATTCTGAGTCGCATGTCCAAGGACGCGCACGAACGGACAGTCAATCGACTCTTCGGTGTTCTTCCCGGGCTCGTTAACGGCTTGATCATCGCAGCGATTATTTCCGCGCTGCTGTTAACGACTCCACTCAGCGATGCTTTGCGGGACCGTGCCCGCGCCAGCGCTTCAGTTAACGCGTTGGCAGTCTACACAGAACGACTCGAGGCGTTGCTGCATCCAGTGTTTGGCGAGGCTATCGCCGAGACGCTAAACCTACTCACCGTCAAGCCCGAATCCAAAGAAAGCGTTTCGCTGCCGTACAAGGTTACCGCTCCTTCGCCCCGGCCGGATCTCGAAGCGAAGATGCTTGAGTTAGTTAACGGCGAGAGGGTTAAAGTAGGACTGAGGCCGCTTGTTGCCGATCCCGAGTTGACTGAAGTAGCTCGCCGGCACTCGATTGATATGTTTGCGCGAGGCTACTTTGCGCATGTTACACCGGAGGGCAAAAGTCCGTTCGACAGAATGCGGGAGGCCAACGTGAGCTTTTTGACAGCTGGAGAGAACCTGGCGCTGGCGCCGACGTTGCAGATTGCGCACACAGGGTTGATGAACTCACCGGGGCATCGCGCTAATATTCTCCAAAAGAGTTTTGGTCGTGTCGGCATTGGCATCATGGACGGCGGCTTCCATGGTCTAATGGTAACCCAGAATTTTCGGAATTAAGAGTAGGGGGCTGAAATAATGTTGAGATTCAAACTAGCTGTGCCCGAGAAGTCTTAAATCCCACCTGCGGCAGCTGGTGGTTACTTCAGGTCCAGCCTACCAATGTTTGATGTCGTGGTTACTGAATTCCACCTGCGGGAGCAGGTGGATGGTTCAAGTCCTGCCTATTTGAGACTTTGCGAGCGGGGCTGCACTTGAAACATCCCTCAGCTGCCGCTGAGGGGATTCAAAGGACCAATGCCAACCTCTCTTTGTAGGTCGAACTTGAACTATCTCCACCAGCTGCCGCAGGTGGGATTTAAGACTTTCGGGCAAAGCTAGTTCAGGTCAACCAGGTTAGGCGGGGGTAAACCACCCCTCCTAACCTTGAGACCTTAAACTTGAAGGATTTCATTCGACACTTTAGAAGGAACCAGTTATGCCAACCCCCTCTTTGCGACGCGCCCTGTTGATTGGCTCTCTTGGTTTTGCTCTCGTGAGCTTTATTGTGTTCGCGTCAGTAGCGTTTGCCGAACGGTGGATGTACGTCAATCTCACTGTTCTTGGAGCGTATCTGGCGTGGACCGCCCTCTTCATTCTTTTGGGTGGAGCCGTCCTGGGTTCGCTTGTCGTCGGCCGTTGGCGTTTGCCAAAATTCTACATTCTCTTCGGCGCAGCCTTCTTTGCCTACGCAGTTGGTTGGGTCGCAGCTTATTTCATCTTCCGTGGCGCCTTGGGTGAGTGGCTCGGCTCGTTAATCGGTTCGGTACTCATGGCGCTCGTCTTCGCTCTTGGATTCAAAGCTGTGCGCCGCATCCAGATTTTTTCCGCAGTACTGTTCGTGGGAAACTCGCTTGGCTACTTCGTGGGCTCGATGCTTAACGACTTGCTCGGTGGCAGGACCGGAATGTTGTTATGGGGCGTAGCCTACGGCCTGTTCCTGGGAGCAGGCCTCGGCATCGTTCTCGACCTCGCTCAAAAGCAGCCCTCAACAGATTGACTTGGAAGGAATGAACACGGGCGAGTTCCTGACAACGTTCCGGCATTGCCCCCGGTGGCTCGCCAGAACTGAACCGCAGGTACCTTAGCGGCAGACTCATCTCCGAGATGTCCGATGGCGATGTACATGGGCTCGCTCGTGAAACCGTGATGGCCTATTTGCACCAGGACGTCGCCCACTTCGCTTAAGTCATCACTGAGCCTCACAATGATATAGGTTAGTGATGGAACCCCTTCAACCTTGCCCGCGAACTCAACCGTCAGGGGGTAGACTCGCTGCGCGGCGTCTTCCACTGTGGCAGTGAGATTGCTTGGGCCTTCATTTGGCAGCAACTCAAAATGTGTTGCAAACAGCATCACCCTCGTACGCCGATCAGCGGTCCACGGGTAATCGTACTGGAGTTTGAAGGGCTCGGTGGTGCGCAACACAGCATCAAGCGCCACAGCTCGACTGGGGTCAGGCCCCGCAATTAGGACCGGTACGCCAGGTTTGATGTAGGCGACAAAATTGAGCGTTCGATGTTCCGTCAGATTGTTTACATTGATACTCGCAGGAACAAACGTATAGTTACTACTGGATGGCGTCAGTACATAATTGCCTTCGGCTTGAAGGCTCAGGGCATAGTTGCTGCTGTCGTCCAACATGATTTGCTCGGTTTCAGTACCGGAGACATTGAGCGCAACACCGGTAACATCCTCGCCAAAGTTGGACGTCACTTCCCCTGAAACGACAAAATCCTGAGGCGTGCCGATGAAATTTTGGGTCTGGTCGCCGGAGAGATTTGTAAATACCTGGCTCGCCGGACTGAATGTATAGTGAGGCCGAGAAGGCTTTACCGTGTAGTTGTCTTCGCCATGGACCGTGAATGAATAAGTGCCGTTGGCGCCGGTGGTCTGTGAAGTCCCCACTCCCCCAGTGAGTGTCACCACGATACCGCTGAAAGGCACTCCTTCTGCGTTGGTTATGGTTCCGGATATCGTGTAATTCAGCAGGTCTCCACCAAACACCACGGACTGGTCGGTCGATAGATTCGTGAAGGAATGGCTTGATTCGTCGAAGACGTAGTTTGCCCGATCCACGCTCACTTCATAATCGCCCCCGCCCGCGAGGTCAGGAAAGCTGAAATTGCCCATGGCGTCGCTGACAGTGGCGCCTTCTTGCGAGCCCGACAACGTCAGCGTCGCGCCAGCCAAACCTTGTCCTGTATTCTTAAGGACACGCCCCGAAATCGCATGGCGAATCGAAGCGCCGGTAAAGTTCATTACCTGGTCGGCGGTCGGGGTCACCAATGGCTGACTCTCGAATGTGTAATGAGTCTCGGCCGGCGTTAGAACATAGCTACCGGCAGTAGCCAGGTTCGTAAAGCTGAACCTGCCGTTAGCGTCAGTTTCCATCGCGACTACCTGCGAGCCGGTTAAGCTCACCATTGCCGCAGCCAGCGGCGCTCCGAATTCATCAAACACCTGGCCGGACACAGAGAACCTGGCGGGTGGAGCGGCGTTCAAAAACGCCGTCAGCGCAGCTTGAACTCCACTGACACAGGAAGCGTCGGCATCACACCTCAGTATTTCGTCAGTCCAGTAATAGTGGCTGGCCGGATCCGGTTCCTGATTGAGCGCCGCCAGATACTGCTGTCGCACGTATTGAGCCGGATCCTCTTCCGGTGTCTTCGTGGTAATGACTCTCGTGAACGGCGCGGTAGATTCGAGGGTAGCAAAAATCGAATTGATCACCGCCACACGTTCCCCATCAACGAGGATTTTGTTTGCATCCTCGACACAATCGTTAAGGTCCAGGATTGCCTCAGCTACCGGCTTCAGGGCGATCGCCGCTCCCGCGTTGTGACTCCAACCGAGATGTGATCGTTCAATAAAGACTCTTCGGGCGCCGGCGATATAGACTCCAGTCCCGCCCAGATTCGTGACATTTACGTAGAGCCGAGACAGGTAAACCTCGTAGGGTGGAAACGTTGGACCAGACAGATCCGGTCGGGCCGCAATTGCCTGCCACGCTCCTTCATCGAGTAAGACATTTCTGATGATGGCTTCGCGCCTGGACCAGTTCGGTTCGGGCTCAGCAGCTTTACCGATGAAAATCCACGAATAAGGTGCGGCAAGTGGCGTCTTCGAATAGAACTCGGGCCGGTTACCGTAGTCGACAAACTTGGAGTCAGTGACGTTAATTCCCAACCAGGAACTTGTTTCCACTATTGATGTGCCAACGCCGCTGTCAGCGCCACAACCCAGGAAGGCAGTTTGTTCAATTTTGAGATCCGCATGGGTTACGGAGACGATCGCGCCGCCGGCGACAAAGCTGGCCAGACCATAGAACTCGCTATGGTAAATCGTTACCTGGTTTATGTCCGTAAGTGCCAGCACAGTACGCGCATCGCTGGCGACTTCCTGGACTCCAATAAAACAAACGTCTTTGATCGTGAGCGCGGTGGACCCACTCAAGGCGATCGCGTCATTTGTTTCGCCGACGGCAACTATAAACTCGGAAGGGAGATCCAGTCCTGAACCATTGCCGGGAATATTGATGGGAGTGTCAGACGGCTCGCCCTCGATAATGACCTCGGCGCTCGGCGCGAATTGCTCGAGCACCGGTGTTCCCAGTAGATAGCGACCAGCAGGAACGTGAAGCGTGCCGCCGCCCAAGCTGGCGAGATCATCGAGCGCTTGCTGCAGAGCCGGACTATCGTTTGTAACTCCATCGCCAACTGCACCATAGTCACGGAGATTCAGTACCGCAGCCACACCAAGCAGCCGCGGCTGGCGCCGAGTCTCGGCCTCTCGGCGTGGCGCCGCTTGGCCCAACGCCGGGAAAGTAGACAGGAAACAGGAGAAGTAAAAGACGGCAAGCACAGGGAAAACCCTGGCGAGCCCAATTGGCCCTCGGAACAGAGGAGTCATTTTGTCAGTCTCCAAACGAGCAGTTCATCTGGTATGGATTCATCAAAACTTTGGCGAATCTGTGAGTTTGGAGCTGCAATTGGCTTGATGGGGGAAAGGCCAAACCATTACAGAGGGGCACCAACTGTCGGAACAAGCATACTTCCTTTTTGTGGATCAGATCCATAAATCTTTGGAATAGACCACCTATTGGAGTCGCAAAGACGCTGAAAAGTTGGATTATTTTCTGTTTTGAGAAAACCAACTGGTCCATATGACTGCGGCGCGCGAATCTTTGCGCGTGATTCTGTTATCTTTGCCTCTCGCTTGAGGTGTCTTAGCAGTTGGGAGCGCAGGCATCCTTGCCTGCCGCAAGATGCAGGCAAGGATGCCTGCGCTCCCAATGCAGACTGACCAGGAAGGAATGAATACCGGCGAGTTCCTGACAAAGTTAACGATATGGGTAAGTATCCTGGCTTATGTTACCGGGGCTTTTATCTTCGCGTTTTCGCATAGACGCCAAACATGGCTACGGGTTGCCAGGCTGGCTTGGACGATAGCTTGTGCAGCTTTGCTTGCTCACGTCGTTTGTACGTTTCAGGTCTATCATGGCTGGAGTCACTCAGCTGCATTCCGTGACACCGCGCGACAGACAAATGAAGTTGTGGGTCTCAACTGGGGTGGCGGGATCTATTTCAACTATGTGGTTGTAGTTGTGTGGATCATTGACGTGCTCTGGTGGTGGTGGAGCGGGCCCGGATCTTATCGTCAACGTCCACGCGTCTTAATAGCTGCCTGGCATGCGTTTCTGATTTTCATGATCTTCAACGCGACGGTTGTATTTAAGACAGGAATAACACGTTGGGCCGGGCTTGTCGCCTGCATTTGTTTAGTGGTTGCGTGGGCGATGTACTGCAGGCTGCCAGCCTGCAGCGATGTCAGAGAAACAAGTTGAGTGAAGACCACGCCCACGACCGGCTGGCAGCCGGTCGTACATCTTGATTTTATGGATTCAAATCCAACCATCCAAAGTCAGAGGCCTGGCGCCATCTCACTTCCCTTCTATTACGGCTGGGTTAACGTACTCGTCGCCGCGCTTGCCATGGTCGGTACCTTGCCCGGACGCACTCAGGGCTTAGGCTTGATAACTGAACGCCTGCTCGCAGATCTCCAAATCGATCGAATTCTCTTCGCACGCATTAATCTTTGGGCCACACTCGTCGGTGCGCTCTTTTGCCTGGGAGTAGGACGGGCAATCGATCGGTTTGGCAGTCGTATCATCCTAACTATCGTGGTGCTGGCGCTCGGCGTCGTTGTAATTGGCATGAGTGCTGTCGGAGGAATTGCTGCCATCGCCGTCCTGATAACTCTCACGAGAGGCCTTGGCCAAAGCGCTCTTTCAGTTATCAGCATTACCATTGTCGGCAAGTGGTTTGTGCGCCGGCTCAATCTCGCAATGGCAGTCTACACAGTGGCGCTTAGCGTCGGATTTATGACAGCGTTTCCTATCATCGGCAACATGGTTATTGCCTATGGCTGGCGCGCGACGTGGTCGGGAGTAGGCTTCGCGTTGCTGTTGGCGCTGGCGCCAGTCAGCTGGTTGCTCGTGAGGAGATCGCCCGAGGCAAACGAAGTCTCCGCCGGCAATGAACTACTCTCAGCGTCTGCGAGCGAAGACGCCTCAGCCGGCGCGACTCTTCGACAGGCACTCTTAACGTGGTCTTTTTGGGTGTTTGGGATTTCGAGCGCAGTTTACGGATTGATCGCATCAGGGATCGCGCTCTTTAATGAATCGATCCTGGCTGAGCGAGGCTTTGATGCCTCAACGTATCATCGCAGTCTTGTTATCGTTGCGTTAACAGCGCTCATTGGAAATTTCCTGGGCGGCTGGCTCGCTTCAAAGTGGAGGATGAACCGTTTGCTGGCACTCGCGATGGTTCTGCTGGCCGGATCGCTAGTGGCTCTGCCGCATCTCAAAACGCAAGCTCATGTTGCGGCTTATGCAGTGGTAATGGGTTTGGCCGGCGGCTTTGTAATCGTGATCTTCTTCAGTTTTTGGAGCCTTGCATTTGGTCGAGCAAACCTCGGCAAGATTCAGGGTGCAGCCCAGGCCCTCACGGTCGTAGCCTCAGCAGTCGGCCCTCTGCTATTAGCCGAGTGCGTCACTCGCTTCGGCTCCTACGCCGCAATGTTTTATATGCTCACCGTGGTCGTCGCTCTGCTCGCTCTCGCCGCCTGGTTCGTGAAAATTCCTCCAAGGGCTCAAGCCAATGCTCAATAGACAACGTTATGCCGGCATATTCTCTGGGAATCTGTGTAGTCTGAAGATAGGATTAAACGCGCATGTCTAAACTTGTGGTTCACTCATTCTCGGTTTCACTCGACGGTTACGCGGCTGGCCTCAATCAGGATTTGGAAAATCCGATCGGGGTCGGCGGCTTGCAGGTCTTCCAATGGTTCTTTCCCACGCGCACCTTTCAAAGGATGCACAGGAACGCGGACGGCGAGACTAGCGTCGATGACTATGTGGCCGCCCGCGGTTTCGAGAATATTGGAGCCTTCATTCTCGGACGAAATATGTTTGGTCCCGTTCGCGGTGATTGGAATAGCTGGCCGGAGGAATGGAGAGGCTGGTGGGGAGACGAGCCGCCTTATCACACGCCGGTGTTTGTGTTGACTCATCACGCGCGCGTGCCGCTCGAGATGAAGGGCGGCACCACCTTCCACTTCGTTACCGACGGCATTCACTCCGCGCTTGAACAGGCAAAGAAAGCTGCGGGAGACAAAGATGTCCGCGTTGGCGGAGGAGTTTCCACGATTCGCCAGTATCTGAGTGTGGGACTGATTGACGAGCTACATCTCGCAATCGTCCCGGTGTTGCTTGGTGAAGGTGAGCATTTGCTTGGTGGGCTTAATCTACCGGCCCTGGGATATGAATGCGCCGAGCGACTCGAAGGCGAGCGAGCAACACATGTGACGCTGCAAAAACGTGTCGAGCGTCCCAACGTGGAGCTGAATTAATTCTTCGCGATCTCGACGGCAAAAACGTGGGTTGGTCCAAACATGTTTGAGCGAAAGACGATCCACTTCATGTCGGGAGTGAAAGTCACGTTGGGCTCCAATTCGTAATTGTGTTTGGCGAGGTTGACCAATTTCTCCGCTTTGAAGAAACCTGGCCTGATGAGTTCTTTCGCGTTTGCCATTGTCCCGTCCGTGCGGTCCGGCACCATTTCTGGACGGAAGAGATAGATCCACTGACCGTTTCCAGGCGCTGCTACGCTATTCGGTCCACCACCGTCACCGGCAAAGAGCGTCCCATCAGGCGAGACGTTGTAGTGCACTGACCACTCGCTGCGTTGGAGAAGATACCAGGTCCTTTCCCTGGTCGAAACGTTATAGCCCGCGAGCCAGAAGACCTGACTGCGGGGCGTTTGCAGGTCATACCAGATCATCTTGCCGTCGCCGCTGAAGAACTCATGGCCTTCGATCTCCATCAGCAGTGTGCGGTGATGAATCTGTGTAAGCTGTGAGCCATCGGTGCGAATGGTCCAGGTGCGATCCACCTTGTGCCAGGGGCCCTCGTGACAAAACATCAAGAGCGTCGGATCAGTTGGCGAGAACTGTATGTGGTTAATCCAATCAGTGCTTTCCAGCAGAGTCTTAACTTCACCAGAAGCAGTGTTAATTGTGATCAGTTTCATTGGAATGCGAGCCGCCAGGCGCCGCTCCATCATCGCGCCTTTACCAGGATAGGCGTCTGCGCGTGGTGCTGTCGCCGCCTCCGGCGTCGCCCCGGCATTCCCAGTGCTTTCCGTGATCGAACCGGCAAGCAGCGTCTCGTCGGCATTGAGATTGGAGACTGAGGCTCGGGGCGGCAGTTTCGCAATTTCTCGAGTCGTGTGAGTCTTGGGATCTGTCGCGTAGACCGTAGTGCGATCTTTCACGTAGTAGACTTGCCCGGTCTTTCGGCCAACCACGATGATGTTGACTCGACCATCAACGATCTTATCAATTCCCCGCGTCTTAAGATTTACCGTCGCCAGCCCGGTGGGCGTAGTGATGAACAACCTTTCACCATCAGGTGTGTAGGCATTCTGATGAAAATAGAGGCTCTGGCTGCCGGCCTCATCCGACAATCGAATCACGCGATGTCCTGTATCCGCGTCTACCCACTCGCGCGGAATCGTCTGACCGCCCTGAGCCTGTGTGTGCATCGAGACTACAGATCCCGACGTCAGGAAAAAAATCAACGTAAGCAAAAGAACGAATTTACGAATTGACATCTATTTTCTCCATACGCGCGACCAGGACTTTATCCGCAGATTACACGGCTGTTTATTAAATTCTCGGTCACGTTCATTTATCACTAACTAAACATCCGCGTAATCGGCGTAATCTGCGGATTGTTTTTTCAGCCTTCTCGATCTGTCGCATGTGTCGCTGAAGGAAAAGGGCGGCGGCTTTGCTGTGCCGGCCGCCCTTCGCAGATTGCGGATATCTTCGAGTCTAGAAGAAGATCCTGATTCCGAACTGCACATAACGCGGCGACGTCTCCGGTCTGCCGCCTGTCAGCGTTCCAAAGTTCGCATCGTAATTCAGTCGAATGCGGTAGAGCTTGAACCCTTCCAGCGTTCGAAGGTCAAACGACAGCGGGTCTCTGGTCGCAAAACCCTGCGGGAGCGGTACATGGTAGAAAGCCGGCGGCAGATTGCCGGTGCCGCCAGGCCGAGTCGCATTCACCGTGTCGCGTATCCCCTGCAAGGTGGAATTGATTGGCGCGCCCGCGGCAGTGGACTGCAGCGGCACTGTGTTGCTTGGGTTTGCTGTATTCCAGAAAGTTGCCCAGGTGTTGTATTGCGCGATGGTGAGCGGCTGCGGCACTCCACCCTCGGCCGTCAACTCAATTGGAAACGTTCCCAACCCGAAAGGCGTGTTTCCCGTATTGTTGAAGCGGAAGTTGGGATGGTTGAAGGCATTTATCAAATCCACGCGGAAGTTGATGCGCCGCCTACCTTCCTTATCGCCTAAGAATGGCCACGGAAAATCCTTTGATAGCGAAAAGTCAAAATACTCTTGCCGCGGTGCTCTAATGTTAAGCGAGCGCGGAGCGTTGCCTAACGTGCCTTTGACCGGGCGCATGAACGCTGCCGGATTGATAAAGGGCTCGCAGCCGGTTGGGGGCGTTGAGGCGCCCACCGGACAATTACGTTTCCACAGCGGGTTTTTCAAAGGGACGCCCGGCACGATGTCCGGTCTAACGACACGATTGAAGAGCGTACCGCCAAGCTTGTTCGGGTCTGTGATAAAGGGCAGGAATGGCGTCCCTCCCGGCATGCGAAACACGCCGGACACAACCCATTTTCCAAGTAGGGTGTCGACTACCTTCGGAGCATTACTGAAATACTGGCGGTTGCGTCCGAATGGCAGATCCCAAATAAAAGTCGAACTGAAATTATTTGCGATGTCGAAGGTGGAGATCGCCCGATCTGAACTGAGAGGCGCTCCAAGAGATACTTGCCCACGTGCCTGGCCGGTCGATAGAACCCTGGTATCCGGGCTCGCATCTGATGCAGTATCAATGCCCTTCGCTCGAGTGTAATTGGCTGTGAAAGTCAGGCCTCGACCAACGCGGCGACGCACGTCAATGTAACCCGCATGACGGATACTAGTGGCCGAAGGATTGAAGTACTGGTTGAGGGGGTCAAACCCAAGGTACTGTGAAAACACCGCGGCCCGCGCGAATTGAATGACGGTGCCCTGCAGATTTCTGCGCTCCAGCGGATCATTGATAATCCCAGTCACGTCAACCCCCGAGGCCTCCAACTGGTCGATGAATTGTATGTTGCGCGGATTGATGTTGACCAATGGCAGGAAGAGATTCTTTCCCTTGTTTCCTACGTACGCAATTTCTATCACCGTGTTTTTGAATGGCTCAAACTGAACTGCGAGGTTCCAGTTCATTGAATATGGGACTTTCTTTGCATTGTCAGCCAGGTTCGCTGCAAAGGCACTAACACTCAGGCTGTTGAAATAGACCAACCCGTCGGTGGTGGTGCCTAAAGCCTGATCGATCGTGCCCCTGGTTGATTGCAAGGGCGGGTTCCCGGAAAGGCGAATCGGTTGGTTCACATCCGCGGTACCGCCAGCAGCCGAACCCGTTGCCGTCTGGCCGGTATTCACGAAACCTGTAAAGTCAGGGTTTGGCGAGCGGTTATTGCCAGTGAGTGGCGCGTGCGAAATACCGATACCGCCACGAATGACTGTCGATCTTTTCTCGAAATCTAAACCAAAGATTTTCATTTTCGGACTCCAGGCGAAGCCGAAACGTGGTTCAAAGCCCATATAATCTACCGGACTGATGTACCTCGATCGCCCTCCCCTACCGGAGAAAGCAAACGGCGGAACAAGCACCGATGACGGCACGTAGTCCGGAATCGCGCTAGCTGTAGGAACGCCGAGATTGGTCGCGAGGGTGCGGCGTTGCGTTGCCGACAGTACGAAAGGTTGAGCAAGATCTTGACGGAACACACCTTGAAGGTTGTGCTTCTCGACCCGAGGGTATTGCAGCGAATATCGCAGGCCAAGGTTAAGTGTTAGGTTGGGCTTCACCTTCCAGTCGTTCTGGATAAAGGCAGCGCCGCTTTTCCAACGGTAATCATAGTCAGCAATCAGTGGCCGAAGGTCGACCGAGTTAGGCGTACCGATCAATACACTAGCTACCGGGTTCCCGCCGTTTGTGTTTGGGTCGTTTGCTGAGCGGTTGCGACTGGTTTGGAGAACGCGGAAGTCCCATCGACCTCCGGAGGCCGCGAAGAACGGCGTTGCGGTCAGGCGCGCATCGCTGAGATCGACGCCAAGCTTCCAGGTCATGTCACCCTTCGTGTAATAAACAATGTCGCTGATGTTGTAGCGCTGCTCCACATTGAAATTATTGGTGGAAGCCGCTGAGCCAATGTCCGCCGTCGTGTACGAGGCGTCTCTGGCGATCAGAAACAGCGGAATGCCGCCAGGTGTTAGATGGGGGATTCCCAATTCCTCCGCGGCGCTTCGGCCGCTCTTGATTGAGAACTCAGGCGAATAATCTTCGCTGAAGTTGCCGCGCGTGTAGTTGAGCCGCAGGTCATTAATCAATGACGGCGAGAGCATCGTGTTGAAGGCTAACAAAAACTGTCTGGCGTTGCTGTAGACGCCAGAGTTGCCGTTGATGTCATTGCCCGCCGACCTGATACCAACGGCAGGCGTAACCGTGTAGCGAAAGTTCGCCCTGGTGGCTTGAGTGATAGCGTGATCGAGCCGCAGCGTGTAGCGTTTCTCGTCCTGCACCACCGAACGTTGCTGAAAAAAGTTCCGGACGTTGGCTCCATCGAGGAAATAGGCTCCGGCCGGCGGCATGAACTTCAAAAGTTTTACGCCAATCGGGTCGATGTACTCTTGAGGAATGACATTCAATTGGGGCATCGGATTGGCATTGATGGCGGTTGTACATTGAGGTGTCTGAACAGTTACGCCATTCACCACTTGCGGCACCAGAATCCTCCTGGGATCGTTAAACTGACAAAACTGATTAGTCCCAGACAAGACAATCGGTATCAAGCGACCGCCCACCAGAATGAAGTTCTGATAAATATTCGCATTGCCGATAACGGTCTGGTTGAATTGGGTCGCAATGTTTGCAGGCAACACACCGCTGTTCGTCCTAACCAAATTGCGGAAATCGCCTGAGACTTCGGCGGCAGTAGGAACCAGACCTGATCCGGTGATGAAATCGGTGCGCCAGCGTGGCTCGTAGGCAAAGAAGAAGAAAGATCGGTCCTTGCCGTTGTAAATCGATTTGCCCCCTTCACCGAACTTGGGCAGGACAATAGGACCACCCACCGTGATTGAAACCTGATTCGAGCGCAGATTATTGAGCGGGCGCTGGGCATTACTAGTTGTAAATTGTGTGGCGTTAAATTTCGGGTTGCGCGTATACCACAGCGCTACGCCGCTCAGTGTATTCGTTCCCGACTTCGTCGTTGCGTTAATAGTGCCGCCGCCGGTATTGCCAAATTCAGCTGAATAGGCTGAGGTCTGCACTGTAAATTCCTGGACTGTTTCCGGACTGAAGCTCACTACTGCTCGAGCGATACCAACGCCGGTGTTGTTGACACCGTCTGCCAGGATCGCGGTGCTGCCAGAACGGCCGCCGTTCAGATTGAGGTTGAAGCCTGGAACCGGTTGGTCTCCGCTGACACTGGCGTCTTCACTGCCGGCGTCGCCGGTGACATTGGGAGCGGTCAGAGCAAGATCAAGTACGCTTCTATTATTCAGGGGAACGTCCTGAATTTGGCGTTCAGTAATCGTGTGGGCCGTTGTTCCTGTTTCAGTATTTATCAGCGCTGTGTCCGCGGTTATCGTTACCGTTTCGGCCACCGTGCCAGTTTCCAATAGAAAGTTAGCTGACGCTGTGCTGGCAGTGTCGACCTTCACGCTCTCCAACAGCGCCTTCTTGAAACCCTGTGCTTCGACAAGGACACGATAGACTACAGGTTCCAGTGACGAGACAGTGAAAGCGCCCGTATCCGACGTCACTACGGTGGTGGCCTGATTCGTACCAACGTTTGTCACGGTCACCGTGGCGCCAGGCACGGCCGCACCGTTGGCATCCATCACGGTTCCGCTGATGCTGCCTTTATTTGTTTGGCCGCTCGCAGCTATGGCGCAAAGCAAGAAGACTCCAATAATCCGAATCGCTCGCATGATTTTTTCTCCTTCCCTAGCAGAACCTGTAAAGTGACGGGGCACTGGTTTCGAACCCCGAAAAGTTATTCCTGTCTCTTAACCACGAAAGTGGAGAGGCTCTTCATCAGGAAGAATCTTCTCCAGCAAGGTAAGGCAATCAAAGAAACCAAAGTCATTCAGACGCATGAATTCAGGGACAGCAGGTGCCTCAAGAGCCATGCGCCTCGCCATTTCAGTGACGTCTGAGTTTGGAGAAAGGCAAACTTCAAGAGAGTCTGACCCCCAAGGTACGGAAATCCGTTAATTGTTAGGAGCGTCGGGAAGAATTATTGCGGCAAATTCTGAAAAGCACCCCAGATGAATGAAAAATTACACTGGGTAACCCGTCTGTTCTTAAAAATGGACTTCAAGCTCGCCGATTGTGCCCGACCAGGAGGCTACACTATATACCGTCTTTCAAAGAATGCAAGATCATAAGAGAATCTTTAGACTGAAAAACCGGCTTTTTTAGGACTTAACTGGCTCATTGCTCTATTAACAGTCAGGGTTTCATGGAAATCAGGCGCAGCTTTCCGGTCAGGCCGGAAGGAATTGGTTTGATCTTATCCATGTCCTGGGCTTGAAACCGCTCGCCATAGCGGAGACTCAATAGCCGATAGTCAGGTAACCGATGTCCAGCCATGTAGTTCAACGCCAGATTGGCTACTTCAATCCGAAGCGTGTTCTTACCAGCCCGAATGAGGCGAGTCAGGTCAATTGCATAAGGCGCGCACCACACAGATCCGGCGCGTTGGCCATTCACGAAGACAACCGCAGCCTCCCTGACAGGCGGATCGAACCACGTCTGCATGCCGGCCTTGATAGGCTGTTCGGGTATTGCGATCCCTTCGCCGAAGTCCAACTGGACCGCCAGCCCCTCCCGCAACAGGTTCTGATCGACGTCAATCGTCTTCTCGTAAGTCGCGACGCCGGAGAAGTACCGCGTTTCCTCGTCGTCGGTCCATGAGCGCAGCTGGTCCATGATCACCGGTTTACTGCTCTCGCCGAACGAAACCTTCCAATCAGTGCTGAGATCCATTTCCGCTGCAATCACGTTCGCACTTAAAGGCTTCGGCTTCGCAAGATTTCGCCTGGAAAAAATGATCACGCGTGAACCGTACGGTTCAAGATCGAGTCTTATCGTAGTGCGACCTTCGGGTCTTGCAGAAACTTCGGCCGCAGAAACTCGGCCGTTCAACGGATCCCACCACTCCGGTTGGAGGCTTGTCACACGAAATGTCGCCTCAACACTCCTGCGAACATTCGAGCTGTTTGCCAAGAAATAGATCTCTGCATCACCGCTGCGCCGATGGATGAAACCTATCTCGGGAACGGCTGGGGAAAACGCTACATCGGGACGCGCCATGGTTGTAAGCGTCCCTGGTAACTCATTTTCGTCTTTGACAAAGCGCGACGTGGTAGTCTGTCCTTCGAATAATCGCTGGACGATAGCGCGCACTTCATTCTGCTCGGCGAGTGTCGCTTGCAATCCGGGGGCGAGTGAGGGAAGACGACGCGTCGCAATCAATACTCCGCCACCGCGAACAAAGTCCTCGAGCTTGCGCAGTGTGTTGAGTGGAATTCTTTCAACGGCAGGCAGCACGACCACGCGGTATTTATTTGCCCCGAGCACCAATCCATCTTTTTCTACACGACCAACTGTTGCCAGCGCTGCATCGTCGAAGAAGTCAAAGTTGTAACCAGACTCCAAAATTCGAGGGATAACATCCGGACCAACCAACTCACGGAGAGTTTCGATCAAATGAGTATGCCCTGCTGAAGAGTGTGCCCAGGCGTCACTATTCGGTAGATAGAGCGCTACATCGTTTGCTGGTTGGCCCTGGCGCAGCAGAAAGCTGACGCGCTGCAGATACAGCGCCAGGTCGGGCATCACGATCCACCACGGATTCTTTTCATCAAAAACACCAGCCGCATAAAAGCGCCAGCCGGGATATTCGACCCCGGGCGGCGTGTAGGGCCAGCCGTGTCCGATCAGCTGATTGATCCCTTCAAGAAAGTGAAGATCGGCCTCAGCCTTGACGTCGAGCGGTGTAGCGCGAAAGACCGGCGAGTGTAACCAGGTCCAGGTCTCAGAAGATGTCACCGGTCGTCCGTACAAATGACTGGCCGAAGAAGCCCAGCGGGACGCGCGCAGCACTTTCCACTGCGGACCTTCGCCTTCCGGCAAGTCCACATACGCATTACTGGAAACAACTGCGGCTGGTATGCCATAGTTCTGCATACGCAAGCGCGTCTTGTTCAGCTTTGACCAATCGCGCAACGGGATTAGAAAACGCTCGTTGAGCAAATCGGTCAGTGTTTGACCCCAATCGTGTCGAATCGCTCCGGTCTTTGGTCCAACGTCGGCAATCAAAGCCGGCAGGTAAGGCTTGAGATCGTAGCCGCGTCGCTTCTTGAACTCGCCGAGAAAATCACTGGTCCAATCCTGATTGTAGACTTCCAAACTATCGCAAAAAATTGCGTAGGGCCGCTGAGAGCCAAATGCCTGCATCAACCGATCTCCGACAGCCTTGAGATAGTTGTCAGTTGCGGTCCGGCTCAGATGATCGAGGACGAAGCCTTCGGACCCAATGGACGGGCGCTTTACCTGCATGCCGGTGCGACTGGAAATAAAGAACACAACTTCCTGCGGCTCATCTGAAGTTATGCTCAGCCGCGCGACGCCATCGCTGATATCGGTGATTTCGCGGATACTCTCCAGGTCGATACTCTGGCCGCGTGTTCTCACCAGAAAAGCTGCAATTAGTTTTTCGCCGGCGCCAAGGTTCGGCACTGGAACGCGTCGTGTTTTTGCGTCCACCTTGACCCGCTCACTACGCAACATCCCTGACGCGTGATCGACGGAGACTTGAGGTCCACCGTAGGGCCAGCCGCTGCCGATGGTGAGGTCCATACGCAATCCGAGCTCACGCGCCTTGGCAGACACAAATCTGAGGGCGTCAATATGCTCGTCAGAAAGAAAAGGAAAATTCCGAATTCCCTTCTCCGCGTCATCAAGCGTCAGCGGGTACACGGGCTGCACCTCAAAACCGCCAATGCCGCCTTCCTTCATGACTCGCATCTCTCGTTCGAGTTCCGGTTTTGTTACCGCTGGTCCAAACCACCACCAGCGCATCATGATCCTGGCATCGTCAGGCGGCCGCTCAAACAAACGCTGCAGCTCATCGATATTTTGAGCTTGTAACTGCGCCGGCGGTGCGAAACCGATTGCGAGCAAGACGATCGCGACCAGGACTGTTAGTCTCTTCATGAGTTTTCCTCTTTGCGCCTTTGCGCCTTTGCGTCTCTGCGGGAAACTTCTTCTTTGATCACCGAGTCGTGTCTCAGCGTAAAATTCCCCGCTAAGTCGCAAAGACGCAAACGCAATCTTCTACGCAGTCAGACGAGCGTTAGCTGCAAGCGCGTTACCGAAGCAGGTGCAAAGCGATAGGTCAATTTGCCGCCGGCGCCAACAGTTACCGGCTCGTCTTTCGGCTCCAACGCGTTAGGCCTGGCGAAACTGTTATGCGCGTGAATATCACTGGACGTTAGAACTCGTGCCTGGCCGGAAGCGACACGCGCCCCGACAATATTGATTTCGCTTTCCCGCACATTTTTGGTGTCGGGATTAACAGTGGTCAGGGTCAACTGTTTGCCGTTCAGCGAAGCCGATCCGGACAGTCCCCAGAACTGCGCTTGCTCGCGTGCGTTGTTAGCCGCGCGCATGTACGAAACGCGCGGTGCGACAAATTCAGTTCGCACCGCCTGAGCACCGGAATGTGCTGCGTACATTTCGAACACATGAAAGTTAGGTGTGGCCACGAACTTGTCTTCGTAAGCAATGAACAAAGAATGAATCGTATTTATCAGTTGCGCAGGATTCGCCATCGCGACCTTGTCGGCGTGGCGCTGGAAAGTATCGAGATTCACCGCGGATATCAGTGCGTCGCGCAGCGTACCCGGATAGCCGTAGAGATATCCGGCCGGCAAGCTCGGATCCTGTAGATGCCACGCACCCCACTCATCGACTGCGAGTTTGACCTTATGCTGCGGATCGCTCTCGCCCATCACCGTCCAATGTTGTGTCACCAGGGACTCGATGCGGTCTGAACGATGGATCAATTCGTACCACTCATCCTCTGTGTATTCGAGCGCATTGCCTTTCCCCGTGGTGCCGCAGTAGTAGTGCAATCCCATCGTGTGAACTTTGTTCAGTTGTCCCGAGCCTTTCTCAACGAGCTTTGAGAGGAAGCGTCGCGTCCAACCTACGTCGGGGCCGTTGGGCCCAGTCGCGATGAAATTGAGTTTGGTACCGTAAGTGGGTACCCAAGCTGTGAAGCGACGGAATTCCTCAGCGTACTCTTCAGGCAGCATGTCTCCGCCGCAGCCCCACGACTCGTTACCGATGCCCCAGTAACCTACGTTGAATGGATCTCGCTCGCCCGAGGCAGCGCGCATATCCGAAAGTGTGGTTAGACCCGCCGGCGCATTGCAGTACTCCATCCATTCAAGGTAGCTGCGCACGGCCAGGCTGCGTACGTTGGCGGCAAAGTAAGGTTGAGCGTTGGTAAGCCGGCACAACTGCATGAACTCGTTCGTGCCGAACCAGTTTGGCTCGTACTTCTGTGGCCCATCCTTCAATTGCTTGTAAGCTTCGGTCACTTTGTAGTTAGTGTCGGCCCAGAAGTTGACGCGGCGCGGACGCTTCTCGCGTAACCCAATCCCGTCACGCCAATCGTACTGATCGGCAAAGCAACCTCCCGGCCAGCGAATCACGCCAGGTTTGATTCTTCGCACGTGCTCCACAAGCGCCCGACGTATGCCGCCGATGTTTGGTACTTTCGAGTTTTCGCCAACCCAGATGCCGTCGTAGACCACACCGCCGAGGTGCTCGACAAAATGACTGTAAATGTTTGGTGAGATAGAGCCGATAGGTTCGTTAACCAGAACGTCAATCTTCGCGTCAGCGCCCTGCGCGCCTCGCGGTGCGAGTAAGGTTGCCGTACCGGCTGCCAGCGCCGCACCCAGGAACTCGCGTCTACTTGGTTGCACAGTTAACCTCCACTAGATCATTCGTCCTGGCTTGCACTTTCCTTTGCGTCTTTGCGCCTTGGCGGGAAACTGTTTCCTGATAACTATTGCCCGCTTTTGGAATGCATCAGTTTCCCGCAAAGGCGCAAAGGCGCAAAGGCGCAAAGGCGCAAAGGCGCAAAGGCGCAAAGGCGCAAAGGATTAGAAATTGAAGCGATCGATATTTCCTTTGTTGAAGATGAAGGGCGCGCCCAGCCTGATCTCGTCATCCACCACTTCGATCTTTCCCAGTCTGGCGGCGCTGATCTCTTTGTCATTGCGTTTGAGCGAGCCCGTGGTGAGCGCCTGCGAAGCATAAACTGTCAGATAACCAAGGTCGCCTGTATTCCAAAGCACAATGCTGTCGATCACGCCGTCCTTGATGTACGGCTTGCACATATTGGGCAACGAAAGCCCCGTTACTTTCACATCCGTGCGACCTGATTGTTTTACCGCTTCCGCGGCCCCGGGCACTGCGGGCGCGGCAATCGCCATGATCAGTTTCACATTTGGATAGACCTTCAGCACAGTCTGTGTCTCCGCGAAAGCGCGATCGCGATCGCCTTCACTCGGTTGAATCGCCACCAGTTTCATGTCGGGATATTTCTGGGCCAGTCGCTCCTTGATGTACTTGATCCACTCGTTCTGGTTTGCTGCGCTCAAAGATGCAGTGATGATCGCAAAGTCGCCCTTGCCGTTGAGTATTCTCGCCGCTTCGTCAGTGAGCGTGTAGCCGATGCCTTGCGGCGTGGCCTGATTGATAAAAAAGTCGCGCGCGTCTTTCTCAGCATCCGCGTCCCAGGTGATGACTTTGATTCCCTTCTCGCGAGCCTTGCGCAGCACAGTCGAGATGCCTACTTTGTTTTCGACGCTCACCGCAATCGCGTCCACCCCTCTGGTAATCCAGGCCTCGACGACTTCATTCTGTTTGGCCGGATCGAGATCGGTCGGACCATCCCATAGCAGTTCGACACCCAGCTCCTTTGCTGCTTCGTCGGCGCCTGCCTTGCAACTGATGAAGTAGGGATCGCCTTTCGCCTTGGGCATCAGAGCAATCACGGGCTTTCGTCCCGCGGGCGATGTCGTACCTGTGGATGCAGGACCACCGGAAGTTGCTAATCGCCGCTGCAGCGAACCAGCCAGCCACCAGTTGCTGCCGGCGACAATTAATCCGGCAAGCAAAATTACCGCGCTGAGAATTGCCACTTGTGAATTCTTCACTTCGTTCTCCTCTGTAGCCTCTCCGACAACCGGCTCGTGGCTAAACAACCTCTTCCGTAAATCTCCGACAAACTTAATTTTCTCGGACATAAGGCGATCAAGCAGAATCGTCGCCACTAACAGCACGCCCGTCAGAATGCCTGCGAGTTCAGCCGGCTGAGCACTCAGGCGCAATCCGTTTTGTAGAATTACAATCCCGAACAAGCCTAGGATCGTTCCCAGGACTGTGCCTCGTCCACCAAATATCGAAGCGCCGCCGAGCACCACGGCTGTGATCGCCATCAACTCATATCCAGTACCCGCATCCGATTTTGCCTGGCCCAGGTGCGCTACATAGATCACCGCGGCCAAACTGGCTGCCAACCCTGACAGCAAGTACACAAAACCAACTCGTCTACCGACCGGAATGCCGGCGTAACGCGCTCCCTCGGCCGAATAACCGATCGCGTAAAGACTTCGACCATAGCCGGTCCGATGCAGCCACCAGGAAAAGCCTGCGATCGCAACCAACAACACGAAGAGTTGCGCCGGGATAACACCGCCCACGTAACCCTGGCCTAAAAATAGAAAGCCTTCCGGAAAGCCCGAGTAATTCTCGATGCCGCGAGTCAGACCCTCGGCCAGGCCTCGAAACAAGGAAAAAGTTCCGAGCGTGACGATCAGCGGTGGAAACTTTAAGCGCGTGATCATCACTGCATTCAAAGCGCCGCCAATCAAACCGACTATCAGCGTTAAGCTTATTGCCAGTGGGAGCGAGAGGTGCGCGTCGCGCCAAAGCGCACCCATTACGACCGCGGCCAGTCCCATCATTGAGCCGACCGAAAGATCGATTCCCCCAGTGATGATGATCGGCGTGAGCGCCAAAGCGAGCAGACCAATCTCTACGCTCAAGCGCGTGATTTCAAAAGCATTCGACGTGCTCAGAAAATTGTTGCCAGTCACGCTGAACACGCCGCATTCAACGAGCAGCACCAACAACAATACCCATTCGTTATTGGGAAACAGCCGCTCGCGCCAGGGCGCTTCAGTCTTAACGACCGGCGGCGCGAGCGGGATTGAGTCTGCCATGTTTTTCCAATCGCCCGAGGGCTACGTCTGAAACCAGCGCCGCCAGAATAATTCCGCCTTGAATTGCTTTTCCCCAAAACGGATTGATGCCCATGAAAGTCAGCCCCGTCCCGATGGTGCCGAGCAGCGCTGCACCAATCAACGTGCCGACAAGCGTGCCTCGCCCGCCGGTAATCGCCGTCCCGCCCACGACTACAGCCGCGACAGCCTGCAGCTCCAACCCTATGCCGGTGTTGCTTGGTACAACTGCGAAGCGTACCGCGTTCAGTAGCGCTGCGAGTCCAACCAGGGCGCCTGTCAATGCGAACACGCCGAACACAACGTTGCGCGGCTCAATCCCGGCCAGCCGCGCTGCTTCCGCGTCCGAACCCACTGCGTAAATCGCGCGACCTACACCGAGATTGCGGAGTAACCAACTAAAGACGCCAAGCACCGACAAGGCAATGATGACGATTAGCCATTGGCCGACTTCCTGGCTAAATCCGAACCATTGAAAGTTCGGCGGCAAGTTCTGAACCCATGCGCCCTGCGTGACCCAACGCAACGTGTCCCGCCATGCTGTTAACATCGCCAGCGTGACGATTATTGAGGGCAAACGCAGCCGGCCTACCAGGAAGCCGTTGATTGAGCCCATAGCTACACCGAGCAGAAGCACACAAGGCAATAAGAGTGGAATCGGCACGCCCGACTTTGCGAGCCAGCCGGCAGCGACACTGCAAACCGCGAATTGAGATCCCACCGAGATGTCGATCTCGCCTACCAGGATCACCAGCGTCATACCGACGGCAACCAACAATACAGGCGCATTGTTCAATGCCAGGTCGCGCAAGTTTGCCGCACTGAAGAACGCTGGCGAGACAACGCCGATTAGCACGAGCAGCGCCACGTATGCTAACGCCGCTGATAGTTCTCTTTTGTATCGCCCAAGTTTCATCGTCTAAAGTTCGGTCTATCTTTGCGCCTTTGCGACTTTGCGGGAAACTACCGTTCCAACGACCTCATCGATGATCGAAAGCGAATCTCCCGCAGAGGCGCAAAGTCGCAAAGTATTCTGCGGAACGTAAGCCACACTCACAGCGCCGCCGATGTTCCTGTCTCAGTCAAATCATGACCCAATGCCAGCGCAAGAATCTTTGACTGCGTCGCTTCGCTGCGGTCGAGCTGCCCAAAGATCGTCCCACCGTGCATCACCGCAGCTCGATCGCTCATCCCGAGGATCTCCGACAGTTCCGAAGAGATCATCAGTATTGCCACACCCTGTGCCGCCAACTCCGTCATCAATGCATGAATCTCTGATTTTGCCCCGACGTCAATTCCCTGAGTGGGCTCATCCAGAATCAGTAACGAAGGCTTAGTCACCAGCCAACGGCTTAACGCGACCTTTTGTTGATTACCACCGGAGAGGTTTGCAACCGGAACAAAGATCGACGGTGTCTTAATTCCAAACCGCCGTGTGTAATCTACCGCGATCTCTTTCTCACGACCGAAATCCAGCGAGCCCAACTTTGTCAGGTGATCAAGAAACGCAAGGCTGATATTCGGACAGACTGCCATCGGGAGAATCACACCGTGTTTGCGGCGATCTTCCGGAACGTATGCGATACCCGAAGCAATTGCCTGAGCCGGGTTAGCGATCTTGAACGGCTGGCCCCGCAGCCTGATCTCGCCAGCATCTGCGGGAGTCAGCCCAAAAATAATGCCGGCCAATTCTGTTCGGCCTGCGCCAACGAGCCCGGCCACGCCTACAATCTCTCCTGCACGCACGGAAAGATTTACGTCATGCACCCCGACCGCGGCGTTGCCAACACCACGAAGCTCTAAAACAACTTCGCCCAAGGCAACTTCTTTCTTGGGAAAGACCGCAGACAATTCGCGTCCCACCATCAACTGAATAAGTTGTGCCCGATTTACTTCGGACATTATGCGCGTATCAATGGTGCAGCCATCGCGCAGCACCGTGACGCGATCGGCGATTACCGGTAGCTCCTCCAGACGATGCGAGATATAGATCATGCCAACGCCCTGCTCGCGTAACTCGCGAATAACCTTGAAGAGATTCTGTGTGTCTTCTTCAGACAGCGAGGCCGTCGGTTCATCGAATATGAGGATCCTGGCGTGAGCGCCTAATGCGCGGGCGATCTCCACCAGTTGTTGCTGCGGCATCGACAATTCGCCGGCTTCCGTATTCACGTCGATCTTCGCACCGACTTGAGCCAATAATCTGGCGGCTTGCCGACGGCGCTCGCGCCAATCGATGCGGGCCCAGACGCCTTTCTGTTCCAGCCCGATGGCGATGTTTTCGGCGACTGTGAGTTCAGGAAAGAGTGCCGGCTGCTGATAGATTGCGGCGATGCCCAACTGCTTTGCAGCTCGCGGTGAATTATTGGTGATCGTCTGGCCATTCAGCTCGAGTGTGCCGCTATCGGCTTCGACAGCGCCTGTGATGATTTTGATCAGCGTCGACTTGCCGGCGCCGTTCTCACCAATCAGCGCGTGCACCTCGCCGGCGCGCAACTCGAACGAAGCACTTCGCAGCGCCCGGACGCCGGCGTAGGCTTTCGTAATGTCGGTTACACGTAGAAGAACGTTGTCAGTCATAGATTCATGGCTAACGGGCGTTTAGAGCTCAATCTTTAGATTGTGTGCTGACGAAACCGCAAACTGAAGTTTGAACTCTAAACACCTGTCAGCGTCGCCTTCTCGTCGATTACTACGACATGCAATTCGGCTGGACCGTGGACGCCGATCGCGAGGGTCAACTCGATATCCGACGTGCGCGATGGACCGGTAATGAACGTTACGGTTCGGCTCAAACTGTTAGCGCCGTTTTCATTTATGTCGCGAAGCACTTCAGCCATCGTCGGGCGAATTCGATCAGCTCCGATGATCGCAACATGAAGAGGCGGCACCAGCGAAGCGAGACGGTGCCGTTCCTTTGCGGATTCGAGCACCAGAGTGCCGGTCTCAGCTATGGCCCACTGGGCGCCAGTGATGCCGGCGTCGCAATTGAACAGCTCCGCGGCAGAGGCTGCCTTTAGAAGCTCAGCATCGTGTTCTACGCCTCTCATTACTTGCTGCACGAGTGATGAATCCGAGACTGCGATGCGGCGCAAGTTTTTGTGCTCGATAATTCCCTGTACTGCAGCAGCAGCTTCAACGGGATCTCGCACCAAAACGTATTGACCACTGACTTCTTCCAAAGAATCACAAAACCATTGAGTAAGCGAAACTCCTTGGGCCTGGACCAGCGGTGCTGGGCGATCTCCGCGATTCGCGACTGTCGGATGTGCGCCGTGTTCATTACGTACAGCATCGAACGGCGCACTCGCGGCTAAGTGCTCGCGAATTGCGGTTAGCATCGACCGTCGCGTTTCGTTGTCTTGCATGATTCGACCTCGTGACTGGCCCTTTGCGTCTTTGCGTCTTCGCGGGAGACTGCTTTTTCCACCTCACGACAGCAGCGGTTTAGCGAAGGTTTCCCGCAAAGGCGCAAAGGATTCTCAAGCAGCGTCACGTCCTTTCCTTTCGCGCCACTGCTCGCGGAACGAGCGAGGTGCAATTGGTCGGGCATCGCGCCAACTCGTCCAAGCGCCCAACGGGGGGACAACTCGCGAAACAAAGCCCCCAACCTTCCCAATGCGTCCTTCCTTCACCGCAAAACGTTGCAGCAAACGCCCAATTCGTATCCCCCATTCGTACAGCGCCGGGCTGGACCACGCGAACGCATATAAACGAAAGGCCAACCGCTCCATCGCTTTCCTTTTTACCGGCTGGTTATGCTCGCTGGCGCTGCTGCCCATCATTCCGGCGGCAACCTCGGACCGGAGATGCAGCAATAACTCTGGAATATCAATCTTGACCGGACATACTTCACGACAGGCGCCGCACAAGCTCGAGGCGTATGGCAACTGCGACGCCTTGCCGATCCCGATCAACTGTGGCGTTATCACCGCGCCTATTGGACCAGGATAGACCGAGCCATACGCATGACCGCCGATCTGTTGATACACCGGGCAAGCATTGAGACAGGCGCCACAACGAATGCAGGCCAGCGATTGTCGTGTCACCGGGTGGCCAAGCATGCGCGAGCGCCCGTTGTCCATCAGAATAATGTGTACTTCGTCCGGCCCCTCATCGGTTGCGTCGCGCTTCACTCCTGTGATCAGGGACTGATATGTAGTCAGCTTTTGACCAGTGCCTGAACGGGGCAGCAGCTTGAGAAAAACATCGAGATCCGCAAAGCGCGGAATGACCTTCTCGATACCCATCAAGGCAATGTGCACTTTCGGAAGACTCGTAGTCAGGCGCACGTTGCCCTCATTTTCCAGAATCAAAATCGTTCCTGTCTCTGCAACGCCAAAGTTGACGCCGCTGATGCCAACATGACTTTCGGCAAAGCGGCGGCGCAGGATGCGACGGGCCGCGCTGGTCAATGTCGCAACGTCGTCAGTCGGCTCGATGCCCAGCTTCTCGACAAACAAGTCCGCAATCTGTTTCTTCGATTTATGAATTGCGGGAACAACGATATGCGACGGCGTTTCGTGCGCCAGCTGAATGATCCATTCACCGAGGTCGGTCTCGACGGGTTCGAGTCCTACCGCTTCCAGAGCGTCGTTCAAGTGAATCTCTTCGGTCGCCATGCTCTTGGATTTGACGATGTTGGTTGCATTGCGTTCGTTCAGCAGTCTGATGACAATGCCACAAGCTTCAACCGCATCGCGTGCCCAATGTATTTTGGCTCCGGCACGCTCAGCGTTGTCAGCAAAGGCTTCAAGGTATTTGTCCAGATGAGCAAGGGTGTCATCTTTGATTGCCCGCGCCTTCTCTCGCAGATCTTCCCAGTCATCCACTGATTCCAACACGGCCTGGCGACGATCGCCGAACGTCCGCGCAAGCTTGCGCAAAGCGGTGCGCAACTGTGGATCGTTGAGCGCTTCCCGCGCGTTCTGATCGAATGTCTCAGTGGTTAGATGGCTCATCTGGGAGCGCAGGCATCCTTGCCTGCATACGTTCGAAACAATCTCCTTATATTTTCGATCTCCTCATATTTTCGATCTCCTTATATTTTCAGGAGTCCTCGCTCTCCACGGTTGGCAGGCAGGGATGCCTGCGCTCCCAGATCTTCGCGGGAGGCGAGCAATTCAGCGAGGTGCATGACCTGCACGGCAGAATTGTTGCGACTCAGGCGCCCCCCGATTTGCATCAGGCAACTCGCATCTCCGGAAACGATTGCCCGCACTTCCGCCTTTTCGATGGCGTCGATCTTGTTATCAAGAATCGCAACTGAGATTTCCGGATACTTGACAGAGAAAGTGCCGCCAAAGCCGCAGCACACGTCGGCATTTTGCAACTCGACGAACTCGACGCCGCGCACGTTTCGAATCAACCGGCGCGGTTCGCTATGGACTCCGAGATCTCGCAACCCATGACAGGCATCGTGCCATCCGATTCGGCCGGCAAAGCTCGCCCCAAGATCTTCAGCACCGAGGACATTTATCAGCAGCGAGCTCAATTCGTATGTCTTTGCGGCCAGTGCTTCAGCTCGCTTGCGCCAAGGTTCGTCATCCGGAAACAACTGATGAAAGTGATGGACCATAGCGGTGCACGAGCCGGACGGACTAACAATGGCATCAGCCTTTGCTTCTTCAAAGATTTCAATGAAACGCATCGCCAGCTTGCGCGCTTCGCGGCGATAGCCTGTATTGAAAGCTGGTTGTCCGCAACACGTCTGTCTCTCGTCAAATACAACTTCGCAACCAGCACGCCGCAAAACTTCCACCGTGCTCGTCCCGACTGACGGCCACAATTGATCGACCAGACAAGTTATGAATAACGAGACTCGCATAGCAGTAATCAGTAATCAGTAATCAGTAGTCAGCCAAGCGGTAGATCGTTCCTTTGTACTTAGTTCTTTGTACTTTGTTCTTTGTCTTGAGTCGCTGTTCACTTGTCTTACTGCGACAAAAAAGTGGAATCAGCCCGTCAAAAGGAAGCGTCAACATACCAAAGACTCAAGCACAAAGAGCAAAGCACAAAGAACTAAGAACAAAGGACAGGAACAAAGGACAAGAACAAAGTACAGTTGTTTTATGCAGACGCTGCGACTGGCGACCCGGATTCTATTTCCGCGTAACGGCGAGAGGCTTCGTTCCAATTAGCCGATGGACGAGGAACAAACTCCCTAAACTTTATGTTGTTCGCTACGTGGCGACGGGCTTCAGCAAGCGAGCCGAAACGGCCGGATGCGATCGCCTGGACCAGCACGTTTCCGGTGACAGTTGCTTCAACCGGTCCGGCTACCACGGGCAGTCCGGTGGCATTCGCCGTCGCCTGATTGAGGTAATCGTTTTGCGAGCCGCCGCCGACTATTTGTACGCCCTTGAGCTTTTGCTTAGTTAGCAAGTCAATCGTCCGCAATACCGACGCATAACGAAGTGCCAGCGAGTCCAGAATCAATTTCGCGATCGCGGGAGGATCAGTCGGCATGTGCTCTTCCCGTTCCGCCAGCTGCTCTGCAATCGCCTCGAGCATGCTTGGTGGATTTAGGAAACGTTCGTCATCGGGAAAAATCTGCGGGCCGCCATTCCTGATCGATTGCACCTGGGCAAGCAGATTGTCATAGTCGACTTCGAGACCTGATTCTTTCCATTCTCGCCGGCAAGACTCAAGAATCCACAATCCCATCACGTTCTTCAAAAAGCGAATTGTGCCAAATGCTCCGCCTTCATTGGTGAAATTGAGACGCTCCACTTCCGCATTGATGAGCACACTGTCGCGCTCGACACCCACGAGGGACCAGGTGCCCGAGGAGATGTAAGCCCATCCGTCCTGCAACGGAGCGCCGGCGACCGCGCTGCCGGTATCATGCGTAGCCGGAGCAATCACTCGGACACCTTCAAGACCCAGCTCGTCAATCAGAGCTGGTTTCAGCAGGCCCAGGTCCGTGCCGGTGGGAACGACTTTGGCAAGAAGGTGTCCCGGAAGTTCCAGACTCGAGATCATTTCCCGGTCCCATTCCCTGGATTGGGCGTTCAGCATCTGCGTCGTCGTGGCGTTTGAGTACTCTGTAACGGCTTCGCCGGTCAGAAAGAAATTGATCAGATCCGGAATCAGGAGCAAGCGGCAAGCCGATTCGAGATTACCTTTTTGAGTATGAGCGTAGAGCTGAAACAGAGTATTGAAAACCAGAAACTGAATCCCAGTGCGTGCAAAGATCTGTTCACGCGGGAGCCTCTCAAAAACCTGCGCCATCACTCCCTGCGTTCGCCTGTCGCGATAGCAGATGGGCTCTTCGATAAGGTTACCGCCAGCATCTACGAGGCCGTAGTCAACGCCCCAGCTATCGACTCCAACGCTGCGGATTGGCCTGCCGAGCTGACGAGCTCGTTCACCGGCACTGCGCAGTCCGCTCTTAATCTCGGCGAAGATTTGAGATAGATCCCACCGCAAGTGTCCGTGTAATTCGCTTGGTGGGTAGCGAAACCGGCGCACCTCTTCAAGCAACAACTCGCCTGGCGCCACTCCCGCAAGACAGACGCGGCCGCTACCAGCGCCGAGGTCTATCGCAATGTAGAGAGAGTTGTCCATCGAATCGGTCTTGGTTGATGCCACGGGCTTGTCCCGTGGTAGCTCACGATTGCTGCTAAGTAATATCTGCGTCTGATGATCAGATGCCACGGGCTTGTCCCGTGGTAGCTCACGATTGCTGCTAAGTAATATCTGCGTCTAATGATCAGATGCCACGGGCTTGTCCCGTGGAGTATCATGTTGATGTTCGAAGTGGAAAGTTCCTTGCCCGAGATCAGCGTGATGCTCCACCGTGCAAGCCCGTGGCATCTCTCAATCTTAAGAACACACGCTTCCAGTAGCCGCCAACGTCAGCAACCACGGGACAAGCCCGTGGCATCTCTAAATCTTAAGAACACACACTTCCAATAGCCGCCAACGTGAGCACCACGGGGCAAGCCCGTGGCATTGTGAATGCGAAAACTAGATCTAAGCCAACGAGCTGATTTTAAACAATTCCGACGGCTCCGACTTTTTTCGCGGGTCGTTCCGCGGCCTTCTGGCGCCGATAGCCACTGGCGCGGTAAGTACCAAGCGGATCAATCGCTCCGCCTGCGCGTTCGCGCGCGACTGCCAGGATAGGGGCCACATCCGTGGTAAACGCCTGTTTAAGTGTCGTCAGCGCCAGTAGCGCATCACCCTGCTCCTGTGCTTCTGCGAGTGCGTCGCGATCGACAAGATGCGCCTGCACATATGCCCGGACCAACTCCGCCGCGCTCATCATCAGCGACTCAATGGGATCCGTGACATTGTGTGATTGATCGAGCATGTACGCCGGAGTAAAGTCGGATACACCACTCAGTTCGGCGTCAACCAGTTCATTGAATATGAGGAAAAGCTGGAATGGCTTGATGGAGCCTGAATCGAGATCGTCGTCGCCGTACTTGCTGTCATTGAAGTGAAAGCCTGCCAGCTTCCCAAACTGAATTAAGCGCGCCACGATCATTTCAATGTTGACATTGGGCGCATGATGGCCCAGGTCGACCAGACAACATGCCTTCGGCCCCAGCTCACGAGCGCAGTAGTAGCTGACTCCCCAATCATTGATTACAGTTGAATAGAAAGCTGGCTCGTAGAATTTGTGCTCGATGAAGAGCCGCCAGTCATCGGGTATCGCCTGGTAAATCTCGCGCATGCTCTCGAGATATCTTTCCAACGCCCGCCGGAAATTGTGTTGCCCTGGAAAATTTCCGCCATCGCCAACCCATACTGTTTGCGCTTTCGAGCCTAGTTCTTTCCCTAACCGAATACATTCGATGTTGTGATCGATGGCTTGCTTACGAACCGACTGGTCGGGATGAGTGAGACTGCCAAACTTATACGAGAGTTTCTGTTGCTGTTGATCCTGGAAAGTGTTCGAGTTCATGGCGTCGAAACGCAATCCGCGAGCGCGCGCAAACTCGACCAGCTGTCCGGCGTTGTCCGGTTTGTCCCACGGAATGTGAAGCGATACAGCGGGCGTTGAGCGAACCAGTTTGAAAATCGTGCCGCAGTCATCCAGCTTCTCAAAAATATCGCGCGGCTCTCCCTCACCCGGAAAGCGCGCGAAACGAGTTCCCCCGGTGCCCACGCCCCACGAAGGAACAGCGACATTGAAAGCCTGGGCCTTGGCTACGAGGCTCTCAATTTCGACGCCGCGTCGTCGCAGCTTTTTGGCGAGGTGATCGAAATCCTCCGCCACCCACTCCTGCGCTTTCCTGTTTTCAGCGGCGATGATCCCGTCATCAATCTCGAAGGTCGCGGTCATTCGATATTCCTCCACGCCAGCTATCGGTCGTAGACATCTTTGCGATGCCCGATACGAATTATTTCGACGACCAGAGACGAAGGCGCAACGGTGAAGATGACGCGGTAAGAGCCTTCTCGTATGCGATAAGTGTGTTCAGAAGCGACCAACTTTCTGACTCCGGCAGGGAAAGGATTTTCCGTTAGTTGCTCCACAGCCCGCACTATTCTCGCCACGACCTCTTTAGGTAGCTTCTTGAGTTCCTTGATCGCTGAATGTTTCCACTCAATTCTATAAGAGTCCATCGCGCTTCAACTCAACAAGCAAATCACTGTGCGAAACTGTTGGTTCCTCACGGCGCTCGGCCACGGCAGCAAGGTCTTCAATGTCTTCCAGTAGTTCCTCAAACTCGGCAATGGGCATAATGACCCCAGTCTTCTCGCCGGTTTGGTTGGTTATGTACTGAACTTCAAGTTGCTTTATATCCAGCATGTCGATCCTCCGGTGTTTCCGCGAAGACAGTTCGAACGAAAATCTTTTTGCACTATCGTAAAAAGCCGTCTTGCAAGCCGCCGTCTACGGGTATCACGTGCCCGGTGGTTTTTGACAAGCGCTGCGAAACGAAGAGGAAGATAGCTTCCGCCTGATCCTCCGGTTCGATTGGCGTCTGGGTTAGCGAGCGCTTCGCGTAAAATCCGGCCAACTTGTTGCGGAGATCTTCGGTTGATTCCTCATCCGAGAACGCTATGTCATATTTCGCCAAAGAAGCGATTACGCGATCGCGCGGGAACATCGTGCTGCCCTTAACAACTGTGGCCGGCGCTACCGCATTGACGCGAACGAGGGGCGCCATCTCGATAGCGAGCTCGCGCATCAGGTGATTGGCCGCGGCCTTGCTCGTGTCGTAGGCGAGGCTGCCTTTTTTCGCTACCACGGCATTGGCGCTGGTGGTGAGCACGACGTTGCCTGTCAGACCCTGCTGTTTGAAAATCTTGTTTGCTTCGTCAGCTACGATATACGCGCCAGTGACATTGATATCAAACGTACGAGCCCACAGACGGTCCTCAATCTGACCAGTCTTATCCGGCGGCACGAAAATGCCGGCGGTAACGACGACAGCGTCCACGCCGCCGTAGGCCAGCATCGCATCCTTGAACATCGCTGCGACGCTGCCGCGGTTCGTAATGTCACAAGCCAAACCAATGGCTGGACCACAATTACTGATGCCGCTGCCGGCGACACCGATTCCCTCTCCATACCTGGCAATTATTTCCTGGGCAGTCTCCTGCGCCGAGGCTTCATCGAGATCAACGCAGACAATATGCGCGCCTTCGCGCACCAGCCGGTGGGCGGTTGCCTTGCCAATTCCGGCGCCTGCGCCTATCACCACGATGATCTGCCGGTCCAGCTCCTTTTCCGGAGGCATGCGTCGCAGCTTTGCTTCTTCGAGCAACCAATATTCGATGTCGAATGCTTCCTGCTGGTCCATGGCCTCATACTGATCGATGGCCTCCGCTCCACGCATGACTTCGATGGCGCAGTTGTAAAACTCTCCAGTCACGCGCGACTCGCTCTTATTCTTGCCCCAGGAGATCATTCCCAGACCAGGAATGAGCACGACAGTCGGGTTAGGATCGCGCATCGCCGGCGAGTCCGGGCGCTTACACTTCTGATAGTAAGCTTGATAGTCTTTGAGATATTGGGCCAGCCCCGCGCTCAGAGATTTCGTCAAAGCTTCCAAGTCGCCGCTCGAAGGATCCCAGTCGGCGAAAAGCGGTTTGATTTTTGTGCGTAGAAAGTGATCGGGACATGAAGTACCGAGCGCGGCCAGGCGTGGTCCATCGTGGCTGTTGACAAAGCGCAACATCTTTTCGTCATCCTGCACCGTTCCCACGAAACGCTTGTTGGCCGAAAGTTGTCCACGCAACCAGGGAATGAGTTCCGCTTGCAGACGTTTTCTATCGTCCTCCGGCAGAGGCTCATACTTCTGACCGCCAAAAGTTTTCTCGCCGCGATCATGCTCCTCAATATACCGGGAGGCCCGGTCAATTATTTCCAAGGCTGTTTCGTAGCAGCTTTTGTCATCGTTGTCCCATGAGCTCATGCCGTGATGGCCGAGCAGAACGCCTTTTGCCCGCGGGTTCTGCTTTATCAAGTCCTCGATGATCAGACCGATGTCAAAGCCTGGCCGCTGCCAAGGAACATAAATCAACTCGTCGCCGTAAAGCTCCCGGCACAACTTCTCCTGATTAACTGATGCGGCAATCGCAATCACTGCGTTTGGGTGGAGGTGGTCCACATGTTTGTAGGGCACCAGTGTGTGCAGCGGTGTGTCGATCGAGCAGGCGCGCGGATTCAGGTTGAAGACGCAATGACTGTACATCGGGTACATCGCGTCCTCGATTGCGGTCTTCGGTCCTCGGCTCGGGTCGCTGAGATAAAGCGACCTCATGGCGCGCACCTTATCGAGGTAAAGGGACGCGAAACCATCGCGCCGGGAAGTGCGCAAATCGCCGCCGGAGCCTTTGAGCCAAAGAACTTCGACGCTCTCGCCGGTAAGTGGATCTTTTTCGCGAAGCTTTGACGAAGTATTACCGCCGCCCGTGTTGGTCAATCTCAGATCTTCACCCAGCTTGTTCGATCGATAGACCAGCCGGTCAACTTCGGATAGTTGATCGGCAACGTCATCCTCCCAAAGATATTTCACATACTTGAAGGACTTTTCTTCGATTGGTGTACCCATCGAGATCCCCTCACCTATATCTTTCCCGGTCCGTCGTTACTTAGGCGCAGTTTTACTATGACAGATCTCAGACTTTGAGCTCTCCATTTGGTCTGGGAGCGCAGGCATCCCTGCCTGCAAACCGTCGCGCGAGAGGACTCCCGAAAATATAAGAACATTGCAGGCAAGGATGCCTGCGCTCCCAGGAGATTAGCTGCTTACAAAAAAGGTATTCAAATGAAGAGCCGCAAAATTCGTCCTGCTCGATCGGAGCGAGAACGGAGCGAGAATCCCTGACTTAATGCTGCCGCTAGTCGCGTGTACGCGTCAGGGCATGATGATTGCCGAACATTACATCTCCGAAAAGAGTAGTTTCAGCATGTCATCCTTCCAGCCCTTCAGCGAATCTTTCATTAACTCACGCAACTCGGTGGTACTCTTCTCCGCCAAAGCGTCCACAATCCTCGCATGCATTGCCGCACTTTCTATGTACGACTCCTTTTCACGCCGAGTCTTCATTACAAAGAAAGCAAACAGGGGTATGACTACTCGTTCGAGCACATCAGTCAGGTACGAATTGCCGGCCAGGTTCCAAAGCTTTCGGTGAAACTCCAAATCGCTCTGGTAGAACTGATCCAGGTCGAGCTCCTGGGCTGACCGCTCCATGCTACCAATCAACTTTTGCAGCTCTTTTATGTCGGCTGGCGTGACGTTTTGGTGGGCCCATTCAACTGCCAGCGCCTCCAACTCGACGCGCAACTGAAAAATCTCCTTGATCTCATTGGGCGCCAGCTTTGTCACAGTCGTGCCCTTGTAGGGAGTCTTTTGGACGAAGCCCTGATGCTCAAGCTCAATGAGGGCTTCGCGCACGAGTGGAATTCCGGAACCCAGCTGCTGCGCAATTCGACTTTCTACAATCTGATCACCTGGTGCGATGGCTCCGGAAAGAATTGCGTCCTTCAATGCCTGGACGACTTGATTCTTCTTGGAAATTGGTTGAATTAGCTTAAGCAAAGTACACCACCCGCCAGTCTAGAAAGGCACCATGAGAAGGCGCATCTGTGGATCAGGAGTTCCACGAACGCCACTTCTCAACCTAACAATCTCCCTCATTAGAAGGACGTCGCTTCCAAAAAACTGCCGACGAGGACCAGCGATTATTCCCCTTTCCGTCGCCGGCTGACGCTAAATATATACCCGTTCTCACAAATTGCAAGATCATAATATGATCTCACTTCGAACAATACCTCCTCGACTTTCCTCCATCTGAGACGACTTCTCCGCACTGAGAACACATGAGCGCGAAAGTTAACTCTTCCAATTCACAGCTGGATCATAATATGATGTTGTCATCTGCTGACAGGTTCTTGTCTATTTCAAGAAGTAAAAGTTTAGCTCGTTTAGTCGGCTTTGCCCGAACAGTAGGTGATCGCTAAATTACGGCCCTGCCCAAACAATAGGTGATCTCCAATTGCGGCCTTGCCGCCGCACAGTGCGCAAGGGCTTTGCCCTTCCGACTGCAACTATCTCATTCACTTTTCGAGGCTATGCCTCGCAAATTGGGAAGTCCCGTTGGGGTTTCATACGGAACCGCAAGAATAAGGAAAAACTTGAAAATGATGCGGTTCGGAAGACTCATTTTGCGACAACCAGTTCTCGCCCTGATCGCGACGCTTATTCTCAGCGCAGGTACTGTTAGTCCTTCCCCCAAGTATCGATCGAAAACAAAGACACAACGCAGCACTCCAGGGATGAGTTTGAATCTTAGCGGGATGTGGCGTTTTGCGCTGGACCCCTCAGACTCCGGCGTTAAAGAGCGCTGGTTCGATCGTAGCTTGCGGGATCAAATCAAGCTTCCGGGAATACTTCAATCACAAGGCTTTGGCGATGAGATCAGCACGAATACACCGTGGGTGCTCTCGCTTTATGATCGCTACTGGTATTTGCGCGAGGACTATAAGGCATACACCAAGCCTGGCAATATCAAGGTGCCGTTCCTGTCTCAGCCGCCTCGACACTATCTCGGCGCGGCGTGGTATCAACGTGAGATTCAGATCCCGAGCCAATGGGTGAATAGCCGCGCTGTACTGGCTCTTGAACGACCCCACTGGGAGACCACAGTCTGGGTTGACGGTCAAAGAATTGGATCTGACAAGAGTCTGGTGGCCCCACACGTTTATGAGCTCAGCTCAGTATCGCCTGGCAAACATAAGCTAACAATTCGCGTAGACAACCGCATGCTCATGCCCTACCGGCCTGATGCTCATAGCGTTTCGGATTCGCTTGGCGGAAGTTGGAACGGCATTGTTGGCAGGATTGAATTGACGAAGACTGGGCGCGTTTGGATCGACGACGTTCAAGTCTTTCCCCAACTGACAAAGAAATCCCTGCTCATAAAGGTGCGCATTGGCAATGTCACAGGTCGACCGGGAACAGGAACGTTAGCAGCGACCGGACCAGGCGCAGTGACCGTACCTGTCACCTGGGACGAGCAACGTGGCAGCGCAGAAGTTGAATTACCCCTGCGCGCCGACGCCCCTCCGTGGGATGAATTTCAACCCCGTCTACTTCCGCTAAGGTTGCGGCTAACGGCAGTCGGAATCGATGAACAAAAGGAACTGACTGTCGGCCTGCGCGAGTTTCGCGCCGAAGGCAAAGAGTTCGTGTTGAATGGCAGGCCGATCATCTTTCGGGGCACGCATAGCGGCGGAGATTTTCCCTTGACGGGTTATCCACCAACGGACGTGCCATCGTGGCAGAAGCTCTTTGAGATTTGCCGCCGTTGGGGCTTGAACCACATGCGTTTTCATTCGTGGTCTCCGCCTGAAGCAGCATTCGAAGCAGCGGATCAACTTGGCTTCTACCTGCAACCTGAGCCGGGCATGTGGAATGAGATCAGCCCGGGCACCGAAATGGAGCGCATGTTGTATGACGAAACTGATCGAATGATCAAAGCTTACGGCAATCATCCTTCATTCATGTTGTTGTCTGCGAGCAACGAGCCGAAGGGCAGATGGCAAGCGTCACTATCTAAATGGGTCGAACATTATCGCAAGGAAGATCCGCGCCGGCTGTATGTTAGTGGGACTGGGCACACTGAAAAAGAGGTACCGAACATAACCGATGGCACTGATTATCTGGCCATCCAGCGGATAGGAGAGAAAATGCTGCGCCGCGAACCGGGTTGGTTCGGAGCTGACTTCGGAGCATCGCTGGAAGGCATCAATGTGCCGGTAATTTCACATGAGACAGGCCAGTGGGTCGCCTACCCCGACTATGACGTGATCAAAAAGTTCGCTGGTTATATGAAGCCCGGCAACTACGAGATCTTTCGCGACTCGATGGCGGCGCATGGGATGCTCGGGAAAGACAAAGACTTTGCCCAGGCCTCGGGACGCTTTCAGCTTGCCTGCTACAAAGAAGAGATTGAGGCTAACTTGCGCACGCCCGGTCTCGGCGGATTTCAATTACTTGATTTGCATGACTATCTGGGCCAGGGCACCGCATTAGTGGGACTGCTTGATGCCTTCTGGGAAGAGAAAAGTTATGTATCGTCAGACGAGTTCAGACAATTCTGTAACACCACGGTGCCGCTCGCGCGTCTGCGCAGTCGGGTGTTTACAACCGCCGAGACCTTCGACGTCGATGTTGAAGTCGCGCACTATGGCGCCAAGCCGATTGAAAACGCGAAAGCTGTTTGGCGAATTACGGGTACCTCTCTTCCAACTATTTCCCTCGGGGGCGAATGGGAAGCTCGTAGGATTCCGATCGCGAAGAACATTCCTTTGGGAATGATCTCAGCCGATCTCTCGAAGCTATCACCAGGAGAATACAAGCTCACTGTAACCGTAGCACCAGCTTCCTTTTTCAAACGAGGAACTCCTCAGATGGCAGCGGGACCGGGCGTGGTCCGCGGAGTTACCTATTTTGAGAATGAATGGAATTTTTGGCTGTTTCCGCAGGCGCATGCTGCGAGTAAGCCCATCAATTCTTCGGGGCGACACGAGTGTCCGCCGTCAAGCAAGACCGACGTCTTAATAACCAGCTCCTGGAATGAAGCTGAAAAAGCGTTGGGCGAAGGTGGCAAGGTTCTCTTCGTTCCGCTTAACTCTGATCTCGATTGGACCAGTCCGCCGCTCGATAATGTGCCCGTGTTCTGGAATCGCTTCATGGGCCCAGCCTGGGGTCGGATGTTGGGACTGTTCATTGACAAGAAGGTTACAAAGTCGAAGAGTCATGCGCTCGATGGATTTCCGACGTCAACAAACTTTGATTGGCAATGGGCGCGAGTGATTGGCAACGTGCGCGCTGTAAATCTGGATCGTCTGCCGCCTGAGTTGGAACCGATCGTTTGGGCCATCGACGACTGGAATCGGAATTACAAGCTGGGAGTCATATTTGAATGCGCGGTTGGAAAAGGAAGGTTGCTGGTCTCGGCGATTAACGTCACCAAGCCCGATGACTCGAATCCCGTCGCGCGGCAGCTCCGCCAGTCTCTGCTTAACTACATGAGAAGCGATTGTTTTCAGCCGCAGGTGAAAGTCTCGACTGACCAAATGCATAGCTTGATGTTTGATACCCGCATCATGAATAAGCTCGGCGCCACTGCCCAGTTGAATGGTGCGCCGGAGAACAACGTAATCGACGGCGATCCGAATACCTTCTCGATCGTTGGCGATCAACGTCGCCCGACTCGCGAGCCGGCTAAGATTGTGATCAGCTTTCCCGCGCCAGTGGCCATGTCCGGTCTGATACTGATGCCGCGCCAAAACCATCGCGAGCACGAAGGCGATATTCGAGAGTACGCGGTGCAAGTGAGCGATGACGGCGCCGTGTGGCGCGAAGTATTGCGAGGCGAACTTGTTTCTACTTTTGCTCCGCAACAACTTCGCTTTGCCAATCCGACTACTGCGCGCTATCTCAGATTGGATTCCCTTTCCGGGTTTGGTCCCGACAAAACAACGGCGCTGGCGGAGTTGGCGGTGATTTATGCCGGACCAAAATTGAAAGAATCCAGCGAAGGCGGAATTGAATATCAGCGTAACAAGAGCGCTACACCGGATATAGATGAAGGCCCGGGCGCCGCTGATAAGAAAGCAAAACCAAAACCGACACCATGAACAACCCTTATCCACAGATTACGCAGATTCCGCAGATGTCAAAAGCGTCATTTGCCCGAAAGTCTGCTCAACCGCGAAACCAGTCTCTTAACAATCAGTGTAATCTGCGTAATCTGCGGCTAGGTGTTTCGTGGTTGGTAGTGGGGTTGATCTTGATGAGCTCACCGTCGCGAGCGCAGGAGAAGCCGCTGCCGACGCTCTTCATCATCGGCGATTCAACAGTTAAGAATTCATCGCCGGGTTTGCAGGGGTGGGGCGATGTGATTGGCAGCTTCTTCGACCCGACGAAAATCAAGATTGAGAACCGCGCTCGTGGCGGTCGCAGCAGTCGCACATACCTGACTGAAGGCCTCTGGGATCAAGTGCGCGCCGAACTCAAGCCCGGTGACTTTGTGCTGATGCAATTTGGCCACAACGATGGCGGCGCCATCAATGACGAGTCACGCGCTCGCGGTTCATTGCGGGGCGTCGGCGACGAGACCGAAGAGATCGATAATCTGCTTACGAAGAAGCATGAGACGGTCCATACGTTTGGCTGGTACATGAAGAAGTTCATCAGCGACGCTAAAGACAAAGGCGCCACACCCATCGTTCTTTCCCCGGTGCCGCGCAACATGTGGAAAGATGGCAAGGTGATCAGGGCGTCAGATAGTTACGGCAAATGGGCGGCGGAGGTTGCGCAATCCCTGGGCGCGCTGTTCATCGATCTCAACGATATTTCGGCTAAAAAATTTGAGGCGCTTGGTGCGGAGAAAGTGAAAGAGCTTTATTTTCTTGAGGACCATACGCACAGCACTCCAGCAGGCGCCGAGCTTAATGCTGCTTCAGTGGTAGAAGGCTTAAGGTCGTTGAAGAATTGTGCCCTGGCCAGTTTTTTGTCGATCCAGAAGCGATGACGGACCTTTAGCCGCAGCTCGCAGTTGATTCTGATTGAAGAGGGTTGAAAAGAGTGAGAATGAAGATGACTGTCTGGTGCCGGTTCGGTCTGCTGCTTTTGCTGCTCGCGCCAGCGGCGTTCGGACAACGAGCAGCAGTTCGTGAACGACTGTCACTCAATTCCAATTGGCGTTTTCAAAAAGACGATCCTTCCGGCAGCGAAGGTGTGCTTGGTTACGAGCGCATCAAAGATTGGGTAACAGCCACAGGCAACGAGTTCGCCTCGGCTGCAAAGAAATCTCGGCCTCAGGGAAATTTAGGCGAAACAGTTTCTTATGCTCAACGCAACTTTGACGACAGCGAGTGGCGAACAGTAGATCTACCGCACGACTGGGGTATCGAAGGACCTTTCAAGCAGGAGTATCCCGGCGAGACCGGCAAACTTCCCTGGTGGGGCGTTGGTTGGTATCGGAAGCACTTGGCAATTTCGCCGAGTGACAAAGGAAAGCAGATCTATCTGGATGTCGACGGGGCGATGGCGTATGCAACTGTCTGGCTTAATGGTCAATTTGTTGGCGGCTGGCCTTATGGATATGCCTCGTTTGAGCTGGACCTGACGCCTTATCTCGAGTTCGACGCGGACAATGTGATCGCAATTCGTTTGGATAATCCGCCGGACTCGTCTCGCTGGTATCCCGGCGGCGGCATCTATCGCAACGTCTGGCTGGTTAAGACTCGCGCCGTTCATGTAGCCCATTGGGGAACATACGTGACTACTTCGGAGGTCAGCGCAGAAGCAGCGACGATCGCCTTGAAGACGACGATTGAAAACAAGTCGACCTCCGATGCAAATGTCAGGGTGTTAACACGCATTTACCAACTTGGATCCGGACGGGAACCGTCGAACGCGGGTCCTCTTTTCAAAGCCATCGACATCAAAATCCCAGCGGGAACATCCGAAGCAGCAGCCAGTACGCTCCGTTTCAATAAGCCAAAACTCTGGAGTACCACTCAGCCCAATCTCTACGCCTTGGTTACGACCATACTTCACGACGGCAAACTTGCTGACCGCTATGAAACGGTATTCGGCATTCGCACCATCCAGTTCGACGTTGACAAAGGATTCTTACTGAACGGCACGCCCATTAAGCTCAATGGCGTTTGTGATCACCACGACTTAGGGGCGCTGGGCGCGGCGATAAATAAGCGGGCCTTGCAGCGCCAGCTCGAAATACTGAAAGACATGGGTGTCAATGCGCTGCGCACAAGTCACAATCCACCCGCGCCTGAGCTGTTGGAGCTCTGCGACCGCATGGGCATCGTAGTCATGGACGAAGCCTTTGATGCCTGGCGGCGAGGCAAGAAGAAAAATGACTATCATTTGTTGTTCGACGATTGGCACGAGAAGGACCTGCGCGCGCAAGTTCGCCGCGATCGAAATCACCCGTCCGTCATCCTCTGGAGTATTGGCAACGAGATCGGCGAGCAAGGCAGTGCCGAGGGTCACAAGCTGGCAGCAGAATTAGCGGCAATCGTTCACCAGGAAGATCCGACGCGTCCGGTGACTGCAGGCGCCAATAACCTGCAAGCAGGCTATAACGGTTTTCAGAAGACCGTCGATGTTTTCGGGTACAACTACAAGCCTACCGAGTATGGAAAGTTTCGCCAGGCCAATCCCTCCATCCCGCTCTTTGGCAGCGAGACTGCATCCACAGTGAGTTCACGCGGCGAGTATTACTTTCCAGTCGTCGATGACAAGAGTCAGGGCCGCAGTGATTTTCAAGTCAGCTCTTATGACTTGTATGCACCGCGCTGGGCGTGGCCTCCGGACGTTGAATTCAAAGGACTCGATGAGTTTCCCTTTACGTTCGGCGAGTTCGTGTGGACTGGCTTTGATTATCTTGGTGAGCCCACTCCTTACGATACGGATTCAAAGACCCTGCTTAATTTCACGGACGCGGCCGCGCAGGCGCGTGTTGCGCAGGAGCTGAAAGAGTTGGGCAAGATCAAAGTGCCTTCGCGCAGCTCTTATTTCGGGATCGTTGACCTGGCAGGTTTCAAGAAAGATCGGTTCTATATCTACCAGGCGCGCTGGCGTCCTGACCTGCCGATGGCCCACATTCTGCCGCACTGGAATTGGCCCGAGCGCGTGGGCCAGATCACGCCGGTGCATGTTTACACGTCGGGCGACGAAGTAGAGCTTTTCCTGAACGGGCGATCATTGGGAAGAAAAAAGCGGGACCAATACGCGTATCGCCTGCGTTGGGATGATGTGAAATACGAGCCCGGCGAACTGAAAGCAGTTGCGTATAAGATCGGGAAGCGGTGGGCCGAGGATGTCATGAAAACGACCGGACCAGCATCCAGATTGTCTTTGAAAGCTGACCGGTCCGATGTCAAGGCTGATGGGCAGGATCTTTCATTCGTTACCGTGACCGTTGCCGACAAGAACGAGCTGCTGGTTCCGCGTTCAAAGAACCGGATAAGTTTCACAATCAGCGGGCCCGGAGAGATTGTCGCAGTCGACAATGGTGACGCAACGAACCTCGAGTCCTTTCAGTCGAATGAAAGAAATGCCTACAACGGGCTATGCCTGGTGATCGTCCGCGCGACGTCAAGCAGAGCCGGAACGATCAAGCTGAAGGCGCAATCCACAGGTTTGGCCGGCGCTGAGATTGTCATCACGAGCAGGTCGGGACGTTGAAAAACTACCTTTGCGTCTTTGCGCCTTTGCGGGAGACTGCACCGTTTTTGACAGCAAAAGAAAGTTTCCCGCAAAGGCGCAAAGACGCAAAGTTCACTCTATGACGAAGACTATTCGCAACTTGCTCATCCTGGCTCTAACGCTTGTGGTTAGCTCAGCGAGTGGCAGAGTCGCGAATGCACAGACACAACCTTTGAAGTTCGACTTCGGTCCGGGGAAGGTCGCGGCGGGATTCACTCAGGTGTTGCAGACGAGCATGTACAGTAAAGATTTTGGTTTCGGATTCGAACCTGGCGCGAACGTATCGTGTATCGACCGCGGCTTGAAGGATCCCTTGCGCAGCGACCTCTGCTTCAGCGAGCAGCCCTTCTTTTTCTCGGTCGCGCTGCCGGAAGGCAACTATAACGTCACCATTACCTTCGGCGACGAGAAAGCGGAAACCACGACTACGGTTAAAGCTGAACTTCGCCGCTTGATGTTGGAAGAAGTTCATACGCCGTTGGGTAAATTCGCAACGCGGACTTTTACGATCAACGTGCGCACACCGCAGATCTCAACTGGAGCGCAGGTCAAACTCAAAGACCGCGAGAAGACTTCGGAAGCGTGGGCCTGGGACGAAAAGCTGACCCTTGAATTCAACAACAGGCGACCCAGTGTTAGTGCCATTGAGATCAAGCCAACGAACGGGCCGACGCTATTCCTGTTAGGCGATTCGACGGTCTGCGATCAACCGGGCGAACCCTATAACAGTTGGGGCCAAATGCTGCCGCGCTTTTTTCGATCAGGAATAGCCGTAGCCAATCATGCGGAATCAGGGGAATCTTTGAAGAGTTCACTGGGAGCGAAACGGTTGGAGAAAGTTCTCAGCCTGATGAAACCCGGGGACTATCTTTTCATTCAGTATGGGCACAACGACGAGAAGGAAAAGGGTGAGGGTGTGGGCGCCTTCACCACCTACAAAGCAAGTCTCAAACACTTTGTTGCAGAGGCGCGCAAACACGGTGGAATTCCGGTTTTGATTACGCCTATGCATCGGCGCACGTTCGATGAGCAGGGAAAGATTACCAACTCGCATGGTGACTACAGCGAAGCTGTGCGTCAGGCTGCCAAAGAGGGGAACGTACCGTTGATAGATTTAAGCGAGATGAGCAAACGACTTTACGAGGCTTGGGGACCGGAGCTCTCAAAGCGGGCGTTCGCGCCAAATGACGGCACTCATCACAACAACTATGGAAGCTACGAATTGGCGAGATGCATCGTCGAAGGCGTGCGTGTTAATAAGCTTGGCTTACTGAAATTCTTGTCCCGGGATTCGAGCAAGTTCGACCCTGGGCATCCCGATCAAATCGATAGTTTTAGAATTCCGGCGAGTCCGCTAAGCACGAGTGCAAAACCGCTCGGAAGTTAGGACGAGACTTTTTCTTTGCGCCTTTGCGCCTTTGCGGGAGACTAAACCAGGCAAAGCGAATTCCCCGCAAAGACGCAAAGCGCGCAAAGCGCGCAAAGTCAGAGGGTGATAAAACGATGACACGGTGTTTATTTCTAATTTCGATCGCTTGCCTGTCTTTCGGCTTTGGTGAGTGCCGACCCATACAGGCTCAAGCACGATCCGCGTCCTCCACTGCTGGTCTGCCCGCCTGGGTCAAGACTGTCGGAGTACGCCGATCACCAAAGAGCCGAAAACTATTTTCTGCGAACTCGTTTGGCGCCAGTGCCGATGGAACAACTAATTCTACGCAGGCACTTCAACGAGCCATCAACGCCTGCTCAAAGGCTGGTGGTGGAATCGTCACCCTCAAGCCCGGTCAATATGTTACCGGCGCCCTCTTCCTCAAGAACGGTGTGCATCTGCGCATAGACAAGGACGTCACGATCCTCGGCAGTCAGGACGACGCCGATTACCCCTCAATTTCTACGCGCGTAGCCGGTATCGAGATGGATTGGCCGGCGGCTTTGATCAATGTAAACGATCAGAAGAACGTGAAGCTCTCTGGCGGCGGCGTAATTGATGGGCGTGGTGAAAAATGGTGGCAAAAATATTGGGACTTACGAAAGGACTATGAGCCGCGCGGTTTGCGTTGGGCCTCTGACTACGACGCTCAGCGAGTGCGCCTGATGGTGATCTGGAAATCAACGGATGTCACTGTTCAAAATCTGAGTCTGAAACGCGCCGGGTTCTGGACCGTGCAGGTGGTCTATTCCGATCACGTGACCGTAGATGGCATCAAGATCAGCGATAACAAGGGACCTAGTACTGACGGTGTAGACATCGATTCTTCCAGCTACGTGCTGGTTGAGAATTGCGACATCGACAACAACGATGACGACATTTGCCTCAAAGCGGGACGCGACTCTGATGGTCTGCGTGTAGGGCGACCAACGGAATACATTGTCATCCGCAACAACATTACCAGGCGCGGAGGCGGCGTGCTCTCGTTCGGCAGTGAGACGTCCGGCGGCATCCGCAAAGTAGTCGCTTATCACAATCGCGGTATCGGCACTAACGAAGGCATTCGCTTCAAGTCGGCTAAAACGCGTGGTGGCTATGTTCATGACGTCTTGATTCGCGATCTGACGTTGGAGAACGTCCCGCTGCCATTCACGTTCACGCTTAATTGGAATCCGAGCTACAGCTACGCCACGATTCCGGCTGGGACCACCGACATGCCGGCTCACTGGCGCGTCTTGAGCACACCTGTGACGCCACCGGAAAAGGGCCTCTGCGAATTTCGCGATATAACGATCGAGGACGTTACCGTCATTGGCGCGCGCCGCATCTTTTCAGCCGCAGGTATGCCTGAGAAACCAATCACGAACGTGAAGTTCGTAAATGTTAGCGCGCAAGGTAGCGAGGCAGGCAGCATCGAAAGCGCCCGCAACTGGACGATGACAAACGTTCAGCTGCACACCGCGGACGGGAAAGACGTGAAGCTGACCGACTGCCAGAATGTCGACGCTCCGAAAGTGAGCAAGAATTAGAACTCCCTTTGCGTCTTTGTGCCTTTGCGGGAAACCTCTTCTAGTTGCCGATCGCGAAGATCACTTTCCCCCAAAGGCGCAGAGACGCAAAGTTCGGAAACGATAAGAACGAAAATGAAACTTCTGATAGCAACCATTCTCGTACTGTTCGCGAGCGCGCTAGTTCAAGCGAACGTTGTGTTGCCGGATGTGATCAGCACGGCGATGGTGCTGCAGCGTGATCGTCCCGTTCCAATTTGGGGCCGAGCCGAACCTGGCGAAGTGGTAACGGTTCGCTTCGCAGGCCAGCTCAAAAAAACGGTTGCCGGCTCGGATGGGAAATGGTTGCTGAGACTTGATTCACTCCGCGCCAATGCCACGCCGGCCGCCATGACGATCTCAGGCAAGAACACGATCGAGTTGAAGGATATCCTCGTCGGCGAAGTCTGGTTGGTGTCAGGTCAGTCGAACATGCAGCGGCTGCTACGCGAAACGACCAACGGTGAAGCCGCCACCGCCGCAGCTAATCAACCATTAATCAGACTCTTCAATGTCAGCCGGCAAGTTGCCTTCCGCCATCAGCCACCGCCACTTGCTGTCTGGCAGGCTTGTTCGCCAGAGACGGTCGAGCAATTCTCCGCCGCCGGTTACTACTTTGCGGTAGAGCTGCAGCAGGAACTAAAAGTCCCGATCGGAGTGATCAATTCTTCATACGGCGGCTCCCAGGCCGAGGCGTGGACTCCAGTTGAATATTTGCTCACGTCGGATGATTTGAAACCAACCGTCGAACGCACAAAACTTTGGGACAGCGAGCGGCCAAGGGTAAAGGAACAGTATGACGAGCAGTTGAAGCAATGGCGCGCTGAAGCAGACAAGGCAAAAGCGTCGGGAGCGCGTCCGCAACCTTCACCAGCCGTACCCGATGCGCTTCGCGAATATCGCATCGCTTCGTCGATCTACGATGGGATGATCGCTCCCTTAATTCCCTTCTCTATTCGCGGCGCTTTTTGGTATCAGGGGGAATCCAACGAAGCCCGGGCACAACAGTATGGCTTGCTGCTTCCCACCATGATTAAGGCGTGGCGTGAACGTTGGGGAGAAGGCTATTTTCCGTTTGGTATTGTCCAGCTGCCCAACTACCGTGACCCTAAACCTGAACCTGCAGACGAAGCCTGGAGCCACGTGCGCGAAGCTCAGCGACGCACTGCTGCTGTCACAAGAAACACCGGGCTAATCGTGACGATCGACATTGGCGAAGCACACGATATCCATCCGAAGAACAAGCTGGATGTTGGTAAGCGGATGGCTCGATGGGCACTCGCGGATGTCTATGGCCGCAAGCTCACGCGATCCGGCCCTTCTTTCAGCGCGGCAAAAATCGCCGGCTCAAAGATCGTGTTGACATTTAGTGATGTGGGCAGTGGCCTGAGAATCCGCGACGGTGACAGGCTCGATGAATTTGCCATCGCGGGTGCGGATCACAAATGGTATTGGGCCCAGGCGCGAATTGTTGGCAAGAATCGTGTCGAGGTTTGGTCCGATGATCTGCCGCAGCCATTAGCAGTGCGCTACGCGTTCAATAACAACCCGAGACATCCGAATCTGACGAATGAGACAGGGCTGCCGGCCTCGCCCTTTCGCACGGATGATTGGGCCGGCCCCACCGACGGCAAGCGATAGCGTGATCCAGCTGCCAAGCTCCGTAGGAGCCGGATGTTTATAGCTGTGATTGGCATTCGGTTGCTGCGCTCCGTAGGAGCGCGATGGAAACATTCCGCTCCTAAAGGAGCTGCGGCAATTGGTCACCGGTTGGGCTATAAACATTTCGCCTCTACGAGGCGAGGAGTTATCGGATCGCACTCCTATTCCTTGATGCGCAAATTAGTAACCATCACCGGCTTCGTTCTTATGTTGGCCTTTAGCTACCCGCCGGCAGATGTGACACCTGAGCATCGCGCGAGTCTATTTGTGCGAGCTGGCGCGCGCCAAGAAGGACCACCTTCGGAACGTCTGTTTGTTTATGACCGCGCCTTCAGCGCTATTCAGGGCAACGTGCTCGTTTCCTGGGACGCTATCGCACGTCGCGCCTTTGGCGCTAACATGAATCAAGGCTGCATTAGAGTTGAAACCGGTCTGAATGAAAATCTCGAAAGTGACCCGCACCAGAGTGACTAAACTAAGGGACGATATGCGAAAAATTGTGACAGTGATGCTCTCGACTTGCTTGCTGGCCGGTCTGGCGAGCATAAGGGCTGCGGCCAGTAAATATTCTTCACCTGCAACGCCGCCTCCTGCTGCGTCGCGCGCTCGTATCGTTTCCACTTTCGATGCCGGCTGGCTCTTTCACAAGGGCGATGCCACTGCCGCAAACCAACTCGACTTTAACGACACTGCCTGGCGCAAACTCGACTTGCCACATGACTGGAGTATTGAAGGACCCTTTGACGCGAAGAACACGACCGGAGGAGCTGGTGGCTTCCTCCCTTCGGGCATTGGTTGGTATCGAAAGCACTTCAATCTTCCGGCAAGCTACAAAGACCGTCGCCTCTTCATGGATTTCGACGGTGTGATGGCGAATAGTGATGTATGGATCAATGGCTTCCATCTCGGCAAGCGGCCATATGGCTATGTCAGCTTTCGTTATGAGCTTACCGAGCACGTCAAGTTTGGTAATGAGCAAAACGTTATCGCAGTTCGCGCTGACAATTCCGAACAGCCGGCTTCGCGTTGGTACACCGGCGCCGGCATCTATCGTCATGTCCGCCTGGTCGCAACCAATTCCGTTCACATAACGCAATGGGGAACCTTCGTCACCACGCCGCAAGTAAGCGCTGACAAGGCAACGGTGCGCGTTCAAAATGAGGTTATCAACCAATCGAGCGCACCTCGGACTTTATCGATCCAGACTACAGTGCTCGATCCTAACGGCCGCCTGGTTCATGAGGAAGAAGCGAAAACCCTTAGCATAGCCCCCGGCGCGACCCTGAAGCTTTCGCAGGACATCTTCGTAAAGGACCCGCAGCGTTGGGATCTGGACCATCCAAATCTCTATCGACTAGTAGTGCGTGTTCGCGATGGGAAGAACACGTTGGACGATGAGACGGTGACGTTCGGTATCCGTGACGCTCACTTCGAAGCTGATACCGGATTCTGGTTGAATGGCAAGAACTTCAAGATCAAAGGCGTCTGTCTCCATCATGACGGCAGTGCTTTTGGAGCGGCGGTGCCCTTGCGCGTCTGGGAGCGAAGGCTGGAGATTTTACGAGACCTCGGGGTCAATGCTATCCGCACGGCTCACAATCCGCCCGCTCCTGAGTTTCTTGATCTCTGCGATCGCATGGGCTTTCTGGTAATGGACGAGCTCTTCGATTGCTGGACCGTGGCTAAGAATCCTTACGACTATCACCTGTACTTCAAAGAGTGGTCCAACATCGATGCTCGAGATACGGTGAGGCGTGACCGCAACCATCCGAGTGTGATCGTCTACAGCGCCGGCAATGAAATACATGACACCCCGCGACACGACATTGCCAAACCAATTCTCGCTTCCTTGGTGGCCACGTTTCACGAAGCTGATCCTTCGCGCCCTGTGTCGCAGGGACTATTTCGTCCGAACGTGAGCCATGACTACGACAATGGTTTGGCGGATTTGCTTGACGTAGTCGGGCAGAACTATCGCGAGAACGAAATCCTGGCAGCTCATAAACAGAAACCCACGCGCAAGATACTGGGAACCGAGAACGGGCACGACCGCTCGGCGTGGCTGCCGATGCGCGACAATCCGCCTTATGCCGGCCAATTTTTGTGGAGTGGGATCGATTATCTTGGTGAATCGCGGCAGTGGCCGACGGTGGCTTACAACTCCGGGTTGCTCTATCGCACGGGAGCACCACGCCCCCTCGCTTTCGAACGGCAGAGCTGGTGGAGTGATCGGCCGATGGTTTACGTTGCGCGTCGCACGGCGCCAACGCCAAAGCCAATGCTGGGCACAGACCCTGGCTACGACCCGACGGCAGAGCGGCGACCGCAGGTTTTGTTCTCTGACTGGACGCCGCTCAACACTGAACCACACTATGAAAACGTCGAGGTTTATAGCAACTGTGAGCAGGTGGAGTTATTTCTCAATGACAAATCGCTTGGCGAGCAATCAAGGCCGGCCGACGATTCGCCTCGCAACTGGAACGTGCCATTTGAGATTGGGACGCTGAAGGCGGTTGCTAAGAACAATGGCCGTGTGGTTGCTTCGTACGAGTTGCGCACTGCCGGCAAGCCCGCGCAAATATTGCTCGCCGTCGATCGAAACGCCATCGCTCCGGTTTGGGATGATGTTGCTTACGTTACTGTGACTGTCGCTGATGAGAATGGTGTGCTCGTTCCCACTGCCGGCGATCTGATTAGCTTTAGTATCAAAGGTCCAGGAGTGATCGCCGCTGTCGATAGCAGCAACAACAACAGCCATGAATCGTTTCAAGCAACCGCTCGCAAAGCTTATCAGGGAAGTTGTTTTGCGATGCTTAAAGCAACCGCCGGTAAAGGACGAATAACACTAACGGCTTCGTCCCCCGGTCTCAAGAGTAGTTCGATTACGATTAGCGCCGTTGCCATAAGGTAAGTCTTCTTTGCGTCTTTGCGCCTTTGCGGGAAACTGATTGTTTGTTTTGGGGAAGTCTCCCGCAAAGGCGCAAAGCTCGCAAAGTCGACCACATGAGGAGAACAAAATATGCTACGAGGTTTTAGAGCGCTTCCGCTAACGATTGGCATGCTTCTTTTAGCGAGTTACCAGGTCATGGGCCAATCGAGTTACTTCAGCAATTGGCCAGCCGGATCATCGCCTCGCGAAGTCGGCAAGCGTGTCGCTGAGAACTTTGTCGCTCGCCAGCTGGAATACGCGCAGGGCAAACGGAAATATGTGATTTATCCCGAGGTCTGCGCCTGGTACGGATCTCTGACCGTCGCACAGCTGACCAGGGACAACGATCTCAAAACCAGGTTGATTCAGAAGTTCGATGTTCTTCTTACTCCGGACGGCGCCGTGCACATCAATCAGGAACCGCATGTTGATAATCGCGTCTTCGGAGTCGTCCCGCTCGAAATCTACATGCAATCAAAGGATCAGAAGTATCTCGCTCTTGGTCAAAGCTTCGCCGATCGACAGTGGGAAAAGACAACCCCCGACGGTATCACTGCTGAGGCTCGTTACTGGATCGACGATATGTACATGATCACGGCCGTGCAGGTGCAGGCGTACCGGGCTACTAAGAACGAAAAGTACATCAACAATGCCGCGAAAACTATGGCGGCTTATCTGGACAAGCTGCAACAGCCGAATGGACTTTTTTATCATGCGCCGGATTCGCCATTCTACTGGGGTCGCGGGAACGGTTGGGTCGCTGCCGGCATGGCTGAACTACTCCGCTCACTTCCGAAAAAGCATCCGCAGCGAGCGCGCATTGTTGAAGGCTACAAGAAGATGATGGACTCCTTGCTCAAGGATCAGGGCGTCGACGGTCTTTGGCGGCAACTCATCGACCGGCCGGAAAGTTGGGCCGAGACATCCAGTACCGGGATGTTCACTTTCTCCATGGTTAGCGGAGTCAAGAATGGCTGGCTCGATGCTAAGACTTACGGACCGGCTGCACGCAAGGCCTGGCTGGGTTTAGTGAAACACCTGGATAAAGATGCGAATGTTGACGAGGTTTGTATTGGAACTAATAAGTCTCGGCAGGAGGCCGGTCCCGATCTCGAGAAGCAGTTGAAATTCTACCTCGATCGTCCGCGCCGCTCGGGTGATTTGCACGGCCAGTCTCCGATCCTATGGACCGCGTCTGCACTGCTGCGATAGCAAAGACATCTTGAAAGTGTGGGGCCGACGGCTTCGAGGGCGGTAAAGGGTTTCCTTAACTTACAACTCTCAACGTTCACAAATTTTCAGGTAAGGAAGGGCCGCTTGCCCCACCCAAGTTACCGGAGCTCTCACTGTTGAATGCAATTCATGTTGAGGCGGGGGCAAGCCGCCCTTCCTTACCGTAAGACTTTCAGACTTGTGATTCTACTGTTGAAGGCTTAATCAAAAGTAAACAACATCAGGGTCGGCGGGAAACTAGACTTTCGATACACAATGAAAACCAAAATGCACATGAGAGTCGTTCCGGTGGTCATGCTTGCGTTGGCTGCCTGCTTCAGTTTAGCTCAAACTCTTGCCGCGGATTCAGCAATGAGGCTGAACAAAACGCCCGAGGCCGCACCCATCTTCGACGTGCGAGCTTTCGGGGCTAAGGGTGACGGAAAGACTATCGACACACCAGCCATTAATAAGGCAATCGACGCTGCTGCGGCTGCAGGCGGAGGGACGGTGCACCTCCCTGCCGGCACTTTTCTCTGTTTTTCGATTCGCTTGAAAAGCAACATCGCGCTCTATCTTTCTCAGGGAGCCACGATCCTCGCTGCTGATCCGAAAACTGACAAAGGCACTTACGATCTACCTGAGCCAAACGAATGGGACATGTATCAGGACTTTGGCCACAGCCACTGGCGCAACAGTCTGATTTGGGGTATCGGTCTCGAGAATATCTCTGTTCTTGGGCCAGGTAGAATCGATGGGCGCGGACTAACTCGCCGCAGCCCACGCCCGCGCCGCCCTCTGCAAGCTGGAGATACACCCGCTAGTTTAGGCGGCGCTCAAGCGCCTGCTGCCGTGCAATCGCCGCTGGGCGAAGCCGATGATCCGATCGTGATGAACGGACTCGGCAACAAAGCGATCTCACTAAAGCTTAGTCGCAATGTGGTGCTGCGCGATTTTTCAATTCTCAACGGCGGACATTTTGCTTTGCTGGCGACGGGCGTCGACAATCTCACGATTGATAGTCTCAAGGTCGACACCAATCGCGATGGCTTTGATATCGACGCCTGTCGGAACGTGCGTATCTCAAACTGTAGCGTTAATTCGCCGAACGATGATGCGATCGTTTTGAAGAGTTCGTTTGCGCTGGGGTTCGCGCGCGCAACTGAGAATGTAACGATTACGAACTGCGCGGTGAGCGGTTACGACATCGGCTCGCTGCTCGATGCTACTTACAAGCGCAATGTTAAGGAGGCCCCCGATCGCGATGGTCCGACTGGACGACTGAAGTTCGGCACGGAATCCAACGGCGGCTTTAAGAACATCACTATCTCGAACATCGTGTTCGATCACTGTCGCGGGCTGGCGCTCGAAACCGTTGATGGCGGGCTGCTCGAGGACGTGGCGATCACCAACATCACCATGCGGGACGTTAAGAACTCACCCATCTTTCTTCGGCTTGGCGGCCGCATGCGCGGACCAAAAGGCGTAGCTCCCGGCGAGTTGCGACGTGTCATTATCAGCAACGTGGTTGTCTATAACGCCGACCCGCGCTACGCCTCGATCATTAGCGGCATCCCCGGTCATGATATTGAAGACGTGAGACTCAGCAACATTCGCATCTACTATCAAGGCGGCGGCACCACGGCCCGGTCCGAACTGCAACCGCCTGAGCGCGAGACAAACTATCCCGAGCCGTCGATGTTTGGTGAGATACCGGCATATGGTTTTTTCATACGACATGCTAAGAACATTGCTCTAAACAATGTCGAGGTGAGTTATCTGACTGAGGACCAGCGAAGCCCTTTCGTTCTTCATGACGTGCAAGGCGCGGACTTCATTAACGTCAAGGGACAGCGAGCACCTAACATTCCTATCTTCACGTTGCAGAACGTCGCCGACTTTACCGCCCTGCAATGCCCCGGCCTCCCCGACACGCGATTGGAGCGCGTGGAGCGGAAAAAACTTTAAGCAGTACGAAAGACGTTAGCCGCAGATTACGCCGATTACAGAGACGTTTAGATAATTCTGAGTCACGTTCATTTATCACTAACCAAACATCTGTGTAATCGGCGTAATCTGCGGCTTAGTTTTTGGTCTTTTGTTCATCGCGCGCGCAGCGGAAACCGAGATTGTTCAAGCCAGTATCGGGCGTCGCGTGACTTCGCGCAGCCACGCGGTAGTTGCTGCAGAAATTTTCCGCGCACATCCAGGCGCCGCCCCTGATCGCCCGTTCTTTGCTGCTCGCCGGGCCCGCTGGATTATCTCGTGGAGACTCGTTGTAGTAGTCCCCAGCGTACCAATCGGCGCACCACTCCCAAACGTTGCCGGCTGTGTCGTACAAGCCATAACCGTTCGGTGGAAAACTCTTGATCGGCGCGCGATTGGTGAAACCGTCTTCGCCGGTATCGTGCTCGGGAAATTGGCCCTGCCACCAGTTAGCTACCGGCTTTCCGTTTGGACGTAATTCATCACCCCACCCATATTTCTTTCCTGCCAAACCTCCACGCGCCGCGTACTCCCATTCAGCTTCTGTCGGCAAGCGCTTCCCTGCCCAGCGAGCATAGGCTTCGGCATCGCGCCACGAAATCTGGCAAACCGGTTCATCAGGCTTCGGTTGTGACGTTGGTCCATCCGGATGACGCCAATCAGCGCGATCAACCCTGCCCCATTCGCCAGTCTGACTGTTGAAGACGCCCGACCAGCCAAATGTTTCCGCTTCAGTTTGGTAGTGAGTGGCGGCAACGAATGCAGCGAACTCGGCGACAGTGACTTCGTGCTCATCCATCCAGAAAGAGTTAACAGTGACTGCGTGCGCCGGTCCCTCATAAGCCATGCCATCGTCGGTGCCCATCAAAAATGTGCCGCCTTTGATTAGCACCATGTTCTGACTTTTCGAAGGATCCGAAGCTACGGTGGCGGGAGTAGGTACACTGCGGCACGCTAGCGCGCTGAACAACAGCAGGAATGCAATCAAAGTCTGTTTGTGATGTTTCTTCACCATCGCTAAGCTCTCATCCACAGATTACGCAGATTCCACAGATGTAAAAGCGTCATTGCGGGAACTCTGCTCAACTGCGAAAATCAGTCTCTTAACAATCAGTGTAATCTGCATAATCTGCGGATAGTCGATCATGAAACAGTTTCGCACCCACGTAGTCTTAGCTTGTATCTTCGCCCTGCTGGCTTGTTCAGTTCCTGCTCGGGAAATAGCGCGGGCGGCTCCAGCACCAAAATACAACGTCCTGTTCATTATCGCCGACGATCTGCGCCCGGAGTTAGGTACTTACGGCAACAAGATTATCAAGACGCCAAACATTGATGGTCTGGCAGCGCGAGGCACGCGATTCGATCGCGCCTTTGCCCAGTTCCCGTTGTGCAACCCATCACGCGCTTCGCTACTCAATGGTGTCTATCCTACTCAGACCGGGATCATGGACAACAATACTTATTTTCGCGCGAAGCACCCGGACTTCGTGACCTTGCCGCAGTATTTCAAAAACAACGGTTACGCGGCGCTGCGCACCGGCAAGATTTTTCATGGCGGCATCGACGACGAGATCTCCTGGACCGAAGGCGGCGAGCCGCCTGATCCCGCGATCCTCAATCGTCCACCAAGCAGAATTGCCCTGGGCGCCGCGCCATCCGATCAACCGGAAGTCCCCACTGCAGGCCGAGCCCCAAACGCGAGCGAGTCAGGCTCCGATCGGATAATCGAGCTGGAAGGCGACGGCGAATCGCACGGCGATTACAAGGTTGCCACGCGCGCTATTCAATATCTCGAGCGATACAAAGACAAGCCCTTTTTTCTCGCCGTTGGTTTCGTCAAGCCACACAGCCCACCCACGGCGCCGAAGAAGTTTTTCGCTTTGTATGATCCGGAAAAGATTCCGCTGCCCTCCGATTTCGGGCCGCGACCGTCTGCTCCTCCCGGCTTTCCGCAGATTTCGGTTTCCAAACGGAACACCGATCTGTTCATTGGCCGCGACGCCTCACCGATGGAAGCGCGCGAGATGATTCGTGCCTACTACGCATCCACGAGTTTCATGGACGCCCAAGTGGGCCGTGTAGTTGGCGCTCTTGATCGGCTCGGCCTTCGCGAAAACACCATCATCGTATTTTGGGGTGATCATGGCTATCACCTCGGTGAGAAAGGCAAGTGGTCCAAGGCCTATTCACTGTTCGACATCGCGCTGCGAGTGCCGCTGATTGTTGCCGTTCCGAAGGGTAAGGCGCAGGCCAGCGTACGTACTGTGCAACTGCTTGATATGTACCCGACGCTCGCGGAGCTTTGTGGTTTGCCTGCTCCTCCGCACATCGAAGGCCACAGCTTCGCGGCGCTGCTCAAGAAACCACACGCAGCATGGAGCCACCCGGCTTTCAGCGTAACTCTCTTCCAGGGCAAGTTGGGTAGATCAGTACGCACCGAGCGCTGGCACTACGTTGAATGGGATAACGGTCGCGGCGGGGCAATGCTGTGTGACACCGCGAAGGATCCATTCGAACTGAAGAACCTCGCCTCTGACCCGGCATACGCGAAGACGGTTATGGAAATGAAGGATCTGTTAAAGCAGTTGCCCAGCCAGTGAGGACGTGACGCTTTTCTTCTGAAGCCACGGGCCTGCCCCGTTGTTGATTCACGCAGGCCGCTACAAAAGAGTAAGTACTTTGATCGAGATGCCACCGAGATGCCACGTGCTTGCCCCGTGGAGATTCACGCAGGCTACTAACAAAAAGGCAAGTCGTTTCATCGAGATGCCACGGGCTTGCCCCGTGGAGATTCACGCAGGCCGCTAACAAAAAGGCAAGTCGTTCATCGAGATGCCACGGGCTTGCCCCGTGGAGATTTCACGATTGGGCCATTAGCGACTAGCGTGATTCTCCACGGGGCAAGCCCGTGGCATCTCGATCATTCGGGACCACTTCTGTAGCCGCTAACGTGAGTTACCACGGGGCGAGCCCGTGGCATCCGGACTCAAATCGGCTACCTCGCCGCAACAAACCCATGAACGCGCAACCAGTCGGCACAGCGATCGGGCCAGGTTGCCAGGATGGGATCCTTCACACCAAGTCCAAAGCCGTGCGGGCCGCGCTCGTACAAATGAAACTCAAACGGCACGCCGGCTTTCCGTAACGCCGCGACGAACACCAAACTGTTTTCAACCGGCACCGCAGTGTCCGTCTGCGTATGCACAAGAAACGTTGGCGGCGTTTCTTTCGTCACTTGCTCCTCGTTGGACAGCAGCGCGACAAGTTCAGCTGACGGATTCTCCCCGAGCAAATTCTTTTTCGATCCTGCGTGCGTCTTATCCCTCATGGTGATCACCGGATAGATCAGAATCATCAAGTTTGGCTTCGAGCTCACCCGCTCGATCGCGTCTGCGTCGTCAGGCTTTCCAGAATCAAAGTGCGTTCCGGCGGTCGAAGCCAGATGTCCACCCGCAGAGAATCCCAGGATACCAATGCGTTGCGGATCGAGCCCCCACTCAGCCGCGCGTGATCGCACGAGACGAATTGCCCGAGCCGCATCCTGCAGAGGCGCAGGGTGATGGTAACGTGGCCCCAACCGATATTTCAGGACAAACGCAGTAACCCCAAGAGTGTTGAGCCACTCAGCAACGGGCCCGCCCTCATGATCGGCGAGGTGCGTGTATCCACCACCGGGACAAACGATGACAGCTGCCCCAGTCACCTTCTCTTTCGGTGGCAGGTACGGAGTGATCGTGGGAATATCGCCTGGCTCTTTGCCAAGTGAACCCGGCGCACCTTCTGGCCAAAGCACGATTGGAGTTTCAGGAGTTGCCTGAGCCAAAGGAGCCAGCAAACCGAAAACCAGCATCATTGCCGAACCAAGAACTAACCTGCTCACAGTTTTGCTTAGCGCCATCGCACCACCTCAGTGATGAATCGAGATTTGTAATCCCACCCATTGAACCACAAGTGTTCGATAAGCTTTAGCCTGTCGTCTGCATTCGTCGGATCAATTGTTGTGAAGCAGCCGAAAGTGTCTGGGCGGCCGGCTTTGCCGCCTGATGTGCGGAAAGGCTCCGCCTTTCCACTACAACCAGCACAAATACTCGAGGCTACGCCTCCTGCAAGGCGAAGCGAATTGATTAAGACTTTCGTCGAAAAGGCGAAGCTTTCCGCACATCGGGCGGCGAAGCCGGGAACTGCTATCGCACAGCGCCAAAATTATTGATTGGCGTGGCCAGGCTCACATCATTCAAGAGATTGAAAAACGAAGCCTTCGATCGAGGCACGCTACACGTTGCTTGCGCCTTGCGCTCTTCCTACCAATTCAGCAGAATTCGCTTTCGCTCCTGCTCGGGTTGAGCACGACACGCTTGTGGCTGAGCCAAAGACACTTAAATAGCGTGACGTGTTTACAACCCTCCGCCGATAAGGCTCGCATAATGGCGCCAGACAAGTCGACTTCTACTTCCCTGTCACCGCTACTATTTTCCGCGACGCTTTTTACTAGTGCGAGCTTGCTGTTTTGGATTCAGCCGCTCATTGCCAAGACTCTGTTGCCGATTTGGGGAGGGGCTCCAGCAGTTTGGAATACCTGTCTACTGTTTTTTCAGAGCACGCTTCTTATCGGATACATTTACGCCTTCGTTTCCACAAGATGGCTCACCTTGCGAATCCAAATGGCAATACATGTATTTCTCATACTGTTGATTGCGGTCCACCTCTGGCTGTCTCCCTTTAGCGCGCCGGTGCTTTCCGCTTCAAATCAAGGAAGCCCTACGCTCTGGCTTCTGGAAACTCTTTTGCTTGCTGTCGGGCTGCCATTCTTCATTATTTCTTCGAGTAGTCCTCTATTGCAGAGTTGGTTTTCAAGGTCACAACACTACCGATCGGATGATCCCTATTTTCTGTTTTCAGCCAGCAATGCAGGAAGCTTGGTTGCACTCGTAGCCTTCCCGTTGGCGCTGGAACCCAGTCTTGGTTTGAATCAGCAACACCGGCTATGGCGGATAGGCTTCGCGGTTCTGGTTACTCTGACTTGTACCATTGCATTGTGGATAAAACCCTGGGCCACTGTCTCAGTCGATCGACCAAAGCTCGAAGCTCGAACAGTTAACAAGCTGCCTGCGTCACGCCGGCTTCGCTGGCTGGCATTGTCGTTTGTTCCTTCAAGCCTGATGCTGGGAGTTACAACCTACATCACCACCGACGTAGCAGCGGTGCCGCTGCTTTGGGTGATACCTTTAGCTCTTTATCTGTTCACTTTTGTTCTTGCGTTTTCAGGAAAGCAATTTCTATCCGCAGCTTCACTAACTCGAGCGATGGTCGTGAGCGCTCTGGTCGTAGCATTAATCCTTTCCTCTGGTGCGACAGAGCCGGCCTGGCTCTTAATCCTGGCAAATCTTGGCCTCTTCGTCGTTGCCGCATTGATGTGCCACACGCAACTAGCCACCGATCGACCATCAGCCGCGCATCTTCCGGAATATTACTTGTGGGTCGTGGCCGGCGGCGCGATGGGTAGCGTTTTCAATGTGTTAATTGCGCCGCTCTTGTTCACGTCGGTTCTTGAGTATCCCTTGGCGATAGTGATGGCTTGCATGTTGGCGCCCGGCTTTGCCCGAGGGAGGGATGGCGAGCTCACGAAGACTGACACGGACCAGGTCGGTGTTCGCCTGCACAATAGATATTTTGATCTAATCTATCCTCTGGGCCTTCTTGCCCTCACAGTAATCCTCGCAATACTGACTGCCAAAATACAGGCTATATCTTCCACCATTAAGTTGGCCATCGTGCCAGGTATCCCGTTAATAATAATTAATCACTTTTTTAGAGAGCGGCCGCTGCGCTTTGCCTTATGTCTCGGTGCAGTTATGTTCGGCACTATTTATTCCACAGGAGTTTCAGGTGCTACGCTCCACGCTAGTCGAAATTTCTTCGGGATAAACCGCGTGACCACCGATCCAATGAGTAGGATTAATAGCTTGTACAGCGGCAACACTGTCCACGGCAGGCAGTTTGTGGATCCGTCCCGGCGGTGTGAGCCTCTTTCTTACCATCATGAGAATGGACCATTGGGCCAGCTGATGGCCGTTTTCAATGCCGCTCCTGCCAACCCGCGTGTGGCTGTGATCGGGCTCGGCGTCGGCGCAATGGGGCCATACTCTAAACCTGGTCAGCAGTGGACATTCTACGAAATCAATCCGGACGTCATTAACCTGGCACGCAACTCACAACATTTTGCGTACCTGCAAAACTGCGCCAATGGATCAGTAAGAGTGGTTGAGGGCGATGCGAGATTGAATTTACAAAACGCTCCGGAAGGCGAATACGGATTAATTGTCCTCGATGCTTTTAGTTCCGATGCGATTCCGGTCCATCTTGTTACTGAGCAAGCGCTTGATCTTTATCTGTCCAAGCTGGCCCAGGGTGGGATGCTGGCGTTCCACATATCGAGCCGAAGTCTGAATCTAAAACCGATCGTTGCCGACCTGGCTGCGAGCAGGAAACTGATATGCATAGGCTTTGACGACTTGAAGCCTGGTTCTTTCGAGGGCAAGGATCCGTCTCAGTGGGTGGTGATGGCTCGTTCCCCGGCAGAGATCAGTAATCTGTCTATCAACTCGCAATGGAAGCGGCTCGAAGGAAGGGTGGGAACGAGAGTCTGGAGCGACGACTTTTCGAATATCCTTCGAGCCATCCGATGGCAATAATGAATTCGTGGAATGGTGCCGAAGGCGAGACGATCTCACTCATCAGGGCGAGGGTGAGCGGAAATCGTCGTGAAGCCAGGCCGCTTCAACAGCATTCGGATGCCATAGCGTAAGTCTCGCCATACATTCTCGGACCACCTGACGCCGCGCGCATCTCGGCAATCTTTCCTAACCGGCTTTACCCACCAGAGCTTCTGAGTGCGTGCTTGCGCGCATCTTCTGGATTCATCCGGCGAACGTTCTCTTCGATCTCCTTCCTCCGATGCAACTGCATTTCTTCGTCCAGTTCACGTTCCACCTCGCAGCAACGCGCGCAGTTGGTTCATGAGTTTGCTCAACATCAGGGAACTCCAAAGGTAGGTAGCCTGTAGAATTCGCTCAATCGCACCACAGAATCTCGCCAACGTCTCCCGCTTTTCAGCAAGTTGTTTCCGGCCGGTTGGCACCAGCTTGTAGTAATTCGCGCGAGGGCTGATGTCAAGATTCGCCGCATTCGGAAACGATCCAGCCCTTCGCTTCCAGATGGTGAGGTGCCGAGTATAGCGAGCCCTAGTTAACTTGAGCACTTCTTCTGAAATTTGCTGGATGCGCTGGGTTATGTCCCAGCCGTAAGTGGGCGCGAGGGCAGGGTTCTTTGGCACTTTGAGGCTTAAGAACGCGGGTGTTGTCCTGTTCTCGACGATGAAGCCCCTGACTTGGTTGTCCGCGACGTCGCGCGCCAAGATGATCGAGAATTCGCCCTGCCTCCAAGCGTCTTCCTCCGGTATGTTGTATCCCAGCGGTGGTTGGTGTCTATATCAGGTATGGGTGCCGAATTACCTTCGACACCCATAATAAACCAGTGAATCTATTAGACTTTCGGAGTTGATTTGCCGAAGGGGACCTGAAAAGCTCAATTCTCTTTCCCGCTTTTACTCAGCAGTTCTAACAATGCTGAGGTTTCATCGCTCGTTTTCATTTCTCACATGGCCCACCGAGGTGACCAATGCCTCACCATCGGGCACTGACTGGACACCAAATAATCTGCTAATTGAGTGAGATGTTTTCATAGAAATCCCTAACGAATAATCACGTGCTTCGAAACGATCTTCCTTGGGGAACGGAGCAGACTCTCATGAAACGTTCTACTCTCATTGAACCCGAGCCGAGTGTTTTCCGCCGCGTTCTCTATCCCATCGCACTTCTCGCACATATTACCCCGCCCCTAAGAAGGTAGGCTCTACGCTTTTCGCAAGCGCACCCATCGCGAGCTGAAAGCTTACGCACAAGCACGAAGCCGAGTACTAAAGGCCGACACCGCTACCCCAGATCCAAAAGAGATCTAAAAGGAGCATACGAAATGAGATTCATATTCGGGCTACTCGTTGGCTACAGCATGCGAGGCAAAGAGAAATCACTAATCATTATCCTTGCGATCATGGCGTTCATCGTCTACATAGTCGTACCGACCGTCATATTTTCCGTGGCACTTTTAGCACTCAGCGGGGACGTGCACCACGAACACCGTTCAAAACTAGTCCTACTAAACCACTATGCACTGAAAGTGCATAGGTTGCGCCGGGACTGAAAGTCCGACTCATTCCATGATGAAGGTGTCGCTTTGTTGGTTTGATGGATGACGATGATGCTCCAAATACTCTTGTACAGCTTCATCCGTGATGTTTCCGGTGCTCCAGGCTCCGTAGCCGATCGCCCAAAAGTGCCGACCCCAGTATTTCTTTCCCAGCGCGGGGTACTCTTGTTGCAGCCGCCGCGAGGTCCGTCCTTTCATCCGCTTGACCAAATCCGACAACGACTTCGACGGACCATACTCGACTTGCATCTGCACATGGTCTTTGCTTACCACTCCCTTGAGAATGCGTACGTCCTCGGCGTCACATATTTGTATCAGCAGGTCTCTGCAGCGCAGCTTAATGTCCCCCTCCAGCACCGGGTAGCGGTACTTTGTCACCCATACCAGGTGTGCCGTAAGCCGCGTTATCGTGTGCCCACTGTGTCGGTCTTCCCGCATCGGGCACGACTTCTACCACGCTCTTAACGTGTGTAGCAACTGAAAGTCTTGCACTAAAGTGCATAGTTTCGACTAGCGTACTGGAACAATGAAAAGTTCCCTCGATCAAAGGCTTGAGTTATGAAGACGCGGACCCAAACTTCACGCCTCTAACTTGAACATTCGACTGTTGGCGACGCGCTACGATCTACCACTTCAGCCTGGCCTGGTGATCGACCAAGTCCCACAACCTAGTGAGGAAGTTGTTTACGGTTACCCTGTTGGGGTGACCATTACGGATTCCTATGGCCATGGTCGGTAGGGCAAGACTCTTAGGCCCAGAGCCCGAGGATGCACCACCTCTTTCACTTCACTCGCGGCGGCACGCGATCTTATATCTTTGCCTACCTGGATTAGTTCTTGCGGCAGGGTCCGCGTGGGTTGATCTCCATCGCGTCAGTTCTGAACGTCCTGTTTCCTTATCGCCCTTTTATGCTTTTGATTAGCTCAGCGACAAGCACCAGGAGCACCGCGCTTCATTTTCGCTACACGACTTAATACGCCTTCCCGAGGATGACTCGCTTATCTATCTCATACCCTGAGCGGTACATTTTCCTTTTTCTCCCGATCCATCCGAGCGCAAGCATCTGACACTTGTCTGAATCTTTTTTGATTTACGCTCGTCTTCGACTTGTTCCATTCCAGAAAAGCTTTTACGAACCCGGAATTTGACGCCAAAATTTTCGACCGCCTCACTGTAACTTTTTGGTCGAAGGTATTACTATCTCGAAATGCTCTGGCCTTTCTCAATAGACTATCCTGAATTTCAGTAAGTAAGATTGTTACCTTGTTCGGAATTTCATCAAGCGCAAAAGTCTCTTTGCTTCCATCGTCCCTTCCGCTAATAACGACGGTCTTGCTTGCAACCTCTTTTGATCCTACGTCTAGTCGGATGGGAATGCCTTTTAACTCTGATTCGTTGAAATTCCAACCTGGCGAACGATCTTCTCTTGCATCTAAATAACTCCGGGCCGCCTGCTCAAGTAAACGAGCATTTAGCTTGGCTGAGTAGCCCATCACTTGAGATTTATCAGCTTCCGTTTTCCAATGGGGACGTTTACAACTTGGTTCGATGCTAGTTTCGGAGGCAGTACGAGCCCTTTGTCATCACTGTGAGACATAATAAGAGCAGCTATTAACCGCCTACTCCCCAACTCGTGGCCCAGACGTATTTTTTCTCCAGTCCATCGCTGTCTTGAAACTTCACATCAAATGCCTTTAGCAAAACTCTGGCCAAGGTGATGTGATGTCCCGGCTTGAAGTGCTTTCTTGTCCTGCATCATGGCCTTAATAGTGTAAGTATGATGTGCGCCGGCGAACTTCTCTCCCTCGGTTGTTTTCCCGGAGTAGACCGGCATCGCCATGTAGTCTTCGGCGAAGGTGGTGTGGATATCCAATATTCGTAAGGCTTCCTCCTCAGCTTCTTCATAGGTTCGATGGGCTGTGGGCCCCTCTTGCCACAAAAACTCTGAGGTCCTCAAAAACAGCTGGGTTCGCATCTCCCACCTGACCACGTTGGCCCATTGGTTTATGAGAATGGGTAGATCACGATGGGACGGTATCCAATTCCTATAGGCATTCCAAATTATCGTCTCAGACGTTGGCTGAATAATTAGTTCTTCCTCCAGCTTGGCGTCTTCATCAACTACGAGACTGCCCTCATCGTCGGTCTTCAATCGGTAGTGAGTGACAATGGCACATCCCTTGGCGAAGTGTTCGACATGTTTAGCCTCGCGACTCAAATAAGATTTTGGGATAAACAACGGGAAATAAGCGTTGACGTGCCCAGTTGCACGGAACATATTATCCAGGACTCTTTGCATTTCCCCCCAAATCGCGTAGCCGTCAGGACGAATAATCATGCAACCTTTCACCAGCGAGTGGTCGGCGAGCTTGGCCTCCCTAATGATGTCGAGATACCACTGTGAGTAGTCGTCGCTTCTTTTTGTTATTCCCACGATTACTTGTTATACCGTGTCTGCTTTCGCCTTCGCGTCATCTCACGAACAATTAGCTCAAGTTCTCTTCCCACCTCTCCTCGAACTGCGGAATTCTCTCTGGCTCTCCGAAGCAGATAAGGCAAAGCCAACTCCAGTTTTCCATATGGCACGAATTTGGCTACATTATAACCTTCACTTGCTAAGGCATATGTGATGTTGTCGCCCATGCCAAAAAGTTGCGAGAGATAGACGGATGAGGCATCTCTTGGGATTCCATCCCGCTCCAGTGAATCGATCAACAGTTGGATGCTCTCTTGGTTGTGTGTTCCAACGTATAGGGCGATCTTTTGCATATTCTTGACACAGAACTTCAAAGCCAGGTTATAAGCGGTATCGGTGTCAAACTTCGTGTCATGCACGGGCGATGGGTATTTCATTCTGGTGGCCCGCATTCTTTCCCGTTCCAAATACGCTCCTCTAACAAGCTTCACACCCAGGAAATATGGCGCTGCTGCGGCTCGCTCATATGATTGTTGTAGGAATTCCAATCTGTCTTTGCGATACATTTGGAAAGTATTAAAAACCACTGCGCTCCGCGTGTTGTACCTCTCCATTGCCTTCACGGCCAAATCATCTATGGCAGTCTGCAGCCAACTCTCCTCTGCGTCTATGAGAACTCGAACATCGGAATCAAGCGCAGACTTACAGATGCTATCTATCCTTTCCTCTATGCGGCTGTATTGTGACGCTTCGCTCGCAAGCAAAGAGCTTCCCGCACTCATCTTTTCCAACAGCTCGGAGCGACCAACGCTAGTCACTTTAAATACGCAAAAAGGAATTCGACGATCATTCCGCGCTTCAGCTATGTTTCTAAGAATCTCACTCGTCGTTTCATGCAAATCAGCTTCATCTTCCAAAGCTTCGATACAGTAGTCGAGGGTTGTCTTAATGCCAGACTGAGCTAGTGTCGAAATCGTCTCGCGGCAGTCTTCTATTGTTCTTCCACCGCAAAAGTGATTGAACAACATATCGAGAGGCACGCGCAGCAGAGGTAGTCTTAGTCTTGTTATGAGATTCGCAATCCACATTCCAGCGCTCGCTAAAAGGTCGTTCCTAAACGGAGCAATTAATCGAAAGAGCCAGTATGCTCTTTTGAGCTCTTTCTTACTCTTCGTCTTGAACGCAAGCTTAGTATTCCCAAAATCAAGGCGCGGCATGTTCTTTACCTTACACCTTTCCGCAGTCTACTGATTCCTGTATAGAACCTAATAGACTGATTAGACGTGAATTGCAACAAGCGGAGGGGCGACTGTCGGTCCACCGCTTGATACCCAGATTGCCTCTCTAAACGGCCATGACAATTGCAGACTGAGACTCGCAACCTCTGTTGACTTTTCGATAGGGCTTGTCATACCGTATGCGGCGCAATCACTGCTCACATTGGGCCATTCAGCTGCAACAACTCAGGCCTTTCGATCAACTAACAGCGGACGATTCGTCGCTGCTAAGATATTTGGAGTACCTTAGCTTCTTCTACGCTCAACCCCCGAGGAGAAAGATGCCTGCCCTCACTGACCTTGATTCCCGAATAGCTTCCGACCCATCCTGGCAGTCAATCTATGAGCGCAACTTGCTCCACGCCGAGTACGCGGCTGCCAACATGCACCTCGTACACGTCAGCGGACACTTCATGGCTTTCGAAGAGTTGTTCGCGAGCGGTTGCCTGGAGATACCTACTTCAGATGCGTCTACCGGATATTGTTCCGAGACTGCTCGAGCGTCTGAACAAGCGCATGGGTTGAAAAGTTCTGCCTATTTCTATGCCGGTCGCGCGTGTCCAGAATTCGGTCCCGTCGCTCTCGCGTTTCCACCCGAATGTGAGAAGGATCGTAAAGGAAGCGCAACTCCCTATGATACGGGCGGACTATTTTGCGGCTGCATTCGTTGGAGTTTGCCTGACTACGATCCGGCTACTCTTGCAAAGTTTACCGAAGAGTCTATATTTGATCTCAAGAACTGGAGGGTCGACTTCAAGAAATACCTAGCCGCCTTTTTTCATCCGCTTCAAGCATACTGGTCTGGTCGACCGTGGCAAGATGATCCGGATGGTTTGTTCCAGGCTCCAAATAGCTGGCGCGCCTGGGTGTTTGAAGTGCGTTTCGATAAAGGGCCAGATTGGCTGAGCGCGTCGGCGTGGTGTGCGCGACCTGATCAAGCAGACCTGCTATACGAAGCTGCCGAACAGCATCCCCCCTTGGGCTCACAGCATTCGCATCTGCAGCTTTTCATTGAAACAGTTCTGGAACTGATGCCCGGTGGTTCGCCGTATTACTGTGAAGAAATTGAGGATTGGGTACGCCGGGAAGTCCGTTTATCATGAGTTTTTCCACCGACGATTACAACCATTTGGAAATTGTTGGATTCGACGGTAGTACGCGTGTCGCCTCCGGTGCCTTCCTGCCAATCGTTCGCGACACGCGCACGGACCGCTGCCACATCCTCTCCGCTCGCCGGGAAAGGGACTCCACAGCGGCGGCCTACTCCCGCGAAATGGCCAATCTCTCGGGAGACACTCTAATCACACTCCTGCCAACACCGAAGCCGGCAATCCGGTTCGCGATGGCTGTATGGGTTTCGCAGCAAGCCTTCGAAGTCGCAAATATAGAACTTCCAAGTGAATTTGATTGGCAGAAGATTGGTGCGAGAGGTTGGGCCGGTATCGGTGTCGATGAAAAAGTGTTGGAGTTCCTGAATCAGTTCGCTCGAGCGTTGATGGATCAAGCTACCGATCAGCTTGTCGACTTCTTTGCCCAACACCAGGAAAGCAACTGTACTCGCGCGAAAGAAATCATTAGCATGGCCAGGGCCGCCACCGCCGGCATGCCCAGATCGCCTGCGCCTGATTATTCGTTGCGCGCGCAGATCATCTTGCGATATGCGCTTGCCCTGAAATACTCGCGCACTCCGGAACGGTTGGACACTGTCTTCGAGCTCCGAGTTCGGAGCGAATTTCCTACATGGACCTGGGAAAGCTTTCAAAAACGTATTATGCGGCTTTCGGAAAACTTGCATGCCCAGGCTTTCGTTCGGGGAATTGTTTCCAGTGATAAGGTCACTTCTGGATACATGGTTCTCGAAATAAGCAAATCCATCAGGATGATTCAATCGATTGAGTCGTCAGAGAGAATTCGTGCGTGCGAAGAGATCGCCGAAGGTTTTCGTGGTTCATATGCGTCCCCGCCGGAAGAAATCCAGAGAGTAGCCCACGAGCTCAGCAACTCATCCGGGATTGTTTTGAATGACGCCGAATTGAGAGTACTCGGCGCGGAGCCGGCCTTTTATTACCTTTGCTCCAAGCAGGTGATCAAGTGGACCCCTGAAGGGCGAAGGCCGTTTCTCAGCGCCTTCGATTTTGGAGACTCCTGTACCACGTTCGTTAGCCAGGGTGGCAAGCCAGGGCAATTGGCAGAAACTGTGGAACGAGAGTTTGTCTTAATTTGAAGAGATTACGTTCCAAAATGAGAGAGTTCTAAATGGCAATAGAGACCACAAATCCAGTTGAGATCGTCCGTCTTTGCGGTGGATATGCAGGTGCTATTGACGCCCTTATGGAACTCACGCGTGTTCTCTGGGAGGCAGCTCTGCGAGCAGATCTTACTGAGAAATGCAAAAAGGAAGGCACCCGTTTCATTCCCCAGGAAGAACTCCTACGATCGTGGGGTGGGCATCCGCGTGTTCTTGCGCTCATTCTCAAAGTACTGGAGCGATCCGACGTTCACACGTCGAGCCAAAAGGAAGAGTCGAGCAAAGGTAAAGGTGGTGCTGTTAAGAAGAACGAGCAGGCTGAGCCACGCAATCCCGCTGCTATAGAAACGGCCGACGGTCAAATATTATTTAGCTTGGAAATACTCAGGGAGTTTGGTCTGGCCCGAAGGATTCTCGGCGATCTCAGACCGGATCACGAGCTCCGTTATCATGTAGTGCGCCACCTTCGGGATCATTACGGTTTTGCGATGACTCCTGCCACGGTTCGGTTCCTTCACTTAATGGCGAATACAGTAAACGACGCTTACAAGCCAGGCTTTAAGCCCGTCATCAGTTTTCAGGGAGACTTCGTTCCAAGACTTCATGAGGCTCTAAAAAACGACGCCCAAAAGGTCAGCGACGCGGCGAAGCTCGTCAATCTGTTCGTCGAATGCTGCCGGGAGGTTGGCTATCTGCGAATTTATCCTTATAGCTCAGATGCCATTGTTCTTAAGACCTCTGTCTTCGATGCCACTTACTTAATTTCGAATTTGTACGGCATGCCCACCGGCATGAAGGGATTCGACGTATTATTTGGCGGCGGCATTATGTTCGCTGAAGACCTTCAATCTTCAGCAGAAAGGGCACTCGGCGGCCGCACCGTGCTAATACGCGGGCAGTTCGGCACCGGTAAATCTTTGCTTTCGTTGCAACTCGCGGCGGAAGTCGCGCGCAAGGGCGGCTTGGCGTGGATAATGCCGCTGGAGCAGTCCGCCGATGAGTGCCGTTACACGCTTGAGTCCATCAATGCTCTGCCAAATGATCGTTCCGTAGTAATAGCGACCGACCCTAGAGAAGCCGGCCCGATCCTGGCTAACCCGGAGCCGGGGCGTGGTGCACTCATCTTTCTGCGCACGATGAAGGACTCCTTCGACGATTTTCTCACCGCGCTTGAGGACAATGCATCCAGAATGGGGAACTATGGCTTGAGACTGATGTGCGTCGATCCGGTCAACAGTATCAACCGGCCCCAGAGCGACGAGGCTAAATTAAGGGCCCAGATGCTCAAGACTTTGGACGCGATTGAACGTGACGGAACGAACATATTATTGGTTGCCGAGGAAGGAAACGATCCACAGAAGGATCTCCTCTTTGAGCAGAACATAGCGGACACGGTAATACAGTTGTCTGTCAAAAAGGATCACGGCTATGCCTCGCGCATATTCGAAATCAGCAAGTCTCGCCTTCAGCGTGAACAGAGGGGGGAACATCCGTTTTCAATAGTGTCAGGCGTCGGAATCCGAATTTATCCTTCGTCGGCTTCAGTAAACGCGAAGATTCGACCCCGCAGCATTATCGGAACACGAGGCTACAAAGAGAGTGTCAAGTTTGGCCTGCAATCGCTTGATAATCTGCTGGGCAGCGACGCCATGTCGCGCGGAGATGTCATAGTTTTCCAGGGAGCGGGCGGCTCTTTCAAAACTCAATTGGGAATGTTATTTCTGCTCGGTGCGGACTGGCGCGGTCAAGAGCGGTCGTTACTCGTAGCAGCAAGAGATAATGAATCAACAATTGACTATCTTCTGGATCAGGACTTCATACGTCACTTTAAAGGTCGAAAAAATAGAAGTGACATAAAGAAATGCGAACTTCCCCGCGGCCATGTTCACCCGGGCCTGATCCTGCAAAGAATTGAAGATCAACTGCGTGAAGCAATTCTAGAGGGACCCTGGATTGATCGCGTAATGGTCGATAATATCGCTCACTGGGAGTTGAGCAGCCCTTTCGTTCGCGATGACGAAACCTTCGGGGACACTCTGCTGGATTTCCTAAGACGTCAGCGCACTACTAACCTAATCATTTGCGGTGACGTGGGGAATGACAAAGCGTCCGTTGTTCAACGATCGATCATCGATGGCGCGGACTGTGTGGTTCAGTTTGAACGCTTCGAGTTTCGCGGCGTACGACGGGTCATGGTCCGTGTTCTAAAGACCAGAGGCATGAAGCATCGGCGCGAGGCTTTCGAGTTGAGTCTGACGCCGCAAGGTCTGGACGTTAAGCCGAGCTCTTCCTTGCTTCGAATTCTCAGAGACGGCGAGACTGCCACCGTTAAGATACGTCTCTTCTTTAAAACTAAGAACAGCATTCAGCAACGATACAACGAGCGGATTATCGAGGGCCTCAAATCCGTTCTGACCGAACATATTGAAAACGACAGTAAGGATCGAATTTACACGACCAGAGCCAAGGCATTGGCGCTATCCTCGGCCGTTGATGAGCTTCAGGTTATTCAGCTCGATGAATTTCAACTGCCGGACATCTCAGACTTTGCTAATCAAGAGCTGCTGTTCAGATTTCTCGCATCTCAATGGAATGATGAGGAGTGGGCTGATTTCCTATGCGCGGACCGAATCCGCATTTCTACCGGCAGCTTTTTTGCCGTACCGTATTTTCATAATGTTAGTCTGCTCGCTTACCATAAAGACCATCTCGATAACGTCATTCGTGAATACAAACTCAACGACACAATAACTGAATCATGGTCGGAGCTGGCAAACGCCTGCGCAAGATGGGAAAAAGACAACCCGGATCCGAGCAAGTTTTTTTTCGATTTTCCCAAAGCCAGCACCGAGCATTTCAATTGCCTTTTTTTTGAGATCTTGCTTTGGCTGGGACCTCGTCCCAAAACCAACTTGGCTGACTGCCAGTTGAAAGAGTGGTTGAACGGCTCAAACGCGATCAAGGCAGCCAAACTTTTTAGACAACTGACGCGTCGAGCCTACAACGCCAGTATTCGTCAAAACGAAGGGAGTCAGGAATCGCAGCCGTTTGGCGAGGGTCAAGTGAGCCTGACCGCAGTTGTTTGGCGGCATTGGTATACAACTCTGAATCAGTTGCTTTCACAGATGCCTCCGGACGATCGCGTCGGAATTGCGGTTAAGCCGCTGCCGGGAAACATCTCAATAGCCGGGGAATGGTATTGCGGGATCACTTCTTACTCGGCAGCGCCGGATGTCGGATTGGAAATTATTAAGCTACTCACGAGCCGTGAAGCGGAGATGGACCGACTCCAGGCAGGAGTGGGGTTACCGACGCGCAAAGAGTTTTACAAGAACTCAGGTGAAGGTTTCGTGTCGCCCTATTTTTCAATGAACCTTGGCACGCTTAGCACACTCGTCGATAACTCTTTTAGACGATCCGCTATTGGCTGTTACGTTGATTTTTCAAACGTTCTAGCTTTTCACTTACAAAGAATCATCGAAATTCCTGACCTTCCCGAAGAGTCCATCGCTGAGAGCATTACGGCTATTTTCATGTCCCTTCAGGCCAGGTTTGATTTCATGCGGCCTCACGCTGTTTGTAGCAAATGTGCGCTGACAAGACACTAGCTCGCCAGATTCGCTTGTCAGTAATCCTTCATCATTGATCGATCAAATCTGCAACTGCCTCAGCGCAACCCCAGGATAGCGTCACACCTGCGCCTGCGTGCCCATAGTTATGAATGACGTTACCGTCTCTCTCAAGCCGAACTTCTGGATCACGTGAAGGCCGATAGCCGACTTTGACCATAAGTCTCTCTGGGTTTTCTGATGTTATCTTCTGCTCAAACGAGGAGCAATCCGCGACAATTCGATCCGTGTCTACCTTGGTCCAGTGTTCTGCGTCTAGACTATTCCAGGGAAGATGCTGAGGCAGATACGCCTTTCTCTCAGGCGTATCAAAATCTATTTCGCTCGTCGTTGAACCACCCAAAATAAGGTCTGGATGGCTACCGCTGCGCGGTACGATGTACATTGGCAGGTTTCCAAAATAGTCGCCGCAATGGATTAGAATAATATCGTTCACTGCTTCCATTGGACCTATGCTGACGACGACACCCTCGACAGGGCGCAGACGATGTTCTCCAGTCACGGGATCCCTGTCTTTAGGTTCGAGAGCCTTGGCGCCAAGGCCCGAACAGTTTACGACGCGGTCGAACTCGTCAAGCAGAGGTGTTATCTCGGTCAGGGTCAGAAAATTGAAACTGATGGCGAGTTCGTCAACGCGGCGTCTAAGGTATGTCAGATAGTCTGACATATTTATCACGAACGTCCGAAAGGATATTCCCGCCTGGATTTGAAATTCTCGAATTCGCTTTCCCGCAAACTCACTTGGCGCCAACGGCCTAAACTGGATATTTGGAATATCCTTATGTTTGCGCCACCACATTGCCTCGATACTGCCTTGTACTTCATCATCTGGCAGGTCGTCAGTAAAGTATTCGTAAAGATACGTCTCTGAGATACCCGTACCTGAAGTGTCTACCAAATCCTGAAAAACCTGGTAAGAACGTACTGCCCATTCGTGTTTGTACCACGTATGTACAGGAATCTTGCCGGGCGCAAAGGGATACCAAAATGCCGCTGCAATTGATGATGTCGTTCGATCGCCTTCGTCGCGAGCGATTATCGTGACTTGATGGCCGTGTTCTCTGAGGCGAATTGCGCAGGAAAGACCATTTACGCCACCACCCACTACGCAAATTCGTTTTGGTTGCAGGCTCATGCTAAAACTCGCCGCCGATTCGGAATTGATCGGAACGGATTCGACTGCTAGGTAGTTGGAAGAAATAAAAACTAAGCCAACCACGTTGGTGGACCGCAGTTGTTAGTCAGGTAAGTAAGAAAGACTCATACAATCTCGAGCTGGGATCACTAATCAGATTCCCTGTCAAAGCGAACCGAAGTTCCGCCAATCAGCAACGCGAACGTTACCCAAACTTTCGCGAAAGTATTTTGTTTTCGACTGCACGTTTTCAAACGATGAATCGCGCTCCTCAAACACTAGCACACCGTTCGGTAGGCTACCACTGGCAATCGGTTCCTCCATCGTGTCGCGCACCATCGCATAGATGAAGCTACCCGATGGCAATCCCTTGGAACTGATTCGGTAGAAGCGACAGCGATGCGTGGCAGTTTGAGACTCCGGTAACCTGCCAGAAACCACGCTAAAAGTCCCGTCGTCACTACGTGTCGCGGTGCTCCGTCTGGGATGGTCATCAACCAACGGTTGCTGTGGTTGTGAGGTACCCTCTACCAAGCGTGAAAGGTCACCACTGGAATGTTGACTGCTCATGTGTACTCCTTTGAATCAAAGTTAAGCCCAAACTTGCGCCTCTTATTTTCCTAAGGCACATCATATGCCAACGCCATTTGTCGCACGGTGACAAATTCAGAGTTGGAACCGACCATAGCGCGAGAGTCTCATCCCACTGAATATTTTGGGCCGGGCACGCTCCATAAAGTAACGACCGTTTGGCCTGCTGGTCAACCCCACCCAAGGCCTTTTAGGATTTTAGATCCCTCAACTACCCCGGGTCAACCGCGTTCAACAATCTTGGGCCGCAGGAAATCGTCGATCTTGTGTGATTCCTTGCAAAGTTACGTCAATCCCGTTTCACCGAATGTTCTCCAACAAACATAGTACGACGGACGAGCGTGACAAAGAAACCGGCGGCCCACGATTGTGGCGCAGTGGTTCCAACGCCTATCTCTTGTAGCAGCCACACCTGACCGTATCTGGGCTACCTGCCTTGAGATTTTCAATCGTGCAAGACATGTGATTCCGTCTTTCGCGTAACGTTAATAGTTCCATTCGCAAGCCCTACGACCCACGAAACTACAACAACCCCTTTCTAGTCCATCAAATCTGACCGAAGTCCTTTAGGCATTCACCGCAGCATCATCAGGAATCTTTGCCAACAAAGTAACGCGCCAAGAATTGCTTCCAAGGAGAAATCTGCAAACCACAGGCGAAACAGTTAAATCCTTCAGCGATGAGTTGGTTGTTCACAATGGATCATTCTCAGGCAACACTTGCGCCTGAATAAACAATCCATCGTTAGTCTCGGAGTTCATGTGAATCGTACTTTTCGATTTCCACAAAGAGCCGTTGCGTGCCCCACTTTGATTCGATCCATTTGATGGAAGAACTGCTTTGCGTCATTCTGCAAGTCGTTGCGTTCATCAACAAGTCGCAGTAATGATGCTGGGTCTTAGTTGGGGAGAGGATCGTGCGGGTACGACGCCTTATCACACAAACTGTCGGCCATGATTCCAGAACTCTTACGACCACCTCGGAAATTCGAGGGACTGTCGACCTCAGTAACTTCCTGATCTGCATTGTGGGCTCCTTCCCTTCAAGATTTAGCAATCGCTTTGCCAAAGTGAGAGCACGGCCTGTCACTGAACAAATCGGCGGAGGTTGCATCAAATCGAGAAACGTCGGTCGTGAAGTTTTGGACGTTTCCTTAGCAACGCTGGTAGGCAACCCGTCAAATCCGGCAGTGCGTCGTTGTGCGAAGCGGCCCCCCGACATTAGTCGCGATCAAGTCCTTCAGTTTGCAAAGCAATTAGGTCTCGTGAAGGTTCAGCAAGGCTGGCATGGGCGTTGCCATTTCGCATACCGAGTTTTGAAACGGAGTTCGCATTTAGAGACGAAGGAGCGGGATATGAGAAGCAGACGTTCACGAATCAAGTTGATCGCTCTGGCCTCGCGGTTGTTAAGTTGATTGCGCTTGTGGCGGCGCTTGCCTAGCCACGCGCCGCATTGGGCACTGACGTGGTATGAAATACGAACTGAATGATTATCTTTCCAGTCTCTTTCTTTTATCGACTAAATTGTGGCGTATGCTCTATTGCCCCTGACTTCTCGAGCATCTATGCCGAGTTTCTTCATGCGGTCGAGCAACGTGCTGCGTTTCACTCCAAGTCGAAGGGCCGCGCCGTTAGGTCCACTGATGCGACCGTTGGTTTCACGCAGCACACTAACGATCCGAGCTTGCTCCTCGAAGTTGCCTACTACTTCCGCCGCATCTATAGCGCCGCTTATCTTTGCCGGCAACGAAACATTGAGAGTACTGCCAGTAGTCAGGATTACGGACCGTTCAATCAGGTTCTCCAACTCACGCACATTTCCCGGCCAGTCCCAGCGCATGAGTTTTTGCATCATCGCTGCAGGAATCGTCTCAATCTGTTTGCCCATACGCTGCGCGTACTTCTGCGTGAAGTGTTCCACCAACAAAGGAATATCTTCGCGGCGCTCGCACAGCGGCGGAAGCTGGATGGGAAAAACATTCAGGCGATAATAGAGATCGCTGCGAAACTGCTTGTCCGCCATCATCTGTTCCAGGTCGCAATTTGTGGCTGCAACCAATCTCAGGTCGACGCTCTTGGTGCGGGCACTGCCAACGCGTTCGTAAGCTCGTTCCTGTAACGCCCGCAGGAGTTTTGGCTGGAGTTCCATTGGCATCTCACCGACTTCGTCGAGAAACAAGGTGCCGTGGTTGGCTAACTCCAGCCGGCCCATCTTCTGAATATACGCGCCGGTGAAAGCACCGCGCTCATGACCAAAAAGTTCGCTTTCAAATAACGCGCTGGGAATTGCGGCGCAGTTCAGCGTCACGAAGTTTTCTTTGCGCCGCTGACTGCGTTCGTGGATAGCGCGGGCGATTAATTCCTTGCCGGTTCCTGTTTCGCCCAACAAGAGCACCGTGGCATCACTTGCCGCGACCATTTCGACGAGCTGTAAGACGCGTCGCAGTGGCGCGCTGTTTCCTACGATTCCGACAAAAGCCGCCTCATCACCATTTCTATTAACTTCCCCGAGTGCGCTGGGATCCACTGCTAAAGGTGATGCCTCGCGCGGCTCTAAGAAAGCCAGGACGTTTGAATTCATCGCCATGCTCCTATTGAAAAATCGAGTGTGATTTTGTTGTTCAGCCCTTTAGCGCCGTCAGGACTTTCTCAAGCAAAACTTCATTATCCAAAGGCTTGGACAGGAACTCTGTTGCGCCTGCTTCCATGGCCTGCGTCTTCATCTTGGCGTCACCGTGGGCCGTAATGAAGATGATTGGAATGCGAGACCCTTCGGCCTTTAGCTTCGCTTGCAGTTCGAGACCTGACATCCCCGGCATGCGAATGTCCGCTACCACGGAGGCAGTCTGGCTCCGCTGGTCCGATTTAAGGAATTCTTCCGCAGACCCGAAGCACTGCGCCCAAAGCCCGGCGGATTCCATCAAATCCTTGAGCGCATTCTGGACTGATCGATCATCGTCGACGATAGCAACTAATTGTCGGGTACTCTCGTTGTTCACGGTGCGAGTTTGCCTGACACGGCGAGCGGAAACAATTAGACGTTGGTTGCGCCGAATTGAACTTTGGTTACATGGCATTCGACCGGGTCGGGTCATAAATACGAAGTTGGGAGCGAATCTTGAGGAGCGGAAATCGCGGTGCAACAACGGGGTACGGTTGTGCGCTTCCGCAGCGGGCATGGGTGGCTAGCTTGATTTCAACGAATCAGCCATTCTGATTAGTGCGGGCAGCGAATCAGCCTTCATTTTTTCCATAACATGGCCACGATGGATTTTGACTGTGTGTTCGCCGGTCCCGAGCTTGGCCGCAATTTGTTTATTCAGGAGTCCTGAAGCCACCAGTTCCATTACCTCAAGCTCACGGGCGGTCAACGTCTCGTAACGCTTTCGCACTTCCGCGGTCTCTCGACGTTTTTCGCGCAATTTTCTGTCCCGGTCGAGCGCCTGCTGCACTGCGTCAAGCAGTTCCTGAGGTCTAACAGGCTTCGTCAGGACTTCAACGGCGCCCGATTTCATTGCCCGAACTGTCACTGGGACATCACCGTGTCCCGTGATGAAGATGATTGGAATGGTCACTCCCGCTTCGGCCAGTCTCCGTTGACAATCCAAACCACTCATACCTGGAAGTCTGACGTCGAGAACCAGGCAACTCGAGCAGTCGGCGCGTTTGCTATCGAGAAACTCCTGCGGCGTCGCAAACGCCTCAGACCGCAATGCCACCGACGACAAAAGATCCTGGACCGATCGGCGCACACTCGCGTCGTCGTCGACGATGAACACAATGGGTGCGTCTGCAGCGATCACTTAGGGGCCTCAGATTCAATTGGTAAAGTGAAGTGGAAAGTTGCGCCACTTCCCAGATTCGCAGTCGCCCTAAGTCGGCCGCCGTGCGACTCGATGATCGTGCTGCTGATCGCCAGCCCCATACCAGTCCCCCCGGCCTTTGTCGTGAAGAATTCGTTGAAGATTTCTTCCATCTTTTCAGCGGGTATTCCCACTCCGGTGTCACTCACCGACACCATCACCTCCCCGCCCTCGCACCGTGTGCTTATCTTGAGCTCGCCTCCCCGCTCGCTCATCGCCTCCATCCCGTTCAGCATTAGGTTCATCAACACCTGTTGCAACTGCACCCGGTCGGCGCTCACGGAGTGTAAATCCGCCGCTAGCTGCGTGCGCATTACCACCGAGTGGCGGTCAGCCTCGCTGCGCAGCAACACCAGCATCTCGCCAACGAGGTCGTTCATCGAGACCAGCTCTCGCTGCGGCGAGAGGTCCTTCTTGTAGAAGGACTTCAAGTGGGTGATGATCTCGGCGGCCCGCTTCCCGTCCTCCTCGATCCGCATGGCCGCCTCTCGGGCCCTTTGCACCTCCGGTTGATCCCGGTTCAGCCAGCGCAGACAGGCGCCGGCGCTGGTGATGGCGGCGAAGATGGGTTGGTTGATCTCGTGGGCGATCGAGGCAGTCAACGCGCTCAGTGTCGTGACTCGGGCCATATGGGCGAGCTCGGAGCGGGCACTGGTCAGGGCCTCCTCCGCCCGCTTGCGCTCGACTCCTTGCGCGATCGTGTCGGCAACCGATGCGAGCGTGTCGAGGATGGATCCAGCAAGGGGCCGACGCGCGAACAGCGCGACCACTCCGATCAGCCGCTCTTCGACCACCAACGGGTATCCGGCGAAGGCAACCATCCCGCTACGCCGCGCCCACCGCTTGTCGTTCACCCGTGGATCGTTCATAACGTCATTCGTGAAATGCGCCTTCTTCTCCCGGGCAATCAATCCGACCTTCAGGTCTCCAACGGGAATCCGACTGTATGACCCATCCAAACGCGTGTACATCCCCGCGCTTGCCTGCAGCTCCAGCACGCTTTCATCCTTGTTCAGCAACCAGATCCGCGCGAAGGCCGCGTCGAGGTGCCGAACGATAGCCTCCGTGCATCCGCGCAGAATCTCCCGCAAGTGGGTTGGCCTGGAAAAGGCAGCGCTCACGTCACCCCGAACACCGGCGTGGCGTGCCAACGCGTCCTCCGCCCGTTTGCGATCGTCAATGTCCGTAGTAAGTGCATTCCAGTGGAGAACTCGCCCCTCGCCATCGCGCACGGGGACCCAGCGGGCCTGAAACCAGCGGTATATGCCATCGAACCGACGAAGACGAAACTCTAAACCCCATGGTTGGCCCCCTGAGATCCCGCTGGCAAGGCCCTCGATAACATGAGCAAGATCGTCACGGTGAACAACGTCGCTCGTCCGCCACTGCCCAATCTCTTCCAGTGTCTTTCCGTGATACTGAAGAAACGGTCGATTTACGATCTCGGGTGTGCCATCCGGAGAATGGCGACCAAGAAAGCCCGGCATGTTGTCCAGCGAAGAGCGCAACTCGAGTTCTCTCGCTCGCAGCTCTTCTTCTGCCCGTTTTCGGTCCTCGATGTCGAACGCGGCGACATACCATCGATCGACTTTTCCCTGCTCATCGAGCAAAGGATTGTAGCGAATCAAGAACCAGTGATATTTGCCGTCTTTACCAATCGCACGTTGCTCATTTTCGAACGGCACTGGTCGGAGTAGCGCATCGCGGCGTTCCTTCCGCAGCCGCTCTATATCCTCTGGATGGAAAAAACGAGCACGGTAGTCCGGTTTCTGCACATCTTCCAGCGTGGTGCCGTGATAATCCAGCACAGCCTGGTTTACGTACAGCACTGATCCGTCGGTGCGCAATACATGGATATTGCTGGGGATAGCGTCGGTAATCTGCCGCAAATTGCGCTCGCTCGACCGCAGGGCCTCTTCAGCCCTTTTTCGATCATCAATATCGGTGCTGGTGCCGTACCATCTCACAATCTTGCCGGACTCGTCGCGGAACGGCTGGGCGCGAATAAGGAACCAACGATAGACGCCATCATGCCGGCGAAGACGCGCCTCGACTTCGTCTGGTTCTCCTGAGGTCAGCATTTTCATCCATTTTTCCATTAATGGCGGTAGGTCCTCTGGATGAAATGCAGCTTGCCAACCCCAACCATGCGACTGCTCCGGCGTGAAACCTGTGTATTCGTGCCAACCTTTGTTGAGGAACTCGTTCGGGCCATCCGGCAGATTGCACCACGCGAGGGCAGGGATGGCATCTATCACCTGCCGAAGCTTTGATTCGGACTTTTGAATTTCATCAAGCGCATTTCTGAGCGCTTCCTGTGACTGCTGGCGTTCAATTGCGATCAGCGTAATGCGTGCGCCAGCCTCAATCAATGCAAGGTCCTCATTTGTCGGCACGCGCGGCTCCGCGGAATAAATTGCAAATGTCCCGAGGACTTGATTGTCTTTCGTAAATATCGGTTGCGACCATCCCGCCCGTATTCCGTTCTTAAGCGCAGGGGCACGATATTCCTCCCGCCAAGTGGATTCAGAAGCAACATCCGGCACAATGACTCGGGTCTTCAAAAATGCCGCAGTACCACACAAGCCGGTGTCTGCAGCCACTGGTAATGGGGTTATTGCGGAAGTCCAGTCCTGAGGTACCTTCGAACCCGCACTCGGCCACAGTCTTTTTCCATCCGGATCCATCAACAGGATTGTCGTAAACCAGGGAGTAATCTGAAGGTCAATTGAAGCGCAGACGTGATTCAAAATGTCCGGGAGACTTGCCCCTTCGGTGATCATCTGGAGCGTCCGCGTTTCCGCCGCGCGTAGCCACTCCACTCGCTTTCGGTCCTCAATGTCGAACGCGATCGCATACCATCGCTCGATCCTTCCCTGATCATCGAGCAAAGGATTGTGACGGACCGAGAACCAGCGATACTTGCCGTCCTTGCCCAGCGCGCGTTGCTCATATTCGAACGGTCGGGGGTGTTTGAGACCCTCTTTGCGCACCTCGCGCACCCTTTCCACATCATCCGGGTGGAAGAACCGAGTGCGATGGACCCCTCTCTGCACATCCTGCAGGGTGACACCGTGGTAATCCAGCGCCGCTTGATTCACCGACAGTACGGTCCCATCGGCTCGCGACACCGATATGAAGGTCGGGATGGTGTTTATGGTCAGGATCAAATTGCGCTCGCTTGCCTGCAGAGCCTCTTCAGCTTTCTTAAGATCTTCGATGTCAGTGAGCAATAGATACCAAGCGGTGATAGTCCCTTCCGCATTCCGCACTGGGAGGCCGCGAACCTGAAACCAGCGGTATACGCCGTCGGCCCGACGGCAACGGTGCTCAACCTCATAGATCTGTCCGGTTTCGATGGACTCTTTCCGCGTTTTGATCACGTGAGGAAGGTCATCGGGATGAACGGCGTCGATGAGCGCCCAATTCTTCAACTCCTCAGTTGTTTTGCCGAAATACTCCAAAGTCTGACGGTTGAGAAACTCCACCTCGCCCATCCCTGTCGTCGTCGCGACGAACCCGGGAATGTTGTCGACGATCTGCCTCCAGGAGAGTTCGCTTGCACGCAGGGCTTCCTCCCCGCGTTTGCGATCCTCGATATCAATATTGGTTCCGTACCATTTGAGTATTTTCCCTGATTCGTCTCGCACTGGGTTGGTACGAAAGAGGAACCAGCGATATGAACCGTCGTAACGACGCATACGTCCTTCAGCTTCAACCGGCACGCCAGAAGCCAGACACGATGTCCAATATTCTACGAGTCCCTCACGGTCGTCTGGATGAATCGCTGCAGCCCACCCCCAGCCCTTAGCTTGTTCTGCGGTCATGCCCGCATAATCCAACCAGCGCTGATTCAGGAAGTCGCAGTAGCCATCCGGACGAGTAGTCCATGCGGTCGTAGGAATCGTGTTGATGATTACGCTCAGATTGTGCTCGTTCAAGTGCAGAGCTCCGGTAATTTTTTGAGGATCAATCACCGGCAACTCCGTGATGGTTTGCAGTAAGGTACCCACATCGAAGTAAATGCGTCCGCTTGTGATCTGCCGTTTCGCCGAGTCGTACTCATAAACACCACAACCAGGGAGTTTGATTCGATTACCGGTCGCCGCATGACCGGCGAACGGGCCCGTGTGTTTCGCTTCAAAAGTAAATTCAACGGTAACCACCCCGGGTCCGCGGATCATGTTCTTCACAACGTGGCGGTTTCCCGGGAACGCAGTAGTAAATGGCCGAGCAAACTGCGCGAGGACGGCTTCCTTTCCCTCCATAAGCACGCCGGGAGTCTGAAGCACCACACCTTCCCCGTAGTAAGACATGATGAGATCCAAGTCTGTTCCCGACCAGGCTTCGTAGTACTCGGTTATGAATGAATCGACGTCAAAAACAGACTCAGGTGCAGTAGAGGCCGCCATGGATTTCTCCTTCGCGGCGGTATTTTACACCTGCGTCAACGAGAGCGCGACGGCGCAGGACGCGCCGTGATCGTGCGCTGAAGCCGGGTGGACGGACTGTGAGACAGCGATTGGAAGACCAGCGCAAGCGATCATCTCAGCCGCGCTCTCCGATCTGGACCTGGATACGTTGACTCCTTGCTTTCACTCCAGAGGAGCCAATAACGAAACAAGCTTTGCCCGAAAAGTCTTAAATCCCACCTGCGGCAGCTGGTGGTTACTTCAGGTCCAGCCTACCAATGTTTGATGTCGATGGTTCAAGTCCAGTGCAGCAAGAAAAAGTAGGTAGTCGCTAAAACTGAGGCCACGGCCTGGCGCCGTGGTCACTCACGTTGGTCGCTAACAGAGGCGGGCCGAGATTTTTGGTGATGCCACGGGCTCGTCCCGTGGAGTGTTCACGCTTCAGGCTGGT
>DATNBH010000003.1:0-45197 GCA_035572035.1 Pyrinomonadaceae bacterium | reverse complement strand
CGCCGCGCCGGACTACTCGCCAACGCTTTCAGCGTTAGCGAAGCAAACCCTTGCGTTATTCCCTGGGGCGTTGCCCCAGGCTGGAATTGGCTAACGCCTTCGGCGTTCATGGGGTTGATTCGTCAAGTATGTTAATGCCGTTAAAACGGTTAAGGTTTATGAAAGAGTCCCCTTCACACCCGGTTGAAACCGGGTGTGAATGAGAGGGAAGTAATTGTGTCTGCTCAACCTACTCGCCGACTTCCAGGTCGACGTCGCGTCTCGACGCTTTCAATCTTACGGCCAGAGATTCCACTTCGCGATTGTTAAAGGGAAACAACGCGCGCCACTTCTCCAGTAGTCGACTGCGACCCTCTGCGTCCTCAAGATAATCAGGCTTGTCACCCTTCCACGGACCACGACTCAAACCATTCGAAGCGAAGAAACGAACGATAGGGTAGGTATCACCCATCGCTTCGACAAGATACGGCGCGCCCCACAACGGATCAGGTTTTCCTGGACCATTACCCGAGAGCAAGTCAGCCGCTAACGCACGTGTTAGCGCGTCCCCCGCGAACAACTCTCGCGGGCCTTCAGGAAGATCAAATTGTGAGTCATCGCTCGGCTGGGCATTCCCGAAACGCGCGGGCCACAACCGCCTGACTTCTCTAATTGACCAATTTACGCTCTCTTTCAGATGACAGACGTTACACGCATTCGGCGCCGCCTGAGCTACCGTCAATTGCGGATCGGGAATCGTGATGTCATGAGTCGGGTGAAAAGTCATCACGCCATAAACCACGCGCGGCATGTGACAGTTGTAGCAGCGACTGCCGCTTGACTCAGATTTATGCTGAGTGTGCGCGGCCAGTGCTTTGCTTTCTGCATACTTTGGATGGCAGGAGAGACAGGGCTTGTCGGTGCGGTTCTCTTCCTTGATCTGACCGGCCGGATCTCCTTCGTGCATGGAATGACAAGTAAGGCAGTTGAGCCGGTTACCAGCTTCGCCATTTATGAAACACTTCGATCTCAAAATCCCCTGGTACTCGTAAGCTGTCAGACGGGGACTGCCGTTTGCCCAAAACCGGTTTGCGAAAGACACTTTTCCGATGCGTGAGTTTTGGTCGATCGGACGATAGTACTGCCCGAGATCTTCGCCCGCATTAAATGGATCGCCGTGGCTAAGGATCGTTTGAATGCGATCCGTTGGTTCGGGAATTCGTTGGCCGTGACAATGGCCGCATATCATTAACGACCGCTCCGGCGTAAGCTTTGCCGGATTGACGATCTCTTTTGACGCTTGTGGCCTTACTCGCCACCAGGTCCGGCTTAACCATGACGACGCAGCCTGAGCGTGCTTCACTCCGGCTCCGTGGCAAGCGCCGCAAGCAATTCCTAACTCGCTGACTTCCGTGTTGAATTCTTTGGTTTTGAAATCGAGATGCGGTTGGGCCTTGACGTTGTGACAGAAGACGCAGTTTGAGTCCCATTGCGCGACGTGCTGGAAATAGTTATTGCTGTCCGGATGAAAAAATGAGCCGTTCAAGCTCATCCAGCGCTTGTTAACCAAATCATAGGCTATCGGCAGCCTCGAATACTGGCCCTGCTGTTTTGTGAGGTACTGCTCAATTCTTCGAGAGCCAATCGTAAGATCGACTTTGGCTTTCTGAGTGGCGCCGTCGGGAAGCGTGAACGTAATGAAAAAGCCATTCGGGTTCTTTTCCATGCTTGCTTTCACGCCGAGGTATTCGAACGTGTTACTACGTTCAAAGTCTCCCTGGACACTGGAGACGGTTGCCTCTTGAGTCATGCGGCTATGAAAGGTACTGGCCCACGAAGCGTAATGATCTGCGTGACATGATTTACACTCGATCGACTGTAAATAATTCTCGTCAGCGAAGCCGGCGCGGCGGATCTGATACGAGGGTCTTGCGCCGATAACTATGACGGCCACAATGAGGATGACGATTGCCGTAATGATGACCGACTTTTTGGTTAGCAACTGTAAGCTCCGCAGTGGAATCGGATGATAGCAAAGTTCATCCACTCTTGCTGAGCATAGGCGTTAACGCTGAAAGCGTTCGCGTTTAGTCCAATGAATCGTCCATCCGGGAACGGGAGTTTTGACCGTTTGAATTCATGCCATCGGCTTGTCCCGTGGTGACTAACGTTGGTAGCTAACACGCAAAGCTGCAAAAGGACTTTTGGAGGCCACCGGCTTGCCCGGTGGAGGCTCACGTTTACTTGCTTGCTTAGCGATCCTTCAAGTAAGAAAGCTACCAGCGTGAGCGTCCACGGGGCGAGCCCGTGGCATCTTTGTAGTAGCTGCCAGCGTCACTTACCACGGGGCAAGCCCGATGGCATGAATTAAGACTGCATCCGTCCGGGCACGGGCGCCACACAGCAATCCAGGAAACAATCTCATGGATAAAGTTCAGAAACGACTACGTGTTCTTGAAATATATTCCGTTCTCTCGTTGACCGTATTCGTGGTGCTGGCGTTTTCAGCCTTCGCCGATTCGAGACAGAAAATTGATGAGCTGACCGTCGAGCGTCTCAACGTGGTTGAGAAGAATGGCCAGCTACGAGCCGTCATCGCGAACACTAACCGAATGCCGGACCCGATCATCGACGGCAAGCCTTTTAAGACTGAGCGTCCGCCCGGAATGATCTTTTACAATGGGCTCGGCGACGAATGCGGTGGTTTGGTTTTCGGCGCCGTAACGGGCAACGACAAGTTCGGCGCTTATGGCGGATTCACGTTCGACCAGTACAAGCAATCACAGGCGATAGGCTTGATTTACAACGATCACTCGGGCAGCAGGCAGGTTGGTCTTAGCGTGTGGGATCGTCCTGAGACATCACTTGCAAACCTACTGCAACGTCGCGCTGAGATCGAAAAGATGTCCGAAGGTACTGAAAAGAATGCTGCTAAAGAAAGTTTGCGCGCCGCTGACTTGTCGCCTACTCGAGTCTTCGTTGGCAAGAACAAAGAGCGTGAAGCGAAAGTCACTCTTTATGATGCGAAAGGAAATGCGCGCATCAACATGGTAGTCGAGGCAGGAGGATCTCCACGTCTCGACTTTCTGGATGAGATGGGGAAGGTTACTTACAGTTTGCCGGGCTCGACGAAGACTAAGAACTAGCGGCGGATTAGCGCTGCTCAAACGCAAGCAGCTTAACGGTTTGTTCTGATCTGTGTTATCCGTGTTTATCCGCGGCTGAAATTCCGATTTCCTAAAACGTCCTTAGCTCAAAAATGAAAACAAAGCTCTCCAAATCGATGACGTTGAGTGAATTCGAGAACGGTTATTGGTACGCCACCGAGCTGAAAGAGTTTGGCGATCAGCTCGGCATCCCGGCGGCGAAGCGACTCAGAAAGGATGAGCTGGAGAAAGCGATCATCGAGTTCATCAAATCCGGCAAGGTCCAAAGCCCGACTAAGAGGAGTCTTTCGAAATCAGGGATCAAAGATATTGAGAAAGGGCTCATTCTGACACTTCCCGTCGTCAATTACACGAGCAACAAAGAGACAAAGGATTTTATCGTCAGCGAAGCGCGCAAACTTGTTCCGAATCTAAAACGAAAATCCGGCGCTCGCTATCGTCTTAATCGATGGCGCGAGGAGCAGCTGACTAAGGGGAACCGGATAACCTATCGAGATCTGGTGAATGAATACGTTCGCCTGAATCAAACTGAGGAACAATTCAAACGCATCCCACACGGAAGGTACATTTACTTCATGGCCGATTTTCTTGCTAACGAGAAAGACGCCACGAGGACTAAAGCCATCCAAGCCTGGAAACAACTTAAGAAGATGGATATTCCCAAGACTTATTTAGCATGGTCAAAGGCCAGGTGACTTTAGCGCCTCCGCCTCGGCTCCGGTGATAGAGTCTCGCGAACATGATCAGAACATAAACGAACCATGCCATGCTCAAAAATGAAACGAAGTTTCAAGTGCATTTGACACCGGGCTGAAGCCGCGGTGTGAATGAGAGAGAATTCGTTGCAGTTAGGAGACTGTAATGCGATTCCACAAATTCTATTTCGCCGTCCTGTCACTTTGCGTAGTTCTGAACGCTCCTCACGTTTGCGCGCAAACGAAGCGCATCGTGATTGGCGCAACTACGGTCTTCGATGGCAAAGGTCAGGTCCTGCACAACACTCGTATCGTGATTGAAGGCTCAAAGATCGTAGCTATCGATCCGAAAGCCGGGCCCGTCGATTACGATTTGAGTGGCTTGACCGTCATGCCCGGATGGATCGACGCGCATGTCCATATCACATGGGGCTTCGGCAAAGACGGTAAGTTTGCCGGCGGCGCTGAGACTACGCAGGAGGCCGCGTATCGGACCGCTGCGAATGCCTGGTCGATGTTGAGGGCGGGCTTTACGACCGTGCAAAGTGTCGGCTCGCCATTGGACTATTCAATTCGAGATGCGATCGCGCAAGGCACGATCCCTGGCTCGCGTGTGCTGACTTCCGGCGAGCCGCTGATGGGACGAGGTGAACAGACCGGCACGCCCGAAGAAATTCGAGCGTTCATACGAAAGCAGAAAGCCGCCGGCTCGGACCTGATCAAGATATTCGCGTCCGGTGGCATGAACAGCCCCATGACGCTCTCGCCAGAACAATTGAATGCTGCGTGCGACGAAGCTCGAAAAGTAGGATTGCGAACGCTCGTGCATGCTTACCGCGAAGCAGTGCGAGCTGCCGCATTGGCCGGCTGCACCCAGGTCGAACACGGATTGGGCGCCAGCGACGACGACCTAAAAGTTCTCGCTGAGAAAGGTACTTATTTTGATCCGCAAGCAGGACTACTGATTGAGACCTACATCAAAAACAAAGAAAAGTATGCGGGCGCGCCCTATTATCCAAAAACGCCGGAAGGCTTTGCTGTCTTCGAGAAGATAATTTCCCAGAGTCATGAGCTACTGAAACGAGCGATCAAGATTCCCGGTCTCAAGATTGTCTTTGGCACGGATGCTGTGGCTGGAGCGCACGGGTTAAATGCCGAGGACTTTATTGATCGTGTTCGTGACTGTGGAGTTGATCCAATGACGGCAATGGTTTCAGCTAATTCTCTGGGAGCTGAAGCACTGGGAATGTCCGATCAGATCGGAACGCTGGCGCCCGGCTTACGAGCTGACATCATCGCGCTCGACGGCGATCCCTTGAAGGACATCACCGCCGTGCGACGCGTCGTTTTCGTCATGAAGGACGGCGTGATTTATCGAAATCGAAATTAACCCCGAATTAACGCGGAGCAGACCAAGTAAGAAGAAGGCCACAGATCTACACAAATAAACACGGATCTAAAACCATCCATGGATTTCAGATCCGTGTTATCGGTGTAAATCTGTGGCTCTGTCTGATCCGCGCTGATCCGCGCTTATCCGCGTTCATCCGCGGCTAAATTTCTTCATCAGCTACCGAAACTGTACAGAGCGCTGCGGGTGCGAATATAAATCCTACCATCGGCAATTGCCGGCGTCGCAAAGACTTCGTCATCCAACTCATTAACTGAGAGCACTTCCCAATCTCCCGCAGCTTTCAACACCGATACTGCTCCGCCCTGGCCAACTACGAATACTTTGTCGTCGGCGGCGACTGGTGACGCGAAGTACTTGTCGATCGCGCCCTTGAGTCTGCCCTGCTTGAGCACATTTCCAGTCGCTGGATCGAACGAGAGCAGAATGCCGCTGTCGTTAATCATGTACAGCACGCCCTTGTAGAGCAGAGTCGAAGGAACCTGCGGCACCGGCCTTTGATAACGCCATCGAATCGCCGTCGCAGTTTGATCGCCCTGCCCTCCCAGCTTGATTGCGAGCAAGCCGTTTTCAGACGCCATCATGGCGCGAAAGACTTCCCAGTCCTTGTCGTTCAGCTTTTCGTCGCGATTCATGTCGAATGCTTCAAAGGCGTCCTTCAGCATCTTATCCATCTTCTCGGTGCCTGAGATTTCGGTTTTCGCGATCTCGCGATCGTTGTTCTTGTCGTATCGCGGCAAAGCTTCTTCGAATGGAATGGTCTTCACTTGCTGACCCGGTTGATTCTGAGGAAAGCCCCAACCGTTGATGTACAGATATTCCGAGTCATGGCTCGCGATAGACTTCATCTCGCAGGCAAGGCCTCGCACCCACCACACGCGCTTACCGTCTGCAACCGAGTACGCAGAGAGCTGAAAGGATTCGGGAACGACGATCTGCTTCGCTCCCTGCTTTGGTTGATAGATGATCGGTGTGGAGTAACCGGAGATGACTACCGGGCGCTCAACTTTCCAGCGCAAACGTCCGCTGTTCTTATCGACCGCAATCATGTAAGAGCTGGGATTGTCTTGATCGACGGGCAAGATCACTTTGTCGTCAACCAGAATCGGCGAGGCTCCAAAGCCGTAGAACATGTTGACCTGACCAACTGGATGTTGCCAGCGCATTTTTCCAGCGGCGTCGTATGACACGAGGCCGGCTTCCTGAAAGTACGCGTAGACGTTGGTACCGTCAGTGACTGGGCTGGGTGACGCTGGGCCATTCACGTTTTGCAGCCGGCCAACTGTCTGGCGCGGCACTTCGCGCTGCCATAGAAGTTTTCCAGTCTTCCGATCGAGACAAATGACCAGCAGCTTGTATGCTTCCTTTTCCTTCGTGTGCGCAGTGACGAAGATGCGATTACGTGTCAGCACTGGCGAGGAGTGCCCCGGCGGCAGCTCGGTTTTCCAAATGACATTCTTCTTCGGACCGAACTCGACGGGAAGACCCGTAGTAGCTGAAACGCCAGTGCCGTTGGGTCCACGAAATTGCGACCAGTCTTCAGCGAGAGCTGTGGTCGTTAACGTTACGGCCGTAGCTATCAGAAGAATCGCCGTGTTCCTCAAGATTGTTGGTACGTTGAGTATCAGATGATTGCTTTTGGGCACCGGTGATATCCTCGCGAGAAATATTGTTGAGCGGCGCGATTCTAATTGATCTAAGACGCAAGCTGCCAGCAACACGTGGCACGGGCGTCCCGCCCGTGGTCGTGCCCCAGCATTCAACTTTCATGTCCCCTACCCCTTCCCACCCATTTCCAATTCTTAAGGCCCGCTCTGATTGGATTTCTCAACACGTAGTTAACGGCATGTATGAAATCAGCCTGGTTTCGGATCAAGTGATCGTACGGCTCTGTTTGCCAAAACGGACCCTGCCGGCCTAGCAACTTGTTCGCCTCTTTTGCACTGTAGCTCTTCCAGGAATGTAGTATTGCGGACAACTCAAAGCGCAATGCAGGTCTGAAAACGGCGTGTACGTGATTTGGCATCACGCACCATGCCGCTAACGAGTAGCGTTGGCCTTCGAAATGTAAGATCGAATCAGCCACGACTTGCGCAATTCGGTCATCCCTCATGTAGCAGGATCCGACACCCAAATCCAAGTAGCGCTCAACCCTCTCAGAGCTGAGGTAGGCGAGTCTTTGTTTTTCACGTTCCCCAAGTTCGCGGTGCATTTGCTTCGCGGTCTTGACAATATTCTGCCTTTCGGCCCGCCAGAATCTGAGAATGTGAAGCGGTACAGAATCCCAAAGACGGAAAGTCACCGCATACCATGCCCCTTCTTTCGTCCAGTGTGGGAGGTAGGCTCCTCGACGCTTCTTGATGACTCCTGACATATAAGACGTCCCTTGATTTGGTGGATGAGCGCGCTTATGAGGAGTTAGGACGAGGTCACTTTTTCGCAAGCTTAGCTTAATCAACGTTCGAGTTTCAATGTCGAGTAGACCGGCAGGGCGACGACCACGGGCGGGACGCCCGTGCCACAAGATTTTTGCCACAAATCGGGGTGGGCGGTGTTTCCTTATCAAAAGGGCACAGTCTGCTCGGTAATCCTGAAAATTCGATTCGAGGTAACAAAGCCATGGCAAAGAAGGTGTCGATACGCTTGATGATTGGTTTCGCTTTTGCAGCCACCCTGATCCTTGGGATTGTCGCTGCCGGCGCTAAGTCCGGATCCCTGTCGAAAACAACCGTCGCAGTGAACTCTCTTCAGAACGCGAAGGAGTTGACCGGTGACTGGACAGCATCCGTCGGTACGCAGAAGTGGAACAAGAGCAAACACGGCGATGATGCGGAATGGAACGACGAAGCCGCCAAGCCGGAGCGTGATAAGTCGAACAAGCTACATTTGAATTTCGAAGTCCGAAATGAAACCAATCGGAACGATGACGACAACAATCATCGGAACCGGCACCAAATTGGCCAATCGTATGATTTCTCTGACTTACAAGGCTTGAGCCGCGAACAGGCCTTGAGTGGCGGCTCGGTCAAATTCAGTCTGACTCGCGAAGCAGGATCCATCGCGTGCGAAGGAAGCTTTCAGAGTGAAGGCAATCAAATGAGCCGTGGCTCCGGCACTTTTCGCTTTACGCCCAACATGAGTTTTTTGGCGGCGATGAAAAGCCGCGGGTTCGACTTTGAACAGGATCTAAAAGGCAGAGACGATATTGAGGACCGTCTCTTCACAGCGACGGCCTTGAATATCACCACGGCACTGGCTGACGATCTTAGCTCCTCAGGATTCGGCAAACTCAGCGTCGAAGATCTTTTCAAAGCCGCCATCTTCAAAGTCGATTCAAAATTCATGCGCGAGATGAAAGCGAGTGGCTTTCCAAACCTCGGCATGGAAGACCTCGTGAAGGCGCGAATCTTCAAGATCGATGCTAACTTCGTCACGCAGGTAAGCCAGATGGGCTTTGATAAAGAGCCTTTTGAAAGTCTGGTGAAGATGCAGATTTTCAAAGTTACGCCACAGTTCATCTCCGAAGTCCGCAACGAAGGATTTGGGGAAATCTCAGTGGAAGAGCTGGTGAAGATGCGCATTTTCAAGATCGATAGCGACTATATCCGGCGCGCCAGGGCCGAGGGAGTGCCAATGGACGTCGAGCGACTGGTGCAGCGAAAGATCGGTGTTGGCAGGCAGTAGAGGGATTGCGGAATGCTGATTTCGGATTGCTGATTGGAGTGGTGGTCACAGAACACTGACTCCGAGATAGTGCTTCTATTAGAGACTAAAACCCCTCGCCTTATCACCATTGCGGATTAGAAGACCATCGGCGTAAATGTCGATGGTCTTTTGTCTGTCCGGACTACCAGCTTCAATGGCACGGACATTTTCCAAAAATTCTTTGGCGCGGTTGTCGATTTACGGTTGCACCGTTCGACGTAGAAATAGAAGGCTTTTTGCAAGCTTCATTCGTGGCGGCGAGTAGCAGAAAACCGCCGCGTGAGATTACGATAACTACTAATTCAAACTAAGGAGAGAAAGACGATGACGACAAGTGCCAGCGCCCAGGCTGCAGGGCAGAAAATCAAGCCATGTTTGTGGTTCGACAACCAGGCTGAAGAGGCAGTGAACCTTTATTGCTCGATATTCAAAGATTCGAAAGTATTGAGTCAGGCGCGCTACGGAGATGCCGGTCCGGGCCCCAAAGGTCAGATAGTGACGATGACTTTTCAACTGGCCGGCCAGGAATTCATGGCGCTCAATGGAGGACCGGCGTTCAAGTTTACCGAGGCCGTCTCGCTCGTCGTGAAATGCGACACGCAGGAAGAACTCGATGAGTATTGGGAGAAGCTGCTGGCCAACGGCGGATCCGAGTCACAGTGTGGGTGGCTGAAAGATAAGTTTGGCTTGTCATGGCAGATCATACCCACAGTCTTAGAGCAGCTGATGTCAGGCGATCCAGCCAGAGCGAATCGAGTTATGACCGCCTTGTTGAAGATGGTGAAGCTCGACATCGCCAAGTTGAAAGAAGCCGCCGCAGGCTAGCGACAAAGAGCAGAGAGCAAAGTGGTGAGCAAACGCGCTCGCCACAAACTCTTTGGTCTTTGGTCTTGGTCTTTGGATAAATCGAAATCCTTACGATCGAATGCGTCAAGTTTCGAAACCCATTCAAAGACCAAAAGCCAAAGACCCAAGACCTTCTTTTTGAGAGGTTTTTGGGAGATGACTATATGAAACTCAATCCATATCTGAATTACAACGGGCAATGTGCCGAAGCTTTCAAATTCTACGAACAGGCTCTCGGCGGGAAGATCACTTTCATGATGACGTGGGGCGAATCACCGATGGCGCAAGAGTTTCCCAATGAAGGTAACAGGATCATGCACGCCACGCTGGCAATAGGTGAAAGCCTTTTGATGGGAGCTGACGTTCCAGCCGACAGCTACCAGACGCCACAAGGCATAAGCGTCTCGCTGCATATTAAAGACACAGAAGAAGGCGCGCGCATTTTCAACGCCCTGGCTGAAGGCGGCGCCGTCCAGATGCCGTTTGAGAAAACCTTTTGGGCGGCTGGTTTTGGTGTGTGTACCGATAGATTCGGAATCCCATGGCTGGTTAATTGCGAAGAAGCCAATTGAGTCGCGACGGTGGCCTGCGATGCTGACTGATTGATTTCACGATACCCGAAACGGGATGCTCGAGAATACGGTTACCAGGTTGATAGTGGTGCCAGTCATCAAGGATGAGGCTGGCAGAGTTCTGCTTTGCAAGATGCCTGAAGATCGTGGTGTCTTTCCGGGGCAGTGGGGGCTGCCAGGCGGCGGAGTTGAGCCGGGTGAGCGTATCGGAGAAGCTTTGGCCCGTGAAGTGTCCGAGGAGCTGGGAGTTGCTCTCCTCGAATCCAAGCCCCCTTTTCTTCAAAGATGGTCAATTCGAAAAGACTTTCTCCGATGGCTCCAAACGCAACCTCTACATGGTCTTCCTGCTATTTGAGTGTCGCATCGCCATGGACCAACCAATTTGTCTCAATCCGGAGTTTTGCGAATATTCCTGGGCCGAACCTGCCGCATTGGCTGGTTATGACCTGAACTCCGAGACAAAAGCTACATTCACTTCGCTGGGGTTGCTTAACTCCGCCAGCCACTGAACCAGACTTAGCCTCATTGACTTCGGTTTGAATCTGTCATACAAGCTGGCCGCACTTTACCAACTGCGAACAAAGATCTTTTCGACACGCCCCAGTCCGAAACCTGAAAGGAGTTTTGTTATGCCACGACTTAGATTCCTGCTCTTGGTCTTTTCGTTAACGACAGTTGCTTCGCTTGCTTTTGCTGGTGCGAGCGCCCAGTCACATCGCACTTCTAAATCAACCCATGCTCCTGCACACGTGATGGTAGCCGCGGAAGACGTAAAATGGGGACCTGCCCCACCAGCGCTGCCAGCGGGTGCAGAGGTTGCCGTCTTGGATGGCGATCCTTCAAAGGCTGGGTCTCCGTTTACTATTCGTATAAAGTTTCCCGACGGCTACAAGGTTGCTCCACATTGGCATCCGACCGATGAACGAGTGACAGTGCTTGAAGGTTCGCTTGGGGTAGGTGTGGGTGCCAAATTTGATCCCGCCGCAGGCCAAGTACTGTCAGCCGGATCTTATACTGCCATGCCGAAAGGCGTGCGCCATTTTGCATGGGCAGTCGGCGCTACAGTCCTACAGGTCTCGGCCACTGGGCCATTTGCAGTCACCTACGTGAACAAGGCCGATGATCCGCGCAACGCGAAGTAGTCGGATCAGATTCTCATAACCACTGTGTTCTCGGGTTTCGTTTGAGGGCGGCAGGCGTTTAACTAATCGCTCGCCGTTTCCAACCTCCATCGAAGAACGGAAGACTATCCGCAGATTACGCCGATTACACAGATGTTTTGTTGACGCGGATTACAGTTGACCTACGATTCCACCCGACAAGTTCTAAGGGGCGGCTGAAAACCTTTCGAATCTGCGGATGAGTTCGTGTTTTTCCAAGGAGAATCAATGAAAACTCTGGTCTCGGCGGTAATGCTTCTAGTGTCCTTTGCATCTCTGCATGCCCAGGGCAAGGAGCCTGCATTCGATATCATCGTGGCGGGTGGAACCATCTACAACGGAACCGGAGCAAGGCCTTTCAAAGCCGACGTCGGCATCAAAGGCGACCGTATTGTCGCGATCGGCAGATTGAAAAGCGCGGATGCGCGAACAGTGATTAGCGCAAAGAATCTCGCCGTGGCTCCCGGGTTCATCAACATGCTGTCCTGGTCGACGGAATCACTCATCGCCGATCCGCGCTCGCAAAGCGAAATTCGTCAGGGAGTCACTACACAGATCATGGGCGAAGGCGATTCAATGGGACCGCTGAGCGAGGTGATGAAGACGAGAAGAAAAGCGGATCAGGGAGATCTCAAATACGATATCGAGTGGACGAGCCTGGCCGATTACTTAACTTATTTGGAAAAACGCGGCGTCGCTCAAAATGTGGCTTCGTTCATCGGCGCCACCACCATCAGAGAATACGTCATAGGCCTGGAAGACAAGCCGCCCACGCCCGAACAGTTGCAGCAAATGCGCGAGTTGGTGCGCGCTGAGATGGAGGCGGGCGCGCTCGGCATCGGCTCGTCGTTGATCTACTCGCCCGCTTTTTATGCGAAGACAGAAGAGCTGATTGAGCTCTGTAAGGTTGCGGCTAAGTACAAGGGCAAATACATCTCGCACATGCGCAGCGAAGGCAATCGCCTGATAGAAGCTGTCGAGGAGCTGATCCGCATCAGTCGCGAAGCCGGAATTCCCGCCGAGATCTATCACCTCAAAGCGGCCGGCAAACCAAACTGGGGCAAGATGGATCGGGTTCTCAGGATGGTCAACGCTGCGCGCCGACAGGGTTTGAAGATTACTGCGGACATGTACACATATCCTGCTGGCGCTACCGGACTTGATGCCTCGATTCCACCCTGGGCCATGAGTGGCGGTTACGAAGCGCTCTATAAACGTATTCAGGATCCGGCTACTCGGCGGAAGATCGTCGCTGCTATCAACACCCCGACGAACGAATGGGAGAACCTCTTTCTCGCCGCGGGCTCACCGGATCGCGTTCTATTGGTCGGCTTTAAATCGGATAAGTTGAAACCTCTGACTGGGAAGACTCTCGCGGAAGTAGCGAAGCTGCGTGGTAAAGAGCCCGCCGAAACAATCCTGGATCTGATGCTGGAAGATCAGTCACGCGTGGGCACGATCTATTTTCTGATGTCGGAAGAAAACATCAGCAAGCAGTTGCAACAGCCCTGGGTTTCGCTGGGATCTGATGAAGCTTCGCAAGCTCCCGAAGGAGCATTTTTGAAATCTAACCCGCATCCACGCGCCTACGGAAACTTCAGCCGCTTTCTGGGAAAGTATGTTCGCGATGAAGAAACGATCACGTTGGCCGCGGGCATCCGCCGTCTGTCTGGATTGCCGGCGACGAATCTTGGGCTGGATCATCGTGGGTTCTTAAAGCCGGGAATGTTTGCCGATGTAGTCGTCTTCGATCCCCATAAGATTGCTGACCGCGCAACTTTTGAAAAGCCTCACCAGTATGCCGTCGGCATGCAGCACGTGATCGTGAATGGCGTGCCGGTGCTACGTGACGGTGAACATACCAAGGCGACACCTGGTCGAGCACTCTGGGGCCCGGGAAAAGTTAAATAGAACTGTGATGCCACGGCCTCGCGCCGTGGTCTTTCACGTGGGCAGCTAGAAAACCTTCACCTCATCGGTTCAACGGATGCCACGGCCTCGCGCCGTGGTCTTTCACGTGGGCAGCTAGAAAAGCTTTCACATCTTCGGTTCAACGGATGCCACGGCCTCGCGCCGTGGTCTTTCACGTGGGCAGCTAGAAAACCTTCTCATCTTCGGTTCAACGGATGCCACGGCCTCGCGCCGTGGTCTTTCACGTGGGCAGCTAGAAAACCTTCTCATCTTCGGTTCAATGGATGCCACGGCCTCGCGCCGTGGTCTTTCACGTGGGCAGCTAGAAAACCTTCTCATCATCGGTTCAACGGATGCCACGGCCTCGCGCCGTGGGCTTTCACGTGGGCAGCTAGAAAACCTTCACCTCATCGGTTCAACGGATGCCACGGCCTCGCGCCGTGGGCTTTCACGTGGGCAGCTAGAAAACCTTCACATCTTCGGTTCAACGGATGCCACGGCCTCGCGCCGTGGGCTTTCACGTGGGCAGCTAGAAAACCTTCACATCTTCGGTTCAATGGATGCCACGGCCTCGCGCCGTGGTCTTTCACGGTTCCGGTGACTGCTCAAGCGTGATACTCCACGGCGCAAGGCCGTGGCATCTGGACTTTAAGCAAGCCTCTCTATTAGCAGTGAACGTGAGCTACCAAGGCGCGAGGCCGTGGCATCTGGACTTTAGGCAAGCTTCCTATTAGCGGCGAGCGTGATACACGGCGCAAGGCCGTGGCATCTGGACCTTAAGCAAGCCTCCCTATTAGCAGCAAGCGTCAGCCACCACGGCGCCATAAAGCGAGGGTTTTAGTTTCGTTTCACCTCAACGACCGTGGCCTCGTAGACTTATCCAACTCTCCGTAGAACCAGCCCGAACTTCAAACTTTCCGCTTGCCTTCCACGTATACTCGCGGTATATATGGCGTCACTACATATATGGAGACCATATGCTTGATCGAGAACTGAAACGAGGCAGTACCGAAATGCTTATCCTGGCGCTGGTAGAAGATCGCCCGCGTCACGGTTACGAGATTGCAAAACTAATCGAGCAGCGCTCTGAAGGCGTGCTGCAGTTCCACGCAGCCTCGCTCTATCCGTTGCTTTATCGCATGGAAAAACGCCGCCTCATCAGCGGACGTTGGGTAGAAAAGGCCGGCCAGCGCCGACGTCGTTTCTATAAGTTGACTGCCGCCGGGCAGAAGATTCTCAACGAGCAGCGCCGCACCTGGAAAGATTTCTTCGCCGCTCTCGACCGAGTCGCAGGTATTAATCCGGCTTAAAAGGAGTTGAGCCATGTTTGATTTCAGGGAAGCTATTCGACCACACCTGGCGGATCTCAAACTAACCCCAGCGCGCGAGACTGACATCGTTGAGGAGTTGGCTCAGCACGCCGCCGATCGCTGCGAAGAACTTCAACGTGAAGGCCTATCTGAGGAAAGCGCGCGACATGCTGCGCTCTCTGAAGTTTGTGAAAGCAGTCTTCTGATTCGGGAGCTGCGGCGCGTCGAGCGAAAGGCGGCCGACCCCGTGGCTTTAGGCGGAGGTGGAAAGGGAAAACTCCTTGCCGACTTTTGGTCTGATTTCCGTTACGGCTTGCGTAGCATGCGAGGCAATCCGATCTTTTCATTCGTGGCAATCTTTACGATTGCAATCGGGATTGGCGCGAACGTTCTAATCTTTTCGTTGGTTGAGCGGATACTGCTCAGCTCGCTTCCCTATCCCGAATCGGATCGGATAGTCAGGCTGATCCAGGCTTACCCCGAAATCGGACTGGAAACCTGGGGTCTTTCGCCGGCGAACTTTGCTCATTACCGCGACGGCAATCACTCGTTCGAGGCCTATGCCGCATTCCAGAATTCTGGCGTTGTTCTCAGCGGTTCTGAAAAACCGGAGTACTTACAGGCCGGAAGAGTCACAGCGGACTTCTTCAAAGTGTTTCGAGTGAACCCCGTGGTGGGTCGCACCTTCGAACCCGGCGAGGACACTGCCGGAAAGAACAATATAGTCGTGCTGAGTTATGCGTTGTGGCAGAGGCGTTTTGGAAGTGATCCCAACATTGTCGGAAGGTCACTGGTGATTGGCAACGTTCCAACTCAAGTCGTGGGTGTAATGCCACCCAGCTTTAGATTTCCATCCGCACAAACCGAAATCTGGTTGCCGATGGCTTTGAATCCACAGGCCATGCATCCTTTCATGATGTCCAGCGTCGGCCGCTTGAAGCCCGGACTCTCGATTTCCACCGCACAAGCTGATACGACTGCAGTCCTCTGGAATGCTGGTAAAGAAAACCCGGAGATGGTTTCGCGGAAGGCTCCTCCTACACCGGGGTTGGGGTTGAAAACGATCGTGACCCCGCTCAAGGAAGCCATTGTGGGTAGGATTGAGAAGCCGCTGCTGATCCTGCAAATCGCAGTCGGATTTGTATTGCTGATTGCCTGCGCGAATGTCGCCAATCTTTTGATGAGCCGAGCGACACGAAGAACGCAGGAAATCGCCCTCCGTCTCGCGCTCGGCGCCGCACCCGGAAGAATTATCCGCCAACTGCTTACAGAAAGTTCGTTGCTGGCGATGCTCGGTTCGATTGTTGGCATTGGATTGGCATGGTGGGGCCTTCGCGCGGTGACCGGTGTGTATGCTCAGGGTATTCCTCGAATTCAGGAGGCGCGAATCAGCGGCAACGTCCTGCTAGTCACAGTTGGTCTGACTGCTTTGACTGGATTGCTGTTCGGCTTAATGCCGGCAATCAGGGCCTACCTGCTTGGTGTCAAAGGTGGAATTAACGAAGGACAGCGAACCGTCGCAGGATCGGCGAACCGCCGTTTGAATTCATCGCTGGTAGCCTTCCAACTCGCCTTGTCGCTGGTGCTGCTGATTGGCGCCGGCTTGATGCTAAAAAGTTTCCAGCGCCTGATGGCTGTCAAACCAGGTTTTGAAACTGAAAAGACCTTGACGATGATTCTTCCACTTGCCTCTACCAAAGAGAAGGTGGAACAGTCTCTCCTGTTTTACCGGAACTTGCTCGAAGACTTGCGCACTTTACCCGGAGTCAATAGCGCCGCGATCAGCTCGAACATTCCATTTAGCGGCTCAGGCGGAACGGACGCTCACGTTGTGGAAGGACAAGAACCTCAAAACGACGAAGCTCCACAGGCTGAGATGAAAGTCGTAAGCCCGGGTTATTTTCAGACCATGGGAATGCCGTTGCTCGAGGGGCGAGACTTCCAGGCATCCGACGATGATGGATCTCCCCTGGTAGCTGTCATCGACCGGTCGATGGCACAGCGTTATTGGCCCAACGGAGGCGCAATCGGCAAGCGTATTCGAACTGGAGATCCGGAGTGGTACACCATCATCGGTGTCGTTCCCACTGTCAAAGAGCAAAGCCTATCTGAGGATGCTGATCCTCATATGTACTTCACCTACCAACAACTTGGTTTCGCTTACGGTTCAGGTCGAGATCAGCGACAAATGTATTTGGTTGTGAACAGCGATAATCCCGGCACAGTAACGCCGGCGATCCGTGAGAGGGTCCGAGCGCTCAATCCCGATGTGCCGATGTATTCCATTAAGACGATGACCGAGATGATAAATGGGAGACTTGATAGCCAGCGACTCATTAATCTGCTGCTGACGATTTTCAGCATCATGGCCCTGCTACTCGCGGCAATCGGAACCTATGGCGTAATGGCTGTGTACGTGAACAGCCGGTCAGCCGAGTTCGCAATTCGCGGGGCTCTGGGAGCGTCGCCTAAGCATCTTCTGACTTCCGTTCTCGGACAAGGCTTTGTCTTGGCGGGTATTGGGTGTTTCCTGGGTTTGGCGGGTGCGTGGGCTTTGACGCGAACCATCTCGAGTCAATTATTTTCAGTAAGCGCGACCGACCCCGTAGTTTTCATAGCCACGCCCTTGCTGCTGATTATTGTCGCGCTGCTAGCAACTTATTCCCCGGCCCGCCGCGCCGCCCGCACTGATCCTGCGGTGGTACTGCGCAATACGTAAACCTCTATCCACAGATTACGCAGATTGCGCAGATGTTTTTGTTTTGCGAGAGGACGTAGGTATATCGGACCGACGCTTTTGATGCCACTGAATTCAGAAGAATCCCCGCAACACAACGTCGGTTGAGATTTGCTCCTCGCGCATTGCCTTACTTCTGTGAAGTTGGAATCTTCGTTTTCGTCATGTGCGGGCCTCCTGGAGTCCGCTGACTTTATCAGATTTCATGTTTCAGGCTCACGATCTAAAACACTGACTGTCCTTTGCGGTCTTTGCGCCTTTGCGGGAAAGTTAAAGCCACGCAAAGAAATTCTTATGCGTAGACTAATCCAACATTAGCCGACACAATTCTCGTTGCTCCGCTTTCATATTCTGTGTAATCGGCGTAATCTGCGGCTAAATCATGTCTACCGAACAAACACCTGTGAAGACTCCTCACGACGAGTTAGTCGCCAGGTTTTTGACGTTTGCTTGCTGGGACCATCACGAGCACGGCAAGGCTGACCATCGGATGTATGACCGTGCTGCCCAGAAGATGTTGGCGCATCATCCTGAGCTGCAGCGCGACAGCCTCTACACTGCGATCGTCTGCGGCCATCTCGAGGAAGTCCAACGCCTCCTCGACGCTGAGCCCGAGCTAATCAACAAACCCGGCGGAGCGCGAGAATGGTCGCCCATCCTGTATCTCTGTTACACACGCTTCTCGAATAAACAAACCATCGACAATGCAGCGGCAATGGCTCGCCTGCTTTTGGAGCGGGGCGCCGATCCGAATGCTTTTTACATGGCTGGGGATGCAGTCTACTCGGCGTTGGTAGGTGTTGCCGGCGAGGGTGAACAGGATTCACCGCGACAGCCACAAGCCAAAGCTCTCTTCCAAATCCTGCTCGAGCACGGCGCCAACCCATTCGACATTCAGGTCCTTTACAACACCCACTTCAGCGGCGAAGTGCTTTGGTGGCTGGAGTTGATTTACGAGCACAGTTTGAAAACCGGCCGCATTGCTGAGTGGAAAGATCCGAACTGGATGATGCTGGACATGGGCGGCTACGGATCGGGCGCTCAATTTCTCCTAACACTTGCTCAAAAGAAAAATGATCTGGTCCTGGCTGAATGGTGCCTAACGCGTGGCGCGCGCGCCGTTCCTCAGCCGCTGCCTTACCATCCCAAGCATCGCGCGAAGGGCGCCGACATGGATTCGATCCGACGCCAAGCCGTGTTCATGCAACAGACCGAGATGGCAGCATTGCTGGAGCGTTGTGGAGCTCAATCAACACCACCAGTCTTCGAGGGCGAAGAAGCTTTTGCCTTCGCCTGCTTCAATATGAATCTCGACGAAGTCAAAAAGCAGATCGAGCAACATCCTGAATATTTGCAGTCGGCGACGGTTCTTCTCGCGGCGGCTCAACGCAATCGAGCTGACGTCGTCGCTCTGCTGCTTGATCTTGGGGGGCCGATTGAAATCGAACAGCAAGGGCACCGCGCACTGCATGAGGCAGCCGGAAACAAAGCCATCGATGTCGCAAAGCTGCTGATCGAGCGTGGAGCCGAAGTAGATCCACTGGATCCGATCTGGAAGTCGGCGCCGCTGGGCTGGGCAGCGCATGCCGACGACCAGCAGATGTTGGATTTCCTCAGCCGTTACAGTCGCTTTGTTTGGACTCTCTCATTCAGGGGTTATGTCGATCGTTTGCGAGAAGTGGTGGAGGAAAATCCTGACCTGGCAAAGAGCGCGGATAGCGAGGGCTACACTTTGCTCTGGTGGCTGCCCGACGATGAGTCGAAGGCAATAGAGATAGTAAAACTGTTGATAGCTCACGGCGCCAATCCTGCCGCGAAGAGCAAGGCTGGAACCACTGCCGCGAGTTGGGCTCGAAAACGCGAGATGCTCGAAGTCGTCAAGTTGTTGGAATAGGTCTTTGGCCTTGGGTATTGGGTCTTGGGCTTTGGAGTTACTCTTTGGAGTGCGGGTGATCTTCACTGAACCTGATCCCCAAGAAGGTGTTTCAAAGACCTAAGACCAAAGTCCAAAGTCCTTCTTATATCGGGTTTTGTTTCCGCGTAATCTGCGGATAGCTGTCTTTCTTTCGACTTCCATTTTTTCGGAGGTTGTCTAATTAGCATCAGCACTGAAATCTGCGGATGAGTTTGCAGGGCTGGTGTATGATGTCCAGTCTTTTATATTTGCACTCCTGACGTTTCAATCCTAATGCTGTTTCAGCAGAGCATCGCTCAGTCATTTCAATCGCCAATCGTGCGCGTCTTGCTCGGAGCAATCGCAGTAGCGCTCCTTTACGTACTTTGGAGGGAAGTTCGGAAGATTCCGGCAAAGCTGTTCACACTCATGGCCACTGCTTTTGTGGACATGGTTGGTTTGCTGATGATCATTCCGCTACTTCCTTTCTATGTAAAAACTCTGGGCGGCGACGGCGTCAACGTTCTTGGATTTCATTTTGGCATCGGCATTATCTCCGGATTCATCGTTGCCGCTTTTACGGTCGCCCAATTATTGAGCGCCCCGATGTGGGGCCGCTTCTCCGATCGAGTAGGACGCCGGCCTACTCTCCTGATCGCATTGGGTTCAGCAGCCATTGCGTATTTGATTTTTGGGTTCGCGCATTCGTTGCTGGTGTTATTTCTTTCGCGGATTGTGCAAGGCGCTGGCGGAGGAACAGTCGGCGTCATTCAGGCTTACGTCGCCGACTCGACCGCGCCTGAAGATCGAGCGCGAGCACTCGGTTGGCTATCGGCTACGACGAATCTCGGTGTCGCGCTGGGTCCCGTGCTCGGCTCGTTTGCGATTGCGCTGGGCAAGCGCGATTTGATGCCCGGCCCGGCCACTCTGCAGATGGGAAATGCAGCGCCTGGAATTCTCGCCGCGGCGCTGTGCGTTCTCAACATGATTTTCGCAGCCCGTTATCTGAAAGAGTCTCGCGATCTCAGTGAACAGACACAGCCCGGAGAAGTCCGGCGCACCTCAAAGCAAGCAATCTGGCGAGTCATGTCGCATGCAAGCGAGCCCTCATCGCGACTGATCTGGATTTATGCAATTTCTATCGGCGCCTTCCAGGGAAGCTTCTCGGTGCTGGCGCTTTTCCTTAACGCTCGCTTCCAGGTGACTGAACAGACTATCGGGTATTTCTTCATGTACGTTGGGGCCATCTCGGTTTTCACGCGGGTGTTGTTGCTGGGGCGGATGGTTGATTGGCTGGGTGAGGCGAATCTTTCACGATTGGGTCTCGCCCTGCTCGCGGCGGGCGTGGTCGGAATGCCGCTCGCAAGCAACCTCGGGTTTCTCGCGCTAGCCGTGGCTTTGATTCCTCTCGGAACCGCCTTCACCTTTCCCTGCGTGACTGCATTGTTATCGCGCGTTATCGCTCCCAGAGAACGCGGACTCTACATGGGAATGCAGCAGACCTACGGAGGTGTGGCTCGAATAGTGGCGCCTCTCTTTTTCGGCTGGTCGTTCGACAGGCTTGGAGTTTCATCGCCTTATTTCTTTTCGTCGGCGATCATACTTTGCACCATCATGCTGGGTTTTGGCTTAGACAAATACGCTCGGCCACAACGGCATTCCGAGAAAATCAGTTCGCAAGTTGCCGCGACTGCCGACCAGGAACAGCCACAGATTGCGCCGATTCCACCGCTTCAAGACCAATCCAAAAGCGTGGGAAAGACCTAGCCACAGATACGACCAGGCAAAAGGCCTAGAGCAGATAGCAAAGAGTCGTGCGCACCAACAAGTCGCCGGCCCTTTGCTCTTTGCCTTTTGTTCTTTGCCCCTTGCTCTCTGCCTTCTCCACAATCCGTGTAATCTGCGAAATCTGTGGCAAGTTTTTCTTATCCGCTTCGGGCACGAGCAAGCAACAGATTTCGTTCGCGAACATTACGAGTTAGTGAGGCGGCGTGGTTGAACTCGATTCGAGCTTCATCCAGGCGTCCAAGTTTTGCCAGCAGATCTCCTCGCGCCGCCGGAAGAAAGTGATAGCCTGCCAACGCCGGTTCATTTGCCAGCGCATCGATTAATTTCAAACCTGCTGCCGGACCAAATGCCATCGAATGGGCCATCGCGCGATTCAGTTCAACCACTGGCGATGGCGAAGCATTAGCCAACTGGTCGTACAGCGAAGCGATGCGCGGCCAGTCCGTCGCCTCAGCGGTTCGCGCTCGCGCATGACAAGCAGCAATCTCAGCCTGCAGAACGTACGGTCCGCTCTCCTTTCCAATTTTCGCCACTCGCTTCAGGGCCGCAAGCCCTCGATGAATCAAAAGCTGATCCCAGCGAGCGCGATTTTGATCCAGCAACAAAATCGGTTCACCAGTAAGAGTGACGCGAGCCTTCAACCTCGAGGCTTGAAACTCCAGCAGCGCCACCAAGCCATGAACTTCCGGATCGTTTGGCGTCAATTCAGCCAGGATACGGCCTAGCCGTAGGGCCTCTTCGCAAAGAGTCGGTCTGATCCAATCTTCCCCTGCTGTCGCTGAATAGCCTTCGTTGAAAACCAGGTAAATGACTTCGAGCACGGACGCCAGACGAGTATCGCGCTCAGCGCCTCGAGGAACTTCGAAGGGGACTTTTTTCTCGGATAGTGTTCGCTTCGCTCGAACAATGCGCTGCGCGATGGTTGGTTCAGGCGCGAGAAAAGCGCGCGCGATTTCGTCAGTAGTTAACCCACCGAGCAATTTTAGAGTCAGCGCGACGCGAGCCTCCGTCGACAAAACCGGGTGACAGGAAATGAACACGAGACGCAGCAGATCATCGCCGATATCATCATCGATGTTCGCGGCGAGATCGGGCACTTCTAACTCCTGAACTTCGAGCTCGCGGCCGATTTCTTCATGCTTGCGCTCGATCAAAGTCCTGCGGCGCAGCAGGTCAATGGCCCGATGCTTTGCCGCAGTCATCAGCCAGGCCCCTGGATTGTCGGGGATCCCTGATTCAGGCCACTGCTCGAGCGCCACGACGAGTGCGTCTTGCGCAAGCTCTTCAGCAATCGCGACGTCTCTTACGATTCGCGTGAGGCCGGCGATGATCCGGGCTGATTCGATTCTCCAAACAGCATCGATGGTGCGATGAGTGTCAGCGGCTTCCACAGCCGTCGATCACAACATCAAGTTCCGGCGTTGGCAAGTACGGAAATTTAGCCGCGGATAAACGCGGACGAACGCGGATTAGGAATTACAGAATAGCTAAGTAACTCAAAAGTTCCGTCACTTCTTTCTTGATCCGCACTTATCCGCGTTCATCCGCGGCTGGATCTTATTTGGCTTGATCTTCGATCTTCGCGCGCAAGCGGTCTTCCTGCTCGCGGAGTTCGGGCGTGAGTTCAGCGCCAAAGTCGTCGGCCTCGAATACGGGCCTGATCTCAACGTCGGCTTCCTGGTCATGTGGATTGGGACAGCGTTTGAGCCACTCGACCGCTTCTTCCATCGATTTGACTTGCCAGAGCCAGAATCCGGCAATCAACTCCTTGGTCTCAGCGAATGGACCATCGATCACCGTGCGGCTATTCCCGGAAAACCGAACGCGTTTGCCTTTTGAGCTTGGGTGCAGACCCTCGCCGGCCAGCATCACGCCCGCCTTCACCAATTCTTCGTTGAATTTCATCATTTCAGTCAGCAATTGTTCGCTCGGCATCACGCCGGCTTCTGACTCTTCCGTAGCTTTTATCACCACCATTACTCGCATTGAACTTATCTCCTTATTGTTTATTAGAGCTGTTTTTTCTGCTCTCTACATACACGTCGAACGGCAAACCGCCAAATCGACAACCCGGCGAAAGTTTTTTGTACGACAGGCTGCCAGCCTGTCGATACGGTCGATTAGCACGGCTGACCGCTGGAAAAAGTCCCTGGTTTAACCAAGGCAATCTCTTATCACGAATCTGCAGGCTGGCAGCCTGCAGTACAGCTGCGATATTCTCTGGCGGCTATTTTTCAGAGGAGGACCAACCGCGTGCTCTTCATGATCGTCGAGCATTTCAAGAATCACGATCCCAAGCCCGTCTATCAAAGATTTGAAGAGCGAGGTCGACTGGCGCCCGAAGGCTTGCACTACGTTTCCAGTTGGGTTGATGAAAAGCTCGATCGTTGCTTTCAGTTGATGGAAACCGACGATCGCAGCCTCATCGACGAATGGATTTCCAATTGGAGTGATCTGGCGGATTTTGAAGTCATCCCGGTGCTTTCTTCAGCCGAAGCTGCCACCAAAGTACTGGGGTCTTAGTTCTTTGTTCTTTGTCGTAAAAGAATGATCCCGACAGGCGCTCAGAGTTCAATCTTTAGATTGTGTGCTCTCGTTGCCACGCAGCCTAAGCTTGAACTCTAAACACCTGTTTCGCACGGTCGCTTGATTACTCCCCTGGAGGACGCCATGAAACAAGTTTTCTCCGCTGTCTTTGTTGTGTTGATGTCAATGCTTGGTGTTCACGCACAGGCTGCGAATGACTCGGCTGAGCTGACGCGACTACTCAACGAGTTCCTCGCCGGGGCCTCGCACAACGATGCGTCTATCCATGATCGTTTCTGGGCAGACGAGCTCGTCTACACCGGTTCCGGCGGGCGCAGACGTAACAAGTCGCAGGTGATGCAGGATGTTCGATCCGCGCCGGCCCCCAAACCCGGCGACCCCGCGACCACCTACACCGCAGAGGACGTCCGCATTCAACAGTACGGCGACACTGCGATAGTTGCTTTCCGCCTGGTCGGCACCACTGCTCGAGAAAGCTCGGCGCAGGTCGCTAACTTTTTCAACACCGGGACGTTTCTCAAACGCGCCGGCAAATGGCAGGTAGTCGCCTGGCAAGCAACCAGAATCCCGCGTCCAGCCGCTGACGATGAAAAGGACGTCTTACAAACCGAAGCTTCTTTTCAACGCGCACTCCTAAAAGCGGACGCCGCGTTAATGGGGACCTTGACCGATGAAACTTTTGTCTGGACGCACTCAACCGGCATGAAACAAACGCGCAAGCAACTGCTTGAAGAAATCGAATCCGGTCGATTGAGGTACGCCAAGCTCGAGGACCGCGATCGGATTGTAAATGTTTATGGCGACTCTGCGGTGGTGCGCGGAATCTCACCGCGACAACAAGTCAATCACAATCCCTTCGATGCGTATTACACGTTGACGTTCGTCAACCAGTCTACCGGCTGGAAAGTCGTGGCCTTCCATACCAGCCGGCCCGAAGCTCCACAATTGAACGCCGCCGCTCGGCAGGAAGTCATAACCCAGATAGTCAATGGAAGCCGCACAACAAGCCCGACCACCGTCGTGCTCTCTGGCAAGGGAGATAAATTGAAACTAGCCGAGCAACTTGCGAAAGACACGGGTCGCAAGCTGCAGCGCGTAGATCTTGACGCAGTGGTCAGTAAGTACATCGGCGAGACTGAGAAGAACCTAAACAAGCTATTCGCGAATGCAAAGGCTTCCGAAGTAGTCCTCTTCTTCGATGAAGCCGATGCGCTGTTCGGAAAACGCAGCCATGTAAAGGACGCACATGACCGCTATGCGAACCTTGAAGTCGGCTATTTGCTGCAAAGGATGGAATCGTTCAAAGGGCTTACGATTCTTGCGTTGAACATCGAGGACGATAACACCAAGCGGTTTCTGCGCCGCTTCCGCTACACGCTTGAAGTTCCCTGACAAATGAAGGAAAGCTGATGAGAATAATCAGGTCAAAGCCGGACGGCGTCTTTTGGAGTGCGACGACCTGTCGTCGCTTTTGCCGCTGCGACCTGTCGCAGCAACCTCGCGACGCAGCGTCAAGCCGCCGCGGGGAAAGCGGTGACAGGTCACCGCACTGCAAATAGGCAGGATAACTTAACTGTTTTGAGGTCCTCCGATGAGCGATATCAATCTGAATCTTGACGGCGTGCTGGCTTTTCTGGTTGCTGCGGGGCTGGGGCTGGTACTCGTGCTGGCGATTGTGCTGGGTTCGATCGTTGCAGCGATGAAGGCTCATCAGCGACGGGAGCGATTTACTCAGCAGCGTTTCTTCCCGCACCTCATCGGCATGGCTGTAAGCCTGCTGTCGTGTTTGTTGATCGAGCTGGTCCTGCTCGTTACGGATTCCAACTTGCCGCCGAGACGAATTCCAATTTGGTTCGATAATTGGGTTATCGTTTGGCTGACTGCGATATTGTTATTGTGGCCTTTGAGTGCGCAGATGTGCAGACGATGGCGAAAAGTCCGACTGTAGAATGTTAGAACCCGGAGCGGCAGCGGCGGCCAGGACGAAAGACCTTAGCCACAGATTTCGCAGATTACACTGATTGTAGGACTTGCTTCAGCAACCAGCCTCTTCCAGGCGCAGGCGTCTTATGAAATATTAGTCATGCCAAAACAATTAAGCAGCAATCAGTGTAATCTGCGAAATCTGTGGCTAAGGTCTTTCGTCCTAGCCCCGTCGCTACCGCTCCGGGTTCTGACAAAGCTAAACGTCGATGGGCTGGCCGGTGCGGAGAGATTCTTTGATAGCAAAAGTGGCGCGCGCGGAAGCAGCCAAATCTTCGAGCGCTATCGGTGCAGCTCCACCTTCCAAAACAACCCGGCAAGTCTCGCGTATTTCTTCAGTCTGCCCCTTATCCTGGCCACCCAGCCTTAAGCGCTTAGTGCGCCCGTTCGCATGCAAAGTAGCGGCTCGAAAATCTTCGAGAACAAAACTCTTTCCACCACCAAAGATCTCCACGCGCTCCTTCTCCAGGGATGAATCGCCTTCCGCGAGATAAGCGATTGAGCCATTGGAGCCATCTGCAAACCTCAAGGTAACGAAGACGGAATCTTCGTTTGAAATCTGGTGATTGTTTGCGGCGATTGCATCCGCGTAGACGCGCGTCGTAAGTTTCCCGGTTAGAAACTGCATCAGGTCAACAAAGTGACAGACCTCGCCAATGATGCGACCGCCGCCTTCTTTAGGATCCTGAATCCAGTGTTCTTTGGGAATGCGTCCAGCGTTGACACGATAGTTAATTGACAGCGGCGCGTCGATGTCTGCGAAAAAATCTTTGGCAGCTCGCGCCGCCGGAGAGAAGCGGCGGTTGAACCCGACCATCAACTTTCCGCCAGACTGAGATGCTGCGTTGATAAGTTCTTCCAGTTCCTCGAGGTTCAACGCCAGCGGCTTCTCGACGAAAACATTTCTTCCCTGCTCCAAAGCCTGCCGAGCCAGCTCAGCGTGCGTGTTGTGTCGAGTGGCAATTACTACAAGGTTCACTTCGGAGTCGCTGATAACTTCAGTCGGGCTTGAGACGCAGTATCGAAAGCCGTATTTCTCGCCGACGTCGCGAGCAGAAATCCCCGATGCCGTAGCCACGCTCTGAAACTGCGCGCCCGCTGACTTTAGATTTGGCAGGAGAAACTTCTTAGCGTAACTTCCGGCGCCGATTAACCCAACAACGACGCTCTTCTGCGAAGCCGGGGTCTTCGCGCCCGGCAAAGCAATCTTAGTTTCGAGTTGGTGGCCTTGATCATATGTGAGGAGAATCCCGAGATGCGGCTCCTTAGTTTCACCGGTTATCAACTGATAGGCCCGTTCTGCCTCATCGATTGGAAAACGATGTGTAGCTAAAGACTCGACATTGATTCGACCTGCAGCAATCAGGTCCACAAAGGCTTCGAGATTACGACCCTCGGTCCAGCGAACGTAAGCGAAGGGGTAGTCGTGACCGCGTTCCTCATATTCAGGATCATAGCGGCCCGGTCCATACGACATTGAAATGTTGAGGGAGAGCTCTTTCCGATAGTAAGCCTCTCGAGGTATTTCCATCCCCACCAGACCAACGGCCACTACCCTTCCCTTTGCTCGAGAGATCTGGCCAGCCAGCTCCACTGGTTGGTTAGATGAAGTAGCCGCGGTGATGAGCACTGCATCGGCGCCTCGACCACGCGACCACTCCAATACTTTCTTTTCAACATCATCGTCCGGAGTGCAGCCATCGTCTGCTCCCCACTGACGCGCCAAAGCTATCTTCGAGGAATCCAGATCGATTCCAAAAACTCGACAGCCGTTCGCTTTCAGCAGCTGAACCGAAATTTGACCGAGCAGTCCCAACCCGATGACTACAAAAGCTTCGCCCAGCGTCGGAGCAGCAAGCCGCAAGCCCTGCAACGCGATCGCGCCGAGCGTCGCGAAAGCTCCGCTTTCGAAATCGACGTTGTCTGGCAAACGCACGCAAAGATTCTTGGGAACAGACAATACTTCCGCGTGAGATGCATAGCCGGCGCCTGCACAAACAACTCGATCGCCAACGCGAAATTCGGTGACATCCGCGCCGACGTCGATAACAGTTCCGGAGGCGCTGTAGCCGAGCGCTACTTGAGAGCTTAACTTGGCGCGCACCGCGTTGACAGTATTCAGGACTCCTTCGCGTTGCGCTTTTTGAATTACCTGGCGAACGAGGTCTGGTCGTTCCCGAGCTTTGCCCAGCAGGCTGCGGTTACCCATCTCGACTGTCATTCGTTCCGTGCCGGCGCTAATCAGCGTGGCGGCCGCGCGCACGATTACGCGTCCCCGCTGAGCTATCGGCGGCGGCACATCGGCAACTTTTAGTTCGTGAGTTCCGAGGTCCTGGATGACCTGTTTCATAGCTGTCGTGAAATGATCCGCGTGCAGGCAAAAGTCTATTTTGTTAGCATGCCCGCCCTGAGAATTCCTCCGGGGAATCCCTCCGGGGAATCGTTCGGAAATCTTTAGGCGGCTGATAGATCCGTTCGCCTTTGCAGTGGAAACTACCTGCTTGTCTCTATCTAGTCAAACATTCAAACGGTTGCTGCCCGAACCGAAAGATTTGGAGCCTGCCGTCCAACCGCATCGACGGCGGAGCACAATACTCGTTTGCGTCGTCATCGCCGTGATCGCGATCGGGGCGAGACTTCTGCTTTGGCAGGACAACCGCCCAAACTTTTCACGAGTCTTTTCGGGGATGGTTCAGCATCATCAGGATAATGCCCGGGTTCTACTCAAAGGCGAGTTCACGCGATTCATCACCGGGCCGGCGCCGCCGGGTGATGCAAACATTCTCACCTATCCACCGGGCTATCCGATCATCATGGCGATCGTGTTTTGTTGGTTTGATGAAGCCGACAGCTCGATGCGCTTGTTTCAGGTTGTCTGTGACGCGGCGGCGGCGGTGCTCTTGTTTTTCGTAGCTGGACAGTTCTTGCCCCGCGCGGCGGCGATTATCGCGGCGTTATTGGCTGCGCTATCACCGCAGCTTGCTTACTATTCTTTGCTGTTGCTTCCGGATTCGCTGGCAACGCTTCCGATTCTGCTGGCGTTGTATTTCCTGATTCGAGCGGTTAAGTCACCGAACCTGTTCAAGCTGATTGCCGCAGGTGTTTGCATTGGCCTGTCGTGCTGGCTGAGATCAAACGCTTTGCTGCTGGCTCCTTTTCTCGCGGTCGTTGTTTTCGCTGTAGTTAAAAACTCGACCGCTTCGCCAGCACACGAAAAGCCATTTTGGAGGCGCGGAAATCTCAAAGGCGCAGCAGCTCTGGCAGCGGCGAGCCTGATCGTTATTGCTCCGATCACGATTCGAAATCTGATCGTGTTTCACCGGCTCATTCCACTTTCGCTGGGCGCTGGTCAGATGCTGAATGTGGGGATTGGCGATTACGACAAGCAGCGAAGGTTCGGCTTGCCTGGCACCGACCTCGAGACCGTCACGAGTGAAGCGGCCAAATACAATCGTCCTGATTATACCGGTTCTCTCTTTGGGGGAGACGGAGTCGACCGCGATCAGCGACGCTTTGCGAATGGCGTGACCGTCATTCGCGAACATCCAATGTGGTTCGCATCCGTCTTGTTGAGACGTTCGGTGTCGATGTTCAAGCTTGAGAGAGTGCGACCCGTGTCGCGTCAACCAGCGCCAGGTCATTCGCTGAGCGGCCTCGATACTCCGGTTTGGGCGAAAAGTCCGCGCGAGCTGTTCAGTTCAAGCTCGGATATGATCAAGCTGACTCCCGGTGCATCCAGCGACAACGTTCTCGTTGAAGCTTCTTCCGAACGATCGTCAACCCTCGTTCTTTCCGCACCGTTAGTCTTAGAAAGAAAAACTGATTATGTATTGAGACTCCCGGTTAAATTAGTGGAGGGCAATTTGGTTGCGAGCGTTCAATCGTCCAGCTTGCAGGCGTCATCCAACATCTTTCATCCGTTGGAGACGTCTTCAGTTACCGACCAACCTACCGTCTTTATCGAGGTTCCTTTTGTTAGTGGCGACTCCACCAACGTGACCCTGGTTCTGGCGAATGAAGGTAAGCGGCCAGTTCGCACGGTAGCGGAGATTGGGAAGATAGAACTCTTTCGGCTGGGACCAAGCTCATTCGCCTGGACCGGATATGTGCGAGTGCTGGTTAGCCTGACGCAGAAATTCTTTATCACCGCATGGCTGCTTCCCTTCGCGGTTCTGGGAATGATCTTGATGTGGCGAGCTGGAAAGGACCGCTACCTGCTCGTTCTTTTGGCGATACCGCTTTATTACGTTTGTGCGCAATCATTCCTGCATACCGAGCACAGGTACGTGATGGCGATTCAATACTCGCTGTTTATTTGCGCGGCAGTCGCTTTGTATTGGTTGGGCCTGATCGTAATTCGCGCCACCAGGTTATTCGATCAAACCAAGACGTCCGTCTGACCTACCAGTGAAAAATCCTCTTACCGGTATCAACAAGTCCGATTATTCCCCGCTTGACCGGTTAGCAGCTGCAGTCGTAGTAGCAATCGTAGCTCTCTTATTGCTGGTCGCTGCGTTCGCCTCTTTCCGCAATACGCTTCTCCATTTTTTGCCTGACGATTGTTTCTACTATCTCGAAATCAGTAGACGCATTTGGATGGGTCAGGGCTCGACCTTTGACGGCATCAATCGGACGAACGGCTACCATCCGTTATGGCTCGTCTGCCTGATTCCAGTTGCGCCGATCATGAACGCCTCGCGCGAGGCTGGCGCCCGCGTTGTGATGGTCCTGTGCATTCTATTACTCGGTACAGCTTTGTTCCTTCTTCGATCCATTTCGGCGGGTTACTCGGTGTCGAATCGTTGGGTGGCGCTGTTGCTGCCGGCCGTGGTGCTGCTTCCAGCCGCCTTTTACGGAATGGAGAGTGCGCTCGCGGCCTTGGTTCTGACTGCTCTGCTGGTAGTGATCGCGCGCGCTGAGAAGTCATTCACGTTCGGGAATATGGCCGTCCTCGGTTTGCTTTCGGGCGCCTTGATACTTGCGCGTCTTGATAGCGCGCTCTACGTTTTCACGTTGGATCTAATCCTGGCTTTTCAGGTGGCACGGGCGTCTTGCCCAAGGGTCTCACTTCAGCATTTGCTCTTGGGTGTCGTACTCCAGTCCGCCATCGTCGCACCTTACCTTGCGTTCAATTTGATCGAGTTCAAACATCTGCTTCCAATCAGCGCGGTCTTCAAAGCTGCTCGAGCGCAAGCACCAAACCTTTATTGGGCTCGAAGCTTGATGGCATTGGTGAGCATCGGCGGCACGCTTGTGGGTCTCGGCGTGACGTGGTTGGAACCACGTGTTCGTGACAGTTTGGTTTGGCTGGTCGCGATGTACGGTTCTGTTTTGACGCTCGCACTCGCTGCGGCTACAGGAGGAAGAGAGTCTTACTCGTGGACTTTTACTTTGCCGGTGATTTGCTCCGGGTTGTTTTTTGCCGGGTTGGCGGACGTGGCAAAGAAGCGCGGCTCGCCAACAACGCTGGTTAACTCGGTTGCGTTTGTCGGTTGTTTGGTTTTGCTCGCAGTCTCGATAGCGGGCCGGCTGGGTGAGCCTCAGTTCGCGTCGAGGTTCGATCGCGCGAAATGGATCGGCGCTAACGCTCCAGCGAACGCAGTCTTCGCCGCGGGCAACAGTGGGGGTTTGGGTTACTTCTCGGAGCATTCGTTCATTAATGTAGATGGATTGACCAATAGTTTTGCCTTTGGCGAGGCGGTGCGTGACGGTCGCGAGGCTGAATGGTTAAAGGCTGCGGGCTTGAATTTCGCGACGATCGTGAAGGCTCACTCTGGACAAGTCATGGCGACGCCGATCAAAACCAAACTCACCCTTCGTGGCAGCGTTAGTCGGACAGTCTGCCTGACCCTGGAGCCGCTAACTCCAAACGTTTCGAGCGATCAATTCGAGTTGTTGCGAGTCGTCAACGTCGAAAAGTGTCCGTGAAGGGATCAATTGCGAGTTTCTGGAGCTACGCCAAAAACCTATCCACAGATTACGCAGATTTCACAGATGTTGGTTGAATCAAAGTTATGTTGTGCAATCTGTCTTACTGAATCTGTGAAATCTGCGTAATCTGCGGATAGGCTTTTTAGTACCGCACCAAACACAATCATTGACAACTGCTAGGCGTCCGGCTGTATTCTAAGTTATCCGGCATCATGCCGGTCAGGCCCACCCAACCAGCCAGGGGCTTCGCTTCAGTTCCCGCGTTATCGATGATCGAAAAACTTCAGGGGCAGAATTCAGTACCGGCTCAAATCACGAGTGCCGATGCTGGAGCGCGTCCTTTCACTGTCCTCCTTGTCGAGGACGATCGCTCGTTACGCCGTTATCTCGAAGTTGTGCTTCGTCGCGAAGGTTACGAAGTGATTGTCGCGGCGGACGGGCTGGAAGCAATGCGGGCTACCCTGACCTCTGCCGTTGATATTGTGGTGACGGATGCGATTATGCCGAACCTGAACGGGCATGAGCTGGTACGATTCCTTCGCAATACGCCTCAACTTTCGCACCTTCCGATCGTGCTGCTCAGCGCTCTTGAAGCCCAGGACACACAGAGTTCCGACCAACGCGCAGACGTTTACCTCTCGAAACCGATCTCACCCGAAGTTTTGACTGATTGTTTGGAAGGGCTCTTGGGAAAGAATTGAGTACTGCAGGCTGCCAGCCTGCAGCGTGGCGTGGTTCACAGACTTCCAAAATATATAGCTTGACCCCAAAGCGACCACAACAGGCTGGCGCCTGTTGTACATTAGTTAGACGCGGCTCGACTTCCGCCAATCAGATCATCCAGCGGCGTGTACTCGCGGCCTTGATCCACGGCTACAGCTTCGTAGGTCAACTTGCCGGCGTAAGTATTCACTCCCGCTTTCAATCCCGGGTCATGCGCAATCGCTGCCGGGAACCCCTGATTAGCAAGCTTCAAAGTGTAAGGCAAAGTCGCATTCGTCAACGCAAAGGTGGATGTGCGCGGAACCGCGCCCGGCATGTTCGCGACGCAATAATGAAGCACGCCTTCGACATAGTAAGTTGGGTTTGAATGCGTAGTTGGATGCGTCGTCTCGATACAGCCGCCCTGGTCGACCGCCACGTCGACAATGACCGCGCCGTTCGGAACATCCTTCAGCATACTGCGCGTAACCAGTCTTGGTGCTGCAGCGCCCGGAACCAATACTGCTCCCACGATCAAATCCGCCTGAGAGATGGCGTCGTGAATCATGTAAGCGCTCGAAGCCAACGTCGAAATCTTGGAAAGAAAAATATCGTCGAGCTCTCGCAAACGATCGAGGTTGTTATCGATGATCGTGACGTGCGCGCCGAGGCCGACTGCCATCTTCGCTGCATTCGTTCCCACCACGCCACCACCAATGATCACGACTTTGGCGGCCGGAACTCCGGGCACGCCGCCCAAAAGAATGCCGCGGCCACCGCTCATCTTCTCGAGATAATGCGCGCCGACCTGAATCGCCATTCGGCCGGCTACCTCAGACATTGGAGTTAGTAGCGGAAGAGTGCCTTTCCTATCGGTAATGGTTTCGTAAGCCACCCCGGTGACTTTGCGTTCGAGCAGTTGTTCGGTGAGCTTGTGGTCCGGAGCCAGGTGCAGATAAGTGAACAGCAACTGCCCTTCACGCATGCGAGGATATTCGGGCTCGATTGGTTCCTTGACCTTCACGATCATCTCACCCTGGCCCCAGATATCGTCGGCAGAGTTCAGAATAGTGGCGCCGGCTCGTTCATAGAGTCCGTTATCAAAGCCAGAGCCGTCGCCGGCATTTGTTTCGACAATCACGCGATGGCCGGCATCGGTTAACGCTCGCACTCCGGCCGGCGTTAAGCCAACGCGATACTCATTGTCTTTAATCTCTTTGGGCAAGCCGATTATCACGCGTGTTCTCCTGTTTCACTGACCATGCGCATACCGATCATGATTTTCCGCAAGATCGGTCACACCCATGTCGGTGGCGATATCTTGAATGAGCGATAGAGGATAAGGCGTATCGGCAGAAACTTCCTGATCCGCTTCGTCCTTTTCAACGATGAGCAAGTAGCGAGTATTGGCCTCTAACTGGGCGCCGTTTTCAGGCCGCAAGACCTCACCATCATAGGTGGCATGAATTCTCTGAGACATTACCTACCTCGGAATTAGATCTCGACGTCGTCAATCTGGGCACGCTGCAGCTTCCCGCTGTAATCGACGTAGATCGATTTCCACTCGGAGAAGATATCCAACACCTGCGTGCCTGCTTCGCGATGGCCGTTGCCGGTAGCTTTGGTGCCGCCGAATGGCAAGTGCACCTCAGCGCCGATCGTGGAAGCGTTGACGTAAAAAATTCCAGTGTACATCTCGTTCATCGCTTCGAACGCGCGGTTGACATCCTGCGTGTAGATCGAAGCGGACAAGCCATACCGCACGCCGTTTCCGATCTCGATTGCTTCATCAAGCGAGTTTGCGGGAATGACTGACGTCACTGGTCCAAAGATTTCTTCCTGAGCGATCCGCATGTCGGGAGCCACGTCCGTGAACACGGTGGGCTCGAGGTAGTAACCATTCGCATACTCGCCCTTGGTCAAACGCCGCCCGCCACAAGCGAGCGTAGCTCCATCTTCCTGACGCCCGATGTGGATGTAATTTCGAATCTTTTCGACAGCTTCGGCGTTGATGACCGGTCCCATGTCGGTTTTCGGATCGGCGCCATTGCCAACGCGCAACGCCTGAGCACGCTCGACCAGCTTTTTCGAAAACTGCTTGTAGACTTTCTTGTGCACCACCATTCGCGAAGAAGCTGTGCAGCGTTGGCCCGAGGTTCCGAACGCACCCCAAACAGCGCCTTCAACGGCGAGATCGACATCGGCGTCATCCATCACCAGGATTACATTCTTGCCGCCCATTTCCAGCGAACAGATCGCGTTTCGATCGGCGCAAGCTGAGGCTACGAGGCGCCCGGTCTCAGTCGAGCCGGTAAACGAAATGAGACGCAAAGCCGGATGTGTCGTCATGGCTGCGCCGACGGTTTCGCCATATCCCGTAACCAGGTTCACGACGCCCGGAGGAATGCCGGCTTCTTCGCAGGCTTTTACGAGATTGTAAGTTGAGAGCGGCGTATCTTCAGCCGGCTTAATGACAACGGTATTGCCGCAGACCAGAGCCGGTATGAGTTTCCACGACGGGATCGCCATCGGGAAATTCCAGGGCGTAATGAGCCCGCAAAGACCGACGGGTTGTCGGACGCACATCGCAAACTTGTCAGGCATTTCAGCCGGAGTCGTGAAGCCATGCAAGCGACGTCCTTCACCAGCGGTGTAGTAGGTGCAGTCAATTGCTTCCTGAACGTCACCGCCTGTCTCTTTCAAAACCTTGCCCATCTCGCGAGTCATGTCACTCGCGTAACGGTCTTTGTTTCGAATCAGAATCTCGCCCAGGCGGAAAAGAATCTCGGCGCGTCGAGGCGCTGGAGTGCGTCGCCAGCGTGTGAAGGCTTCCTGGGCGGCATTGACCGCGTCATTGACATCCTGACGCGTGGAAAGCGGAAACGTGCCGATCACGTCGCGCGTGTCAGCCGGATTAATGTTCTCGAAGCTCTCGCCGGAAGAACTGTTGACCCACTCGCCGCCGATGTAGTTCTGATACGACTTCTCCGACGCGCGTGGAGTGGTTTTCTTAGCCGGCCGTGATGCAGTCGCGCGAGTTACTTTTGGTTTCCTGCTGGATTTAACGAGAGCTTTTTTTGCTTGAGCCATAGTTAGGGTATCGGATATAGGGTGTAGGGTGTGGTTTCTGCCTGATCCGCGCCACACCCGAACTGACTCAGTGTCAGAACGTTTTTACTGGCGCAGGGCCACGATCATTTACGTGTAGGGTGTTTGTTTCGGGCTGTACTCCTCGCCACACCCAAGCTGACCAGTGTCAGACGTTCTTACAGGCGAAGGGCCACGACATCGTTCACAGGTGTTGGGGGTGTAGGTTGTAGGCTGTACTACCACACCCTAACCCCTACACCCCACACCCCAATTTGTTTACTGGTAGGTGAACTGCACCACCTGATTGACGACCCGATCCTGTCTGCGATCGTAGCGAGAAACACTCAGGACCACAGGATCACCCGGCTTCAACGAACTAAGTACTCGCTGGAAGTCAGCAAGTGTAGTTACCGGCATGCGATTGATGCGAGTAATTACGTCGCCTTCCTGCAAAGCCGGCTGGCCGAGGGTCGAACGAACATCCGCGGCTACACCACTCGGATCCAGATCTTTCAGGTAAAGTCCACGAACACCGGTCAGATGTTTCTCAGTTACTAACTGCGGCGTCAGCTCAGCCAGCGTCATACCGAGTTTCAAGACGCTCGCTTTGGGATCCTTTGGCTTGGCAGTTTCTTCCTCGTCACCAGTCGATTGGGTTGGAGGTCGCTCACCGAGGACGATGCTGACTGAATGTTTTTCAAGTTTGCCGTCCGCATCTCGCAGGTAAGTGAAATTAGCAGCCTGACCGACGCCGCTACCTGCAACTCGCTGAATCAAGTCCTGAGCATTGAGAATTGGTTCGCCGTTAAACTCAGTGATGATGTCGTTCGATTGCAATCCTGCCGCAGCTGCCGGCGTGGGCTTGCCCGGAACGCCCGGATAGACATCCATCACGATGGCGCCCTTCGCTTCCGGCAAACCATAAATCTTCGCAAACTCATCTCTGACAGTTTCGAGCGTGATCCCGAGATAGCCGCGTCGGACTTTCCCTTTATCGACAATCTGTTTGTAGACAAAGCTGGTCTCGCTCGCAGGCAAGGCGAAGCCAATGCCGTTGTAGTCACCCGTGGAGGTCGCGATCTGGGAGTTCATGCCAATGACCTCTCCACGCATGTTCACCAAAGGCCCGCCACTATTGCCGCGATTGATGGCGGCATCTGTCTGCAGGAACCGTTGGAAGGTGTTGAAGTAAGGAGTCTCGCGTTCCTTTTTGGAAATGATGCCCGCCGTAACAGTTTGCTCCAAGCCGAATGGCGAACCGATCGCGAGCACCCAATCACCAACCTGTGCTGAGTTAGAGTCGCCGATCTTGACAGTGGGTAAATCTCGTGGCGGATCGATCTTGATGACAGCCACGTCGGTCTCTTTATCGATGCCGATTACTTTGCCTCGATACTTCTCACCCGAAAGCAGACCCACGGTGATTCGCGTCGCACCCTCAATCACATGTTGATTGGTCAGGATGTAACCCCTGGGATCGACAATGAAACCGCTACCGACCCCGCGCGATGGCCGGCGCGGTTGGCGTCGAAACATATCCAGCAAGGGATTGTTTGAGCTCGGGTCGTCTTTCTGGTCTTCGTCTTTAGCTTCCAATTCCGGAGCCATCTGCATCGTTTCAATGTTGACGACCGCGGGCTCGACGCGCTTGGCAATTTCCGCGAACGAAGCCGATAGCGCCTCGGGAGCATGAGCAACTTGCACTTCATTCTGCGCAATGGTGGGCTTGCCCGCCAGCATCGCGCCAAGGCCTATTCCTGCTGCCAGACACGCAACCGCGAGCGCCAGGATCCAGACGCGAAGCTTGCGCAGGATCGCTCGTTCATCAACTGTTGTTTGTTCTTTAAGTGATTCGAACATAACCCACCACCTTTTAGAGAAAAACCGACGCGCCAATTATCCCGGAGGCGCGCACGAAAGCGTTGCCGGGATGTAAACAGGGAGGTCAGAAAGTATAACCGCAAGCCGGACACTGGAGCAAAGATTAGGCGGTAAAAGTGCGCCAAGAAAAAGTAGGTAGTCGCTAAAACTGCTAAAACTGAGGCCACGGCCTGGCGCCGTCGTTACTCTCGTTGGTCGCTAACAGAGACGGGCCGAGCTTTTGGTGATTGCCACGGGCTCTTTCCGTGGAGTGTTCACGCTTCAGGCTGCTCGCAGGCGGCAACGTAAAACACCACGGGCCAGCCCGTGGCCTCTTGCGAACCGATGGATCAGCCTGTTTTTGTAGCTGTGCACATGAAACACCACAGGGCCAGCCTGTGGTATCGGCTACTGGCTTCAGTTCACCATTTTATGCTTTACCTTACTTTTTCCTGGCGCACTGGCGGTAAATACAGGCGCATCCGCTTATCGCCCAAACGCTTAGGATTAAGAAACTGCTATTGCCCCTTCAGATCCGACTTATCCTCGAGATCCGCGGCTAAACTCCCGCCCAGTGCCGCTGCCTACTGCTACTGCCGACTGTCCTTACGGTCGCAGCAGGACCTTCATCACGCCCTTCTCGGAGGCTCGCTGGAGAGCAAATGCGCCCTGATGCAACGGATATTCTTCGCTAATCATGCTATCGAGCTCGATTGCGCCTTTCTTCAGAAGGTCGAGTGCCGGACCAAACCGGCCACAGCGAGAACCGACGATGCTCAGTTCTTCGACGACGAGCTGCGCGGCATCAATCTCTGTCGTTCCGTGAAACGTCGACTTGAGGATGAGCGTGCCTCGCGGGCGCAGCAACTTGCGGGCAAGCGCAAATCCTTCCGCAGCGCCGGAAGCCTCAACTACAACATCAAAGACGCGACCGCGCTTTTCAACCTCATCGACCAACGCGGTCTCGATGCCAAGTCGCTCCGCGATGCGAAGCTTTTCTTCGTGCTTTCCAACCAGCACGAGAGGAGCGCCAGTTAGCGCCAGGACTTGCGCACACAAGAGACCCAACTTGCCGTCACCTAAGACAGCGGTGCGAGTGTCGATGGAGAACGGAAACCGTTCCTTGATAGCACAAGCTGCCGCCAGCGGTTCGGTAAACACGGCGTGCTCATCGGGAATGCGCTCGGGCACCGCAATGAGGTTTCGAAGCGGGAGTCTCAGATATTCTGCGTGAGCGCCATCTCGACCAACGATTCCAAGAACCGTGCGGGACGCACAGTGTCGTGAATCGCCGGCTACACAGAGTTCGCAAGCTCCGCAACCAACATTGATCTCGCCGACCACGCGGGTTCCGATCAACGTACGGTCGTCACCCTGCGCAACTACACCGACGAATTCATGCCCGATGGTTCCGTGAAACCGGGCGTAGCCGCGAGCTATTTCCAAATCGGTATTGCAAATGCCAGAAACAAGAACGCGCACAAGGGCCTCATCCGCGCGGTGTGGTTGGTCCACCTCACGAACAGCAACACCGTCTGGCTCAACTCGAAGGGCTAGCATAATCAGTAATCAGTAATCAGTAATCAGTAATCAGTAATACTGTAGTTCTCTGTTCTTAGTTCTTAGTTCTTAGTTCTTAGTTCTTTGTTCTTTGTTCTTTGCACGCGCTCGGCTCGTTGACTCGCGTTGGGATAACTCAAGCGAACAGAGTCTCAACTACAAAGAACTCCGGCACGAAACGACAATCAGTTTGGCTGATCACTGATTACTGATCACTGATTACTGATTACTGATTACTGATTGCTGATTACTGATTACCCTTCGTCTCAAAAACTCTTGGAACGGGTGTAGGCATTTTGCGGGGTTAGCTCGACAGTAAGTTTGCCGCCGCCCGTGGAGATCGGTAAGCGCCACTCAAGGTCTTCTTCGCCAGAGAGTATTGCGTGTATCCACCAATTACCTCGCGGAATGTTGATCGACGCGCGCCCCTGATTATCAAGGCGCGCATTGATTAATTCTCGGCCATTCATGCGCTGGTGGAGAAACTCGTCAAAGCGTTGACCGGCCCGAGGCTCGACAAAGAACTCATGGCGCACCGCAACGATGTCGACCGGAGAGATTTCGATCGGGATATCTTTTCCAATGCGTCCCATATCGTCCGGCGGCTGCAGGAGGATCAATAATGTCGTTTGCCCGGGGGCGGCGACTGTAGTGGTCGGCCCGTTGGCAGGAAGTCCTTTGTAAACCATCCACCCTGCGCCAGCCAACGCAACTAACAACGCCAGGCGTAGCACAAAAGCCAGCAGACGATGAGAGACTTTTTGCGAGTTCATTGCGTCAGAAGTTTCCAGCGGCTGTCGCTCGACCAAGTGTGTCGTTATTGTAGTCGAAAACGCGGGAAGGACAACAGACCGGGAGGCCAATGGTGTAGTGACGGAACTGAATTTTATGCCACGGGCCTGCCCCGTTGAGCATCACGCTGGCGACCTTGTCATAAGTCATACGATATCTAATCATTAGCACTCAGCGTGAGCCTCCACTGGACAAGCCGGTGGCATCCAAAAGAATTCTTGCTCGAATTCCTGTTAGCAACCAGCGTTAGTAACCACGGGACGAGCCCGTCGCATAAATTCAACACTGTCAACATCTCGGTTATCAGGCTGAAGCCCAATAAGAATGAGGCGAGTGCCCGGTTCCAAAACTAACTGCCGGCGTTTACTTTTCCTTCCTCAATCTCCGCACAAATTCCACGAGGGAATCGATTTCTGCCTCCGACATCTTTTTGGAAAAGGCAGGCATTTTTCCTTTCCCGTTACTGATCACGTTAAAGATTCGTTCGTCGCTGACTCGGTCCTGCCACGCTGGATCGGTTAAGTCCCGCGCTCCTGAAAGCGAGCGTCTAATTCCTTTAGCGCTGCCGTCTCGTCCGTGACATTTGGCGCAGTGACGCGCATAGAGTGTGGCGGCACTCGTAAAGCTTTCGTGAGCAGAACCCGTTGAAGGAGAAGTTGAATTTGTTTTTGTTATCCCTCCCAAAGTTACGATCAGAGCAACTAATCCCAGCATCCCGACATTTCTCATGCAGCTCCTCCGCCGCGCTAATCTAAGTAAAGCAAATCAAAAGTCTGTGTAACGCAAGAATCAACAGTTGAATGCTGCGGCGATGCGCAGTAATCTGCAAACAGTAAATCAGCAACCAGAAGGACGCGCAAACCAATTGAAGCAGACACGAGTGGGCGGCGATCACTTCAGTACTGACAAGGACGACGGCGTGAAACTCGACAAGTTTCGAGACGAGTGCGGTGTGTTTGGGATCTATGGACACCCCGACGCGGCGCGACTCACCTACCTGGGTCTCTACGCTTTACAGCATCGCGGACAGGAGTCCTGCGGAATCGTCTCCTCCAACAACCACGACCTCAGGCTGGAGCGCGCGATGGGATACGTTTCCGACGCGTTTGACCAACCTCGACTTGATCGACTCGAAGGCTCCAGCGCGATTGGTCACGTGCGTTACTCGACTGCGGGAGAAGTATCAATTCGCGAGGCGCAACCTTTCCTGGTTACCTGCCAGCATGGCCAGATCGCGATTTGCCACAATGGCAATCTTCCCTTTGCTGCTGAAGAGCGGCGCCGTCTCGAACGCGAAGGCGCGATCTTTTCGTCAACTTCGGATACTGAGGTAGTGCTGCACGGCGTGGCCCGGTCGCGCGCGTCGTCGGTTGCGGAAGCAATTCCGCAAGTGCTGAAGGAAATTGAAGGCGCCTTTTCAATGCTGTTCCTGACGCCTTCAGCGCTGATCGCGGTTCGCGATCCACGCGGCTTTCGCCCGCTGGCGCTGGGTCGTCTCGGCGAATCGTGGGTGGTGGCTTCGGAAACTTGCGCTTTCGATCTTATCGACGCGAAGTATGTTCGCGAGATCGAGCCGGGTGAAATGATCGTCATCAACGAAGAGGGGCTGCGCTCTTCACATCCGCTCGGAGAACGCCCGGTGTCGATGTGCATTTTCGAGCACGTCTACTTTGCAAGACCTGACTCGCTAATCTTCGGACACTCGGTCAACGAATCTCGTCACAAGATGGGCATGCAGCTCGCGATCGAGCATGGCGTTGACGCGGACCTGGTGGTGCCGGTACCAGACTCGGGAACTGTGGCGGCGATCGGATATGCGGCCCAGAGCAAGATCAGCTTTCGCTTCGGACTGGTGCGGAATCACTACGTCGGCCGGACATTCATCGAGCCGCGGCAATCAATTCGATCTTTCGGAGTGAAGATAAAGTTGAACCCGGTGCGCGACCTGATCGAAGGCAAACGCGTGGTGTTGATAGACGATTCGATTGTGCGCGGCACAACTTCGAAAAAGATCGTGCAAATGGTGCGCGAGGCGGGAGCTGCGGAAATTCACATGCGCATCAGCTGTCCTCCGACTATCAGCCCGTGTTACTACGGCGTTGATACACCCAACAAAGCTGACTTGATCGCGGCGCAAATGTCGATTGAAGAAATCTGCAAATTCATTGGCGCGGATTCTCTTGGCTATCTTTCGCTTGAGGGCATGATGGAGGCGACCGGGATCAGCTTCAACAAGGCTTGCGTTGCCTGTTGGAATGAGCGTTATCCGACTCAGATTACAGCTTCGGCCGAGACGATGTGGGAACGCGATCGCGAAGCTGTCCATCTACAAAGTCGAAGTACTTCACATAAATACAGCACGGATCCCAAGCTTTTGGAAAGAATAACTATCAATCCAGAGCAGCTTGGAGGAACTCCTTGTATTCGCGGGATGCGGATTCGGGTAAAAGATATTTTGGATCTCTTCACCGCAGGTTTGACTAAAAACCAAATTCTGAAGGAGATGCCCGACCTTGAAAAAGATGATCTTAATGCCGCCCTACTATTTGACTCGCTTCAACATGACAATATGCCAGTGAATAAACATGACAATATGCCAGTGAATAAATGATTCTCTGGATCGATGCGCAGCTATCACCAGCGATAGCAACATGGATAACGAATGCCTTCAATGTAGAAGCTCACAGTTTAAGGGAGTTAGGACTCCGTGATTCGACCGACCGAGAAATATTTTTGGCCGCGCGGCAGAGTGGCGCAATTGTTGTGACGAAAGACAAAGATTTTGTTTACCTTCTAAAGCACCTTGGGCCACCTCCAAAAGTTATCTGGGTTAAGTGCGGAAACACTTCAAACGAGTATCTTAAAAATATTCTGAAGGCTACCTTGCCGTATCAACTTGAACTTTTGCACTCTGGCAATGACATGATAGAGATTGGTAAAGACGGCGAAACCGAGTAAATCGTGCGACGAGCGACAAAGGGATGTGGATGTGTTGCGGCGGTCTTGATCATTGTTGCGGCGGCAGGAGGGATTGTACTCTGGAAGTTCTTCCCGCGCTGGAAAATCCAGACGCCGGCGCCTTCAGGCGAATTACAAATCCATGTCCTCGACGTTGGCCCGATTAATGGCGATGCGATCCTGATCATCTCGCCTACGAAGACCGCCGTGCTCATCGATACCGGCGATGCGGGCAAAGAGAAAGTGGTCCTCGACGCGTTGAAACGATATGGCGTGCAGCAGCTCGACTACTTTGTTGGCACCCATTCACACCCGGACCACCTCGGCGCCGCAGCCGCATTATTCAAAGGTACTAAGGTTCTCAACGTAATCGACAACGACCTGCCGCCACCGGCGGGCTTACCGAGCCCCAGTCCGACGCCGGCTCCCGGTAAGACCGCAAAGCCTGCTCCCAAACCTGCCCCACGAACGACAAGAGGTCCGAAAGGACCATCTCAGTTCTATCTGGATTATAAGGAAGCGATTAAGCAAAGCGGCGCTCACTATGAAACAGCCGTGGTGGGCAAGCAGTATTTTCTCGGAGGTGGCGCGACGCTGACGATCCTCGGTCCCAGCCAACCTTATCTCACCAAAGATCAGATGAAGGCTGGGGGTAATGAACCGAACGCGAATTCGATCATCCTGCGCCTCGACTATGGGGAGTTCTCGATGCTGTTGACTGGTGACGCTGAAGAGCAAACCGAGCAACGCATGCTTCCGAAAGATCTCGAATTGAAGGCCAGCATTCTTAAGGTAGCGCATCACGGTTCTAAGTACGCTACTTCTGAGGGTTGGATAAAACGAGTGCGGCCTGAAGCCGCCATCATCTCGGTGGGTGAATGGAACCGTTATGGCCAGCCGGCCCAATCCGTTTTGGATCGGTTGAAGGCTGCCAATGCAAAGCTTTATCGAACGGACTTACAAGGCGAGATCTCGATCACCACAACTGGAAAAGCGAAGGGCGACAAACTGTTTGACATCAAGACCTCGAAGGAAACCAGGAGTGACATCTGGATCGGACGAGAACCGCAGAAAGACGACTCGTCACGTTCAGGATTCATCGCCTACGGAGATTTTGGACCGCCGCCGAAAGTGAAACCTGAAAAACCAAGATAGGACTTTGGGCTTGGGTTTAGCGATTTTGTTTTGTTCTTTGTCCTTGGTGCTTAGTTCTTTGTACTTGAGCATTTGTTGAGTTGTCTGATGCTTGTCGTGTTGCTCTCGTGTGGAAGGTAAAGGGCAGCGTTCCAAATACTCAAGTACAAAGAACTAAGCACAAAGTACAAAGCACTAAGAATTGGATTGATGACAGCCAAACAAACAACCTATTCCGATGCGGGCGTTGATATCGACGCCGCTACTCGAGCCACCGACAAAATCAAGGAACTGGCGAAGCGCACATTCAACGAGCGCACGCTGTCTGAGATTGGCAGCTTTGGTGGAATGTTCGACGCTGCGTTTCCCAACCTCGCGAGTCCCGTGCTGGTAGCTTCAGCGGATGGCGTCGGAACTAAATTGAAGATTGCATTTGCCGCCGGGATTCACCATACGGTCGGCCGCGATCTTGTGAATCATTGTGTGAACGACATTCTCGTTCAAGGCGCTCGACCGCTGTTCTTCCTGGACTATGTGGCGACCGGAAAGCTTTCGCCGGAAACGATCGCCGAGGTGGTGGATGGAGTTGCGACTGGCTGTCGCGAGAATGGCTGTGTATTGCTCGGCGGCGAGACCGCGGAGATGCCCGGCTTTTACTCTGAAGGTGAATACGACATTGCCGGCTTCATCGTAGGCGTGGTTGATCGTGAAAAGGTTATCGATGGCAAACGTATTGTTCCCGGTGATGTGTTGTTAGCGCTGCCGTCAGTAGGCTTGCACACGAACGGTTATTCGTTAGCTCGCAAACTGTTCTTTGAGGTGGCCGGTCATGACGTTAACACTCGCATCGAGCCGCTCGAGAATACGATTGGCGAAACTTTGCTGGAACAGCACAAGAGTTACTTGCGGCCATTGGAAGGGCTGCTCGATGGCGGCGCCATTAAAGGACTGGCCCACATAACCGGCGGTGGCTTGACGGACAATATTCCAAGGATTCTCCCAGAAGGAACTGCGGTCGAAATCGACAAAGACAGCTGGCCAATCCTGCCGGTCTTTACACTCATGCGGGAGCTCGGCAACGTTCCCGAGTCGGAGATGTATCGCACTTTCAACATGGGCGTGGGGATGGTAATTGCGTGCTCGGAAGCTGATGCCGGCATGATCAAATCACACTTCAGCGAGCAAGGCGAAAGGTCTTATGAGATTGGACGCGTCGTGGCGGGAGACAGAGAAGTCAGCCTTAGTTGAGGGTGTTTGTTTCCCTCTTATTCACACCCGGTTTCAACCGGGTGATTAATAGCTGACGCAAGTTATGTAACCGTCTCAACGGCATTAACATACTTGACTAATCAACGTCAGTAGTCGAACGCCGAAGGCGTTGGCAAATTCCAGCCTGGGGCAGCGCCCCAGGAAAAGGAACCAAGCTAATAGGGGAACGCTGTAAGCGTTCGCGAGTTGAGCTTTG
>DATNBH010000002.1:0-218545 GCA_035572035.1 Pyrinomonadaceae bacterium | reverse complement strand
CCAGCCTACCAATGTAGATGTCGTTGTTTACTGAATCCCACCTGCGGGAGCTGGTGGATGGTTCAAGTCCTGCCTATTTCCGTTGAAACTTGCGAGCGAGGCTGCATTTGAAACATCCCTCAGCTGCCGCTGAGGGGATTCAAAGGACCATCCTAACCTCTCTTCGTAGGTCGAACTTGAACTATCCACCAGCTGCCGCAGGTGGGATTTAAGACTTTTCGTGCAAAGCCGCCCGAACATCAACAACTCTTCGCCGACTGCTAGTCTCATTACCTTCTCCGGACAATCGGGCGACAAGCCTGTGGCCGGTGACTGGAACGGCGATGGCCTTGACACGGTCGGGGTTTACAGAGATTTGGCCGCCTGCTCCTTCTTCCTGAGTAATAATAATTCGACGGTCAGCATCAGCGCCGCCAACTACTGTGGCCCGGCCCCCGGCTCACCCTTGACGGGAGATTGGAATGGCAACGGCGTTGACACCATCGGCATGCACAGAGGTTTTGCCCCGATCTTCTCGCTGAATAACACCAACACGAGTTTCACCGGGACGGCGGATATTCAATTCGTGTTCGGCCAAGCGGGAGACTTGCCTGTCGCCGGCGACTGGAACGGCGGCAACAATGTTCCATAGCGGCGTTGACTTGCCCGCTGATGGGCTTTAGTAGTGCTGGACCGACGCTGTCGCTCACCAAATCGGGCTCGGCAATTTGAAGTTGACCTGATCTCCGGGTTACGCTCGCTATGCTCGCTCACCTGGGGCTACTATCTGCCGAGTTCCAGCCGAGGATGATAGCCCTCTATGAGAGTAATAAGCCTGTATCTCGCACCGTTGTTCCTGCTAGGCATCGGTATTGTCTGTGTTGTGCCCGCCTTTACCACGGCGACTCCTAAAGCCAACGACTTTTCGGAAGTTCGGGGACATTTGGGGTCATACTATATTTATCGTTTTCCCGGCGGTCGCTACCCAAAAACGATTGTGATTCTCGAAGAAGGTCATCGATTTTGGACAGACGCGCTCGATGAGGGCAGTGCCGCCGCTGTCCTCAAACAGCGCGGAATAGAGGTTAGGACCTACGTCTTACCACATTCGACGAAAATCCCGATTGACGGCGCAGTTAAGTCGTACGGCTTATGGGTAACTGGTCTGCAAGTAAAGTCGCTCGAGGCGGAAATTGCGAGTGAAGAATTTGTTTTTCGTGTTCTCTTACCCGCCCTGGCAATCTTCCTCATGGCGCTCGCGGTTTTCATACACCTGAAGAGCAGAAGAACTTATGCCGAGACTTAGTCACACCGCGGCGTCAACTCAATCGTGCGGATCTTCATGCAAGGCTACATAATCATCTCGGGCATTCCTGCCAGCGGTAAGTCGACGATCGGTCGGGCCGTGGCGGCGGCGCTGGGGTTGGCAATGTTGGACAAAGACGATCTCCTTGAAGCGATGTTCAATAGCCAGGGCATTGGAGATGCGGAATGGAGAGCGCGGCTGAGTCGAGCTGCTGACGAGGTGCTTCGAGAAAAAGCTCTTGGTTCACACGGCGCCGTAATTACGTCGTGGTGGCGACATCCCTCGTCGCAAGTTGATTCTGGTACACCGGTCGAATGGCTGTCATCGCTCCCGGGCATTGCGATTGAGCTTCATTGTGTTTGCAGCCCGCAGGTTGCGGCCGAGCGATTTCTCTCACGCCAGCGGCACGAAGGACATTTGGATCATTTGAAGACGCATGCTGAGGTCTTGACCAACTTCCAACAACAGGCCACGCTGGGTCCGCTAGGTGTCGCTCCACTCGTCGAGGTCAACACTGAGCGAACTGTGGAGATGAGCGCACTCCTTGCTGAAATACAATTTGCCTTAGCAATGCCGATAGAGTGATTGCGGTAGTCCAACCCCGCCGTGTCGATAACATACTGCTCAAACCGGAAACCTCATATTTTCGACTTGCGCATGGTTTACGCCGAAGGCGTTGGCAAATTCCAGCCTGGGGCAGCGCCCCAGGAAAGGAAGCGTAGCTATCGGTGAACGCTGAAAGCGTTCGCGAGTAGAATTCGAGGAAGTCCCTAACCAGCCGCTGCACCACTCGCCAACGCTTTCAGCGTTAGCGAAGACGACACTGGTATTATTCCTGGGGCTTTGCCCCAGGCTGGAATTCGCTAACGCCTTCGGCGTTCACCGCGTTGAGTCGTCAAGTATGTTATTGCCCTTGAGAGATGGGTCGGGAGTGAGGTTCCATGAAAGTATTCATCAGCTCAACTTACAAAGATTTGATCGAGTACCGTGACGCGGCTATCACAGCCGTGCAACGTACTAGCTATCAAGCGGTTAAAATGGAAGTGTTTGGCGCCCGTCCCGACGAACCGTTGGTTGCCTGCTTGAAAGAAGTGGAGGCAAGTGATCTCTTCATCGGTATTTATGCCCTGCGCTATGGATTTATCCCTGACGGTGCGGACGTCTCAATCACCGAAACGGAATATGTTCATGCCAAAAAACTTGGCAAACCAATCTACTGTTTTATTCTCGACGAAGAGAATCAGCCTTGGTTGAAAAAATGGATCGAAGGCGAACCGGGAAAGTCTAAACTGGAAGATTTCAAGAAGCGCATTCAAAAAGTCCATGTTTGCGATTCTTTCACCACACCCGATGACTTGAGAGCAAAAGTAGCCAACGCCCTCAGTCATTACGTCGCAAATCATCATCCAATTCCCGATTCTCCAATCCCAATTTACCAGGCTCCCAAACCCACCGGCTCCACCCTTCCTCAACAACCCTTCTTCTTTGGTCGCGCAGACGAACTCAAAATCATCGCCTCCGCCCTTGCCCCCGAATCACGCACCTGGGGCGCGCTGATTGACGGACCAGGCGGCATCGGCAAGACCGCGCTGGCGATCAAAGCCGCGCACGACGCGCCTTCGGAATTATTCGAACGTAAGATTTTCATCACCGCCAAAGTGCGCGAACTGACCCCCGAAGGCGAAAAGCCACTCAAGGATTTCAGTCGCGATAACTACTTCTCCATGTTGAACGAACTCGCGCTGGAGTTGGGTGAAGATGGCATCCCGCGCCTCGCGCCCGACGAGCGCGCCAATCCTCTGCGCATGGCAATGGCGGGCAAGAAAATCCTGATCGTCTTTGACAACCTCGAAACGCTGCCCGAAGAAGAGCGCGCGCGCCTGTTCCAGTTTTTGTCGCGCCTGCCCGACGGCAACAAAGCCATCGTCACCTCGCGCCGCCGCGCGGATGTGGACGCGCGCATCATTCGACTCGACCGCCTCTCGCACGACGAAGCGATGCAGTTGGTGGACGAGCTCGCCGCCCGCTCTCTGCGCCTGAAACGCGCCACGCAAAAGGAACGCGACGAACTCTACGAAATCACGCAGGGCAACCCGCTCTTCATCCGCTGGATTGCGGGACAGTTGGGACGCGAAGGTTCGCAGTGCCGCACCATCGCCGAAGCCTGCGCCTTTATCGAGCAAGCACCCAAGGGCAACGACCCGCTCGAATACATCTTTGGCGACCTGCTGGAAACCTTCACCGAAAGCGAGACCAAAGTTCTCGCCGCGCTGACGCATTTTACCCAGCCCGCCAAACTGGTGTGGATTGCGCAGATGACCGAACTGCCCGAACGCGCCGCCGAAACCGCTCTCGAAGACCTCGCCGACCGTTCCATCCTCATCTCGAATGTCGAATCGCGCACCTTCTATCTCCCGCCGCTGGCCGCGCAATTCATCAAGAGCCGCCGCCCCGAAGCCGTGACCAAAACAGGCGACGCCCTCACGGACCGCGCCAACGCCCTTGCTATGCAACACGGCGGAGGGACCAACTACGAAGGCTTCAAGACGCTGGATGCTGAATGGGACTTGCTCGCCGCCGCCCTGCCGCGCCTCTTGCAAGGTGAGAATGACCGCTTGCAATCGGTCTGCAACAAACTTATGGTTTTTCTCGAATTCACCGGACGATGGGATGAAAACATTTGGCTCTTTGAACAAGCCGAATTACGCGCCATCGCAGCCGACGATAATGAGAACGCCGGCTGGCTAGCATATCGAGCGGGATACACATACTACCTTCGCAACCAACCTGATCTCTTGCTGGCTTGCGCTACCCGAGCCGCATCTCACTGGACCTATAGTCTGCCGCGCCTGAAAGCGACTGCCATCCAACTGCGTGGGCTCGGCTACCAACTGCAAGAAGACTACCCCGCCGCCATCGCCGCCCACCGTGAAGCGTTGGAAATTAAACGCTCAATTTCCCCTGGAAGCAATGATGTTGCCATTGAGTTGAACTGGCTGGCTAACGCCGAAAGGGCCAACAAAGATTATCCCGCCGCCGAGCGCGATTACCGCGAAGCCTTGCGCATTGCAAAGATAAACAAAAACGAAGGACTCATCGCCACTCGTCTCGGCAACCTGGCAGCACTCGCCCTTGACCGCGAGCAGTGGGCGGAAGCCGAGTCCCTCGGCCGCGAAGCCCTGTCGCTGGATGACAAAGTCGGGCGGCAGGAGTTGATTGCAGCAGATTCTCGTCGTATTGCGAAGGCCTTACTCAAACAAAATCGCGTCAACGATGAAGCGCTAACCCTTGCCCGACGTGCCGTGGAGATTTACACACGCCTGCGTTCCGGCGATTTGTCAACAGCGCAGGAAACGCTGACGGAGATCGAGCAGGCGCTAGGCGGGAAGTGATCGTTCAGGTTCAAGGGGCGTTGCCCGAAAAGTCTAAAATGCCAACTACGGGAGCAGGTGGATGGTTCAGGTTCGAACCGTCAAAAGGAACTTCGCACCTGATCCCCTAAATAAGGTTCTGTCGTACAGCCTTGTGGCCCCATAGGTCACTTTATTTTGGATGTAATCTACAGCGCCTGTTGCAACCCATTCTCTCATTCACACCCGGTTTCAACCGGGTGACAGAACAGCCCACGAATTACCCGAACCGTTTTAACGGTTTCCCTTGCCAACAAAAGAATGGAAACCGTTGAAACGGTTAAGAACGTTCTCGTGGAACCGTTATCACCCGGTTGAAACCGGGTGTGAATGAAATAACATACTTGACTCACCACGGTTCGGTTGAACAAAAGCGCGCGATGTGCTCCAGTCAGCATCCCTACGCCTCGGGATAGCAGGTGGGTCCTGGCTACTCAACTCACCCTGTAATTGCGCAGCCCAGCCTTTTTGTATTTCAGTTTGTGGCTGGGACCCACCCGCTATCCCGAGGCGTCGGGATGCCGACTGGGCCACGCCGCGCTTTTAGCGCTCAAATCCTGTGCTCTAAACGCAGCTGGGTGAGTCAAGTATGTTATTGCCGAAGGTTTGGGCTCAACGGAAAGTTGGCAGCTAATCAACATCAGCGGGAGTAAACTACCCTTCTTGACCATGAGACGGCGCAGATTGAGCAGTCACCTGCGTCTTGTGAGCTTAAAGCGCCGGACTAACCTTCTTAGCCGATGTTAGCTTGATGTAATTTTCGCCCGTGGTAGAAAGATCCAGGAACGGAGGGAACCAAACTGGCTTCTTTCGCGTGTACTAATGTTCAGATCGAAACTCGGTTGACACCATCGGAAGACATTCAGGGCGAAGGAGCGATGAGATGAAACAGTCAATTGTCCATATAGCTCTCGTCGTCAGAGATTACGATGAAGCAATCGAGTTTTATACGAGGAAGCTTCATTTCACGTTGATTGAAGATACCTATCAGCCGGAGCAAGATAAGCGGTGGGTAGTAGTTTCTCCTCCGGGGTCATCCGGAACTACGTTGTTGTTAGCCAAAGCTTCAAAGCCGGAACAGGAACCCTTCATTGGTAATCAGGCGGGCGGGCGAGTGTTCCTGTTTCTCAAGTCTGATGACTTTTGGCGGGACTACAACGAGATGGTTGCCAGTGGAATACGCTTTGTGAGAGAACCTAAGAAAGAGACTTACGGCATAGTGGCCGTCTTTGAAGATCTGTATGGAAATCTATGGGATCTGTTGCAGCTCAATGACGATCATCCAATGTCGCGGCGCGCGCTATGATGTGACATTCACGGGCGAGACGCCCGTGCCACGCACCGATATGAAGTCCACGGGCGAGACGCCCGTGCCACGCACCGATACGAAGTTCACGGGCGAGACGCCCGTGCCACGCACCGATATGAAGTTCACGGGCGAGACGCCCGTGCCACGGGAAGACTCGAGATGCCGATTGATTTAGACAGTAATATCAAAGCACATCACCTGGCGCCGCTCGGCTCTGCACTTATTGTGATTGCGATGTATCTGGGCCGCTCTGAAAACTTGTTGAGCACTCTATTCCTGCTCAATCTCCTGGCTCTTCCTTTCCTTACCGGGATCATGTACGTTTCCTCGCTTGATAGTTCTGAGCAACCGAGCTGGATAAGGGTCGTTCTGGGGCCATGGCCTGTCATCGGTCTTGTCTTGTTGGTGGATCTTCTCCTTGGCTCAATCTATTTCTTATTCATGGCCCCGATTTTGTTGGCGATGGCGAGTCTCGGATCAATAATCAGCCGATATATAAGCTTGAAACGAACCCCGACTGAGAGCTAATTGACCAGGGCTGGGAATGCCCCTGAACCACTCAGCAGAGCAACGTTTCACGCGAATAGAATTTTCCTATCCCGATTGCATTCAGAGTTTCTTCCCAACATACTTGACTCACGCCGATGTTGACTGAGCGGGGAGCGATTTAGTTTTAGGCCACAGATGAACACGGATATAAGGGATCTGAATAAATCCGAATCTTAGATCCGTGTTTCTCCGCATTCATCTGTGGCCAGGAATGAACTACGTACGGGCGGGGTGAACGCGCACGTAACATTTCGCCGATCACCCCGCGCCCGATGGACTAATGAAGAGCAAACTTTTTTCGGTGATTGTCATTGTCGTCGCTGTTCTGGCGATGGTCTCGCTCGCCGAAGCAAAGAACGTTTGCGACGTGCACCTTTCTCAGATCAAAATAATCCCATTCGATGGGAAGGCTGGCGTCGATACTCATTACGACGCTTTAAAGGCTGCGGGAAAATCAGCTGTGCCTTGCCTCATTGCCAACGTTACCAACCTGCGACACAAACCTGATCCGCGTTCGATACCGCGGTGGGGCACGATGAGAATGACAGTTGGTGACCGGGCTGTTTACATGCTCGAGGAAATTACTGATGTCGATACGATTAAGATGCTGCCTGACAGATATCAGGAGCTGTACAAAGAAATCGGCGTCTACGCCAGAGACAAATACTTGCACGACCGGCACATCAATAGGCGAACCCTGCAGCGCAAACTATGGCAATGGTATCGAACAAAATAAGATTGCTGATTGCTGATTGTAGATTGACTCGGAACATCACTGGGGAGAACATGGGCAAACCTGATTTTAAGGAGGCGGTAAAATGAGTGTGCAATGGAACAAGGACGTTGATGCGATACTAACTCAAGCAAAGGCCGACAAGAAGCCTTTGCTGCTCGACTTCAGCGCCGCCCCGGCTTGAGGCGCCTGTGTTCGGCTGGAAGCCGAATCCTATGCCGACGATGAAGTCTCGAGCTTCATCAATGCGAATTTCCTTCCTGTAGAAGCGCACATCAAAGAACACGCAATCTACTTTCATCGCTTCGACGCCGTCTGGACGCCGACGGTGCTCATCATGGACTCAAGCGGAGAGGAGCGGTGGCGCATTGAAGGCTACCTTCCCAAGCACGAATTCCGTGCTCAGTTGGAGATGGGGTTAGCGAGAATCTCCCTCATGGCTAAGAAGTGGGTTGATGCCGAGCGAATGTACGATCAGATCATCGAGCGCTACGCGGAAACGGCCGCTGCGCCGGAAGCCGTGTATTGGAGAGGCGTAAGCCGGTACAAGAAAACGAGTGATCACACGTTGCTGGGCGGCGTGGCAGTAGAACTCGGAGAGAAATATCCGGAGAGCGTCTGGGCAAAGAAAGCGTCAGTCTGGTCACACTAAGATTTTTGTTGGCGAACTTTCAGGAGTTGAAAAACCTATGAGATTAATCTTTCAGCTGATCACGATCGCCTGCGTAGGTTTGCTTTTCATTGGCGTTGCTGAAGCTCAGCAGGCGAAAAAGCCTCAACCGGTTCGCCGTGCTAGTAAGCCGACAACCACGCCGCCTCAGGTCGAATACCTTGCGGCTGCAAGACCGCGCCCGGCGCCATTTTCGGAAGCCGTGCGAGTCGGTCACATGCTTTATCTTTCGGGGCAACTCGGAACGAACAGTTCCCCCGACGCGCCCCGTGGAATCAAGGCTGAGACTAAACAAGCGCTGGAAAACATCCGCGGCATACTCGAGCGGAATGGATCATCGCTTGAGCATGTAGTCAAATGTACAGTCATGCTGGCGGATATTAGTGAGCGTGACGCGATGAATGAAGTCTATGTCACCTACTTCGCTAAGGACCGGCTGCCGGCACGTAGCGCCTTTGGAGTAGGTGGGCTCGTTCAGGGTGCTCGGGTTGAGATTGAGTGCCTGGCAACCTTGAAGTGAGAAAACGACTGGTCTGCCTCGGCTTATTGCAAGGGTTCGAAAAGTGGCGTTACTCAACTCAGAGTGGCGTCCAGAGTTCTTTTCAATAAAATGCTGGCGCATTATTACCGGGGCATTATTAGCCACGGATAAACGCGGATGATACGGATCTGAACAGATACGTGGCCAAAAGTCGCGGACTAGATGCTTGCTGCTCATGAATATGCTTCGCATAACGAGCTTGAGCGCTGCACTTGTTCTCCTGTTGTGCTTGCAAGCATCGATTCGAGCACAAGCGGAAACATGGAAGCGCGTCTATACCGGCGAAGAATTCACGGTCGAAATAAATCCCGCGAGTCTGGTTTTTGAGCCGGACTTAGTCCGCGCGCAATTTCGAACCATTCTCTCGACACCCGAGACAATCAGCAATAATTCGCGGTTGAAATATAAAACTCGTCTCGAAACTATCGAATTCAAAACTGACGGACACTATCGCTATTTCGAAGTCAGCCTGTTGGATTCAGCTGGCAAAACCGTTCAGTCTTACCCGTCAAGTTCTTCGCGAGATTGGAAGGTGTTAAGGGGATTTACAACGCGGCTTTTCGATGCCGCCCGCCAGCTGCCGCCGATGGGCCATTGGACGGTTATCGGGTATCGCTATGCGGACGGCAAGCCCGATGACGCCTCTACACCGCGTGAGCTTGCAGAGTTGAGGGGCACATCGGTCACACTCGATCTCGATGCAACCGCAGTTGGTACCCAGCGCTGTTCCGCGCCCGGCTATCAAAGTCTTTTACTTACTGACAAGGAGTTCTTTCTAAAACACGGAATTTCTTTAGACTCACTTGGAGTCAAAGCAACCGGGGCTGAGGGGATTGTCGTGGTGTGCAGAACGAACCAATGGACTCCGCCCCAAAGTGTGATACTGCCATTGCCTTCTGGTCACCTGCTCATGCTTTGGAAAGGCGTCTTTCTTGAACTGAAGAAGTGACGCTCTTGAAATCGAGGGCACTGTTCCGAGCAAGATTTTCGTGCCGCTTTTGACATCTGTGTCATCCGTGTTTATCTGTGGCCTATTTTATTCCGATCCGATTTCAACCGGGGCCCGCAGGTGGAATTCAGTAAACAGCGACATCAAACATTGGTAGGCTGGATCTGAAGTAACCACCAGCTGCCGCAGGTGGGATTCAAGACTTTTCGGGCAGCTTTGACCTAACGAAATAGATCTAAAGCACTGCTGAAATCAGGTAAGCCTGCATCGCGCTGATCAGTCCGTCGGTCTCCGCCTCGCGAAGGTTGAAAAAACTGTTCGCCGTCAACGTTACGTTCCTTCGAAGAAACTCACTCATATCTGCAAGCACGAAATCGAAGTAAGGTCTCGTGTCAGCCTAATCGGAAAGCCTAACAATCCGGACACTGGCGAGTAAGCTCTGCCTGATGTCGGTCGCAGATACGTTACTTCTGCTGGCGGGACTTGCCCTCGTCGGCCTCACGATGACTGCTCTAAATGGAGATATTTTCGGCGCCTGAATTCACACCCGAGTACTCTTGCGAGCTTTCATTACTACCACAGTTTAGGAGGAAAAGTGCCCGTCAGTGGCGACGAGGATTTCAGCCTCGGCCCTCATGTCGATGCTTTCCCCATAAGCTGTTCGTCACAAATAAGGAGGCTATATGCCAAAGTCAGATCAACCAAAGGTCGCAGAGTCGAGCCGCCCGGATGACGGCGATTTGCTTGAATCATTCCTAGCGAGCCTCGAAAACTTCGTCGGACAAATTAGCGGGTTAGCCGCTAAAGCTTCACCGCAAGGTGAGCATCAGGTTCTAATCCGGTCGACGGGTGAGTCCCTCATTGGACAGACAGGCAAGCTATCAGCATTCACTCGCGAAACAGCAACTCGCCTTTCTGCCCCACAGCGTCTGGAGTTGAATCGGTTTCTACGCGTACAGGACGGCGAAGCCATTGCTGCGCGAGGTGTGCAGATCGCGGAGCAACAGCTCAGAGATGGCATCGTCGGTAAGCTGATCCATTGGATCTCCCAGCACTTGAAGGAGCTCAAGAAAATTTTCAAGCAGATTCTTGAGATACTTTTTGATTTGCTGCATATCCCGTGGCCTGATTGGCTTGATAAGATCATGCTGATGATCGATGAATGGCTCGACGTCATCTTGAGTCTTCTGGGCGATGTCTTCGGCATCGACTTTGGCCGCTCAGCCCGAGAGTTATCCCAACTTGAAGTTAATTATTTGGGTGAGCTAGCGGCGCTGGAGTCGATGAAGGCCGCACGCGCGGGGAGGAGGTCATTTTATCAAGACGAAGCATAAGACACTCAAGGTGGGTTCGACGAAGGGGCTGGCTAATTCTCCAGCCCCTTTACTTCAAAGCATTTGCGAGAGCTTTTGGCTGTTGCTGGCGTCTCCCACCCCTGCCTGAAGATTTGTAGAAGAGTCATTGTCTAGTGAATTCAAAGTTGGTTCATTCGCGTTCGGCGCATGACGCGGACGCCGGAGCGCCAATCTTCGTTGATGTCGAAGCGATAGATCTCAATGTCCGGAGCAATGGCGCGCGCCAGAGTCTGGAAGGTTGGATGAAATCGCAGCGTAGGCGCGACCAGATAGACCAATGGTGATTCATCGCGGATTTTCAAGTTGCCGAAAAGTCTGGCCCGCGTAATGTGGCCGCGGCGGCGATGAGCTTCAACGCGTCTCCAGTAGTCTGCGCCCTGAAGCACATGCTCGCGATCTTCAGAGACTTTTAACTCAATCACAACGAGGCGACCGTCGCGTCTGAGCGCGAGCAAGTCGATCGGCCTGACGCCGGCTGGCCCGCCACGCGCAGTGCGAAACTGAGCATGAAGCGGCGCGATGATTAGTCCCGGGTCAAGCTTCGTGATGTCGCGACGAAGGATCGACTCCAACCAGCTTTCACCAGCCGTGCGATACAAAGCGTGATGATGATCTTTTGAGGTTGCTGACCTATGTTCCTCCAGGTCTTGCATCAGGTTATCCCACTCGTGGACCGATCCAGCGTCCAAAGCCTTTCGACCTCCGCTGCCGATTCCAAACCAGACGCGATCGACACCCATCAGATTACGAACCCGAGCGAAGGGGAGGCCCGCATATCGCAGCGTCTCACCATGACGCGCGTGCACGACGTCGATGACGCGCGGAGCAAGTTCGACTATCGCCCTCGCCGCTTCGCTCATCGGAGGTTGAATCGCTCGTGGAAAGCGGGCCAGCCTCTTTTTGAAAACCTCGGCGCGGTCAGCAACAGGAAGTTCGACGAGTTGCTGCCATTCGCCATCGATCTGAAAAAGACTGATGGAAGTTCGCAGACCTTCTCGCAGCAACGCGATTCGATCCCGGGCGGGTCTGACTGCGCTTTCTTCCACCACCAGCCACAACTTCTGGAGGTAAGGCGGCCGCGAGCGGGCAGCCGCATTTGAAAACCAAATGAGCGCCGACGAAAGTTGGCTGTCAATGTCACCTTTGTTAGTTCCGGCGACCGTCGCAGTCACAGCGATTCGCTCGAGCTTTTGACGAAGGATGATGCGAGCGTACCTGCCCGGCTGACCGCGACGCATACCTGGGCTCAGCGCCGCTCGTTCAACCTTCACGCCCGCGTGGAGCGCCGCAACCAGCCGCGCCAGCTGTTCACACCTGAGTTGGCGAGCCGCCCGCACGGTCGCGGCAATCGCCGCAGCGGAAGCACGTGGAATCAACTCGAGCATAGACCGCTCGGCGCCCATGCGACGCGAGGTCTTCAGCAGGAGTTTGTCACCGGCTAATTCGCACGCAGCAATCTTCCACGAGCGAGTTCCCTTCTCTGTCCATGACGAAAGAATGAGTCTGCCTTGCGCGACGGATAGATCAAGCTCTTCACGACGGATGGCTTCGGTGTTGTTTTCGGATTGAGTAAGAAACCACTCCGCGTGCGAGGCGATAAGCTCGCGAATCATCTTCGACGCTGAGGCGACCTGCTGAGAATTCATAGACGAGTTCCTTTTCAGCGAGCAGGTTATTGATGAGCTTGCGTGGTGCGACTGAGCAACAGGCTGGCGGCCTGTTCTACATGGTGGTTTGTTGGTCTTCTTCTACCCTGTGCTACCATTCTTCGTCAATGATTCTTAACAAACGGTGGTGCTCCGCTAGGTGTGTTGTTGGTCTCTCTCTTTCAAAACCTAGCCGCAGATTACGCAGATTCCACAGATGTTGGTTGAATCAAAGTTAAGTCGATGCGAACCAGTCTTAGTGAATCCGTGTAATCTGGGTAATCTGCGGCTGAAGTTGTTCTGATCGCTGGCAACACACACCCTCACGGAGTACTACTTAACAAACCAATGGGCTTCAAACGATGAAAGATGTCTTCTTAATTGGCTCGGTGCGCACACCAATTGGCCGCTTCGGCGGATCGCTGGCGTCACTGAGCGCTGCTGATTTAGGTGTAGCCGTCGCCAAAGAAACTGTGCGCCGGGCCGGAATTCAACCGGAACAGATACAGGACTCATTCTGGGGTTGCGCCCGTCAGGCCGGTGGCGGTCCCAATGTGGCTCGCCAAATTACCTACCGCGCGGGCGTTCCGCAAACAGTGCCCGCAGTCACTGTGAATCAAGCCTGTGGTTCCGGCTTGCGAGCGATCATTCTCGCAGCAGAGCAAATCATGTTGGGCCGCGCGCATGCAGTGTTAGCCGGCGGCACTGAGAGCATGTCGCGCGTTCCCTACTTTGCTGAAGGCGCTCGTTGGGGCGCGAGGCTTGGCAATACTGAACTGATTGACGGCATGTATCGCGACGGCTTTAATGATCCACTCTCCGGATTGGTAATGGGTGAAACGGCGGAGAATCTGGCGAGGCAATACGAGATTTCGCGAGACGAGCAGGACGAGTATGCGCTGCGTTCCCAGCAACGCGCCGGCGCGGCTCTCAAGACGGGACGTTTCGTCGAGGAAGTGGCGCCGCTCGAAATCAAAGGACGCAAAGGCGAGCCGATTACGTTCGCCACTGATGAGCATTGCCGGGCCGACACAAGTCTCGAAAGCTTGAGGAAGCTGGCGCCGGTGTTCAGCAAAGATGGAGGTGTAACTGCCGGCAATTCATCCGGCATCACCGACGGCGCTGCCGCAGTTCTCGTCGTGAGCGAAAATCAGCTCAAAGAGCTTAAGGCACAGCCCGAGGCGCGGATTGTAGATTATGAGATTTCTGGCGTAGCTCCCGAAATCATGGGCATTGGTCCAGTGCCGGCAGTGCGAACTCTTCTGGCCCGTCAAAATCTGACACTTGATGATATCGATCTCATCGAGCTCAACGAGGCTTTTGCCGCACAGGTGATTGCGTGCGATCGCGAATTACACCTTGACGCTGAAAAGCTCAATGTCAACGGCGGCGCAATCGCCATAGGCCATCCGATCGGGTGCACCGGTGTGCGCATCACGACCACACTACTTCACGAAATGAAGAAGCGTAATTCTCGGCGTGGCCTGGCGACGCTTTGCATCAGTGGCGGAATGGGAATCGCGCTGCTGCTGGAACGCACCTAAGTAAGGGCTAACGGATGATAATGACGCGAGGCCGCTGGATCCTGGGAGTGCTGGTGGCCTCGTCCCTGATCGGAGGTGTGCTCGCGTACAAACGATGGCCTCACCTTCTAACAAAGTTACGTAAACAGCCTCAGGTAACTCAGACCGCCGCCGATCAACCTCTGTCAATTCCTCCTTTCTCGACGCTTGAGCCTGAGCGTTATCAAGCTACGAGAGTAATCTCCGAAATTGAGAAGCTCGCTGACGGAACACTTTCCCAGCCTTCGATCGAGAGATTTGTAATCGCTCGCGATGGTCTAAATCGTCGCGAGGAGTTCCGGATTCACGAGGTTTTGTTGGTCTATCTTGAAAACGCGGCTGGTCGTTTTGTGTTGCTGCCGGACGAGAAGATTTACGCGCCGGCCGATCTCGTGAACGAGAGTATTAGTAATTCTCCGGAAAATGAGATAACAGATTCGTCCCCAGATCGTCTTTTACATGAGACGTCAGCGACGGCGATGTACCAGAAGCTTGGGTCTGAATCGCTGGAGGGACGGGCCACGACTAAGTATCGCGTCGATGAGAACAGCATTGGGACTCAAGCGGCGGAGACTATGGTCCATATCTGGGTCGATGATGCGTTGGGGTTGCCTGTTAAGACCGAGATAAGCTCCAACAGCACCATCATGACCATTGAGCTGAAAAACATCAGCCGGGAAGTAGACCCGCAACTATTTGAATTGCCGAAAGATTACAAGCAAGTGGCCTCCGGGAGTGTTTTCAAGCAAAAGTCGAGTCAGACTTCTGAAAAAGCCGAGCCGGATGGAAAATCTAAGACTCCGTGAAGCGAACTAACTTGACGAACACAGGCATCGTACGACAGGCTGCCAGCCTGCACTACATTATTTGAAAGGTTTAGAACGTGAAAAATAAGATCGTTATCGCAAGTACTTCTCTGGTCCTGGTATTGGCACTTTGCTCGATCGGACTCGCTCAAAAGAGTCGCCCTGCTGCGGCTCCAAAGCAGGCGCCCACGCTACTCAACTCTTTGCCACAATCCGACGCGCTTGGACTTGTGGATGTGAAACAGTGGCTCGATCAGGCCTTGCCGAAGATGCTGGCCGAGAACCCGGGAAAGCTTGCAGAGGCAAACGCGGAAATCGACCGGTTCAAGACCAGGACCGGAATTGATCCGCGAGCTTTTGATCAAGTGGCGCTCGGAATGCGCTACACCTATCCACAACCCGGTATCAGCAAGATTGAATCAGTGGTACTCGCGCGCGGAACTTTCGACGCCGCAACTTTTGTCGCCGCTGGTCGGACTGCCTCTAATGGTCAATATCGCGAAGAAAAGTATAAGGGCTCCACTATCTACATTTTCACGCTCAACCAGCAAATGAAAATCTTTGGTCTGGTGAACATGAAAGTGAACGAGTTGGCGGTCACGGCATTAACCAAGAATGTGCTGGCGCTGGGGACGCCTGGGACTGTCAAGACGGCGATCGATGCAAGCAAGAATCGAAAGGCTCTTAACCAGGAGTTGATCGCTTTGGCTACACGCGAGGCCAACGCTGCGATTGGCTTTAGCGGAAACGTAACCCCTGAACTGTTGAAAACGGTGAATCTCGGCAACGACGTGATCGTGAAAGACCTTTCTACTGTTCGTCAGGTTTACGGAACGGTGGGCGTTACTGAGAAGGATGTCGAAATGTTTTTGGCGGCCCGGACAATTAATCCCGAGTCCGCCAAAAGCCTGGGCCAGACGATGGAAGGGCTAAAACAACTTGGCGCGTTCGTGGTTGCCCGCATGCCGGCGCCCAAAGGAACGGTAGCAAGAAGCGCGCTCGATCACCTAAGAATTACGACCGCGGGAAACGAACTTCAGATTCGTACCGCAATAGCGCAGGCGGAAATCGCACCCTTTATGAAAGGCGAGTAGTTGGCCGACGCGAGGCCGTCGAATTAGTTCGAAGGCACCGGGAAGCCTCGCCGTGGCGGCATCGTAATCTGCGGCTCATCCTGTTCGATCTGATCAAAGATGGCCTTGTTGATCTTGATCTTGCCCTCGTTCTTCATGCGAGCGATTGCCGCTGAAACGTAGTCTTCATAAACCTGGGTTCGCCGGCTGGTCAATGCCGTCTCCGTCAGCTGCTCGCGCTGTTTGGCGAAGTCGGCGAGATTAGCTTCTCTTCGTTTGGTCACCCCGACAATGACCCAATTCTCTCCAATCTTGATCGGAGTCTTGGTAACCTCGCCTTCTTTCATTGGGTAAACGATCTGGTCAAGCATCGGGCTGGAGCCGAGCTTTTCAATCGCGCGGCCTTCCTTGTAAGCCTCTTCCGTTTTCACCTCGAAACCCGCTTTTTCGGCTGCCGCTTTCAAGTCCGCCTCGCTATTTACCGAAGCAGCCAAATCACGGGCCTTCTGATCCAACTGTTCTTTAGCCTTCGCCTGTTTGTAGTCTTTTCCGATCCTGTCCTTTACTTCGTCGAATTCGGGAACGCGCGGGTCCTTCTTGTCGACAAACATCGGGATCGCAAATCCGTTTTTGATGCCGGTGCGTTCGCCAACATCATTAGGATTATTTAGAGCAGCGATTGCCTGTTCGAACTGTTGATTGGCGCCGATGTTGGGAACGTCGTCGCCAGCCTTGATATAGGGCGTTTCGCGAACCATGTCCGCGGGTTTCATATTGGCTTCAGCCGCGAGTTCCTGGGCAACTTTCTGAGGGTCGTGCGATTTCTTTAACGAATCAACCGCGCGCTGGGCCAATGCTGAAGCCACTGAATAACCCCGTCGATTGCGAAGTGAAACCAGCAACTCGGGCTTTGCTTCCTCAAAAGTTTTCGGAACGCTGTCGCCGCGCCGGAGAATGTAGAAGTTCCCGGCATATCGAATTGGCACGTCGGTAACATCTCCCGGCTGCATGTCCAGAACTCGATCGTAAAGACCGTCGGCCTTGTTTGGATTTCTCTTAATTAACCGCCCTAGAGCTCCTCCGTTCTTCGCCGTGGCTGGATCTTCTGAATTTCCTTTAGCTATCTCAGCAAATGATTGTTCAGTCACCTGGCCGTTTGCCCGGAGTTTTGTGATCAGATCATTTGTTTTCTGTTCGACTTGAGAATCGAGATCCTTGCGAGCGACTTTCAAAAGTATTTGCTGGACCTTCACGCCGGCCTGTTTGTGCTCAGCATCAAGATTCTCGTACTCCTGCTGCAGATCCTTGTCTGGTATTTGAAGTTTTTCTCCGGCCTTGTCCTGGTTGATGAAGACATAGCGGATTTTTTTCTGAGGCTCGTTGATCTTGTAAGAATCTTTGTGTTGATCGAAGTAGGCGCGCAGGTCCTGATCGGAAACCTGCATTTTCTCTGCAAGCTTGTCGATGTTAACGGCTACATAGCTAAGGTCGAATTCCGTGAACTTGTGCTTGTACTCGTCCTGGACCTCTTCAGGAGAAACCGTCACGCTGGCCGTCACAAAGGCGCGCAGCTTTTCCTGTTCGATCGAGTCGCGGACACTCTTCTCAAACCTTTCGATACCACCGTAGCGATTGTTGACGGCATCCTGGTACTTCTTGAGATCAACCTTCCCCGAACTGTCAGTAAACATGAATTTGCCGGCTGGATCCGTAAACTGCTTCAGCAACCGGTTTTGAAGCTCTTCTTTCGAAGCGGCAAGGCTCAGACGAACGGCTTCCTGCGAAACTACGCGATCGCGAATCAAGCCATCGAGGAAGCGTTGATTAGAGCCGGGCTGGGCCAACATTTGATCGCCAAACATCTGCCGGTAGTTTTCTTTAAGCTGGGCAAGGTCTGCGACTGTGATTTCATCGCCATTAACTCGGGCGACTACGTCCATGTTGCGAGTAGGCTCGACGGAACTACCGGAACCGCCAGGCTTGTAGAAGAACACCAGGCTGGCGGCCATAAAGACGATGAAGCCGATAATTACGAAGTTACGTGTGTGTTTTAGATTGCGTAGTTGTTTGAGCATTGTTTTGTGTTCCTCAGAAATGCGAGATTGTAAGTTACCCCGAAATGCGCCGCAACCGCACAGACACCCTCCGGAGATTGCGCACGCTGTTCTTTGTTCTTTGTCCTTTGCTCTTCCGGGGAACATTACGCGATTCAGGTGGAAGGTCGCACCAAGTACAAAGGACAAAGAACCAAGAACCATTTGTGGCAATTTGCCGCCTTAGAATCGCAATGTTATTTTAGATGCCTCAAATGGACGTCTCTACCAGCTCAACATGGTTGGGTATTGGCTTTTCGGCGCTGATTCTTTTCATGCTGAGTCTGGATCTCGGACTCTTCAACCGGAAATCCCACACCATTCAATATCGCGAAGCCGCTATTTGGAGCGGGATCTGGGTAACGCTCGCAGCAGTTTTTGCGGGAATAGTCTTTATGACCCAGGGCCACCAACGTGGCCTTGAGTTTGTCACGGGATACCTGATCGAGCTCTCTCTCTCGGTTGATAACCTGTTCGTTTTCATCCTCATCTTTTCTTACTTCAAGGTTCCCGCGCGGTATCAGCACCGGGTTTTGTTCTGGGGACTGCTGGGCGCTCTGGTATTTCGACTGACGATGATTTTCCTGGGAGCGACCCTGATCAAGCACTTCCATGGAATTCTGTACATCTTCGGCGCGTTCCTGGTCTACACCGGGCTCAGTATGTTTCGCGAGGAAGACAAGGAGATTCAGCCCGAGCAGAATCCCATCGTGAGGTTGGTGACGCGCTATGTGCGCATCTCGCGCAGTTACGATGAGGACAAGTTCTTCACCCAGATAAATGGGAAGCGAGTTGGCACCCTGCTGCTGCTGGTTTTGATAATCGTCGAGGTCACAGACATCGTATTCGCAGTCGATTCTATACCGGCGATTTTCGCAGTTACGACGAATGCTTTCATTGTTTACACGTCAAATGTGTTTGCGATCCTCGGTTTGCGTTCGATGTATTTCTTGATATCCGGAGTCCTCGACAAATTCCATTACCTCCGCATGGGACTCGCAACCGTGCTCACGTTCATCGGCGTGAAGATGCTGATCGTAATCGGACACATCGAGATTCCCATCTGGATTTCACTAATCGTCGTTTTGTGCGTGCTGGCGGCTTCAATTATCGCCTCGGTTATCTGGCCGAAAGTGGTCGTGGTAGCCACCAAGGTCCGACTTGAAGGTGGCAACCCACCAAACTTCAATCTCTCGGGAACTGGGACGCTGTGTCACGTGGCGGTCTTCGCCGTGCCTGATGCGGCGCCCGACGTCGAAAATGGAGTTGAACCGAAAACACTTTGGGAGATCGTGCCCATCGATGGGTACGAGTGTGGCAGAAAGATCGAGGAGCTGGGAGAAGTTTTGTATGGTGTAGTCCCCCAGGGCTACAAGCAGACGCAACCAAGCAACGGATTGGTTCCAGAACCATTGGTTAAGGGGCAAAAGTACGAATACTGGTTCGACACCACCGACGCGCCTCACGCCCGCAAGTATTTCATTCTGCGCGGAAACCGCGCCATCGAAGTCGAAGACTAGGCCATGCGATTGGTGATTGCTGAATGCTGATTGCTGATTTGAAGCCAGCCGAGCAGATTGGTGAATGCCGATTAGCCGATTGGTGATTGCTGAATGCTGATTGCTGAAGCCCTCCTTTGCGAAAAGTCTCAGCAATATCACCAAGTTGGGTCAGATCTAAACGGTAATCTCAGGCCAAACCTCAGCGACCAATCAGCATTCCGCATTCAGCATTCAGCAATCGGCACAGCAATCCACAATCGCCGTGATTAACTTGCTTGAACAGCGTTAGCCCTGTATGTTATTTTCCAAGGGGCAGAAAAGCGCTTTCTGCTGCCCCGACGCGAGCAAAACGTTAGGTGTTAGCTTTTGATTGGATCTTCCCACCGTGAGGCTCGCAGCTACGAATGCCCGTCCTGTCTCCTCCTGGCGAGACCCCTAATCGTCGCTATCACGGTCGCAACCGTCCAACCTTGAGGTTTACTCAGCCCTGCTCGTTCTAAGAAATGACGCATAAAGTCAGCCGCTTTGAATTGGAGTGGTGGATTATCCAAAAACGGGTGATCTACCTCCTCGTCGCGATCCTGGTGATGTGTGGATTAGCGGCAGGCGGAGCTTTGTACGTTTGGAAATACGGCAATCCACTAAAAGACATCGGTACGAATCTCAAAGCCAGTGCCGGAGCCCGCTTCATCTCTTTTGAAGGTGATGTGCGAATCATTCGAGCCGCTACTCGCGAGACAATTCGTGCCGGCAGCAACACCGAACTTTTTCCCGGCGACACAGTCCAAACCGGCGCCAGTGGTCGAGCTCGGCTCGGAATGGCTGACGGCTCAACCCTGGTCGTTCGTCCCGATAGCACGATCATCGTGCGCGACAACGCCAGCACCGACGACGGGAAGAAGACCAATGTGCACGTGGTTGTAGACAGCGGTCAGATGTACGTTCGCACCGAGCAGCAGCCCGTGGGAACTAACAACGTAGTCGAAACGCCCAAGACCAAAAACAAAGTCAGCGGCCAGACGAACGCAAGCTTCGGCGTCAATCCTGAAGGCACGGAAGAAATCCGTGTCAACACTGGAGCTATCCAGACCACTGACAGCACGGGTCAACAGACTGCGTTGGCGGGAGGACAATATGCGAAGGTGAGCCCCGCTGGAACACTCTCGCGTCCGCAGAAATTATTAGACGTGCCCAATCCGGCTGAGCCGCACGACTTGCAGAAAGTAATGGTAGGCAACAGCGGGTCAGCAAACGTTTCCCTAAAATGGCAGCGACCCCAATCCGGCAGCCCTGCTTACTACCGCGTTGAAGTTGCAACGTCCCCTTTCTTCGTTGCGAATGGCAAGGTGGTCGAGCGCGATCAGCTGGTTGCGAATGAGTTCTCTGCCAGTGATCTCCGTCCGGGCACGTACTTTTGGCGAGTCCGAGCCACCGACCAATCAGGACAAAGCAGCGATTGGAGCGAAGCTCAGAAATTCGTAGTCGCTCCGAAAGGCACTGGTTCGGTTCCGGTCTCAAGTCTGTCCGCAGAGCTTTTGGGCGGCAATATCTATCTGGTGCGCGGCAAAGCTGAACCTGGAGTCACGGTGCGCGTCAACGACCGAGAAGCAATGGTCCCAGCCGAAAAAGCTTTTCAACTCCAAATCACTGTGAGTGCGGGAACGCAGGAAGTTACTCTTCAAGCAGACGATTCACAAGGCAACAGTAGTCAATACAAGGTGAGCCTGCGGGGCCGCGCCAGGGGCGGGTAAAACACGGTATCCACGGCTAATGATCTTTGGTCTTTGTCTATTGGAGAAAACGAAAAATGCCTTTGATGAATATCTGTCAACATCCACAACTCGGTTCAAGGCCAACGGCCTAAGCCCCAAGACCTTTTGCTCGATATGTCGAAATACGTGATATTGCTGACCGACGCTCACGAAGCGCCGGCTTTCGAGCTTATTGAGGCACTGCGAAGCGCAGGCGTCAAGACATTGATCGAAGGTCTGCGCGACGTTGAGATTGAGGCTGAGCTAACGCGTCTGGGCAAGCGCACGGACGAGCTTCAGGGACCGCCGCCGCTCGCGGTGCTTTATGAAGTCGTGCCTGGCGCTGACATAGTTGAGCTGCGCGCTGCGGTAGCTCACGCGAAGACATTCTGGCCCGGAGCACCGTTGGTCGCCTGTCGTCGCCAGACTAATGGATATCTGAGTCTGAATCTGCGAAACCTCGATGGAGCTTCGCTGAAGCGGCTGGGCTTTCGCGCTATAGCTGACAAGGCCGCGCAACTTCCGGCGTTGCTGCACGAAGTGGAAGGTCCCGGAGTAACTGCTGAGCTGAAGCTTCCCGAGAAAGCTCAGGGCGCATTTGGAGGTTCTGCGTCGTTACCTGAAAAGCTCAATGCGAAGTTGTTACGCGCAGCTTTCGATTTGATCTCTGCGTTACACTTCATAGGCGATCAAACTAGTGCTGCGCAGACCGCAGTTTCTGGAATGGAGAGCCTGGTACCAGCCGATCGTTGGACCATCTTCCTGCTTTCTGATTCAAAGACTTCAGTCGCCACCGTGCTCGAGTCGATCGCTACTCATAAGTACGGAGATAAGACAGACCCATTCGATCAGGATTGGCGACGATTCTTGTTAAATGAAGGCGGCCTCGCCCCAGGTTCCGAATCGAAATCGACCGTACGAGCAGCCGCAGGTATGGGGACGATAAAGAAAAAAGAGCAGAACGATTACGTCGTTGCGGTGCCGTTGATTTGCGGCGAAAGGATACTGGGAGTTCTCGAAGGCAGACGCACAGGAAAATACGCCAGTACTTTCAAGAAGCGCGAAGTGAATCTGCTCGATGCGCTGGCACGTCCGCTAGCCTCAGCTCTTGCGAACTCGGTGCGGATCGCAGAAGCGGAGCGACTGTCCCAAACCGATGACCTCACCAAGCTGCACAATGCGCGGTACCTAAGACAGTTTCTGCTGAATGAGATTCGGCGAGCTCGCCGGTATGGCTCGAGCGTCGCTGCTCTCTTCCTTGATCTCGACGACTTCAAGAGAATTAACGACATTCACGGGCATCTGGTGGGTTCGCATGTGTTGATGGAAATGGCTGGAGTCATACTGTCTTCCATACGCGACACGGATGCTGTGGCTCGATACGGCGGCGATGAGTTTGTGATTGTGTTACCCGATACTGCCACCGAGTTGGCTGGGGCCGTTGCCGAGCGTATTCGCGAGAAAATCTCCCATCATGAATTCAACGGCGGCCGACGATTGAAGCTGAAGTTAACAGCCAGCTTTGGAGTTGCCGCCTTTCCCGAGCATGCTTCATCGCCGCAGCAACTTATTGCCTGCGCCGACAGCGCCATGTACGAAGCCAAGGCCGCGCAAAAGAACTGTGTTCGCTTCGCGACCGGGCTCGTGCAAAGCATGCGCGACGAGAACAACCTTCCCGACGACTTAACTATTGCTGAAATCAAGGCTGAGAACCTTATTTCCTGATAGCGCACGGACCATCGTTCGTGTATCTTATTGAGTTTAGCTTTTGCCGGTGAGCTGTTGCTGGTCGGTGTGGTTGCCTGTTTGGGGTTGCGAACGCTGAATAACCGCCCACCTTCGTTCGAAATTTCATTCTACAAACGACGGGATATGTGAGCTAGATGGCATTTAAATCTATTTTCAGTCTGTTTTCCAGCGACCTGGCAATTGACCTCGGAACGGCTAATACACTGGTTTATGCGAAGGGACGAGGCATAGTCGTCTCGGAACCTTCAATCGTAGCCATCAACAAAGTCACTAATCAGGTCGAAGCAGTCGGTCGTGAAGCCAAAGATATGTTAGGCCGCACGCCGGGCAACATTGTCGCTATTCGACCGATGAAGGATGGCGTAATCGCTAACTTCGAAGTGACCGAGAAGATGCTTCAGCACTTTATTCGCAAGGCTCACAATGGAAAGACCTGGGTCAGTCCCCGCGTCGTAATCGGTATTCCTTCCGAAATTACTCAGGTTGAACGACGCGCTGTGGAAGATTCGGCATACCGGGCTAAGGCTTCGGAAGTCTACCTCGTTGAGGAAGCGATGGCTGCCGCGATTGGAGCCGGCCTGCCCATCACTGAACCGCATGGGAATATGGTCGTGGACATTGGCGGCGGCACGACTGACATTGCCGTAATCAGTTTGAGCGGTATCGTTTACTCGCGCTCGGTCCGTGTTGCCGGCAACGAGATGGACGAAGCCATCATTCAGTTCATTAAACGCAAGTACAACCTGCTGATTGGTGAAAGGACTGCTGAAGCGATCAAGATCGAGTTGGGCTCAGCCTTTCCTCTTGAAGAGCCGCTCTCGTACGAAGTTCGTGGTCGCAACCTCATCGAGGGCATACCGAAGACGATTACCATTTCAGACGATGAGATTCGTGAGGCGCTCGCGGATTCGATTTCAACGATTATCAATGCAGTGCGAGTGGCGCTCGAGCGAACGCCGCCGGAACTTTCCGCTGACATCGTCGAGCGCGGTATCGTGCTGACAGGCGGCGGAGCTTTGTTGAAGAATTTGGACAAACGATTGACGATTGAAACCGGGCTGCCGGTTTCGCTGGCGGACGATCCGCTCGCTTCAGTCGTGTTGGGTACGGGAAAGATGCTGTCCGACTTTGATCTCCTCAAGCGCGTGAAGTGGGACAACACGATGACCAGCGGGATGTAAATACTCGGAAACCGAGAACCGTAAACCGGAAACCGTAGTTGCACGGTTGTTGTTGGCTTTAGCTTTCGAGTAACACTCTCACGGTTTACGGTTTACGGTTTTCGATTCACGGTTCACGGTTTTATGGCGGCGACGCGCACACAAAAGGAAATTCGACAGAAAGCGCCGATGTGGCTGCTAATGCTGCTCGTGATCAACTTCGCCTTCATGGCCGTTGACGCTCGGGACAATACCAGCAAGCAGAGGACGATTCGCGTTTGGGTTCAGGCCATCGCCTCTCCATTCGAACGCGCTACTTCATCGGCAGGTGGCGCCAGCACCGGACTCGTCCGCAAAATCCTCAATTTCCGCACAACTGCCGCCGAGAACGATCGTCTCAAGGAACGCGTGAGCGAGCTCCAGCTTGAACTTAGCAAAGCGCGCGAGGCCGCCAGTGAAAAGGATCGCCTCGAGGCCTTGCTGAATCTCAAGCAAAACTCTCCGTACGACCCCGTCGTGACTCGCGTAATTGCGCGCGACCCGTCGGTTTGGTTCAACACCATTACCATCGGCGCAGGTAGTGCCTCCGGGATCGAGCTCAACATGCCCGTCGTTGCCGGTGGAGGCGTGGTCGGCAGAATCGTTGCGTTAAGTCCCTGGACAGCCCAGGTGATGCTGCTTACCGACGAACAAGCTGCCGCCGGCGCCGTTGTCGGTCAACTCGGAGAATCAAATGCGCTTGGTCCCGTGCGTGGTATGGGACAACGCGGTGTGATTGAGATGAAGTTTGTGTCGGGCCTCGAGAAGGTTGAGGTTGGAGATCACGTTCTCACCACCGGCCAGGATGGCATCTATCCAGCCGGCTTGAGTGTTGGTGAAGTCATTGAGGTAAGGCACGGGACCGCAACTCAACCGCATACGATTTACATTCGTCCCAGTGCTCGCCTGGATCAGTTAGAGCACGTTGCAGTATTGCGATATCATCCGCCACAGCGGCCAGCCCCTGACCAGTCGCTTCCAAATCTCGACAAGACTAAAAAGCGGTAAACCGAGCCCTGTAAACCGGAAACCGGAAACAATTAAGGGAAAGCCGGAAACCGGGAATCGTGAACCGAAAACAGTGAAGATTTCAATTTTCAGTTTGAGATCAAAGTTCAATCGCGCTTTTTCGGTTTCGTGTTTCCCCTTCACGATTGACGGTTCTCGGTTCACGGCTTGCTGTTCTCGGTTTTCGGTTCCCGGTTCCCGGTTTACGGTTCCCGGTTCCCGGTTTACGGTTTTCAGTTTACGGTTTACGGTTCCCCGTTTTCGCTTCATATGCCACAGCTAAGAATCGCGGCATCACTTGCTCTGGCCATTCTGCTCCAGCTCTCGCTGCGCAAGGTTTGGGATCCTCTTGGCTACATAGATTTGCCGCTTGTCATAGTTGTTTACGTCGCGCTGCAGCGAGAGGCATGGCAGGCGCTCTTAACCGGGACCTTGGCAGGGCTGGTGGTAGATGCTGCGAGCGGCGCGGTGCTTGGCAGTGGCGGATTTTCCAAGACGCTGACCGCTTACTTGATTTTCTTTGCAGCGACGAGGGTAAACCTCGAGAATCCGCTTTTGCGCATTCCGATCCTGGCAGCTGCCGCAGCTTTGGATGGCACTATTTATGTCGGACTGCACAAACTTCTCGGCCAGGCGCTGCAAGCTCCCTTCGTCCAGACCATCGCTTATCGAGTAATTGGCACCACAATTATTGGTACGCTCGTGCTATTAATGTTGGATAATCTCCTCAGCGACAAGGCCCGCCAGCGACGTTTGTTCGCCGACCGGAGAAAGGTTGCGAGGAGAACGTCAGGCCTCGGAAAGAGGCGTTCTTAGTTCTTTGTACTTTGTTTTGTAGTTACGGGTTGTCTAACCTCGTAGCTGTTGTTTGCGGAGGTCAAATCGCATAACCCTTCAAGCACAACGAACTAAGAACCAGGGACTAAGAACAAAACTGAAACAACTATCATTGAGTCAAGATCAACTAACGGTACGTAATGAAGTTTGAGGATACCGCACAAAATCTTCGAGCCCGGCTAAGCATCCTGAATGTTCTGGTAATTCTCTTGCTCAGCGTGCTAGCCGTGCGCCTCTACGTGCTTCAGGTTGTACGCGGCAAGTACTACTCCGAGATAGCCGAGAACCAGAGGATTCGCCTCCTGCCAATAGCCGCGCCGCGCGGAGTGATTTTTGATCGTAATGGCAAAATGCTCGTCGACTCGCGACCTATCTACGAAGTCATCCTCTCTCGCCAGGACTTCAAGGGAGATTTAACTCTACTGGTGCAACCGCTGTCAGAAGGACTGGGAATCGAAGCCGATCTTCTGCGCGAGCGCTTTGAGGAAGTCCGACTACAACCGGCATTCGAATCAATCCGTGTAAAAGAGGAAGCAACGCCCGGAGACATCGCCTGGGTCGAAGCCCACAAGCTCGAGTATCCGGAACTGCGTGTCGAGCAGCAGCCCCAGCGTCGCTATCCCGCTAACGGTACGCTCGCGCACGTGCTTGGCTACGTCGGCGAAATCAGTCCCGAGCAGTTGAACCAGGCCCTCTACAAAGAAAAAGGTCTCAAGCCGGGCGACATCATCGGCCAGGAAGGGATTGAGAAAGTCTACGACGATTATTTACGAGGCAAGGACGGCTACCGCAAAGTCATCGTTGATAGTCGTGGACATATTCAAAGCGAAGTCGATCGCGTTGAGCCGCAGTCTGGTCAGGACATGGTTATCACCATCGACCTCGATTTGCAGATGGCCGCCGAGGATCAGTTGCGCAAATCTCCGCAAGGTCGCGGCGTAATCATTGCCATGGATCCAAACAACGGCGAGGTCCTGGCAATGGCATCCATGCCTACCTTCGATCCCAATCTATTCTCGCAGCGAATTGTCAGCAAGGCAGGGCGAGCAGAGTACGCCGAACTCCTGAACGATCCGAAGAAGCCCCTTCTGAATCGAGCCATTCAGGGGCGCTTTCCACCGGGCTCAACCTGGAAGCCGCTGATGGCTACCTCCGGCCTGAAGCATGGCTACATCACGATTGATCATTCAAATCTTGTTTGCGGCGGCGGGATAACCATCGGCAATAAGTTCACGCGGTGCATGGGCGGTAATCACGGCTCTCCCGACGTTCATATCGCCATCATGAAATCCTGCGACGGATATTTCTATCGTCTCGGACTGAAGATGAAGCTTGAAGGTATCCAGGAGATGGTTAATGAATTCGAGCTCAACCGACGAACCGGCATTGACTTGCCGCATGAGCTCGTCAGCTTGACGCCTTCGCGCGAGCAGAAAGCGAAGTTCTATCCCAGCGATCCCGAGTGGAAAGACATAGACACCGTTTACTCATCATTCGGCCAGGGGCAGGATGTTTTGACGCCTATCGCGTTGATTCGGGCTCATTCAGCAATCGCGATGCATGGAAAACTATATGTGCCTCATTTGATGAAGGAGCTAAAAGTAACTGCTGCAGTCGGTGACCCAAATGGTCTGGACTACAGGCCGGAACGCCCGGCAAAAACTTTCGAACACCGCCAGCCCAAAGACCTCGGCCTTCCTGAAGATCAGAGCGAAACTGTGATCAAAGCAATGTGGTCAGTAGTCAATGAAGGTGGTACTGGCGCCGGAATTCGCATGGCTGGATTCGACATCGCCGGTAAAACGGGAACGGCGCAGGTGGTCAGCCTGGGCAAAGACGTTGGCGTTAATAAAGACCATTCCTGGTTCGTGTCCTACGCTCCAGCATTTAAGCCGGAGATTTCGGTAGTCGCTTTGATTGAGAACGCCGGTCTGGGTTCGCGGTTCGGAGCTCCCGCAGTGCGGGCAGTCTATGACGTGTACTACAAGAAGTCTCGCAATCAGGATCCACCGGGAGCGCAAATTGCCAGGACTAAACCGGCGGCGAAACCGTCTGAAACCAAGCCTCCCGACAAGAAACCCGCGCAGATAGCTGCGACTCAATGAGGTGTTTGTACGACAGGCTGCCAGCCTGTCGACGCGCGGCAACAGGCCGACAGCCTGTTATACAAAGCGTCGGACGTGAATATGGTAGGTGCAATAGAACGACGGAATCTTCGGGACTTTGACTGGCTACTCGCCATTTTGGCGATCGGCATCGTGGGGTTTGGCACTTATCAAATCCGCAATGCGCAGCCGACGCAGGGATATTGGATCAAGCAGTTGATTGGTCTCGGCGTAGCGCTGGTGGCGATGTTGGTAGTTGCCTTCACCGACTATCGCAAGGTGCTGAACATCGCGCCTGCTTTCTATATCTTCGGCATCGTCCTGCTGATCATCGTGCTGATACCCGGAATCGGGTTGAAGATAAACGGCAACCGTGGCTGGATTCGCGTCCCCGGTCTGGGCCAGTTTCAGCCATCTGAGTTTGTCAAAGTTACGACAGCGATGATGCTGGCGTATTTCTTTGGGAAGAATCGCGGTACAGTTCTCTCCTGGAAGGAAGCTGCGCTGGGCGGACTCATTCTTGGACTTCCCATCGGTTTGATCTTGTTGGAGCCGGATGTCGGATCAGTTATCACTTACTTTCCGATATTATTCGTCGTGCTTTTTCTTTCAGCAGTGCGGATGCGTTTGGTGGTGGCGGCCTTAGTCTTGAGCGTAGTCGCTATCCCCGCTGCATATTGGGTGGGAGTGAAGACGCATTTTGTTAAGGGCTACCAGCAGGAACGAATCAATGTCATTCTCGATCCCGAAAATGCCGACAAGCGCAAAGTCGGTTATCACACCTGGCAATCGATTCTCACCGTCGGTGAGGGCGGCATATTTGGCGCGGGACGGTCAAAGGATCAGTCACAAAGCAGTTTGAAATACTTGCCCGAGCCGCACACAGATTTCATCTTTGCAGTTACGGCTGAGAATGCCGGCTTCACGGGCTGCATCCTGGTTCTCGCTGCTTATTTGCTACTAATCTCGCGGCTCATCAGCGGCGCCCGGCGCGCTTCTGATCGCATGGGCATGCTCGTGATCATGGCGGTGGTTGGCGGCCTTACTTTTCAGATCTTCATGAACATCGGCATGGCGGTAGGAATTCTGCCGGTGATTGGTGTGCCGTTGCCTCTCATGAGCGCCGGCCTCGCGTCTCTTATCGCCACGTTCATCGCGATTGGCTTTGCGATCAGCGTCCAACTGAGACGATTTGTGAACTGACAATCATTTAGTTTTCGAGTCAGCTTCCCGCAGAGACTTCGCCTCGATGAAGATGTGTTTGATCTCGGGGTGTTTGGCTCGGATTTCTGCTTCGAGCCGGTTTATCGCCTCAGCAATTTGGGTCGACTTCAAATGGCGTTTGAAGCGGACCTCCAAAGCTAACAAAGCATCGGTGGGTCCGAAGTGCATCGTCAGCGACTTCTTCACTTCGTCGACGGCATCGTCGTGCCGCACCATCGCCCGCACGCTCGTGAGCGTCTCGCGACTGACTCCTTCTCCAATCAATAGTCCCTTGGTTTCGTAAGCGAGAAACGCAGCCACGCCACCCAGGATCAGGCCGATTACAATCGAGGCAGTACCGTCCAAATAAGGATTCTCAAGCACATGACCGAGGAAGATACCTACAAGCGCAACCAGCAGCCCCAGCAGAGCGGCCGTGTCTTCGAACAGCACTGTGAACGTAGTCGGATCCTTGCTGTTCCGAATTGATTGCAGCACGCCTTCCGCGCCTAGTTCTTTCCGGAACGCCTTGAACGCGAAGAAGAATGAGATGCTTTCAAACAGAATCGCAAAGCCAAGCACGACGTAGTTCCAGGTTGGGTCAGACATGTGTGGATGCCTGAGGTGAGTCACGCCTTCATAAACCGACATTCCGCCACCGAGCGCGAAAATCATTATCGCGACAATGAGAGACCAGAAGTAAAGCTCCTTACCGTGGCCGAACGGATGATTGTCGTCAGGCGGCTTTTTGCTCTGCCGTAAACCCAATAACAAAAGTCCACCGTTGCCGGTATCGACGATTGAATGGATACCTTCCGAGAGCATTGCAGAGCTGCCGGTGAAATATGCGGCAACTAACTTCGTGGCAGCGATCGCGAGGTTACCAATAATGGCCGCAAAGATGGCGGTCTTCGACTCAGAAGTCATGCGCTACACGATATCACAGGGCAAGGACAGGGTGAGGGGGAGACTGGGTGAGGGGGAGACTGGGAGATGGGGAGACCAGCAAGAGATTGTCGGGCCATTTGATCTGACAATGCCCAGTGGGTCTCTCAACGCTCCCAGTCTCAGGGTCAGGAAGGGCAGTTTACTCCCGCGTGAGTTTCATCAGCATTCGATTTGTTTTGTGAGGTGCTGAATTGATCTCGCTTGAGAGGTAATGCAACTCAGCGGGAGTAAACTGCCCTTCCCGACCTTGAGACTAATAACTTGAATCGTTCCCTGCCGCTTGAGAGCTTAAGTTTGGTCCACACCATCTCCGCGTCTCCCCATCATTCAATCACGAGCAGGGCCTGGCGAATTCGAATGAAGCCGAACCACGCGAAGAATTGTTCCTTATGAGCCAACTTCAATCCCAGCGACTCAATCAACTCAGTCCACTCCTTTAATGTTCTATTGGAGTGCGGCTCGCCAAAGATTTGACCATTACTGATCGCATCCACCACCCAGTTCGAGATCAGCTCGATCTTGTTTGCGTAGATATCTTCGAGGATTAACAAACGTCCGCCGGCATGCAGAACCCGAACTGCCTCAGTCAGCATCGCTGCATGCGAGTCCTTCGGCGCGTGATGGAGCACAGTGGACAACAACGAGACATCGAAAGTATTTGAGGCAAAAGGCAACCGCGTTCCATTTCCCAAAATGAGTGGCTCAGGAACAAACCTGAGATCGGTGAGATCGAATGCAACCGGAAGATGGCCGGCAGCGCGAATCGCTTCCGTAACGTGAGCCGTGCCCGCCCCGATATCCAGTATCCTGGCACGTTCAGGCAGCCAGGGAAGAAATCGTGCCAACACATTCTGTGCTCGCGACCTGCCAATCGAATTGATTACACTCGACGCGAGGCTATTCCGCTTTGCGAACGAGACTAAGGTTGAATTGGACATCTCTTTCGCGACTCGTCAATCGAGCGGTAACAGTTTTTCGCCGCTGCTCAAATTAATTACCCACTTGAGAATCTGCTGAAGCAAATCTGCCAAATTGCGAGCGTGCGCCGCGCGTCTGAAAGCGCCAACTATTTCCGCTCGAAACCAGTCCGAAGTAGTTAAGGCTTCGATGATGTAAGGATCTATCCACACCATGATGTCATTCGAGCGCACGGCCAGGGTCCGGCTGGCAACGGCTTCGATCAGATCCCCAGCCTGCTGATTCTGGAGAAAGCGGTCTACGGCTTCCTCGGCGTGGAAGCGAATTCCCGCCAACGACCTCACCAGCGCATCGCGCAATTGCGGGTTTTGATCGGAAAGCATGGGCCGTAGTGAGTCCAGCGCCAACTCATGTTTTCTGTACCCGAACGAGAGCAGACTACTGGCGTCAATTACGCGTCGCGCGTAATCCATGTCACCAAGCCTTTTCGCTTCAGCATAAAAGTCCGGGATAAAACGCGCGCTGCCCTGTGGCCGAAACTTTTCGAAAATTATTTCGCAAGCAGCGATATGTGGCAGTAAGTCGTAAGTTCCGATCGCCGTCTTAAATGTGCCGCGTCGCGCGCTAATCGACTCGCGAGTCATGCGCTCATAGATCTCCAGCCAGCCGTCTTCCACTTCTGACTGTGCATGCAAAGTGTGATACGCGATGTACAAGGCTGACGATCGGAACCACTCACAGCCTTCACGATGAACGCGGAACAAAGCCTCGAACATGGGTCCTGGTTTTTGGACACCGTGAAAGATCAGCGTGCGCTCAATTACCAGCATCAGGTAAATGCCAAAGCGAAGGTCACGATCCATGACCACTTCGATAGCTTCAGCAAACCCAAGCTCGGGTCGCTCGAGATGTTCCAGCACCTTGAGACTGAGTTTCCGCTCGGACTCGGGGCTTTTCGCCGACTCTGCCATCTCTTTCAGATTGATCGGTTGAAAATCAGGCTGCGCCGCCATGGTGAGCTTAAGCATGCGCGTCAGCGTGAAAATCGCCACGCGCAAAGCCAGTCTGACAAGAAGTGCCCGCGAGCGCCCTTCACCGAAATGCAAAAGTCGGCGAACCATCAGATTCCAGTGAGTCTGGAGTTTGGCGACGAGTTCAGCTTCGTGCCCGTGATAGATTCGCACTGCCATGCAAAGTCCGCCATAAGCTTCGATGGCACGCACGTTTGGCAAGCCAGGGAAACGAATCGTCTTAGCGCTAAGCTGATCCAACAGACGCCAGCCTTCGTCTCGATTCTTGTTCCACAGTCGATAGAGATAGGGAACGAGAAGGCCTCGAACCACTGCTGAATTATCCTGCGAAGCCAGCACCAGCAATTCCGTCAGTTGCAAACGGTAAGCAACTTCAATTGCTACTCGACGGCAATTGACGATCGACACGGGCGGTAAATGATCTCCCGGCAAGCGGGTGCGTAATCTCGACCAAATCTCTGCCCCGTTCGACTTACTGGGATTACTTCTTTGCAGCAGTAGTCGCGCGATCGCCTCAACTCTGGCGCGGTTTTCTGGACCAGCAACGCGAAGAGCCGAGCCGACACCATCACGCTGGTAGCCGTGTTCAGTAATGGCGAGCTCAACAATATCGTGATCGCGATTGTGCTCGAACAAGGCAAGCGTCAAATATCGAATGTCCTCCGCGACTGCCGAAGCGTCTCCAAGTCGATCAACCTTCACCTGAGCGAAACCGGTCGTCGTAAGTAGCTGCTCGAGTTCTGAGAGCGCGCCTGCTTCAAACAAGTGACGCGGCAACTGGCGCAATGGATACGGGTCGTCCAGCTCCTGCCAGCGCCGGCAGTAATTCAGCAACTGTTCTCGTATCTTCGCCAGATGGCCTGGCGCGGCGACCTCGCCCTGGCTGCGCAGCTCCATTGGAGCTCCACGAAGGAAATGTTTATTGAGCCTGGCGTAAACGTCGGCGGAAGCCTTTTCAGAAAACAAGGCCAACAGGAACTCGCGAAACTTTTCATGAAAGAGTTGATAGTCTCGAACTTCAGCCGAGACCGGTATCAGCACCTGCTGCAACTTATCTTCGAGCGCTTCTTCAACTTCGGCCCACGTAAGATCGGTGATGGCACAAACCTGATTCACCGACAGGTGGCCGCGAGCTACAGCCAGCAGCAGCAAGCAATCTCGCAGAGCCGGCCACGACGAATCCACTGAAAGTCTCTTGATGAAGTCTTCGAAGTAGCCCTCGAGACCCTGAGGCAAGCGATCGATTTCATCCAGGGCCAGCTTGCCCAACTTCAAATCGTTAACGAGCATCCGCACGTACAGCGCGTTATTCTGCGAGACTTGCTGGACGGCCTGGACATGCTGCTCTTGAATTGAGTAGCGGCTGGCTACTTCTCCAAGCATTTGGCGGATGTCATCAGTCGTAAGGCCGCCGAGATCCAAATGCATGGAGTTACCCGGGTCGGAATCCAGAAATCCGCGTCGCGTGGAAATCAGAGTGAACACGCCGGGCGGAAGCAAGCCGCCAACTGGAAGCGAGTTCAAAATCTCCTTCTGTTCCTGTGGCAAACGACCGGACAGGATTTCGTCGACGCCATCGATGATCAAGACGGCTTTGCCGTGAAAGTGGGACTTTGCGATGCGAGCGGTGTCCAGTAGCGCGCGCAACGAACGCTCCTGTGGCGCCGTGGCTGGAGGGCCATATTGTTTTACCAGCTGTCCCGCCAACGACGATAGGATTTGCGGCACTGAAGTGCTTTCAGGAATTCTTCGCGTGCAAACATGCGACGCCACGGCCAATCCAGATTGCTTCAAATCACTGCATTGAGTCGCGATCGATTCGGAGCGGGCCTGGGCTTCATGATCACGCGTCAGATCCAAAACAATTTGAGATAGCAGCGCGCTTTTGCCGATGCCAGGATCACCTTCAATAATTACATGGCCGCTATCATGCTCCTGAAAGTAATTGAGCACCTTCTCTTCTTCGGTGGTGCGTCCGACAAAACCATGAACGGCTTCGTGGATCAGGTCGAGAGAAACTCCGACCGCCGCCTCAGGCAGATCCAAACTCAATCTCTGCCGGCTGGTGCTAATGATCTTTTGGATGGCTCCACCAACTTCGGAAAGTTGGTTGACATGGCCCATCAGGTAATCGAGATACTCCGGACGACGATCTCCACCATTAAAAAAGAAGATCTTCTGCTGCCCGCAGAGATCCGGTGAAGTTCCCCAGCCACATCTTTGATAGATCATGAAGGGAAACATCGGTAAGGAAGATTGGTCTGATTGCAGGAAAAGCTCGTTTGTCGCCAGGCCGTGCCCATCCTGCGAGTCACCTGAGACAGGTGCACCGGTTCCCATGTGAATCAAGTTGTGGCCATCCGCGCCGACTGAAACCAACGGATATTCGTGCAGAAACAGCAGGTCGGCGAGAAAGTCTTCAATAACTGGTTGAATCGAAACACAAATCTGTTCAGCCTCGCGGGCCCGCGGTCGGGCGCCATGGGCTATCACTCGATTGCGAAACTTGAGCAGTTCATCAACCAACTCGTGGCCGCGGCGACGCGGCGCACCCCACAGCTCGAAATAAAAGTCCGCCAACTCCGGGACAAAAAGTTGATCTCGATTGCTTTGACTGCATCGAGCAATCTCGCGCAGGATGTGGTTCCAATTCCCGAGTTGGGGGCGGGCGAGAAATTGAGTCAGCGCAGAGTCAACGGGTGTGGCTTGAAACCCGAGGCGAAGATAATCCTGCACTGCCACCATGGCGCAGTACTTGAGCGTGACTTCGAATATATCCTTGAGCGCGAATAATCGTTCGAGAGCTGACGCGCCTTCGCTTAATGCGGCATAAGCATGGGCAATCGGCGCCGGGTAACGACCTATCACTAGCCCGGCGTCGAATGCATTTTTGGTGCGATGTGCGGCGCTCATGAAGGTTGGAACCCTGCTGGCGGGGCCGCGCTAAATGAAATCAGTAGCGATCACGGGCCCTTCGACTGCGGCTTGCCTCCGCACAGTGCGGCTGAGCCTTTCCGTGCAGATGCTTCAATTTTCTGGCGAGGCTGTGCCTCGTTATGTCGGAGGCAGAGCCTCGAACGATTCATCGAATTACTTTCGCGGTAAGGCAAAGCCAAGCAAAGCCTTACCGCAGTGTGCTGCGGCGGAGCCGCTGCTGAGGCCAATGCGATCCCTATCCCCTCTCGTGTAACCGCGCGAATACAAAATTGAGAGCCATCGCGAGCAATCAACGCTAACGCGACGTACACGGGATAGCTAAAGACGGGCAGTTCCGCATGATCGTGCGAAGTAAAAATGTGAAAAACTTCAGCCGCGTAAACACCAATGATGACCTGATAGAGGCCTGACGATGGATTGCATTGCCAGGTTGGTTGGCCTGAGGCTTCGTCTTCAGAGCGCGCGAACCGGTGGGCTTGTAAGAGCGCAGTCGCCTCAGACAACTTCCATTGGTCGAAAAAGAACGGAAAAAGAAAACGCGTATGGACTTCCTGGAAATGACTTGAGGGAGTTGCATCAGTCATGGCCTCGCACTCTAGAGGCACGCATTTGAATGTGTCAATACAAAAGACGGCCGACAGTGCGCCAAGAAAAAGTAGGTAGTCGCTAAAACCGAGGCCACGGCCTGGCGCCGTGGTCACTCACGTTGGTCGCTAACAGCGGCGGGCCCAGATTTTGAGGATGCCACGGGCTCGTCCCGTGGAGTGTTCACGCTTCATGCTGCTGGCAGGCGGGAACGTGAAACACCACGGGGCCAGCCCGTGGCATTTTGCGAACCGATGGATCAGCCTGTTTTTGTAGCTGTGAACATGAAACACCACAGGGCCAGCCTGTGGTATCGGCTAAGGCTTCAGTTCACCATTTATGCTGTACCTACTTTTTCTTGGCGCACTGGAGGGCTTAGGTCTTTGCCCGTTTGCCTTTCTCTTGTTCCTAGTGCTTGGTTCTTTGTGGTTGAGTCTTAGCGGGGCGCAGCAATAGAAATTAAGCGGCCTCCAAATGACTCAGCCACAAAGGACAAAGAACAAAGACCCAAGACCCTCCTCGGAGAACTTCGTTTCCAATTTTACGTGGGACTCAGGTATACTGCCGGTAGCTCGTCCAGCCGGATGACTTCATCTCGGCAACCGTTGGGCCAACCGAATTATTGAGCTCACAGCAGCGCAACTGCTTTTTATAGCGTTTGAATGGACGGGAAACGAATTCGTGGTCGCCACGACAGCGACTTCTAAAGTTAATTGAATTTTGAGCGTGCTTCGTTCCGAGCGCTGGGATGCGCGGAGCAGAAAGCTAAGTTCTCAGCCGGCCGGACCTGAATTCAGGTCGAGCACATAACGGCGAGGCGGCGTTTACGAATGCTGCCATGCTGCCCGATTATGAGCTCCCTGATTCGTCGTTCCTGCCAGGCCAACAGTCTTTTCACAGGTATTCTTTGAAGAGTTCAATCCACTGTCGCGCAGTGGAAGCAGCCCAATCACATCCGGCCCGCTTCCCTCGCAATTCACACAACCAATCCGTCAAACTTGAGTTTGTCGATTGCAGTGCTACCGGTTACGGTTTTGTCTGTACCGGACTGCCTGCGGCAACCGACCCGCGCCGCGCGGGCAACAGTCGACGGATAAACCTCGGTGATCTGCTCGTGAGTCTCGCCTTGAAGCTTGACGGCTCGTCAGCGGTACCGCATCACCCTTACCCGAAACCAATCACAGCGGCGGAACGAAGGCGAACGTGCCGGCGGTCTACTCAACGGCCCCTTGCGCTTCCTAAATCGCTGAAGCTGGTATTCCAGGAGAAAAACATTTCAGTATGGCAAAAGAATTGATCGTCAGCGTCAACGGACGCGAGAAAAAGATCGCAATCATCGAGAACGACAAAGTCACGGAGTTCTACATTGAACGCGGCGAAACCGAGCAAGGAATCGTTGGCAACATTTATAAGGGCCGTGTCATGCGCGTTTTGCCGGGCATGCAATCGGCTTTCGTAGACGTTGGCTTGGAACGTGACGCTTTCCTTTACGTCTCAGACTTCTTCGACGAAGAAGAAGAGTTTGAGCGCATCGTCATCGATAAGACGAAGAAGGGCGAAACCTCCGATGTGGAGCGAGCCGCCGCCGAACAAGTCGCTCAGGATCGCGTCGAGCGTGAGCAACAAATCGAAGCAAAACAGGAACGCGCCGAGCCGCTCAGTGAAGCGGCCCCGGCCGAGCTCGCTGCGCAGGAACCTGCTGAGGCGACATCGGAAGGCGCTGAAGCAGGCAGCGGACGTCGTCGCGGTCGGCGCGGGCGCCGGCGAGGTCGCGGCCAGGAACCGGAAGAGCTTCGCCAGTCAACTCCAGCCGCTCCTGAGACCGACGTCATCGACACACCGTTCGTGTCCGCCGACCCGTCCATCCAAAGAATAGTGGACGACGAAGAAGCCGCGGAAAACGGCGAGATGTTCAAGGACGCGAGATTGCAGGAACGTCTCTTCGATCAGATTCACGCCGGCGAATTCAATCTTGGGGAAGACTTGAGGACTGCGGAAGTTGGCTCCTTGATGACTTCGGATTTTGGCGACAGTTCGTTCCAACGCATCGACGACAGCGACCTGTCTACTCAGACTGCAGTCCCGGCGCGACCTCCGATGGTACCGGTTGAGGCTCACCTGGAATCTTTTTCGGAAGCAGAGAGTGCGCCGCTGCTTAGTGGCCTCTCCTTTGAGCGCGTCAGTGATGATGACGAAGCTTCCGACGACGACGAGCTCGCCTTATCGAAAGCTAAAGCGCCAAGGCCGCGAGAGAAGAAGAAACGTGGTGGTGAAAAAGCCGTTGCTCCGAAGGCTGCCAAAAAGAAAGCGGCTACGAAGAAGGCTGCGCCGAAGAAACGGACGAAAGCCACTGCCGCCGCGGAGTCAGATGAAGGTCAGGAAGCTGGTTACGCAGATGGCGAAGCTAGCGTTACTGACGGTAATTCGCGGGCCGAGTTCGCCACTCGTCGTGGTGGACGTCGCCGCCGTCGCCCGAGCGCAAAAGCCAAGCCCGATGATGGAGCAGCTGTGGCGGAGCCCACGGAAGAACACGCTGAACCGATGGGCGAGCTCGACGAACCGAGTCAACCCGAACCTATATCAGTCGAGCCCGCGGAAGCTCCGGCAGCTCCACCGCCCGCTCCTTCCGAACGGCCGCAGCAACAACAACGAGAGTATCGCGATCGCCGGCCGGGAGGGCGTGGTAATCGCAACGTTCCTCGGCGCGAACGCCAGCAGCCAACGATCACGGACCTGCTAAAAGAAGGCCAGGAGATCCTGGTTCAGATAGCCAAAGAGCCAATCGCCAAGAAGGGCGCGAGAATTACTTCGCACATCGCTCTGCCGGGACGTTTCCTTGTTTACATGCCCACTGTTGAGCACGTCGGTGTATCTCGAAAAATTGATTCGGACAGCGAACGTCATCGGTTGCGCAAGTTGATCCAGGTGATTCTTGCTTCGGAAGATATTCCGTCGGGCGGCTTCATCGTGCGCACCGCGGGGGTTGGTATCAACGAGAGTGAAATGCGTGAAGACGTGCGCTACCTCGTGCGTACCTGGCTCGACATTCGCGCCGGAGCCGAAAAAGCCAAGCCGGCGACGATGGTCCACAAAGATCTCGATCTCGTGCAGCGCATCTTGCGAGATCAGCTGTCAGATGACTTCGCGGCAATCCGGGTCGATTCCGAAGATGAATATGAACGCATAGTTGAGTTCGTAAATCGGATTCACCCGCGCATGGTAAAACGAGTCAAGCTCTACACGCGCGAGACGCCGATTTTGGAAGCCTACGGAGTTCAGGCTGAAATCGACAAAGCGATTAAGCCTCGCGTGTGGTTGAAGTCCGGCGGTTATCTCGTGATCAACCAAACCGAAGCGTTGGTTTCGATAGACGTCAACACCGGCAAATTCGTGGGGCGAGGCAGCGGTCGGCTCGAAGACACGATTACGCGTACAAACCTCGAAGCGGTTGAAGAGATTGTCCGGCAGATTCGCCTGCGAGATCTCGGCGGCATCATTGTGCTCGACCTGATCGATATGGAAGAGCGACGCAATCGCCAACGAGTAATGACGACTCTGCAGGACGCTCTGCGTGACGATAAGTCGCCAACCAAGGTGCTTTCATTCAACGATTTTGGTCTGGTAATCATGACGCGTAAGCGCGTCAAACAATCACTCGAACGAACTCTTTGCGCGCCGTGTCAGGTTTGTCAGGGCGCCGGTCTGTTGAAATCACCGCAGACAGTCTGCTACGAGATTCTCGAAGAGGCGCGGAGGTTAGCGCGCGCGAACTCAGGCAAGAGTAATCAAGTAATCTTGCGCTTGAATCCTGAGGTCGCGAAAAACCTGCGCGGCGCTGAGCGAGAAGTGCTGATAGGGATCGAGGATTACCTGGGCCCAATTGATATCAACAGCGACCCGACGGTTCACCAGGAACAGTTCGACTTCGCCTTTCTATGAGGAGCAAAGGGCTAAGGGCATAGAGCAAAGCGGCGGACGCCAAATCGAATGAGTTGATTTGTCCCTTTGCACTTTGCGCTGTGCCCTTTGCCGTAAACCATGAGTAAGCTCGGAAATGTATGGAAGACTGTGCTCGCTGGTGGAGCTGGCGTGGCGGCTTTGGCCGCTGTGAACGCCGCTATTCGCCGGCAAGCCAGCGATCCCGATGACAGTGCGCTGAGCGGCGAGGCTCGCTTCTTTGAGTGGAAGTACGGCCGCGTCTTTTACAAGGCTGCCGGCAGCGAGAAGTCGGGACCGCCACTGCTTTTCGTTCATGGCGTCAGCGCTGGTTCATCGAGTTTTATGTGGCGCAAGAATTTCGATGCGCTTGCGCAAAACTTCAGAGTTTACGCATTTGACTTGCTCGGATTTGGATTTTCAGACAAGCCGGTGTCGGCGCCTTACTCCGCCGACATGTACATTGAATTAATTACGGACTTCATCCGAGAAGTCTCCGGCTCGCCAGTCAATATCGTTGCCAGCTCGCTCGGTGCTGCTTATGCAGTGCGCGTCGCTGATGAACATCCTGAGTTAATCAACTCGCTAATTCTCAACGCTCCTGCCGACGGCGAAAGCTTTAGAACTCGGCCGGGTATGGCTGGAGTCGCGTTTTATGGATTGCTTCAGTCTCCCGTGCTCGGGACGTCATTTCATAACGTGATGGCCAGCGAGCGTAGCATTCGAGACTATGCGCGCCGGCACCTCTTCTACGACCACCGGCGCGTTACGGACAGGCTGGTTGCTCACCTTTACGCGACTAGTCATCAATCGGGAGCTCAGCATGCAATGGCCGCCTTCGTCGCGGGATATTTGAATATTGACATGCGCGGAGCATACTCGCGCCTGAGTCAACCAAGCCTGCTGGTTTGGGGCAAGCAGGATCTGCTTACTCCGGTCAACAATGCGGTCGACCTCTTGCGGCTAAATCCGCGCGCGCGCGTCGAGGTTTTTGATTATTGTCGGATGATGCCAGAGCAGGAGCACCCGGACCGATTTAATAGTTTGGTGCGTGAGACTCTGATTCCCAAGGCTTTGTCGGCAAGGGAGTGAGTTTGCCTCTGCAGCTTGCCGCCCTACAGTGCGGAAAGGCTCTGCCTTTTTCGGCAACGGTTCTAATTATTCTTAATGAGGCTATGCCTCATTTCTCGTCTTCTCATCGAGGCGCAGCCCCTCCTCAACATACAAAACAGCTTTCACGGAAGGGCAGAGCCTTTCCGCACTGTGCGGCGGCAAAGCCGCAACTGAAAGCCTGTCAGTTTTCGAAGGCCGCCGCGAAGAACGCGACCAGCTTACCTTCGTCCAGTCTTCCCTCCGTCCGCACGCCGTTGCAGAGGTCGACGCCAAACGGTCGGACTTGCCGAATCGCTTCCGCCACATTTGACGAATTCAAGCCGCCGGCGAGAAACATCGGAATTCCGATTGCTTCGCGAATCCTTTTACTGATCGTCCAATCGTGGGTGCGACCGGTGCCTCCGAGCTCCTTAATCGCCAGCGACTGATTTCCTGAGTCGAGCAAGATGGCATCAACGAGCGGCGCAACGGAAATGGCTTCATCAAGCGACTCCGGACCAGTGACATGAATGACCTGGACCAGCGCCACTCCCGGTAAAGCCGAGCGCAGCTTCTGGTGTTCGCCAGGAAAAAGACGATCGCAAATCTGAATCGTGTTGACCCGAGTCCGCCGCTGCTGATCAATTATCGAGGCAGCGTCTTCTTTGCAGGTCAAGAGAAACGATGCGATTGGCGGTGGGATTTGGGCGGCGATTTCAGCAATTAGATCTTCAGAAATTGGACCGGGACCGCTCGGCATTGCTGACACGAGTCCCAATGCTGAGGCGCCATAATGAATGGCCATCCAGGCTTCATCTACGCTCGCCATGCAGCAAATCTTTACTCGAGGCTTGGCAGTAGGTTCCATCTAGTCAGATGTGATGTGCTTGAAAATGCTGGGACAGTTCAACAATCGACTCAAGCATGAGATCGGGTTTGGTACTCGTCAGGCGCACGTTGCTCGGATAAGCGCTGCGGACGCCGACGGTCAAGACTTCCGCGTGCTTTCCCATTTGAATATCTTCCGGAGCATCTCCGACATAGGCACATTCCGCGCGTCGGCTGCCAACCCGGCTGAGCGCCAGATCCAAACCTTCCGGATGTGGTTTCTTGTTCACGATGTGTTCGTTGCAAATCACTGTCTGAAAACAATCGCTGAGTTTTGAGTTTGAGATCTCTCGAAAGACACGAGTTTCAGATCCGCTGCTGACCACACCGAGTCGATAGCCTCGTCTTTGCAACTCGAGAAGCGTATCCGCAACTCCGGCGATCAGTTCGGCTGATTGCTCACCGTAATGCCGCAGCCAAAGATCGTCGGCGGCCTGCCACTTCTCTTTTGGCAGCCCCAGCGCTTCGTAGGTCGCGTACCAGTTGGGCGAGTAGGTTGCTTCGTAAACTTCGAGGGGAAACTCAACGCCGAGGTCCGCGAAAGTCTTTTGGAAGGCGAGCAAACCGAGGCTTGCGGAATCAGCTAAGGTTCCGTCCCAATCGAAAAGAATTGTGTTGATGGAGTTCGTTGTCAATGGGCTATGAAGAATGGTTTCTGGCTTGGTTTCGAGATCTGCGATCTTAAATTGAGAGCTTTCGTTTTAGTCTTGAGTTCGATCTCAGATCTCAGATTTCGATCTCAGATCTCAATCGGCAATCGCGACCGTCAGCTCCTGCAAGGGAACCGATTCGCGCACATCACCAGCAAGTGACTCGTCGCGACTTACATGCCGGTAAAGAATGTCGCGTTGTTGGGGGATGAAGCCAGCCTCGCTGATCAGGTAACGCAGCATTTTCTCGTCAGCGGTGTTATGAGCTCCGGCTGCGGAAACGACATTCTCCTCGATCATTATTGAACCCATATCATTCGCCCCGAACCGCAGTGCCACCTGCCCGAGACGCAGTCCCTGCGTTAGCCACGAAGATTGGAAGTTCTCGATGTTGTCCAGAAACAAGCGGGAGACCGCGAGCATTTTCAGGTAATCAATGCCGGTGGGCTCTTCTTTGATCCTGCGCCCCAGCGCCGTGTTTTCACGTTGAAACGTCCACGGAATAAAAGCTGTGAAGCCACCCGTCTCATCCTGCAAATCGCGAATTCGTTTTAAGTGCCGCATGCGATGTTCAATGCGATCCCCGATGCCGAACATCATTGTTGCAGTCGAGCGCAAGCCGACACGATGCGTCGCGCGCATTACTGCCAACCATTCATCGGTGGTGCACTTCGTCGCAACTCGCTTGCGAACTTCGTCGTCGAGTATCTCGGCGCCGCCACCCGGCATGCTGTACAAGCCTGCTTCTTTTAGCCGCGCCATGATCGTCTCGTAATCGAGACCTGAAATCAGATGAAGATTGTGAATCTCAGGCGGAGAAAAGCAATGAAGCTGGAAGCCGGGATACTTTGCTCGCAGAGTGCGCAGGAGATCTTCGTACCACTCGATGCCGAAGTCCGGGTGCAAGCCACCCTGCATCAACACCCCCGTTCCACCCAGCGAGATCGTTTCATCGATCTTTGCGCAAATCTCATCCATCGTCCGGACGTAAGTGTCGGGCGCTCCCGGCCGGCGATAAAACGCGCAGAACGTGCAGACAACGTTACAGACGTTGGTATAGTTGATGTTCCGATCGATGATGTACGTAACGATGCTGTCCGGATGAAAACGCTGACGGATTTCATCGGCGGCAGCGCCCATCTTCGCAATGTCGTGCGACTCGAGAAGAGTCAGGCACTCGTCGCTGGTCATGCGTTCGCCCGCGAGAACGCGGTCGAGAATCGGCTGAATGTTGGTGTCTGTCGTCATTGTGATCCAGCGAAATACTAAGACATGACCGGTTCTTTTGAAAGCGCCGGCCCCGGTAATTCGTTGTCGTGCATCTCATTCACACCATGCGCAGGTCGCGAAAATCCGCTAAACATAAACGAGGGGCTTCAACTCCGGGATCAAGCCGTGCTTGAACGCAAGTTCAAAATACAGCTCCATGCCTTCGCGCATTTCCTTGTCAGGCAAAAAACTAATGTTCTCGTAGAGATACTCGCGCAATTCTACTCGCTCCAAATTCAACAAAGGCTCGTAGAAGTCGATGATTTCCTCGATCTTTGAAACGCCCTCGTCCCGCGCTCCCCCGAAATCAATTCCTCGAGCCGCCTGCGTAACATCATCGCGAGCCATCCACATGGCAAACACAAAACCCAAACCAGTATGCTGGCGCCACAGAGAACTGAGGTCGAAAACGTTCAGACCCTCGCGCCTGAACGTCATCGCTGGATCGCCAATAATCAAAGCCCCATCATTTTCATCGAGCATCTGGTTGATGTCCGGCGAGCGTGATCTCCATTCGGGCTCGAGATTCAAAAACTCGCGAAAGATAATCTTCAACAACGTCGCCGAGGTTCGCGATGACTCATCAAGCGCGATCGTCCGCAGGCTGCGTAGATCGGATGCTCGCGTTACCAATACGACGCTGCGAACCTTCTCTTTTGAACCCACACAAACGTCGGGCACAATCGCCCCGCTGGAGATTCGCTGATATTCGATGACGGGAATTAGAGCAATTTCCACTTCGCCCGCGCGCAATTGATCGGCGCAAGCGGAGGGCACGGCATCAACGAGTTTCACCGAGCCCGTTCTCGTTCCCCGAGTGAAACTCCAAAGTAGCGGAGCACTGTTTAGATAGGTTGACGCCGCCAGACGCGGCCCGGCATTTTCGCTGTTGCTGTCGCTGATAAGAGTCTCCAGGGTGATGGATTATTGGACCTCGATGCTAGCGTATCCAGGCAGAACGTCGCAACCACATTAATCTTTTCCTTTGCCTTCCTGGCGTCTTGGCGGGAAAACCGATCGGATCCGCAAAGGCGCCAGGACGCAAAGAAAACCACTGCAGTCGGGACACCACTTCTCGTAGCGCAACTCAGACTAGTTAAGCTACTATGCGCTTTCACAACTCTCTTGCCATGCGCGAGGTAGACAACTCTCGATGCAAATCTACGATGTAAGCGTGCCTATCTCTGCAAGGACGCCTACGTATCCAGGCGATCCCGGAGTTAAGTTCGAACAATGGTCGTCACTCGAGAAAGGCGACGCCGCCAACGTTACCTCTCTCTGTTTCGGTCTACACACCGGCACTCACATCGATGCTCCCGCACACTTCCTTGCGGGCGGCAAAAAACTCTCTTCCTTAAGTCTTGATATGTTGATGGGTGAAGTGCGCGTGATTGAGCTCGCGTCAGACGTTTATGAAATTACCGAGAATCTCGTCGAAACTAACTGTCCGGCTGGACCAACTCGAGTCCTGTTCAAAACTCGCAACTCAGACTTCTGGAACGAAGACAGCGGCGAATTTCGTACTGATTACACGTACATCGCGCCCGGAGCCGCGCGCCGCTTAGTATCCAATGGAGTCAGGCTCGTCGGCATTGATTACTTGTCGGTGGAACGATTCAAGTCCGAGAATTTTGAAACTCATGAAGTGCTGCTTTCGAACGAAGTTGTCATTATTGAGGGGCTCGACTTGAGGAACATCAAGGCCGGGCTTTATGAATTGATCTGCTTGCCGCTAAAAGTAGCAGATGGCAGCGGCGACGGCGCGCCGGCACGAGTAATTCTTCGCTCGAGAGACTAGCCAGCATGGACCCAAAATATCGCGAGCGTGTTTATAAGTTGGTTGCGCGTATACCACGAGGCAAGGTGATGACCTACGGACAACTTGCTGCGATCCTGGGCGAAGGATACACACCTCGGACTGTGGGTTTTGTGATGCACTCAGCTGAGGGAGATCTTCCGTGGCATCGAGTCATCAACGCCCAGGGAGCATGCTCAACCGGAGGACTGCTCTTGCCGACAAACAAACAGCAACTAATGCTGGAGCGCGAAGGTGTTAAGTTCGACGAACGCGGACGCTGCGACTTACAACGTTATGCCTGGATGACAAAGACTCGGCCCAAAACGTCGAAGAAAAGCTTGTTCAAAAAACCAGCCTCAAAGAGGACAAGATCATGACCAACGATCCCCCGCAAAGAAACGTCCCTTATGCCGTCAGCCCGCCTCGTTATTCCGTGTCTCACGGCATGGTGACAACCGCCTTCGAGCTTCCGAACTATCGAGTAATGCAAAACCTCGGTGTAGTTCGCGGAATCGTTGTTCGATCCAGGAACATCTTTGCGACTCTGGGAGCGACGCTCCAAACGGTCGTCGGTGGAAATATCACGGTTTGGACAAAGCTCTGCGAGCAGACGCGTGAAGATGCTTTTGAAATAATGATTCAACACGCTACTGAAATTGGGGCGAACGCCGTCATTGGCGCTCGATACGATACGACGGAGTTGGCAGCCGGCGTGACGGAAGTACTTTGCTACGGTACCGCCGTAGTTGTCGAACCGACCAACCCGGGCGAGGGCTATCGTGCCTGAAAGCGTTTCTGACGAACACCTCGAGCGGATGCGAACCGTAATCAAAACGGTTCCATTCGCTCAATTGCTTGGCTTGGAGATTGTGGCCGCTTCCCACGGATGCGCGACGCTCCGCATGGAGATTCGCAGCGAGGTGACTCAGAATTACGGACTATTGCACGGCGGAGCCATGGCGTCCTTGATCGATACAGCAACTGCCTTTGCAATCGTGTCTCAACTTACAAGTCCGGAAAGATTTACTACAGTTGACCTCACTGTTAACTATCTAAGGCCGATAACGAGTGGGTCCGCTACCTGCGAGGCCCGCGTTGTTCGAGCCGGGAAAAGCATTCTAACGCTTTCAGCTAAAGTCCACGACGACGCTGGAAATCTTGCCGCCATCGCAGTTAGCACCTACATCCGGCTCAAAACCCCACCAGCAGCCTAGCCCCCTTCCTTCCACTCTAAGTCCTTCGCCTGCAAGAGGGTAGTGCCCAATTTTGGAGTGCGGGTGAGCTGTCACCGCTTTCGTCCGCGGCGGCTTGACGCCGCGTAGCTTAGTAATGACCCGCATTCCCCAACTTACTGGCGACAAGTCACAGTGACCAAAGCGCCGACAGGTCGGCGCACTCCAAATTAGGGGACTAGCAGGAGTTTTTGGTGGACAAACTTGTTTATCATATGCCAGAATAACTCGTCATCTGGCGGCACTCGACGCCTCCTCTACCCGCCCAACACCTAGAATCGCACTCCCGTTGTTCTGCGATATGTATTCCCTTTATCACACGCTCCTGGCGCAGCATTCTAAGCAGTTGACCCCTGTTCGCTGTGGAGCTCATACGATTTCTCAGCTTCATCGTTATCTTGAAGATGTAATTCTGGATAACAAGCTGGGGGCGTTGCTTATCCAGAGCTTTCCGTATGCAACCAAACGGTCGGCCCGGGAGCTTAGCCGTGTGCGAGAGCTGGGTAACATCGCCAACAGCTCCTTTTTCCTCGTTGGTAATGCAGATCCGCTTACGACGCTGGCCACAGAACAAAAGTCGGATTCCAAGTTTGTTTTTCTAGAGCTTGGACCGGAAACACGTCCTAATGGCCGATTAGTACTCATCGCCGACGCGCGGTTCTCTGCTTTGATTGCCTCGCCGCCCGGCGAGACGCATGACCTTTCTCAAGGCGCAGATCTCGAAGCCGTTTGGACGTTTGAACCTGATATCGTTTATTCAGCGCTCGAATATCTAATGGCGCGCATGGTCGCTGAATGTCCGGAGCACGCTGCCGCTTTCTCAGACGCGGTGAGGCATTCCATGCCGAAAGCTACCTCGCTCCAATTAACATTGAGCGTTACGACCAAACTCGCGCAGCTGCTGCAATCGCAGGCCGAGCGAGAACTCGCCGTTAATCGCATCGCCACTGCGATTCGCAACTCACTGGAACTGGACAGTATTCTTGAAACTGCAGCCACTGAAGTCGGTCGCGTCCTGCACGCTAGTTCGTGTGGGATTCGTGTGCAAAACAGCGCCGGTGATGTGCGTACCACCAAGGCTTATCTGAGCGCCAACCTCGGCTCGGCCAGCCTGGAAGAGTCTGCTTTGATAAAAGATCTCGACACGCTGGGAGCAGAGTTGGTCGATATGCAGGCAACTCAGGTGCTTTGCTCCGACACGCAGCTCGAGACGATTCTGCCACGCGCTGTGGTTCCGCTAAATTATCAGGGTCGTCTGATCGGTATGCTGCTGGTCCGATCCAATGATTCGTCGAGATGCTGGACGGAGAGTGAGCTGCTGCTGTTGCGCACGGTAGCCGATCAGGTGACAGTCGCGGTAAACCAGGCTCATTTGTTCGCACAACTACAACAACAGGCTTTGACGGACGGTTTGACTGATTGCCATAACCGTCGTGCCTTCGAGATGCAGTTGGAACGTGACCTTCAGTTTGCGACGCGCATGCGTCAGCCCCTGTCATTGATAATGTTGGATCTCGACAATCTCAAAGACATCAACGATCGGCTGGGACACGATGGTGGTGATAATGCTTTGCGCATGATAGCTGACACCTTGAGAGCGGAATTGCGCGGCGTCGATACACCCGCGCGATATGGAGGTGACGAATTCTCGATCATCTTACCGCAGGCTGATCTTGAGGGCGCGATGTTAGTAGCCGAACGGCTGCGCGCGCGGATCGAGATGCTGTTGCTGCCCGGAATCGGCGGGCTGACAGCCTCGCTTGGTGTTGCTTCCTTTCCTGAACACGCTTCGTCTCGCGACGCGTTGGTTTTGCTGGCTGATCGAGCGCTTTATAAAGCCAAGCGCACCGGCCGCAACCGTGTTTGCTTCCCGCAAGAAGATACTCCGCCGCCAGCCTTTGTCGTCTCTGAAGAGGCGTACGAGTTTACTCATCTCGTCATCGAATAAGCACTGAGGTCTAACGAGTCCGCTCTGAAACTGAGTCGCCGCCTTTTGGCATCCGGACGAAAGATCGCGCATGATAGCGTTTCTTTTGAACGGAGGTTGCGGAGCTTTGCATCTGCCGACTCATGGACGATCTGCGAAAATTTGCTCGATATTTCCGGCCCTACAAAGTAGCGCTGGTTTCCGGCATCGCCTGCATACTCGCCGGCATCATCGTCAACCTTTCAATTCCACTAATTGTCGGTCAGGCGATTGACGAAAACTGGACCCAGGTCAGTTGGTCGCGACTAACAATATCGGCGCTCAAAGTTCTTGGCGCCAGCCTTGTTAGCGGCACGTTCCTCTTTCTTCAACGACGCATCCTCATCGCCATGTCACGGAATGTTGAGTACGACCTGCGCCAGGATTTTTATGCTCACCTGGTAGATCAGCCGCTCTCGTTTTTTCATGAACATCGCACCGGCGACTTGATGGCGCGGGCCACCAACGACTTGTCGGCAGTGCGCCAACTGGCGGGTCCGATGATCATGTACACGCTGCAAACAATATTCGCGGTCGTCCTCATCCTGCCGTTGATGTTTGGACTCAATTGGCGGCTCACTCTTTTGCTTTTCATCACGATGCCCCTGGTGTCGTTGACGGTGAAGTTTTTTGGTCAACAGGTTCACGTCCGCTTCGAGAAGATTCAGGAATTCTTCTCGAAGATTACTGTGCGCGCGCAGGAGAACTTCACCGGCATACGCGTGGTGCGTGCTTATGCTCAGGAAGAAGCCGAGATGGCAGCTTTTGAGGAGCTGAACCGTGAATATGCTGAGCGCAATTTGAGTTTAGTTCGCATCGATGCACTGATGCGACCACTGATGACTTTCTTAATAGGGGTTGGTTTTGTGCTCATCATTTGGGTCGGCGTGCCGCTGGCAGTGCGCGGCGAAATGTCAGTAGGAGACTTTACAGTTTTCAACATGTACCTCATGCGATTGATTTGGCCGCTCATCGCGCTGGGCTACGTCGTCAATCTCTTTCAGCGCGGAACGGCCAGCCTGAAACGCATGAACGCAATCTTCGCCGTCAAGCCTGCGATTGACGACGATTCGGAAGTACAGACGCAACCGCCGATTCGTGGCGAGATTGAGTTTCGCAACCTGACCTTCTCGTACAACAACTTCGATCAGCCGGTCCTGGAGAATATCAACCTGACAATTCCCGCCGGCCAAACAGTCGCATTTGTTGGCCGGACTGGTAGCGGGAAGTCAACGGTAGCTAATCTCATTCCGCGCATACTCGAAGCGCCGGATCATTCGGTATTCATTGACGGAGTTTCCGTCCGCGATTATCCACTAGCTCAGTTGCGAGCCAGCATTGGCTACGTGCCTCAGGAAACTTTCTTATTCAGCGATTCCCTGGCGAAGAATATTGCGTTTGGAGTCTCGAAGGCCGCGCCTGTCGAGATTCAACGCGCCGCCGACATCGCGGGACTCTCGGACGACATTCAAGGCTTTCCTGATGGCTTTGAAACCCTGGTTGGTGAGCGAGGCATTACTCTGTCCGGAGGGCAAAAACAACGAACCGCAATTGCCCGGGCCATCGTTCGCGATCCGAAAATTCTGATTCTGGACGACGCGCTCTCGTCGGTTGACACCTACACTGAAGAAAAAATTCTCGGTCGCTTACGCGAAGTAATGCGTAATCGCACCAGCCTAATCGTTTCACATCGTGTTTCCACGGTGCGTGACGCTGACGTCATTTGCGTTCTCGATAATGGCGTCATAGTCGAGCGCGGAACTCACCACGAGCTGCTCGAGCTCGGCGGCGAGTATGCGGCTTTGTACGAAAGGCAGTTGCTCGAAGAGGAGTTGGCTGCGACGTAAGGAGGTACTTGAATAATGCAGCAAGGAATAGAGGCTCGATTCCGCACCCTGATAACGCTCTGGTTCGGCATACTAATGAGCGTAGTGCTGTACTTCGTACTTACGTTCGTCGCCGGACCGGAAATAAACCCTGAGCAGACACAGTCCAATGCTGTTGTGATAGTGGCTTTGACCGTGATCGGCATGACTCTTGTGATCACAGGCTTCGTGCTCAAGGGAAGGTTTCTAAGGCAGGCCGTGGATCGGCAAGAGGCCCTGTTGGTTCAGAAAGGCTACCTGATTTCTTTTGCTTTTTGCGAGGTCAGTGCTTTGTTTGGATTGCTCGAACGCTTCGCCTTTGGCTATCGATATTACTACGGCCTTTTGGCGTTGGCGGCGATTTCCATTGCGATTCAGTTTCCGCGCCGCGAGCACATACTAGCGGCAACTTTCAAGAACTCGAACAAGATTTAGATTCATGTCAACTGCAGTCAAACAATTTCATGAAGAAGAGGCGATCGGAAAGACTTACGATTTCCGCGTCGCCAAACGCTTGCTCGGATACCTCAAGCCATATTTGAAGCAGCTTATTCCAGCTTTGTTATTGACGCTCGTGCTAAACCTGCTCGGGATCCTGCAGCCGAAATTCACGCAGTATGCTATCGACTGGCACATCATTCCGAAGCAGACGGAAGGCTTAATGCTTTTGGTCGGACTCTTCTTCGGAGTCCAGTTCCTGCGGCTAATCTTCTCCTACGTGCAAACCATTCTCATCAACACGGTCGGCCAGTACGTGATGTTCGACTTGCGCAGACAGCTTTACTCCAAACTGCAGCGACAGGAGGTTGCCTATTACGATCGCAATCCCGTCGGCAGAATCATGACTCGCCTCACGAGCGATGTAGACGCTCTGAACGAGCTGTTCACCTCGGGTGTAACTGACGTGTTGGGCGATCTGGTAATGATTGTCGCCATCATTGGGGTGATGGCATGGATGGATTGGCGCCTGACTCTTGTCACGCTGCTGACGATTCCGATGCTGTGGGCCGCCACGACGTGGTTTCGAAAAGGAGCGAGACGCGGCTATGACATGGTGAGGACTCGAATCGCGCGCATCAACGCGTTTCTCCAGGAGCATTTTGCCGGCGCGCAGACGGTGCAGATTTTCAACGCGGAAGCAAAGTCCCTGCGCAGCTTCGCTGCCATAAACGATGACCATCGCAAGGCAAACATCGATACTATTTTCTACTACGCGGTGTTCTTTCCGCTTGTAGATCTTGTCGGAGCAGTTGGCATCGCGCTGATCATTTGGTTTGGCGGCTACCGCGTGATGAATCAAGCGTTGTCGCTCGGGGCGCTGGTGGCATTTATTCAATACTCGGGCTTCCTGTTTCAACCGATTCGCGATATCTCGGACAAATACAACGTGTTGCAGGCAGCTGTCGTGGCCTCGCATCGAATCTTTCGAACGCTGGATCTCCCCGTAACTATCACCACGCCGGAGAAGCCTCTAAAGTCGGGACGCGCGCGCGGCCTCATCGAATTCGAAAATGTCTGGTTTGCTTACAAAGAGGAAGACTGGGTACTGAAAGACGTTTCCTTCACCGTTGACTATGGACAGTCGGTAGCGCTCGTCGGGCACACCGGCTCGGGCAAGACCACCATCACGAATCTCTTGATGCGTTTTTATGATGTCCAGCGCGGACGGATTCTCCTGGATGGCGTGGACTTGAAGGACTGGGATCTGCAATCGCTCAGACAAAACTTCGCGGTTGTTCTACAGGACGTATTTCTTTTCAGTGGAACTGTCGAAGGTAACATTCGGCTCGGCCGCGAAGATATTAGTGAAGAGCGCGTGCACTGGGCTGCGGGCGAAGTTCACGCTGACAAGTTCATCGAACGATTGCGCGATGGGTTTCAGACGGAAGTCAAAGAGCGTGGGGCAGGTCTCTCCGTGGGCCAGAAACAATTGATTTCGTTTGCGCGAGCGCTGGCTTTTGATCCGGCGTTACTGATTTTGGATGAGGCTACGAGCTCGATTGACACTGAGACAGAGCAACTAATTCAGCAGGCTATCGAACGCGTGATGCGAGATAGAACTTCAATCGTGGTCGCGCACCGCTTATCGACAGTGCAACGAGCGGATCGAATTATCGTTCTGCATCACGGCGAGATTCGCGAGCAAGGCTCGCACCAGGAGCTACTCGGCATTCGCGGCTTGTATTGGAAGCTCTATAAACTACAGTACTCCGATGTTTCTCGACCGGTAGCCATCGAGGAAGTCGAGCAGAAGCCGCTCCTCGCCCCGGCCCCGAGCAGCTTAAGATTTAGTGAGTGAGATTGGCCAGAATTGCTTGAAGAGTTTTTGGTGCTGGCAAAGACTGGGCCGGGCAGAAGAGCGGGCGCAAGCAACCCTTCCTGACCCGGAGCTGATCGAACTTGAGTTCTTATCTTAAGCGTCACCGGCTATCAACCAAATAAGAACTACTCAACACAATTGTCTCGGGGTCAGGAAGGGTTGCTTGCGCCCGCGCTTGCGCCGGCTCTTGCGCCCCACCAAACACTCAACTGTATAGATACCAAAACTACTACGGCTTAGCTGGCGTCGACGTTGATGCTGGAGCACTGGTTTCGCAAACCTCGAATCCTCAACCGGCACATTGAATTTGATATCCGTGAACGTTCTTGTCGCTGTGAAAAATCCGCCAACGACATAAATCTTCACAGTGAACGGTACCTTCACTCCATTTACTTCACGATAGTCTTCATAGTCTGTCTGATCCGGAAGGATCCCGAGCGGAGTTTCCGTGTAGCCCATTCGCCGCACCAGCAAGCCTGTCTCCGCATCGAAGAAGAGACGTTCCCGCCGCTTATCCGGAAGTGTACCGGTAATCGCAAAAACATCTCGTCCATTAATTTTGTCGCGACGAATGTTCACTCGCGTGTACTGTTCTCGAAGTTTCAAGTCATGAAAGAATTGATACTCGGCTTTCAGATTGGCAAGTTGATCGGCGGGAATTTCCGCAACGCCACGTCCATCCATCTGCCAGCCTTCGGTACCATTAAAGGTCTGCTCTGCATTTCCCTGTTGCGAAGTCCGCAGTACGTAAAACTTGTCCGGCGCAACCTGAGTTACCTCGTAATTTCCCGTAGCACCGTTGGCCAGAGTGTAGGTAGCTTTCATCACGCGAGTCTTTAACTTGTCGATCGCTGCTTGTCCGCCAATCGCCGCCGTAAACTTGGCAAACACGTCCTCAGATGTAGGTTGAGCCGGCGGCGCGGCAGTCGCTCCGGCAGCAGGCGCTGACGGTCGCGGTGTCGGCATAGGAATGGGAAGCGCTATCATGCTAGCCGGGTGCGTAGTATTACGGTGACACGTAAAGCAACTAACTTCACTCGCTCCTTTGAACGCAGTTTTGTTGATGTTCAGCGTCATCGTAATCATTTCGCGGGCCGTTCCCTTCTCGGGCTTTTCATCGTTGGGATAGTCCCATTGGCCATTCTTGTTTACGTGACAGAAGTTGCAGCGAACACCCAAAGAACCAGCCATCAAATTCATCATCGGGATGAGCTGTGATTCCGGAAGATCAGTGAGCACCCTGATGTTCTTATGAGTTTCACCGATTGTTTTCTCTTTTGTCGCGGGTTGCTGCGTGGCGGGAGTTTGCCACCGAGATCGCGCGGAACGCTCAGCCTTTGGAGACGAAGCGTCGTCGCCGGCTGAAACGGCCGCAGACGTCTTTAGTTCAAACCTAACTATCACCAATAAGAGCAGCGACAGACTAACGCAGATTAGGGTTAACACTCGGCGAGTGGTTGTCATAGTGCCGGTCCTTCCGTGTTATTTAGAAGATACGCCCGATGGCTTGGTTGAATTGGCCAAAAGATTTTGCCAGCAGTCTTGTGTTTAGACAAACTACCGGAATCTCAGGTAGTGCCATAATTTGGAGTGCGCCGACCTGTCGGCGCTTTCGTCGCTGCGACCTGTCGCAGCAAGTTGTCGAAAACAGCCTATTATCAAACCCGCGGCGTCGAGCCGCCGGGGGCGAAAGCGATGACAGGTCATCGCACTCCAAATTAGGGCACTACCGGCATTAAGGCCGGCCATCTCATTTCACGCCGTGGCTTTAGCCCGATGACTCCAACTTAGCTTCTAAGATGAACCAACCGTTTTGCTTCACTAGCCTTGCCCGAAAAGTCTCAATCCACACCTGCGGCAGCTGGTGGATGGTTTAAGTCCTGCCTATTGCCCGCCGTAGATTGCAAGCGAGGCCGCACTTGAAGCATCCCTCAGCTGCCGCTGAGGGGATTCAAGAACCCAATCTCAACTTTCTTGTTGTAGGTTGGAATTGAACCATCCACCAGCTGCCGCAGGTGGAATTTAAGACGTTTCGGGCGAAGCTGCTTCAACTATTACGATGCCAGTGGAAACCTTTAGAGCGGTTTCAGAGAAATAGAACCGGTGTGAATGAGAAAGGGCTGACACAATCGGTCAGCCCTTTCTCACTGCTTAGGTTATTAAGAAGTTTAGTCGGCCTTAAGTGTTGGGGTTGCAGTGCGAGGTTTCATCGGAACCATGCTATCCACCGACTTGTAGATTTGCAGATACATCTGCGTCTCGCGCGGGATTAAGCCTCGCCACGAGTTGCCGCCTCGTCTCAAATAGCCGGGCAACTTCGCAGCGTTCGAGTTGTAGCCAGCAGCCAGCAGTTCGCTTGGAGTGGCCAGCTTGGTTTCCAACGCCGACTGGACGTCTTCACTCGAGGTAAGGTCGTTCCATGTATCCTGCATGTATAGCAGCATCGCCTGCAACGCGTTGCCATGGTTACGCATGCCAGTCACGAAGTCGGGAATCAGACCCACGCCAGGATGGCGTTGCCGTTCGAGGTTGTACGCCCACGGGATCATCTGAACCATCCCACCGGCGCCGGCCCAGCTGACTGAATAGCGATAGGTATCAAGCTCGTTGAGCGCGTACAGCGAATAAATTTCGTCGAAGAGGAGTTTTCGATTTTCGTTTCGGAAGCGGTCGTGGTCGACGTGCTCAACCAGGCAAAGGCGCTCAGCGACGTCCACAATCTGCGGCGAGATGATCACGTTCTTCTCGCGCAAGCGCTTGGCAGCCAGGTCGATCATTGAATGAACATATGTTTGTCCTGATTTCGTCAAATCGTTGGACAACAACGCGGGATGTGCTGACGTGTAATACGCCATCTCGCGGAACATGCCGCCTTTCTCGATCGGAAACTCGACCAGCAGCGGAGTTAATACGTGCCCATTGGTATCGACTGCAGTCACAGCGGTATTAACACCATTGGCTCGCAGAATTTTTAACGTTACTTGACTTCCCAGCGTCGTGGTCATCATCAACTCAGAATTCTTAGTTAGAAAAGTTTCTTTTGAAAGACTCAGTTGATGAATTCGCCCGCTGGCTCGATCCAGTAAGGCCATGGTCACTACATTAGTCGTGATGGACGATAATGCAGTTGGACGAGGACGAGACTTGAACATGCGTTCAGCCTCGGAGATACGTGCTCGAATCACGCTGGGCGTGAATTGCTTTACGGGACCCGTCGCCTTGTCTGCATCTTTCGCTTGCGCTTGGTCAGTCGTCCTGGACCCCTGCGCAGGCAGTACGACTTCTGGAGCACTTACTGCTCTTGGCCTTGACTCGGACGGAGCGGTAGCATTGTTGGATTGTGCCTGGGTTGCGGCTGCTGAGAAGACAGCAAGACCTGAAACTGCGATAAAGGCAAAAACTCTTTTCATCAATTACCACTACTGCGAGGGATTCCGCCCAAAATCGGCGGCTGGCCTAAGATTCGCCGATGGCAGTTTGGGTTGTCAACAGTTATTTTGACGTTACAATTCAACAACGAATGGATAGCGGACACTGGGATCTGAGCTGTGAGATTTGAGATCATGAGAATTCTCAGCATTTGAATTGCAGATCTCAGATCTCAGATCTCAGAGCTCAGATTTCAGAGCTCAGATTTCAGAGCTCAGATTCAAAACTACGAGAACTAACCCGAGAACTAAACCAATGAATCGATATGAAGGAATGCACGAGAAGCTGGCCTCGGTTCCGGTATTCGCACTGCGAATATTGGGGGCGATCGGGATGGCGCTGGGATTAATTGCGGTGGCACTTGTCGTTGGCATCGCCGGATATCACTGGATAGCTGGCTTCGATTGGCTGGATTCGCTGTTGGAAGCGTCGATGATTCTTGGCGGCATGGGTCCGATTAAGGAGCTGCCTTCGAGCGGGTCAAAGGTATTCGCTTCCGTGTACGCGTTGTTTAGCGGGCTTGTGTTTATTGGCGTGATGGGCTTTGTGTTATCACCCGTGGCGCACCGCGTCCTTCATAGCTTTCATTTGGATGAGGATGATATGAAGGCCGCGAAAAAGAAGAAGAAGTGATCTCCGATTTGTCTGAAATTTTTGAGATCTGAGATCTCAGATCCCAGATCTCACAAACTAACCAGATCCCAGATCTCACAAACTAAATCGCATCAAAAAGTAAACCGGACCGACGCATCGATCTTTCGGTTGTACGCGAGCGAGCCGCCGCCGCCACCGCCAAATCCACCAAATCCTCCCGAAGTCGCATTGGAAATCCCAAACAGCCGTGAGCTCAGATTGCCTGTCGGATTCGCCAGATTCGCGTGGTTAAGCACGTTCTGAATATTCACCGAGACAGTCAAGCCGTAACGTCTGCCCCCCTCGCCGCCACCGCCAAAGCCACCACCGCCGAAGCCTCCGCCGCCACCACGCTCACCGCCGCCACCGCCGCCGCCGCGAGGTCCACCACCGCCGCCCATAATCATACCGCCCATGCGGCCGGTGCCAGCTTGACCCTGGCCTTGCTGACCTTGTTGACCACCGCGGTTATTGCGAGCTGTCGGATTCGACTCTTTGCCAAAACCAAAAGTCTTGCTGATGCGAAGGTTCGTGCTGAGAGATCCTGGCCCTTCGCCAAAGTTGCGCGGAATAATTTGTCCCGCCCCATTCGGATCAAGATCAAATGCTCCCCACCTGGTGATGACTACGGTCGGCTTGGTTAAGTCGGTAGCGAATCTGGGTCGTTCAGTGAACAGCGTGTCGCCGTTCAAGTCAGTCCGTCCGAGCGTGATGTTGAAAGGCCTTCCTGAAGAAACCACGACAAACGGATTCAAACTTATGCCCCACGGCGCGCGGAATGAACCATTAACAACGAAGCGATGACGCACGTCCTGTGACGAGCGGCCGTATTCACCGGTCAAGTCATAGGGATTCGCCGGGTTGGTGTTGGAGCCATCCGTGTCATTGTTCGCTTTGGCGAACACATAAAACGCGTTAATGCTCGCAGTGCGATTGAATCGATGAGTCATGTTCACGATGAATTGATTCTGATTGAACCGGCCACTCGATTCGTACTCGAAAATATTTCGTCCATTACCGAACGGGCGCACCCCACTCAGCGGAACGAGCGGGTCATAAGTCCCCGGCAACGGCGCGTTGATGTTGCGCGCTCTCAACAAGTGCAGAGTCCGCACATTAATGTAGCTCATGGCCAGCGTAGTGTTCTTGGGCAGTTGCCGCTCGACGCTGATGACGGATTGCATGGTGTAGGGAGTGCGAAGATCATTCGCTAATCGATAAATCGAAACTGGCACCTGAAACGCAGTCAATTGCTCGGGCGTGGGAATGGCCGGATAAAACCCCGGATTGGTTACAATGTACTCTTTCTGATTCTCGCCGTTCAGTCGATTAGACGTGAGCGTCAGATTCTCGCCGATGCGATCGTAAAAAATTCCGAAGCCTCCTCGAATCACTGTCTTTGGCTGGGGAGAGTTACCCGGTGACCAGGCAAAGCCAACGCGGGGCGCAATGTTGTTGTGACTGCTGATATTGTCCTGATTCTCGTAGCGAAGGCCGAGATTCACGGTCAGATTCGGTTTGACCTTCCAGTCATCCTGCCCATAGAAACCAAAGTCCACCTGACTGACAGTAGCGAGAGGCTGGCCGAGCGTAATGCGAAATTGACTTGGTAGATTCGCGCGATAGTTCTCAAAACGCGTGAAGCTAAAGGTGCCATTGAAATTCCGGTTGGTCATGTCTTCAATTTTCACATAACGAAGTCGACCGCCAAATTTCAGTGCCTGATGCCCTTTGGTAAAGCTCGTGTTGTTTTGTAACTGCCATTCGTTCTGAGTATTCACGGAGCGTCCAATTGACGAGCCGCGGTCCACGAAGGAATCGGCGACGTTGATAGTTGCGCCAGTCGCAACGCCTGCTTGACGGTTGACGTCATGCTCGAACGAGAGCCGCGTTTCGTTGACGATGCTTTTGTTGATTACAGAAGTCTCAGTAATCTGAACGCTTTGCTCGGTGTTGTTGACGTCAAACTGCTGCGAAGCGAGCGAGAAGCCTCCCACACCACCAACTCGGTTGGTTCTGGTGTAGTTGTAACGAGCTACGAGCGTGTGATTCGGATTCAGCTGATAGTCAACTCGAGGCCCAAACGTCGTGCGGCGGCTGGGAATCGGAAATGTATCTCGGAACGATAAACCTGTGACCGGATCGATGGCGTCAATAACCGCCTCGTCATCGATGTCACGTTTGTCGAAGTCGATAAAGAACGATGCCTTCTTTTTGGACAGCGGCCCACCAAAGTTGCCGCCGTATTGTCGCGACTGGTGGGGGGGACGCGTGGTCGCAAAGGGATTCCTGGAATTGAATATGTCGTGATTGAAGTTGAAGGAAGCCTGACCTCGAAACTGATCCGTTCCCGGTCTGGTGAGAATTTCTATGCGGCCAAAACCAAGCCGATCGTACTCGGCTGAAAATGGGTTTGCATTGATCCGAATTTCCCGGATCGAGGATTTCGGCGGCAAGCGATTCCCCGTAAAGCCGTCGATGAATATCTGGCCGCCGTTGGGACCAGCCGATGGACCAGCCAGCGCCTGCAACGCGGCCGCGAGGTCATCCGGATCATCCGGCAACGCTTCCAAATCAGAATTCTTGAGCACGATGGCGCCGGCATTGTTCTCGGCATCAGTGCTCAAGCTTCTGCTGTCGCTTTCAATCGTGACCTTTTGTTCTTCGATGGTGACTTTGAGAACGATGTTCAGCGGCTCGCCTCCGCGTCCGGCAACAACATCAACTTCGGTGTTTTCGTAGGGAGCGAATCCGGAATTGAACGCGCGGACGGTGTACCTGCCCGGCGCGAGGTTGGTGAAGGCGTACCTGCCGTCATCATTCGTGGTCGCTGTTTTTTGGCTGCCCTTGGCATCGATCACTGTAATTGTGGCGCCAACGATTGCGCCGCCGAACTCGTCAAGGAGCTGCCCGCGCAGACTCCCATTAGCTTGCTGAGCAAGCACTGTGGCTGCGCAAAGCGCGATGATGACTAAAAGTCTTCCCATTTCCGAAGCATCTCCTCGAAGCTAGTTGATTTCTAATTATGCCTACCAGCGGACACACCGAGCGTGTGTTGCCTTGCTGACGGCCCCAGATTGTATGCGCAATTGGGGTAAATAGTCTGTCAATAGATTGTAAAGTTTTGTCAGTACGCCAACTCGCAGCTTGACACTTCTTTACAGTAACGACGAATGGTCTGAGTTAGAATGATCCGACTTTAACGCCGGGGATTTTCCTAAGCTATCGGGCTAATTCTTAACAAGGGTGAAATGGAAAGAGTTTTAGTAATTGACGACGATGTTGGTTTGTGCGAGCTGGTTACAGAATATCTTGGACCAGAGGGCTATGAAGTCGAGGCCTTGCACAACGGAGAGCGAGGCATCGAACGAGCTTTGACAAATGACCACGCCCTGGTGGTCCTGGACGTGATGTTGCCGGGAATGAACGGCTTCGATGTGCTGCGACGAATTCGCGCCAAGTCAGGGATTCCCGTCTTGATGTTGACGGCGCGCGGCGATGACGTGGACCGCATCGTTGGCCTGGAGATTGGCGCCGATGACTATCTTTCAAAGCCATTCAATCCGCGCGAGCTCGTAGCGCGCATTCGCGCAATCCTGCGCCGCAGTCAACCTGGCGAACTCTCAGCCGGTGCTCGCGAGACGCTCCTGGTTGGTGACATTGAAATGGACACGGCGACACGAACAGTGCGACGCGCTGGTGAAATGGTCGAATTAACGGTGGTGGAATACGACCTGCTCGAAAGGCTCCTGCGCAGCGCGGGACAAATTGCCAAGCGCGAAGAGCTTGTCAAAGAAGTTCTGGGCCGTGAGCTCTCACCCTTCGATCGCAGCATCGATATGCATGTTAGTAATCTGCGAAAAAAGCTCGGGCACCAGCTCAACGGGCTCGAGCGGATCAAAACGATTCGCGGTGTTGGTTACATCTACGCGGCAGCTGCCTGATTTATGAGAAGTCTGTTTTTGAAAATATTTTTGTGGTGTTGGCTGGGAATGATTCTCGCCAACGTGGCGCTTTTTCTTTCAGTGGCGGCGACGAGGCCAGAACGAAATGCGCGACCGTGGCGAGATCTCAGTTTGGTGGGTTCTACTGCTCAGAAAGCCGTGGACACCTACGATCGTGAAGGATCCGCGGCCTTAACCGAGTACCTCAAACAGTTTGAGCAGTCCAACAACATCGATTCAGTATTGGTGAACGAGCAGGGCGTAGAGCTTTCTGAACACGCACTGCCTCAAGGTTGGCAGGATCTCGCGAAGAAAGTAGCCAACACGGGAATTACTCAGTTCAACGTTTCGCCTACTGGGTTACTGGTGGCCCAGCAGGTCGTCTCTCCTTCGGGCCACAAATACGTTTACGTTTCGCGAATACCTCGCGCACAACCCAGCATTAGCCTCGGGACCCAGGCGCTACGTTTGCTTGCCGTGCTGCTAACGGGTGGCTTGCTTTACTACGGTTTGGCGCGGTACCTGACGACACCGATACGTCAGCTTCGCGAGACCACACATGAATTCGCCAACGGCAACCTTGGTGCGCGTGTTAGTCCGAAGCTGATCAAACGCCGTGACGAGATCGCTCACCTTGGGCAGGATTTCAATTCGATGGCTGAGCGTTTGCAATCAATGGTGGCGGCACAGCATCGGCTGCTCGGAGACATATCGCATGAACTGCGATCGCCGCTGGCGCGCATGAGCGTGGCTTTGGAGCTGGCTCGCAAGCGCGCGGCCCCCGAAGCGAAGAGCGCGCTCGATCGAATCGAACATGAGGCTGAAACCCTGAACGAGATGATCGGCCATCTGCTGAGACTAACGCGTTTGGAAAGTGGTACCGATGGGTTCCAGATGAGCGAGGTTGATCTTGCTCAGCTGGTTCGCGAAGTTGCCGACGATGCGGATTTTGAAGCTCGAAGCCGCAATCGTTCTGTGCACGTGACGGCGCTGGAAGAATGCTCGACCAAAGGTACTGAAGAGCTGTTGCGGAGCGCGGTCGAGAATGTTGTGCGCAACGCGGTGCGTTATACGAGTGAAGGTACCGAAGTGGAAGTCTCGTTGCGCGTCAGAAACGGCAACGAAAACCGAGCTGTCATCAGCGTTCGAGACCACGGGCAAGGAGTTCCTGAAGATGCGATGGAAAAAATCTTCCATCCGTTCTATCGCACCGAAGATGCGCGTGACCGGGAATCTGGCGGGAGCGGCTTAGGTCTGGCGATTACTTCGCGCGCGGTGCGCCTCCACGGCGGGACAGTTCGGGCTGCTAATGCTGTCAATGGCGGCCTGGAGATTACGATCAATCTGCCCACAAATGGGTCTTAGGTTTTTGGTCTTTGAAATCCCTCGTGTTTTCAAAGGCCCGCTTAATACCGACTGACGCGAAATCAAAGACCAAAGGCCAAGACCTAATTTATTATTCGTATCGCAGCGCTTCGATCGGGTCCAGAGCCGCAGCCTTCCTCGCCGGATAGTATCCAAAGAAAATCCCCACGGCCGCCGAGAAGATCACCGAACCCACAATCGCGAGGCTCGAAATCAAAGTGGGCCAGCCTACCAGCTTCGGAATAGCAATTGAAATCACGACTCCGAGGACTATTCCGATAATACCGCCAGTCAAGCTCAACACAATCGATTCAATCAGGAACTGAGTTTTTACTGCCGACGAACGCGCGCCGATTGCCATGCGGATGCCAATCTCCCTCGTTCGCTCCGTCACGGAAACCAGCATGATATTCATGATGCCGATGCCGCCAACCAGCAGCGATACACTCGCAATGCACGCGAGCAGAATTGTCATCGTACTGTTCGTTTCATTCGCTGCTTCAGCGATGTCGGACATGTTCCTTACCGTGAAATCATTACCTTCGCTCGCCGTGAGCTTGTGACGCTGACGCAGCAGGTCGGTTATTTGCTGCTGCGCAGTGTAGGTCGCATCCTGTGAAATTGCGGAGATGTACGCAATCTGCAAACGGGGACTGCCGAGAATCTTCTTTTGAACAGTCGTGTAGGGCGCGAAAGCTATGTCGTCCTGGTCCCTTCCCTGCTGGTCCTGACCACGCCGGATCATCACGCCGACAACTCTGAACGGCAGACTGTTGATACGCAGCGTTTGGCCGACCGGGTCGGCGCCCGTGAAAAGACTGTCCGCCAACGTTTGACCAACAACAACCACGCGCGCAGCGGTCCGTACGTCGGCTTCGGTGAAGAATGAACCAGATTGCACGGCCCACTTTCGGACTTCAGGATATTGCTCACTGACGCCCTGAACCGAAGTGTTCCAGTTCATATTTCCAAATACCAGTTGCGAACGCGCATTCACGGTCGGGGTTACCATCGAAACGCTCGGGACTTCACGCTTGACTGCTTCGAGGTCCTCAACCGTCAGGGTGTTGGTGCCGGTGTCGCCTGTACCGCTGCGGACGCCGCCAACATTTTGGGCGCCGGCGCTGAGGAACAGCAGATTAGTACCAATGCTTTCGATTTGAGCCTGAACTGAAGCGGAAGCGCCCTGGCCAATGCTGACCATCGCAATTACTGCTGACACGCCGATGATGATGCCCAGCATCGTCAAGGCGGCGCGCATCTTGTTTCTGATGAGCGCTCGAAACGCGACTCGAATGATCATTTTCAGGTCCATAGTTTTAATTACTCGTCGTCGTCATCATCCTGAACTGGAGGAAGATTCCTCAGCTCTTCAGCAGCATCGCGCGGTTTATCGATGCGATAGTCCTTCTTAATCTTGCCGTCCTTAAAAATAACAACTCTTTGCGCGTACTGCGCGATGTCGGGCTCATGCGTCACGAGAACCAGGGTTATTCCTCGCTCGCGATTCAAGCGCTGAAAAATCTCCATCACCTCAACCGACGTGCGCGAGTCCAGGTTACCGGTAGGCTCGTCGGCCAGAATCAAAGCCGGGTCGTTCACAAGAGCTCGAGCAACAGCCACGCGCTGCTGCTGACCACCCGACAGTTGATTAGGATGATTCTGTTCGCGACCCTCAAGGCCAACAGCTGCCAGGGCTGCGAGCGCTCGACGATCACGTTCGGGACCATCGACGCCGAGATAAAGCATCGGCAGCTCGACATTCTCCAGCGCGGACGTGCGAGACAAGAGGTTGAATCCCTGAAATACAAAACCGAGTTTCTGGCAGCGAATGTCTGCGCGCTGATCCTTGCTCATCTGCGACACATCCTGCCCGTCGAGAATGTAAGTCCCGCGCGTGGGACGATCGAGACAGCCGATGATGTTCATCGTGGTCGACTTTCCCGATCCGGACGCACCCATGATCGCTACGAACTCGCCTTCGCCAATGGTTAGCGAGATGCCTCGCAGCGCATGCACTTCAACCTCACCCATTACGTAGGTCTTATGAATGTGATCGAGTTGAATTACCGGTCGAGCCTCCAGCTGCGAAGTAGCCACTACGCCAACTGGGGCCACCGCGGTTTGTTGTTCTATCGACGCTGACATGTTGTCTCCATTTGGCTGGTGGCACGGGCGTCTCGCCCGTGAACTTGAGTGCCACTAACCTCACGGGCGAGACGCCCGTGCCACGTTTTCCAAATTACCTGCGGCCGCCTCCGGCGCCGCCACCAGTCCGAGGAGCGCCACCAAATCCAGGAGCTGCCGTTTGATTGGCGTTCGCGCGATTGGCGCCAGTCGTAGTTTGGCCGGTGATGACAAGCTCACCTTCGACGAGATTTCCTTCGACAACTTCAGTCGAAACTCCATCGGTCAAGCCAACCTTGATCCGTCGAGCTTGTGGCTTGCCGTCCTGTCCAAGCACCCAGACTAAGCGTGTCTGGCCTTCGAGAACCGGCGCGGTCGCCGGCGCAAAGTTCCGGTTGCGGCCTCCCTGCCCATCGGACTGTTGCCCGTTAGCATTTGGAGTTCCGGTAGCGGCGTTGTCGCCTTGAGCGTTGTCACGTCGCTGGCCCGAACCACCATTGCCGGTGCGCTGACCGCCGCCCCTCTGTAACGAAGCATCCTGCGGAGTAAATCTCAAAGCTGAGTTCGGCACCTTCAAGACGTTGTTGCGCTCATCAATCGTGATGGTCAGATTCGCGGTCATCCCCGGTTTGAGCTTCTGTTCGGGATTGTTCACATCGATGACCACGTTATAGGTCACGACGTTCTGCACGTTCTGCGGATTGAGTCTCATCACCTGAATCTGGCCGTCGAAGTCTTTGCCGGGAAACGCATCGACCGAGAATTTCACGGATTTCGCTTGCTCAACGAGACCGATATCGGCCTGGTCGATATTGGCTATGACCTGCATCTGCGTCAGGTCGTTCGCAATCGTAAAAAGCGTCGGCGCCGACAAGCTCGCAGCAACTGTTTGTCCCACGTTGACGTCTCGCGAAACAACGATGCCATCGATTGGAGACGTAATAGTTGTGTGGGCAAGATTCACTTCGGCCAATCTCAAGGCAGCTTCTGACTGCTGAACTTGAGCAGCGGCCTGCTGAACTGCGGCTTGAGTCTGCTGCACTTGTGCCTGCGTCTGCTGAACCTGCGCTGCCGATTGAGCCACGCCAGAACTGGCAGATGATTGTTCACTCAACATTGCCTGGCTCAATTGAGCTTGCGCTTGTTTGTACTTTGCCTCGGCCGCTTTGTAACTCGTTTGCGCGACTTCGAGATCGCGACGGGCAATTACACCTGCCTGGACGAGCGATTCCTGTTGGCGTAAGTAACTGGCGGCGTCATCGAGCTGCGCCTTCAATACGGCAACGTTCGCCTGCGCGCTCGAGACTCCGGCCTGATTGTTTTGTACTGTCGAGTTGGCGGCCTGGGCCTTTGCTTGTGCATCAGTGACACCGGCTCGCGCTTGAGAAACACTGGCTTTCGCCTGGGTCAAATTAGCGCGGGCTTGATCCAGATTTGCGCGCGCCTGATCAACTTGAGCCTTGGAGACTGACGGGTCGAGTTGAGCAATCACCTGCCCCTTCTTAACTACTGAGTTGAAGTCAGCGTTAAGCGCCGAAATCGTTCCGGAAGCCTGGCTGCCAACCTGGACGGTTGTCACCGCCTGAAGAGTCCCAGTGGCAGTCACCGTGTTGCGTAGATTGCCTCGTTCCACCTTCGCGGTCAGATATTGCGCAGCGGAAGATTGACTGTTCCAAAAATAAAAAGCAGCGAGGCCGGCAACCAGGAGCCCGAGGCCGCCGAACATTAGCTGTTTCTGCCTGGCTGACAGGCCAGACCATCTGGTTTTCACCCAACTGCTCGTTTTCGCTACAGTGACGCCGCTTACGGGAAGACTTTCTTTTATCGTTTGGCTCGACATGCTCACATCCTTAGTGGTCGTTTTCTTAAGAACCCAACTCGCCAGAGACCCAGACACCGTCTCGGCAGGCTTGGTTACAGACGCCTAAGAAAGAATTCATCGAATATCGTTCCAGAGCGCCTCTTCATACGCTGCCGTGTTGAAAAAACAGCAAATTCATAACAAAGCTATCCGCAGATTACGCAGATTTCCACAGATGTAAACGCATGACGCAGGACGAGTCACTCAAATAAGGCCCCTGCGGGAATTCCTGGAAATCATAAGTGTCTGTGACGTCGCTTTGCCTTGGACCATTCAATCCGAGTCAAACAAAAACATCTGTGGAATCTGCGTAATCTGCGGATAGTTTTGTAACCGTTTCCCTGGGGTGGGTGTCTGAGAACTCGGAAGGCCGTGTAAACGGGTTCCCAGATCACAATGTTCAAGGTAAAGAGGAGTTACAGAATGAATAAGTTAGGAATGATCAAAACACTGACTCTCGCCTCCCTGTCAGTGGTGGTGTTTGCTGCTTCAATTGCGTTAGCCCAAACGCAACAGACTCAGCAAGCTGAAAAAAATAATACCCATGGGTGGCGTGGCGAAGGTCATGGTCATCGAGAAGGAAGACGCGGCGGTCGCAAGATGGGCGGCATGATGTTTCGAGGTCTCAACATGACCGACGATCAGAAAGCCAGGATGAAGGCGATCAGCCAAGGCTTCCGGGAACGCACCCAGTCGTTGCGCCAGGAACTCAAAGCCAAACGGCAGGAGTTAGCCCAGGCAAACGCAGGGGGCACTTTCAACGAATCTCTCGCAACTCAAAAGCTGCAGGAGTCAGCAGGTCTGCAAGCTAAGCTGATGGGTGAGCGATTCAAGCTGCATCAGGAAATGTTGTCAGTTCTGACAACGGAACAGAAGACGCAGCTCGAACAAAAACGTGCTGAGTTCAAGACTCGTTGGGCTGAGCGCGGACATCAGAAAGGCGAGCGCAACCAGCCGAAAGAACAGTAAACTGGGAACGCAAGTTGACTGAACGACTGGCGGGTTTGAAACTTTTCGAACCCGCACAGTCGAAGTCAGACTGAGATTGAAGCTCTGACGAACAAGTTGATCGGGAGCGTTTCCTGGCAAACGGTTACGAAGCGGCTACGGATGTTGAGCTCGCGCGAAAATCGCGTGAAGGTGACGAGTCTGCATTCGCAGAAATAATGCGAAGGTACAGTCCGCGAGTTTTTCGAGTTGCCAGTCGCTTCTTTCGACAACGTAGCCTCGTTGAAGAAGCTGCTCAGGAGGTTTTCTTGAAAGCATTTTCCGAACTCGGCTCGTATGAAGGTCGCGGTTCACTGGAGGGATGGCTGACTCGCATCGCCACCAACACCTGCCTCAACCTCGTGCGGAGCGCGAAACGGCGTCCTGAATTTACAGTGTCAGACCTGACTGAAGATGAGTCTTCGTGGCTGGAGAATAAGTTGGCGGCATCCTCAGGTGAACATCACGACGCAGTTGAACGTAGTTTGGTGGCAGCAGATCTGGCAGGAAAAGTTTTGCAGACATTAACCCCGGACGATCAATTGGTTTTGACGATGATGGATGGCGAGGACGCTTCAGTTAAGGAAGTAGCCGAGACGACCGGATGGTCGGAGTCGAAAGTAAAGGTGCAGGCATTTCGAGCCCGGCGTCGCATGCGTGAGGCGGTTGAAAAGCTTTTACGTCCACGGCAACGTCTCGAAACGACGAATTAACCACACGGGCAGGATGCCCGTGCCACGAAGTTGAGGATTAGCAAATGCGAGATGAACACATCATCGATCTTCGAGATGAACACATCATCGATCTCATTGAGCAGAACGCGCTGAATGAGATTAGCGGAGCCGATCTGACGAGAGTCCATTCTCACGTGAAGCTTTGTGCGTCATGCGAACGAGCTTACGACGCCGCGCAAGTGTCTTCTGCCTTGTTGAAGGAACAAGCTGCGGCAGCGTTTGAGCCTTCGCCGTTTTTCCAAACTCGCGTCCTGGCAGCGCTGCGAGAACACCAGGCCGCAAATGAGTGGTCATGGAGTCGCATGTGGCGCGCTACCGGCGCCCTGGCTTCATCAATGTTGGCGGGAGTGCTCGCGATTGCGGTGCTGACCTTTGTGGCGCCGGGTGTTTCACCGGATGCGGAGGTCTCGTTGGCTGGAAATGGGTATTCGGCGGAAGAGGTGATTCTTAATCAGAATGAGCCTGCTGAAGATCAAGTGAGTGACGCACAGGTACTGAAAAGCCTCTATGAATCGGACGAGGAGCGGTAGTTATGGACAACGCAAAGAAGAGCAATTGGCGCGTAAGGATTGCAGCATTGGTAATTTTCGTGTTGGGCTTTAGTGCCGGAGCGCTTGCCTTTAGCGCTTACCGAGCGTGGTCCCGAGCGAGCGTCGCGGGTGGTCGCAATGGATTTGATGAGATGCTCAATGAGCTGAAGCTAACGACTGACCAGAAAAATCAGGTGCATCAGATTTTGAATGAGACGAGGCAGCAGCTACAGGCTCTGCGGAAGGAGTCTGAGCCGAAGTTTAATGACATTCGGCAGCGGACTGATGAAAGGTTGCAGGGTGTGTTATCGCCGGAACAGTGGAAGGAATTTCAGCGTCGCCGCGACGAAATGCGCTCCCGCCGACGACGGAGGTGAATGCGGATTGCTGACTGCTGACTGCGGATTGCTGACTCAGATCTCAGATTTGAGATCTGGGATCTGAGATCTGAGATTGTTGAAGTTTGTTTTGGAGTGAGTCTCCGCGCAGAACAGTCAACTACAAAGAACAAAGGACTAAGAACAGAAATTGATCTCAGATCTCAGAGTTCAGATCTCAGATCTCAATCTTCATCAAGAGTGGAAAATGATCTGACGCCTTCGCCGCAAGCTCGGACCTGATAACTTCACACGCCGTCAATCTTGCGCTAAACCGCTCGGGCAAGAAAACATAATCAAGCCTCAAATGCGGATCCCAAACCGGAAACGTATACCCCTTCTCCTCAGGATGCAGAAACCGGTAGCCGTCCGCATATTTCGCATCCGCAATGACTTTTATCGTCTCGCGCTGAATATCGCGGCCACTCACCCAAATTAAGGCGCGAATCCACGCGGGCATCCGGCGCGCATCCAGGATTTCTCCCGGTGCAAGCGTATTAAAGTCTCCCACCAGGACATGAAAGCCTTCCTGATATCTTTCAATGCTCTTGAGCAAGGACTGAATTTCGCGTGCGCGTTGGCGCTCGCTCCACTTCGAAAAACGCGCGCTTAGATGCAGTCCAAAGATGCGGGACTCGCTCCCTTCCAAGACTATTTCAAGGAACGAGTGTTTTGCGCCGGCTGGGTAATGCCATTCATGGTGGGCTACCGGCAAACGTGAGATGTAGCCGATTGAATGTTTCCTGCGCGCCGCCCAGATCGGTAGCGACGTGCTGCCGGCAAGGTGTTCAATTACTTCAGGATGAATTGCCTCCTGAAACACCACCACATCCGGGGCGGCATTGCGAATAACTTCTGCGAGCGCTGCCTCTCGATCTCGTCCTCCGAAACGAATGTTGTAACTCAACAACTTAACTATCATGTTTTGAGATCTGAGATCGTGGTTTTGTTCTTAGTTCTTTGTCCTTTGTCCTTTGTACTTGCCCGCACCGGACGTTGAGAAGTTCCAATGAGCAAGATATTTGCGAATCTGACCAGGAGGGCATTAAGTGTGATCAGCGACAAGCACAAAGAACTAAGTACAAAGAACTAAGGACGAAGCCTCATTCAGGCTCGATCAACATCACGTAAGGTTCATTGAATAAGACGTCGCGAGCAAAAAGCACGAGGTTTGCCGTGGCCTGAAAATTCACCGGTCGCTCCGCCAGTTCCTGAAGCTCTTCACGCAAAGTATTTAACCCTGGCGCTATTCCATCGTCTTCATCACAGAGAGGCTTCGTATGCAACGCGGGAATATAGAAGGCGCCTTTGTCCCAGAACTCCATGACCTTCGAGCCAACCAGAGTCACGTCAAGATCACTGGTGCCACGACCGTCAGAATCGAATGGCTTGCCGTCTTTCCAGCGTTCGTTGGTCACCACACTGCCGCGCAGAGCTATGCCGGTGCCGGGAGGCAAGCCATTCTCAAGTTTCTTTAGAAACTCACGAAAGCGAAGCTTGTCTCCATCAAAAGCGAGTCGAGTGACTCGCTCCTTGATTTCTTCAGCAGATAAGTGGCTTACAGATTTCATAAGATGTACTGCAGGCTGCCAGCCTGCAGCTCGTTCCGGCCCATTAGCGTTGTGGCAAAACCTCGACGTTACTCTTATCCACCATCAACAGGCTGGCAGCCTGTTGTACATTAATTCAACTCCAACTCGGCCATGACCGGAACATGGTCGGACGCCAGCGTGTTCACTGTCCAGGCCTTTTTGGCTCGAATTCTCTCCTTTGGCCTGAACATTATGAAGTCAATTCTTTTCACAGGCTTGTCGGCCGGGTAACTGAGTCCTGCTTCTTTCGTCTTGGTTTCCAACCAAACGTCTCGAAATTGTTTCGAGATTAGTTGATAACTTTCGCCGCTCGGCTCGACGTTGAAGTCGCCCACCAGAATCATCGGGCCCGGCTGAGGCTTTAGATACTCAAGCATCTGTTCCGCTTCGTAAACCCGGCCGTCCTCGTATTGATAATCCAGATGTGTCGTAACAAAGCTCACCGTGCGCGTGCCGATCTTTACTTCAATTCGCAGCATGCCTCGACGTTCGGCCTCGCGCTTGTTCTTGTACAACTGATGATCCGTTTTGAGAATGGGAAACCGAGAAAGAATAGCTACGCCGTATTGCCCACCTTGATAATCAAGGTTGTGAGCAAAGGCGAATTCCATTTTTGTCATGCGAGCTAACTCGGCTATCTCATCGATGCCTTGCGTGCGTTTGACGCCCCGATCAACTTCTTGAAGACCTACAAGATCAGGCTGCTGTTCGTTGATTACATTCGCAATGCGCTGCAGGTCCAATTGTTTGTCCATGCCCACGCCGACGTGAATGTTGTAGGACATCACGCGAAGCTTCGTGCGTGACGAGGCTGATGTTGTAAAGCCACTGACCAGGAGAAGGCTGATTGCGAGGGCTAAGAGTTTTCGCATTTGTCGGTTTGGGCCTTTGGTCTTTGGTCTTTGGTCTTTGATTTTATGTGGTCGGCGGTCTTTTCTACCTAACGAGTCAGGCACGGCAAATCATCCCGCATGTTAGAATGCCGGCTTCGCTTTTCACAAATCAAAGACCTGAGGCCAAAGTCCCAAAGACCGTCTTCCCTTCGATGAATCCCCTCCACGCCGCCATCCTGTTTGCGAGCGCCTTTGTAGCTGGCGCCATTAACGCAATAGCCGGCGGCGGGACGCTTCTAACTTTTCCGGCGCTCATTTGGCTCGGTCTCGATCCCAAGGTTGCGAATGCCACCAGCACCGTGGCTCTGTGGCCGGGCTTATTCGGAGGTCTCTTCGGATATCGTAAAGAACTCGAGAACAGCTCGATTTTCCTGATCCGATTGGGCGCGGTCAGCGTGTTGGGCGGCGGCGTTGGAGCGTGGCTGCTGATCGTCACGCCTTCGCCGATCTTCGCGCAGCTAGTGCCGCTTCTGATTCTGTTTGCGACGATTCTCTTCATGGCCCAGGGCGAGATTAATCGCCGCTTTCAATTTCGAACGATCCTGGAAGAGCCGAAAGCTTTGTGGTGGATTGGCGCGCTGGTAGTTCAGTTTTTTTCTGCGACATATGGAGGCTACTTTGGCGCTGGTAATGGCATTGTGATGTTGGCCGTGCTGGGTTTGCTGGGACTCAAAGACATCCATCGTGCCAATGGCATCAAGAATTTTTTGGGAATATGCATCAATAGCATTGCGGTAGTGAGTTTTTCCTTAACACATCTCGTGGTTTGGTCTGACGCACTCTTGATGGCGGTTGGCGCATTATTAGGTGGCTATTTCGGAGCGAGCATGGCGGTGCGAATCGGTCAACTCGTAGTGCGTCGCGCCATTGTCGTGATCGGGTTTACCATAACGGCCGTAATGCTCTGGCGGCTCTGGCGGTAGATCTTTGCGAGCTTGCATCACTGCGGATAAATGGTTTGTACCGCGACGGCAGAATTTTCCCCGCAAAGTCGCATTGTTCGCAAAGAAGGAGCGCGCGCATCAGCTGGTTGAGCTAACTTCCGTTAGTTCTGTTGTGGTCCCTTAGTACGGAGATGCCCACCAGGAAATTACCAAGCGAGTTCTATACGCGTCCGAATGTCGTAACTGTCGCCCGAGATTTGTTAGGCAAGCTGCTGGTCGTTCCGGCGCCTGACGGCAGTCGCGTCTCAGGACTCATTGTCGAAGCAGAAGCTTATCGAGGACCCGAAGATCGCGCTTCACATGCTTACGGAGGTCGGCGAACCAAGCGCACCGAAACCATGTATGGATGCGGCGGCACTGCATATGTCTTTTTTGTTTATGGGATGTACGACCAGTTCAACGTCGTCACGAATGTGAGCGGCGTGCCGCACGCTGTCTTGATTCGAGCGCTTGAACCGGTTGAAGGTCTCGAGTGGATGCGTAGCCGGCGCCATGGCCAGCCTGATCGAAACCTGACTAACGGGCCTGGCAAGCTGTGCATGGCACTGGGAATTGATCGCAGGCTCGATGGCGCTGATTTGAGGAAAAATGAAGTTTGGCTGGAGGAGCGAGAAGAGCTTTCTCGCCGGAAGATAGCCTCAGGTCCACGCGTTGGTATTGACTATGCGGAAGGTTGGGTGGATAAGCCCTGGCGGTTCTGGATCCGGGGGAATGAGTTTGTAAGCAGATAATGCTGCGGTGTTTTTAGATTTGTGAGTTCGGCGATCTTTTGTTCTTAGTACTTTGTTCGTGACCGTAGGCTGATTGGTTGCGTGAAACACAAGTACAAAGAACCAAGGACCAGGAACAAAAACAGATCTCAGACTTGAGACCTCAGTCTAAATATCCTTAGTATTCGATGCCAAACTGCTTGATCTTCGAATTCAAAGTGGTGGCTCGAAGCCCCAGCAGGCGAGCTGCCCTCGCCTGATTACCCTTAGCCTCTTCGAGCGCTAACTTGATAAGGGCAGTTTCGAAACGCTGAACCTCATGGTAGAAGTCGATCCCTTTGGAGAGATCCATATTCCTGAGGTCGGCTGATTCATTAACGAATGCCTTGTCGCGGGCCAACACTTGCGCCTCCCTCATCAACGACGACGCCAGATCAACCAATCGGTGCACTCTGCCATTACCACTCCCATCCGAAGGCGCCAATCTGAGCTTGCTTGGTTTTTCAATGGTTGCGGTCTTCTCCTGATTTCGACCGCGGTTGAGGCTATCGATCAGTGTGGCTCGGTTAACTGACATGGTTCCCCCCTAAGACTTGTTGGCTCTTAACTACGAAACACCACCTCAAAGTGTTCTGTGGCAGTTTTTAGTGTCACGAGCCAGGGATTAGGTTGGCTTAGATCTCCGAAATGCCGGAAATGTTCCCATCACGGTGAGATCGCGAAGCGGATCAAGCCGGTTTGGAGGAGGCCAGAACCGAAGAGTTGTAGATTTTCCGAATTTGCGTAAAGAGACTTGGTGCGGATGAGAGGACTTGAACCTCCACGATGTCACCATCACAGGCTTCTGAGACCTGCGCGTCTGCCAGTTCCGCCACATCCGCGGGAGCACTGAATATACGAAGCTGCATCGAGCAGTGTCAAGGAAGGCTATTTGGAGGATGGTGCTCTATATCTCTTTGCAGCTTGGCGCCTTTGCGAGATAACCAAACGTCTCTCGCAAAAGCGCCAGGGACTCAAGACATCTTGAATCTAGAACACTGAACTTGAACAACCACTGAACCAAGTGGAACTGCTACCAGCGACGGTAGCGAACGCTGTATCGACGATTCAAATCGCGGTTCCGCAGGTCACGATTTCGATAAACGTAACTATAGGGATACAACATTCGCTGACGGCCGTATTGATAGTTGCCGTTGTAGTAGCGATTTCGTTGTCGCCAATAATCGTTGTTCCGGAAAATGGTAACGTTGCGTTGTCGCCAGTAATCATCGTTCCTGAAAATGCTGGCGTGTCGACGCCGATCCCAACGTCCATCCCGCGCATCGTGACCGTTCACGAATTTCCAGCTTTTCCACTCTTGATTTCCACGATTCCGCCAACGACCTCGACCCTGCCCAAAACTTGTTACCGGCAAAGCTACCAGGAACATGATTGCCAGAGCTCCTAGCGTGAAACTTTTTCTCAATCCCAAACTTTTCATAAGTCCTCCTAACCTGGTTTTTTCCGGGAGACATCCCGGACGGGAAGAGATGATGCAGGGAGAATTACAACGTCTGTGCCATTATCTCATTCGACGCTGATGTAGCGATAAGTCAATTTGCCCAATGAAATTCGCAGCGTAAATACGATAACCGTACATCCCTAATGTAAGGTAGTAGGACGTCCTCCTTTGTACTGCAGGCTGCCAGCCTGCAGGCCGTGGTTCAGTGGCACTCAAGCACGAAGAAGGCCCGAGGATCATTTTCCATATATCATTTGCCAATTCCCATTTTTCATTGTTAGGCGCGTAACTGGCTCAGGTTCAAAATGGAAAAATGGTAGATGGAAAACGACACATGGAAAATTGCTCCTTTGTACTGCAGGCTGCCAGCCTGCAGGCCGTGGTTCAGTGGCACTCAAGCATGAGGAGGCCGAGGATCATTTTCCATATATCATTTGCCAATTCCCATTTTTCATTTTTTGAGAACGTGGGCCTTGTACCACGTTAACGATGAAAAATGGCTAATGGTAAATGGTATATGGAAACTGGCTCGGTTCTATCAAACTGAGCTTCTACTCAACAATCGACAGGCTGGCAGCCTGTCGTACAAGGCGCGCCAATTTACGTCCACGCGGTCACTCGGTTTAGAATGATTAAGCTTCAAGAAAAGATGGCACAGGTTATCAACGCTCCAATCGACCTCCGCGCAAACTTTGAAGACGTGCGCAATCGCATCTCGTTGCGCGCCGCACAATGCAATCGCTCGGTTGACGACATAACGTTAATCGCGGTCAGCAAAACTCATCCGGTTGCAACGCTGCGCGCGGCCCTGGAAGCTGGGGCAACCGATCTCGGCGAGAATCGTGTCCAGGAAGCCGAGCCCAAGATTCTCGAGATCGGAAGAGAGGGCACCCGCTGGCACCTGATTGGACATCTCCAGGCAAACAAAGCGCTTCGCGCAGTCAAGCTCTTCGATCTGATTCACTCGGTTGATTCGGCAGAACTGGCCCAAAGGCTCGATCGTTTATGCAAAGAAGAAGATCGAGCAAACTTGCCAATTCTGATTCAGGTTGATCTCGCCGGTGAGGAAACCAAATCCGGCGTATCTGAAAAGGGTCTCAATGAACTTATTCAGGTTGTAAAAGAAAGCGACACTTTGAGTCTGAAAGGCTTGATGGTTCTACCTCCATTTCTTGAAGACCTGGAGAAAGTTCGACCTTACTTCAGACGATTGCGCGAGCTTCGTGACGAGCTGCGAGCGAAAGATTGCTTCGGTGACGGGCGTGGCGAGCTTTCGATGGGAATGACCCACGACTTTGAAGTCGCTATTGAAGAAGGCGCCACTATGTTGAGAATCGGAACGGCGCTTTTCGGGGAGCGTCAAACTCGAACCTAATGTTTTATCAAATCATCGACCGGCTAAACCAATTCACGCTTTGGGCGGTGACGACGTTGATTATTGGTGTCGTCGTCCTGATCATCCTGCGCATGATAGCCGATGTGTCTAAGCTGAATTTCTTCGGCTGGACATACGTGACGCTGCGGCGTCTGTCTGATCCCATCATCGTTCCGGTGCGAGCCGCGCTGCGAGGTTTCCGTGTTGACGTGAAATATGCGCCCCTCATAGCGATTCTAATAATGATCTTAATTGGCTGGCTGGCGGTCACATTTATCGGAACTCTGCTGGGAACTTTGACGGGAATCGTATCGTCGATTGAGCGGCGTTCAATCGGCAGATTAATTGGTCATCTGTTGTATGGATTTCTGGCCATTTATGCGCTACTGATTTTTGCCCGCGTGGTCTTTTCCTGGATGATGATCGGCTATAGCAACCGCGTGATGCGATTCTTGATCAATGCTACTGAGCCACTCTTAGCTCCCCTGCGTCGGACCATTCCGCCTTTGGGAATGTTCGACATCTCCGCGTTTGTCGCCTTCATTATCATCTGGGTATTTCAGGCAGCAATCGCCGGCACCTTGCTACGAGGCTAAGTGATCGAATACTCCGAAAGAGATGGAGCCTTGTCTTTTGAGGTGCAAGTAGTTCCGCGAGCGTCGCGCAGCGAAATTACCGGCACTCACGATTCAGCTCTGCGCGTTCGCATCGCCGCGCCTCCGGTAGATGGCGCTGCTAACAAGGAATTGCTGCGACTGATTGCCAAAGCCTTCGGCGTAAGCAAAAGCTCTGTTGAAATCACGTCCGGACTAAACTCCAAGCGGAAAACCGTGCTCGTGCGCGAGGCGTCGAGGGAAAGACTGCACGAACTTTGCGGAGAAACCTGAACTTAAGTAGTTGGCCGCGGATACAGGCGTTTAGAGTTCAATCTTTAGATTGTGTGGCGACGCGGGCACAATCTAAAGATTGAACTCTTAGCGCCTGTGGCGCAACGTGAGCTACTGACACTCCGAGTTGCTGTGACTCGCGATTGGGCTGAATCTGTTTTGATACTCCGCCGCGGTAATGAAGGCGCAGACCATCGCGTGCTGTTTGGCGACGTCACGAAGCGGGGCGCTATTCACCTGGCCGAGCCAAAAAAGGAACCCCGGCATGTCCGCATTCCGGCGCAGGTAGCCGGAGTAGGCTGTGTAAACAAAAGCTCGATTGTATTCCGCATCAATCAGCGCTCGATTATTTATCGGATTGCCGGTGTTGTCGTCGGCAAGCCTGTAGATCACGTTAGCGCGTCCCGCCGTAACAGAACTTCCTTGATTGAAGAGATTAATCAATGCCTGTCGTTGGCTGGTTAGATTCGCACCAAGATCATTTGAAATTGTAGCCAGCACCGCATCCACAAAACCTGGCCCATCAAGTGTCGCCGGATACTTGCTGAGAAATTCTGCGCGTTGGACAAACAACGTGGCGAAATCCAATTGCAGCTGGGCGAGTTGAGCACCGCCTCGTACACGCGCTCGATCCCTCATGAACGGTAAATAAAGCGGGACCTTCTTCTCTTCCCCGGGATTTGCCGGATCAGGATTAGGATTGGGAAATGGTTGATTATTACCAAAGCTCTCCCGATAAACTCGATACACGTAGGCGCCAGTTTGTTGGAACTCGTTCTCGAAATAAAAAGCATTCGATACGTCAACGCGCTTGTTGTTAATGCAGGTCTGATTACTGCCGCATTGAGTAATGACATTTGTCCAAAAGGCTATGCCGGCGGTATCGCCTTCTCTGGAGAGAAAGTCGTGGTAATGCTGACGTACGAAAATATTGGCATCATCAGTCGGATTGACGATAGGCGGATCGACCGTATCGTCATCAACAATCGTTACTGTCGCAGACCCCGGACTGCCCACGCCACCGCCAATCGGATTACTGAGAACTATGTTGAAGGTCTCGCTAGCTTCGAGATACGCATCTTCTGAAATAAGAGCTCGAAACGTCTTAGTTGCTTCGCCGGCCACGAATCGAACTGTTCCGCTCGCAATCGTGTAATCGGTTCGCTGGAGAGCGGTTCCGTCGGCGGTACTGAAATCCACCGAGGTCTCGCCCGTAAGATCGCCCAGCCGATTTAGCGTGATCGTTACGAACGTGCAGTCCTCAGTCACGTTGTAATTGGAGCTGCTGAACTGAACCACTGTAGCGGGAATGTCGGCGAACTTAGCGATGATCGCGTCTTCGGCTACATCCTTGTTAGGCTGCAGCGCATTGAAAACCGGGAAGTTTGTCGAGGCGGTGCTTCCCGCGATGTACGCATTGTCTGCCGGATCGACCGCGATTGCGTTAGCTCGATCAGAGTTGCTGCCGCCAAAGAATGTTGAGTAAAGCGAAAGTGTGCCGGCGACGTTGAATTTGGTTACGAAGGCATCTGCTGGTCCACCACCGTATGTCCCCTGAAGTGCGTTGAAGATCGGGAAGTTCGTCGAGATAGTGGTCCCAGCAACATGAGCGTGGAGCGCTGAATCCAGCGCTACGTCATTGCCGCTTTCATTGTTGGTCCCTCCGAGATAAGTCGAGTAAACGAGAGCTGTACCACCAGGATTTACCTTTGAGAGGAAAGCGTCGCCATTGCCGCCGTATGAAACCTGAAAAGCATTAAGGACAGGAAAGTTTGATGAGCCTGTGCTGCCGGTGACGTAGGCGTTACCATTTCCATCGATCGCTATGCTGCTCGCGACGTCGTTATCTCCTCCACCAAGATAAGTTGAGTAAGCCAGTGTCGTTCCGGCAGGACTGAACTTCGTAACAAAGGCGTCACCGTCCGGAAATCCGCCCGCGAAAAAATTCTGAATAGGATTAAACAGAGGAAAATTCGTTGACGAGGTATTGCCGGTAACGTAAGCGCTGCCCGCCGTGTCGACCGCTATTCCCAAGCCTGCGTCGAATCCAACTCCGGCGTTTCCTCCTAAATAAGTTGAGTAGAACACCGCCAGTCCTGAAGAAGTGAACTTGGTTACGAATGCGTCAGCGTTCGTGCCACCGCTGAATGCAGGCTGGATTGCGTTAAAGGTGAAAAGATTTGGCGACGTCGTGCGCCCGGTCACGTACGCGTTGTTGTTCGGGTCCACTGCGATGGCGGCCGCTGCGTCGAACTGATTTCCACCGAAATAGGTCGAGTAGAATACAGCCGAGCCGAACGCATTAAGTTTAGTTACAAACCCATCCGAACTACCGCCTCCGTACAATCCCTGAAAGGCATTGAAGACCGGGAAATTCGTTGAGGTTGTTTCGCCGGCGATGTAGGCATTGCCCGAAGCGTCCAGAGCGAGGCGCCCGCATTTATCGTCGCCTCCACCACCGAGATAAGTAGAATACAAGACGCTCGTGCCTGACGAATTTATCTTCGTGACGAAGACATCGCGCGCACCTTGAAAGTTGCCGCCACCGAAGGTGGGCTGGAAGGCATTCACAACCAGGAGATTTGTCGAGCTGGTGTTCCCGCAGATGTAAGCATTCCCGGTTGCGTCAACGACAATGTCTCGCGCTTCATCGATAGCGCCCGCTCCAAAGTAAGTGGAATAAACAAGAGTCGGATCAATGACCAAAGTATTCGTGCGGTCGTAATCACCGATAATGAAGCTGATATCGCCTTCCGCACCGATTACATAGCTCGCCTCGACCGGCTTCCGCTGACCATTCAGTTCCTGATAGACAGTGGGTCGGGGTTGATGAACGGTGTGCGTGCCTACCTCCAGCAAGAGATCGCCGCGCGAGTCGAGCTTAGGCTTCACGCCCGGGAACCGCAGTTCGATAGCTTTCGGATCCGCGCCCGGCTCTATCACAAAGTCGTATTCCAACTGTCGCTGGTTTCCGTAATAGGCCAAACTGATGCCGGGATAAATGTCTTCATACTGCACTCGCCTAAACGTAGGGACATCGGCGCGCCAGTTTTCTCGCTTGTTTCCGAGAAAGTAATTGACCTTGCCAGGCAATTGCTCTTCGCCGGCAACTCGCGCTTGCGTGTTCGAGTTAAGAAGTTCGAGCCGCAAGATGTCGGCGGCATCGTTAAGGAAGGAATCACTGACAGAACCAGACGGAGGCGTCATTACCATGACGGCCTCATTCGCTTTCAACAACATCGAGTAGCCCCTGCCGCGCGCCAGGAAGTCAACCGTCTTGTCAGCTTGTCCGCGATTAGATTCGAACGCCAATTCCAGGCGGCCGTACGAACCCCGCACTTGGTGACTAGCGACCGACAGTCTGGTTTGCTTTGCTGATCCTGTCTGCGTAAGTTTTGACGCAGGGCCACTCGACGCCAGACAAATCAACGCCAAGAACGAGCCAGAGATGATTAGGGGGAGGAATCGAGTCTTGCGGTGAGTGCGGTCAGTATGGGTCACTTCCGAGCCCTCCTTGATTGCGAGTCCCTGCCGGTCTGACGCCGCTCCGCACGCCGGCATCAACAGGTTTTTTCACGATAACATAGATGGACTGGTGGCGGGAATATTGTCGGTAGTTTGGTTAGTGCTCTAATTTGGAGTGCGCCGACCTGTCGGCGCTTTGGTCGCTGCGACCTGTCGCAGCAAGTGGTCGAAAAGGGCAATTACCAAGCAGCGCGGTGGGCGAAAGCGGTGACAGGTGACCGCCTCCAAATTAAGGCACTACCCAGCGTTGAAAGGCCGGGCGGACCGGTCTGCCACTCTTCACGACTCTTGTGATATATTTCGAGGCCAAATCACACCAAGTTAAGTTGAGGTTCGAAGCGGATGTCAGGACATTCCAAGTGGCACAGTATTAAGCACAAGAAGGGCGCGCTCGATGCCAAGCGCGGCAAGTTATTCACGAAGTTTATTAAAGAAATCACGGTAGCCGCTCGCACTGGCGGTGGCGATCCGGAAGGTAACGCGCGATTGCGCAAAGCAATTCTCGACGCCAAGGGCGGAAATATGCCCAATGACACTATCGACCGCGCGATTAGGCGCGGGACTGGCGAAGAGGACGGCGTCAACTACGAAGAAATCACCTACGAAGGCTATGGACCGGGTGGCGTGGCCGTGATGATTGAATCGATGACTGACAACAGGAACCGAACCGTCGCGGAGATACGTCACATATTTTCCAAGAACGGAGGGAACCTGGCTGCTGCCGGCGCAGTGAACTGGATGTTTGAAAGGAAAGGCTACATCGCCGTGGCTAAGGGCGATAAGTCTGAAGACGAGCTTTTTGAAATTGTGACCGATGCAGGCGCCGAAGATTTGCGGGACGATGAAGATAACTTTGAAATCATTACCTCGCCATCCGATTTCGATGCTGTGCTCGAAGCTGTCAAGAAAGCAGGGATCGAGCCTCAGGTATCGGAGGTCGAAAATGTTGCCAAGGAATACAAGAAGCTCGAAGGCTCTGAGGCTCGACAGATGTTGAAGTTAATGGAAGCTCTCGAGGATCACGACGATGTGCAGAAGGTCTCAGCTAACTTCGACATCAGCGAAGCCGACATGGCCGCCGCTTAACGGCGAGGGTGTAGGAGTTAGGGTGTAGGGGGTAGGGCGGCGAAATGAAAAATGAGAACTGGAAAATGATATATGGAAAATCGCTTTCACTTTCGACGGCTTCAACAAATCAAACGCCCGACTCCCAGATTTTCCATTTGCCATATATCAATTTTCATTTTCCATTTACCGTTACACCCTAAACCCTAACTCTTACACCCTTAGTTTGTTATCATGCGGGTCGATTCGGAATTATTAGGGACGAACTGGAACGAAAACATGGGGTCCAAACCAAGTGCCGACTACACCCCACACCCTAACACCTACACCCTAGTTCGTACACCCTTGGTAAACTGAGTGCGTGTATTAGGAATTGACCCTGGGAGCGATACGACCGGCTGGGGCATCGTCGAAGGTGATGGCCGCCGTTACAAAGTCGTCGAATACGGCGTCATCAAAACTTCCGCCGCCGACAAATTCGCTTTGCGGCTCCTCCGCATCAGCAATGCAATCGAAGAGTTGATCGCACAACACCAGCCCGACGCTTGCGCGATCGAAGATGGCTTCTTGAAGACCAACGTTAAGGTCACTCTGAAGTTAGGACAGGTGCGCGGCGTTGCTTTGCTCGCCGCCGCGCGTGCAGCGATTGATGTTCACGAATACTCGCCGCGACTGGTTAAGCAGACAGTCGTCGGCTACGGAAACGCTGAAAAGCACCAGGTTCAGGAAATGGTGCGTGTGCTTTTGTCATTGAAGACGGCGCCGCAACCACATGATGCTGCCGACGCTCTCGCTGTAGCCATTTGTCACTTTCATCACGCCGGTCTCCGGCAGCGCCTCCTCGCTGCAGATGCCCGCGTCAAGCTCGCCGCCGCAGCCACCGCGACCACCGCAACTACGACTCGTCGCCGCCAATAGCCCGCTCTGCTACGGATGACTGGTCGCTTCTTCTTACTTGCGCAGGAGGCAGGTCATGCGGAACTATTTCAAATACCTCTCAACCTTTTTTGTATTTCTCATCAGCGTCTCAGCGAGCCAGCTAATTGCACAGAAACCTCGAATACCGGCAGGCGGCCGCGTTGCCATCGTCGTCGACGAGAGACTTTCGGCTGTGCGATCAGGTCCTGGTCTAACAGCCCCTCTCGAGCAACGACTTGGCCGCGGACGTTTTGTGGCGATTGTTGGAAGACAGCGAAGTTCGGAGGGCTTGCTTTATTACAACGTTAAGGTGAGCGCTCGAAAGCGAGGCTGGTTACAGTCCGGCGCCATCGTGATTCTGACTGAGTCCACCGAAGACGATCGGCTCCTGCGACTCTTGAAAGGTTCCGAAGACTTCGACCTGGTGGTGCGCGCGCGAATCTTTCTCGAGGCGTTTCCGCGCTCACAACTCCGGCCAATTGTGCTCAAACTATATGCTGAAGCGGCCGAGGAGGCTGCCACCAAGCTTTCGCGAGATGCATCGCGCCGGCTGAATCACAACGAGATGGTTGCAGGTGGAGCGCCGGAGTTTTCCTACTTCATGAACTTCAATGGGCTCGACCGGTACAACCGGCAAGGCATCCGCTTCACTTTTGACGCGATAGCGAAGCGATTTCACTACGACGGCGCCGCCTGGCGAGAAATCCTGCGGCGTTATCCGCTCAGCACCGAAGCCGCCGAAGCGCGAAAACGCCTCGATGAGCTGAAGGCTGCAAACGGAAGATAGGGCGAGACTCTCAATTTGGACTTCTCTCATTCACACCGGGCTTCAGCCCGGTGTGAAGTTAGAATACTGCTCGCCAACCGTTTTAACGGTTTCGACTTTTGAATTAAAGTTTTGAGGAAACCGTTAAAACGGTTGATTAATCACTTACCGACCTATCACTGGGCTGAAGCCGCGGTGTGAATGAGAGGGTTCAAAAATGTCTAGCACAACAATAATTGCTCAAGTTCCTCGACTCACATAAACTGGGGCACTCAAATCCTTAGAATCCCTATGTTTTTTACGGCGTCTTGTTAATAAATCCGACGGAGGCTCGTTTCATGACCGGAGACACCGAAAAGGAGAGCCCATTGCCGTCAACCGCAAAGTCCTTAAAAGCAGTACCCGACCAGCCAAGTGAACTGGAAAAACTCTTCCAGGAGCACCATAAACACCTTTTCCGCGCCGCTCATCGGATCACCGGCAGCCCGGCCGATGCTGAAGATGTGCTGCAAACAGTCTTCCTGAGGCTGGTACGAAGTCACGAAACCTATGACCTGGCGGATAATCCACAAGCCTACCTCTCGCGCGCAGCCATTAACGCTTCACTCGACCTGATTCGAAGCCGTGGCCGCGTCAAGTCGGTTGGTTTGGATGACGCGCCAGTCGAGCTAATCGCAGTTAAGTCAGCCAGTCCCGAAAAGCTGCACGCCGATCGAGAATTACAAAAATTGATTCGCGAAGCAGTGAGCCGCTTGGGGACAACGGCGGGCGAGATGTTTGCTCTGCGTTATTACGAAGAGTACGACAACCGCGAAATTGCCAAACTTATGGGTACATCACAGATGGTGGTGGGCGTCGTACTGCATCGGGCTCGGACCAAGCTAAGGAAAGAAATCGGACGCTACCTCGAGAAGCACGAAGTCTAGTGAGCATTCATTCAAACGATTATGAGCATTCCAACTCGAGGCAATAATTAAGATCAGCAGCGGAGACTCAAGTCTACGCCACAAATGGAAACTAAAGAGGGCACAATGAGAAGCAACAAAGAACTCGACTCCATTCTCGACAAGGTAACTGAGGAGATTCGCAACGAAGCGATTGACCCCGCGGTTACCGAGCAGGCAGCAGGACGTGTTTGGGCGCGGCTTGCAGCGGAAACTCCGTCAGCTTTACCGATGGCGACTCCGGTCGTACACATCGAAAGCTGCAGAGATTTTCAATCGTTGATTCCAGCCTATCTTAATCGCTCGTTGTCGGAAGCTCGCTCGTTGTTATTGGAAGACCATACACACGAGTGCATTCCTTGTCGCCGAGCGATGAAGGAAGCTCGGAATCGCAACCAGGCGCCGGCAAGACCAGCTGTTCAACCCCGCCGCTTCAACATTTCTCCGGTGGTCATGCGTTGGGGCATCGCGGCGGTGTTGGTGATTGGCTTTACTCTGCTGGCGATACCTTTGATTCAGCGCTATTCACCGTTTGGTGGACAATTCGAAGCAACGGTGCAGGCTGCGGAAGGACAGGTTTATCAAATCAACGACACGAAGAGCTCGCCGGTTATTGCCGGCACGCGGCTGGAAAAGGGTGAAACGATTCGCACCGCCAAGGATGCGCATGCTTTTGTGCGACTGGGCGATGGTTCGATGATTGAAGTGAAGGACCGCACCGAGCTGTCGCTGACCAAAAACGGCCAGGGCACAACGATTCACCTCAAGGGCGGCAACATCATTGTCGAAGCCGCAAAGCAACGTAACCAGCATCTGTTTGTCGATACTGGCGACGCTAATATTGCCGTGACCGGCACGATTTTCTCGGTCAACCATGGAACCAAAGGCGTGCGCGTCTCAGTCATCGAAGGAGACGTTCACGTTGACCACGCCGGCCTCGAGCGAGCGGTGCGCGCTGGTGAACAAGTCGTAACCAACGCGAGCATTGCTCCAGTCGCAATCAAAGACGAAGTGGCGTGGAGCCGTAACGCAGCGAAGTATGCTTCAACACTGGCGAGCCTCCACGAGCTGAAGTCTGAGCTGGCCAAGGTTCCGATGCCGGGTGTGCGTAATTCAACTCGGCTGCTTGATCTGATGCCTGAGAACACAGTCTTTTATGCAGCGCTGCCGAACCTGACTTCAACACTCGCAGAATCTCATCGCATCATGCAGGACCGCATCAACCAGAATCCGGCGCTGCGTGAATGGTGGGAGAAAGAGCATTCCGGACGTGGTCCAAACATGGATCAGGTGATGGGAACCATCCGCGAATTCGGTGACTACCTGGGCGAAGAGATAGCCGTTTCAGTCGGCATGGACGCCAAAGGCGAACCAGTCTCGCCTCTAGTCGTAGCCGAATTAAAGAATTCATCAGGCTTCCGCCAATTTCTCGAGCAGCAGATGGCGAAGTACGCCGCTAACGCCAAAGACAAGCCAAAGGTTGTGTTTGTTGACGACCCCATGACAGCAACTGCCGCCCCTGAGACTGACTCGAAGAAGATTGACCAATTGTATGTTTGGATAAGCAACGACCTGTTCGTCGCGAGTCCGAAATTACCGGAACTGCAAAGCGTGGCCTCAGTAATACAAAAAGGCGGCACCAGCAGTTTCACTGGAACTCCTTTCCGAGCTCGTATCGCACAGATTTACCAGGAAGGCGCCGGACTAGTCGTCGCAGCCAATCTCCAACGCGTGCTGGAACAAACCAGTGCCAATCGAGCTAAGGGACCTGATGCCGCGAAGCATGAAGAAGCGTTGAAGCAGCTTGGTGTTTTGAATCTCAAGTACTTCGTGCTTGATCAAAACCAGAGCGACGGCAAGACGCACACGCGCGCATCGCTCTCCTTCAACGAGGCGCAGCGCGGAATTCCTTCGTGGCTTGCCGCGCCGGCCCCGATGCGTTCACTCGAATACATCACTCCGGATGCGAATGTGGTTGCCGGCTTCGCAGTGAAGGACCCGGTTGCGCTGGTTGACGATCTACTCGGCGCAATTGAGACAGTGTCACCCGGATTACGCGACAACCTGAACAAGCTCCAGGCCGATCACGGTATCGATATTCGCAAAGATTTCGCTGCGCCGATGGGTGGTGAATTCGCCTTCGCAGTGGACGGGCCAATTCTGCCCACGCCTTCGTGGAAGATGGTGTTTCAGGTGAATGACTCCGAACATTTGCAGCAGACGTTCGAGCGCGTGGTAACTGAAATCAATAACGAAGCTGCGAAACATGGTAAAGCCGGATTGACCTGGGATCGTGGTGAAATTGGCGGTCGAACTTACTACACCTTGAAATCAACCGACTTTGCTGTTGAAGTCAATTACACCTACGCCAACGGGTACATGATCGTTGGACCAAGCCGCGGATTAGTCGAACGCGCGGTGAGTACGCAAGCTGGTGGTTACACCTTGCTGCGTTCGCCGAAGTTCACCGCCGGTTTGCCGGCGGACGGCAACGCCAACTTCTCGGCGGTCTTCTATCACAACCTGGGATCGTTGGTAGCGCCGTTTTCCGATAAGCTTGCGAACTCGGCGGGCAATCTGCCCAAAGAACAGCAGGAAGCAATCAGGCGGATGGCTTCTAACATGCAGCCAACGCTTGCGTATGCATACGCTAATGGCGATAGCATCACGTTCGCTGCGAACACTGAAGGTGGGCCATTTGGATTGGGCCCGGGAACTTTGCTGGGCATGCCCAACGCGCTGGAGATGCAGCACGTGCTCTCGAATGGCATGAAGGGCAAGTAAGGGTGTGGGATTTAGGGTGTAGGGTGTAGGGTGTAGCTATCCCCACCCGAAACTAAGTGGCACGAGCAAGATGCTCGTGTGAAGTGGCACGAGCATCTTGCTCGTGTGAAGTGGCACGGGCATCTTGCTCGTGTGAACGTGGCACGGGCATCTTGCCCGTGTGAACGTGGCACGGGCATCTTGCCCGTGTGAAGTGGCACGGGCATCTTGCCCGTGTGAGTTGGAAGAGCATTCAACGCGCGGCGCTTCTTGTGTCCGCGCGTTGAATGCTGCTCAAACTCACACGGGCAGGATGCCCGTGCCACTTCATATTTTGTAGAACTTTATTCACGACCGATGCGTTACCACTCCGTGAAGTAATTCGACTTGGGTTTTTGAAAGATGTAATGATTTGAAAGAATCTGAAACGAAGCGTATAAGATTCGCCGAAGAATTTAATTTTGTTGCTCTGAAGTAATTGACCAACTGAAGTTTGTCGGACAAGCGAAAAGGAATCCCTTTGGTAGCTGAATTAAAGGAAGATCAAATACCTGCTCCCCAGGCGCTGACCCAAACTCCGGTCATTGATCTTGACGGCTTAAGCGTGCGTTTTGGTCGCCGGCAAATCCTCCAGGACTTGCGTGGACAGTTGCGCGGCAGAGCGATCGGACTACTCGGTCCCAATGGCGCCGGCAAAACTACCCTGATTCATACCCTGCTCGGTTTTCACGATCCATCATCAGGAACGGCCCGCATCTTCGGACAAGACGTAATCAACGATACCAAACAGATCCGGTCGATTATCGGATACATGCCTGAACGCGATGCCTTCATCGCAAAGATGTCGTGTGTGCATTTCGTGAGGTTGATGGCTGAAGTCTCAGGCATCCCCGCCGAGGCGGCGCTTGAACGAGCACACGAGGCACTTTTTTACGTTGGCCTCGGAGAAGCACGCTATCGAAATCTTGATACGTATTCACTGGGCATGAAGCAATTGGCAAAACTCGCCCAGGCAATCGTTCACGGACCCAAGCTGATCTTTCTCGATGAACCTACGAACGGTCTCGATCCGCCGGCCCGCGTGCGAATGCTCAAGCTCATTCGCGAGATTCGCGACAGCGGTCAGGCGAACATAGTTATCTCTTCGCACTTGTTGCGCGACGTCGAGGAGTGCTGTGAAGAGATTTTGATTCTCAAGGACGGTCGCATCGCCACCTACTGCGATCTCGAAGCCGAGCGCAAATCAAATCGCAAGTTCCTGGTGGTCGAAACGCGTGGCGATCAGGCTGCGTTCACCAAAGCGATCGCCGAGTTGGGCTGCGAATACGCCGTCACCACGGACCATCGAGTGAAAGTGGTTTTGCAGGAGGGCACGGAAATTCGAGACCTTTATCGTATCGCCGGCGAACATCAGGTACAGATTCGCCGCTTGAACTTCAAACGCGATTCTCTGGAAGACATATTCCTGAAGGCAATGGAGAACGGCAATGGCGGTTTATGAACACACCTACCGGCGCTACGCCGGTCCGTTAACTCCGGAGTGGAGCCGCTTTCTGATCATTCCGCGGCACGCGTATCGCGACATCTTCAAGTCGAAGTTGTTCATCGGCTTCTTTGTAGCTTGTTTCGTGCCGCTACTGATCGAAGCAATTCTGATCTACCTGCATCACAACGTGAATGCGTTGGCGATCATGAAGATCAATGTGCGCGAGCTACTGCCGATCGATGCTACGTTTTTTGAAACCTTCGCCTCGATCCAGGCCGGCTTCTGTTTTCTGCTGACTTTGCTGGTAGGACCGCCGCTGGTGGCTCGTGACTTGAGAAATAACGCGTTGCCGCTGTATCTGTGCCGTCCGTTCTCGCGCTCAGAATACGTGTTCGGCAAGATGTCGGTAGTCCTGATTCTGCTTTCGACGATTACGTGGATTCCGGAGCTGCTGTTGTTTGGTTTTCAGTCTTATCTCGAAGGCTTTTCCTGGTTCATCGACAACTTATCGCTGGCAAGCGCGATCTTCCTTAGCAGCCTGACCTGGATTCTTGTACTGACGCTGCTGTCACAGACGATTTCATCGCTGGTTAAGTGGCGAGTAGCGGCGAGTGCAGCCCTACTTGGTCTTTATCTCATCCCCTCGGTCTTCAGCGAGGTTATCAATCAAATATTTGCGACGCGTTGGGGTCACTTAATCAGCGTCGACGCGCTGCGCAGAAATATTACCTCGGGACTATTCGGGACTTTTGTCGCGTCATCGCGGTATGTCACTGACTTTGACACGGGTACGCTGCGCGAAGTGGTCTTGAGTGAGCCGCCTTTACTGATTTCATGGTTCATGATCTTTTTGATTTGCGCCGGCTGCCTCGCGATTCTGTCCAAGCGCGTCAAAGCGTACGAAGTAATCTCGTGATTGCTGATTGCTGATTTTTCACGAGTAATGAACATTGCTGTTGAGAATTGTATGAACGAGACAGAACAAAAAATCGAGCTTGTTGCCGAACCAATCAGCAATCCGCGGTCGGCAATCAGCAATCAGATCGTCTTCGACGATGTCTCTAAATTCTATGGAGAGATTCTTGGCGTCAATCGTGTGAATCTGCAGATTGCGCCGGGTATCACGAGCCTTGTTGGACCAAACGGGGCCGGTAAGTCGACGTTGATGAATTTGATGACCGGACTGCTACAGCCAACTCGCGGCACGATTAGCATCCTCGGCACGCCTACCGATCAACCGGAAGAGCTGTTCAAGAAAGTCGGCTACTGCACGCAATTCGACTCGTTTCCTCGAGGCATGACAGGTCGTGAGTTTATTCACTCTTATTTGCTGATCCAGGGAATCGAGCCAAAGCAAGCTGCGTTACTGACGACTACCGCGCTCGAACGGGTCAGCTTGCTCGATGCTGCGGATCGCAAAGTCGCTGCTTACAGTAAGGGCATGCGACAACGTATTCGTCTGGCTCAGTCTCTCGCGCACAGACCTTCAGTATTGATTCTCGACGAGCCGTTGAATGGACTGGATCCGATGGTCCGAGCCGAGACGATTGCGCTGTTTCGGAAGTTAGCCGCCGAAGGAATGCACCTGATCATCTCGAGCCACATCCTTCACGAAGTGGACATGATGTCTGACTTTGTGGTGCTCCTTAATAACGGTTACGTCGTCGCTGAAGGAAATATTCACGGTGTTCGTGATGAAATGGAAGAACACCCGATGCAAATTTTGATTCGCTGCAATCAACCGGGCAGGCTGGCTGCAAAAGTCTTCGCTGAGGATCACGTGGTTGAAGCCAGGCTGCATCAGGATATGGGCGGCTTGTTCGTCAGAACCAGACGGGCTGATGAGTTTCATCTGTTGCTCAATCAGATCGTGGCTGAGGGAGAAGTAAATATTGAGTCGATTGCACCGGTTGATGATGACATGAACGCCGTGTACCAGTACTTGATTGGCAGCGACGGAGGCAGCGTCTAAGAAAGAATAGTTTGCGATCTCAGAAATAAGATCTCAACGTGAGATCGAAGCTTGGATAAATCATGAGTTCAACTGTAAATATCGGCGGAAACAAGGCGGCTCGGCAATCACTTCCGTGGTCTCTTTGGCTGCGTCAGATTCGCTCCATCTTCAGCCTGGAGACGAAGAAAAACTTCTTTGGCAAGCGCGCTATCCTCATTTATCTGCTCGCTCTCTTGCCGATCGTCATGTTGGGAATGCTGGCGCTGGTAACTCCCCCTACGCGAGTGTTCGTACAACTCAGCATGATCTACGCATGGATCTACGCAGGCTTGATACTTCGCACCGTAGTTTTCTTCGGGTGCGCCTGGATCTTTATGAACTTGTTCCGGGGTGAGCTGGTGGACCGGAGTCTGCACTATTACTTCCTGTCGCCCGTCAGGCGCGAGATCATCGTCATCGGAAAGTATCTTTCAGGAGTTGTCGCTTCAAGTGTGCTTTTTGTCACCTCAACGATCGTCTCAATGCTCTTGCTGTACTTCCCGCATTTTTATAGTGAGAGTGGCCGGTATTTTTTTGATGGTCCCGGCATTCGACAGTTGTTGGCGTACGCGGGAGTGACGATCCTGGCGTGCGTGGGCTATGGAGCTTTCTTTCTGTTCATTGGACTGTTCTTCCGCAATCCGATCGTGCCGGCGCTGGTCTTGTACGCCTGGGAATGGATTAACTTTCTACTGCCGCCCTTGCTCAAGAAAATCAGCGTTATCCACTACCTCAATTCCCTGGTGCCCATACCAGTCTCCGAAGGACCATTTGCCGTGGTCGTCGAGCCCACAGCTCCCTGGATTGCTATTCCTGGATTGTTGTTGATTACGGCCCTGGTTCTGGTCGGAGCCTGCTATCGCATCCGCCACCTCGAAATCAAATACGGTAGCGAGTAAAGCAGACTATCCACAGATTACCCCGATGAGAAGGTCTTTGGCCTTAGGTCTTTGGTCTTAGACACGAAATCTAGCGTGAAGTGTGTCACTTTCGATAAGCTCAAATCCAAAGACCTAAGACCAAAGTCCTAAGACCTTCCTTTTTACGTCTGTGTAATCTGCGTAATCTGCGGATAGTTTTCAGTTGACAGCTTCGGAAGAATTCTCGGCGGGCATTTCCCGGCCATCAGTTACGGTGAGAGTCTGCTCATCGAAAAGGGATGAATCGATCAAGGTCTGCACCCAATATTGTCCAGCCGTGGGAAACGTGACGTTCACAAAGAAGCTGATGTTGTCGGCGAAACCACCACGAGCGATCTCGAAACTGGTAGGCTGAGACACGACCACGGGTTTGGTACGATCCGGAGTCAGGATACGTACTTCCGAGAGATGAACGCCCTCACCGCGCCAATGATTCACCACCGCAAACTTAACGAGCGAAATGGGCAGCTGCTGCACCATGATGTTCTGAAATACTCCCATTAAAGAGAGTTTGTTGCCTACTTCGAGACGCACGTCGTCGCAGTAAAGTGTGTAGAGTAGTTCGAGAGTCTTGTCTGAATTTGTCGCGGTCATCGTTCCCCCAGTCCAACAGTTGTGTGGGCGAGTCTACACTAACGGTCCAGTTCAGCGTTAGTGAGTGCTGATCGCATTCACCAAAAATGCCACGGGCTGGCCCCGTGGTGGCTCACGCTTGCAGCTGATGTCGCAGCAGAAAACGTGAATTTCCACGGCGCGAGGCCGTGGCATCCTTTCGAGGTACGGCTTTCCTTGTAGCCGCAATCGTTACGAACCACGGCGCAAGGCCGTGGCATGATGTCTACTCCAGCATCTCGCGGAGGGCAGCTTCGTCAATCACGGCCACGCCCAGATCCTGCGCTTTGTCGAGCTTCGACCCGGCCTCTTCTCCAGCAACGACGAAGTCTGTCTTCTTACTTACCGACGAAGTTACCCGGCCGCCTCGCGATTCAATCAGCGCCCGCGCTTCGTCGCGAGTCATGCTCGGCAGTGTCCCAGTCAGCACAAATTGTTTGCCGGCGAACGCCTCGTCAACCGCGTCGCTTGCTTTCTCAATCTCAGTGCGCACTCCTGCAGCACGCAGACGTTCACAAAGCTCGGCATTCCCGGAATCGTCAAACCAATCTCGCACACTCTGCGCTACCGTCAACCCGATCTCATGAATGTCGTCGAGCTCCTCAACGCTGGCTTTTCCAAGCTTCTCGAGCGAGCCAAAATGCCGCGCCAGAATTCCTGCCGTGCGGTCGCCGACGTGCCGGATCCCCAACGCGTAAATCAAGTTCGGCAGGTCACGAGCTTTGCTGGCTTCGATCTGATTCAAAAGGTTAGTCGCGGATTTCTTGGCCATGCGCTCGAGCCCGGCGATGTCTTCGAGACTCAGCCGGTATAAGTCACCAACATCGCGCACCATTTTCTTTTCCACCAACTGATCGACAAGCGAGTAACCAAGCCCTTCGATTCGCATCGCTCGACGGGAAGCAAAGTGAATGAGGGTTCCTTTGAGTTGTGCCTGGCAGTGCGCCGAGATGCAGCGTGAAACGACTTCGCCTTCAGGCCGCGAGATGACGCCTCCACAAACGGGACAAGTCGTCGGCATTTTGAAAGGCTTTTCTTTCCCGGTCCGTCGCGATTCAACGACGTTAAGAACCTTGGGTATGACTTCGCCACTTTTTTCAATCTGCACCCAATCACCAATCAAAAGACCCAGCCGGCCGATCTCGTCCTCGTTATGAAGAGTTGCGCGGGCCACCGTGCTGCCGGCCAGAAAAACTGGCTCAAGATGTGCGACTGGAGTCAGCGCTCCCGTTCGTCCCACTTGCACCTGAATGTCCAGCACCTGAGTTGTGGCCTGCCGCGCCGGATACTTGTAGGCTATGGCCCACCGCGGCGCTTTTTGAGTGGCGCCGAACTCATCCTGCAGCGCCGTCGAATTAACCTTGACCACCACGCCGTCAATCTCATATCCAAGATCGTCGCGTCGTGATTCCATGCGATTGCAAAAATCAATTACTTCTTCGATTGAGGAGCAGAGCGCGCGATCGGGATTTACGTGGAAACCAGCCGAAGCCAACCACTCGAGCGCTTCCCAATGAGTTGCAAATGGCTTCCGATCACCGGCGAGCAAGTCATAGGCGAACATGTCCAGCTTCCGCGCGGCTACGATGCGCGGTTCGAGCTGTCGAATCGTCCCCGCAGCCGCATTGCGCGGATTGGCAAATCGCGTTTCGCCTTCTTCCTCGCGCTCAAGGTTGATTTGTTCAAACACCGCGCGTGGGATGAAGGCTTCGCCGCGCACTTCAAATTCCGCGCCCGGATTTTTTTTCGTTTGACGAACACGCAAAGGAATGCTGCGAATGGTACGGATATTCAGAGTCACATCTTCGCCTGTGCGTCCGTCGCCTCTAGTTAGCCCACGAACCAAAAGACCTTGAGCATAGTGAAGCGAAAGCGACAGGCCATCAATCTTCAGCTCGGCAACGTATTCAAACTTCCGGCCTTCGGCGAGTCGCTGACATCGACCGTCAAACGCGCGCAGCTCATCGATGTTGTAGCTGTTGTCGAGCGAAAGCATCGGTCGACGGTGCTCGACTTCGGCAAAACCTTCAGCGGGCCTGCCGCCAACTCGCTGCGTCGGACTGTCAGGCGTAATTAGCTCGGGATGTTTTTCTTCGAGAGCTTTGAGGCGAGTGACTAGCGCATCGTATTCGACGTCGGTGATCTCAGGCTGATCCTGAACGTAATAGAGTTCATCATGACCTCGAATTTCATCGCGCAAGGCTTCGATTTCTTTTGCTATGGACTGACGTTTGGGCAATGATCGTTTTTGGAACAGCTATTACTCTTTCATTATGTGGAACAAGAAGGCTGGCATACCTGAGACTATGCACACAATACTGAGCACGAAGCCCCGCGTAGAATACTGACCTGCTTGAATCATCGCACCTGCTGTCGTTAGACCAACGCCCAGCACTAAACCTCCAATACCGCCCACTACCCGACGCCATATTGCGGTTCGGCCTGATGTTAAATGCTCGCTTGCCTGGTCGACGTATGCGGGTGACACTGAATCAGATTGGTGACGCTTGGCAACTTTCACCGATTCGATAGTTAATTCGCCAATAAACAATCCGATCCGTTCAGTAAGCCGTTGAAACCCTTCAGGTGAAAATAATCCTGGATGGATTTGACGAAGCTCCACCTCGGCGGTTTTGATAATGCGTTCTAGTTCATTAGAGGCTTCGTGGTCGTTCATTCTTGGATCGTTAACGTACGAGAAAGGCGAGCCGAGCGTTGTCGTTGAGGATTCAAGGCACTATCGTTCAGTGCAGTCAGGTAAATTGCGGCTAATTGGTTTTTCAGAACTCTGACATCTCGAGCTTTGTGTTTTAGGATGATGCCAATCACAACAATAACCACTGCAAAAACGCCAAGTCCGAGAACAAAAAATGAGGACCGTTGCACGAGTGAAAGGAGGTCGGTGGCGGGCTTAGGCGTTGAGTAAAAACCTAAAACAAGAGATATCACGGCCGAACCGATCGCTATCAACACGGAGGCAACCCACCCCACCAGATTCTGTAACAGATCGTCCGTGACGGCCCAGTTCTTAAAAGGCCTCGATGAGTGGCTTTTTGCTCTCATGAACTATACCTGATCAGCTTATCGACGCTTATATCACCCTATGGATTTGAATGCAAAGACGTCGGAGCTAAATCACGTTCTGCAATTCAACGAATGATCGTCGCATCCAAGACCCAATGTCATTCATTAACATTAACCCGCTTCGAATGAACGCCGCTTACACGGATCGTCCCGCTGGTCTTTGATTTGCCCTCACCCAACCTGTGAATGATGCGACCAATGAACTTGATGCTCTGCAGAAAGTCATCAAGGCGGATATGTTCGTCAGGGCCGTGTGGATTCGAGCCCGAATAACTAATTCCAAAAGACGCAACCGGCGCTGAAGGGTTCGAAGCTCCGCAAACTGCGCCGACCGGCCCGCTCGAGGGATCCATCGGATAAACGATTGGCGGAACGCCGTAAATCTCCGCGGCAGATTCGGTAGTCGCGCGCGCGACCAATGAGCCAGCCGAAGACTTGGCCAGGGGCGCACTACCAAGCTCGATCACTTCGATATCCTTAAAGCCACGCACGTTCAGATGATCTTTCAAGAGCATGGAGACCAACTCCGGCGTGAGATCGGGCACGAGACGAAAATCGAGACGCGCCATGGCGGTGCTGGGCAACACAGTCTTCGGCCCAGCCTCTGTGTGTCCCGTTTGAATTCCGCAGATAGTACACGTGGGTCCGAAAATATGTTCCTTGACCAGCGCGTCGCCCTTCATTGAACGAACCCAGCCAGCAATTCGAAACTCGCGCTTGAGTCCGGCTTCGTCGAGCTCTATCGCCTTGATCGCCTTGATGTCCTCTTCGGTTATCGGAGCTATGTGAGACGAAAAGCCATCGATAGTGATAACGCCTTTGGGGGACGTAATGGTTGAGAGTGCCTGAACCAGGCGCCAGGCAGGATTAGGAACGATCGTGCCCCACTTTGAATGCAAATCAGTCCGAGCACCATGAGCTCGCAATTCCAAAAAAGTAATTCCTTTAAAGCCGAGACTGATGACTGGCCGTTCTTTCGTGTCGCGATAGCCTTCGTCCCAAAGACAGCCTTTCGCCTGCAGCAACTCCGGATGCTCGGCGGTAAAGCGATAGAGACTTGGACTGCCCAGGCCATCCTCACCCTCGACAATGAAACGCAGGCATATGGGTAGTTTCCCGAAGGTCTTCTGATAGGCCTCAACGGCAGCGATACGCGCGAGCAAATCACCCTTACTGTTGGCCGCACCACGCGCGTACAACTTGCCGTCGATAATACTCGCCGCGAACGGGCCTACGGACCAGTCAGTCAGATGTCCGACCGGCTGGACGTCGTAGTGACCATAAATCAGGAACGCATTTGGGCCAGCGCCGCACTCGCCGTAAATAATCGGATAGCCATTCCCGATCTTGAAGCTGCGCGTACCTATGCCCACGCGCTGCATCGTCTGCTCGACAGCCTCGGCGGTGCCGCGCATTCCGGTTCCGCGCGCAGCAACCGAAGGCATGCGGCAGAGTGCTTGCAGACGCTCCGCAAAACTCTTTGCATGTCGGTCAACGTAGCGATCGAAACGAGTAAAGCTCATGTTATGTAACGCAAGCCGCGAGCTTGCGAACTGAATTCCGGACCTTCGACTGTATCCTGGAAACCTGAACTGAATTAAGCTAACGCAAACTGAAGTTTACGCTACATCGGAACCTGGTCCCGCTCGAAAAAAAGATAGCTGGGCCGTGCAGGATCTCGATCAAATGCGGCGCATACGAGCCCCGCAGCCAAAGCATTTTTGAATTCATCACGCACGCGCAGCAATTCCTGCTTCGCGCCGGCAGGGTCCTCGTTGACCAGCTGAGGCCAATTCGACGGAATAATCACGGCGCGGACGGCGTCTCCGGTTAGTCCAAAGGGTTGCCGCTCGGAATATCTCACCACGCGTTCGGATCGCAAGTACCAGCTGGCAAATAATCGATCACTGTCGATGCCCGGCGCACCTTTAACCTGTCCGGCGTAGTCACTCCCATAGTCCGTGCCGTAAAAGTTTTCACAGTACCCTTCAACCACGACTCCCAGGCGATTCAAATTGAAGTGGGCGTTGCGGGCGCGCATTGGTTCCCAGGTCCACTTGACGAAATCTCTGCCCTCCGCCATCGCGCGAGCTCGCTGGGCCCACTTAAGCTGCGCGCCCACACCTTTGTTCTGATAATCAACCGCGACACCCATCATGTGCGAGTATCCGTAGACTTCGTTTCCGCTGACTGCCGCCAGATGGTGAACGAAACCAACCATTCGTTCGCCGGAGAATGCCCCAAGTGTCCAGCCACCAACTTGTCGGGAAACGATGAGATGCCGGCGTGGAGAAAGCTCCTGATCAGGCAATCCAAATGCTTCTCTTTGGAGACTGATGCAGCCGTCGAATTCAGCGACAGTCGCACATTCTCTAATCTCGATAGCTTCAGTTGTCATTGTTCTTTGACTGGTCGAGCAGGCAGTTCAATCAAGACTCTTACCCCGGGATCTTTATTTTCAAGTGAAACTGTTCCGCTCAGCATATCCACCAGGCGACGACCAATAATCACACCCAGCTCGTCGAGATTTGGCAGTTCGGCCGAAGTCCGTTTGTCGTCAGGCTCGAAAGCTTTCGCAAGATCAGCAATCCCGTCACCCGCGTCTTCCATTGCGAACTTAAGTCGAAAAAGTTCATCGACCCAAATGCGCAGATGAACGGTTTGATTGGGTGAGCTGCGACTAACATTCCAGGCGAGAAAACTATAAAGAATCTGTCGCACGCGACCCTGATCGGAGACAACGGTCGTCAAGTCCGGCGCGAGTTCGTACTCAATCTTGACCTCGCGACGTTGTGCTAGCCTCGAGACCGCCGCGACTGAATCACGCACCGTCTCGCGCAAAGAAAACTCCTGCAAAAACATCTCGGTCCGACCGGCCTCGATGCGAGACAAATCAACCAATTGGTCGAGACTGGCCTGCAACTGGAGGCCTGAATCCTGAATTTTTTTGCAGAACCGGCGCTGCGCCTCAGTTAGCTCTTCCTGATCGAGCAGAATCTCGGTGAACCCTAAAACCGAAGTAAGCGGTGTGCGGAGCTCGTGCGACATACGGCCCAGAAACAGCGACCGATAGTGCGATACTCGCCGCAGTTCACGGTTCGCCTCCTCGAGCTCCGCGGAGCGATGCTTCAACTCCTCGATTAGTCGCTGAACACTCGGGTCAGCCACCGACTTGTCCGGCAATGTCGTTTCGTCAACAGTAGGATCCCCTGGGTCTTCACGCATTGTCATCAATAGGTTGTGCCGTGACTCGACAACTGAATTTCCTGCCGGTCATGCCAACACCCTCTTCACTCAAAAGATTTTTTTGGTTACAGCAAATATATGTTCATGATAAGGCAGTGTCAAAGATTCGGCTTGTGCGCTCGGGCCTTTTGGTTTTTGATCTTCGTAAGAAATGACCACTTGTGACGCTCTAGTGAGTAGTCAGAGAACCACTCATTAGAGCGAATGAACCCCCTGGGACCCCATCAAAGACCCAAGACTTCACGGGCGGGACGCCCGTGCCACATCAAGACCAAAAGCCAAGACCTCTGTTTTGAGGTATCATGAGTCACGGCATGGACGGCCTAATAAGCGAGCATCCGTTCGCGGAACTAATCATAGAAATACTGGAGAAGAGATTTTCTGGAGCTCTACGCGTGGAACGAAAACGCGTAAAGGCGGTAGTGTACTTTGATAGCGGCGATTTGATTTATGCGACTTCGAATCTCAAGAATCTTCGCTTAACCGAGTACCTCAGGAAACGCGGCGTCCCGGTTGAAAAGATGCTCGGCATGGACTCGTTTTCTGACTTCGCAGCTGCTGCCTCGCTCTTAGCGCGCGGCATGGTGACGCAGTCGACGCTCGATGAAGCTACGACTGAGCAAGTCACCGACGTCGCTCGAATATTGTTGCTTTGGACAGATGGGCAGTGGAGTTTTGAAGAACGTGCTCGTCTCACTGAGCCAGTCCGAGCCCATCTCAAGCTGCGGCAACTCGTGCTTGATGCATCACGCCGCATGGATTTGAAATTCCCTGCAGCGCGTCTTTCCGATCTCAACGAGATCATTTCACTCGGCCCCAGCGAAGGGACCGAGTTAAGTCTGGTCGCTTCAGAGGGATTTTTGCTCTCGCGCGTCGAAGGGGTGATTGCAGTCGATCAACTCGTTATGCTGAGTGGTATGCGCGAGCCCGATGCCCTGCGAACAATTTATGGGTTGGTCTTGAGCGGATTGCTGGTGCGCCAATCGTGGCCTCATGCATTGAAGGCCGGCGCCGCGCGCAAGGCAGAACCGAAGACGGAAGTTGCCGAGCCCAAGCCGGCGCCGCCCAAGCCACAGGACACAGAGGCGGACCTTAATGAATTCCTCGAGAGACTCGCGCGCGCAGCTAATCACTACGAGGTTTTAGATATCCCCACCACCTCGGGCGCGCGTGAAATTAAGAATGCATACTACGCACTCGCCCGGCGTTTTCACCCCGACCGCTTTCATGAGCTGGCCAGGGGAGCTTTGCACGCTCGACTTGAGTCAGCCTTCGCTCGCATCACACAGGCGCATGAGATGCTTTCCGATCCAGCCACCAAAGCCAATTATGATGCGAAGATCGCGGCGATGAAGAACGTGAGTCAACTGTCATCGATGGACGCGAGCTCGAGCTCGGACACGCAAACTTCCGGGGAAGGCGGAGCTAACACGCAGCTTGCGGAGCAACGTTTTCAAGAAGGCGTCGCCGCAATGCAGATGAGCGAGATGAATACCGCCACCGCCGCATTATCGGCTGCAGCCCGGCTCGCTCCCAATCAAGCGCGTTATCGGGCATACTACGGGCGTGCGCTTGCAGCTCATCCACAGACGAAGCGTCTGGCTGAAGCTGAATTGCAAGCGGCGGTAAAGTTGGATCCGGCAAATGCGTCGTACCGGGTTATGCTGGCCACGCTCTATCGCGACCTCGGATTTTGGCGGCGCGCGATTAACGAGCTGGAAAGGGCTTTGTCTCTGGATTCGAAGAATGTCGAGGCGCGGCGTATGCTGCAAAGTCTCGAAACTAAGAAGTAATGCCGTCCACAATTAGTTCAAGCAGGGTTACTGTTAATCTCGAAGCTAAAGTGTTTCGGAAACTCGCTCAAAGTACGGATGAATTCGAGGGCTATGCGAACTCGCATGCCGAACGAATTGCGACCTTAGGCACTGAGATTGGTCGAAAGTTCTCGCTTGCCTCGAAGGATCTGCAGTCGCTGCGCGCCGCGGCTCTGTTACATGACCTCGGGGAAGCGACTATGGGCCGCGATTACATCAAACGCGGTGGCGAGTTGTCCGCGGACGAACGACTGGATCTGCAGAGGCACCCGATTATTGGCGAGCAGGAAGTTGCCAAGTCCGGAGGTGATCGCGCGGCGCAGCTAATCGTTCGCTGGCATCATGAGTGGTGGAACGGCAGTGGCTATCCGGATGGTCTCCAGCGCGATGAGATTCCGCTGGCGGCACGCATTCTGCGCGTGGCGGATTCGTACGCAGCGTTCACCGATCAGCGCCCGTTCCGTCGGGGTAAGACCAAAGAAAGCGCTCGGGAACTTATGGCGGAATGGGCGGGCATCGAGTTTGATCCGAGAGTTGTTGAGACACTTTTGGCGCTGGGTCCGATTGCGGAGCTTGAATCTTTTGCGCGACCGTTTTCGGAAGTGGTTGAGCGGGCTCCGGTAGAACGAGAGTGGACGATGTTCTCGTCATTTAGATAGATGTGAGTGAGATTTGAGATCTGAGATCTGTTTTTGCAGGAGAAGTGAGATCTGAGAAATGCAGATCTCAGATCAGAGATCTCAGATCAGAGATCTCAATTAGATTCCAATGTTTTCTGCGGCGACAACAACACCAAACGGCTGGCTTGGCTTTGAGCTCAACGTCCTGCGGCGTTTGAAGTTCAGCTCAATTGCTCTTCCCTTCACCGGTGAGCCTGAACTCTGCTTGCGACTCAAGCGCTGGAAAGTCCGCGTTGCGGCCAACGATCCGATGCTCTGGTCTTTCACCAAAGCAACCGCGCTTGTCGAGAACCCCCTCGAGGAACTATCCGAAGAAGATTTCGATTTACTGCTCGACGACGCTTACGTTCCGCGCGACAAACAGGACAACCAGTCCATCAAGAAATGGTTCAATGAAACCGATTCCTGGTGGTTCGATAACGTAAGGTTCAATGCCGAGCGCTTGGACACGCCATTCAAACGCGCTGTAGCTTTGACGTTGGGAATGATGGTCGGCGACTATGTGCTGTCATTCGACGAGCAAACGCGACACCTGCGCGAACCGCTCGCGCTCTCAAAAGTTTTTCGCCAACTCGCCGGTACGCTGCCAAAGCTTTATGACAACAACTTACGCAACCAGGCGACTAATACGGATGTTCGATCGTTTGTAGCCGAACGCCAACACACCGACTTGTTGTTTCTGCGTTTGCCTCCGCCGCTAATCAAGCCTGATTCGCAGCGAGAAAGCTTAGCGGGTTGGCGTGAAGAATGGTTACAGGGTGGCGATCACTTCTGGGACGAGTTCAACCAGGCGAGCGCGGGTCTGCTCGGAGCAGCAGTTCAGAGCAAACAACAGTATCTTGGCTTTATTGAAGACCTGCTCCAACGCGCAGCGCATCTACCCATGTGGGCAATTGCACATGTCGAAAATGGTTTTATTTCCAGCGAAGAACTGGCTGAATCGATCGGCCGGATTCGGAAGATTGACTCAGTCTATTCAAAAGACTTTTCCGATCTGCTCGGCGTCCGCGCCACAATAATTACTGCCTAAATCATAGGTCTTTGATCTTTGGTCTTAGGCCTTTGTTCTTGACCTAAACTCAAGCAGTTGTTTCCCACACGTGTGGAGTGGAGCACAAAATAGCCCACTACCCTGAGGCGATCTGCTTCCACAGCGCCATCAAAGACCAAAAACCGAAGACCAAAGACCTATTCTTTTAGTGAGACGAATCGATACCCGACACCGCGCACGGTCAACAAATGTCGGGGCTTACCAGGTTCCGATTCGATGTACTTCCTTAGCCTCACGATGAAGTTATCAATGGCACGCGTGTCCGTGTCATCCCGCAGCCCCCAAACATCTTCGAGCATGGATTTGCGGGAGACAATCTCACCTTCATGCTCGACGAGGTATCGAAGCAGTTGTGCTTCCATCAGGGTTAGCCTGATCACTTCTCCGCGAGCGTGAAGCTCAAGCTTTTGAAAGTCGATCGTCTTCCCATCAAAAACAAATGGTTCAACTACAGTAGAGCTGGACGAAACTTTTTGAGATTTCTGCGAGTCCTTGCCAAACCACTCACGACGTCGCAGCAGTCCGTTGAGCCGAGCAATCAGGACTGCAAGGTCGAATGGTTTGGGAAGATAATCATCCGCGCCGCTCTCAAACCCGCGCAGGACGTCTTGTGGTTCGCCGCGTGCAGTCAGCATCAAGACCGGAACAAATTGGCCCGAGCCGCGCAACTTGGAAGCCACTTCAAAGCCACTAAGGCCCGGCAACATCACGTCGAGCACCACGGCGTCGAATCGATCGCGCTCTTTCAGAAGCAGCGACAGCGCTGATTCACCGTCGCCCTCAATGTGCACGTCGTAACCTTCGGCTTCGAGGTTGAAACGTAACCCGTCGGCGATATGTTTTTCGTCTTCGACTATTAGAACCGCGGACATTTCATCTACCCGGAAATCTGAACTCAACGAGCACGAGGAAGCTCGATCGTGAACGTGCTTCCATGCCCAAGACCTTCACTCTCGGCAACCACACGGCCGCCGTGCTTCTCAACAATGGACCGGACAATGAAGAGCCCTAGCCCGGTTCCCTTGATACGAGCCATCACCCGACCGGGCGCGCGATAGAAGCGGTTGAATATTCGCTTTAGATGTGCGGCCGGGATACCTATGCCCTGATCGACGATGCGAACAACTATGTTCTTGCCGGGGGCTGCGATATCAACTGAAACTTTTACATGTTTGTCGGAATACTTAACTGCATTGTCGAGCAGATTCGAGACGGCTGCGCGGATCTCCTCAGGATCGCCGGCAACGCACGCGCGTTCTCCCTTCAATGCTTCGGCATACTTCATCGCATCTTCATCGAGGTTGTAGCGTACCCTGGTCAATTCAAGGCACTCGCGGACCAACTCGCCGATGTCGATGATTGATTTCGCCACCCGCTGACGCCGGTGGGCTGCGGCACGACCCGCCTGTAGAACCTGCTCGACTGTGTGTAGCAGCCGATCGCTATCGGCGAGCATGACGTTGTAGAACTCCTGCCGCTTTGCTTCTTCCACAGGTCGAGTCTTGAGTGTTTCGAGGTAAAGCCGGATGGAAGCGATTGGGGTCTTGAGCTCGTGGGTGACTGCGTTGATGAACGCGTCATGCTGCTCGTTGCGTCGTATTTCTCGAATCAGGAAGATTGTATTAAGGACGACGCCCGTTATGATCAAAACGAAAAAGACAATGCCGAAAACCAGCAGCGCAACTTCGCGCCAGTTGAGCAGAATCCAGCCGACATTCAAGGCCACTGCAAGGGCTACCAGGCAGGAGCCAAGAACAATGAAGAAGGCTACGGATTTGCGACGGCGACCACGGACTCGCATGCGTCGATTCTAAACGATCTTAGTTGGAATCTCAGATCTGGACTGATTGTTCCTGGATCTCTTAGTGCCGGTGCGTCGTGCTCCGAATGCTCAGCACAAAGAACAAAGAGCGAGCTCAGCTCTCGGGTGCAATCTCCGGACGCTGGAATTCAAAGCAATTTGACCAGGTAGCTTTCTTAAGTTCTCGCTCACGCGACGCAGCTTTGATCTGCTGCGGCGAAATTAACTTAATATTCCTGGCCAGTCCCAACATCTGGAGCGTCCGAATTCCCCACCAGTTAACATCAACCTCATACCAGGTCAGTCCATGCCGGGCAGCGCGCGGGTGCGCATGATGATTATTGTGCCATCCTTCGCCAAATGAGAGGAGCGCAACCCACCAATTGTTCCTCGACTCGTCAGTCGTAAGAAATCGCCGTCTACCCCAAATATGAGTTGCCGAATTAACAAACCACGTGAAGTGCAGACCAAGCGTTACGCGCAGGAATATTGCCCACAACATCACTTTCCAGCCGCCGACTGCCAGCACTCCCACGGCCAGAAATACCAACGGTGCATAATAGAAGCGGTTGAGCACGCGATAGAATCTTTGGTTCATCAAGTCGGGCGCGTAACGCTGTAGTTGACTCTGATCCATCACTTGCGCAGTAGGCGTAAGGATCCACCCTATGTGAGACCACCAACGTCCATCAAGAGGTGTGTGCGGATCTCCAACTTTGTCTGTATGGGCATGATGTACTCGATGCGTGGTTGCCCACTGTACTGGACCGCCTTCGATGGCAAGCGAACCACACAGCACCAGGAAATATTCAATGACTTTCGGAACTTCATAGCCGCGGTGAGTCATCAAGCGATGCCAACCCATGCCAATTCCCAGACTACCGGCAACCCAGGCAAGTATTAATGCAGTAACAACTCCCGGCCAACTCCAAAAGAAAAGGGCTGCAACTGAGCCTATGTGAAATAAGATCAGAAAAAGTACGGTGGGCCAGTTGATGCTGGTTCTTAGCTCCGGCGAGACCTTGTACCTGTTTCTATCCAGCCTGGCGGATTTTTCTTTCCGTCCGTCGTTAATCCAACTTATCGTAGTCATTCCAACTCCTCGGAAAAGGAAAATTCAATACATGATTATCGTACCAGCCCGAGACTGGCGCTGCTGTAATACTTATGTAAGCGCGAGTGCGCTAATTTTGGAGTGCGACGACCTGTCGTCGCTTTGGTCGCGGCGACCGCAGCTTCGAGCTGCCGCATATGAAAAGCGACGACAGGTCGTCGCACTCGAAACCAGCGCCGCGCCTTGCAAATTTGGGCCCAAATAGGGCATTATTGAGCACGCTGAACCTTCTCTCCGCATCAAAGACTGCGACCCGAAGCAAGTTAGCAAGGGCGTTTGGACGTTCGAGAGCGGGCCATGCAAAGTGGAAGAAGCCGCTCTTTTGAGCCCGAACGCAAGTCTTCGCTGCTCCCGTAACTCCGAAGTTACCTATGGTTCGATTGCTTCTCCTAACGGTTTTATGTTGGAGAGAAATGGATTTATGTCTGGCCGAAGGAGCACGAAACCGGACTACATAACCTCAGACGCTAACGGTGTGGAATAAAGAAGGAGGCCTTATGGAAAAGCCGGAAAAACCAATTTACAAGGTAGGCGACAGGGTCGAAAAACTCTGTGTGACCTGCGGGGAAGAGCGCGGACATGTAGTCGCTTCGGTCACAAAGCGTGGTTTGATTTCACGCGTTAGCTGCCCAAAATGCGGAAAATTGAGCTCGTTCAAAAGCGGCGCTAAATTGACCGGCAGCGGTTCAAGTGCGGCCCCGGGCGCGCCCTATGAGCAAACCAGAACTTATCGCACGGGGCAAACGATCATGCACCCGAGCTTTGGACTGGGTGAAGTAACCGCGATCATTGAGCCGCAGAAGATCGACGTGCTCTTCGCGGATAGGATGCGCCGCCTGGTACACGCGCGAGCCAACTAACCGTCGCTCGATCCAAAAACATGGGCTTCAGAGTTCGACTTGACTTAAGTCAACTACTGAAGCCTTTTCTGCTGGAGCGCAGGCATCCCTGCCTGCATGTATTCGGAGGCACTACTTTGATCTTAAGGAGGTTCTTGATGGGAGGTATGCAGGCAGGATGCCTGCGCTCCCAGGGCTATTTGTGCCTCGACTTATCATCCAAACGTCTTGGCAATCGGATTATTTTCAAGGCGAACATCATCAACCAGGCTACTCCTCCGCTGGCTGAAAGTAATCCCGAAACGACGGTTAACATTCGGGGCGTGATGTAGCTAAGAGACCAACCCGCCGCCGCGGTCGAAAAGCTCCATACGAGCAGCTCGCCTGCTCGATCAGTGGTGGACACGCGACCTCTGAGATTGTCCGGCACAAGCCTCATCAACAAGGTTTCCTGAATCGCGAATTCAACTCCAAGAGTGGCTCGGGAAACAACGAGCAACAAGCTCGCCAAAACGAGCGTCGGCATTGCACCGATGCCTGCAAACAGGAGACCTTGAAGCACGAGTGCCCAGCCAATGAATCCAATAGTCTTGCCGCGCAGTTCCAGAAAGGTTCCCACACGTCGAGCTATCATCATGCCTATGAACAAACCCATCCCATTAGCAAAATAAAGAACGGCTACAGCGGAATCACCACTAATTCCGTTCTGTCCTGCGTAGACCAGTCCTCCCAACCGATCGGAGATCAAGTTAATAGCGCCGCCTCCGGTGGCCCACAAAATGTTTACGCCGAGAATAGCGGCAACGGGCGCGTGGCGAACGATGTAAGACCAGCCCTCCCGAATGTCTGACCAAAAGCTGAAGCGACTTTGCGGCTCAGCTTCGTTGTCGAGCGGAACTGGTTCGTTGCGAGTCTCGTGCTCGGGAACCAGCCACACTGAATACGCCGAAATTAGGAAAGATAGCGAATTGACTATGAACGCCACCGCGTAACCGAGCTCAGCTGAAGTCCAACCACCCAAAGCCGCCCCGAAGGACATTAAGAGAAAACGCGACGAAAACATCAGGGCATTTCCGGCGAGCAGGTCGCGTTCCCCGGTGATGTTGGGAACCGCCGCATTCTTTGCTGCCTCAAAGAAGGTCCCAAAAATTGAGAGCAACACAGTACTGAGGTACACCAGCCACAAATCCTCCCGCCCATGAACGAGGAGGAGCAACAACGCGATCAAAACCCGGGCGAGGTCGGTCAGAATCATGACCTGACGTCTCGACCATCGATCTACGAAGGCGCCGGCAATTGGAGCAAGTAGAGTAAATGGGATTAGTCTTGCGAGCAGAACAATCGTGGTTGCTGCAGGATCGTTGTGCGAGACCTGCCTGACGAGGCCGAGCGCAGCAATAAAGTAGAACCAATTGCCAAGTTCCGAGACCACCTGACCGACCCAGAGGCGTCTGAAGGAGCGATTCGCGCGAAGCAGTTGAATGTATGTCAGGGAAGGCATGGTTTGATTGCGGATTGCTGATTGCGGACTGCGGATTTGAGTCCTTTTGTTTCAGATCTGAGCTTTGAGATCTGAGATCTCTTTCTGTTCTTGGTACTTTGTTCTTTGTTTTTTGTACTTTCGCGGCAGGCAACAACTCAGTCGAGGCTCAAGCACAAAGAACCAAGAACAAAGAACTAACGAAAAAGAAGGGCCAAGAGTCGGCACAACGAACTACACACTAAGACCTCATTTCCCGCGTTCGTATTCCTTTGCATAGCGCGGGACCGGCACATCAACCTGCAAGCGAGGATCGGCAATCGGCTCGCCGGCAACGAGCTTCAATGGCACCACGCCGGCCCACACGTTCAGCGAATAATCTTCATCATCATCAAGCGGCGGGCCGACTCTCACTTTTGCTGACGCCTCCGCTAACGGCAGTCGCAATACTGACGTCATCTTTAACTCAGCCTCGGTGGGCTGACGCGCGTCATCCCACCTCCCGGGAATCATGTGCTCGGAGAGCGCGCGCAACGCTGCCCGCTTTGCCTCACGCTCTGTGACGAGAGTCGCCTGGCCGAACACAACCACAGATCGATAGTTCATCGAATGATGAAAGGCTGAGCGAGCCAACACCAGCCCATCAATGAGCGTGACCGTCAAACACACATCAATTCCCTTCTCCAGATTTCGCAACATGCGGCTGGCTTGCGAGCCATGAACGTAAATACTGTCATCCACTCGAGCGTAGCCGGTGGGAATCACAAACGGCTGACCGTCGGCAATGAATCCGACGTGACAGATAAAGCCTTCGTCCAGGATCCGGTAAACCGGTTCCTGCTCGAATACTCCTCGTTTGGGCAGTCTCTTCAGCGCGGTGCGTTTGGTTTGGGGGATCGTTTTCATGATATCGAGATTAATCCAGATTACTGTCAGCGCAAAGTGGGCGATGTCCCTCGCTCAGTGCTACACTGTCGGCCTAACCTGTTTGGGAAATTAATCAGTCTTACTAACAATTTGTTACGGGAGAGGAACGATGCATCGCAAATCCCTTGTCACCGTTTGTGTGCTTTCTGCCACGATTATTCTGGGCACGATTTCGACTTCTGCGAGCTCAGGAACTAAAGCCGAGGAATCGGCTAACACGAGGAACGCGCTCCCTGCTATAGACGATCAAGAAACCTCCAAGGCATCTCCAAAGTCTGCTGTTGAAAGCGCGCTCGAACGACTCGAGTGGCGCAGCATCGGGCCGGCAAACATGGGCGGCCGCGTCGCCGATGTCGAAGGTGTCCCCGGAGATCCGAATGTGGTTTATGTCGCCACGGGATCAGGCGGTTTGTGGAAGACGACAAATAGCGGTTACACCTGGAAATCAATCTTCGAGCGCCAGGGCACACTTTCAATTGGTGACGTAGCCTTGCAGCCGGGTAATCCGGATGTCGTTTGGGTTGGAACCGGAGAATCCAACACGCGCAACAGCGTCTCCTTCGGCGACGGACTCTACAAATCGAATGATGGCGGCAAGACCTGGAAGCATATGGGTCTCAGAGACACTCAATACATCTCCGCGATTGCCATCAGCCCGCAGAACCCTGACGTCGTTTATGTCGCAGCTGTCGGACATGCTTTTGGTCCTAACGAAGAGCGCGGCGTCTTCATGACTACGGACGGCGGTAAGACCTGGGCCAAGACGCTCTACATCGACAAGGAACATGGCTGTTCCGATCTCGACATCGATCCCAACAACCCGAACATCGTCTACGCCGCCATGTGGAGCTTCGAGCGTAAGCCATGGACTTTTCGCAGCGGCAGTGACAAAGGGGGCATTTACAAATCCATCGATGCCGGCCGCACCTGGACCAAACTCACCAATGGATTGCCAAAACAGATCGGACGAATTGGAATTCGAGTCGCGCCCAGCAATTCAAACGTTGTCTACGCGATCATGGAAGCAAAGGATGGAATACTTTATCGCTCGGACGATCGCGGCGAAAACTGGCGAGTAGTCTCGAAGCAAGCCAACATCGTGTCGCGTGGCTTTTATTACGCGCGCGTGCGCGTCGATCCAACCAATGAAAACCACGTGTTTGCGGTGGCCTCGACATTATTCACGTCCATTGACGGCGGTAAGACTTTTCGCTCAATTACCGGACGCACACACATTGACTACCACGCCCTTTGGATCGATCCAAAAAACCCCAAGCGTATCTGGGTAGGACAGGACGGTGGCTATTCAGTGTCGATGGATAGCGGTGAGACGTGGGATCCGATGTACAACATACCGTTGGGACAGTTCTATCAGGTCTTTGCTGATAACCGCCAGCCTTTTTACAACGTGATGGGCGGCTTGCAGGACAACGGTTCCTGGACCGGACCGAGCCGCACTCGTGAACCTGCCGGCATCATGAATGACGACTGGCGCATGATTAGTTTTGGCGACGGCTTTTTCGTTGTTAACAACCCAACCGATCCCGACATATATCTTTCAGAGTCGCAGGGCGGTTCCATAGTGCGGACCGACATGCGTACCCGGGAGCAACAAGAGGTCAATCCCTGGGGCCGGAGCAGCGGCGGCGGTCCTCCGCTTGGCGAGAAGTACCGGTTCAACTGGAACAGCCCGATTGTGCTTTCGCCGCATGACGCCAACACCGTCTATTTCTGTGGCAATGTTGTCTTCAAGTCTCCGGACTTTGGCAAGTCATGGGAAAAGATCAGTCCGGATTTGACCACCAACGATCCGGAGAAACAAAAAGACGCCGGTGGCCCGATTGCTTTTGAGAACTCAACCGCTGAGTATTACGAAACGATAATCGCGCTTGCCGAATCTCCTTTGCAAAAAGGCCAGATCTGGGCGGGAACAGACGACGGCAACGTGCAGGTAACAGTCGATGGCGGCAAGAACTGGTCCAACGTCGCCCGCAATGTTCCGAATCTACCGGCGAACTCTCCAGTCTCCGCTGTCGAACCTTCGCGCACCAACGAGAAGACCGCCTTCGTAGCTTTCGACCGTCACATGTTTGACGATTTCCGTCCTTACATTTTCAAAACAACGGACGGAGGCCGGACCTTCAAGAACATTAGCGGCAATCTAACCGCGCCAAACTACGTTCACGTCATTCGCGAGGATCCGAAGAACCCGAATCTGGTTTACGCGGGCACCGAGCTCGGATTGTTCGGCACCTATGATGGTGGCAACACGTGGACTAACCTGGGCCTAAAGAACCTCGCCAATGTTGCTGTTCACGACATCCTCGTCCATCCTCGAGAGAACGATTTGATCCTCGCGACACATGGGCGCAGCATCATCGTCTTTGACGATGCGACTCCGCTTCAGCAGCTGACTAACACGGTACTGAACAGTGACGTCACTGTGTTTCCGATTCGGCGCGCGATTCGTTTTACGAGCCGCTTCACTCGCTATGGAATAGGCGAAAAGGTCTTCACGGCGCCAAACCCAAGCTACGGAGCTTTGGTGACGTACTACCTGAAAGACAAGCCCGATGAGAAGACGACATTCAAGATTCAGGTGCTCGGCGAGGGCGGAAAAGTAATTCAGGAACTGCAAAAGCCCGCGAAGGAAAAAGGTCTCAATCGAGTCGCATGGGATTTGCGCTATTCGGGTGCGGAACAGCGACGACCTCCGACTGAAGAAGAAACCGCATTTGGAGGCGGGCCTCGAGGGCCGCAGGTTTTGCCCGGAACTTACACAGTGCGAGTAACCGTCGGTGAAAAAACATATGAGCAGCCAGTCGAGGTGCAGCTCGATCCAACTTTGACCATCTCGCCGGATGATTTACGTGTACAGCGCGACTTCCTTAACGGAATTATGCAAATGCAGAATGCCGCAAACACTGCATTGCGTTACCTCGATAGCGTCAAGGATCAACTCAAACACACCGAGACCACGGTGAAAAATCTCAACAAGGAACCTGATAAGGATTTATTGAAAGCGCTGACTGACTATCAGAAACAAGTTGACGACGTTTCACTGCGGCTTGGTCGTCCGTCTGAACAGACTCTGGGCTTGCCGGGTGGAGCTCGCGTGACTGACAGGCTCGGTGGGCTGTTTGGCTCAGTCGATGGCTTCAACGGCGCCCCGAATTCCGCTCAACGTGAGTATTTGAAAGAGCTCGAGCCGGAGTTTCGCGCGCGCATGGCCGAGATAAATAAGTTTATTGCCGAAATGATTCCGCAGTGGAATGACAAGTTACGCTCGTGGAATGCGCCGACGTTAACTACGCGCAAAGCAGTCGAGTACTAGTAACGAAACTTCCGCAGACCTCTTCGGAGCGAAGTCCTGGTCTTTGTTCTTTGTTCTTTGTCCTTTGTGCTTAGTTCTTTGTCCTTAGTTCTTGGTTCTTTGTGTTTGAGTCTCTGGTGGGTTGGTCGATTCCTTTGGAGAAAAAGGTCAAGACTCCTAAAGTTCGAGCACAAAAAACCTTTCCCGATTCGCGACATATTATTTACCCTTCAATACGCTTTGCACGAAAAGTCTTAAATCCCACCTGCGGCAGCTGGTGGATAGTTCAAATTCGACTTACAAAGAGAGGTTAGGATTGGTCCTTTGAATCCCCTCAGCGGCAGCTGAGGGATGTTTCAAATGCAGCCTCGCTGGCAAGTCTTCAACGGAAGTAGGCAGGACTTGAACCATCCACCAGCTCCCGCAGGTGGGATTCAGTAAGCAACGACACCAAACATTGGTAGGCTGGACCTGAAGTAACCACCAGCTCTCGCAGGTGGGATTTAAGACTTTTCGGGCAAAGCTCCTCAACACGCACGCCACTCCACCAACATCTGTGGAACCTGCGGATAGTCTTTTGCTTTTCCGCAATGACAAATGGAATTTGACAACTGATATATGGCAAATCTAGATCGACTCTAAACAGCAAAAAGGCCGCGAACCACTCGCGGCCTCCTCTTCACAATAATTCCCAAAATGCTACTTACCTTTTCCGTTTCCATCCTCAGCTGGAACCGATGCTGCAATTGCCGGTCGAGTCAAGCGCACATTCCCGTTGATTCCGGAAACCTCGATCGGGTTCCCACCGGCGCCAATCTGGGCTGAGTAACGATTTCCGTGCTCGCTCTTGGTTACGGTAATGTCGGCAACATCAGATCGTACGCTGCCGTTCATGCCATGAGCTTCAAGATCCGCGTTGACGCCGCTCGCAAGCCGCAGCTCAATGTTTCCGTTGATGCCGCTAACTCGAACTCCCTCTTTATTCAGACTCCGCAGCGAGACGGCCACATTACCATTAATCCCGTGGAATTCAGCTGAACCATTAGCCTGCCCAACACTGACCTTGCCATTTACTCCACTGACTTCGATCGAGCCGTCCAGATCTCCAATGTTAACTGCGCCATTGACGCCGCTGGTTTCCAGAGAAACCTGACGAGGCAGCTTTAAGGTAACGGTCTCGCTGGGACTGGATCCGAACACACGATCAAAGAAACCCGTGTCACCCTTCTCACCTCGGATCGTCAGGCTGTTGGCAGAAGCTTCGACGACTACTTTTCGTCGCTCCAGAGCGCCAGTCTCTTTTGCCGTTCGGACGATGTAGACTTCTGCAGTCTTGGTGTCTGAAGTTTCGACAGTCACTGACCCATTGATGCCGCTTATCTTGACCTCAGCGCCTGGCGAAAGCTCGAAGCTTTTTCGAATTTCGTCCCGCAGCTGGCCTTCGGCCTTTGCTGTGGTGGCCAAGTTGAACTGAACGCCGTTGCGGCTAACCCGTGTGTGCGACCTCACAATTCCGGCAATCGCTGCGATGACTACCAGCGCGACGACGAGCAGTATGCGTTTCATGGTCTATCTCCTGTTTCTTCGTATTTTCTCTGCAATCCTCAAGACAAACGACAAAAAGGAGCGTTCGGTTCGCTCAGATTTCATCTTTGGTTGATTATTTTAGTTCCCGGTGACCCCGACCCGAGGTTGACAGGAAATCACGTGGGCTTTAGATTCAGCGCAATCATTGAGAACCCCCCTTATTCATTAGAGCATGACGGCCAAAGAACCCAATGATCTGACCATCCTGCTGGTCGAAGACAGCGAGGATACGCGCTATTTCATGCGCCTTGAATTAGAACACTGCGGCTATCGTGTGATTGAAGCCGCTGACGGGCGTAGCGCCGTAGAGTTGGCGCTCGAGGAACATCCGGACATCATTCTGATGGATTTGTCGCTCCCACATGTGGACGGCATCGAAGCCACTAAACAGATTCGACAGGATGAAGGTTTGAGAAAAGTTCCTATCATCGCCATCACCGCCCATCATGAATCTACTTTTCGACAGGACGCAGCTGCGTCCGGCTTCGACGCTTACGTAACCAAGCCAGTCGATATGAACTTCCTTAGCGAGCTCATCATCGGGCTGGGTTCGTAACGGGACTCGTCAAATTATGACCAACGCCGATCCCTCGGACCTCGTTATTCGAGACATCGATAATATTTCCGAGATGCGGGAAGTTGAGCGGCTCCAGAGCGAGGTTTGGGGAGTTGCCGACCTCGAAGTATTCCCCGCGCTTGCCTTGATTCCGATTATTGAGTTGGGAGGCGTTTTGGTTGGCGCCTTCGACAAGGATCGAATGGCCGGCTTCGTCTTCGGATTCCCCGGCCAGGAAAAAGGCAAAACGATTTTGCACTCCGATATGCTCGCCGTTAGACCCGAGTATCGCCGTCACGGTCTCGGCTACACACTCAAGCTGGCTCAAAGGGGTCGTGCACTGGCCAAAGGAATCAACACGATTACCTGGACCTTCGATCCGTTGCAGGCGCGGAATGCGCGACTCAACTTCGGCAAGCTGGGCGTGATTTCAGATAGTTATCGTGTGAATTACTACGGCGAGACCACCAGCTTCCTGCATCGAAGCGGAACCGATCGCTTGTGGGTCACGTGGGAGCTCGATAGCGAGCGAGTGGCACGTAGGATTGAAGGCAATGACTTAGAAAATTCGGAGACGAGTGAACCAGATGTGGCGTTGAGAGTTGATGAGAACCGAGAACCCAACATCTGTGACATTGAGTTGAAAGGAAAGACAAGCTTAGCGATCGAAATACCGGAAGACATCAATGAACTCACTGGCCGCGACGTAGAAATCACGTCTCGATGGCGCGCAGCCACGCGAGAGGTCTTCACAAAACTGATGGACGCCGGTTTTCGAGTGACTGAGTTTCAGTTCGTCACCGACGCTCGTGGTAGAGCTGGTCGCTATTTGTTGATCAAGGAAAGCGCTAACTGATTCGAGGTAACCAGGCGTCCTGTTCTTCGTCGCGGAGCGACGGTTGGGTAGTGGTACAGCTTAAATGCCACGGGCTCGTCCCGTGGTAATTACGATGAGTTGCTACAGGGAGGGCGGAGAATAATCATAACGAGGCCACGGGCTTGCACCGTGGTGTGTCACGTTGGCGGCTCTTCTGAACAGCCAATTAGCAGCCTATCGTGAACTACCACGGGGCCAGCCCGTGGCATCTCCGGATCCGTCGCCTTTCATTTCCCCTAGCTGCCAGCATGACGCTCCACCGTGCGAGCCGGTGGTATCAATCGAAACTGTGCCACTACCATTGCCCTTGAAAGGCCGGGCTACATTCAACCACAGAGCGACGAAAACCAAACCTCATCTTAAGAAACAGCGTCACTTCGCGCTGGAGCTATGCCGGAGGGCGCGGCCGGGGCGCGCGCCGGTAACTTTTGCGTCGCCCCAAACCTCAACTCCATTCACAAAGACTCGTTCAATGCCACTCGCGATCAATTGCGGCTCTTTGAAAGTTGATCGGTCCATAACCTTTGCCGGATCAAACAGCACCAAATCAGCTTTCATGCCCGGACGAATCAAACCTCTGTCTTTCAGTCCCAGCCGCTGCGCCGGAAGTGAAGTCATTTTTCTGACAGCTTCGGCGACGCTGAACCAGTGTTTGGTTCTCGCGAATAGTCCGAGTACACGAGGAAAACTTCCGGCGCCCCGGGGATGACGCGAGCCAATGCCGCCGTCACTGCTAACCATCACCCAGGGCTGCTGGTAAAAGACCCGAATGTCCGACTCCTTCATCGAGTGGCAGACAACACCGGCGCCACCCTCACGCACGACGCGCATGTACAGCTCAACCGGCGTGATTTTCTGCTGCTGCGCAATTTCAGCCATCGTTTTGAACTCGTAATCCGGGTGGGCTCGACAACTGACGATAGTTATGTTTTGCGCGCCGCCAACGTCGGCAAGACCACGGGTCACGTCCTCGACGTTATCATGTTGTCCGCTGGGGATGAGCACCCGAATCGTCGAGCTCCAGGCTTCGTAAGGATAACAATCGGCCGTGACATCCTGACCCTGACTTCGAGCTTTATTTATCAGCGCCACTGCCTCTCGAGATCTTCCCCAAACGGCTACCGTGCCAAGCTTGATGTGCGAAATCTGCACGGGCACGTGACCCTCTCGTCCGATGCGCAGTGCTTCGGAGAATGCCTCGAAAGCCTGGTCGGCTTCGTCCCGAATATGACTGATGTAGATCCCGCCATACCGGCCGGCAACTGACGCCAGCGCGATCACCTCTTCCGTTGTCGACGGCTTTCCCGTTTCGTATTCAAGGCCGCTCGATAGTCCAAAGGCGCCGTCGCGCATCGCCTGGTCGACCATGGACACCATCTTCTGGATCTCGGCGTCAGTTGCGTGACGTTTGGTATCCTCGTTCATCGCCGCTGAGCGCACGGTCGCATGACCGACAAAGGTCACCACGTTAAGCGCCACGGGCTTGCTGTCGAGCTTGGCCAGGTACTCTCCAATTGGATAATCGGAGCCTCCATCCTGACCAACCGCGAGAGTCGTGATGCCCTGTGATACCTGAGTCGTTGCTGAAGGATCGGAATCGAAGCCACGATCTGAATGATTGTGAGTATCGATAAAACCCGGCGAGATGGTCAGACCTCCTCCATCAACAACGCGCGCGCCCGCTGGAATGGCGATCTGGCCTTTGTTCCCTACAGCAGCGATCGTGTCACCTCGAACTATCACCACTGAGTTGGGCGCCGGTGCGCTGCCTGAACCGTCAAGCAGACGGACATTAGTAATCGCTGTTACCTGATCGGCCGATAGCCCAGCCGAGGAACCTGAAGTCCCCCGACTGGACGAAAGCAACAACGCGATGCAGAGGACCGCGAGAAATCCAAGCCGTATTTTCATGAATGCTGATGCTCCAAAGGCGAGATTAAGAAATCGTCCTAGTTTCTCACAGACTATCGTTTCAGGTTCTGTGCGATGTAGGCTTCGAGTCTTTTCTTGTCCGCGTAGGCCGGTCTCTTTTTAAGGAACTCCGCGTATTCGATTGCCGCTTTCTGCTTCAATCCGGCGCCATTGTACAAAGCAGCAAGCCGCAGATGCGCGTCTGCACGGCCGACCGGATCGAGTCGCAAGGCTTCGTAAAAATAGCCCACCGCCCGCGAGCCTTTTTTGATTTGCAGATAAGCTTCGCCGAGATAGAAATTTGCCGCTGCGGAAGTGCCGCGAGCGTCGACCGCCCTGCTAAGAATCGGTATGGCCGCCTCGAACTTGCGCTCCATGAGCCGAACACGTCCAAGGTTCATAAGAGCAAGAAAGAATCTGGGCCGGAGACCAACCGATCTTTCGTAAGCCTTTTCAGCTTCGCCGAAGTTCTTGTTTGCCAGGAAGGCCGTGCCCAACTCTGTCCACGCCTGAAAGTCATTCGGATCGATTCTAACCAGCTGGCTCAGTAACGTGATCGACGCGTTGAAGTCTTTCCGATCCGTAGCTTGTTGAGCCTTGTCAAACGCGCGTTGATTTGCCGGGAGTCGTTGATAAAAATCATCGGGAGTCACTGAGACTGGCCGCATCGGCTGCCGATGGATTGTCTTCCAGGCCAGCGTAATGTCGTGTTTGAAGTCGGTCTTGATGATCGGCGATCGCACGTTGATTCGCACTCGCGCAACTTCGGAATTCTCGACTTCAACCACAATGTCATAGTCTCCATCCGCAACGTCCGGAAAGCGATAGCGCCCGTTTGGAGCTATTGTTTGGCGAGCAACAACGTAGCCGTTCAAAGAGTAGAGAGTGAGGTGGTAATTAAGAGGTCTGAGTTCACCACTGCCGTCATCTTCGACGATGAGATCCCCGTAAATGACATTGCCGCCCTGTGCGACCGCAGTCGCGGCCAGCGCGAGGAAAAACGCCGCCAGAAGCAATAATCGACCGCTGACCTTCATGATTTCCTAACGGTGATTAGACGACAGAACGGACCTCAGTGAGCCCTTCTGTCGCTCAACACTAAACTAGTCGAACGGCAAACTCAGACTGAAGTCCAGACTACTTTATTTCTTGTTCTGGGCTATGTACTCTTCGAGCTTTTTCTTGTCCGGATAATCAGGCTTCTTCTTCAGAAACTCAACGTATTCTGCCGCGGCCTTGTCCTTGAGACCGGCGCCGTTATAGAGAGCCGCGAGCCGCAGATGCGCGTCTGCCTTGCCGATTGGATCCAACTTCAAAGCCTCGTAAAGATAGTTAACGGCCTTCGAGCCCTTCTTGACCTGCAAATAGGCTTCGCCGAGGTAAAAGTTGGCGTCTGCCGATGTCGGCTTGACCTCAACCGCCCTGGTCAACGCCATAATTGCAGGGTCATACTTTTGCTCCATCAGGCGCAGGCGACCAAGATTCATCAAAGCCAGGAAAAAAGTTGGACGGACTTGAGTCGATTGTTCGTAAGCTTTTTCGGCGTCGTCCATCTTCTTCGATAATAAGTAAACCGTGCCGAGTTCGGTCCAGGCTTGAAAGTCTTTTGCGTCCCTGGCTACCAGGTCCTTCAGAATCGCAATCGACTCGTCGTATTTTTTCTTGTCAGTAAACTCAGCAGCTTTGTCGAAAAGCTTTTGATTGGCGGGTTCACGTTTGTAAAGATCTTCGGCGCTAACTGACGCGGACTTGGTTGGCGCATTACCAGTAGCCTTCCATTCGAGCGTGATGTCCTCGCGAATGTCCGTCTTATAGATTGGAGCGCGCAGCAATACGCGCACGCGAGTAATCTCGTTGTTCTCGACTACCACCGCAATGTCGTAATCCCCTTCCAGCAGGTTAATAAATCGATAGCGGCCATTTGCACTCACTGATTGCTTAGCCAGGGGTTGACTATTCCCAGCTTTGGGATACAAGACGATTTCGTAAGTAGTACCTTTCGCACCCGGTGCTTCGCCAGTCACGATGAGATCGCCATAGATCACGTTCTCGCCACGGGCTCCAGGCCCGAGATTCCGTTCACCTCTTTCCATTTGGGCGTTAGAGACGGAATAAAGTCCAAGAAGAACAACTAGTGCCAAAACCAACCGGCCGACTTTCATAATTACCTCCCGGTTACATGTGAATCAAGAGCAAGATTATAGCGAGATCGATTGCAAAAAAGACAAAGCGGGCTGAAGCAAAAGAGCCTCAGCCCGCAAGGTTTCTTGAGACAGGCTCAAGTTAGAAGGAGTACCGAACGCCGAGTTGCATGACGCGCGGTTGTCCCTGAATACCAATGAAGTTCATCCAATTGGGTGGCGGCGTGACCGCTGGAGTAACGCATGCGGCTCCAGTGCACCCAAACGGTGACCCACCGGGATCGAGAGCCAAACCATAACCAGTGCGACTGGCATCAATCGCGCCCATACGCTGCGTGTTCGTGACGTTGAATGCTTCGAAGCGAACCTGCAGCCTATGCTTCTCGGACCATGGCACGTCGAATGACTTGCCCAAGCCTAAGTCGAGATTGATGTAGCCTGGCAGCCGAAATACATTGCGGTCACCAGTCTCACCGGGATAAGCATTACGGAAGTTCCGATAAGCTTCATTGGTATTGCAACCAAAAAGCTTACCACCTTGCGTCGGGCAGGTTTGAATTGGACCTCGTCGCACGGTGTTGCTTTGAGCATTCCAGTTCGTGGCCCAACGAGCATCATCGTATGGCGGACTGGTCGGCAAACCGGAGTTCCAGCGATAGATACCGCTGAGCTGCCAACCGCCGAGTACCGCATTGCCTACTCGGCCGATCCCGCTGAAGAACTTTCGGCCCTTACCGAATGGAAGTTCCCAAACGGCATTGGCGTTGATGATGTGTCGCAGGTCGAAATCGGAGTTTGCAAACGAATCGCTTTGGCGTATGGGGTTCAGAATAAAGGCGCCACCATAGCCACCGCTAGTCTGCAAGCCCGAAGCGTCGTCCATGGAATGAGACAACGTGTAATTGAAATCCATCGTCAGGCTGCTTCCCAACCGCTCGCGAACGGTGAGCGTGCCGGCGTGATAATTCGACCTCGCAATACTACTGAAGGCGGAAAGAGCGCCGTACTGTGGATGGAAGAAGATGTTCCGTCCCAGACCCTGTTCGATTGCGTCCTGGGTGTCAGTCCAGTCATTTCCGTAAAAGTCCAGAGCGACTGCGTAGACAGCCTGGGTCGGGGAAATGTTCAGGTCGGAATAGAAGCCACCGCCGAAGTAATTGTTGTCAATTAATGTGGCGATGTTCGACGGCAACATATTCTGGAACCACGGAATCGGTTGCACCGCCGAAATTGGTACTCCCTGCGCGCGCAGCATCTCCAGTTGAGTGGCAGCGGTGTACCAATCCTGACCCGACTTCGGATCTATCAGGTTGTTCAACGCCATCACATCGCGGGACGCAATCAAGTTGCGAGCAGAGCGGCCCACATATGCAGCCTGAACGACAAGTCCATGGCCCACCTCACGCTCGTAGGTCAAGTTCCAGGAGTAGTTCACAGGGGCTACGAGTTTTGAATCCATAGTGGACTCGATACGTCGTGCCTGTAAGGCCGGATCGGCGTTGAAAGGCTGAGTTCGCGGAAAACTAATGTTTCCGGGAACGACGATTTGTGGCAAAGCACGAACGTTTTGTCCGTAGCCGGTAAATAACGGCGCCGGTCGTGTCGTTAGGTTGAAGGTGTTCGCCGCGATTGTCTGGTTTGAAACAAAGCCGAGCGTGTTGTTAAGGTCAAAACTAACCGCCAGCTGCTGTCCGTAATAGTCGTTGGTCATGGCAAAGCCGCCACGTATGACGGACTCGTGATTGGTACCGAAGAGCTTGCCCATCAGCCCGCCCTTAAAGCTCGGTGACCAGGCCACCGCTATTCTGGGTTGGAAGTTGTTCTTGTCCCAACTGTAGAGTGGCGGTGCATTGTTCCCTTTGCCCGCAAGAGAGAGCGTCAGCGGAGTCTGCAAGTTCTGACCCTTAATCGCTGCTTCCTTTCTCGCCGTAAAGAAGTCGGAAAGAGGTATGCTGGTCGCGACCTCAAAGCCGTTCTTCTCATAGACCGGATGGCTAATCGAGTAGCGCATTCCATAAGTCACCGTCAGGTGCGGATCCAGTTTCCAGGAATCTTGCACGTAAGCGTCGTATTCCTGGGTACGAAAATCACGGAACGTCGAAGTCCCGGAAGGTTGCAACGCGCCGTTATGATCGAAGATGAAGTTCGCACCGTACTGTGAAAATCTTCCGATCAGAGCAGTTCCGGCGTTCTGAACGCCACTTACTGAACCGGCAATTGGCGAAAAGGCATTTACCGGGTTGGAAATACCATTTCCACCCCCTGAATAGAAGGACGGGTTAGTGATCGCGTTGTCGTACGCCGAGCCAAACGAGTTTCGGCGATTTGAGATCAGCCGAATATTCGTGCCAAACCCGAAGCTGTGATTTCCTTTAATCCAGGACAGGTCATCCGTTATGTTTTGAACAGGAGTGACACGCGAAATCGTCCGCGTAAAGGTAACGGGCGAAAACACAAAGCGGAAACTAATCGCATTGGCATCAGAGTCACCGCCACTCGTAAAAGCCTCACGCGTCAAACCATAACGCAGATTGTTGATTAGGTTGTTCTTGATGGTCCAGGTATGACCGCCGGCAATACCCATCGGGTGCGACCAGATATTCGGTGCCGGCGTATCCGGGAACTGACGTTCGCGAGCGATCAAATCGTAAATGATGTTGACACGAACGAAAGCTTGCTGTTTGTCATTGATATTGAAATCGAATTTGCCGGAGTGGGAATTGCGCTGCACCGGAACTGGCGCATTAAATCTGTAACCGGCTGTGTTGAGTCCGTCGCCGATGGTGAAATCATTCGCAGGATATTTTGCCGCTGCGGCAGCCAGCGCTGAGACAGCCGCCGGGTTTACTCCTACAGTACGACCACCGGTGGTAAAAATGGTGTTCACCTGCGCTTGAGTCAGTGTGGTAATGCCGCCAGATGGATTCCTATACCTCAGTTGTCCGAGTCCCAAACTGGGCAGCGGCACGTTTTGTACAATCGAGCTCGATTGGGTAATGCGATCTCCCTCAAGGCTGTAGAAGAAAAAGATCTTGTCCTTCTTCACAGGACCGCCGAACGCGCCACCAAAGGTATGTCGGATTAGTGGCGGCCGGACGATTTTCGGATCGCCTATCTTGGTGTTAGCCGGAAGCAAATCGTTCGGACCGTAGTGGCCGGCTTTGTTATTGAAGAAGTTGTTGGCTGAGAACGCCGAGGTTCGATAAAACTCAAAAGCCGCTCCGTGCCAATCGTTAGTTCCACTCTTCGTGACCAGAGCAACTTGAGCTCCGGCCGATCGTCCCTGATTAGCATTGGGATTCGAGGTGGTTACACGAAACTCTTCAATCGCCTCGGAGTTGAGTCGAATAACGGTGCTCCGATCAGGCTGGAGGTTCAGAGCACTGGAGCCATTCGCCGGATCAGCATCTGGATTCAAGATCTGATTGGTCTGGGCTTCATTAATGTCAACGCCGTCGAGCGTAATGTTCGACTGGTCGGCGCGAGCTCCAGCGACGTAGCCGTCTCTGGTTGTGGCTGCTTGAAGTGTCAGCAGGTTCGGAACGCTGCGCGCTTCGAGCGGCAGTTGCGTAATCTGCTTGTTGACGAAGTTGTTGCCAAGGGTCGCATCTTCTCGATTGACGAGCATCTCAGCAGAGTTCGCGGCGACCGTGACTACTTCGCTCACGTTCCCGAGCTCCAGCGATACATCGAGCGCTGTCGGTGCGGCGATCGAAGCGTGCACGTCGGTCACGACTGCCTTCTTAAAGCCCTTAGCCTCGACCTCCAGTTTGTAATCACCAACGGGCACTTGCTCGAACGAAAAGCCACCATTGTCGGTAGTAGTCGCTGTTCGCGTGTTGGTGTTGCCTGTGTTCGTTAACGTGATTGACGCGCCTGCGACCACGTTGCCCTGCGGATCCTTCACAGTTCCACGAACTGATGAAGTACCCTGCTGGCCGAAGGCGACAAGGGAAGTCGCCAGTAAAACTAATAACGTGCCTAAAGCCAGCACAAACCGACTCCGGAGAAAACTCAGACTATTCATGGATCCCTCCAATCGAAAGTTGGTTAATCTTGCATTTCTCATTTGAAGACTAGCGATGCGTCGAACTGGGTCGACTCTCTGCGAGGTGCGCTCTCTAATTTATGGAGCTTGCCACTTCTAAGTGGATACTAACGGGAAACAGACCTTTGGTTTCAACGTTCGTCATGCAGCGAGTGTGCCAAGCGCGGAAAACCAATAAGGCTTCCGCAATTGTTTCCATTTTTGCCTGGCTCGGAGATCCTGACGGTCGTTGCGGCGGGGATTATATCCAAAACTTCAAGAAACGTCTCCAGATTTTTGGATCGATTACAGTTAGGCACTTCACCGGATGTCGAGAATAGCCCAGGCGCCACATCTACTTTCTACTCATTCCTTGAACGAGTAAGGTGGAGAGATCCGACATCAAGAGGTAAGCCGGATTGTCTACAGACCACATTACGTCCGGCATTTCGTCACAGCTAATCGCCATGGCGATCCGGCCATTGCTTCCATAGATGATGCCGACTGCGCTGCGCAGGCGATCCAAAGCTCCGTACTTGCTGGCCATCGGTAGATTCCACAGTGTGCGACCGATCGCATAGTGACCCTGCTCGCGCTTCATCAGCTCGATCATTTCTTTCGAAGCAGCAGCGTTGATGATTTCGCCGCGCTCCAGCTTCTCCATCAAGGCGACCCACTCTCGAGGTGTCGCTACTCCCAGGCCAAAGCGCTTATTGTCTGCGATCTTTCCTTCTTTGCTTTCACCACCGCTACCAACTCGCCTCATGATCCTGATCTGTTTGAAGCCGAGCGACTCCATGCGCGCGTTCACGGCATCTGTTGAAAGCAGATCCAGAACCAGGTTGGTTGCCGTGTTATCACTGACGACCATCATCAGATTTACCGCATCGCGAAGCGTCAATCGTAAGCCGTCAGACAACTCCGGTAGGACGCCTGAACCGCCGTAGCGAGCTGCTTTGGTCAGCACCAACTCATCGGTCCACTTCGCTTTGCCCTCAGCTACCCTGGCGAAGGCTTCAATCATCACCGCAATCTTGATTGTGCTTGCGGTGCGAACGCGATCGTCACCGCCCACATCATAAGTCTCGCCCGTATCGAGGTTCTTTGCGAAGAGACTGACCTTGCCTTTGAACGAAGCTATGCGTCCTTTTATCTTGCTATCGAGGGCGTCATTCTGAGCTGCGCCGGCATTCGCGACGCGAGCAAGATCAACGTGATTGCCATGAGTCGCCCGCGGCTGACGAGTTTGCGCATGAGTTGAGCAGAAGCTGAAAAGGACGAGAGCAGAAACGAATAGTTTCTTCAAAGACATATAGGCCGCCCCAAACTGAATGTTAAAGAGCGGCCAATTCTATGTGCAGCGCGCAGCCGAGACAACGTTGATCGTGGCACGGGCGTCCCGCCCGTGAAGTTTCCAAGGCACTCAAAGAAGTTTTCAGTACACTCAAGATTGACTGTTTAGTAACCCCACGGGCGGGACGCCCGTGCCACATTTCAATCAGCAGTTATATGCGACGAGAAAGTAAGGTAACTAGCGCCGTTTTCGTCTCGGCGGTTCCTGTACGCCTCCCATTACTGGCTCTGTTACAAACGTGCCTACAGTTGGTGGTCCCATTGTCTCTAACTGGGGATATTCTCGAACTGCCATCACTCCCATCACCTGGTTCCGGCGCTTTATTTCAATTTGGGTTAGTTCGAAGATTCCGATGCCCGCCAAAAATGTGATCACTGCGCTCGCAACCGCACGAGATATGTAAGAAAGCCTGCGTTTGATCGCTCGTAACCCGACCGGACAATCCTTCGTCAAGATCGAACCATCCTTACGTCGAAAATAACGAACGCAAAGTCGGCCCTCATTATTGGCAATCAAGTACTCTGCCTCAGCGCGTGACATGCTCGAGAGGTTGTAGACATTTAGATTGCACTGTCCGCAAAACCTCGCGCGCTCATTCCCGGTCATTTGATCCCAGTCAACATTGCATGGTGAGGCTACGTGCACATTGTCGAGTGGATTACTAAAGCGATGCATCGAAGTGCTCCTCCAGCGGCGCGAGCCGCTCTTACGGACAAGAAAATCTCTAAGTCAGATCCGTTCAATCCGTGTTTATCTGTGGCCCATCGTTTCTTGTTCATATCCGCGACTATCCGCGTTCATCCGCGGCTAAAACTCCTACCGTCCGATCCGCAGTTCAAAGTTCCGTCAACTGCGGCGTGACGTATCGAACTGACTTGAATTCGATGAGCGCGGGCAGTTTTGCCGTCGGCAAGCGGCCAATAACAAACTTCGCGCTCTTCGGATCAAGCACGACCTGGAAGCCAAGCTCGGCCAGCTTCAGCATCGTGGCTTCCGATTTATCATCAAGCCAAATTTGAATCTCAGCGTTTCCGTTACGAATGAATTTGACTTCTTCCGGGCTCACTCTCGAATCCTTGTTCATCAGTCGATCGATTACCGCGAGAACAGCCGGGTGGAAGCGCGCGACCAGTTTCTGACGCTCCTCTTCTTTCGGACTCAAAGCATTTGCCTGTCCGGTTCCGCTGACGTTTCGCAATCCGCTGGTCTTTTGTCTATCCTTTTCACCGGCTTTCGCATTCGCCACCGAACCTGGATTAATTATGCTTTGGTCGATAGTGACGCCGACACTGCTTGAGGACTTATCAATCGAAGGCCTAGCAGCCGCAACCGTGACTGTTTCGGTTCGGGCAAAGGAGTAGTTCTTACTCTGCAACTGCCCTGCTGCATAAGAGGTAAAGAGACCGGTTGGACCGCCAGCGGAACCGCCGGCGACCATGTCTCGGTTCACGCCTTCAGGCACCTCAATGGGCACATCAACGCGACGCGGCGCTCCGCCATCGGTCACGATCACTTCTTCGACGGCAACAAATGAGGTGAACTGCGTCATCAGCCTGTACTCAAGACCCAGACTCGTGATCGTGTTCTTGAGTTCGGGTTTCATGTTTCCCTGTTGAGCACCGCCGAAGTCTTGCGCCATCAAGTCGTCAATACGATTTCGCGCCCACAAGGTGGCCAGTACGTCATGCTTCTTCTCTGATTCAGGAAAGTCGATGGTGATCTCTCGAGTAAATGGCTGACCGGCCATTGTGCCTTTCAACTTGACGACTCCGCTGCCTGCAGCTGTGTAGCGCCCGATCACAATCACGGGCTTGGCCCCAAACAAATCGGGAAGCTGCTTCGGATACATGTCGGCCACGGGCAAGCCACCCCAGTCCAAAGACAGATCGGTTAGCAGCGGATTTCTAATACGCTCGTGAAAGCGGCGGGCTGCGGCCGAGCCATCGTCATTGAGTCCAACGTATTCGACTTCACCGCGACCATACTTCGCCATGTTGTCCAGAAGGAATCGATTGACGCTGCTGCCAATTCCAAAAGCAAAAACTCGAGCGTTGGTATGCTTTTGTATCTCGCCAATGATCGCCATGTCGTTGCCGACATAGCCATCAGTCATGAAGCAGACAATGCGAAGGTGGTTCTGTGCGTCGGATGGATCGAGCGCAGCTTTGATGGCTTTCATCATCTCAGTGCCTCCACCGCCTTGACGCGTATCGAGAAACGCCTGCGCCTTTTCCAGATTTTCTTTGGAGGCTGCTACCGGCGCCGGAAAAAGAATGTTCGTATCGCCAGCGAAAGTGATCAGATTAAAAGTGTCGGACGGATAAAGATTGTCGAGCGCCAGCTTCATCGTCTCTTTAGCCTTTTCGATCGGGAATCCGTTCATCGAACCCGATGTATCAAGAACAAAGACGAGCTCTTTCGGCATGACGTCTTCTGCTACGACGCGACCAGGCGGCTGCAGGATCAAAGTAAAGAATCCGCCGCGGCTGTCTCGGTGCGCGAGCAAGGCGTCTTCAATCTTTCCACCGGAGACGTCATAACGCAGGATGAAGTCTTTGTTGGGAATCTCGGAAGCTTTTTGTAAACGAATCTCAGCCATGTTTCTGTCGGGGCGGAGAATATCAACGGCGTGAGTCTTTGAACTCAAGTCATCCAGCGGAACTCCGGCGTCGAGCGTAACGTCGATCGAAATATCATGGCCCGCGCGCATTCCCTCAGGTGCTGGAACTGGAGTTATCCGCGAGGCGTCAGGAACCTGAGTAGTGTTCGGCGCAAAGCCACCGCCGGATTTTCCTGTTGGACTGCCGGGTATGTAACGTGGGCCCACCACCATTGGAAACACGAACTCGTAGCTGCCGTCCGAGTACTTCAAAGTTTCGACGTAGCTGATGCTGATCTTGATTTGTTCTCCAGGAAGAATGTTAGCAACCGATTGCGTGAAAATATTTGGTCGCTCTTGATCGAGCAGGCTCGCTACTCTGCCGCCATTCTTCGCCGCTTCGTAGGCAGCCCGCGCATCTTCGCGCTTCATAATCTTGCCGCGCACGATTCGTTCACCGACATTCATTGTCATATCATCGACAGCGGCGTTCGCCGGCAGTGGGAATGAGTAAACAGCTTCGATTCTGTCTTTGTTGTTATTCTCAAACTCCTGCGTCACAGTTACTCGCGCCAGGAACCCACTGATTTCAGCTTTGACATCCGTGTGCTTGAGGGGGACTTTGACCCTTGAGGGCTTACCATCCGCATCGAGCAGGAGTAACGATCCCGCCGTCTCCTGCGTTTGCGCTGAGACTTGGCGAGGCGCTTTGCTGAGCGCCGCCAGCGCAATGATTGACAGAGTTGCGATAGCGAGGATGGAAAAGATTTCGGAGCTGAGTTTGCGGTGCATGGTCGCCTCCTAAGCAATCAGAGAGAGCGCGCGGTGGCCTGGGTCGACCGGCGATTCGTTACAAGGTTTCCGTTGATTTGAGACTCAAGCATCAGCCTTCATTCCCCAATTGCTCCGGGGATAGAACGAGGAAAGGCCGAAAGCTTGCACGCCCCTGTACTGCAGGCTGCCAGCCTGCAGCAAACCTTGGGTACCACGCAAGCTGAAGGAACCAATTTGCCATACATCATTTGCCAATTTCCATTTTCCATTTCTCACGAAAGGCTTTCAGCACGTCTTTTTGAGAACGTGGGCCTGGTAACGCGAAAACAATGAAAAATGGAAAATGGAAAATGGCTCGGTTCTCTCAACGGAGTTACTACACAACACCCGACAGGCTGGCAGCCTGTCGTACAAAGTCACCCTTTCAAGTTCGCGAGCGTTGCCCCGCTGAATTTCGACCAACTGCGAAATGCCTTTTCCGCCAAACAGCTGATTGCATCTGCTCTTCAGTAATTTGCCTTTGCATGTTCTGCGGATTCACTTTGCAGCTTAGCGACTTCGGGGGAAAGACAGACGTCTCCCGCAAAGTCGCCAAGCACGCAAAGAACACGACTGATCTTAAGACGCTTATGGCGTCGTTACTTGCGGCGAGATGTAACGCACCGAATCCAATTCCGCCAGCGCTACGAGCTTGTCGACCGGCAAGCGGCCGATGATCAGCTTCGCGCTACTCGGATTGAGCACAATCTCAAAGCCAAGCTCGCGAAGCTTTGCTAATGTCTCATCCGATTTGTCTACGAGCCAAATTTGAATTTCAGCATTTCCGTCGTGAACAAACTTTGCTTCATCGCTGGTTACCTTCGAATCCTTTTTCAGGAGCCGATCAATAACCGCGAGAATCAAGTGATGAGCTTTAGCCTGCAATTTAGCAAGCTTCTGCTCCTCGGGCGATAAATTCTTCACGATAACAGCAGACTGATCTATGTCGGCCGCTTCAGCCATGATGGTGACAGTCGAAGGTGCTGAGCCGCCGGCGCCACTCCCGCTACCTCCACTGAGATTTCCGCCGCGACCGGGTCCGGTGCCAGAGCCACTTCCCCCTCCGGTTCCGCTTCCTTTACCGGCGCGACTCTTGGCTTTGCCACGAACCGGCGCCGCGCTTTTTCGAGCAAGACCCGGACTCAATACCATCAGATTACTCACGCTTCGTTGCATGACGGGCAGATTCTGAATCTGTTGGGCGCTGAGAGTAGCCCCCAACGAGGCATCCTCACGATTCACCTTCGACGGATCAACGCCTTCAGGTACCTCAATCGGAACGTCGATGCGGCGCGGCTTCCCCTGGTCGGTGACGATCACTTCCTCTACCGCCACGAACGAAGTGAATTGCGTAAGTAACCGATATTCGATCCCGAGTTGGGTGATCGTCTCTTTCAGTTCCGGCTTGATACTTCCCTGCTGAGCGCCGGCATAATCCTGGCTCATCAAATCTTCAACCCGAGTTCTCGCCCACAGAGTCGATAGCACGTCGTGCTCTTTTTCTTCAGCAGGAAACTCAATCTTGATGTCACGCGCGAAAGGCCTACCTGACATCATTCCTTTCAAGTGCGCTACACCACTGGTTGCCCCGGTGAACCTTCCCGTTACGATGACTGGCTTGGCTCCGAACAAGTCCGGGATTTGTTTCGGGTAGACGTCCATCACCGGTAAGCCGGACCAATCGATTGCGATGTCCGTCAACAGCGGGTTGCGGACTCGTTCATGAAATCGACGCGCGGCCGCTGAACCATCATCGTTGAGCCCGACATATTCAACTTCGCCACGACCGTGCTTTGCCATGCTGTCGAGCAGGAATCGATTGACGCTGCTGCCAATTCCAAAAGCAAAGACTCGAGCGTTCGTGTGCTTTTGAACTTCGGAAATGATTTCCATTTCGTTGCCAACATAGCCGTCGGTCATGAAACAAACGATGCGCACGTGACCTTGAGCATCGGACGGATCGAGAGCAGTGGTTATAGCTTTCATCATCTCCGTTCCGCCGCCGCCTTGTCGCGACTCGAGGAACGCCTGCGCCTTACGCAGGTTCGACGGGGTTGCGCTCACCGGTTCGGGAAACAAGATGCTCGTGTCTCCGGCAAAGGTGATCAAATTAAAAGTGTCCGAAGGATAGAGACTCTCGAGCGCCAGCTTCATAGTCTCCTTAGCTTTCTCAATCGGAAAGCCGCTCATTGAACCCGAAGTATCGAGCACAAATATGAGTTCCTTCGGCATGACATCCAGCGCAGTAACGCGCTCGGGCGGCTGCAGTATAAGAGTGAAATAACCACCCTGGCTGGATCGATGGGTGAGCAACGCGTCTTCGATTTTCTTTCCGGCCACATCGTAGCGAAGCACAAAATCTTTGTTCGGAATCTCAGCGTTACTTTGGAGTCGAACCTTTGCGCGTCTCAAGTCACTTCGCGTGACCTCGACTGCATGTGTCTTCACGTCGAGCACATCGATCGGAACTCCGGCGTCGAGTGTGACCTCCAGCGAGATATCGTGGCCGGCGCGCTTGCCGGCTCGAGCCGCAACCGGAGTAATGCGCGAGGCATCGGGCACGCGGTCGGTATCAGCAGCATGCCCGGATTCTTTCGGGCCGGCAGGTGTGCCGGGAACATAGCGAGGTCCGACCACCATCGGAAAAACGAATTCGTACGATCCGTTCGTGTAGTGAATTGTCTCGACGTAACTGATCGTGATCTTGATCTGCTCACCGGGAAGAATGTTGGCCACCGACTGCGTGAAGATGTTTGGCCGTTCCTGATCGAGCAGACTGGCCACCTGGCCGGACGACTTGGCAGCTTCATAAACTTCGTGGGCTTCCTCTCGCCGCAGAATCTTTCCTTTTACAATCCTGCCGCCGACAGTCATCGTCATGTCGTCTACCGCAGCGTCCTGCGGCAGCGGAAACGTGTACACAGCCTCGATCTTTTCTTTGAAGGGATTTTCGAACTCCTGAGTAACCACGACTCGCGAGATGAAGCCGCTAACTTCGGCTTTCACATCGGTGTGTTTCAGCGGACATCGTGCTGTCGGCTTACCGCTTGAATCAATGACTTGCAGCGCTCCAGCGGTTTCCTGATCCTGCGCGGCCACGCTCTGAGTCATGCCTTCTGAAAAAGCCAGCAAAAGAAATGACAAACCTGCAATGACCAGAACAAAAAGTAATTCAAGGCGCAATTTGGGCTTCATTGTGTCCTCCTGGGAGCGCAGGCATCCTTGCCTGCCTTCACATCGGAAATCAGTTATGACTTTGAGCGAGCGATCTAAACCTGGCGATTGCTTCTTTGCTGCAGCTGGCGCGCGTCCGTTCGCAGAATCAGACGCCGGCTTTGAAAGTTAGTTCCAACAAGTACGGAGAGACTTGAACTATTTTTGGTTCCTCTCGCTCCGAGGATAGAACGAGAGAACACCGGAAGCTTGCAATGACAATGCATTGATGCGGCCAACTCGCTTCGCGATGGCTCACAAAATTTCGTTCTTTGTTTTTGGTCCTTTGTTCTTTGCAGTTGATCGGCTTCGGAACGCTACTTTTGATCGTCAAGTTGGAATAGCGAACAAAGATCAAAGAACTAAGAACAAAGAACGTCTTTTCTTAGTAAAGATTAAAGTTGTACTCCAGCTGCATGTACACCGATACCGGCTGTCCATTGCGGCTGGCAGGAATGAAACGAATGAGCCGTGCAGCGGCGATTGCTTTTTCGGTGAGCCCATCAGGTAGAGACTTAATCGCGCGAATGTTCGTGACTTCACCCGACTCGCTGAAGACCGCGCTGAGTACTACGCTGCCGGTGATGGAATTTTTTCGCGCGGTTTCTGTGTATTGAGGTTCGGGCTTTGCGATTACTCGCGCGCGTTGAGTCACATCGCTGGTTCTGAAAATGCGATTAGGCTCGGCAGGATAATTTCCCCGCGCGCCACCTGGCCCGGGCCCACCGATTTCTTTCTTGCCGCCTCCGATATTGCCGTCTTCACCTGGTCCCACACCGTTTCCTTTTCCGGGACCATTGCCGAGTCCGTCTCCAGATCCAATCGCACCACCGTTACCAGGTCCTTTGGAAGGTGCGATCGATGTCGATCGGGGATCGCCGTAAGCAACAAAGGGAAGATTACGCCACAACGCAGGATCCAAATCGATACCTGCTGCCGGCAGCGCCGGATTTGGCAAAGGCTTACTAATCGGCGCGGGGACTGCAGCAGGAACCTGAATTTTTCCAACCGACGCCGGTGTTAGATCGTGATTGCCACTGCCGCCGCCGCCGCGCGAAGCCTTGCGCTGCTGGTCCGAACCTTCGCCTTGTCCTTTATTGAAACCAACGCGGCCGTTTGAAGTCGCGCCGGCTCCCGAACCTTCCGGAGGCGGAGTTTCACCCGGAATGATAGTCATCACCTCAACCAGCTCTAACTCTTCTCCAGCTTCTGAATACTGTTGAGATTTACCTTTTCCGAAAAAGATCAGGCTCAGTGAAGCGAACAGAACTACGAGTATCGCTGTCGTAACTCCCGCTAACACGTTCGGCCTTGCCAGCGCGCTGAACCAAAGTCGTAACGAATTGATTTCACGCCGCGTGACGCTGACTGGCTCCTTTTTGAATTCCGGCCATAGCAGTCGCAGTTGACCGGCTGCGAATGCGATCTCGCGCGCCAGCCGATGTGTCAGGGTCGCTGAGTTGATCAAGGTCAAGTTGAAGTCGTGGCGCGGGGTGTGGCACGGGGTGTGGCACGGGCGTCCCGCCCGTGAACTCTGATCAGCACTCATCTCTTTTTTAGGTAGCTCTTTTTCAACAAGCACCTTTCCAACTACTGCCGCAGCAACTTTATTAAGCGCGGAACCATCAACCGGACAAAAGCTAAACTTGTCTGCAAACTCTTCCTCGCAGGCATTGCATCTTTTCATGAGCACCTCCGTTGAGCAGATGGGTTGCGGGGAGACGCAAGGCCAAACCGGAAAACCTTTTCGTCGCTGAAAGCCGTCGACGATCTTCGAAGTGAATCTGAGTTGGTGTGATCGATGGGAGACTGAGAACTGAACTGACTAACAAGAAACGAATTTGAGATCCGGCTTTGCAATCCAAGCGGCGTTGCCCGCGCCAGCCAAAGCCACAGCAACCGGCCCAACTCGTTTTTCGTTGTCATATTGATGAGATATCTTCCAATAAGGATGCGTGGCTTCTTGCCGTGGCACGGGCGTCCCGCCCGTGTTTGTTCTGCCGTGGCACGGGCGTCCCGCCCGTGGTTCCTGTCGTGGCACGGGCGTCCCGCCCGTGAACTCACCCCGCCACTCTCCTCTCTTCAAACACTCTCCTACACCACAGCGGTCACCGAAGTACCGCCGTCTAACAGATCAATCTTGAATGCTGATCAACCCACACGGGCAAGATGCCCGTGCCACGTTTCCACGCAGCAAGTTGCTTGCGTTCTATTCGTTATCTCTTATTACCGTGAGGTCCAGGAAGGATACGCTGATACACCAGAAGTTTTTGATAACACAGCCAGCGGAGGTTAACTCGGCAGTCCCTAAAACTCGCAATCCGCAATTCAAAATCCGAAATTCTTCCCCCTGTTTGACACTCCTTCATCCGTGCGTTAGTTTTACTCAATCCTGCGTTCACGTCCCGTTCGTCTAGTGGCCCAGGACACCGCCCTTTCACGGCGGCGACACGGGTTCGACTCCCGTACGGGACGCCATTTAAGATTTCACTCAACTCACCCAACAGCCACGGGATTCAAGTGGTGATAGAATGGCGAAGCTACAAACCATCCACCGGATCTCTCAGGTGGACGATAACGCATAGGCGACTGGGATTGTTCTGCCACCGGCCAGGGTATGATCGAGGTTAGAAACCCTGAACGGGCTTCTCAAACAATTGCGTTCACATAAGAATCGGCGCCACTGAAGTGCTGTTCTTTTAGAGGGTCGAATTTCTCCTCGACCACCGAAGGAAGGTACCGCTTGCAAACTCTCACTCAGCCCAAGGTATTCATCTCATATGCCCACGCTGACGGGCAATCGAAGGTCAGGGAGTTCTGGACCAACCTTCGCGAATTTTTGAAGACACCCGAGCGCCAATGGGATAAATGGTCCGATCATGAAGTCTCGGTCGGCCAGGAATGGGACAAAACCATTGTCCAGGCGCTGAAACAAGGATGCAACTGTTCCCTACTGCTGATCTCCGATCTGTTCGCTAAATCCTCATACATCATGGACAAGGAATGGCCTCAGACCCTCGCGCGTAATGAGGAGCAGGGTATTCTTTTCTTTCCCGTGGTCTTCGGTGTTTTGGACGGCGGACTAGCCGCGTTACCCGAGGGAATGGACCGATTTCAAGTTTATTGGCCCACGGTGGCTGATCTATATATTCCGCCGCCTGAGAACGTCCAATATCCGGACCAGGTACGGCAATGTTATAAGCAAGCCAAGGATAAGGATTCGACGAGGGAACTCTTTCTTAGTCGCCTCGCTCGACAGATGAATACCCGCTTCGATGAATACCTTCGCGAGCAGGCGCTCGCAGCACTTCCCACGACATCCGCGAGCACGCTGGCCAATGTGGGACAATTCGTCACCAACTCCACCGACGAAGAGATTTTTGCTAAGGCGATTTTTGGCTCTTTCAGTTACGAGAAACGCTATCGCGACAGCAACAGCAAGGGTCACTACTTCCGCCGTGAGATTGATGCAAGACTTGACGAGCGTTTAAGCCGAAACGAATGGGTCCTTGTCGAAGGTCATCCGTTGGCCGGCAAGACTCGCGCAGTGTTCGAAGCGATTAAGCGGCTTATGGTACGGCGAGGCAGCGTCGCTGTCTGGCCGTTCAAAGTACCGGAACGGACGGACCAGCCACTCATTCCTCCGGACTTTCCCGAAGCAGATTGCCGCATTGTATGGATGGATGACATTGACGCCCGTTTCCGCGATATGGCGAAACGCGGCTACGGCACGAACGAGATCAACCGTTTTTTGGGACGCTTGGCCGACGAGGGGCTCATCCTGGCCGCCACTAGCCGAACGGGACCAACCTATTACGATTTTCGACACCGATTCGGTCTAGACGATCACTTGTGGGACAAGCTGGAATCACTTCCTATTAACCGACTAGAGGGCGAGGAGGAGAAGGAGTTTACAGAGTGGTATGTTGTAAGTTTCAACGCGATTCTGCCGGATAAATTCGATCACCACCCTGGTTCCTTGTTTCTTAATCTAGAAACGATGGGCGACCGCTGGCGCAACATGGACAAGATAGCTGACGATCACAAGCTTAGGCTTGACGTTGAACGCGCTAAGGAAATCATGCGAGCGCTGCATGTTTTCTACGTAATGGAGGCCTATCTCCCGGGAGGCCAGTTCCTGGAAGATCACATTCGCTTCTACCTGCGTCACAAGGCTGAAAGGAGACGAGCAACGACCTCGATGGGAGTCGCGTTTGCCAGAGTGGAGTTGTTTAATCAGCTCCCCGGCGGCGATGAGTGGGAAGGTCTAATTGAGTTTCTGTCTCAAGACAAGTTCCATCTAGGCTTCCTACGCCGCGAAGGAAACTTCTTGCTAACCGAGACAGCGTACTTGGATTACATCGTCGCCCAGGACGGAGAAAGGAACATTGCTCAGACCATTGTCGATGATTTTTCTGAAGAGGAACGGCTACGATTGGGGCTAATTGTCACCAGCTACAACTTTGGCGATGTTTTTCGCGGAAGGCCGCTAAAAACCGAACAGGATTTGCAAAGACTGGCACGCAAGCTAAAAGACTTAGGGCTGGAGCGTGATATCACGGTATGGAACCAGCTGGTTAAACTATGCCCGACATTTTCGCTAGCGCGGTATGCACTAGTCCTGCTTGGAAACGTGGGAATCAGGCCCGACGTTTTGACCTACCGTTTGATAATTGCCAAAGCGAATGCCCACGATGATATCCGGACGATGGTCGATGAGATGGAGGACGCCATAATTGCCCCTAACGTTTTCACTTACAGCACGCTGGTCGCAGCCGCGAAAGACTACGATACCGCTCGGGGGCTGGTTGAGCAGATGAAGCGCGCCGAAATCACCCCCAACGCTGTCACCTACAACATGCTGGTCGCGGTCTCGAAAGAGTATGACACTGCCAGGGCGGTGGTTGACGAGATGAAAGCAGCGGGACTGATACCCGACGTCGTCACCTACACCACGTTGGTGGGCAAAGCGAAGGACCCCAAGACAGCCCGCGTTATCATCCAGGAGATGCGGGCCGTCGGCATCGTTCCCAATATCTACACCTACAACACGTTGGTCGCCGCCGCGACAGACTACGATACCGCTTGGAACATAGTTAAAGAGATGAGGGCCGCCGGGATCATGCCCGATGTGGTCACTTACAACACTCTGGTCGTAGCCGCAAAAGACTACGATACCGCCCGAACTATCGTTAAGGAGATGCGGGCCGCCGGAATCGTCCCCAATCTCTACACCTACAGCACGCTGGTCAGCAAAGCGAAGGATTACGATACCGTTCGGGAGGTAGTGAGTGAGATGAAGGTCGGCGGAATCACCCCCAACGTTAACACTTACAATACGCTGGTCGGCAAAGCGAAAGACCCTAAAACAGCTCGAGTTGTTATCGGTGAGATGAGGGCCGCCGGGATCATGCCCAATGTGATCACTTACAACATTCTGGTCGCAGCCACGAAGGACTACGAAACCGCCCGAGCCGTGGTTGATGAGATGAAGGTAACGGGTGTCGATCCTACTACTGCTCGTACCATCATCGCTGAGATGAAAGCTGCCGGAATCGCACCGAACGTCACGACTTACAACACGCTGCTGTCAAAGGTAACGGATTACAGTACCGCTCGCACCGTCGTCGCTGAGATGATAGCCGCCGGAATCGCCACCAATGTCACCACTTACAAAAAGCTGCTCGGCAAAGCGAAGGATTACGATACCGTTCGAGAGGTGGTTAATGAGATGAAGGTCGCCGGAATCGCCACCAATGTCACTACTTACAATATGTTAATCTCAGGGGCAACCGATTACAGTACCGCTAGCGCCTTAGTAGCTGAGATGAAAGCAGCCGGAATTTCTCCCACCCGCACCACCTACAACAACATGCTCGCCAAGTCACCGGACTACACTACCGCACGCGCCCTAATCGCGGAGATGGAGGCCACCGGAATGCCTCCCATCCGCACCACCTACAACAACCTAATCACCAAGTCACCGGACTACACTACCGCACGCGCCATAGTCGCGGAGATGGAGGCCGCCGGAATTTCTCCTAGCATCGGCTCTTACTCCGCACTTGCCGCCGTAGCACCGGACTATGCCACGGCACGCGCCGTAATTGCGGAGATGGAGGCAGCCGGAATTTCTCCTAGCATCAGATCTTACTCCGCACTTGCCGCCGCAGCACCGGACTATGACACGGCACGCGCCGTAATTGCGGAGATGGAAGCCTTCGGAGTCCGCTCCAACGTTAGAATCGTCTCCACTCTCTTTGCAAAGGATCTCTCGCTAGTAGAGCCTAATGACCTTCTCAATTGGTATTTGCAGCAACAATATCAATTTGAGATCCCTCTTGAAGTTGCCATCAAGTCCTACTGCGAGGCGGGCCAAGTCAACAGTGCGCTTGCCATCGCACTGCACTACCCTGCACTAGACGCTTCCCGAAGGCTCATGAGAGAAAACCCAGAATCTGCCTTGAACTTTTTTAGTTCTATTGTTGAACTCGATCCGGGCGAGGGAAATGGAAATTACGCATTGGGAATCACCTTGATCGAGCTGAACCGTGGGTCGGAAGCCATACCACACCTTGAGAAAGCTCTTACACAAGCCCGAGCTCTTGACCAGGCTAGCACCCGTGTGAGTCACATTGAGCAGCTCCTGCTCCGTATTGTGGAAGGCACTTCGGGCTGAGAGAGTTCAGCATTCGCAACACCGGTGTTCCCGGCGCGGTCGGAGCAAAGACGTACATTGGCGAGAAGGCGGCTACGAAAATCGATCTTAGACTAATCTGGTTTCAACTCGGGATGCTTTGGGACGCCAAGCTCCCAAAGCACTATTTGGGGCTCCAATTTGGTGGTCATAATTCCGAAGTGGTCCATGTCATGCCTTAAACGCGCGCACATTCTGAAAGTTTCCCTTGACTAAAAATCTAATTGGTAATAGCTTCACTCAACCTCATTCGCCCCAAACTCAAGCGTAGCTCTTGAGACAATTCCCAAGCCCAGAACTTGGAGACGGCAGTTACCTTCCCACCTAACGGCAACTCTCCGTATCTCTTTTGTCCGGTCGGAATTCCTCCCAGTGCTCATTAACTGGGGGTTATTCGCAAGGCCCGGATGCTTGAGACGTCTTTCGCGGCCCCAGAAGACTTGTCCCTCGATCGTACGATTCATGTCGGAGGTGCCGTGCTATGGATCCGCGTGTAGAAAAAATCGAACAGTTGATGCGAGACAATGTTCAGAGAGAGTGGTCTCTGCCGGAACTGGCCCAGACCGTCAATCTCTCCGTCTGGCGACTCTCGCACATTTTCGTGTCTGAGGTCGGCAAATCACCCATGCAGTATTTGAGACAGTTGAGAATGGATCGAGCGAGGTACCTGTTGGAAACGAGTTTCTTAAGCGTCAAAGAGATCGCACATCAAGTTGGGCTGAATGATGAAAGTCACTTCGTGCGCGATTTCAAGAAGCTGCACGGAGACGCTCCGACTCGATATCGATTGCGCTCCCGGAGTGACCCCATGAACTCTGGTAATGGCGAAAACCCAGACGACCAAAAAATAGGTGACGAAGCTAACCACGGAAATGAACCTCCGCGCCCAGCCAACCAGGAACTAGCAAAGGCCGTGCGGCGATCGCTTCTTCTGTTTCTGAACTTCCTGAGTTATTGGGCATCGACCTTTGACGGGGGAATCTAGCTTCAACGTTCAGAGCGGCCACAGCACAATCCGCTAACGAACAGCAAGGACGGCCAAATAACAATGCTTGTTATTTCAGATGGCGAGTAATAACCTCACGCCGCTTTTCATCAATAACCCGAAGACGTCTTTCCGGTCAAAGTTTTTTCGCGCGAATTCGCGCGAAGCAATTAGTTACTTAGGCAACTTGCCTCGCCCCACAAGTCGATGATCTTTGCCAACTACCGTTGGGGGTCAAAACCGGGTACTTGATTTCGTAGGACCCGGGACAGTTTAGAAAAATCACCAAAAGAAATTTAGCTTGGAAGCCCTGCGAGGGCTGAAAGGAGATTCTATGCCTGGCAAAAAGGGTAAGCACCGGGAGGGAGCTGGACAGAAGAAGAAATCAGACAATACCGTGAGCAGAAGGACCGTGCTCAAGATGGGAGCGGCCGCGGGAGCGGTCTCTGTCCTGGCTCCTAATATCATCACCTCAAGGAAGGCGCTCGCCAGCATCATGCAGGGGGGCCCGGTTCCACCGCCGCTGGTTCAATGCGTCTCAGGCGCTGCCAGTCCGTCACATACACCTTTTGTGGATGATTTACCGGTTCCGTTTCCAGCGATAGACCATCCACTGCAACCCAAGCCAACTAAGGCAGCTAACCAAGGCGCGGGTGAATGGGACCGAGACGACCATCAGCGCTGGACTCAGTTCACACCAGCCAAGATTACGTCTGAACTGGAAGCCAGGCCCGGCCTGCATCGATTCCACTCCAACTTCGGCGAGTCGTATATCTGGGGGTTCAATGGTGTCTATCCGGGCCCAATGATCCTGAATAAATACGGCAAATCCACCATCGTGCGGTTCCGGAACAGCTTACCGCCGAACGGCGACAACACGTTTGGCCACCCTGAGATTACGATCCACTTGCATAATGGGCACCATGGTTCCGAGAGCGACGGTTTCGCCGGCGACTTTTTCCCAAGCGGCTTCTGGAAAGACAATCTCTACCCGAATGTCTACGCCGGCATCGACGCGTTTGGCGGCAACCCGGGTGGTGACGGGGTCGGTGATCCACGGGAAAAGATGGGCACTTTCTGGTACCACGATCACCGTGCAGAGAAGACCCTCAACAACAACGTTATGGGCCTGAACGGAATGTTCATCGTCTATGACAGCACGGATCCGGGCCATGAACACCCCTCCAACGGGTCGTTGCGGCTGCCTGGACTTTATGGTGTCACTGACATTCCTTTGATCCTTACACAGAAGAGGTTCTGTGCCCTGGATGCACAAGGCCGAAATGAAATGGTCAATGCGGCTGGCGGCGACAAGTTCATCGTCAACGGAAAGATTCAGCCGAAGATGACTGTCAGGAACCGAAAGTATCGGTTCCGGGTTCTCTCTACCGGCCCGACAACGGCCCAATGGGACCTTAGGCTCATCGGCCCCACTGGCAATGTTGAAACGATAGTCGTGATCGCCACTGATGCCAATTTCCTCGAGCATCCGGTTCCGGTCGATGCCAGCCCCGCGAATAGACTCAACAGCAACTCCATCGTGGGCGAAACGATTCAAGTTGAGGGCGCACTGCGAGTGAACGTCGCTGAGCGCTACGACTTTATCATCGACTTCGGAAACTTCCCGGTGAACTCTAAGCTGTATCTCACAGAAGCTACGAGCCAGAATGTCAACCCAGGAAACGTGAATCCCCCGGGATTACCGCCCGGGCTCAACATTGGCAACGTCGTGATGCGTTTCGACGTGGTACAGCGAGAGAACTGGTTCCCGGTCGATACACCGGCGATTCCCGCGACCCTCTGCACATATCCTCCGATCTGTACGCCGGACACCACGTTCCAGTGGAACTTTACTCGCGATCCTGCAGGGTCGAACCCGCGATTTTTCAGGATCAACAACCGTGTCTTCGACGCGGATCTACCGCAGCACTGCGTCATCAAAGGCACCTGTGAAGAGTGGCTGATCAACAATAACACCCCTAACGCAGACGGACCTACCAACTGGGCCCACCCCGTGCATATTCACTTCGAGGAATTTCGTATTCTGAAGCGATTTGCGATCATCAACGGCCTATTTCAGGAAGTCACGGTGACTCCGCTCTCGAGGGGAAGGAAAGACGTAACCAAGGTCGAGCCGGGAGAGGCCGCACTGATCAGGATGAACTTCCGAGACTATATCGGCAAATACCTGATCCACTGTCATAACATGGGCCACGAAGACGCGTTCATGATGGTGGCCTGGCACATTGTGCCTGATGCGGCAGCCAAGGCGGCATGCGACGCATTGATTGTCCAGGGTAACAAGGAGTTCGAAGCCAAACTCCGGAATGAGGAGGTAGCGTAATGGATAGAAGATCAATGTTAACCAGAGTGTTCAAGCCGCATCCCTCATCGCAGGGCGTTTCGAAGTACACAAATGCGGTGCTTCGAACACAAGACAACAAAGAGGTCAGGTTCTATGACGATCTGATCAAAGGCAAGCAATGCGTGATCAATCTGATGTACGCGGAATGTCACGGCGCCTGCCCTCTGGTGACTACGGTTCTGAAACGAACTTATCGTGACCTGAAAGATCGCATGGGTAAGGACCTCTTCTTTTACTCAATCTCGGTTAAACCACAGGACGACACGCCGGCCGCGCTGAAGCACTATGCGCAGATGCGCACTGCTGATCTTCCTGGCTGGTATTTCCTGACCGGAGATCCCTACGATATCGAGACGATCCGCTACCGGCTCTTTAATATGGGCCACATAGGGGTCGACATTGATTTCGCTATGCACTCCGGCACCTTCCGTATTATCAACGATGCCACCAACTACTGGGGCCATGCGCAGTCGTTTGCCAGTCAGAAAAATATTATGAAACGCATCGCCTGGGCCGATCCGTGGAAGTCATACGCGGAATGGACGGTGGAGAGCAGAGCCCGCCAGGTTCTGATCAACCAGGACATCAAGAAATACGGCTACCGCCGAAACGTCTGAGTCTGCGGCACTGGTCGTCAGGGCCAACGTAAAACTTGGCCCTGGACGGTCGAAAACCAGACCAGGAATAGAGGCTGCTCACGTGGCTTCTATTTCTGGTCCGACACAATTGGCATTGGCAATACGTCAAAAGCACTGGGTGAAATACATCATGAAACTTACCGCCATAATCTCGCTACTGGCTATTATCCTTCTGGGCTCAACCGCAACCGCGTTCGCCCAGGGAAAGAGTTGTTCATTCGACATCGTCGGAACATGGAAAGCGCAGGTCTCACCCAACGAAGCAGTGCTCTATCGTTTCGATTCCAATGATGGAGTGACTGTTCTTTCGGATCTCGGCACAGGGGAACCGCGCCAGATCGCCACCGCGAAATACGAGGTGATCAACGAGTTCGGCAAACCGGAGTCGGTTTCGTTTACTGCATCCGGCAAGAACCGGATATTCGGAGCCGTCAGAAAGACGATGAAGTTCGTCAGCTATGACGACACTTCGATCACTTGCGCAATACCAGGCAGCGGAACCATTCGGTGGACCAGAGTCGACCACGACCGGTATTTCATTGTGCTCTCGGGGCGCAGAGGAGAGTTCTACAACAACAGTGGCTCGTCGTTCTCCATGGTCATTAAATTGGCTGGAGGAGTTCCCACAATCGATGCCTTCGGTGTCTATCCGGAGAACAAGGAGATAGCCTTTGGTACCGTTCCTCCCGCCGTATACAAAGAGTATCTGAGAGAGGCACGCAACGACTCAGAAACCACACTGCGTCTGGAAATCAACTCCCGGCAGTATGAAAGGGCGTTGAAGATCATTAAGGAGTGGGAACGGCGGGCTCGCGAAGGCGCGCTTTTGTACACCATCGCTGCAGAGACTTTGGATGATCCTGCCTCGCTCAATAACATTCTGGTCGTTAAGGCGGTTACGGAAACGCTCAACCAGTGCTCGGAAGATTTCGATCTGCATCCACTCAATTACGTTGTTAAGGACGACTGGATCACCAACAAGGTTGGTTCCGCCTTTGTTCCATTCTATTACTTCAAGGAGCTCACGCGCCTGAACGAAGCGCGACATATCCCCGAGAAGCAGTTTCAGGAACTTGTGCACCTGCCGAACGTGGCTAGTCGTTAGTGTCAACTAAAGCAGCCTCCCCACAAAGCGCAACCAGACGAAAAGGGGAGGCTATGAGTTTGAGATTTGAAAGTCAAAAAACCAGCGTTATGAAACGCTCTCTCTTCATCGTACTGGCGGTGTTCTTAGGATTCGGTTCCCATCAGGTGCTGCGCGCTCAAACGCCGTCGGCGCCTGATGAGAAGCGCGCGACTCAACCAAAAAAACGTGGTGGAATCTTCACCATGTATGTCCTGGATCCGCTTGCCCGTACGATGTGTTTTAGTGACGGGAAAGAAGGGTTTGCGTTTGTCAGTAACGACTGGCGTAACCGTTGCAGTGATCTCAGTTACATTCTGGCGAGTAATGGCAGTCTTGTTAGCGGTATCGAGGTCAACCGAGTGGCGGCGATCGTCGATCTCGGCACGCCAGACGAGCTTCGTCAGCGTTATGGCTTCGAGGATGCGACCGGGGGTGGCATCGGGTTCGCTTCTCTACATCTTAACGGCGACAAGATCATGATCCTGAAGCAAGATCTTAGCAAGCCTGAATACCAACCACTGCAAGAGGGGCCCAAACTCTTTACGGAGGTTACTCCATCTGCCACCGCGCCAGTCAAGCTGGGCCACATTTACCTCGTGCGTATCGCGGACAAGAAAGACACAAGTTTCCAGCTGCTCGTTAAGCTGATGGTGATTGCGCATCGTCCTGAGGAATCGGTGACGCTGCGATGGGAGTTGCTCTGATTCAAAAGACTCTGCAACGCGGCCGGCAATAAATTCACTAGCGCTTCCCGAATATCGAAGGCAAAGTTAAACGAACTTCCATCCTGAAGGAGAACAGGTATGACTCAAGAAACAGATCGAGGCGGCGGCACCTACGGTGCAACGGGTGTAATCTGCAAAAAAACCGGCCTTTACAAAGCAAGTGACGGCAAGATTGAGTTTATTGAATACATAGATGAGAACACAGCCTTTCCTCCCTTCCCGGGTGGGACCGGCACAGCAAGCTGTACCTGGACTCTTCTCTCATTAACCGCTGACGGCAATAGAACTTCCTTCAACCCTGTCAAGGTAACTGCTGGTTCGCTGTAAAAGAAAAGCACGACCCACCTGGCAGTGTCGGGCACTAACAAACTCTTCCTGCTCGCGCCGATTTGACGTGAGCAGGTAGATGCCTTTGCATCAAGGGGCGGAATGAACTTCCGAAAGCTTCTGTTTCTACCGCTGCTCGCGGCGGCACTGATCGTGACCACTGCGAGCGGGTACACTCCCGGCGTCTCTGCACAACGGAAAGAGCGATCGGCGGACTCGAAAAAGCCAATCCAGTTTCACTTTTAGCGGTGGGTACACCTGTTTGCGCCTTTCCATTTTCGCGCCCGCCTGGCCCAGTCGCAGAGGTGTGTAATGTTCTTAAGCGAGTTTACAAGGAGGTAGTGAGTTGTTTACCGAGAAGAGTCGAAAATTTTCCGCCGCGCTGTTTGTGACGGTTGTGATTCTTGCCGGAGTCCACGCTCAGGCGCAGCAGACCATGACGTCCGCAAGTCTCAGTGGTCATGTCGAAGACGCTGGCCGCGCATTGGTAGCCGGCACGTCTGTGGCTCTCAAGAACGTCAACACCGGTTGGACGCAAACGACTACCAGCGACGGCGCTGGACGCTTTCGCTTTCCTTACGTGCAAGTCGGAACATACGAAATCACTGTTGATGAGCCGGGCTTTGCGCGTCTGGTCCGACAACTGACGTTGACAGTGGGCCAAGCTTTGGATCTACCGCTTAAACTTACCCTAGCCGACGTCACGGAAAACGTAAACGTGGCTGCAGACCTGCCCTTGGTGGAGACAGTGCGCACGCAAGTGGCGGAAACCCTTTTGCAGCGCGAGATCGATTCATTGCCGCTTAATGGGCGAAACTACCTGGACCTTGCAGCACTCACGCCCGGAGTAGCGCGGAGCAACCCGGTCGCCAACCAGCGCTTCCCGGAAACTTCCGCGGTGCCGGGCACTGGCTTGTCGATCACGGGCCAACGCTTCATCAACAATGGTCTTGTGGTTGATGGCCTTTCGGCAAACGACGACGCCGCGGATTTGCCCGGGACGTTCTTTAGCCAGGAAGTCGTGCGCGAGTTCGAGGTGATCACCTCAGGCGGCATAGCTGAGTTTGGACGCGCCTCGGGAGGTTTTGTCAGCATCGTAACGCAATCCGGCACAAACCAATTTCATGGACGGTTGTATGGCTTCCTTCGTAATCAGCGGTTTGATGCTCGCAATCCGCTGGCCTCAACCAAAGACGCGCTGACGCAAGGGCAGTATGGAGGCAGTTTGGGTGGTCCATTCGCGCGCAATCGCAGCTTCTTCTTTGCAAATTTCGAACAGACGAGACTGCACAATGCTTCCGTTATCACGATCAGCCCAACCAACGTGGCCGCGATAAACGGCAGGCTCGACGCCGTCGGGTTTAGTGGTCCACGAATTTCGACCGGTATAGCTGCGACAGGATTCAATTCCACCAACGTCCTGCTGCGCGTCGATCATCAGCCCACGAATAACAATCAGTTGACGGCGCGTTACAGTTTTTATGACATCGACAGCCCAAACGCGCGCAACGTTGGCGGACTCAATGCAATCAGTCGTGGCACTGCGCTCAAGGATCGCGATCAGACGCTCGCTTTGAGCGACGTCGCGACCCTTTCGGCCAGGACAATAAACGAAGCGCGCTTTCAATATACCCGCAGCCGGCTGAGCGCTCCGCTGAACGACGTAGCTGGTCCGGCAGTTAATATTTCAGGTGTGGCAAACTTCGGCGCCGCAACCGTCTCCCCAACGATTCGCGACCTCGATACTTATGAGCTCGTGGATAACGTAACCACGCAGCTTTGGTCACACTCTCTAAAATTTGGCGCAAACTACCTGCATAACAAGGTAAACATCACTTTTCCCGGCGCCCTGCAGGGTGTTTATTCCTTCTCGTCGCTCGCTAACTTTCTGGCCAATCGGTATACCACTTTTCAGCAGGCATTTGGGGCCATTGACCAGTTTCAATCGAACCCGAACATCGGGCTGTTTATGCAGGATGAATGGCGGCCCAGACAAGACCTAACCATAAACGCCGGTCTGCGTTACGATGTGCAGTTTCTGCCCGATCTCATCACCACGGATGCAAACAACTTCGCTCCGCGACTAGGAATAGCTTACGCGCCCGGTGATCGCAGGACGGTCGTTCGGGCCAGCTTCGGTATTTACTTCGATCGAATTCCATTGCGCGCAACTTCGAATGCGTTGCAACGCGATGGCTCAAAGTACAAAGTCGCGGTACTCTCTTTCGGTCAAGCCGGCGCGCCGGTGTTTCCGAATGTCCTCGCCGCATTTCCTTCGGATCTTTTGATCAGCATCACGACAATCGATCCGAATATCAGCAACAGCTACAACCAACAAGCCAGCTTGCAAGTGGAACGCGAGTTGTTTCCCTCAACCTCACTTGCGGTTGGCTACCTGCACACACGCGGCCTGCACCTCATTCTTTCGCGCAATGTTAACGTGCCGAGGTTCCCCGCTGCGGCGGGTGTGCCGAATCTCGGACGTCCCGATCCAAGATTAGCGAATGTTAGCCGCTTCGAGAGTTCGGGAGAGTCTTCCTACAACGGGTTGACTATTGCCGTTAATCGCCGTTTCCAGAGATGGTTTGGAGCCCGTCTCTCTTACACTTTCTCCAAGGCCATCGACAATGCGGGCAACGCCTTCTTCTTCACGCCACAGGACAATTCCAACCTGCGCGACGAGCGCGGACCATCAGACAACGATCAGCGTCACCGACTGGCTCTGAGCGGCACCTTCGAAGTTCCGGCAATCAAATCCGCTTCCATCGTGCGACGTAGCTTGAGCGGATTTCAGTTGAGCTACATCTTCAGCTACGGTTCGGCTCTTCCTTTCAATACCATCCTGGGAAACGATCGCAACTTTGACACGAACTCTAATGATCGGCCGGTGGGAGTCGGGCGTAACTCAGGGAAAGGGTTTGATTTTGCATCACTCGATCTACGGTTAAGCCGCCGATTTAGTCTCGGCGAGAAGCTGCAGCTTGAGACCCTCGTCGAAGGCTTCAACGTTCTCAACCGCGCTAACCTGCAATTACCAAATAACGTCACTGGGACTGGCCCTACGCCACTGCCGAACTTCGGGCAACCTACCGGCGCTGCTGATCCGCGACAGCTTCAGTTTGGTTTGCGGCTGAGTTTTTGAAGAGATGAGCACAAGGACCGAATCAATAAATGCACTCTTCGCGAAAGGAACGATCGAGATTCTGTTGACGGAGGCCATAAAGACGGGAGCGGGCACCTATTCGCCAGTTAGTATTGGCCGATATTGTCGCGGCACCAAACTCTTGTGCGAATTTCATTTCGATTCTGAGTAGTTCTCATGACAATTGAAAAAATCTGTTCCTGGCGGGATTCGTTTTCAAGGGACAGGAGTGATCTTGAGATCCCAAAGGCTCAACTGGCCCTGATCGTTTGGCGTTAAGACGATTTTCTCGGTAGCGTTGCCGCGCTCGAACTTAAGAGCGAAAGTTAAGGTGTGATTGTTTCCTGCTTTCGAGTCAAAACCGGTTTGGTATGATACCTGAGTTGCAAGCAGTAGCGCCCCGTTGGATTCAATGAATTGTTGCATGCGAGCAATAAACTTTTCTCGATCACCCACTTGCTTAAAGCTCGAGCCAGACTCTCTGTACACCGCCGCGAAATCATTTTGCTGTAGTTGAGAATGAATTCGTGCGGCTATGCTTTCGGCAGCCACGCGTTCATCGCGCTTTGCGCAGCTGAGAAGCAAGAGAGGTATTGAGATCGTTAAGATAATCTTGCAAAGTTTATTAGGACTGGCCATTAAGAGTCTTTGCTGCCCAGGAAAACGTTCACTTCAAAACGTGCTTGCAAAACGGAGAAATGTCCTTCTTTGCTTCGAGAGTATTCATACTCGCCTCATCGAATCTGCAGACTTGATTCCGCCTGATATTCCTGACTCCAAGCCGATTATGTCACGGCTACAATCCTTGATCCCCTTGTTTTATGATGGCGGCGTTGGGGCTAGGCTCGGATAGTACAGCCAGAGTGCGCGGAGGACCATTCGAGTAGTGTCTTTCCCTCAGCGTGACTCCAATCAATTATGGGAGTTTAGTGCTTGCGCCGACAGAAAGAAAAGGAAGGAATCCGTGAATCTATGCTACTGCTTTTGCAGAGGGTTTCCAGCTCGCGCAGCCAGGAAATAATCTGGTTCCAACTGGGAATGCTTCGGGACGCTAACATTCCGATCATTTGCGGTGTGGGCCACAAAAATAGTGGCCGCGGATTTAATGCTGATGACGCGGATCAGATTTGCTTAGGTTCTGATCCGCGCCTATCCGCGTTCATCCGCGGCTAATTATTATCTTTCCCGCTTCATGCCCTCTGCTTATTATCTTTCCCGCTTCATGCCCTCTGCCTGCTACTGCCCGCACTCACCGTTGCGGTGCGACGCGGATCAGATTTGCTTAGGTTCTGATCCGCGCCTATCCGCGTTCATCCGCAGCTAATTATTATCTTTCCCGCTTCATGCCCTCTGCCCGCTACTGCCCGCACTCACTGTTGCGGTGCGACGCGGATCAGATTTGCTTAGGTTCTGATCCGCGCCTATCCGCGTTCATCCGCGGCTAATTATTATCTTTCCTGCTTCCTGCCCTCTGCCTGCTACTGCCCGCACTCACCGTTGCGGTGCGATTGGCTCTAATCAAGAACCAGAACGTCCACACATCCTTAGAGGTGTTGTTCTTCGCGTTCGAGTCTTGGCCATCGAGCGAATTTCTATGAGGTGTCCGCAGGTTACCCGCCGGAAATTTCGGCCCACCTCTGAACCCGGCTGCTACTTCTTAAGCAGCATAGCGACCATCTGCTTGAAGGTGAGCCGCTTGCTATGCGCCTTATTTTTCCAGTCCGTGATTTGTCCCTCCGACGGCTTTCCAGATCCGGCGCTAATAAGGGCGCGGACGACGATATCGCGTAGCAAAGCATCGTTGGCACTCATCAGGATCCAGTCAATATTGCGCTTTCGCATCTCCGTGTAGTTTGGGTAGGGCGTATTCGGTTTCACAAGCTCGGCGTTCCAGATATTCAATTCATCCTTGGGCGCCATGAGCCCTCGAACTTCAAGGAAGTTTCGATTGATTAAACCTATGCGCTCGCTGGCGGCGGCGTCCGACTTTAGATACTGGATGTGGACCTTCATCCAACTTGTATAGGTGCCCTGTACCCAAGCATTTTTCGCAGAGGTGATTTCTTTGGCTGTGGGTTCGCGCCCGAAGCTGTCCTGGTAGCTGCGCTCGAGTTGTGTCTGTGGCGAGTAGCACTTGGTAATCAGTCCCTTGCTCATCATGACGGCCAGGGCGCAAAAATCGCCGCCAGCCCAACTCTCGCAGTTGTACTCACCGGCTCGGCCCAGGAATCTCTTGCAGCCTTGTCCAACCAGAAACGCTTCGTCCTTCTTGAAGGTCTCGAGATCAACGCCCACCGCAGTGCAAACAGGGGCTTTGATCTTGCCCTGCTTGCGGTAGCCCTCACAAAAGTCATAGCTCATTACGGTCGGGCAGTTATAGCCACCCCAGCTTTTTTTACAGCCGAGATTGATGAGGTGATCGGTGTAATAGGATTCCGGCACCGAAGGAGCGGGATTTGCGCTTTCGCCGAGCGTCACCGCGCTAGTCCACACATGCGCTTCAGTATGGATGAACGTCCAGCCACTCTTCATGTACGCGAATTTTGATTGTTCGACGTTCGTGTAGAAGTGTCCGTCACCGGAGGGTCCACTAGAAAACGGCTCCCCCCCGAGTAAGTTAACCAACCAATTATCGGCCCCGCCCCCTGACGGCGCACTGTAGGGTCTGTATAAGCGATAAAGAGGCATGGTCCCCGAAACCGGTGTTGGAGAGACGTAACAGGCGATTCCCTCCGACGTCCACCCCAGGTTTTGGATTGCGTTATTAGCTTCATTCTCGTCTATCGTGTAGAAGTGATTGGAGCCGCCAAACTCTAATTTAGCGAGTTGATAAAGCTTTACGGTGCCGGGCGCCTGCTCACGAAAGACGTAGCCCACCGCCGGAAGTTCTTTCCATCCCGGTGCGGTTTTTAGAAAAGCCCTCATCTTCGGGTCTGCAGTGTAGAAATAGAAATCAGTCGCGCCGTAATAGAACGTAAAAAGCTCCGATGCAGTTACCGCCGGTGGCGCCGGGGCCGCCACCGCAATGTGGGTCGGAGTAAACGTTGAGTAAACGAGCGCCATAATTCCCAGGACAAGCGCTCTGCAAATTGGATGTCTTTTCATGATGTGGGGCCTCACTTTCTGGTGTTAGGTCGTTTAAGTGCGATTTGTTGTTGGCTTCGTTGAGATCCTTATCTCGCTGGAATTCGAGACTAACTGCGGGGTCTAGCTATCAACTGGCCCACAATTTCTGTTATTGAATTCATTGCTCTCCACAATCCGATTAGTGCCATCACCGATGGTGCAGGAGGTGTCCAGTGCAAGGTTTAGTTTCGTTTCAATAATCACATCGGCGTATTTGCCTATACCTATGGCTGGCACCGTCGCGTGATAGCTCATTTCCTTCGGCTTAGCCCCGGGCGATGAGACGTGATAGACCTTGAGCACTACATAGGTCCAGGCAGCAGTCGCAGCGCCTATGTTCTTAATCCTGATCTCAAATTTCCCATTCTTTGGATCGCCGACAGCAGACCAATACACAATCAAATCCGGAAGCAGCGCGTTGTTAAGAGCTACGGGCGCGGTATTTCCTTTCAGAGTTGTTCCCTGAACTAATGGTTTGGAGAGAGCGCCAAACCGCGATGCGGCTATTGGCGCGGGCGCCGAGATAGCTGACGTTGAGTAAACGAGCGCTATGATTCCCAGGAGAAGCGCTCTGCAGATTGCGTGAATTTTCATGTTCTTGTTCCTCACTTTCCTTTGTTTGTCGTTACAGTTTTTCGCTAGACATTCGCGTCCGGTAGCAAACGCAGGCAGATGAACACTTCCCCATCGGGCGCCTCGATGCTATGAACTTCTCCGGTTTCTACGCGGCGATAAATGTCGCGGGTGGTAGTACTCACTAGTTGTGCTGCTTCAGTTGGCGTCAGCATTGAGACGCGAGCGCCGCAGGCAGCGCACCACGCAGCCATAGAGGGCCGCTTGCTCCTCACGAGCAACCGCTCGGTCTCAATTATGATTTCGGTTCTTCTCATCCAGCTTGCGCCCTCTCCTGCCACGTCTGTGTTGTTCGCTGATCGTGCATGCAGTATCATTCGCTACGTTTGCATCACCTCGAATTTTGACGGCACGAATCGTCGGCGGAGAGCACCCTACACGCACCCCGAGGATTTCGTCCTTCGGACTTCCTGAAATTTTCCTGCCGGCTTTCTGAAAGCCTCTATGAGCAAGCCCGAGAAGCACTTCTACGAATTCGGCCCCTTTCGTCTTGATCCTGCAGAGCGCTTGCTGCTGCGTGAAGACAGCCCGGTGCCGCTCACTCCCAAGGCCTTTGACACGCTGGTCGTATTGGTGGGAAAGAGCGGTCACCTCGTAGGCAAGGATGAGTTGATGCGGGAAGTCTGGGGCGACAGCTTCGTCGAAGAGAACAATCTGGATAAGAGCATCTCCGCGCTGCGAAAGGCGCTCGGCGAAGACAGCGCGAAATACATCGCGACTGTGCGCGGCGCCGGCTATCGATTCATGGGGACCGTGCATGAGAGCACAGCAGCTGACAGCGTGGTGCTGCAAGAGCGTACGCGGACACACATCCTGATCGAGGACGACGAAGATGCCGATGATGAAAGCATTCCCGCTCCAAAGATCATCAAGGCGGAATCGCAACTGAGGAAGCAAGAGACAGCTGCGGCCCAGACGCCGCGAACAAAGAAGTGGCCGCTAGTTGCGCTCATCGTTTGTTCGATTTTGTTTGGCCTGACTGGATTAGTCTTCTTCGTCCGCGCTCGTCGAAGCGCATCGGCGACTCCGTCACCACCGGAACCTCGCGCCAAGGATTCGTTGCCGTCTCAGGCAAAGACCCTCGCCGTGCTCCCATTCAAACCTCTGGTCGGCAAAACGCGCGAGCCTTATCTGGAGATGGGAATCGCCGATAGCTTGATCACCAGGCTCAGTAATGTCAGGCAGTTGGTCGTGCGGCCTACGAGCGCGGTGCAAAAGTTCAACCAGCCGGAACGTGATCCGGCTGCGGCGGGACGAGAGTTGGGAGTTGAGACCGTGCTCGACGGAAGCATTCAGCGGCAGGGCGATCGCCTAAGAGTCACGGTGCAGTTGGTGAGCGTCAAAGACGGATCGCAACTGTGGGGAAGAACTTTCGACGAGAAGTTCACCAACATCTTCGCCATGCAGGACGCGATCTCGTTGAAGGTAGCTGAGGCGCTGGCACTCAACCTCAGCGGTGAGGAGCAGAGCGGCCTCGCCAAACGCTCCACGGAGAACCCTGAAGCTTACGAGCTTTACCTGAAGGGCCGTTACTTCTGGAAGAAGTTTTCGCCGACGGATCATCTAAAGGCCGCTCAGTACTTCAATCAGGCGATCGCGAAAGACCCAACCTACGCCCTCGCCTACAGCGGCCTGGGCGACACTTATGGCGCGTCCGCGACTAATGGCTGGATCGCTCCGAGCGAAGGATACCCCAAGGCAATGGCGGCAGTGAAAAAAGCATTGGAGCTGGATGAAACCCTGGCCGAATCACACTGCGCCCTGGGGGCCCTGACGATGTTCTATCTGCTTGACTGGGCTGCTGCCGAACGAGAGTACCAACGCGCGATTGAACTCAATCCAAACTATCCCGAGACTTACGAAGTCTATTCATTTCTTCTTGCCGCGACCGGGAGATTGAACGAGGCATTAGAGATAGCTAAACGCGGTTTGCAAGCTGATCCGCTCTCCGTCACTCTAAGCAATGCCGTGGGCGGCGCCTATTATTTGGCCCGCCGGTATGATGAGGCCATCAAACAATTTCAGAAAACTAACGACCTGAATCCGCACCAAAACGGGACCTACGCCGCTCTAGGCTTCGCCTACGATCAGAAAGGAATGTACGCTGAAGCGATCGCGTCTTATCAAAAGGGGATCGAGATTTCGGAAAGCACGCCCAGCTTTTTGGCCATGATGGGTCATGCTTACGCGGCCTCAGGCAGAAGAGTTGAGGCGCTGAAGCTACTCAGTGAGTTAAAGCAGATGGCCGGAAAAAAACACGTCCCGCCTTACGACCTGGCCATCCTCTACACCGGTCTCGGCGAGAAAGAAAAGGCGTTCGAGCAACTCGACAAAGCCATTGAAGAACGCTCCGGCTGGGTGATCCATCTCAACGTGGAGCCGCTCTTCGATCCGCTTCGCTCAGACCAGCGTTATGAAGCCTTGCTCAAACGAATCAACCTGGCGCCGTTGAGATAACTGAAACCGAGTGATAGCAGGCCCGCAACCATCCATATGGAACATTGCGAAGTCCCTCACTTGCGGTAAGGTGCTGCCAGGTATATGCTCCGCGTCGTTCAAGCTCACGAAATCAAATCTTAGCTCACGAAGCAAATCCAAGAGAGAAACCTAACTATGAAAATCATCACGTTATCGCACCAGACCATCGACAACCCAATCTATACAAAGCTATCTGCTGGGTCTCAAATCGAGAATTACAGTGGCGGCGGGCCGGTGGACGAGTGCGACGTCTTCGTCTTCGATGCGGCGAGCTGCGCTGCCGCGGAAGTCAGCCAGGCTTTTGCGCCCCTTGACGCCGGAGTGGCGGTATTGCTGCTCGATCCCTCGGACGAACACAAGCAAGCGCTGGCCAAGCGCATCGGCTTCCGTTCCCACGGGGCAGGACGCGGCTATCTGGTCGCCAAAACCAATGACGCCGAGGGACGCGAGCGCTTTCGCATCATCGAGGCCAAGGACCGTAAACTGAAAGTCTCATCGATGAGCCGGGGCTTTCAGGGCGACAAGACCGGCGTGACGAAAACGTTCGAGCCGGAGGCTGCATTCCAAGATCAGGAACAAGAGCATCCGGTTTCGGACGCGGAAGTTGACGTATTCCTCAGCGCGCTGGCAGCATTGCCGCAGGCAGCAGCCTCCGACTCAGCTCCGGCAGGGCTTATCTGGAAATCGTGGATTTACTCTGCTACGCACACCTACACCGCATCTGGTTCGGTGGAATCGAACACAGGACTGGGACCGCCGCCATCGAAGACGATAACCCTGCTCCTGACTTACGACTTCGAGGCCGCACTGAACAACGCGCCGCAAAGCGGACCTTTCCAATATCTGGGCCTTCTGATGACGGGCATCTTCCAGAACAACGGCATGTCCAACACCACGGACACGAATTACGGTTGGATCATCGCGGAGCTCAATCCTTCGTTCCAGCAATCGCCGGAGCTTTTCTGGTATTCGAGCTCGCCTGCAAACACGAACGATCAGACCCAGGTGACCACCGGCTCGAGCGTCAACATCGGTTTTAGTCAGAATGGCGCGAGTGCCGGTTACACTTATACGAACTCCGTGACGGAAAACATTACTGACTGGTATATCACCCAGCAGACGGCTTCGGAGTGGATCTATGCTCAGAACACTCCGTTCGACGGCACGACCCAGAACTACAAAGTCGCTGAGAGTTGCGTCAACTGGTATTCGGGACATATCAACACCAGCGACTTCCCCTCGATCTCCATCAGTTCCTTGCAATGCGCGGTGAATGCGGTATGGAAGACCAACTCCGTGCTGACCACCGAGGTGCCGATCTCCATTACTAACTACATGCAATCAGACTACATGATGGTGGGAGAGTTCCTTGGCTTGGGAGCGAGTTTCGCTCTTTGGTGGGCATTTTCCTCGCCGACCGATACCTTTTCAATTGACTTGTCGGTAGTTACCGATTAGTCACCTGGACGACTGTAGCGATGCAGTTTGAAGTCCGATAAGCTTCAGCTTGTCGTTCCCTTTCGACACCTTTCGACAAACTGAAGCTCGTCGGAATTAACTTGTTCGAGTCACCAGGCCGTGAGGGCGCGTGCTGATGATCGTCTTCAGCTACGCTTGAAAGGCTTGGTGATCGTTAAGTCTAAGGCGAGCTTGTAGCCCTTGCTTCGGATGCGCCAACTGAGGCGACGAATGAACGCATCTCTGCATTGAAGCGTTGCAAGAGCTTAGGAAAGCAGAAACGCACAAATACAAGGCTACATTACTGTTTCATTTTAGAAATACTTCGGTGACTGAAGGTGCGGCTTATCGTAAGGGAATCGCAAGTAGTGGATAACCACCTCGAGGTTTCGATTGTCGTAAGAGTACTCTTCTCAAAAGATTTCCAATAGTAGTGGTATATTCCTTTTGTCCCCCTGCAACTTGTCTGGCCTGATTTCCCTTCGATGCCCGCGATCGATGGGGAAGCTTGAGATCTATGTTCGTTACCGGAGGTGAAACTAATGGTTCATGAAATGATTGAGGGAACGTATCGCCAAACTAATCTGCCGAACGAGTCGCCGGAATATCTTGCCAAGCGCGAGGAGCTGCGATTGGCAGAAATTGAATTAATGAAACAACGCGAACGATGCGCTGAGCTGAGGCGGAGCCTGCCAACGGGTGCGAAGATTCAGGATTACGAGCTTATCGAAGGCCCAACGTCCCTGGACGATGGTGATGAGCCTACGAAAACCGTGCGGCTGAGCGAGCTGTTTACGGCGCCGGATCGTGCGCTCGTGATTTATCACTTCATGTACGGAAAGAAGCAAACGACTGCTTGCCCAATGTGTACCGCCTGGATCGATGGCTACAATGGACTTGCTCATCACATCGCGCAAAACGTTGATCTGGCGATTGTCGCGGCGGCCGATCCATCTACCCTGCGCGCGTACGCGCGCACCAGAGGCTGGGACAAACTGCGTCTGTTGAGCGCCGGCAAAAGCACTTTCAAGTACGATCTCGGCAGCGAAGATCGTGAAGGAGGTCAGGACTCGACGATTTCGGTTTTCACGCGAGACCGCGATGGAACGTTGCGCCATTTTTACAGTGGCCATCCGTGGCTGGCCGAAAACATCAAGGAGCGAGGTATCGATGAGTTGACTCCGATCTTTAATATGTTGGACCTGACACCGCAGGGACGCGGCAGTTGGTATGCGTCACTCGATTACGGAACGAAAATTCAAGGGGCGCAAGCGGCTCGAGGCTGAGGAAGCGGCGGCTCCGATGGCTCGCGCGACGCGCGCCTCACGGTCAATTGGAATTTAAGAAGGCTGAGTCGAAGCAATCAGAAAACCCCTGGCTGGTCCTGTTGGCGTGATGACTACTACTGTGTTTCAGCTTGCAACAGGAGGTTGTATGAGTCAAAAAGTTTTATCCGAAACACCATCACAAGTTGGTTCAAACTCAAACGAAGGCCAGGGCGTGGTCCTGGGTCTTTGGGGTGTCAGGTATCAAGTGAAGGACGTGAACCGCTCGATCGATTTCTATACAAAACAACTCGGTCTCAAGCTGGATATGAAAAACCTGCCGGCTTTCGGACAGGTCTCTGGTGACAATTTCAAACTCATCCTAAGCGGTCCCGGAGCCTCTGGTTCTCGTCCCATGCCTGACGGTCGTCAGCAAGAGTCGGGTGGATGGAATCGAATAATTCTGCAGGTCAAAGACTTGCCCACTCGAATTGAAACGCTGAAAAAGGCTGGGTTGCATTTCCGGAACGAGATGGAGTCCGGTCCGGGCGGCAAGCAAATCCAATTGGAGGATCCAGACGGCAATCCGATTGAGCTGTTTGAACCCGCATTGAGGCCTTAGAGAGACGAGGGGGACTGATCGATCCGGGCCGTTAAGCGGCGACTCGACGCGCCGACTTGCGCGAACGGCCCCGGGTGTTCTGGCTGGCCTTGCGAAGCTTGCTCCAATACCACCATTGACGTTGCTCAATTGGCAGGTCCGGATCTTTCGCTTGCGCCACCGCGGTCACGAACACATCGAGACAACAAGGATCGATCCGTTGTCCTCTCAAGCGACATAGCTCGCGGTACATTCGCTGAGGACTTCGCCGCCGAAGCTGACTCACCGACGTAATTCCGAGCAACTCAAAGTCTTCCAGCATCGCTGGGCCAATCGACACCAGGTCTATTAACTTGCGTTCTTCCTTCCGCCCTTTTTCGCGCATGGCACTCCTTCGGTTTACGGCTTCGTTTGGTTGGGCAATTGCGAAAAGATCACATAATGACCGCCAGGTTCCTTCGCGACGATCTCTTTCGCGCCGTAACCCGTCTCATAAATGCCTTTCACAACTTCAGATTCATGCAGCGCCGAAGCAATGGCTTTAATGTTTGGGACCTCCATGAAAATGAAGGTGGGTCCCTGCTCAGCCGCTTTGGCCAGCGGGTCCGACGGATTCGCCTGCATGCCCTCGTACGTTTGGTACATCAGCTCAACACTGCCGTTGTCAATCGCGGCAAACCCGATGTGATCACGCTCGGGAACCTGAATGGTGGTTTTGAATCCGAATCGCTCAGTCCAAAATTTCAGGCTTGGTTCGACGGCTTTAACGTGCAGCACTGGCGTGGATTTATTGATCATTCTCGGCTTCTCCTCGTTCGAACGCGCCACAGCGACGGCAGTCACTGCGGCAACCGCGAAAACCGCGAAGTAGACGGTCATCCCTTTTCGATTCAATCTAAGATTGAGCTTCATTGCATCCATTTCTCCTTCCACTGGCTCCTGCTAGTCTGATTTGGACTAGTGATGCTAAAATAATCGGCATGGCCAAACCTGTCAAGCGGAAAAAACCTCCAGCCGGTAAGCAGCGGCAGCCTGCCAATGAAACCAGATTGACGATTTCAGACCTCGTAATTCTTAGCTTGCTGGCCGAGCGGCCCATGCATGGTTATGAAGTAAATGCGACCCTCGAAGATCGGAAAATTCGCGACTGGGCTCCGGTTTCCCGGCCGCAGATTTATTACTCATTGGACAAGTTGACTAAACTAAAACTCATTCGAGTCACCGATGCCGATTCACCATCGGCCGGTCCCGAGCGGCGAGTCACGGAGACTACAGCGCTTGGCCGCGAACAACTCGCGGACGCGCTCGAAGCTACTCACTGGGTGAGCCAACGTGTGCACCAACCGTTCTTGATTTGGTTGGCTCTTTCATGGCAGGCGCGGCCACGGACGTTTCGCAGACAACTCACCAATCGCAAGAACCTGTTGGAACAGCAACTAAAGGAAGAGCAAGCCACACTCGCAGACGTCATTAGCGAAGTTGGTCATCCCTATCATGAAGCCGTCTGGATGCTGAAGCTGCTAATTGAGCAGAAAAAAACTGAACTCCGCTGGGTCGAACGTATTCTTCAGGATACTGATAAGCGCGCGCCGGCGCAGAATGCCGGAAGCTAGCGGCGTCTTGAACCTGAGTTTTACCGCTAAATCGAACGCGTAGTCATACCGTCTCGAAAGTTCGCTCACGATGTCTTTGACAGAATTTACAAAATTGACAAAATCCATGAAGAACTCAAGCCGGCAATTCGATCACTTCTTCTATTTTGCGAATCTTGTTAATCCTGTCTATTGATCCTGACTACATCTCGACAGGTCGAAGCGGCCAAAGCGACGACAGGTCGTCGCACTCCAAATAGGCCCACTACTTCATTTTGTTTTCCTCGGTTTCCTCATTTCCATCCTGTACAATCCGCTTTCGTCTCCGCTTGCTGTCTAGACTCTCGAAGCACCGAATTCCCTGTCATCCTAAAGAACAATTTTGTTCAGGGGCCCTATTCTCGGACACAAAACCTAAGAACTTCACCCGATGGTCTATAACTCAAAAGCTGGAGGTCATGGCGATGGCAGACGGATTTCAAGGTCAATTTGATGGCAAAGACAAACCGACCAACACGAAGGTTAGAATCAGGCTGGATACGGAAACCGCTGATGTCATTGTGGGCGGTGGCGGGATCGGCGGCGACATCAAAGTCAACGATGATGCCGGCGTAAATAAGATTCGATTGAATGCTGGCGGCAAGGAACCTCTGACGACCTTAGACACCGTCAGCGAAAATATCTTGCTGGCTGGTGATACCGGCACCATCAGTCTGATTAGGACGGAGGCGCTGGGAAACAGACGCGTTCCCGGCATCAGGTTGAGCGCTCAAGGAGACGTCTCATTAGGGGTCAAAGACGTGGGCGATTTGATCTGGCTCAGGAATAAGGATGGCAAAGAACGAACGCGCCTGGACGCCGAATCTGGCAATATCTGGCTGGGCGGCAATGGTGTTAACGGAGACCTAATGCTCTTCCCAGGCGCCCAAGCCGGAGCTTATGAGTCTAATCACGCCACCATCCATTTAGACGCAGACGGTGGAAAGATCTTTCTCGGAAATCCAAAAATAACCAAGGACGGCAAACTTGAAGCGATCAATACCACGGTCCACCTAAACGGCACTCATGGCAACATAAAGGCCGGCGGAGATGGCACTGAAGGTGATCTCCAGCTGACTAATGCGAACGGCGACACTTGTATTCACCTCAGCGCCGGAGGAGGCGAACCAAGCGTAACCACTTCAGTCTATCTCGACGGACTCAAAGGTAACGTGGAGCTCGGCTGCGTCGGCCATGGTGGCGATCTCATAATCAAGAACTCTTCCGGAGACACTAAGATTCATCTCGACGGTGAGGCTGGGGACATCACGCTTAAGAACAATGATTGCGCCGAGGACTTTGATCTATTCGAATCGAAAGCGCTCCAGCCGGGGACCGTGGTGGTTCTCGATGACGAAGGAGCGATACGGCAAAGCCAAAAAGCTTATGACCGGAGAGTAGCCGGCGTACTATCCGGGGCCGGCAGCGCAAAACCTGCCCTGGTGCTTGACCGGCGTCCCTCAACCAAAATGCGCCAACCTGTAGCTCTTCTTGGAAAGGTCTATTGCAACGTGGATGCGCAGTATTCACCTATTGATGTCGGTGATCTTCTAACCACATCCCCAACTCCGGGTCATGCGATGAAAGCGGACGATCCTGCAAGAGCCTTCGGTGCGGTGATTGGCAAGGCGCTGCTTCCGTTATCTTCAGGCCAGGGGTTGATCCCTATTCTGGTAGCCCTTCAATAATCGGGGAGATTTGTATGACTAATCTCCGTTCTCGCAACTATCTTTTCGCTTCAAAGTCAGTGCGCGGATTGGCAAAACTGGCGGGTGTCTCGGGTGACGTTTCCCTTCGTGAGCTTATGGAGCTGCTGGGGCCGGCTGAGTTTGCGCCGCGACCGGTCTACGTCCTGGGCCATAACACCAACTCTCACGCGGAGGTCATTGAGGCCTTTGAGGCAGGAGCCAATGGGCTGGAGATTGATATCACTCCTTATGCGATGCGGCCGGATGAGTTATGTGTGGCTCATCGCGGAGGTGCCGGCAACGGTTATGGGGTAGAAGAGGACCCTCCGCTGGTGAGCTTTCTTCAGTTTCTTCGCGAGCAGGCGGAAGCGCGCGGGTCTCAGTTTGCCCTGCTCATGCTTGATGTAAAACCTTATGCAACCAAGCCGGAACACGGCAAGCTGATGCTGGAAGCAGTCCGAGACCACCTCATAGACGAGGCCAACCCCATTAACCTGATCATCTCTACAGCGAGATTTGATTATCGCTCGCTGTTTCAGAAAATCGCACCAATGCTTCGGCCTCGTGAAGCAATTATGATCGACGAAGAAGATGAGGCCGGCCCCATCGAAAAGTACTTCACGGAAACGCTTGGCCTTCGACCGCAGGGTTATGGCAACGGCAGCTCGGTCTTCAGCGATATGGCCACTGACCTGCGGACGGGGGTGCAAAACGCTTGTTGGATACGCGCGCAGCGCGGGGGTTTTAATTTCGTCTATTCGTGGGTGGTTAATGCCTCGGATAATCAGCTTGAATGGTTGAAAATCGGCGTCGATGGGATGGTGACGGATGACTGCAACCAATTGTTCAATCTGGTGAAGACCGGAATTACGCCTACGCGCATGGCTACTCGATCCGATAACCCGTTCATGCCGTCCAACGCAGCTTACGGGCTCAAGGTAAAGACCGGTGCCAATGGCACGGATTCCGATATTAAGTTCACTTTGCATGGCGAGCATGGCTCAGCCAGCATCGTCTACAACAGCGGTCATAGCGACCGCATGGAGCTCGGCCAAACCAATTACATCGTTTTGCCATCTCGCGATCTTGGTGAACTAACAAGCATTTCCGTACAAAGCGATCAGAGTGGAATATTTTCCGACTGGTGGCTGGACACTATTCAAGTAGAGAGTTACCGCTATGGAGTCAATAAGAGCGCGACTTTCAATCGCCTCATTGATAGCACAGCCGAGCTTTCCAAGCCGTTGGTTTAGTGGCACGGGCGTCCCGCCCGTGAGCGCAACCGAGCACCCGACTTCATACTTCAGAGCTTCGCCGACGCGATCTGAGTTGTCATCACACTACCCACCGGAGCCTTGTGCCGCAAGACGCGACTCGCGAAGCAGTGCGCCAAGAAAAAGTAGGTAAAGCATAAATGGTGAACTGAAGCCTTAGCCGATACCACAGGCTGGCCCTGTGGTATTTCAGGTTCACAGCTACAAAAACAGGCTGATCCGTCGGTTCGCAAGGCCACGGGCTGGCCCAGTGGTAGTTCACGATCAGATCTATTTGGCTGTTCAGAACAGCCGCCAACGTGAAAACGCCACGGCGCAAGCCAGTGGCCTCACCATGTCTCCATTATCACAATTGAAAAAGCATTGGGTCTGACGCTAAACTACTTTCATGAGCTTATCTCAAGTTCTCGAGGAGTTGCCGGGTTTCACCTTCGAAGAGCGTCAGCTTCTTATTCGCCGAGTCATCGAGTTGGATGATCCGGCACTGTCGGAGGCTGATGAAACCCTGGTGGAATCACGCTTGGCCGACCATCGCCTAAACCCTGCATCCTCTTTGCCTCTGGAAACGATAAGGGCCAATCTCCAATCCCGCACGAAACAATGAACTGGCAGGTTGTCGCAAGACCTGAAGCAGAGAATGATGTCATCGAGATTGCGGCGTGGTATGACAGCCATAGCGAAGGTCTCGGAAACAGGTTCATCGAAGAATTCCTGGCGGTATTAGATGAACTCGCTGTAAATCCTTTGCTTCATTGCCGACGTCATCTGCGCAAAAACATTCGCTGGCGCTATCCGAAGAGCTTCCCTTACAGAGTGATCTACGAAGTAGCTGAGCGGGAAAAGATCGTTGTAGTCGCTGCGGTACTGCACGCCGCGAGGCATGAACGAGAGTGGAAGCGACGAGTCTGATGGGTTTTAGTGGCACGGGCGTCCCGCCCGTGGGCGCAACCGAGCACCCAACTTCATACTCAGAGCTTCGCAGACGCGATCTGATTGGGCGAGAGTCGGAAATTTTCTCCGCACTCACTGTAGCAACTCATCGTAATTACCACGGGACGAGCCTGTGGCATATTCAATTTTGACCCTAAGGGGTTGCTCCCAATCGTGCCAACCCTGCTTTTGCAAAAGCATTCGCGGGGTCCAACTTCTGCGCCGTCTTATAGTCCGCTATCGCCAGGTCCTTCTGGCTTTTCTTTTCGTAAACTTCAGCACGCATTGAATAGTTCTGCGCTGTTTTAGGATCGAGCCGGATAAGTTCGTTCAGATCGGCCAGTGAGAGATCATAGTTCTTCTTCTGGTAATGAGAGATGCTGCGGTCCTTGTAGCCCTTCGGGTTCGCGGGCGCAAGCTTGATGGCCTGCGTCAGATCGGCTATCGCAAGGTCGTACTGACCTTTCACGTTGTAAACTACAGCACGGTTCGTCCACGCATCGAAATAGTTCGGCTCAGCGTCGATCGCAGCACTAAAATCCGCCAATGCCAGGTCGTAATTTTTGGCGCGGTACTGCGCATTTCCTCGCGCCAGGAAGGTCCTGGCCGCCTTCGGATTCAATAGCAAAGCCTTTCCAAAATCCGCCATCGCCAGCTCTGTCAACCCCTTGTCGATATAGGTATTGCCGCGGTTGTGAAAGAGATCTGCTTGCTGGGGTGCGATCTCGATGGCCTTCGTGTAGTCAGCTATCGCAAGATCCAGTTCACGTTTTTTCTGATACGACAATCCCCGCTGCATATAAGCGTCGGTACGGTTTGGCGCGAGCTTTAGTGTTTCCGTATAACTCGCTATCGCGGCGTCATAATTCTGGGAGAAGTAGTTTGCCTGGCCGAGATTGTAGCGGGCCTCGACCAAATTCGGATCGAGATCGCGCGCCTTCGTAAAATCGGCTAGCGCCGCCGCATAATTCTTTTTCCTGAAGTAGACGCCGCCACGGTTGAGATAGGCTTTGGTGTAAGCGGGATTGAGACGAATCGCCTCGTTGTAGTCGGCCATCGCCTGGTCCGGCAGCGCTTTGTCTACATAGACGAGCGCCCTGTTATGCCAAAACTGTGGATCAGTTGGCGCCAACGTGATCCCCTGCGAATAATCAGCGATTGCCGCGTCATAATTTTTTATCTTGCTGTATGCGAGCGCGCGCTGAAAATAACCGTCTACCATATCCGGCTTTAGTTTGAGTGCCTGCGAATATTCGACGATCGCCTTGTCGAATGCCCCTTTGTAATAGTATGACTGTCCACGGTTAAACCACGCCGCCGACATATTCGGATTCAAAGTGATGGCCGCCGAAAAACTTGTGATCGCCTGATCGTAAGCCTTCTTGTCGTAAGACTCTAAGCCCGCCTTAAAATGCTGGTCGGCTGTTTGGGCATAGGCAGAAATTGCCAGCCCAACGACGAACAAGATTGCCAACATAAACTTTTTCATAGATAGCTCCTTAATTATGAATCGCAAGAATCAGAGAAGAAATCCATCAGCTAATGAATTGAGTCAAGAAAGTAATCGCCAACGCCGGGCGCACTCGATTAATAAAACAGGTTCAGTGGCACGGGCGTCCCGCCCGTGGTCGCAACCAAGCACCCGACTCGCTGTCAGTGACAGTGGATTATGACCAGCTGACGCTAAGAGAAAGCGAAAGCGACCGAAGGATTAGAAATCGAGAGGCACTGCACAGTCAAATTCGCTAGGTCACAGGAGATCCTCGGTTGCTGCCAACCGCTCGACGTCGGCAAGATCTTGCAGTCAACAACAAGATATTCCACGTCGTGTGCGTTCAACGCGAGTAACAGTTCTCTGAAGTCGGCGTTCATCCGACGACTGATTGGTCCAGCCGAGGCAGATTGGTTTAGCGCCCAAACGGCTTCAATGCGCTCTTCGGGTGAACAGTCGAGCCACTCGTGATCGCGAGGCTCCTCGTGCCCATTGCGGCTAACTCTTCCGCTAAACCTCTTGAGCTGTAAAACGTCCGACAGCCGATTATCGCCTCACGCGCACAGCGGGAGACTTTGCTTCAAGACGCAACTCGCGAAGGTACTGCGACAGTTCGAAGCCTGATACCACCGGCTCGCACGGTGGAGCGTCATGCTGGCAGCTAAAGGGAAAGAAAGGCGAGGACCCGAAGATGCCACGGGCTGGCCCCGTGGTAGTTCACGATAGATCTATTTGGTTATTGAGAAGAGCCAACGTGAACCACCACGGTGCAAGCCCGTGGCCTCTTTCTGAATCCTTCTCCGCCCTCCTTGTAGCAACTCATCGTTATTACCACGGGCCGAGCCCGTGGCATACTCAAACTGTAAAAATACGCTCGCGACCTTGCGATTCGGTTTTCAGCCCGAAATCAAATTGCGCAAGTTGAACAACTGCCAAGATCTCCCTTGGTGTGACACCGCATGGCACGGCAGACTTTATGTGCAAAGCCGCACCACCATCCGAAAACTCAAACGACTCTGATTAGCTTTCGTCTTTTCGTCTGCCAAGCTCATAGTTTCCGTACAAGCGAGCGCGGCGGTACCCAGCGCCTATCTCGTATTGGCCATAGAGTTGGGCTAATCCGTAGGGATTCAGGCCCGCATCCAGTAACCATATGTTGATCTCTGAATCGCCAACCATTTCGATCAACGTTTCGAGAATCGCGTCAGTTATGCGGTCGGGTGCGTGTGAATGATGGACCAGGTCAACGGTCAGTTGGGCCGCGCGTTCATAGTCCGTGTTACGATTATCAGGCATGGTCGAGTCCTCTCTCTAATCAGGTTGGGATTCGGCTGTGTAGGGGCCGGTTTCCGTTTGCCGCGGAAATCGGCTCCGCTGTGTTAATGCACGCAATTTACCATCAAAGGCTTGATACACGAGTTGTCAAATTGACGTTGTGAGAATGTTTACTGAGGTGACTCTAGCAAAGTTAGCCATGCAAAGCTGGATAGATTAATTGACAGCGGGTTTGTTCTCGTTTCGCTCCCTCATGAACACCGGAAGCGGTCTCTGAAATCCCGAAGCGGAACTCTGCAAACCCGCGGAGCGGTGTCAGCGTAAAGCCTGGGGTGGAGCGCAGCGCAACCCCAGGAACCGTAGTTAAAAATTATCAGAGCCCGCGGAGCAGGCGACAGTCGAATCATTGAGATTCACGTTTTGTAATCCGTAACGTCCGTCGCCCGCTTCGCGGGCTCAAACACTCGTTTTTCACCTTGTCCCTGGGGCTCACGCCCCAGGCTTTATGCTTTCGGCCGCTCCGCGGACTAAAACCTGCACGAATGTTTCCGTGCCTCGGGCTCAATGGCGGCTTCGCGTTCAAGCACAACGAAGCATTCTCGTTTCAGGTCGCAACCGCTTGTTTTCATTTCCCACAAACTTGACGCAATCTTTGTAGTAGCCTTGCTGAAATTGTCACTCATAGTCTGTAGACATCTCGGAGCTCTGGCGTACATTGAGGTACGTGAGAATGGGAAGTCAGTCATCAAGATGGGCCGTAGTCTCTGAGCTTGAGCCGCTAGCATTGCCTGAAGACGAGATCAGACGATTGGTGTTGCTCACAACCACGCGGTACGAGATCGAGCCGTTCGTCAGGCAGTTGATAAAGCTGATGGATCGGTTGAAGATTGGGCAGACTAACAACCTCGCGAAACTGACGAGACCGGGCAGGGACGAATCACGGGCGGCTCTGTTCGCGGCAATAGCGAAGATTGTAAACGACGGGCGAACGATGGCGGCCTATCACACTGTCTATCAAGCCACCCTTTATGCTTATGAGAACAGTCTCGATCATCTGCTGGCCTTCCATGAATACCTTGGTTGTTTGCGACAGAAGAGATGATGCCTCGCGAATCGGAGGCTTTGCCCGAAAAGTCCTTTGGTTCGCAGTCCGCGAAGCGGACGGGTAAAGACGACTTTTCGAGCAAAGCCCCATCTCAATTTAGTATTTCTACATACCCGTCGGTTCCATTCACCCTGATCCTCTGTCCGTCTTTGATCAGCCTGGTCGCATTCTCCACTCCGACAATTGCGGGTAAGCCATATTCACGGGCGATAACTGCTCCGTGGGTCATCAGTCCACCAACTTCGGTGACCAGGCCTTTTATGGACACAAACAAAGGTGTCCAGCTCGGGTCAGTAAAAGAGGTGACTAATATGTCTCCATCTTCTATATCAGCAGCTTCCATGTTTAAGATGACACGTGCCCGTCCCTCAATTACTCCGGAAGAAACCGCCAGACCTACAAGAGCTTCGGCCGGAAGATTTCTCCGTTTGTACTTACCTGAAATGATTTCACCATCAGACGTGATCACGCGTGGCGGGGTCAATTTTTCATATGATTGGTACTCGTCTTTTCGTTTGCGGATGATCTGGTAATCAAGTTTGTTTGTGCGTACGACTTCGCGAAGTTCTTCAAAAGTCAGGTAGTAGATATCTTCCTTTTCCTGAATAACGTTGGCTTGAACGAGTCGTTCCGCCTCTTTCAGTAAAGCCTGCTTATAAACAAAGTAGCGACTAACGATTCCGTATTTTGGATACTCGCGGTAACCGGCGAAATTCCGGACCAGGTCGATCATTCGTTTTGTTTCTTTCGCTTTTTGTTCACCATCCGGCAATTGCTGCAATCGATCTAATAACTCCTGTTCTTTCTTCAAAGATTCCTGTCGTCCTTGTTCGAATTTCCGACTGCCGGCATGAGGCTCAAAGTTCCTGATATTACTGAGAATCAAGGGGACCAGTGTCGTTGGCTTTTCGCTCCAGCGAGTTCGAGTAATATCGATTTCTCCGGCACATCGCATTCCGTATTTGTCGAGATATGCATCGATGGCTTCTCGGGCCTCTGGTCCACCTTCCAGCTTGACCAACTCATCCAAAGAGCTGTCGTCTTTGATCTCGACGCTTCGGGATAAATACTCAATTACTTCCGGATGAGGACGAATCACATCTGCTACATCCAACAGTGCCAGACCCATTTCCGAAGTAATATTGTTTGGCGCAGATTGAGAAATTATGTCTGCCGCATTTTTCTCACCTAACCATTCGTTCATTTTTTCATTGATCCATGAGGAAGCATTCATACCGGTCATAATCACACCAAAACTCTGTGGATTAGAGTTGGTCTTCTTTAATTGCTGAATATCTTCCCGGATAAAATCAAATAGATCCGATCCTGATTTCGTTTGGATGTTTTCTTTTAGCGCTTCGATCGAGGTTTGATTGGTCTTAATCAAATCAGAAACGATGGTTGGATCGTAATCGTTTAGTGCTTGATAATTCGGAGGCGACACAGCTTTATCGCTTTTACCGGGACCTGATTCTTTTTTATCGTCCGGTAGCGATTTTATGAAATCCCCACGCTCTAAGATGGTTGTAAGTGCGTCTCTTATGATCGGATCGGATTTTCCCAGAACATTTACCATGGTGTCTCTGCCGGCAGGTGAAGCCAGCATAGGTGTAATATCAACAAATAACCTTCCACCGGCAATACGCATGAGTGCTGGTGTTGTTAACAGGAAAAAAGACAATCCCAATGGCTTCATGGCGTCTGTCATCATTTGTTGATGACCGACAGATATGTAAACGTGATTCTCTTGATCATTCGCTTCGGGGATTGGGAATAGAGTAGTGATCGGCCGACTCTGGACAACATAAAATGTATCATCAACCAAACACCATTCGATGTCCTGGGGGCTGCCGAAATGTCCTTCGACTGTGCGGCCTATGTGCTCAAGCTCTAAGATCTGCTCATCGGTCAGCGCCTGCCTGTTCTGCCACTGAGGCTCGATCTCCTGTTCTTTCGTACCGCCATCTTTTGAGGCATAAATAGCCAGTCTCTTGGTGGATATCCTCTTATCGATGATCGTGCGGTCACAAACTTTATAGTTGTCAGCATTCACCAGGCCGGAGACCAGGGCCTCACCTAGTCCGAAGCTGGCATCAATGGATAACACTTTCCTATTTGAGTTAACGGGATCGGCGGTAAACAAAATTCCTGCCGCCTGAGGGAAGACCATCTTCTGAACAACTACAGCCAGGTGGACTTTGCGGTGGTCGAAGCCGTTTTGAAAGCGGTAGGTTACGGCCCTCTCGGTAAACAGCGACGCCCAGCACTTGCTGATGTGCTTTAGGATCGCTTCCTTTCCGATAATGTTCAAATAGGTATCCTGCTGGCCTGCAAAAGATGATGTTGGCAGGTCTTCCGCTGTGGCACTGGACCGTATAGCAAAGGCATCTTTTTCACCAACTTCTTTGAGATACCCCGCAATCGCTTCTGCTATATCCTGAGGAAGGATTATCCCTTCGATAGCCTCACGGATCTTTGCACTGATCTCGCTGATATTTCCTCTATCTCCGGCCTGAAGACGCGTTAATGCATCCAGCAAGCTGTTAAGCTTCGAATCATGCTCGGTTATTTTTTTATACGCTTTGGTGGTAACGCAAAAGCCATCCGGCACCTGTATGCCCCTGATTCTGGACAGTTCGCCGAGATTAGCGCCCTTGCCGCCAACCACCATTAACTTTGATCTGTCGAGCTCCTGAATACCAAGGACATATGTGGTCAATTTTGCTCCTTCTTTTTGGCAGTGCCCCGTTTTTGTGTGCTGAGATCAGAGTGTCGCAGGTCGCAGGAAAAGTACGCCAGACACCCGTCGCAACTGCTTGGCTCCGTACGAGCCGGAAGTTCATAGCAACCGCCCAAGCCATCGATCCCAGCTCCTTATAGGAGCGAAATATGACTCACCTGATACATTTCGCTCCTACTGAGCTTGCCAGTTATGTTGGGCGCATTGTCTATAAACATTTCGTCCCCACGGGACTAAGAATGTTTTCCGGCAAGCCACGGGTTGCTCATTGTGCTTCGCCGTTTTTAGGCCGCATTTTTTTCACAGCTACACTTGCATAGAATCATTCTCCGCCCTTCGAATGCTTACGGTTTGATTGCGATTTATTGAAAGATTCACCTGTTCAACTTATTCGTTTTCGCGCGGTGTGCCAGGCCCGTGCCAAGCCAAGGCGCAACCCAACCACAAGTTTCCAGCTCGCGCAGTTAGGCAAGGGTTGCGTCGTCGAGAGACGAAAACGAAAAGTGGTACGTTTTCGGTCTTTACTCTCCTTCACACCGTGGCTTCAGCCCGGTGGTAAAAGACTGCCATGAGTAGCGTAAACCGTTTCAACGGTTTCAGGTTAGCCGAACAAAGGTAAACCGTTGAAACGGTTCAAGACATCAGGAATCGTTGGTCACCCGGTTGAAACCGGGTGAGAATAAGATGGACTAACTCAAAACGTACCACTATCAGGTTTTTTTGTTCTCTTGCCCGGTCTAAACCAAAGGAGGATACTTACGCACCGTGCTGAGATTCCCGGCTGAACAGTGCTTACGCAATCTAGAGTTCAAGCACGAGGAATCGTCAGAGCTAATCAACAGACTTGTTTGGCCGAGAGTCCATGACAATGGAGTCCATGAGAATAACAAATAGAATCGTCTCAGCCTTTAGAAGTACGTCAGCTTTGCTCGCGCGCGTTGCCGGTGCGGCCTTGATGGCAATTGCCTTCATTCTGATCGCGACTCAAACTCCGTTCGCGCCGCGTGCGGGGGCGCAGAATGCTGGGGGGTATCAGGTTGAGTTCAAATCTGCTAACGGACTTTACACCGCGAGTTTCACGACGCCGCAGGGCGTGATCCGAGTAAATCTTCCGGACGATATGGCTGCGGGCGATACGATCTCAGGCACTGTCACCACCGAACCGAACGGACAGAATGATGCCGAGCGCGCCCAGAACCTCGCTGAGCTCAAACGCCATGTGCTCGTAATCGAAGGGCAGCAGACGCCGGTCGGAGATGAGAAATTCAGCTGGAGCATTCCTCGCCCACTCAACTCGAACTCAAAGAACATTTCCCTTTTGCAACGAGGTCAGGCCGTAGCTACGACAACTATTCCGATAGCCGCGACACCACCGCCGACTCCCTCACAATTCACCATCCCCACGGGCGGTCAAGAAGGCCGATTGATTCAGATCAAGGGCCCGGGCAACGGCATCTTCTCGCCGCAGGATTATGTGAAGATTGGCGGAAAAACTATGCCGCCTCTGGCTGAGTCGCCCAGAAGTTTGGTCCTGCGAAATGCGACCGATTCTCCGGGACCAACTAATATCGAAGCTCGAGAGAACGGCGTGGGAATGCAGTGTCCATTTCGAAATATTGGCATCAATTTGTCCGCGCCCAAGCTGAACCTGCTGCGCGGTGAGACAACAACGCTGCACGTGGTTGTAGTCGGGCTGGGAGGCATTGTCGGAGATCAATCGTTGGATCTCGAGAACACTTCGCCAAGCGTAATCAAAATGAGCGGCGGTGATCGGCAACACGTCAACCTCCGCGCCTCGGAAGTGCGGCCGGACGGCACTTATTCAATCGATCGCACGCTGACCGGAATCATGGCCGGCAGTTTTGGCGTGACGGGCACATTCAGATGGAACGAGGTGTGCAAACCACTCAACCTCGTTGTTGGTCCTGTCACACAACCAACGCCCACCCGAAGTCCCGGCGGTCAGGGAGCTGCCAGGGATAAGCTGGAAGAAGGCCGAAACCTGCTCGCCCACCTCAAGTTTTACGCCGCGCTCGCTCCTTTGTCTGAGGCGCTCAAGTCTTACAGGAGTTCCGGCGATATGAATGGAATCGGTGTCGCCAGCGATGCCCTCGGTGATCTGTATTTGGAAGAAGGGCAATATGAGGTTGCACTCGGCTACTTCCAGGGCGCGCGTCAGGCATTTGTGGCGAATAAAGAAACTCTTAACGCGAGTTTGATGATAAGCAAGATCGGCGAAACCTATTTGCTGCTGGACAACATCACCGAGGCGAAGGGAGTTTTCGCTCAGTTCGGACCGCAAGCATCTCAGCCGCCTAATTCACCAGACATCGTTCGGCACAGAACATTCTTTGCCTATTCAAGAAACAAACTCGGAGAAGGCCGAGCTGATTATCTGTTGGGCCAGAACAATACTGCCGAATCAGACTTCAAAGATTTGCTGACTGCGGCATCCTCGTCAGCTGCGCGAGGCCAGGAAGCTACGCGGTTCCGTGTTGCAGCAGCCACCAACCTGGGAGACGTGTTGTTTCGCAAAGGCGATTTGGCCGCCGCCCGCATCCGCTACAACGAAGCAATTCAACTCGCGCGTCGCGATCGTCGAACTGATCTGGAGTGGGCTGCGAAGGCTGGTTTGGGTAGAACTCTGTGGGCCTTGTCTGAGCGCGCGCCGACAACGCAATTGCGAACACATACGGATCCCATTGATCGACTTGCGGCACATGCTTCCGGTCAAACGCAAGAGACTGCGGCAAAGCTACGAGCTGACGCCCAAAATGCTTATCGCGACGCGCTGACGGACATCGAGACAGTAATTGAAGGAAGTATCCGCGGTCATGAAGCACGCACGACTTTTCTCTCCACCACCAGACAGGTTTTTGAGGAAGCTGCGGCTTTGAACGCCGAGATGGCGATGACCGGCAAGGGAAACGATCCAACGGCTTCAACCGGAAGTTCATTGCGATTCAGCGCCGAAGGCTTTCGCATCTCAGAACAGGCGCGCGCGCGTTCGCTACTGGACGTATTGGCTGACGGCCACGCAGAGATTTCGGCTGGAGTTCCGCCAGACCTTATCAAGCGCCGCAGCGAGAATCTGGCGAACCAGCAACTGATCGGAACGCAACTGACAGGTGTTTCGATTGCAAGTGAAACGCCGAAACAAACCTTCACCGACTTGGAAGCCGAGCTCGAACGCCTCGCCGTGGAGTTTGAGAGTCTTGAGAACCAGATAAAGTCCGCCAGCCCGCGCTTAAACTCGCTGGTCCATACGCGGGCTTTAACGCTCGAGGAAGTTCAGCGACGAGTTTTGGATGATCAGACAGCGCTGCTCGAGTACAGCCTTGGTGAGAAAAGTTCTTACCTGTGGGTTATCACTCGCCAGAACGCTGCTCTCTTCAAACTACCGGCCGGTGCGATCGTGGACCAGCTGGCAATGGATCTGCGTGCCCAATTGATCCCGGCGAAACTGCAACGACGCAATGTCGGAATTGACGTGCCAACAGAAGATCAACAGAGAGGACTTGGTCTCAGTACCGCACCACCAGCCACAAACACCGAAGCCTTTTCCCGCGCTTCATACGCGCTCTACAAAGTTGCTTTGGCCCCGGCCGCAGCCATGATTGGCAACCGTCGCTTAGTTATTGTGGCTGATGGCGCGCTGAACTTCGTTCCCTTCGAAGCGTTAGTCACAACAGATCGCGCCGGCGACTACAGCTCACTCGATTACCTGATCAAAACGAACAAAGTAAGTTACGCACCGTCGGCCTCAGTTACAGCTGCCGTGCGAGATCAAAAGCGCAGCGCTGGACGGAATGTTTTGCTGGTCGCCGATCCTGTTTTCAGTGCGAGCGACGCGCGATTGCAAACGGCAGCTGCCAACAGTCGGGTTGAAGTAACCAGAAGCCTCGGGCTCGGTAGCGCCGTGAAGGATGCAACTGGTCAGGCGACGCAGTCGAGTATTCCGCTGCCGCGCTTAGCCGGAACCAGGATCGAAGCTGAACAGATTGGACGGTTGGCTAAAGCGTCCGGCTCGCAGGGAGATTTGTGGCTCGACCTGAGCGCCAACGAGGCTGATCTGAAAGCTCGCGACATCCAAAGCTATCGGGTACTTCACGTTGCTACGCACGGCGTACTCGACGCTATGCGACCACAGTTTAGTGGTTTGGTGTTGTCGCTGGTGGGAAACAAGAGCGACGACGACGGCTATCTGAGGACAAGTGAAGTCTTCAATCTCAAGCTTGGCGCCCCGCTGGTGATGCTTTCGGCATGCGAGTCGGGACTTGGTAAGGTAAAGCGTGGCGAAGGCGTGATCGGTTTGAGCCGAGCGTTCATGTACGCGGGCGCAACCACGGTCGGTGTGACGTTGTGGTCGGTCGCGGATAAACCGACAGCTGAATTGATGACCGACTTTTATCAGCGCCTGCTGGGACCAAACCCGTCTCCATCCGACGCGATTCGTGGAGCGCAGCTCTCCGTGATCTCCAGCAAAAAATATAGCGCCCCTTTCTACTGGGCCCCGTTCGTGCTCGTCGGCGAGTGGAAGTAAACTCCACGGGCTGGCCCCGTGGTGTTTTACGTTGCCGCCTGCCGCCAGCATGAAGCGTGAACACTCCACGGGACGAGCCCGTGACATCACCAAAAATCTCGGCCCGCCTCTGTTAGCGACCAACGTGAGTGGACCACGGCGCCAGGCCGTGGTCTCAGTTTTAGCGAACTACCTACTTTTTCTTGCCGTACTGGCTGCTGTTGAAGATCTTTCAGCTATTGAGGTAGGTAGGAACATAGCGTACCCGGAGTCGTACGGTTTGGAACGATTTAGATTTTAGGCCACAGATGAACGCGGATATAAGGGATCTGGATGAATCCGAATTTCAGATCTGCATTACTCCGTGTTCATCTGCGGCCGAGAATGAACTACGTACGGGATCGGCGCCCGCAAGCGAACATCCGGGCATTTGAGGCAGACGTTAAATCCATTCTATTTTCGGCCGCTAAATGTTTTTAATCTCGACAGGCGAATTCCTGAGGCCTCTTAGCCTGGCTGGCAGGATGGAGTACTCTAGGTCTGCTCTCAAGGTCAAAGTAATCGAACGGAACACAATGCGCGTTCCGAGTTATTGCGGCTTAAGAAATGTGGGACCATGAATCAGCCGAAGATGAGCCAATTTCAGGGACAGATGCTGCGAACGATTTCGCTCGATGGGATCACCGCCAGCGAAACGGAATATGACTACAAGTTTATCGATTGGCATTATCACGAGCATCCCTATTTCGCCCTGGTCACCGCGGGAAATTGTCGCGAGATTAACAAGCGCGGCGTCATAGATTGTTCGACGGACACTCTGCTCTTTCATAATCATCACGACCCTCATTGCAACGCCAAAGCTGGTGGACTCTCGCGCCATTTTCAACTTGAGCTAACACTCGACTGGTGCCGCCGAGCTGAAATTGATCCGGAGCAAATGCCCGGCAGTTCTAACGTGCTTAACCCGAAAGTCAGATTGTTCTTTTATCGCATCTACCGCGAAGCAAAGGTGTTGGACAACAGCTCGAGTCTGACAATCGACGCTCTCCTGCTGCAGGCATTCGAAACCATGCGTGGGGTGGAAACCGCCGCGGCTTCAAACAAGCCGGTCTGGGTAATGAGAATAGAAGAGATCCTGCATGACAGTTTCGATCAAAAACATTCGTTGAAAGACTTGTCCGACCAGCTTGGACTTCACCCTGCCCACCTCTCGCGAGATTTCTCGCGATACTTCCGCTGTGGCTTCAGCGAATACATCCGAAGGATCAAGGTTGAAAAAGCCTTAGCTATGCTTCGTAATCGGAAACCCAGTTTGACTGAAATTGCCGCGGCCTGCGGCTTTGCCGATCAGAGTCACTTTATTCGTTGCTTCAAAGAGTTTGTCAAAGTTACTCCCAAGGCATATCGCAAGATAGTCATCACGTAAGCCTCTCGCCGACGTTAAGCCGGTTCTATTCTCCTACACTTCGTCAAACTAATATCCGCATTAAGTAAAGCAATTGGAGGCCATGCCGCATGTGGAAGTCGGATATCGACCAACCGCCTTGTTACTTTGACCGTTACATCGACCGCGTAGACGACGTCGAAATTCTCGACGCGCTGAACCAATCAGTGACTGAACTTGAAAACCTGCCGCTCGAGAAACTCAAACAGCTGGAAGATGTCACTTACGCAGATCATAAGTGGACGATAAAGGAAATCTTTCAGCACTTGATTGACGCCGAGCATGTCCTTTCCTATCGAGCCCTACGAATAGGCCGGAACGACAAGACCGAGCTGCCGGGTTTTGATCAGGATCTGTTTGCCGCAAACGTAAGTACAAAGGGTCGCAGTCTCGAAAGAATAGTCAACGAGTTGAAGCTCCTACGGAGAGTTACCGGCGGGTTGTTTGAATCATTTGACGACGAAGCGGAGCTGCGATCGTTGGTAATCAACGGCAATCAAATGTCGGCGTTGGCTTATGGATTTGCGATTGTGGGCCATCAAAAGCATCACTTAAGAATCATTGAAGAAAAGTACCTGCCGCTTCTCGTCCTGTAACCGCAGCAGATCCAATCCCCAGTGAGCCTGTGAAAATCGGGCTGCCAACGAGAAATTCTTTAGAGGAGTCTTATGAATTCAACGCGAAGGCTTGCGAGCGTCCTTTTTCTATCACTGATCGCCGCAGCAAGTGTGGTTTCAGGGGCGCCGATCAAACCGCAGCTTGCTTCACAATCTCCCGTCGTCGAAAAGAAAAAACCGGCGCCGCCTAAGCCGATCTGTTCGCGAAAGATCGACGTTAAGCATCTGGCGCTGGATCTACGTTTCGATTGGACCAGAAAACAGGCTTTTGGCGTCGCCTCAATCACCTTTGCGCCGTTAGAGGCCATCACGAAAATAACGCTGGATGCTGCTCACTTGACCATTAACTCGATCACTTTAGAAAACGAGACCCTAGGTTTCGAGTACGACGGAAGCGACAAAAATGACAATCTGATCATCGCGCTCAATCGTGCTTACGCTCCGAATAAGGACGTCACGATCAAGATCAATTACGGGACCAATTGGGTCAACCTTACCGATACTGCAAATCTCAACGGCAGCAATGGAAAAGGGTTGCGGTTCTTTGGACCAACCTCAAATGATCCCCTCAGACCGAAAGAGATCTGGTCGAACGGCGATCCTGAAGCGAATCGTTATTGGTTCCCCGGACATGACGCACCCGGGGATCTGCGCACAACTGACATTCGGTTGACTGTCGATAAACAACTAACCGCTCTTTCAAACGGTCAGCTGCTAACAACCAAAGAGAATTCGGACGGAACGCGGACGTTTCATTGGGTCGCCGAAAGGTCTTACGCGAATCATCTGACTTCCGTGGTGATCGGTGAATACGTTGAAGTGCAACAGAGTTACGACGGGATAAAGCTTCACAATTTTGGTTATCGAAATGAAAGAGATGCGGTCGCAGCGACGGTGGTGCGTTTACCGGACATGATCAGGTTCTATTCTGAAGTTACAGGCGCGCGTTATCCGTACCAGAGCTATTCACAGGTGTTTGTTCAGGACCTTCCCTGGGGCTTCGGCGCCAATACGCTAGCCGTGCAAAGCGAGAACATGATCGATGACGATCGGATTCACGCCGAGTATTTCTATCTTTGGGATGGACTGGAAGGAGAGACGCTTGCGCATCAATGGTTCGGAAACTATTTAGCAGCTGGGGACTGGTCCCACGTCTGGCTGAATAGAGGCTTCGCGCATTACTTTGACGGCCTCTTCAACGAGCACAAGAACGGACATGACGAGTTTCTCTTGTGGCAAATCCTGGGTGATCAAGCCACCTACCTGGCTGATTGGAATTCCGGAGTTCGGCATCCCATTGTTACCAGCAACTATGCTGACGCCACCGAATTCACGGGCGACAATTATTCCTATACCCGCGGCGCGCTGGTGTTACACATGCTGCGGAAGCATCTGGGCGAGGACAATTGGTGGAAAACAATTCGTCACTACCTTAAGTCGAACGCCGGCAAGTCTGTATCGACTGCGGATTTCAGCAAGGCGATTACCGAAGCTACGGGCCAATCGATGGATTGGTTCTTTGATCAGTGGCTCTATCGAATGGGCCATCCGGTATTTGAGGTAAGCAAAAAATACGACGATGCATCGAAACAACTGACAATCACGGTAAAGCAAAACCAGAAGCTGGATCCGAATGATGAATACCCACAGGTCGAGTTCTTCGAGGGCAAGGTTGAAATCGAAATAGACAATCACCTGGAGACCGTTCGGCTCCTGCCGAAAGCCGAGAACGTTTTTGTCTTTGCCATCGAGACGCAGCCGAAGCTGGTTAACTTTGACTACGAGAGCTCCTGGATCAAGGAGCTTAAATTTGAAAAGTCACTCGACGAACTTCTATATCAACTTGAGAACGATCGAGATGTGCTGGGCAAGCGCGGGGCTATGAATGAGCTGGTTAGGATTGCAAAAGAGGACAGAACCTCGACGAGCGACAAGGCCCGAATCGTTGACGGATTTCGCAAGAGCATTCTTAGTAACAATTATTGGCGTCTGCGGCAGTCAGCACTCGGGCTGCTTCAGGGTTTGCTGGTCCAGGCTTCCGCACCGGGCCCGGCCAGGTTGGATGACGCGACGATCGCGATGTTGCTGGCTGTGATCAGAAACCAGAAGTCCTGGAATCGCGCCGCCGCAATCAACTTCCTGGGGATGACGGGAGACTCGCAATACGCCGACCTGTATCTCAGCTTCTTTGACGACGAGAGCGATCGGGTAATCAATGCAGCCGCCACTGCTTTGGGCCGAAGCAAAAGTCCCAAGGCGTTTCAAGCTCTCGCTAAATTGGTAGACAAACCGTCCTGGAAAAATCAAAGCTTGATTAGCGCCCTGGTGGGACTGAAACATCTGGGCGATCCGCGCGGATTCAACATCGCTTACAAGGCTCTGGCTGACACGAAGCTGCATCGCTGGAGGCTGCCGGTTCCGCCGGTCTGGGACTTTCGTGTCTTTGCAGTCGACACGATTGCATCACTGGGAAAGCGGCAAGCTGCATATCCGCTTCTGCTTGAACGCTTCAAGAGATCAATGGCTGAAAACGACCTGAGCGGAATTTTCAACAACGTAGTCCTCATAACCAAACTCGCCGATCCACGCGGTCGGGAAATCTTTGAGCTCATGAAGACAAAGTTCAAGGATGATGCAAGCCTGATCAGCACCGTTACTCAGTACGAAGCTCAGTTTCAGGAAGCAATTAAGAATCGAGGTTAATCTCCTGTGCTCGACAATTCGTCATTAAGTCAGGGCGGTTAACCGCGGCGGAGCGGGGAAACTGCACGCCGGCAGTCTCGGCTTTGGTGCTGGAAATGCGGCCAGGGCTTTTTCAAATGCTCGCCGATGCGGTTCTCTCGTTTATTCGTTCACCTGAAACTGTTCTCCGCCTTAAGGCTTTGTTTGACTTTTGAGGCTTGGCCTTCTGCTTTGCATCATATTGTTCGATCAGACCAACCTCATCTGGCAGCGCCGTCCGAAACTGGTCCAAGTGCTTAATCAGCAAATCAATTCTCGCCAAACTCGCACGTCTTGCGCGGGCGGTCCCGAGGAAGAATTCGAGTTCAACGCGGCGACGACAATCCGCGATCGTCAACATGTAATGCCCCCACTTGTACACTCCGCCTCTGGTCGATTCCGCCTCAGCAAATATGTGCGACGTGTGGCCGGTTGAAACAGGAGCTAGAAACAGTCTTTTGCGATAACTGAACTTGGGCATATTGCTCTCCTGTCAATCGAGCCGGCGGTTACATGATTAAGAGCCTTATCCTTTTTCGTTTGCGATTCGCATATCACTTGGCGCAACTGCATTAGGAGCGTTAACGATATGCGATTTCGCATATCGGTCAAGTTCCACATATAACGTGGTCGGTGAAAAAGAATATTCTCCTTGACCAGCAAAAGAAGCTACTCGTCTTATTGCGCAGCGTAAGAGTCGATGCCGGATTGACTCAGAGCGACCTTGCAACTCGTCTCGCCCGCGATCAAACCTTCGTCTCAAAGTACGAAAGCGGAGAGCGGAGGTTGGACATACTGGAACTACGTGAGGTGTGCCAGGCCATTGGCACTGACTTTGTCATGTTTATCCGTAAACTCGATCAGACTCTGAAAACGGATTGAGATGAAATTCAAAGAAGCAGTTTCTTTAGTATTATCCTAAAGCGCGTCTCTTTCACGGCAGCGACCCCGAGGAGTCGGGGTTCGACCCTGTAGGAACGCCAGTACCTCAACCTTCAACTTGTTCAGCTTTCAGAGCGGACAATAGCTTCGCAAACTCTCGCTCGAAGGCGTCGTGGTCTTTCCAGGTCGAAAAGTCCGGTATGTAATACTCGCGCAACTCAGCAGCAAGGTCTTTGTGGCTATCAGCATCAAAGCATTCCCACTTTTGAATGGCTTCAAAATCAACGAGCCGGATGGGAAATAACTTGCGTCGATTCTCTTCTCGCTCGACTCTCCCGGCCCTGCGAATTTCGGTAATAACCCATTCGCTTTTCATGCTGTCCTCGGAAAGAACCAGGAGTAGCTTGTCGTGCACCTGAATTGCGCGAAAGATCTCTTCGTGAAGTTTTCTGCCACCCTTCAAGTCCTCAGGTGCGTACCAAACACGAAGATTTTCGCTTCGCATTCGCGAATGTAAGCGTCGGGAAAACCCCTCATCTTGATGGCTGTAGCTAATGAAGCATGAGTAAAACTCAATCGCCCGCCCAACTAACGAAGGTACGAAAGTGATGAAGTCTTCCGGCACTCCGGCCCCACGAAGAAATGCATCCGGTATCTTGCCGTCAGATTTGAACAGCGTGTCAATGCCAATTGTGGAAGGAGAAAAATGCTCTACGGTATCGAGTCCTTTGGCGGTACTCAGGTTAGTATCACCGAATGTTGTTGCCCCAATCCTCGCTTGGGTGAAGTCCGCTTCCGTTAGATCTACTTCATTTAGGTTTGCCCCGTAAAGAAATGCCTCACTCAGGTTCGCACCGCTTAAGTTTGATCTACGAAGATCAGCCTCCGTGAGATCGGCCTCGCTGAGATTTGCGCCGTCCAGCCGCGCACCACGGAGGACTGCTCCATTGAGATCCGCATCCGTGAGGTTGGCCTGATTGAGGAATGCATCGGCGAGATACGCATTACCAAAGCGTCCGCTGTTTAGATATGCGCGAGTGAGATTAGCTTTGCTGAAATCCGCATCGCTGCCATCTGCTCCCGTGAAGTCCGCTCCATCGAGGTTTGCTCCGACAAAAACCGCTCCGCTGACATTTGAATTACTGAAGTTTGAGCCGATCAGATTTGCATAGCTGAAGTCTACACTGCCCAGGTTTGCTTTGCTGAGGTCTGCCCTGGCAAGTTCCAGGTAGAGGAGGTCTGCGCCGCTGAGATCCGGCATTACGTCAGGATTTGCGTCGCGCCATGCGTTCCAGATCACCGACCCTTTCTTAATGAGCTCAACGTGACTGGTGTTTGCCATCTGGTCTGAGTAATGAAGGCTCAACGTGGACGTTCTGATTGGTCGACATTCTACCTCAAGAAGCGAGCACCATGCGAAAGAGAGCGTAATTTATCAATGATGGCAATCGAGTATTCGGATTATCGCTGAGGCGCCTCTTAGAACCGTATTGAGTCTAATCAGACTCATAAAGATCTTGATTTGAGCTTCCATTCGGCGTATATATGGCGCAGCCATATATGGAGACGGCTTGTATGCTTGATAGGGATCTCAAAAGAGGCAGCACGGAAATGCTGATCATGGCCATGGTGGAGGATCGGCCCCGCCACGGCTATGAGATTGGGAAGTTAATCGAGCAGCGCTCCCAGGGTGTGTTGCAATTTCACATTGCGTCGCTCTATCCACTGCTTGCGCGTCTGGAGAAACGCGGCTTGATTAAGGGCCGTTGGGTAGAAAAAGCGGGCGAACGCCGGCGCAGGTATTACACATTGACCATATCAGGTCGAAAGATCCTGGCGGAACAGCGGCGCACGTGGAAAGACTTTGTCGCCGCGCTTGATCTTGTGGCGGGGATTAATCCAGCGTGAGGTGACGAATCATGCCTGACTGGAAGAAAGAGATTAGTGAACGACTGGCCGGGTTGCGATTGGCGCCCACGCGCGAGGCCGAGATCGTCGATGAGCTGACGCAGTACCTTGAGGATTGCTACGAGGAATTGCTAACCGGAGGAATTACGGAAGCAGATGCCAGGCTCAAGACGCTGGCCCAGTTGAATGAGAGCGACCTGTTAGCGCAGGAACTTAATAAGATCGAACGACCGGTCAGCCGTGAACCGCTGGAATTTGGAGCAAGTGGAGCCACGAGGATAAACCTCTTCCGAGATCTGTGGCGAGACTTGCGCTTCGGGGCACGAATGCTAATCAAGAGCAAAGGCTTCACGATGGTCGCCGTGCTTTCGCTCGCACTGGGCATCGGCGCCAACACGGCGTTGTTCAGCGTAGTGGATGCCGTGCTGCTGAAGACCTTGCCGGTTGCCGATCCGGAGCGCCTGGTGCTATTTGAATGGCAAGCCGGACGCCCATTCAGGACCAGTGGGATGAGCGGTACCTCGCACGTGCCAGGTCCACCGGACCTGAAGACGCTGTCGCTGTTTCGCTACGAGGTCTTCGAAAGGATGAACGCCGCGGCGCCGGATGGCCCGCTGAGCGACCTCTTTGCCTTCGCCCCGATACGTGAATTGACCGCAGTGGTGGACCAGCAAGCAGAATTGATCAGTGGGCAAGCCGTGTCAGGCGGCTACTACGCGGGGCTGAAAGTTCAACCGAGTTTGGGACGCGCGATCACGGTCGAAGATGACAAGCCAGGCGCAACGCCAGTGGTCGTCCTCAGCCATCAGTTTTGGCAGGAGCGCTTCGGCGCCGATCCCGCCGTGATTGGCCGGCCGCTCAAACTCAACAAGCAGTCATTCACCATCATCGGTGTCACGTCACCTGCCTTCACCGACGTAACCCAAGTGGATTTTCATCCCGCCATCGCGATCCCGCTTGCCTCAGAGCCGTTGCTGCAGGGTGAAAACAGCAGATTGAGCACTGCGAAAAGGCCTGGCGTCTGGTGGCTGAATTTGATGGGGCGACTCAAACCGGGCGCGACCAATGAGCAAGCGCGCGACAGCTTGAACGGAGCTTTTCAAGCCGCCGCGTTGGAGCTCATGCCGCCGCCGCGCAAAGCGAATCAACCAGCGCAACTCGAGCCCAAAGATTACCCCCGCTTAATCGCGGAATCCGGCAGCCGTGGGATGCTTGATATGCGCAGAGGGTATTCAACCGCGATCTACGGTTTGTTTATCGTCGTAGCGCTCGTGCTGCTGATTGCCTGCGCCAACGTGGCAAACCTGCTGCTGGCGCGAGCAGCGCTGCGCGGCGCTGAGATCAACGTACGGCTCGCGGTCGGCGCGGGGCGCTGGCGTCTGGTGCGCCAACTACTGACTGAGAGTGTGTTGCTCGCGGCGTTGGGCGGCGCAGTCGGTGTGCTCTTCGCCCTCTGGGGCAAGCGCGCACTCGTGGCGTTGACCGACAAAAACACGGGTATCCTACCAAGCGAGGTTGACCTCAGTCTCAATTGGCGAGTGCTCGCGTTCACGGTGGCTGTATCGCTCTTGACCGGCGTGCTGTTCGGCTTAGCGCCGGCGTGGCGCGCGACCGGGTTGGATTTGGCGACCTCTCTCAAACAGAGCCGGCGCACGACAGGCGGGGTTTCGCGGCTCAGCAAAGGGCTGATCGTCGCGCAGGTCGCGCTCTCGTTGCTCTTATTAGTCGGCGCCGGTCTGTTTATCCGCACGCTCTACAATCTGCAACGTGTCAACCTTGGCTTCAATCAAGAGAACCTGCTGCTCTTCACCTTGCAGCCGGAGCAGAGTGGCTACAAGGATGAACAGCTGTTGCGGTTCTATCAGCAGCTCTTCGCGCGACTGGATCGTCTGCCCGGCGCGCGCGCGGCGACGTTTGGGAAGGTCGCGCTCATTGCGAACGATAATTGGTTCTTTGACATCTTGCTGCCGGGCGAGACGGAAATGACTGCCGGCGAGAAGCACATCACCAACCGGCAGGCGGTGCGCGAGAATTATTTTGCGACGATGGAAATCCCCTTGCTGCGTGGACGCAGCTTCACCGCGCAAGATGACCAGCGGGCGCCTAAAGTAGCCATTGTCAATCAAACCTTCGGGCGTCAGTTCTTCCCCAACGATGAGGTACTTGGCAAGCACGTAACGGTTATTGACGGCAAACAGGAAGTCGAGATTGTCGGCGTCGTCGCCGATACCAAATACATGAGCCAGCGCGAAGAGCTCAAGCCGCTGATCTACATGCCGTGGCAACAGGAAGGCGACAACATCGGCGAGATGTATTTCGCCGTTCGTACAGCGGGCGATCCGACCGCGCTCGCGACTACGGTGCGTCAAGTCGTGCGCGAACTCGACGGCAATCTGCCGGTCACGCAAGTCAGCTCGCAAACGGCGCGCGCACAGGCCACGTTGGGACAGGAACGGATGTCCGCGCGGCTCTTGAGTTTCTTTGGCGGCTTAGCGCTCTTGCTCGCGGCCATCGGGCTTTCGGGCGTGTTGGCCTACTCGGTCACGCAACGCACCAACGAGATCGGAATACGGATGGCGCTGGGCGCGCAAGTTGCCAACATCCTGCGACTGGTGATCTGGCAAGGGATGAAGTTGGTGCTGGCAGGCCTGGCCATTGGCGCCTTGGGCGGTTACGCATTGCAACGCTTTTTGGCCAGTCAATATTTCGCGAATAGTAGCTGGCAGCGCCAAATGTCCGAGCAGCTTTATCAGGTGAGCAGTACTGACCCGCTGACTTTCCTTGCGATTGCGGCGCTGTTGACGTTGGTGGCATTAGCTGCTTGCTGGCTGCCGGCACGGAGAGCCGCACAAGTAGATCCGCTCGAGGCCCTGCGCTATGAATAGCGAAGTGACTCCTCTGGATGCAGATAGGCCCTGACAATTGCGGTCACCAATCCCTACTATCCAACGCCTCGTCGAGATGTAACAAGAACAGCTTGACGCCGCCCGTCGAGAATTACAGTGAGGGTCTGACCAGCTTTGCCCGAAAAGTCTTAAATCCCACCTGCGGCAGCTGGTGGTTAGTTCAGGTCCAGCCTACCAATGTTTGATGTCGTTTCCCACCTGCGGGAGCAGGTGGATGGGTTCAAAGCCTGCCTATTCCCGTTGAAAACTTGCGAGCGAGGCTGCATTTGAAACATCCCTCAGCTGCCGCTGAGGGGATTCAAAGGACCAATCCTAACCTCTCTTAGTAGGTCGAACTTGAACTATCCACCTGCTCCCGCAGGTGGGATTCAGTAAACAACGACATCAATCATTGGTAGGCTGGACCTGAAGTATCCACCAGCTGCCGCAGGTGGGATTTAAGACTTCTCGTGCAAAGCTGGCCTGACCCAAACTGCATCGCCACATCGTCCTCGGCATCGAGGGCAGCTTCACGATCTTCTATCTTGACACTCTCGGTGTTCTCTGTAAGCGTATCCGTCCGCAATTACATATCGAAACCCAGACCGAAAGTGAACATCGGCGCGTCTTGCGGCTGACCGCGGAAAGACATAGCCTTTCCGCACTGTGCGGCAGCTTGCCGCTTCAAATTTGCCTCTTCAAATTATTGAGCGGACCATTCGGAGACATCCAATGAAAAGACCCAACATCACGACCCCCACGCTCGCAATGATTTTCATTAGCTTGACTGCCGTCGCGCAGACAGTCGCTCAGACAACGGACCGGGCGACGTTCAAAGTCGGAACGGCAACGGCGGCTCGCGGGCAAAAAGCTACGGGCACGATCGAAGTGCCGGCCGGCAGCGACGCGGGACTGAGTATTCCCGTCGCTGTCTTTCATGGCGCCAAGCCAGGACCGGTGCTCGCACTCGTCTCCGGTGCGCACGGCACCGAGTATGCTTCGATCATCGCGCTCGAGAAATTAATCGGAACGCTCAACCCGGCAGACCTCGCGGGCACGGTGATCATTGTCCCCTTAATTAATATCCCGTCGTTCGAGCAGAAAGTGCCGCACGTTAATCCGGTTGATAAGAAAAGTATGAACCGTTTTTATCCCGGCAAGATGGACGGCACGCAGACTGAGCGCGCGTCATACATCATCACCAAACAAGTAGTAGAGCAATGCGACCATCTGATCGATCTGCACGGCGGCGATCTGGACGAAAGCTTGCGGCCTTACAGCTACTGGACCAAAACCGGCAACGAAAAGCAGGATCAGATTTCGAAGGAGATGGTCCTCGCTTTCGGTCTTGATCACATCATCATCTCCACGGACCGGTCGAAAGATCCGCAGGCTTCGCGTTACCTGGAGAACACTGCTACGACGCGCGGCAAACCATCCATCACCGCTGAAGCCGGATACGCCGGCACAGTCGAGACTGATGATGTGAGCGCTTTAGTTAATGGCTGTCTGAACGTGATGCGCTACCTGAAGATGTTGGCGGGCGAGCCAAACGTTATCGAGCATCCGGTCTGGATCGAAAAAATCGTAACGGTGGCGAGCGAGCAAACCGGTATGTTCTATCCACTCGTGCGACGCGGAACTTATGTTGAGCAAGGGATGAAGCTCGGCTACGTCACCGATTATCTTGGCAAGGTAATGTTTGAAGCGCGCGCTCCGGTGTCGGGTATCGTGCTTTACGTTTGCGCCGTACCTTCGATGAGCAAAACCGCTACGATCGCCAACATCGGCGTGGTTGTTAAATAGCTGCCATTAGTTCAACGCGGGTAGCGCCCCAATTTGGAGTGCGATGACCTGTCATCGCTTTCGCCCGCGGCGGCTCGACGCCGCAGGTTTGCTAATAGGCTTGCTGCGACAGGTCGCAGCGACGAAAGCGCCGACAGGTTGGCGCACTCCAAATTAGGGCACTACCCTATTTCTTGTTGGCTTAAGAAATCAACCAGCCGATGGGAGCTTTAAACAGATAGGATCAGAGGTGCGTATCCCCCAAACGCGCTGCGCACGCCATCGCTGAGCTCTTTGAGTTGACGGACCAGGATCGTGAATTCCTCTGTGTCTTCGACACCCCCGTCCGGATCGATGAAGCGGACCAGGTCCCCTTTTATTCCCGTGATAACTCGGGCATGTGCGGAGAAATCCTGGGACGGATTTTTGTCGACGACAATCCATAAAGGTCCACGCTCAGACAGTCGCCGGGCCAGTGATTCGGGTGTAATCGCTCCCATGCTCGCATCGCGCAAATGGAAAGCTTCTTTTAGCGGCGCGATCTCGGAGGGCTTAAGGCCCGTGTTTGTCTGGTACTTCTCCGGATAGGGTGAACCGACTTCGGCCAGGACCGTTTCAATCGTGATCGATTGCTTGCGCTGAAAAGAAACCAGCATTGTGAGCGCCGCGGCCCAACAACCCTGGGACTTCACTTGATCTACGGGCGGCACGCCGTCGATTTGAACGTCGATCGACTTCGCATTCGCGCCGTCAGCGCCAAACTTCGCCTCGACGCTCTGTGAACCATCGCCGGTATTTTGGGAAGCGCTCATCTCACCAGAGCCTTTGACAACCTTGTTGAGCGCTTCCTTCACAGCCGGCTCGCCGGTCAGCGGCTTATCGCTTTCGCCGGTGTCGCCATTCATCACACCGAACAGCTTGCCGATGACGGTCTTGGCGTCCTCCTTGCTCATGTCCCCATCTTTTACCGCGGCGTTAACTTTCTTCATCACGTTCTCGCTCTGGCGATTGGCGAATGAGGCTTTCGCCCCGCTGGCGGCCATTTTGCCGAAGAAGTTCGCGGTTTGCATGGCTCTTTGGAACGCCCCCAACGCGTTAGCCTGATTCTGCTCGAGTCCGGTGACATCCTTGAACAGATCTTTTTGGGCGAGCAGCTTAGTAAACTCGCCCAGCGAAGTTGGCGCCGGCGCTTCGGGCGCATTTTGAATTCCCACAATCGGCGCCGAGAACGGAGTCAGCTGGGTATCGAGCGGCGTCTGACGGCGCGTATCGGTGGAAGTTTCCTGAATGGGTGTCGGCTCTTCTTCGATCGGCTCGGTCGCCCAGTCCCAGAAGCGTTTGTTATCGACGATCTCGCAACTGTTACATTCCCCGAGAATCGCTTCAGCATGTACACCGCGAGTCGGCACACTGATTCGCTTCGGCGGAAAGGGGATGGCGGGGCGGTAAGCCTCCTTCAAGTCGACGGGCTTTTCCGGGTCGTCGGCATTTTTTGCAATCGGATCCAATGCGTACCCTGAAGCAACGGGCATCACCAGCGAGTTCCCCACGATGCTGATGAGCTGGTTTTCCGTGACTGAAGCCACCGAGCGTCCGCCGGATTCAGGCGCGATAAATCCGTCCAGCAACATGAAGCGGCGACCGGGATCCATCAGCCACCAGATCACCTGATGATAATGCTCAACGTGTTCATTCAGATGTTTCAGGAGCCGGTCGCGCAGGCGCAAGTCTTCCTGGCGCGGATTCAACTCCTCGGCTTTTGACAACGCGTAGCTTGCGAGAAACACGGCATCGCCCGCCTTTATCTCGTCCCGAAGCCGGCGCGGTGAAAGCAACGGCAGGCTTCTGAAGCGATTCCGATAGCTCACGTGAACATAGCGAAGAATGCTGCGCGAACCAGGAGTAATCTCACCGAGCGTGGTCGTAAAGCGCAGGCCCTTGATGCGGGCCCGCGAGAATTGCTGGCTCGCCGGGAGTACACACCGGAACGCAATCAGATGTTCACGTCCGGGGCGATAATCCGAGACCATGGTAAAGTCCGCGCCGACGGGAACAAATTCGGGAGTCCCATTCACATCGATCCAGAGGTCCAGCTGCAGCGTATCGGCGAACGTCCTGGCCACGCGGGGCGCCAATTCATCCGCGAAGATCTTATCGGCCAGGGCGCGCTCGCGAATACTTTGGTCATAAGCTCGGGCCGCGGAGCCGGAGCCGAATAAGATGTTCCAGACGTTCCAGTTTCTGTTCAGGTAATCGTTGATATCTTCGTCCTCGCGAGGCTCGCGTGGCCGCCGGATATTCAGCTCCACACGTAATTCGCCCCACAGCTCGGTGACGGCCTCGTCAGCATAACGAGCTAGTGGCAGATCGCTGTCGACATACGAGGTCAGGATGCGCTCGATAGCGTCAAACCCGCCCGCCAGATTGTCGTTGCGAAGAAATTGCGAGAGCGGATCACGCCAGCGCAGCGCCTTCATCTCGTCGAAGCGCGTCATCTGCAGCGGGATGAAAAGGCATTCACGAACCGCAGCCAATTCGAGATCCACGCGGTAGTGCTTGAGTACTTCAAAGTACTCGACGGTCATCGAATGACAGTGGTTATAGTTCGCGACGACTTCTGCGGTAACCGAGACCGATTCATTTTGCTGGCGGCTGGTGACCACCGTGGCGCGTTGGCTGCGCACCGCGGTCGCGGCTTGCTGCGTACGGTCGGAAATATTCTGGCCCGCCGAAGCACTCAGGGAGCGGGCAGAATTTTGCCAGGCGTCGCCTTCGGAACCGCCGCCACCGCCGGCAACTCCGAGCCCAAAGAAACCTCCCGAAAACGGAATGCCCAATCCAATCCCGCCGCCGCCGCCCCAGGTGCGGGTGCTCGATCCGGCGCGTATGCTTTCCGTGATCGTCGAGTTCACAATCTCAGCAACATCGCGGTCGCGGCTTAGATCCGCACTGAAGGATTCGGCGACTGTTCGCGATTCGGTGCGCACGCCAGTCTCGAACCGGTTCCAGTCGACCATTACGACCTGACGTTTCTGGCCAGGCGCAAGCGGCAGTGAATAGAGCAGATCTCCAAGTGAGTACCCGTCCGCGCGCCAGACCTGCCGCCATTCGAGCAAGTGTCCGTGCGCAATAGTTGCAGCCTGATAAGTTTTGGGCTGCGCGTCCCATTGAGGCAAGTTGCCGGTAGCGATGGGAGTTCTCCCTTTGGCGGGATTAACCTCTGAAACTTTTTGCTCGAGCTGTTGGAGAGCGCCATAACGCTCGGCCGTCATCAGGGCCAGCGGTGTGAAGCCGTCGGGATCCGCCAGGGCTTGCCGGAGCGTTTCTTCCGACAAAGATGAGGCGCGTTCCAGAATCGCACTCAAAACTTTTTCCTTGGGAACGGTCTCTCGCCAGGCCCGCGCGTTGGCAAGACCAGTGGAACGATACCGGTTACTCTCGAGTCGCAGTTTGTCCAGCGCCTCCTCACCATTGCGCAAAACAGCTGCGGAGCGCGAGCTTGGCTGCGTCCCTACCGTGACGGTCGCGGATTGCGCCAGTTTTGAATCAAGGGCGTTGACGCCGTACGCCAATTCAGCCGCCATGGTCAGCGCGGTCTGTGATAACGGCAGAGGCAACGGTCGAGGCCGCTTGACGCCGAAGAGATTGGGATCGGTAGTACGGACCAGGGATTGAAAACTGTACTCCTCGATGGTCCGATTCGGCACGGCGAGACTCACGCAACCGCCGGCGACCGGATCGGCCGCGAACACACCGGAGCCGACCAAATCATCGTGGTCGGGAGTTCGCGGCGGCGTTGTCTCATTGCAATCGCACTCTTCTTCGGTTGTGCCTGGAGGCGGCGCAAGATCAACCCGCAACTCAACCGATTCGACGGGGAGTCCCTCATCGGATCGTTGGAGCGGGAAGCGTTTGTTGACTTCCCGATGTCCCGGCACTTCTATTTCCAACAAATCGTAAGCCGCTCGCGGGATCTCAACTACAGCAAGTCCGCGCACATCCGCGTACGCTGCGCCCAACACATTCTGAATTGGATCGTCGTCGCCGGCGTCCGCGAGCTCACCCCAGACAGAAACCAGTTGATTGGCGGCGCGATTCTGTTCCGTTTGGTCATGCAGGGTGATGCGAATCCTGAGAGGTCCGAGCGCGGGATCAGTAACTTCAGTCTGCGGCGCTACCTCCAACGCAGTTCGCGGCGGCGCCTTGATCGAGAAATTCGAAAGCGTCGCTTGGGTGGCGAAGGCGAGTCGTTCGCCGGATGGAGCGCGAACTGTGATCTCCAACGGCCCGCCCAGCTTGGTACCCGTCTCTACCTCAAAGCTGAACTTGCCGTCATCGGATACCGGCACCCGCAAGAAAGTGGGCACGACCTTCCTGGGTGCAGCACCTGTCCTGCTGGTAGCCAGGACCGGAACGAGAATTTCGACTTCGTGTCCGGAGTAGCCTGAAGAGGCGCCCGTGAGTCTTCCATTCACCTTCATGGCTTCAACCTCCTCAAGCGTCCACTGGCTCTGCGACGATCAGTCCGGTGGGAATCTCGACTTCATCGATTTTAATGACCAGTTCGTCGCCGACTTCGGGCGGCGTTTTCAAATAGCCGCTGAGCAACGGTTCGATTGACTGCACGACGCCGAATCCCTCAACGGGTTGTCCGCCCAGTTCGGCCAGCAAAGGGATACCTGTCGAGAGATTCCCCTCGACTGCCGCAAAGATTCTTACCGCGAAACCGCTGGCTGACTGGATTTCCTCGGGAACCTTGAGGATGGTCAGTTGTTTGAACTTCATTTGCTCTCCTAGGTGACGAAGTCGATGCTGTCGAGCCAGATTTCAGTGGAGGCAGCAGGCACGCTGAATTCGATGCTGATCTTTCGCAGCAGGGACTGGTTGACGCCTTTCACTTGGGCCGAGGTAATCTGCAATGTCTGCAACGACATGAGCGTGCAGTCCCTTGCGATCGCAGCAGTTTGTCCGGCAGAACTCTGAAACAGGATTGCCACTTTCGCCTCCGGGCGCGCCCAACCGTTTTGCTGATTTGAGAGAATCGCAGCTTTAGCGACACGAACCGATTGGCTGGCGGTATCTTCGAAGATCACTTCAAAGTCGGGCGGATCTACTAAGTTGATGGCATCCTGTTTTGCTTTGAGCGCGGATCGCACCTGCGTAACGTCGACTCCAACCGAAGTGAAGAAGCTAGTGAGTTCGGCCGGTTTGAATGAGGGATACAAGCGTCCGAGCCTGAAGCGCACGGCTTCCCAGACGGTAGGCGCGGGGCTCGTGAACTGGTAGACGATCGTCGGCTTTGCCGTACCCGAAGTAGCGAGGATACACGCCTGATCGTTATGGGGCACCATCACGTCCCTCGTATTAGCCGGCTTGAGGGGAGCGAACACCGCGACGTTAGCGCCGGCGGGAAGGGTCCTGGAGCCAAGGTTGGACGCGGTGGCGCTCGTAAAATTATCGATCGGTGTGGCACTGCCAAAATGCCATTGGTGAGAGATCGAAGCGCGCGTGGGACTCGTGATCTCCCCTCGAAAGCGTGGCTGCTCGGCGGCGTTGCCGTTCAGGATTAGATCAAAGAATCCGCCGATAAATTCTTTGGCCAGATCCTCGTGCGTCGATTGGCTCAGGGCCCTGTCGGGAACCCCAGGAAGAATGATCCCGGTGTCTTCGTCTTTGACAAGCCACTCCGCCTTTTCTTCCCGGGGTTTTAAGACGCTGTTGAAGCGATTATGCGTAGCCCGTGGGATGAAGACCATGGCCTTGTCGCACTCTGAACGATCGTAGAGTCGGAATCCAGAGCCCCCGGTATCGTTCTGACCAACACTGCGGCAACCGGTGACGTCGCCATCGAGGCCACCATACACCACCAGGTAGTTCACCAATGATCCTGCCGGCAGCGAAAGCTTGTGGCTCTTGCTGGCGCCGCGAAAATCGCTCGGAGCAAGTGAGCATACGGCTGTCACGCCGAAATTGGTGATCGACTTGGCTTGCAGTGCCCCAAACGCCCTTACCACGGACTCGCCGCCGCGCGAGTGCCCCATCAGACCGCTAGACTTGAAATCCACCGAATCGCCGAGCAGCGATCCTTTCTTTGCCGCGTCGCTAACTACCTGACGGATGGCTGCCAACAGCAGCTCCGATCGCATTTCCACCAGGTAGGTTGGCAACGCGGACTTCGCGCTCGCGAGCAGGTTAACCATTGCTTGCGAAAAGCTTATCGATACGATTGGGCGAGTAAGCTGGGCGAGGTGCTTCTGAAGATACCCGTAGCCCCGATAGTCTCCCGTTTCAGAAGCTTTCACGGTAAATACAGGAAGCGACATGTTGGTGATCTTACCAGCCGCCACAAATGGTGTTTTAAACTCCCAAGCCTCAGACTGGCCGTGAATCATCGCTACGAAAGCATATTTGGACTTGCCTTGCGGTCTAAGGATCTTCGTGTTGTCAGCCGGGTCGGCTGGATAGGCGATCTGAGCACTCACCCTGATCTGCAACTTGCCGTTAACAAATTTCACAAATCCGGCTTTTTCCGCGCTTCCAATCTTGTCGAGCAGAACATCGACTCCATCCTTTTTCACTGGCACGGCGCCTTGTTGGCGAGCAGGCTCGCGAGTGTCGACACGATTCGCGTCGGAGTAATTGAGACTACTGTCGACTAGATCTTCGATTAAAGGCACTTCCACCCAAATTTGAACCGGGTATTCCGTCACGTGACCATTAGCGGTCCCGATCTTCAAGGCACTCTCGTCCACCTTGAACGAGACCTCCTCAGTTTTCTCTCCTTTTTCGCGCTTGATGGTGGCTGAACCGCCCGGGGTCTCGGCAGCCTTCTTGATAGCGTCTTCCACTTCCGGAGTAGTAACGACGTCAGCAGAAGAGCCGGGTGTCTCGGCGATTGATCGCAGGATGGCATCACGAGTGGCTTTGCTGGCTTCATCGGCAGTAAGCAGATCCGCATTCTTGGCGGCTTTGATTTGCGCCAGCGTGCGGTCCAGGTTGCGCGCGGCGTCCTTAGCCATCGCCAGCTTGAACGCCTCGCCCGCAAACGCCTCGCTGGTCCCCATCGCGGTCGTCAACGCGGCCATCGCGTTCTTCTGGTTAGCGGTGAGTCCGGTGAGATCTTTGAAGACATCCTGGCCCAGCAAATTGAGCGCGGCAGCCATCCCGGTTGGATCGGGTAGCGAGGGCAACGTCTGGAACTTGACCAGAGCGTCGGGCAGCGCCGTGGGACTGAGGTTGCCGGGCGCCGCGAAACGGCTTGCAGTCGAGAGCGGACTGATCGCGGATGGCGAGTCAGGCAGCGGAAAATCCTTCCAGCGCCAGAACCGATCTTCTTCGATAATTTCACAGCTATTGCATTTGCCGGGCATAGCCTCCGCGAACACGCCTTTGGTAGGAACACTCAATCGGCGCGGGGGCGCCGGCTCGACTTCATAGAGCCGTTCCAGTGCTTTTTCCGGATCTTCATCTGCGCGGAGTGCTTCAGCCAATAACGGATCGAGTTGGAAACCGGCGGCTACGGGCATAACCAGGCAATTGCCAACTATCCCAATCAGCCGGTTCTCGACTACTGAGGCGACGGAACGCCCCCCGGAACGAGGCGCTTCGAAACCGTCTAGCAGCAGGTAGCGACGATTAGCGTCCATTCCCAGCCAGATGGCGCGATGGTAGTACTCGATATTGTCGTTCAGGTGGCGCAGCAGGCGACGACGGAGGCGACGCATTTCGGCAAGCTGATTTCTCTCTTCCTGGCGCGTAAGCTGACTTGCGGAAAGAAATGCCGGATCGCCTTTGACAACGTCATCGTTTACCAAAGAGCTGAAAAGTCTGCCGCTGAAACGTTCGGTCGCGTAGGAACCCGAGGCTGATTCGACTACGACCTTTGAAAACTCAGGCAACTCGAACTCGGTCTGAACCGACAGGCCGGCGATCTGGGCGCGAGTTAGCCTGGGGCCAGCGCCGCTGTCGTTGAGCTCGATTTCCATCACTCCATTCTCGAGATAACGAGAGGCGACAGTGATGTCGAAACCGCTATCGTGCTCGCGACCGTCGCGGTCTACGAGCATCACCCGCAAACTTTCGAGGAACGCTTGCGCGATCTCGGGAGCGATCTCGTTTCGGAAGATGCGGTCGCGCTGGGCCTGATCGCGCTTATAACGTTCGTAAATGACTTCGGGGTTGATGCGCAGCACCCAACCCAGGAAGCGCCACTCGGTATCCTGCACCGCCTCCTTGGCATCTGTCGGATCCTTGGGCCGAGCAATGGAAATGCGGATGCGCAAGCGGCCGGTCATCTCTTCGATTGGATCGTCGGCGTAGCGCCGATTTGGTGGCAGCGCTTCCGGTGAATTCAATCGCCGAATTGCTTCAAAGCCACTCTTGAGACGCTGGTCGCGGCACGAGTTGAGCAGGATGTCATGCCAGCGGAGAACTTTGGCGTCGTCAAAGGTGGTCATTTCCAGCGGTGTGAATAAGCATTCACGTACGCCGGCGATTCTCTCGTGCACGGCGAAATGACGGAGCACCTCGAAGTACTGGATGGTTAGCGCATGGCAGCGGTTGTAATTGGCAATGACTTCGGTAGTGGCGGTAACTCGTTCGCTCTGACCGACGGTTTCAACAACGGTCGACCGTTGGTTGCGCACCGAAGAGGCGCCTTGCGAAACACGGTCACGGAGTTGATTGAGCGTCTGACCGGACAGGTTGCGAGAATTGTCGCTCCAGGCCGTTGAGCTGGCTTTAGCTGCGCCACCGCCGCCGCCGATGACGAGTGGTCCAATCGCCAGGCCGAAGCCGCCGCCGCCGGCGTAGGTCGACGCTTTAGAACCGCCGCGGAGCGATTCGCTGAAGGCTACGTTGGCGATCTCATCGATGTCGCGGTCGCGGCTTAGGGTGGCGCTGACTGCCTCGAATGAGTCGGTCGCCTCGGTTCGTGACGTAGTGTCAGCTCTATTCCATTCCAACGTGGCAATCTGCTTTTTCTGGCCGGGAGCGAGCGGGATGCTGCGGACTAATTCGCCCAGCGAGTACCCGTCGGCGCGCCACTCCTGTTTGAAATGAAGGATGTGTCCGTGAGCAACGGAAGTGGCCTGATAGAACTCAGGGGTAGCATCCCAATCAACCGGATTGTCTTCGTTGAGAACGCCACGTCCGGCAACCGGTCTTGCTCGCCAGTTCAGGTACGTAGTCAAAGCTTGCGCGGAAACTCTTCGCTCGAGAGTCATCAGCGACTCTGGGGTGAATCCATCAGGATCCTCCAGCGCCGCTTTCAAAGCGGCCGGCGGAATTTTTGCCACTGCTTCGCGGACGGCGCCCTGAATCGCTTTCTCCTCGATGGAGCTGCTCCACTCGGCGGCCCTGCGAACACCAGACGCCTCGAGTTGGGAGACCTCCAGGTAATCCGCGATTCCCGTGTCGGTAAGTGTGGCTGACGCGCCGGACTCCGGGTTCGCTACCACCGTCGCCAAACGCGCCATCGCGCGCGCAGCTTCGGCGGACTGCGTACCCGTGCGCCGGAGATCGGAGGAAATCAGGAGGTCCTGCTTAAGTGGTGGCGGCGCGGATTGCATCGCCAGTGCCGATGCACCCAGTGTCTTTGATAACGTGCCTTGATCAAAGGCCAGCGTTGCTACTTCGGGAAGATCGAGTTCATTGCGGACGGTATCCGGAAGTGTTAGTCCCTTAATCGTTGGATCGGTAGTGCGAACGATCTTGAAGAAGTCGAACTCTTCCAGGGTGCGATTTGGAACCGTGAAGTCCTGACAACCGGCGCCAAGATCGGCAGAAAACGCTTCTCCATTTACCGCAAGTTCCGTCGCGCCGGGAGTGGCAGGAGGGAGAGCGGTGCAGCCGCAATCGGATTCATCGATCGCCCGAGCTTCGATGAAAAGGAGCACCGGCTCAGGCAGCCAATTCTCCGGCGTAATTTGAATCGGGTGCTTGACGAGCGTTGCACCGCTGCCGGTTTCACCGAAAGCCGCCGCCAGCTGGCGCCGCTGGACCGTGCCGGCGAAATATCCAGTTCTATCAGTTACTCCGGAAAAGATCGGGAAGAACTCAGCGCCGCTGGGCGGAGTCCCGAGAATCCTAACTTCAAGGTCTGCGGCGGCCGAGTGGTCGGAAGCACCTGAGGTAACAAAGACGCGGCCAGAAATACGGATTCGCTTGTCCGAAGGATCGGGAACAGTATCGATGACCAGGTCGAGACTGCGCCGCTCAACCGGGAAGGGCTTGAGAGCGATCGACTCGCCGTCGAGCAACGTTGAGAATTTCCGGCGCGCCAGCGTCTCACCCGTGGGCGAAACGACGGCGAGAGTAGCGTCGTTCGGAATCGGGTTGCCGGGGTCGAAAGAATAGCTGCCGTCGGCGCGAACCGCTATCGATCGATCAATCGACCTGCTGATACCGTCCGCTTCGACCGTGACCGTGAAGACGAGTTGATATCCTTCCCAGCTGTCTTTTCCGGCAGTTCCATCAGCCAGGGTAATCTTCCCGAAGTGAGTCATTTGGGTTACCTCATGAGGTCGAATTTGGCGTTGGCCGCAAAGCATACCACCAAACTCGTAACGATGTAATAGCTGGACCGCAACGATCAATCTGACTCGCAGCTCATGACTTTGTCACCAGGAAAGCCGTCCCCTCCATTCGCACTTTTGATTGCTCATGGATGAGTGGCTGGCGTTTAGGAGCGCATGGAAACTCAGTAAGCCCATCTACCAGGGTTCTAAGACCCTCACACGAATTTGCTGCAAGTGTGGCAGACTTTTGCCGCAGATTACGCAGATTTCACTGATTCAGTTTTTGAACCTTACAACGTTTTGGCTTCCTGATTCGAAATCGCAGTCAGTCGAGCCAGCCTTCCAATTGAGCGTCAATGCTCACCGGCGACAACTAACAATCAGTGAAATCTGCGTAATCTGCGGCAAAGCTTTTACTCTCGCTCAAACCAGCCGTAAAGCATTGGCAGAACGAAGAGCTTGAGAACCGTAGAAACCAAGAGTCCGCCGATTACAACAGTAGCTAATGGGCGCTGCACCTCAGCACCTGCTGACGAAGAAATCGCCATTGGGACAAATCCCAAACTAGCGACGAGTGCTGTCATTAGAATCGGCCGCAAACGAGCTGACGCGCCTTCTTTAACTGCTTGTCCCAGGGATCGTCCCTGATCGCGAAGCTGATTGATGTAACTAACCATCACCACACCATCGAGCACGGCAACGCCAAAGAGCGCGATAAACCCCACGCCCGCCGAAATTGAAAAAGGGAGTCCGCGCAGCCAAAGCGCGAGCACGCCGCCGACCACCGCAAGCGGAATGCTGGTATAGATGAGAACAGCTTGCTTCACCGAGTTGAAGGTCGTGAACAGCAGCACGAAGATCAGAAAAAGCGCTAACGGAACTACGATCATCAAACGCGCGGTTGCGCGCTGAAGATTCTCAAACTGACCTCCCCAGGTTAGGTAATAACCAGATGGAAGCTGGACGTCTGCAGCGATTTTCTTTTCCGCTTCTTCAACAAAGCTTTTAATGTCCCGGCCGCGCACGTTCAGTTCAACTCCGATACGGCGGCGCGTATCTTCGCGAGATATTTGCGCCGGACCTTCGACAAGTTTGATCTCCGCCAGTTGTGCGAGCGGAACACGGGCGCCATTGGGGGCGGAGACGAGCAGGTTCTTGATCGTCTCAACGTCGCGGCTCGCATCCTGGTGCAAACGGACTACGAGGTTGAACCGCTGCTCGCCCTCGTAAACAAGTCCGGCGTCTTTGCCTGCGATAATTGATTCGACCAGATCGTTGACATCCTCAACGTTGATTCCGTAGCGGGCGATCGCGGCCCGATCCGGCTTTATTTGGAGCTGAGGCAAGCCAGAGGTGGCTTCGACTTTTACGTCTTCGGCCCCCCGCACTCGCATGACCACGCGGGCGATCTCGTCCGCCTTCCTGGTGAGCGTATCGAGGTCATCGCCGAAAAGCTTGATTGCTATATCAGAGCGCACGCCGGAGATTAGTTCAGCAACACGCAGCTCAATTGGCTGGGAGAAACTATAAACAGCACCCGGCGCTTTGTTCTCCAATGCCTGCGACATCTTTTCCACCAGCTCTTCTCGCGTATGCGCGCTGGTCCACTGAGCGGGCGGTTTCAGTTCCACATAAATGTCTGAAAGATCGACGCTCATCGGGTCTGTCGCTACTTCGGCGCGGCCCGTCTTTGAAATTACTTTTGTCACTTCGGGAAAACTGCGCAAAACTTTCTCCACTGCGGTCGCGGAGACGACCGAGTGACTCAGCGACACGCTAGGTAGTTGCTGCATCTGTATTGCAAGCGAGCCTTCCTCAAGTCGGGGAATGAATTCCGCACCGAGGAACGGAAAGAGCGCGAAACTCGCAAGCACAATTACAGTCACCACCGCCAGCGTCGGCAGTCGCCTTCGCATTACAAAATCCAACGCGGGAACGTACCAGCGCTTGGCATAGCGAATAAACAAACTCTCTTTTTCGGCAATCCTCCCACGCAGAACGAAAGTCATTGCCGCCGGCACATACGTCAACGAGAGGATGAGCGCGCCGAGCAACGCAAAAACGACAGTGAGCGCCATCGGCTTGAACATCTTGCCTTCGATACCCGTGAGGCTAAGGATTGGTAAATAAACAATGGTGATGATGGCTACTGCGAAAACGACGGGCCGACCAACTTCCAGACAGGCATCGAGAATCGTCCGTTCCGGCGGCTCTTCAGATCCAGAATGTTGTGCCTCAGCCCGCCGTCGCACCGTGTTCTCGACGACGATTACCGCGCCGTCGACAATCAACCCAAAGTCGAGTGAACCGAGCGACATCAAGTTGCCGGACACATTAAAGATGCGCATGCAGATCGCGGCGAACAACATCGAGAGTGGAATTACAGTTGCCACTAACAGACTTCCGCGCCAGTTTCCCAACAGAAGAATCAGCACAATAACTACCAGAACGGCACCCTCGATCAGGTTCTTTGTAACCGTCCAAATGGTTCGGTTAACTAATTCCGTCCGGTCATAAAATGGAATCAGCTCGACACCCCTGGGCAGCGTAGTCTTGATCTTTTCAACACGTTGCTTTATTGAGTCCACTACCGTTCGCGAGTTCTCGCCTTTGAGCATCATTGCTATTCCGGCAACAATCTCACCCTGGCCATCTGCAGTCACGGCGCCTTGCCTGACAGTCGCGCCGGTGACGACCTCGCCCACATCGCGGACAAAAACGGGCACACCTTCTTTGCCGGTCTTCACAATGATGTTGGAAATATCGTCAGCGGACTCGGCCAGACCAATGCCTCGCAATAGATACTGTTCGGAGCCGTGCTCAATGTAGGCCCCGCCGACGTTCGCATTGTTGCGGACTACCGCTTCCAGCACGTCGCGCAGACCCAGACCGTAAGATTGGAGCTTGGCTGGATCGACACGCACCTGATACTGCTTCTCGAAACCCCCGAAGCTGTTCACCTCAGTGACGCCCGGCACTCCCAGGAGTTGTCGTCTCACATTCCAATCCTGAATCGTGCGCAGCGAAGTCGCGTCGTATCCACTGCCCGGCGCGGCCCGGAGTTCATACTGATAGATTTCACCAAGACCGGTTGAGATAGGACCCATCTCAGGAGAACCGATATTCTCAGGGATCTGCTCACGCGCCTGCGAGAGTCGTTCGAGCACAAGTTGGCGGGCGAAATAGGTGTCCACCGAATCGTCGAACACTACTGTCACGGCCGAGAGGCCAAACTTTGATACGGAACGAATCTCTATGAGATCAGGCAGTCCACTCATTGCGACTTCCACCGGGAACGTTATCTGTCGCTCGATCTCGAGTGGCGCCAACGAGGGTGCGGCGGTCAAAACCTGTACTTGAACGTTGGTAACGTCTGGCACCGCGTCAATCGGCAGGTTCATAAGACTATAGAGACCAGCGCCAATCATAATTGCCACCATCAAGAGGACAAGGAGCCGTTGTGAGACAGCAAAGCGAATCAGTCCATTGATCATTACTCTTCCCCTAATTCACTCTTCATCAATTGAGTCTTGAGAATAAAGCTGCCTTTAGTAACCACCTTCTCACCGAGCTTTAAGCCATCGAGAACCCGGTGATACCCATCCACTTCGCCTCCAAGCTCGACATCCCTGACTATGAAGGTTCCTTCTTCACCGTCTTTCGGAATGAAGACCACCGAACGATCGCCGATGCGTTGCACTGCTGTGGCAGGAATAACCAACTCTTCGCCTGAGGCCGAACCCGTACCCGCCTGGAATCCGACCTCGACAAACATTCCGGACTTGAGGCGTTCGCCAGGATTTGCTAACTCGACCCGCACGCGACCTGTACGAGTCTCTTCATTCAAACGTGGATCGATGTAATTGACGCGACCCGGTACTGCTCGACCACCCAACGCGGTCGAGCGCACTTCAGCTGGAGTTCCCACACGCAGGTTGCCAAGCTGTGCCTCAGGCACATTAGCGATCACCCAGACAGTCGAGATGTTGGCGACAGTGAACAATGGCGTACCGGCTTGAATGCCGGAGCCGACATTCACTTGTCGCTCGGTGATGGTGCCGGAGACTGCCGAGTGCACACGCACAAGTGAAATATTCTCGCGAGGATTTTCACGTTCGCCTTCAGTCAAGTGCGCGCCGAGCGTGACCAGACTCTGCCGGATGTGGCGCAAATCAACTCGAGCTGTTTCAGCTTCAGCCTGTGCTTGCTGAACTTCGCGACTGAGGGAGATGTTGTTCTGAAAGTCATACTCAGCCTTGGCCGTCTTCTGCGCTGCTTCGGCTGCTATCAGATCTTTGCCGGCGCCCGCACCAAGTTCGATCAACCGGCGCGTGCGTCTCAGAGTTGCTTCCGCTTCATCCAGCTTTGCTTTCGCCTGAATTACAGCCACACGATTTTCCGCGCGCTGCACGCGCTCAAGAGTTCGCTCGGCGAGCCTGAGACGTGTCTCAGCTTCGAGCAGCTTGCCGTGCATCTCGGCAACTTCCGGGCTGGAGATAACGGCCAGCACTGAGCCGGCGCGCACGCGGTCGCCAAGAACGACGTTGACCCGCTCGACACGACCCGATACGAGCGTGGTGGCCAGTTGAGTTTGTTGTGGATTGGTTTCTACTGTCCCGGTTACGCGGAGCATTGCGACTGCTGGTCGCTGGGTGACACCTTCAATCTCAATACCGGCTGCGGCACGTGCTTCAGGTGACAGCTTTACTTCGCTGTTTCCAGTTTGGCCCTCATCCTTTTTCGCAGCGGCTGCTCCATTCTTGACGTTGACTTCTGTCCCGGCCGAGCCGCTGCGCAACCACATTGCCAACGCGACAATGGAGAACAGAGCTACCAGCGCCACGGCAGAAATAATCGCGACATTTCGGCGCGAGGGACGACGAGCTTGAACGGTTTCGACCTCGATGCGCGCACGGCTTCCCTCCTCATGGGTGGAAGCATCGCCATTGTCTGTTTGCGTGATCTTGTCTGACATTCCTCGATTCCTCACTGTTAGTTAGTCGGCGTACCCATAGCCGCCTGCAGGTCTGAAAGGGCTCGATACTGTTCCGCCAACGCCTCGGTGAAATCTCTTTGCGAGTCCACCAGTCGGCGTTGCTCATTAATAAGGTCCGTAATGGTGAACTGGCCCAACTCGTACGCCGAACGAATAACCCTGAGATTTTCATTCGACCGCGCGATCACGCCCTGCTCGAATGTCAGCACTGCTGCTCGCGCCGCCTCGTAACGCGCGTAGGCGCTCTGGACTTCGGAACGCACTACCGATTCCAGAAACTCGCGCCTCGTTCGCGCTTGAGAAATCGCCGCCGCGAATTCGGCCTTAGCGCCTTGGTTGCGATTGAAGACTGGGATGTCGATGGAGACACCGAATGTGAGTAAGTTGTCTCGGTCGACCAGCACACCGACTGGTGTATCGTCGAAGACCGCTTGGCCCACGGTGTACCTGGAGAAAGCAGTTACGTTTGGAACACCTTCCGAGCGCGCAAGTTTGAGACCCGCTAGTGCTACCTCTTCGTTCAGACGCGCCAGCTTCAAGTCGGGGCGACTGCGAAGGGCGATGTCTTCAGCGGCTTCGATCGAAGCTGGAGGCGCCGGCATCCCCGGAGTGGACAGGTCTTCGCGTAAACGCAGTGGCTCGCCTGGCGGAATGCCCGTAATATTCTTCAGGCGGATCAAGCCAGCCTTGAGGCGTCCCTCGACCAGCGCGCGTCGCGATCGCAAACGGTCAACCTCAACCATGAGGAGATTCAGCTCAATTGGAGCTGTTTCGCCTTCACTGACTCGCACTTGCACGAAACGAGTTGTTTGTTGGTCGAGGCTATTGAGATTTTCGGTGATTTCCAGTTCGCGCAATGCTGCCAGGGCTTCAGCGTAAGTTGCCCGCACTTCCGCAGATAGAGTGCGTTCTCGGTCTGCGACGGCGGCCTCAGACGCTTCCAGTTCTGCTTGCGCGAGTTCGATACGGCGCCGCCTCTTGCCGCCAAGTTCAATCGGCACGGCCACACCAATACTTCGCTCGGTTTCTCCGGTCGCACCGGTAAATCTTCCGGTTGTTTGCTCAAAGTCGAGCGTTGGATTTGGTCTGAGGCCCGCTTGCCGTCGTCGTGCCCTCGCTCGCTCAATGTCTATTCGCGCGGCGGCCAATTCACCGTTTGACGCCAAGGCGCGACGTACTAAATCAATAGATGAGCTGCCCTGCAACGGATCGAAGTAGTGAGCGATCGTCGGGCTCACGATTGGCCTGCCCGAAGGTTCTGAAAATGCCTCGCCAGTACGACCGCGTGATCCTGTCACCTTCGCATCTGAGGCAACAGGAACATTGGACGAGACCTGCGCCACAGCTGTCAGTTCGCTAAATAGGAGAGAAAGAGCGAGCGCATAACGGAAAGTGCGAGCCGTTCGTTGATGGAAGATCATTACCGCCTGTCCTCGAGAGAATCCTTGCTGTCACTGCCAGCGAAGCTTTCGAAAACCAAATAACCGATGGCAGATGATCAATTGGTGAACACAAGAACGACTTGTGCCAATTGAAAGTCTAAGAACGTTTCAGTAAAAAGGATTAGGCGAAACGAGGAGGGTGGTAGGGATTGTTAGGCGGCGCTGAAAGGATCGAGCTGTTTGGTTGCGAGTGCGTCGGCAGCTTGAGTTCTGCGTTATTAGGATTGACGAAGCCCGGACTTGCCATGACATGAGTGCAGCAGCAGAAGCAGTCTTCCTCACGCGTTGGGTCCGTTGGTCGATCCTCTCCCGAATCGGTCGGCAACGAAACTGCCACGAGCACAGAAGTCTCATCGTTGGGTGTTTCTCCGCAAACGGGGAAAGACTGCTGGAAGGCAATGTTGACCGGTTCTTCGCTACAGAGCTGCGGAAAAAGCAGGTCAACTCCCGCGTGAAACAAGAATAAGAGAGCGACTACGCGAACGAGTCGTCCTTGCCGTAACTTGCCAATATGCCAGCCTGATTTCATTTGAGTGGTCATCGTCGTTGTAACACGGTGGCCGCTCATGCGTCAAAATAGAGACTACTGTGGCACGCTCCGTCCACCTGGGAGCGCAGGCATCCTTGCCTGCATGCCTTGGGTGGGAGGCTAATTTCATATTAACTTTCAATTAGCGCAAGCGATGCAGGCAGGGATGCCTGCGCTCCCAGCGCCGTGATAAGATTCAGAAGCGAACTTCCATCAAAACCTCTCCCCGAGATTTTGAACGCATGAAACGCCTTCAACCTGCCTGTCTAATCCTGGCATTGGTAATCGCAGTTGTCGCGCAACAGCCGGCTTCCGGACAAGAGCCTGATGTTGTCCGCATAACCACTAATCTCGTGCAGGTTGATGTCGTCGTAACCAAAGACGGCAAACAGGTAAAGGACTTGAGCGCGGACGATTTCGAGATCTTCGAAGACGGACGCCGAAAGGCCATTACTCACTTTTCTTACATACCCGCTCTCAACGCGAGTGATCGCGCGAATCTCAAAACACCACCGCTTCCTCCCGGAGTTTCACTTCCCCTCGCGCCAGTCAAACCGGAAGACGTCAAGCGGACCATCGCCTTCGTAGTCGATGATTTGGGGATGTCTATCGAAAGCATGATCAGAGTGCGGAGCCAACTCCATCGGTTAATCAACGAACAAGTTGGCCCTGATGATCTGGTGGCTATTATTCGGACCGGCGGCGGTATAGGGGCATTGCAGCAGTTCACCACTGACAAGCGCATCCTTGAGAGTGCGATTGACGCGCTCAAATGGAACCCGTGCAGTCGAGTTGGCAGGGAGGTCCTGCCGCCATCGCGTTCCTACCCTGGCTCAAACGTCAGTCTGTGCTCACTATATGTCGAAAGAAAAACGACAGACTCACTTCGCTTCATAGTGAAAGGCATGTCTGCACTTCACGGTCGTAAATCGTTGGTCATTTTTTCAGATAGCCTTCCGTCCGAGCAGCAGCAATTACCCACTACACTAAGTGATCGAGGATCTTTGGCGGAAGGTGTTATCGGCAACTCTGACAGCATGGTCGATCAGCTAAACAAAATCGGAGAGCTAGCCATCAGAGGCTCGGTGGTGATTTACGCCGTCGATACTTCCGGGCTGCCAACGACGGGAATAAATCCGGGTGACGAAATTCGTGAAGCCTCAGGCAGTCAGACAAATCCCAACCAGGAGCCGACCCTGAGATTGCTTAGGGAACGATCCACGACGTTGCGGCTACGTCGCGAAGGCGCAACGATATTGGCCAAACAGACCGGAGGGGTGCTGCTGCGTAATACCAACGACTTTCAAGGAATCATGGAGGATTTGCAGGGTTACTATCTCATCGGCTACAAGCCCGACGCCGACACGTTCAATCGACGCTTTCATCGCCTCAAAGCGAGAGTGAAGCGCAACGGCTTCGAGGTGAGAACGCGGACGGGGTTCTACGGAATTACTGAAGATGAAGCTCGAGAAAAACTAACCACTCCGCTCGATCAAATAAACGGCGCTCTAATTTCCCCGTTCAGTGCCAATGATATTAAGGTCCAGCTGACCACTTCCTTCATCAACGAACGAGCTGACGATTTATCGCTGCGCTCGCTTCTATTCTTTGACGCCGGCAATCTAAGGTTTAAGGATGAGGCTGACGGATCACATGTGGCTAATCTTGAGGTCGCGGGCGTTGTATTTGGCGACAACGGCACGATTGTCGGCCGCAAAGATCAAGACGCTGTACTTCGGTTACGTGGCGAGCCGTATGAACGAGTTCGACGCGAAGGTGTGGTTTATACGTTCGATACTCCCGTCTCTAAATCAGGACCCGTTCAATTTCGCGTTGTCGTGCGCGATGCTGGCTCGGGCCGAATCGGCTCATCGTATCAATTCATGAATGTTCCAAATCTTCAAGCGAATCTTTTGACTCTTTCGGGCCTGGTGGTCCATGACGAGAAAACGCTGCAGACAGGCCCGGTGGAGGTTAGAAGCGAGACTGGCACTGATGCCTACACTCGAGAACCGGCGATGCGCAAGTTCCACCAGGGAACGACGTTGGTGGTTAGCTACCTGGTCTACGACGCGAAGGTAGCGAAGACGACCAATCTTCCTGAACTCCGATTTCAGTCGCGCATCTTTCGAGACGGCCAGTCCATTTACTCGAGTGATGAGACGCCGATCGATTTAGCCGGCCAGACAGACCTGGCGCGAGTGAAGGCGACGTCGAAAGTTAAGCTTGGACCAAAGCTTGGGCCCGGTGAATATATGCTTCAGATTTCTGTCGAAGATCGCCTCGCAACTGGAGGACAGCGCACCGCCACTCAATGGATTGATTTCGAAATCCTGCCCTGAAAAATGTTCTCGCGTTTCCAACCTCGATCGAAGAAGCGAAGACTATCCGCAGATTACGCCGATTACACAGATGTTTGCTGACGCTGATGACAGTTAACCTACAACTCCACCCAAAAATTCTAAAAGGCTTCTGAAAATCTGTGGAATCTGGGGATGAAGTACCAACAGTCCTCTTTCTTCCGTTCCGTCAAGATTGTCATGAGCGCTGAAGCCCGGTGCGGTAACGGGCGGGAGTGGCGCCGACGAAGCGAACAAAGGCGCGGCGCATGAGGTCGGCATTGGCGAAGCCGCAGCTACGAGCAATCTGTTCGATGCTCTTTTCCGTTTCTTCGAGCTGACGACGAGCGGCTTCAACACGTACTTGCGCTACGTACCGCGCCGGTGTGCACCCGGTCTCTCGAGTGAACACGCGCTCGAAATTTCGCACGCTCATGGCAGCACGCTGGGCGAGCGCTTGAACTGAAAGATTCTTTTCCAGGTGATCGGCTATCCAAACCTGAAGCTCCTGGATACCCTTCATATCAGACGCTTGTTTCCCGAGCGAAACACTAAGTTGCTGTTGACCAGCAGGACGTCTTAGGAACAAGACCAGTTCGCGAGCGATCTCGTGAGCCAACGCACTGCCGCAGTCCTCTTCCACCCATGCGAGCGCGAGATCAATACCCGCGGAAATCCCAGCCGACGTGTAGATGTTTCCGTCTTTGACCCAGATGGGCTCGGACTCAACTTTCAATTTCGGAAAGCGTTTCGCGAGTTCTCTTCCAAACTTCCAGTGAGTCGTAGCCCGCTTGCCGTTCATGATCCCGGCTTCGGCCAGCAGAAAGGAACCGACGCAGACGGCGCCAAGACGACGAACAACCGGATGGATCTTTCTTAGCCATTGGAACAACGAGGCGTCTTTTAGTAATCGAGTGGCAACGCCGCATACCAGTAGAACGGAATCGATCTTTCCTTTCACGTCTTTGAGCCGGCACTGAGCGAGAAACGAAAGCATGCCGCCCTCGCCTTGAACTTCCAGTTCTTTACGGTTGGTCGCGATCTCGAGCGCGTAGATTCTTCTGTTCGAGAGACGGTTGGCAGCTCCGAAGACTTGCATGGGACCGACGAGGTCTAACTCTTCGACGGGCGGCACCACCACGATGACAACACGTTTCTTCATTTGCTTCATTAAGGCCCGGAGGGCCGGCACTCAATAGCCACGCCCGTGAGGGCGTGGATCCGATTGTGGAGAGTTTTCCGAGGCCCGGAGGGCCGGCACTCGGACCCATTACTGTCGCACCTTCGGCGCTCCCGGAAAATTATTCGCGCATTTCCCACGCCCTCACGGGCGTGGCTACTGACTGCCGGCCCTGCGGGCCTAGAGGTAGATCGTTTCTCGGGCTCAACAAACACAACGTCCGAAACGACTATGCGACTACCCAGATCCTACAACAAGCCGCGCCTCCTATCGCGGCGGAAATAGACCGAACTTTGGCAGAAAGTGCCCATCAACAATCGATAGAATCACGCTGATTGGATCCCATCTCCCCGGTCACAGAATCCACTGGAGAAGAAATGCTCGGCAACTTATCTAGAAACATACGATATGCCGCTCGGTCGTTGCGAAAGAGTCCCGCCTTTACTCTCGCCGCGATCATTACTCTCGCCCTCGGAATCGGTGCGACTACAGCCATCTTCAGTGTCGTCAACTCCGTTCTTCTTCGTCCGCTTGCCTTCAAAAATCCCGACGAACTAGTTTGGGTTTGGTCACGTCGTCCGGACAATAACAAGGCTCCATTTACAGTTCCCGACTTGCTCGATTACCGCGATCAAAATCAAACGCTTCGTGACATCGCCGGGTTCGCCAACATTGGCCTGAGTTTATCCGGCTCCGAGAGGACCGACCGCCTTCAGGGAATGAGAGTCTCAGCCAATCTCTTTCAATTACTGGGCGTTGACGCAAGCTTCGGTCGTTTAATGCTGCCGCAAGATGATCAGCCTGATCAAAGACACGTGGTCGTGCTTGCTTATGATTGCTGGCAGCGTCGCTTCGCTGCCGATCCGGAAATCGTCGGCAAGACTTTGAACCTGAACGGCGAAGGTTATCAAGTCATAGGTATTCTGCCGCGCAGTTACTCTCTGCCAAATCCGGAGGCCGAGATGGCGATACCGCTAGCGCCGGACGTCGATCCTTTACGAAACGTGCGCAGCTCAACCAATGCTCTTCGCGCTATCGCTCGTTTGAAGCCAGGCGTAACTCGAAGCCAGGCCGAATCGGACCTCAACGCAATCGTCAAACGAGAGCGCGAGCAATATGGCGATGCATATCTAAAGAAAACCGGTATCAACCTCGTACCGCTCCATGATGAACTTGTTGGTAATGTACGAGCCGGACTGTTCGTCTTGTTTGGAGCAGTCGTTCTGGTTCTGCTAATCGCGTGCTCAAATCTGGCGGCGCTATCACTCGCGCGAGCCTCGGGCCGCCACCAGGAAATTGCAATTAAGAAAGCGCTCGGCGCCACGTCAACGCGACTCGTCTCGCAACTCTTAACAGAAAGTTTGATGCTGGCGTTCCTTGGCGGCTCGCTCGGATTGTTACTAGCAGCGTGGGGAGCTCGAGCCCTCTTGTCTCTGAGCGCGACTCCACTTCCACGCATTCAGGAAATTGGTGTTGATTTGCGAGTGCTTGCTTTCGCGATGGGCGCGTCCGTCTTGTCGGCAACGATTTTTGGAGTGCTGCCGGCATATCAAGGCGCGCGGGCAAGCATGAATAATGGCCTGAAGGTGAATAGTCGCGGAGTGGGCGACGGCGCTCGACTCAATCGCTGGCGCGGCGTTTTGGTGATCATTGAGGTCGCGCTTTCTTTCATGCTCCTGATTGGCGCAGGTCTGCTAATTCAAAGTTTTATTCGTGTGCAGTCTATTCAACCGGGCTTTGAAACGACGAATACTGCCGCGGTCAGGCTTTCATTGCCAAAGGCGAGGTACAAAAACCGCGCTTCGGTAACCTTGTTTGGCGAAAAGTTGCGGCCGGCAATTCAGACTTTGCCTGGCGTAGAAGAAGTTGGCGCAGTTTCAATCCTGCCGATGAGCGGCGGCGGCAACACTATTAGCTTCAGCGTTGCGAGCCAGGCTACCTCGAGCGGTGACAAATATACGGCTAACTATCGCGTCGCGAGTCCAGGCTATTTTCGCGCGATGAAGATTCCCTTGCTGAAAGGCCGAGCCTTTCTCGACCACGATAATGCCGACAGTCCGCCAGTTGCTTTGATAAACGAAGCCATGGAGCGCCGATTATTTCCAAAAGGCGACGCGCTCGGCGCCCACATAAATGTTGACGATAACAATACTGGACCCAGGCCTGTGGAGATTGCGGGAGTTGTCGGGAATGTGAAGCAGTTAAGTTTAGAAGCCGATCAGACTTTTGACATTTACATCCCCATGGCCCAGCTGCACGAAGACAACGTCGGCGCAATCACGAACAGTCAGTATTGGGTAATTCGATCGACGACGGAGAATCGCTCGCTTGAAAAAGCATTTCTTAGTGAGCTACAGAAGATAGATCGGGACGCTGCAACCTCAAGTATCAGATCGCTCGATACCTACCTATCAGAGTCTGTAGCACCAAGGAAATTCAGCTTGCGGATTCTTACCATTTTTTCCATTGCGGCGCTGCTGCTCGCAGTTACCGGAATCTATGGCGTGGTCTCTTACACGGTAAGTCAGCGTACGCCTGAATTAGGAATACGACTGGCACTTGGCGCTGGCAGGACGCAAGTGTTTCAGCTGATTCTGACTCAGGGGTTGAAGGTCGTACTTCTCGGGCTGGTTTTGGGGTTAGCTGGTGCTTTCGCTTTGACGCGCCTTATCAGTGGGTTGTTATTCGGTGTCGCTCCGAGCGATCCGGCAACATTTGTGCTCGTGTCCTTATTGTTGATTGTCGTCGCCCTAATCGCCTGTAGCATCCCCGCTCAACGTGCAACAAAGGTGGATCCACTCATCGCGTTAAGAAATGAGTGACCTGGGAGCGCAGGCATCCTTGCCTGCCTACTCTTCCTCACTCTCACGTTGCATTGTTTCATTCAACTTTGCGCTGGGAGCGCGGGCATCCTTGCCTGCCTACTCTTCCTCACTCTCACGTTGCATTGTTTCATTCAACTTTCTCCTTGCGCTGGGAGCGCAGGCATCCCTGCCTGCCTACTCTTCCTCACTCTCACGTTGCGTTGTTTCATTCAACTTTAGCGTTATGCTCGAGGATGCAGGCAGGGATGCCTGCGCTCCCAACGCTCCCGCGCTACTCCAAGGCCAATCTTCCGCCTGCGCACACAATCCCGCCTTTACCGGATTATTCTCGATATACCGCAGCGCACTGTTGAAATGTTTCTGGTTCCGTATGTACCGATCAAACGGTTCGCGCTGCCAGAATTCTCCCGCGCGCCCAAGCACCTTATTACACTCATTCGCGGTAAACGATTTCCAGCTATGGGCTATCTGGCTCAACTCCCAGCGCGGCTCTGGCGTGTAGAGCGTGTGCACGTGATTCGGCATGACGCTCCAGGCATGCAAAGCATATCGCTCGCCGTCAAAGTGCAGCAGCGCGTTCTGAACGATTTCAGCTAAGCGAGGATCTTTCAAATAGCAACTGCCATATCCTCGATCGAGGTAGGCGTCAATTCGGATGCGACGTTCGCGGTCAGCTTCTTTTTCCGGAAGGTGACGCAGTTCCAGGCGCCACATTTCAAGTACCTCTTGCGGCATTGAATCAAACAAACGGAAGGTCATGGTTTGAGTACGCCCTTCCATATCGAAGTGTGGCAAGTACCCGCGTGAATACCATTGCGGCGCACCCGTCGGAAGGGATCTGTCTTTCGACCGCCGAGGTCTCATGCTTTTTGGAAGCATAGCTGGGAGCGCAGGCATCCCTGCCTGCAGGCCTTGGGTGGGAGGCTATTTTCATACTAAGTCTCAAATTAGCGCAAGCGAATGCCTGCTCCCAGCCGCACGAGGTTTCCTGCCCGTGATCTTCAGCGTCAGGAAATCAAAGCTATGACCACTCTCCCATTCCCGTTGGGTATTAATGCTGTCAAGATTTCAGTTTTGATGCTAACCAGCCTTTGGTTTGCCCCTGGGAGCGCAGGCATCCCTGCCTGCTTCGTCGAGCGCAAGGCGAAAGTTGAATGAAACAACGCGACGTTTGAGTGAGGAAGGGTAGGCAGGCAGGGATGCCTGCGCTCCCAGAAGATTATTCGTGGGCGCCGGCTTGCAGGAGGGCGCCGATAATGCTGGAGTCGTTCAATCTCTTGGCATAGGTCAACGCGGTCGCGCCGCTTTTGTCTCTAATATTCACATCGGCGCCGGCACTGATAAGCCTGATGGCGGCGTTACCCTGACCCTCTACGATGGTCCACATCAATGCGGTCCACTGGCGATCATTATCCTGCAAGTCCAGATTCGCGCCCCTGCCGAGCAGAAAAGTCAGGCAACTCTCTGAGCGTTGATCGACGGGTGTGCTATACGCTACCGCCACCATCAGAGCCGTTCGACCCAAATTATCCCTCGCATTGATACTCACATCCCCATCATTCAGGTAGCGCAAGCTGTACAGATTCCCTTTCCTTGCGGCGCGCACAAAAGCGACCTCTTTTTCCCTTTGATCCGTTTCAAGCCAAAATTTTGCGATGAGGGCTATTTGGCCACGTTCCGCCGCGTCGATCATTGGCGAACTGAAGGGCTGGAAGGAGTCGAGATATTTGAATTTTTCGCGGTCAAGCTCACCCGATTTTGGTCCAGTGATTATACTCATGTACATCCTTGGCATGATCAGATACATCCGGGCGACCGCAAAGCCTTCCTTGCCAAACTTGGTTGTGTTCGGCTGTAGCACCACCTCTCGCCCCTTGTGACCATAAAGCGAAATCTCTTTCATGCTAAGTACTGTCATTTCCCCCGATTTTTCTAAGCTTCGCGCAGAATCGTTCAACATCGTGTCGTCCGTGAAGGCCGTGGTATAGCCGGTGAAATCGGCATAGCCTGTGTCGGCCGCACCCAGGGGACCCAGATCTACCTCGGCGAAGTGTAAGGGTGCCCTACGATTGTCAGGGTCAAGGTATCTCATTTGATGCTTCGCCACTCCGGGCATCAATACGGAAAACCTGCCGTCCTCTGATTCATATGGCGTCCAAACAACAACCGGCGCTTTCTTTTTGGGTGTAAGCGAGGGAATGGCCGAGGCAAACAACAAGACCACTACGGCACTCGCAGCTAGGGCAGCTTGTGCGAAGCGCTTTCCGCTGTTCACCAGTTGCTTTCTTTTTCCCTGGACCAAAGCGATGGTGGCCAGCAACACGGCTGGAACTAACAGAACCAGGGTCAGGAGAATCGCAAGCACTCCTACTCTCTCAAAGAGCCGGGACCAAACTAAAGCTGCGAACGCCGCTGCCAATGAAACCTGCGCCAGCTTCTTGTACTTCGTCGACTTTATTCCAGGTGCAGGAAAGTTGCCGAATGCGGATGCGAAATCGGCGGCGGCCTCATTAAAGCAGCCTCCACAACTCTTGCAGATATCAGCCGTTTCGCCGCAGACAAACCCACAGGTGCTGCACTTTTTGCTTTTCATAAATTTTGGTGACCCCTATTTTGGAGTGCGCCCGACCTGCCGGCGCTTTGGTCGCTGCGAAGCGCGACGACAGGTCTCCAAATTAGGACACTACCTTTCTGGATTGCCTGGAATTGATCTGAGGTGTTTGAAGCGATGAGGCTTCGTTGATGGGCTAAGACGCGAGCTTATTCAAGCCCGGATTCATGATAGCCACCTGCCCTGACAGCGGTCAACACAATTCTGGAGTGGGTAGTGCTCCGCTAGGGTGTGTTGCTGGTCTCTCTCTTTCAAAACTTAGCCGCAGATTACGCGGATTCCACAGATGTTGGTTGAATCAAAGGTTAAGTTGATGCGAATCAGTCTTACTGAATCCGTGTAATCTGCGTAATCTGCGGCTGAAGTTGTTCTGATCGCGGGCAACACACACTAACGAAGCACTACTCTGGAGCGGGTGCGGTAACCAGGGCAGAACGTCTATCCGCAGATTACGCAGATTTCACCGATGTAAAAGCAAGCGGCAGCAGGCGTGGTTTACGTGTCAGTGCCTGGAGGGATTGGTTGAAATCCATGGTATCTGAAGCCGAACTGTACCATCTACCTTTCAATTCTCGGCAAACAAAAGCATCTGCGGAATCTGTGTAATCTGCGGATAAGTTCTTGGTTTTTTCCAGGCCCGCTATTCCCGTTGCAGGATGAAGCGGCCGAACTCGCGGTAGGTGCCATCCTTTTGGCGGACCTCGTCGATCACTTCGAGCTTGCCGGGCTCGACAAATCGATAAATCGACTTTCCCTGCTCAGTCTCAGCAGAACCCCACCATGCAATCAGAGCCTTTTCATCGGCGTCAGCTTTGATAGGGAAGGTCCACCCTCGCGAGTCAAACCAGGTTGCCTCGAATTTTCCGATGGCGACTGACCGGTAGTAAGCCTGGCCTTCGAACATTTGCGTGTTGCCGCTGGGCGTCGTCATCTCGTTTTTCAGACTCAAGCGAAGGAACTTTCTACTGAGCACCCATTCCCACTGCAGACGCAGGCGGGCACTCATGCCCATCGTCTTTCCTTCCCCTTGCCATGTTCCTTCCAGTCGTTTGAGAAGGGAATCAGACGGAGATTCAGGCGTTCGACTCGAATTGAGCCGGGCCATCGAGGAAGCACAAAGCATCAGCATGATCACCAATCCGCCTAAGGTCGAGGTTCTAACTTGTTTCATCAGATTCTCCTTTGAATGATTTCGATTTAACGATTTCAAAGGTTACGACGTTTCTTTGTGAGTGTTTTCGACAACGCCAGGACACGTCGTCAGTGATCGCACACTTACAAGAGGATGCAAGACAGGACAGGGGTTCAGTTTCGCTCTTTCACTCACACCCGTTTTAACGACATTAACCGTTTCACCTGGGTGTGAATGAGACGGTCTGTTCCCCAGTGCGCCAAGAAAAAGTAGGTAGTCGCTAAAACTGCTAAAACTGAGGCCACGGCCTAGCGCCGTGGTCACTCACGTTGGTCGCTAACGGCGGGCCGAGCTTTTTGGTGATGCCACGGGCTCGTCCCGTGGAGTGTTCACGCTTCATGCTGCTGGCGGGCGGCAACGTGAAACACACGGGGCCAGCCCGTGGCCTCTTGCGAACCGATGGATCAGCCTGTTTTTGTACCCGTGAACATGAAACACCACAGGGCAAGCCTGTGGTATTTGTCGTAGTGTTGCGGTTTGAGTCGATGCCACGGGCTGGTCCCGTGGAATATCACGTTTCATAGCTTTGGAGATTTCAGATATGCGAGCCCTAGCGTGAAACTCCACCGGGCAAGCCGGTGGCATTCAATGAAGTTCTTCCTGATCTTCTTTGTAGTAACCAACGTGAGCATCACCACGGGGCGAGCCCGTGGCCTCAACTCAGCTATACCAATCAGGTTCTTTTCTTTGGCCTGCTTACCTTCCTCTTCGCGCGAGTTGGGCGATCCACGGAACCTTCAGATTTAATCACGATAATCTTCCCCGACTTATCCGGGCGTCTCTTCTTCGGATAGATAGCCTTTACGATTGAGACTACTTTTTTGGGCGGGGGCGGCAAAGTCTCACCGAGCTTACGCGCATCATCAACCGCAATCTTGCAAGCGACTTGTAAGTACGAGCGAATCTCCGGTCGAAGCAGATCTTCTTCGTCTGCAACCGAGATGTGACGGATCTGACTGCCTTTGCCCTCCAGAATTCCTTTCGGATCCGGGAGCGTGGCTCCGAAGTTGAATCCAAGATTTACGTGACTCGAGTAGACGGCGACGTGGCAAATGCCATCGCGCAATCGATCGGTTGGACCATAACCCATCGCAACCGCGCTGTAAGCGTCATAGATATTCTCGTGACAGGGCGCCATGACATCGAGAACTAATTCTCGCACTCCGAGGGCAAGCTTTCGGATTTCAGGGTCATAAGGTTTGAGGAATTGGACCAGTTGTTTTGGCGGCGGATGAGTCATGGCGCAACTCGATTTTTGGGTTATCTGGGACTGGGAATCACCACGGTACCACCAAAGTCCATCTCGTCATTCCGATCGGAACCTTTAGTCACTAGCCAGATCGCTGTCGCCGCCCCACTGCCTATGGCTGCTAACCAAATAATCAATCGCTTGCGACTCCGTGTGCTCTGCGGCGAGGGGTTTGAGGCGTCGTCACGACCAGGGACTATGAGTGAGCACTCGGTCCCTGAGATTAATTCAATCGTCCCCATTATCGACCTGATGTCCGTCTGTCCCTGGATAACCGTGACGACAAATGACGTCGACTGACTTCCGTCTACCTGAACAACGCCTCGAGCTGTGGTGAAACGGGCTGAGACGCCCGTAGGCGTTGAGACACGTACTTCACCTTTCTCGATTGCACCACTGAGAAATGACTCGTTGAAAGTCAGCCTGGCGGCGCTCTCCGCATATAACTCAACTCTCCCCAGCGACGCGAGACTAATGCTCGTTGAGCTCTGCTTGCCGGTTGTAATCATACTGTCGGAAAAAACGGTACCTCCGGTAACTGCCTTCTCGCCGTTGATCTCGACGAGTCCTACCACGGCAAGACTGCCGTACCGGGCGCTCGATGTCGCTGATAACACGATCGATGACATCCCCGAGAGCAGGGCAACCAAAACTAGCACGACCAGTTTGAATAGAAAGGAATTCTTAGTCATCCAATCCTCCTATCGAACAATCATGTCGGTGAAAACATAAGCTTGCAGCAACACCAGCAAGCCCACCAGGGCTGCGAGCGCCAAGCTGTGAAAGAACACATAACGAAGAATATCTCCTTCGTGTCCGTACCAACGAGTGGCGGTGCTGGCAACCACGATCGATTGCGCGTCAATCATCTTCCCCATAACTCCGCCAGAGCTGTTCGCAGCTGCCATTAATGTGGGACTGAGTCCGAGCTGCGTCGCGGTAATCTTCTGCAGGCTGCCGAATAATACATTTGAAGAGGTGTCGGAACCGGTCAGCGCGACGCCAAGCCAGCCTAACATCGTTCCAAAGAAAGGATACAGCCATCCCGTGCGCGCGAAGGCGAGCCCAAGCGTAGCATCCATTCCGGAGTAACGAGTCGTAAAACCAATCGCCATCATCGCCGCAATCGTCAGCAATGAGAAGCGCACGAGCTTGAGCGTCTTCCAGTAGACGCGCAGCATTCCCATGACTGAATAACCCATCGTAAAGCCACCGATGATCGAAGCCAGAAGAATCCCCGTGCCTGAAGCCGATAACCAATTGAAATTAAACACGGCTGGTTCGGCAGAAGCCTGGGCGACCACCGGCGGAATGCGAAAAACCAGCTTGTCAAGATTTGGCACCGGCAACCGCAGTAAGGTCAGACCATCGAGAAATGATTTCGTTTGTGGCAATCCCCAAATGAAGACTACGACGCTCAGAATGATCCAGGGCAACCAGGCTCGGAGAATTGAGGATTGCTGAATGCGGATTGCGGATTCCAGCCCAGCCTCTTCTTCGGCGGGAAATCGCCAGATGCGTTTGGGTCGCCAGAGTTTTAGGAACAAGGCGACGGCTGCGATCGAGACGACGGCGGCAACCACATCGACCAGCCATGGACCATGAAAATTCGACATCAGGAATTGTGGGATCGCGAAGAAGATGCCTGCTACCAAAATTGCAGGCCAGATTTCCAACATGCCTCGAAAACCGGCGAACGCCCAGATCAGCCAAAATGGAACGATAAGTGAGAAGAAAGGCAACTGGCGTCCAACCATCGCGCTCAGATCTTTCAAGTCCAAACCCGTCACCCCCTGCAGCCCGATGATAGGCGCGCCCAGAGCTCCGAATGCTACCGGCGCCGTGTTCGCAATTAGTGAAAGCCCGGAGGCCGACAGCGGTGAGAAACCGAGACCGATCAGAATCGCTCCTGTCACCGCGACAGGCGTTCCAAAACCACAAGCGCCTTCCACGAAAGCTCCGAAGCTAAAGGCAACGAGCAGAAGTTGGAGGCGGCGATCCTCGGTGAGATTGGTAATGCTGTGACGAAGGCTGTCGAAGTAGCCGCGTTCCTTCGTGAGCTGATACAGAAAGATCACGTTGAGAACGATCCAGCCGATCGGAAAAAGTCCATAGCCGGCGCCGTACGCAGCTGCCGACACAATCATCGACGAAGGCATTCCAAAAACCGCTATGCCGATGAGCAAGGATGTGACCAGGCCCAGCAAAGCTGCGAAGTGGGCCTTGATGCGAAACACTCCCAGACTCCCGAGCAATACGAGAATAGGAAGGGCCGCGAGCAACGTAGATAAGACTGAGTTGTTGAGCGGATCGTAAACCTGTGACCAGGTCATCGGCATCGTTTTGAGCGGTCACATTTATCACGACCAGCCAAATCCGCCAAGGGCTTGGCTAGGGTGTAGGATTTAGGGTGTGGGGTGTAGGAGCGGCGGGTGTGTCATGGCTGGGCGAACTTATTAGCCACAGATAAACGCGGATGACACGGATATGAGACAGCGGCAGTCGGTAGCGGCAGCGGCAGTCGGTAGCGGCAGTTCGGTAGTGGCAGTCGGTAGCGGCAGTCGGCAACGGCAGTTGGTAGCGACGGTCGGTAGCGACAGTCGGTAGCGGCAAAGTCGGTAGCGGCAGTCGGTAGCGGCAGTCGGCAGCGGCAGTCGGCAGCGGCAGTCAGTGGCGGCAAAGTCGGTAGCGGCAGTCGCTAGCGGCAATCGGTAGCGGCAGGCGGTAGCGATAGTCGGTAGCGATAGTCGGTAGCGGCAGGCCGTAGGGGTAGCGGGTCCCTGGCTGATCTGCCAATGCACTTGCTGATCTGACAATGCAGTTGCTGATCTGCCAATAGGTCTAGAGGGATCAGTCAAGATGAGGCTGCTCAAAATACAATCACTCAAGATGGATCAGCTCGGGGTCAGGAAGGGTTGCTTGCGCCCGCCTCAAGTTGCCAAGGCTCTCAACGTAGAGAAGGTGTAAACACTGACAATACCAGATTAATCTTGAGTGCTGATCCAACTTGAGGCGGGCGCAAGCGACCCTTCCTGACCGCGAGCTGATCTAAAGGTGAGTGCTCTGATGAAAACAGTTCGAGGTTGGGAGCGACTTAAAGCGATTCGTTCCCAACCCCGACACTTCTGATCTTAACTGAGAAATTTGATCCTGCTGACGGACTAACTCTTTTACCCTATCGTGGGCGGTGTCGGCGATGACGTTTGCGCAGCTTGTACGTGTACAAAGCTCCACCGCCCGCTCCGGCGCCAGCGCCGATTAACGCACCTTTCTTACCTCCAACAATTCCACCAACTGCGGCTCCTGCTACGGATGAGCCCGCCACTGTTAACTTGTCGCGATGTCTTCGCCAGAAACTTCGGCGACGTCGTCGCGTCTGTGCATCCGTCAAAATCGGAAGACACAAGACCAACATGGTCAAGATCAAGAAAACTCCGAGAAACTTCTTCATATGAGCCCTCCAGGACTAAAAAGACAAACTTCGATTTTTTCCGCAGGGGTGAAGTTGCATTCTAATCATTTTCTAAAGTCCAGACCAGAGGACAAGACAGCGACCGGGCAGTAGCAGTCGGCAGCGGCAGTCGGCAGCAGCAGTCGGCAGGTGCCCTAACTGATCTACCAATGCACCTGTTGATCTGCCAATGCACTTGCTGATCTGCCAATGCACTTGCTGATCTACCAATGCACTTGCTGATCTGCCAATGCACTTGCTGATCTGCCCCCATGCACTTGCTGATCTGCCCCCATGCACTTGCTGATCTCCCCATGCACTTGCTGATCTCCCCATGCACTTGCTGATCTGCCAATGCACTTGCTGATCTGCTAAGAGCTCAAGATGAGGCTGCTCAAAATACAATCATTCAAGATGGATCAGCTCCAGGTAAGGAAGGGTTGCTTGCGCCCGCCTCAAGTTGCCAAGGCTCTCAACTTAGAGAAGATCTAAACACTGACAATACCAGATTATCTTGAGTGCTGATCCAACTTGAGGCGGGCGCAAGCAACCCTTCCCAACCTAGAGCTGATCAGTCTTGAGCTCTGCAATCAAATTTGAGTGCCCAACAACCTGCCGCCTGCTTCCCGCCTCCTGCCTCCCGCCTCCTGCCTCCTGCCTCCCGCCGCCCGCCGCCTGCCTCCTGATCACTGTGGGCATTCATTATTATTCCGACTCGCGACGGGGCCGAACCGGAACTGATACTCCGCCGAGGTGATGAACGAGCACACCATCGCATGCTGTCGCGGCACATCTCGCAGCGCCGCTCCATTCACCTGCCCCAGCCAGAAAATGAATCCCGGTATGTCTGGGTTGCGACGCAGATACCCGAAGTACTGCCCCAACACAAACGTGCGATTGTACTCAGCATCAATGAACGGCTGATTCGCGATCGGATTAGCAGCGTTATCATCCGCCAGCCGGTACATCACCGCACCTCTTCCAGCACTTTGTCCACTTTGCGCGTTGTAGAGATTGATCAGATTTGTCCGCTGGCTCATCAAGTTCACGCCCAGGTCACTCTGCAGCGTCGCCAGCACCGCGTCCACAAACTGATCCGCTGTCGCCAGGCTCGCTGGATACTTCGTCGTAAACTCCGCCCGCGTCACAAACAGATTGGCCAGATCCAACTGCTTCTGCGCCAGATTAGCTCCGCCTATCACTCGCGCCCTGTCGGCTACAAACACCGCGTAACTCGGCAGCTTCTTCTCTTCGTTCGGGAAGTTAGCGTTCGCATTTGGATTCGGGAACGGCTGATTGTTCCCGTAAGCTGCCCGGTACAACCTCAGCACATAAGCTGCCGTCTGCTGGAACTCCTGCTCGTAGAAGAACGCGTTCGACACATCCACGCGCTTGTTCCGCAAACACTGCACATCGCTCTGGCACTGCGTAATCTCGTTCTGCCAGAACGCAAAGCCTCCCGCATCCGGAACACGACTGAGAAAATCGAAGTAAGCCTGACGTACGAAGAAGTCAGCCTCCTCCGCTGGATTCCACTGCAGTTGGCCGCGTATCTCGCCGTTTATGAAACCCGTGCTGTGCACATTCATGTACTGCTGGCCGGCGCGAAGATCTATCACTTGTTGCGCGGTCGGATTGACGACGAAGTTGTTGATGGGATTGCCAAGCGGC
>DATNBH010000001.1:0-39034 GCA_035572035.1 Pyrinomonadaceae bacterium | reverse complement strand
TGCGGCAGCTGGTGGATGGTTCAAGTCCTGCCTATTTCCGTTGAAAACTTGCGAGCGAGGCTGCACTTGAAACATCCCTCAGCTGCCGCTGAGGGGATTCAAAGGACCAATCCCAACCTCTTTGTAGGTCGAACTTGAACTATCCACCAGCTCCCGCAGGTGGGATTTAAGACTTTTCGGGCAAAGCTGCTTGAACTCTAAGCGCCTGTTAGCCAGCGCCCTCGCTTGCCAATCACTATGATTCTCGTATATCAACGTCGGCGATGACTGATAAGACGCATGCCTCCAATGTGATCGGCTTTCTCCAAATGGAAGCCCATGCAATAGAGCAAACCGCGGCGCGGCTGGACCACGGCCAGATCGAACGAGTCGTGGATTTACTCATCAAGTGTCGAGGCAAAGTCGTAATGCTCGGGATTGGCAAGTCCGGCATCATTGCTCAGAAAATTGCGGCCACTATGACCAGCACCGGCACGCCGGCGTTATTCCTGCACCCTTCCGATGCCGTCCACGGTGGCATTGGAATCGTCGATGCCAACGACGCGGTAATCGCGCTGAGCAATAGTGGAGAGACCGACGAACTGCTTGCCCTGCTTCCGTATCTAAGACACCGAGGTGTTCCCCTGATCGCAGTAGTGGGGAACTTGAATTCGACGCTGGCGCAGCGAGCCGACGCGGTGCTCGACGCTTCGGTCACTGAAGAAGCTTGCCCGTTGAATCTGGCGCCCACGACGAGTACGACGGTTGCGCTCGCGCTTGGAGACGCGCTCGCGCTCACGTTGATGAGCATCAAGGGATTGACGCCCGACGAATTTGCCGTCAATCACCCGGGCGGGCGCTTGGGCAAGCGACTGACGCTGAAGGTTTGTGACCTAATGCACGCAGGAGAACGCAACGCTACGGTGGGAACGAGTGCGCGTTGGTTGGACGTCGTTCGCGCGATCAGCAGCGGCGGTCTTGGAGCAGTCTGTGTGATCGACGAAGAAGGGAAGCTCGCGGGCTTGATTACCGATGGGGATTTGCGGCGCGCCATCGAACGTCTGGACCAGCCAGCTCTGGAGGTGCTCACCTGTAGTGACTTCATGACGCGCAGTCCAATTGCCGCGTCGCCGGACCTGCTGGCTTACGATGCTTTGAGATTGATGGAAGAGCGTAGTTCTCAGATCTCGGTATTGCCGGTAGTTGACGACCAGCAGTTTTGTGTTGGTCTTATTCGTTTACACGACATCGTCGGCCGCGGAATATGAGGGGCGGACTGCCACCCCGCAATCAGAAACAACTTTAGCCGCAGATTACACTGATTCAGTAGGATAAATAGGCGTCGACATAACCTGATTCCAACTAACATCAGTGTCATCTGCGTAATCTGTGGCTGGGTTTAGACAGGAAGGCAACACGCTAACCGAGCACTACCGGAATTTTCGAATTGAGTAATCCATGAAACTTAGTAAATGCATGGTCTTAATGTTTTTCTTGATCGCTTCACTTCCGGCGGCGCTCGCGCAGTCAGCGGCGTCGGAGCCTGAGGTGACGCTCACTGTTAATGAAGAGTTCTTCAACGCCTTTCTCGGGTCTATGTTTACTAACCTGAAAGCGCCGTCGGCTCCGCTTGTTATTACAGCCTCTGATAAAGAAAGAACTGCCGCTGAGTCGTACGGCTGTTTAAGTGTGGTGACACTCGAGAAGGAGGAACAGGGAGTGAAGACGGCAGTGAAACTCGAGGAGGGAAAAATCACTGCTCCTTTGGCTTTTTCCGGCGCGTACAATTCAACGTTGATGGGATGCATTCGGTTTCGCGGCTGGGCCAACTCGACCTGGGCGCTGGAGTTTGACCGCACCCGTCAAGCGGTGCTGGCACGCATTCAAGTGCAGGAAGTCCACCTCACCAATGTTCCGGCGTTGGCTAGCGGTTCTTTAGGAAAGATTGTGCAGACTGCGATCGATCAACGGATCAATCCGCTTGAGCTGATCAAGCTGGATCAGTTGACAGCGCGAGTGCCCGTAGCCCCAGCGGGAGGCGCGCTGCGACTGAAAGCCAAGGATATGAGGCCCGAGATTTCACCCGGTAATCTACGGCTACACGTCGCGTACGAAGTCGTCGCCGATCGATGATGTACTGCAGGCTGCCAGCCTGCAGATTTTGCCCGTCAGGTACTTTCCTTACAGCACTCGACAGGCTGGCAGCCTGTCGTACTCTAGCCCTTCGACGTTTTTGCGGCTTTCGCGCGGACGAACGCGAGATTCATCGCTGGAAGCGAGTTGAACTCCGCAGCCTTCTTGCAGAACTCCTTCGCCTTTGCGCCATCGCCCTTGCCCTCGTAGGCCTGACACTGCCGGTACAAGTCCTGAGGATTCTGCTGATTCGCTTGCGCAAGTTCGGCGATAGCTTTGTTGTAGTCCTTTTCAGCGAGCGCAATCATTCCATTTAACGAGTGCACCTGTTTCTGCTGATTCGGATTGTTTGGAGCGGCAGCCTTTTGAAATGCGTCCGCTTCGTTCTTTGCGGCAGCGAGATCATTCTTGCCAATCGCCACACGCGCCAGGTTGAAATGACTGAAGAGTTTCGCATTGTCCTTGATAGCTTGGGACTGATTGGATTCTTCGATCATCTTCGCTGCTTTCGCATACAGCTCTTTCGCTTCATCGTACTTGCCGGTTTCGAGCATGATGAGCGCCCGCAGCTGCACGTCGCCGATCATATTCGGTACGTCGTTAGTTTTTTCACCGAGCGTGTACTGCTTCTCGACTTCCGACAATGCCTGATCGATCTTGCCGTTATCGGTATCAACGACCGTCATACCAAACAACGCGGTGCGGCGTTCGCCGTCGTTACGCGCCTTGCCCATCATCTTTTGTAGTTCTGCCAGCGCGTCGGCGTGCTTGCCCTGGTACATCAGATCAGCAGCAATACCAAAATGCGAATTTACGAAGTTCGAGTCAATCTCGAGCGCTTTTCGATACTGAGCAATTGATTCATCGAAGCGACCCATCTTCAACAGCAGCTCAGCGTAAGAGTCATAAGGGTTCGGATCTCCGGGAATGAGCTCAATGTATTTCTTGAAGGCGTTTTCGGCATTCGCATAATCCGCGTTTTGCCGATACGCGTAGCCGAGGATATTGAAGGCAGTCGAATAAGTGGGCGAAAGCTCTGTCGCTTTCTTGTAATGCTCGATCGCGCTGTTCATTTCCTGTTGGCCGAAGTAATAGCCGCCCAACGCGAAGTGAGCGCGCTCGTCGTTTGGATAGGCTGCAACGAGTTCTTCGAGATGCGCTTTTTGCTTCGCTGCGTTTCCGTTTGCGCCGGCTTCGGCGGCGAGGATGAACAATCGCTCGCCCTTGGAAGCCTTTTCAGACAAGCTGACGGCTTTTTTCAGATGATCGAAAAACTCTTTGGCTGTGGGGCTCGAAGTAGCGCGGTTCAGTTCGGCGCTGGCGAAATTCGGATCGAGCGAAATGGCCTTGTCATAGTGTTGAAGCGAATCAGTGATGCGCAATTTTTCGGCGAGGTCACGACCCGCCAGAAATTCTTTTCGAGCATCTTCAGAGGTTGTCGTTACGGGGACTTTACCGTTGTCGTTGGCGATGGCGGTTTCCACGGCTGGGGTTCTGCCCACGCTGGAAGCACAGCCGATCGTGATCGTGGTCGCCAGAGCAACGGCAAGCACCAAAAGAATAACGGGAAAGCGTCGCATTATCTTTTCTCCTTAGTAAGTAAAAGCGTTCTTCGTCCTTGGTTCTTGGTTCGGGGAGTAGAGCGTTCTTTGTGCTTGGTTCTTTGTTCTTTGTAGTTGAGCAAGGATCACCTTGAGTGACGGTCGTTCAGTTGAGAAACCAACCGTCGGAAACTAGTGACCGTCTCTAAAGTTCAGGCAACAAATAGAACTGCGGTTTCCAGTCCCGGAGGGACGAAATGTTTATAGTTCACGTTCGCAAGAGTTACTTCCTTAGCTCCGTTAGGAGCGTAAGGTGCTGCCGGCCAACCGAATATTTCGCTCCTCCGGAGCGAAAAGGGTTTCTATACTTGCGTGGTTCTATAGACATTTCGTCCCTCTGGGACTGAAGAGCGGAGCGCCTACGGCGCTCATTTATTCTGCGAACTTTTGAGACAGGACACTAGAAGCGCGTTTGATTACACACAACTACAAAGAACACTTCATCTGTAAAAACGTTCTTAGTGCTTGGTTCTTTGTTCTTTGTGGTTGAACGATGAGCACCTTGAGTGACGGTCGTTCAGTTGAGAAACCAACCGTCGGAAACTAGTGACCGTCTCTAACGTTCACGCAACAAATAGAACTGCGGTTTCCAGTCCCGGAGGGACGAAATGTTTATAGTTCACGTTCGCAAAAGTTACTTCCTTAGCTCCGTTAGGAGCGTAATGTGCCGCCGGCTAACCGAATATCTCGCTCCTCCGGAGCGAAAAGGGTTTCTATACTGCGTGGTTCTATAGACATTTCGTCCCTCTGGGACTGAAGAGCGAAGCGCCTACGGCGCTCATTTATTCTGCGAACTTTTGAGACAGGACACTAGAAGCGTGTTTGATTACACACAACCACAAAGAACTAAGGACCAAGAACTAAGAACACTACCGAAATGTGTTGCGAGCGAAGGTAGGTGCAACGAGATTAGTTATGCAATCAGTTAGGGACGAAAGGGCCTATCATCCGGGTGGATAGGATAATTGACGAGATTTCGGAAATTGAGGGAGGCTAAGCAGTCACGTGGGCCATCACCGGCACGTCGACGATGTCCCAGGCCGAACGGACGCGAAGGAGCTTGGCCATTAGACCGGCGTGCATGATGTGTCCGCTGCGTTCGGCTTTTACTTTTCCAAGGATCGGCATCCCCAGCAAGGCGAGGTCGCCAATGATGTCCAGGATCTTGTGGCGCACGAATTCATCCGTATAGCGGAGTCCGGTCTCATTCAACATGCCTTCGGGAGTCAGAACGATCGCATTGTCCAGCGAGCCGCCCCGGATCAAATTAGCGCGACGCAGTGCCTCGATCTCTGCCGTAAAGCCAAAGGTGCGAGCCGAAGCAATCTCCCGACTAAAATTGCCGTTAGCCAGCTCAACAGTACGATGCTGCACTCCAATCATGGGATGATCGAAATCGATTAGACAATCAATCTCATACTTGTCAGAAGGTTCGACACTAATGCGTCGTTCGCCCTGCTCAAAAGAGATCTTTTCGCGAACAAGTAACGCTCGGCGAGCAAGTGGTTGAGTGACTATGCCGGCGTCTTCAATCATCTCGGCGAAGGCTTCAGCAGACCCATCCATGATTGGTATCTCGAGATTATCGACTTCGATGAAAGCGTTATCGACTCCGAGACCTCGCATTGCTGCGAGCAGGTGCTCGACAGTGGAAAGCATCACGCCGGTGCGCATCAAGGTGGTGGCGTAGCCGCAATGTGCAACTGATTCAACCGTCGCGGGAATTTCAAAACCGCCGAGATCGGAGCGCTTGAAAACGTATCCGGTATCTGGCGGCGCCGGCACCAGGCGAATGTGGACCGGAACTGCTGTATGCAAGCCAATGCCGGAGGTTTCAACAGCTTTCTTAAGCGTGGTTTGTTTGACCAAGTTCACGAATGACCTTTTGTCGAGCTGGGAGATCGAATTAGTGTCGATATAGGAGCAATGTTTGTGCCGAAGTTAAGTGCTCGAAAATCAGAGGTGGTGTTACGTGGTTGTCGCGCCTACGCCACACTCATGACTCTTTGAATGGGTTTTATGCCACCATACTCGCAGGTCGGAAGGGAAGTGTGGCCGTTGAAAGAAGCAGAGAACTGACTAGCCGGTCGAATGGCAAACACTCAATTGTGATCAGCTCAAGGTCGGGAAGGGCAGCTTGCTTTCGCCTCAAGTTTCATCAGCATACAACCTTGAACTTACTATTCATGATCTTCCAGGTTGAGTGCCTGTGTGACTTAGGCGGGAGCACGCTGCCCTTTCTTGACCTTGAGCTGATCTGACTTGTCGCTGACTCGATGTAGCTCGACTTAGCCAGTTGAACATGGCCCTCGATTCCGGCTCTTAGCCCTTTGCTCTTTGCCTGTCACGCTCGTAGAATCGATGTCGAAGATTGCTTAATTGGATCTAGTTTAGAGGTAGGGAATGGCTTTATTAGATATCGTGAAGTGGCCGGCAACGGTGCTCGAAACTCCGGGCGATCCGGTCACGAAATTCGATGACCAGCTCAAAAAGCTGGTCGAAGATATGTTTGAAACTATGTACGCAGCCCCGGGCGTCGGATTGGCTGCAGTGCAGGTGGGTGTATCAAAGAGACTGTTCGTAATGGATTGCTCAGGAGGTAAAAACCCCGAAGAGCGCATCGTCTTAATCAACCCTGAAGTGCTCGCCATTGAAGGTAATCAAAATGGCGAAGAGGGTTGTTTGTCTTTCCCTGGAATATTTACGCCCGTCGAGCGAAGTCTTCGAGCGGTTGTCAGGGCCCAGGATCTCAAAGGCGAAGAATTTGAGATCGATGGGATGGAATTGACGGCTCGATGCATGCTTCATGAGACGGATCATTGTGACGGTATAGTTTTTCTGGACAAGATGAGCTCTCTCAAGCGCGAGCTGGTTAAGCGAAAGATCAAGAGATTACAAAAGACCGGAAAGTGGGAATAGAGTACAACAGGCTGCCAGCCTGTTGTTCGGTTTTCAGGTGGCAGTTTATTTTGTGAGAACGATCTGCAGGCTGGCAGCCTGCAGTACATACGGAGCAAATATGACAACTGAATTTCGGAATGAACCATTTACTGATTTTGCAAAGGAAGAAAACGCGCTCGCAATGCGTGCCGCAATCGAGAAAGTGAAACGCGAGCTCGGCCGCGAGTACCCTCTCGTAATTAATGGCGAGCGGATTACCACTGACAGCAAGTTCAACAGCATCAACCCTGCGAACCGCACCCAGGTTGTAGGAACTTTTCAAAAAGCGACGAAAGAGCTCGCCAACCGAGCCGTTGAGACTGCCCACGAAGCCTTTAAGTCATGGAGCGCCACTCCCGCACAGGAAAGAATCGATCTGTTGTTCCGGGTTGCGAGCATGATGCGGACGCACAAGCACGAATTGTCGGCCGTGATGATTCACGAAGTCAGCAAGACGTGGGCTGAAGCAGATGGTGACACGGCTGAAGCCATCGACTTCTGTGAGTTTTACGCGCGTGAAATGCAACGCTATTCCTCTCCGCAGACTTTGACCAAAATCGAAGGAGAAGATAATGCGCTTAATTACATCCCGCTTGGAGTGGGCACCATCATCCCGCCCTGGAACTTTCCACTCGCGATCATGGCAGGCATGACTGCGGCTGCGATCGTCACCGGTAATACGGTTGTGATGAAGCCTTCTTCCGATGCCCCCACCATCGCGTACAAGTTTTACGAGTTGCTTGAAGAAGCCGGATTACCAAAAGGCGTTGTGAATTTCATGACAGGCTCGGGGGCCGAAGTGGGTGACGTGATTGTCGATCATCCGAAGACCCGCTTTGTTGCTTTCACCGGCTCAAAAGAGATCGGTTTGCGCATCAACGAGCGAGCCGCGAAGGTTCAGGAAGGACAACTTTGGATCAAGCGAGTTGTTGCTGAAATGGGTGGCAAGGATGCGATCATCGTTGCCGACGATGCGAATCTCGATGACGCTGCGCTGGGGATTGTCCAGGCAGCGTTTGGCTTCCAGGGCGAGAAGTGCTCGGCTTGTTCACGAGCGATCATCGACGCGAAGGTCTATGACACGATGCTCGAGAAGATTGTTGAGCGCACCGCGAAAGTGAAAGTGGGCGATCCTACGGACCCGGTTACGAACATGAGCGCGGTGATCAATGAGAAAGCCTTCAATACGATTAATGGCTATATCGAAAAAGGTAAAGCTGAAGGCGGTCGTGTCCTGGCTGGCGGCGGCTCGGACGGTGAACAGGGATTTTTCATCGAGCCTACCGTAATCGCGGATGTAAAAGCTGGTGACACCATCGAGCAGGAAGAAATCTTTGGACCAGTACTCGCTGTGATCAAAGCCGAGGACTACGACGACGCTTTGCGAATTGCGAATGACACGCAATTTGGGCTCACAGGCGCGGTCTACAGCGCTGACGAAGAAAAGCTGGAGCGGGCTCGGCGCGAGTTTCACGTGGGCAATCTTTACTTGAATCGGAAGTGTACCGGCGCATTGGTTGGCGTTCATCCGTTCGGCGGATTCAACATGTCAGGAACCGATTCGAAAGCAGGCGGGCGCGATTATCTGCTTTTGTTCCTCCAGGCCAAGTTGTCATCAACGAGAATTGGAGCGACCGTTAGCAGGAAGGCTGAAGCCGGAACCGCCGTCTAGTAGCGTTGAAGTAGCTTAGACTTCAGTCTGAGCAAGCGCTGAATGAGAATCACGTTGGTTCAGTAACGAGGAAGGTCGAACGGACTCAAGTCGGTTCCACTCAAGTTGAATGTCTTTGACTTGAATGAGGGTCTCGCTGAATGGCGCTGAACTTATTTGATTCTTAGGCTGCCATGAACAGACTGAAGTCTGTTCTACTTCTAGCTTAGACTTCAGTCTGAGCAAGCGCTGAATGAGAATCAGGTTGGTTCAGTAACGAGGAGTGCCGAACGGACTCAAGTCGGTTCCACTCAAGTTGAATGTCTTGGACTTGAATGAGGGTCTCGCTGAATGGCGCTGAACTTATTTGATTCTTAGGCTGCCATGAACAGACTGAAGTCTGTTCTACTTCTAGCTTAGACTTCAGTCTGAGCAAGCGCTGAATGAGAATCACGTTGGTTCAGTAACGAGGAGTGCCGAACGGACTCAAGTCGGTTCCACTCAAGTTGAATGTCTGGGACTTGAATGAGGGTCTTGCTGAATGGCGCTGAACTTATTTGAGTCTTAGGCTGCCATGAACAGACTGAAGTCCGTTCTACTTAAAGTAGCTTAGACTTCAGTCTGAGCAAGCGCTGAATGAGAATCACGTTGGTCAGTAACGAGAAGTGCCGAACGGACTCAAGTCGGTTCCACTCAAGTTGAATGTCTTGGACTTGAATGAGGGTCTCGCTGAATGGCGCTGAACTTATTTGATTCTTAGGTCGCCATGAACAGACTGAAGTCCGTTCTACAGCAGTCTGAGCAAACGTAGATTCCCAATCAATTGGTGAGGTAAGGGACGATTTGCCATATATCATTTTCCATTTTTCAATTGTCATTTAGAGTTGGGCTTAGCGGTTCCTTGTGGGACTTTCGCTCGATGACAAATGGAAAATGGAAAATGATATATGGCAAATCGTCTCTTTTCTCTTTCTCAGGTACAGACTGCCCTTTCTTAGCAACCAATGCGAATAGTATTCATGGGAACTCCTGCGGCCGCGGTGCCGACTTTGCAGCGTTGTCTCGCGGACGGGCACGAGATAGTCGCAGTGTGGACCCAACCGGATCGACCTTCAGGCCGGGGAAACAAGATTACCGCCTCACCCGTGAAGGAGTTCGCGTTAGCGAATAATCTCGTCGTTCATCAGCCTCAGAAAATCAAGACGGAGGAAGCCAGGGCGCTCTTCGCATCGCACGCTGCAGACCTGGGAGTCGTCGTAGCGTACGGACGTATCCTACCGATTGAATTTCTAAACGCGCCTCGACTTGGTTGTATCAACGTGCACTTCTCGTTGTTGCCGAAGTATCGAGGCGCTGCGCCGGTTAATTGGGCCATCGTTCGAGGGGAAGCCACCACGGGCGTAACGACGATGTTCATCGCAGAGCAGCTCGATGCCGGCCCGATTCTGCTGCAGCGCGAGACTGCAATTGGTAGTTCTGAAACTGCAACTGAATTGATGTCGCGACTGGCGCCGATGGGAGCGGAGTTGTTGGGAGAGACACTGGCAGGATTGGATCAGATCAAGCCAATGCCTCAGAACGAAGGCGAAGCGACTTTTGCACCGGTGCTCAAACGAGAAGACGGTTTGATCGATTGGACGTCGGATGCCCAGGCAATCGAGCGTGCGGTCCGAGGATTTCAGCCCTGGCCAAACGCGCATACTCTTTATCGCGGCGAGCGCTTGATAGTGTGGGAGGCCGACGTGGGCTTGGATGCAAGCGACCATATGGGCGTTCCGGGTGAGGTCCTGGAAGCGCATAAAGATAAATTAGTGATTGGGTGCGGTGCCGGCAGCCAACTATTTTTGTCGGAAGTTCAGCTGCAGGGAAAGCGGCGAATGAGCGCGCGTGACTTTATCAACGGTTCGAACATCGCGGTCACCGACAGATTAGGTTGAGCGAATCTCGGCGGTACTGAAAACTAAATCCCTCGACCATTGAACCGATTGTAAATGTTGCGACGTAATTCCAAACGTTCCCCGACCACAAAGATCTCGGCGGCGCGGCGGGCGGCATTTGAAATCCTGCGTCGCGTTGAAGAGAGCGGTGGCTATTCTTCGTTTCTCCTCGCAGCAAGCGCCGAAGAACTTCAAGCCAACGACCGCGCCCTGACGCACGAGCTGGTGATGGGCGTTCTGCGTCGCCAGCTTTGGCTGGATTATCTGACCGCACACTATGGCAATCGTAAGGTGACGTCACTTGATGCGCCGGTTCGGATCGCGTTGCGGCTTGGACTTTATCAACTGCGCTTCATGTCGCGTATACCAGCTTCCGCGGCAGTCAACGAGTCAGTGAGTTTGGTCCGATTCGCAGGTTTGAGTTCGGCTGCTGCTTTTGTCAATGCGGTCTTGCGTCGCGCCACTCGAGAAGCGGATTTCGATCCCTTAACAGAGATTTCAGATCCGGTGGAAAGGCTGGCGGTAGAATCGTCGCATCCGCCGTGGTTGATTCAGCGCTGGATCGACAATTGGGGATGGAGCGAAGCTGCAGCCTTCGCCTGCGCGAATAATGAAGTTCCACCAACGGCTTTTAGATCGTCAGGTACTCAAGACACAGTTCCTGATTCGTTGAAAGGTCTGATCACGGCGTCGTCAATTGCTCCTGGCGCCTGGCGTAGCGATGGAAACAACGCCTCCATTTACGAGTTGGCGCGGCAAGGTCGGATTTACATTCAGGATGAGGCTTCACAACTCGTCGCTCACGCGCTGCAGCCAGGTTCTGAAGATCTAATACTCGATGTTTGTGCGGCTCCGGGTGGCAAGACTACTCACCTCGCGTCTTTGAGCGGACCGTCGTCGATGGTGGTGGCGGGTGATCTTCATCAGCATCGACTTCGCTCGATGAGATCGATGTCGCCCGCGGAATCTCTCATCAATATACATTTGGTTACGCTCGACGGGACGCGGCGATTGCCTTTTAGGGAACAGATTTTTGATCGAGTGTTGGTTGACGCTCCGTGCACCGGCACGGGCACGCTAAGGCGAAATCCCGAAATTCGCTGGCGACTATCACCCGCGGATATTGAAGACCTCGCGGGAAAACAATTGGGAATACTTACCAATGCAGCCAGCGCGGTTAAGCCAGGTGGGCGACTGGTGTATTCGACCTGTTCCGTCGAGCCCGAAGAGAATGAGCAAGTCGTGGCAAAGTTCATGAACGAAGCCGGCGATTTCAGGCCAGCAAAGCTCGATGTAAATCCGGAGTTGCTCACGAGTTCAAACACAGCTCGAACCTGGCCACATCGCCACGGCGCCGACGGCTTCTTCATTGCCGCCTTTCAACGTGCGTAACAGGAGTTCAGAGTTCAAACTTCAGTTTGTGGTATCGAGGACACACAATCTGAAGATTGAACTCTGAACGCCGGTAAGGTTGCTTGCTGCCGATCAGAGCCGATGTTAGACTTCGCAGCTTGGTTTGAGACATCACTCGAGGTCTCAAAACTTGCGGGAACTTGCGACAAATGCTTTCGGTATTTCGAAAATTATTAACGGTTGTCGGGATTGGAGTCCTGTTCCTGCTGGGTATGGTGACCACCGTCTACCTGTCCTTGCGCAGTCCAGTAGTGAATGTTCCTAACATTGTTGGTAAAGATCGGAATGTGGCAGAGACCGAGCTGCAAGCCGCTGGATTGAATTTTCGTGTGCGTGCCGCCCGGCCAAGCCGACAAGTCAAAGCCGACACTGTGATGTTTCAGCTCCCTCCGGCAGGCCAATCCGTGAAGGCAGGCCAGACAGTCGCGGTGGACATTGCCAGAGTGCCCAAAGAAGGCGAGGCGTCTGAAACCGTCGTCAGCGCGGATAACTCGAACAGCTCGACCAGCGACAACAGCAACACAAACAGCAACGAGAACAAGCCAAAGCGCAAGCCGAATGCGAACGCGAATGCCAACGCAAATGCTAACGGCAACGCGAACGGCAATCGTAACGCTAATACGCCGAGACCAAACGCTAACGTTAGACCGAACGCGAATGCAGCCAATGAGAATTCGGAGGCGCCACGAGCTCCCAATGCTAACCGCAGCCCTCAGACAGACAATACCAATACGACCAATACGAATCGGACGAACCGGAATGTGAACAGGACTCCGACACCAGCGCGGCCTGCGAAGCCCGCGCCAACTCCACCAAACCGATAGAGGGCAATCACATCCTTTGAGTCACGCAGGACGGGTCACTGAGCGGTGAGCGAGTTAGATTTTAGGCCACAGCTGAACACGGATATAACGACTCTGAATAAATCCGAATTTTAGATCTGTGTTACTCCGTGTTCATCTGTGGCCGAGAATGAGCTACGTACGCGTGGTGTGATCTTTGCGGAGTCAAGTATTATTACCGATAGAAGCTTGCATGGTGAACAATCGGACAATAGACATTGCTCCTTCAATTCTTTCGGCTGACTTTGCGCGGCTGGGCGAAGAAATCCAGGCGGTTGAGCAAGCGGGAGCCGGAGTTCTCCATGTGGATGTGATGGACGGGCATTTCGTACCAAACATCACGGTCGGCTTACCCGTCGTCAAACGTCTCGCTCAGGTAACCAAGCTTCCGATCGATGCGCACTTGATGATCAGCGATCCGGGGCTTTACGCCGAGCAATTCGTCAAAGCCGGAGCTGGCATGGTGTCGGTTCACGTCGAGGCGGATGCTCACCTCCACCGCACGGTTATGGCTATCAAGTCAGCCGGCGCTCAGGCAGGGGCAGTTATTAATCCAGCAACTCCGGTCGACGCCCTGTATGAGATCCTCGAATTTGTTGATTATGTGCTCATCATGTCGGTGAACCCGGGCTTTGGCGGGCAAAAATTCATCTCGACCGCCCTGGACAAAGTACGCCGCCTCCGGCGCTCGATTGACCAGCGCGGCTTGCCTGTCCGGATTGAGATTGACGGTGGCGTTGATCTCAAAAACATTCAGCAAGTAGTCGAGGCTGGCGCGGAAATAATCGTCGCCGGCTCGGCGATTTTCGGTACGAAAGACCCCGGCAAAGCGGTACGCGAGCTTCGCGAAGCCACTGTTCAATGGGTTTAGTCCGATTCTTGAAGCAAAAATCTTTCGGGTTTCGGCCAATCTTATCGAGATTGTTTGCATCAGAAGCTATTGAGCCGGTACTTTTGAATTTGACTTTAGGCTTCAGAAGCCTGAGAGTTGGCGCTGAATTTTTTGTCCGAAATTCCAATTTCGGTCGTTCGAACACTATCTCCCCGATCATTGCGTAACAGTTTTGGAGGATTTTTAGTTATGCGTTTTCGCCCTGTAGCTCTATCACTGCTTTCTGTTGCATTGATGGTTGCCCTCCTCGGGGTTAGCCGTGCGCAAACTCGCACGCAGACTGATTTATCGCCGGTTCAACGTCTCGATGTAATGCGCTCAAAGCTTGAAGCGATGAAGCGCGCTCTTAGTAGTGCTATCGCCGGAATTCCGCAAAAGGACAAGAATGCCAAGGTGGACGCAGACGATCCTCGCGTGCGCCTGCAGGGATTGGACAAGGAAGTCAGTGCCGTTCTGAGTGACGTCAATGACCTTCACGCGAAGCAGGATCGCTCGGAACGATACGATGTGACCAAGCTTGATACGTTGGAGGCTTCGGTTACTGAACTTGACGGAAAAGTTCAGGCGGGACTGCAGGCAACTGCCAGTTCTCGAACGGGGGCCAGTACTACAGGATCAAGTGCGAGCTCGAAGCCGAAGAAAAAGGGTGGCTTTCGTCTTTGGCCGTTCGGCGGCGGCAGCGACAATGACAAGTACGAAGAGTTGACCAGCACGGTCGCGCCGGGCCGTGACCGGGTGCTGTTCGAGGACGCCGCCAAAGAAGTCCGCAAAGGTAATCATGAGACCGGCAGACTTCTGTTCACGACCATTATCACAACCTATCCGGACTCACCCTTTCTGCCGCTCGCAAAATTAGCGATTGCCGATTCTTTTTATCTTGAAGGTGGAACCAGTTCGCTAATTCAAGCGGCTGCGTCCTATCAGGATTGGCTGACGTTTTTTCCAACCGATCCGCTCGCGGATGCTGCGATGCTCAAGGTCGCCGAAGCCGAGATGCGGCAAATGGGGCTTTCAAATCGGGATGTGTCTCATGCTCGAAAAGCTGAGCAACGTCTCAAAGCGCTATTGCAGACTTATCCAAACACGCGTCTCCGAGCCTCGGTTGAGGATCACCTCCGAGAAGTCCAGGAAAACCTGGGGCTGCACAGTAAGCAAGTGGGTGACTTCTACTACGAGTCCCGTTTCAGGAACGGAAAAGGCGGTCTGAAAGGCGCGCAATCGCGATACAAAGAGATCGTCGACAAGTATCCGAACTTCTCGTACATGGATGAGGTGTTGTTTAGATTGGCGACAACTTACCAGCTCGAAGAAGAGCCGGACGAAGCTGCCAAGTTCTATCAGCGCATTGCTCGCGATTATCCGAACAGCGACTACATCGAAAAGGCGAAGGAGCAGCTCAACATTATTGGGGCCCCGATTCCTGAGCCTAATCCAGAGCGCAAGAACGTGGCTTCGGCTGAACGTCCCGGATTCATGAAGAATGTAATGCAGGAAGTAGCGGGTCGTGCCGAGGTTACCGTTGGTAAGGACGGCATTCTGATTAGCCACGATCGCAAGGAAGGTGAGGACTTGATCGATCAGGCGTTGAAGTTCAACGGTCAACTGCCTACGAACACCACACCAACAGCGCCGGTTCAGCGTCGCGATCCGCCAAAGCCAAAGCCGAACACGGCTGCGAGCAATCCGACGCCAACACAACCTGATAAACCATAACCACGTGAACATTCGGACTTAAAGTGGCGGCCCGCAGCATGCTAAACTGCGGGCCGTCCTTCTTTTTAGTGCCACCTGAGTTAGCAGTGGCTGTGGGCGACCTGAGTTATGGCCGACGAACAAGCCAATCAAAATCAAGCCGAGTTGGAGCGGCGACTCCGTAGTACGGTTTTGCTCGTTCGAGTGCTTCTGGCGATGGCGCTGGCATTCGTGCTGGCAGCCTTTCTCGCGAGCGGGCGAATTAGTCAGCGAGAAAATCCAGGCTTGGATATCGCGGTGAGGGTAACGATTCTGATTTTCGGCTTGGGCTCCGTGGTTTTGAGGCGCACTCGCTTTTCTGCTATGCGGCTCGAGGATATTACGGCGCTACGCGGAGTTTCAGGATTACTAGCGACGCTGCAGAATACGACTATGCAAGTAGCCATACTCGGCGGAGTGATTGCTGTGTTTGGCTTCGTGGCGACGTTGCTAACCGGGAATGATTTTTACGCGTACGGCGCCGGGCTGGTTGCAGTGGTGGTGCTGGTGTACTGCTACCCGACGAAAAACTCGTGGGTTCAAACCATTAATAAATTCTCGCCAACGCTAAGTCCACGCCCGCCGGAGCCTCCTAATCTCGCAAAAAGTGCCTAGAAAACTCGTTCGGAATTAGTTGTTGATCTCACCCGGCGCGTTTTGTTAATTTCTTACTGACGGTTCTCGACCTGATCGGCCCCGATCAGGTTTTCCCAAACAAGCCAATCTCACGGCACTTCTCGTCTCGCTGTGTCTATGCAGCAGGCCCAGGTTTTTCATGCGTAATTCTTCACTTCTTTCTCTGAGCCTCTTTCTTTTAGTAGTTGCCTGTTCAACCCATAACGTTCGCGCACAAACCCAGCCATTAGTAGTGCCAACGGCGCGATTACTGACCATGCCCAGCGATGTCCGATCGTTGTCGAGGCCGCGCCGGGTTTCAGATACGACGACCAGCATCACATCACTTAGCGAAGCGAACGACATCGAGCGGCGTGCTTTCGAAAGCACCAATGTGGCCCGTGTAAAGAACGGCCTGGCTCCGTTGGTTTGGGACGCAGCTTTGTGGCAAGTGGCTCGCACCCATTCACAAAACATGGTGCGCGGCGGTTACTTCAGCCACGAGACCCCGGACGGTGTGCGTCTTCGCGATCGAGTTCGCGCGGTCGGCATTGCTCACTTTCGCGTGCTCGGTGAGAACATCGCGTATAATCAGGGCTACGATGATCCGGGGGGCTTTGCAGTTGAGCGCTGGATGATTTCCGCGGGTCACCGGGCGAACATTTTGAGTAATGAGTTTGAGCAGTCGGCCGTCGGCAGCTTCGTCGCACCGGACGGCACCGTCTATCTGACGCAAGTATTCATCAAACGATAGACATTCGTTTCACTATTCGGTTCGCTATTCGTTTCACTAGGCACGATACCACGGGCTTGTCCCGTGGAGAATCATGTTCGCCGCTAACAAGAGCGTGTGTGTTTGTAGTATTAGTATGCCACCGGCTTGCCCGGTGGTACTTCACGTTTGCTGCTACCCTGGGAAGCGTGAGACTCCACGGGACAAGCCCGTGGCATCTACAAATTTTGTGGGTTGCCATTTGTAGCAGCGACCGTAAAGTTTCCACGGGACAAGCCCGTGGCATTACTGCCAAACGTCAACAACGTGACCGTGCCCACTTCTTCTTTCACGCTGCCCTCATTCGCAAAGATCAACTGGTCATTAGAGATTCTCGGTCGGCGGCCTGATGGTTATCATCAGATTCGCACACTCTTACAAACGATCTCTCTTCACGACGATCTGACTTTCTCTCCTGATGAATCATTGTCACTTTCTTGTGACGACCCGAGCATTCCGCTGGGCGATGAGAACCTCATCATTCGCGCTGCGCGGCTCTTGAGATCAAAATGTGGAAACGTCGCCGGCGCCAGGATTCATCTTGAGAAAAGAATCCCAGCCCAGGGTGGCCTGGGCGGTGGGTCGTCGAACGCAGCCATTGCTTTGCTTGGTCTGAACCGGCTTTGGAAGCTAAACATCGCGCCCGATGAATTGCACGAGATAGCTGCGGAACTAGGCGCTGATGTGCCTTTCTTTTTGGCAGGCGGCTGTGTCCTCGCTGAAGGGATTGGTACTGATCTGATCAAAGTAGAAGACGGCAAAACTCACCAACTCATCATCGTTACTCCGAACGCAACGATATCTACTGCGGCAGCGTATGCGGCGCTGAAGGCCCCTGCCTTGACAACATTTGGTGACGACACTATTCTCTCTAGTTCTCGTGCAGAGGCCGATTTGGAGATTTCTCGCCTGTGCATGTCGCGTAACGACTTTGAAACAGTTGTTTTTGAGTTAGAACCGGAGATCGAGCGCTCGAAACAAGCGCTCTTAAACGCTGGAGCCACTAGTGCGTTGTTAGCCGGAAGCGGGTCGAGCGTATTTGGTATCTTTGAAAGCAAGGAAAAGCAGGAGCGGGCCGTCAGGGACATGAAGGCGGAACCTGGCTGGCGCGTCTTTCCCGCAGTTACGGTGTCGCGCAGTGAGTATCGGCAGGCGTTGGGTTCCTGGCGTTCCCCTCTGTCTCACTCTTAATTTAGGGTCTCGCTCTGAAATCTGAGACTTGATACTGGGGCGTCGCCAAGTGGTAAGGCACCGGTCTTTGGATCCGGCATTCGTAGGTTCGAATCCTTCCGCCCCAGCCAGTTTATGTAGCACAGACCAGATCTGTGTTTGGATAACAACAACGACTACAGACTGAGAGTCTGTGCTACGGATTGATGAGCACAACCGGCGGGATCAAAATCTTTTCCGGAAACGCGAACCCAAAACTGGCGGAAGAGATTTGTCGCCAGCTGGGGTGCGATATGGGCCGGGCGTTCACGGAACGCTTTTCGGACGGCGAATTCAATTTCCAGATCGACGAAAACGTGCGCGGCGGCGATGTTTTTATTGTGCAGCCGACTTGCCCGCCGACGGATTCGCACTTGATGGAGTTGCTGGTGATGCTGGATGCGTTCCGGCGCTCATCAGCCGAGCGAATAACGGCCGTCATTCCGTATTACGGTTATGGCCGTTCGGACAAGAAGGATCGTCCTCGAGTTCCGATTTCAGCTCGTCTCGTTGCCAATTTGATTACCGTAGCAGGCGCAGATCGTTTGCTGACCATGGATTTGCATGCGGCGCAGATCCAGGGTTTCTTTGACATTCCCGTGGACCACTTGTATTCGGCGCCGGTGATGATTGGTTATTACCAGGACAATCCGCTGCCGAATTTGACTGTGGTGGCCCCGGATACGGGCGGCGCCGAACGTGCTCGCGCTTATGCGAAACGTCTCGATGCGGAACTGGCTTTGTGCGACAAGCGCCGCGAAAAAGCCAACGTAGCGGAAGTAATGAACGTGGTCGGTGACGTTCGTGGCCGAAGTTGTTTGATAGTAGACGATATGTGCGATACCGGAGGCTCGCTGACGAAAGTCGCGAAAGCTCTGCGGGAAGCAGGCGCAGCTCGGATAGACGCCTGTTTTACTCATCCGGTTCTTTCGGGCGGGGCCGTTGAGCAGTTGGCAAAATCCGAGATAGAGCAGATAATCGTCACGAACACGATTCCCTTGCGCGCTCCGGCGTGTGAGTTGGATAAAATAAAAGTACTTAGTATCGCGCCACTTCTGGCGAAAGCGATCAAGTCGATCCACGAGGAGACCAGCGTTTCCTCGCTCTTCGTATGAAGGGCAAACACTGATGGCTTAAAGAGAAGACCATCAGCGATTAGTTCTGAGATTTCAAAATCTCAGATCGAGAATCGCCTCGTAGTGAGGTGCTTCAAGATCTAAGTTTGAAATCCCAGGCTAATCGCTGATCGTTTGTAGAGGGAGCAATCATGGCAGAACAGAAAAACATAACGGTTCGCGCGACGAAGCGTGAAGGCCGAGGCAAAAATGACGCGCGTCGTGCGCGGCGCGACGGAATGGTTCCCGTAACCGTTTATGGCGGCGAGGGCGGAACCGTTGCGGCACTGGCGCCACTCAGGGATTTGGCTGCGATCTTACGGTCGGATTCCGGTCGCAATACGATCTTTAGTCTGGACATCGAAGGTATTGGCGCCAGCGAGGTGATGTTTCACGACCGTCAGGTCCATCCGTTGCGAATGCGACTGATGCACGCGGATTTTCGCCGGCTCGTTGCGGGCGAGAAGATTGAGGTTACGGTCACGATTCATCTCACCGGCGAACCGGTCGGTGTTCGCGACGAGAATGGTCACCTCGAGCAGATTATTCGTGAGATCGAGATTCGCTGCGATCCCCGGGACATTCCCGATGAAATTATTGTGGATGTATCTCATCTTGGCGTTCATGACGTTTTGCACGTTTCTGACATTCCAGTGAATGAGAAGATCGAGATTCTTGTTTCCGCCGACACCGTGATTGCCACGGTTGGCATCGTGAAGGAAGAAGTTGTGGCGGCGCCGGTTATCGAGGGTGAAGCTCCGGTTGAGCCTGAGTTGATCTCGAAGGGCAAGAAGGAAGACGAAGAGGGCGGCGAATAACTCTGAGATTTGAGAAATGTTTTTGATAGTGGGGCTCGGCAACCCCGGCCTGGAATATGAGTGGTCGCGTCATAATCTGGGCTTCATGCTGATTGACAAATTGGCGGAAGAAGCTCGCGCCGACGTTAAGCGGCGCGAGTGCTCGTCACTCGTGGGTCGAGCAGTCATCGAGGATCAGGAAGTGCAGCTGATCAAGCCGCAGACGTTTATGAATTTAAGCGGACATGCGGTTGGCTGCTTCTTTTCGAAACTCGAGTCGGTGACAGCGGAGAAAAACCTAATCGTCATAAGCGATGATTTGGCTTTGCCGCTCGGCACTATTCGAATTCGACCGCGAGGCTCGGCCGGTGGACACAACGGACTGAAGTCGATCATTGGATCGCTTGGATCGGAAGAGTTCATCAGAGTACGAATCGGCATTCAGCCTGAACATCCGGTGGCGGATGTTAAGAGGTTTGTGCTCGATACGTTTCCACGTTCAGCACGAGCTGGGGTGGACGAGATTCTGGAACGAAGCGTCGCCGCGGTGCGCACCATCATTCGCGATGGGGTGCTGAAAGCGATGGCAACCTTCAACTGAAGGAGTTCCTGGTTCTTTGTACTTTGTTCTTTGCACGTGGATTTGCAGGTAATGAGAGTCAAGGTCGAAAGAATCAACTACAAAGAACTAAGAACAAAGAACCAAGAACAAGGCGATAGGTTCAAGCTAAGAAACAATTGATTATCTAATTAAGAACTAACCCCTTCTTGCTTCACCTGAGTGAGGCTGGACATCCATAAGGAGGATGAATTGGCAGGACAAAGACAATACGAAGTGCTCTTCATAATCGATCCCGGCGCGGACGATGATGAAGTCGCAAAAATTACCGAGACTTTCAAACAGATAATTACTGATCAGGGCGGGACGATAACCAAAGCCGAAACGCTGGGACGCCGCCAACTTGCTTACGAAATTCTACGCAAGAAGGAAGGCATCTTCGTCGACATTGAGATGGAAGGCTCAGGCAAAGAGATAGCCGAGCTTGAGCGCCGCATGCGTGTGACTGATCGCGTGCTGCGTTATCTCACTGTCCGCCTGGACGAAGAACGCCGTCGCGCGGATAAGTTCAAAGACAAGCGCGCCCGCAAAGCCGCGAAGCGACCTTTTGGGAACAATCAATCAGGCCGTCGAGCCGCGCCGGAATTTCCCGCCGCTGAAGAGGCCGCGGAAGCCTAACCAGAAACTGAATGAGTTGCCGGCGTTAGACGCTGCGTTCATTCACTTTTGAGACTTATAGAGGAAAACATGTCAGCTAATTACGAAGATAGAGATCGAAATCGCAATTACGATGATCGCCAGCGCGGCTATGACAACGACGACGACGGTGATCGGGGTCGAGGCCCGGGCCGAGGCGGACGCCGCATGCACCGCCGCCGCATTTGCCGCTTCTGCATTGAGAAGGTCGACATCATTGACTTCAAAGACTTGAGACTGTTGTCGAACTATGTCCCCGAGCGCGGCAAGATTCTGCCCCGCCGAATTTCCGGCAATTGTGCCATTCACCAACGCATGTTGGCTGAGGCCATCAAGCGCGCGCGCAACATCGCGTTGCTGCCGTATACAACAGACTAAGAAAAGGATTAAAGGTCATGGCACATACACGGATACTTTTACGCGAAGACATCGATGACCTCGGCGCGCGCGGCGAGATTGTCAGAGTGCGCGCTGGATACGCGCGCAATTACTTGCTGCCGCGCAAACTCGCAGTCGAAGCGACCAGCAGCAACGTCAAACAAATCGAGCAGGAGCGCGCTGCCTTACTGAAGCGCGAAGCTAAAGAGCGCGCTACCGCCCAGGGGCAAGCCGAACAGATCGGTTCATTGATTTTGACCTTCAAGCGCAAAGCCGGAGAGCAGGGAGCTCTCTACGGTTCAGTAACATCGATGGATGTGACCGAAGCGCTTCAGGAAAAGGGCTACGAGATCGATCGACACCGCGTGCACTTGCGCGAGCCCATCAAGCGAGTTGGCGATTTCACCGTGCCGGTAAGACTGCATCGTGAAGTCTCGATCGATTTGCAGGTCAAGGTTGTTCCCGAAGGCGAGCTCATCGTCGGCCACATGACTCCTGAACAGGAAGCTGAGCTGGCCGCGAAAGACACCGAGGAAACTGCCGACGAATCAACCGAAGCGGCTGAATAGCGCTGGTTCGTATTTCATTCTCACCCGGTTTCAACCGGATGACGTGAGCAAGTAAAGAAAGTCCTTAACCGTTTCAACGGTTTATCCCTGTCCTTTCGGACGGAAACCGTTGAAACGGTTTTCTATTTCGGCGAGAAATGACACCCGGTTGAAACCGGGTGTGAATGAAAGAATTCCTTTTGCGCATACCATCGAAATAAAAAACCCACTCGGTCCTGAAACGATAGTGTGTCGTTGTAGGATTGCATTAGAATGCGGCTCGCACGTTATTTTGTCCGCGTCCCGTATTCCGTTAACACTTCATGGCATCACCTGATCCAATCCGCGAACAACCGTTCGAACGTTCATTACCGCACAGCGCCGATGCGGAGCGCGCCATTCTCGGCGCCATCGTGCTCGACAACGGCCTCGTTAGCCAGGCTATCGAGCTGCTTAAACCGGATGACTTCTACGTGCCTTCGCACCGGCGAATATTTTTTGCGATGATCGCTCTTTTCGAAAGAGGCGCGGAAATAAATCCGATCCTGATTGGCGAGGAGCTCAAGAAGGAAAACGCGCTGGAAGCTGTTGGCGGGATCAGTTCCATTACCAACCTTACTTACGGTCTGCCGCATTCAACCAACATCGTCAATTATGCGAAGGTGGTCCGAGGCAAATCTCTGCTGCGACGATTGGTCAAGACTGCCAGCAAGATCACCAATGAAGCTCTGGAAGAGGAAGACGAACCCGAGATCATTCTCGACCACGCCGAGCACGCTATCTTTGAGCTTGCAGACGAACGCATTCGCCAGGGCTTCACTCACGTCGAACCCGTAGCGCGCGCCTTGCTGGACAAGATTCAGGAAATGGAAGGCCGCCAGGTGGTCTTGACCGGGCTTACCACTGGTTTCGCGGAGTTTGATGAAAAGACTTCCGGGTTGCAGCGTTCTGACTTGATCATAATTGCTGCTCGTCCGTCGATGGGAAAGACCAGCTTTGCTTTGATGCTGGCGCAAAACGCTGCCATCGAGACCGGCGCTGTCATCGGAATTTTCTCGCTCGAAATGTCAAAAGAGTCGTTGGTGATGCGCATGCTCTGTTCGCAAGGCAATATCGACGCCCAGCGATTCCGCAATGGCTTCCTGTCGCGGGCCGAGTGGTCGCAGATCGCAAAGTCACTGGGCACGCTTGCTGACACCAAGATTTTCCTCGATGACACGCCAGGCATCAGCGTGCTTGAGATGCGCGCGAAAGCCCGACGGCTAATGGCTGAGCAGAAGCGACTCGATCTCATCATCGTTGACTATCTGCAATTGATGTCGGGCGGAAACAAACGAACGGAATCTCGGCAACAGGAAGTTTCGATGATCTCTCGCGAGCTGAAGGGGCTCGCGAAGGAACTCAACGTTCCGATGGTGGCCCTTTCGCAATTGTCGCGTGCTCCGGAATCACGTTCCGACCACCGGCCGCAGCTTTCCGATCTGCGCGAGTCCGGCGCGCTCGAGCAGGACGCGGATCTGGTCGCGTTCTTGTATCGCGAAGAAGCTTACAAGACTCCGGACGAACGGCAGGCAATGCCTGAAGACAGGAAGAATGTGGCCGAAGTGATCCTCGCCAAGCAGCGCAACGGCCCCACCGGAACTATTGAGCTCCGCTTCGTTCCCTCCAGCATGCGCTTCGACAACCTCTACCGCGGCGAGTGAGGTCGGCCTCGGTTTCAAGGCCACGGGCTTGCCCCGTGGTGATTACGTTTAGCCGCTACAAAACGTGGGTACAGGTATGAAGATTGATGCCACGGGCTTGCCCGGTGGACTTTCACGCTCGCCGCTATTCAAGACCGCCTGGTTGGCAATCAGCGTGACCTACCACGGGGCAAGCCCGTGGCATCCAGACAGCTTGCGCCCATTTTGTTTTAGCTGCGAGCATGACGCTCCACCGGGCAAGCCGATGGTATCGACTGAAACTTACACATAATCCGGTTTGCTGCCCTGATTGAAGGAATAAATTTGTTGAGTACTTGCGGGCACCACTTTCCTTGAACCTGATCGCCTGAGCGTATAGGCTTTCCTCGACCAAATACACTTTCACTCTCGTTAAGGCACCTTTATGTCTCAAAGGAGATTTTCATGACTATCGAAGAAATGGATCTCGAGCCGGTGGCTAAGAAGGCGGCGACCATGCTCCTGGAAAAGCACCCACAAATAAAATTCACCAGCGGTAGGCGAACGATAACTCAACAAGCTCACGCGATGGCTAACAACGTCGTCAAAAATCGTAAATGGATTGGGCAGACTTATATTGCCGCCGCCAAACTGCAACAGTGGGTTGATGCCAACCCGCAAGCCAAAACAATCGCGGCGATCACTGCTGGTCTGGAAAAGACGATGAAAGAAATGCCGGAGAAAGATCTGCTGAAGATTAGCAGGCATCTCACCGGCAAGGCCTTCGACGTCAAGCCGGTTACAGCGAACGCCAAAGCGATCAAGGCAACGATTCAGAGTCTTCCCGGTCTACATAAATTTCTGGAAAAGGAAGGCGGTCTTATCCGCTGGCATGCACAGTTCAATTGAGCTCAGACCCGAAAAATCTTTATTGACACCTCGAATGCTGCGCAGTATTTTCGTCCTGCTCAAATTCAACTTGCGTTCGGGCCACCTGAATCTGCCTTACGTTAAATCAGGAACCAACGCGAATTCTTAAATCGTGACTCAACGATGGAGGAGAAAAATGGCAGTCAAAAAAGTAACTAAAAGCAAAGCCGCCCCAGCAAGCGGAGCGGTCCCCCCGTATGGTCCGCCGATCAAAGAGGCAATTGCGCGAGGAAACGTCGCCGAGATGAAAGCTATGGCGAAGAGCGCGAGGAAGTGGTTGACCGACGTTCAAAAAGCGCTCGAGGCGCTGGACAAAGCAATCGCCAGGAAATAACTCGCATCCATTCTTGTGGCCGAATGAAGTCCTAACCTCAAAGGGAGACCTTAATGCCAGCACGTAAAGGACCGAACAAAAAACTAGCTCTGAAGTCAGCTCCGACGAAGAAGAAGAATTCTTCCGTCGGAATAAGAATACGCCCGTTGTATGCAGTCCCAATTTACGAAGCCGTCGCCAGCGGGGACGTCAATGAAATGAAGCGGCTCGCTACCGAGGCGCGCAAGCAAGTCGCGGCGGTCTCGAAAGCCCTCCACGGATTGGATTCGCAGATTATGAAGTTGAGCGGCAAGTAGTCGCCTTCAAACCCAAATGTTGAGGGAACCTACGCGGTATCTCTCGACTGCAGATCGCGCTGCTTTCAAGCCGGTCCATGCAGTCTGGGAGATCACACTCGCCTGCGATCTGAAGTGTCAACACTGCGGGTCGCGGGCTGGCAAGCGCCGCCCGGACGAACTATCTACGGACGAGTGCCTCGACCTGGTTCGTCAGCTGGCCAGATTGGGCACTCGCGAAGTAACACTGATCGGCGGCGAGGCTTACCTGCGCCGGGATTGGCTTCAGATCATTCGTGAGGTCCGCAACCAGGGCATGGACTGTAGTATGCAGTCCGGCGCTTTGCACCTCACTGAAGAACGCATCCGCGAAGCAGCAGAAGCTGGTTTGCAAGCGGCTGGAGTCTCCATCGACGGCCTTCCTGAAGTGCACGATCAAATACGTGGAGTAAAGGGATCGTTCGACGCGGCCTATCGAGCCTTACAACTCATAGGCCAGCATGGTCTAACACCCAGCGTCAATACTCAGATCAGCTCGCTTGTAATTCCCCAGCTGCGAGAATTAATGCAGCTCTTCATTTCCGCGGGAGCTAAAAACTGGCAAGTCCAATTGACGGTCGCGATGGGGAACGCCGCCGACAATCCACACCTTCTGCTGCAACCATTTGAGCTTCTTACCGTCATGCCATTGCTGGCGGAGCTCTACACGGAAGGGTTAGAACACGGCTTGCTGATGCAACCGGGAAATAACATCGGTTACTTCGGTCCATACGAGTCGTTGTGGCGCGGCAATGGCGACGATCAAGTTCATTTCAGCGGCTGCAATGCTGGGCAAAACACGATGGGGATCGAGGCTGACGGAACCATCAAAGGCTGTCCTTCGCTACCGACTACGCCGTACGCCGGGGGAAATATTCGTGATCTGACTCTCGAGCAGATTTGGCAAACCACTGACCCACTGTCTTTCACGCGCGCTCGAAGCATCGATGATCTTTGGGGTTATTGTCGTTCTTGTTACTACGCCGATGTCTGCAAAGCAGGCTGCACCTGGACAACTCATGTATTGTTTGGCAAGCCGGGAAATAATCCCTACTGTCATCATCGCGTGCTTGAGTTATCCAGCCAGGGATTGCGTGAACGAGTCGTCCAAGTTGAAGCCGCCCCCGGACGGCCTTTCGATCATGGTCGGTTCGAGCTAATCCAGGAACCGCTTAACGAAGCCATCGTCAGCGATTCGGCCGATGCGAAAGTTGCTCAAGCCATCCCCATCAGCTCCATCTCAGGCGCAACTCGCCTGGTGCAAATCACTACTCAACGAAGGACGCACCCGCGATCTTCAACTAAACGTACGGCCGCTGCCACAGTCGAACCACTCGTAGTCTGTCGCGGCTGCCGGCGCTATCTGAAAGCGCACGAAGTCACGTGCCCCTTTTGTGGTGGCGACGTTAAAGCGCTCAGTGCTGCCTACCAGAAAAGACTTCGAGCCGGTCAACGAGCTTACCGCCGTCTACTTAATCTACTTCCCGCCAACTAATTCGAAAAAGCGCAGGGTAGTGGATACAGTTTCGATTGATACCACCGGCTCGCACGGTGGAGCGTCATGCTGGCAGCTAAGGGGAAATGGAAGGCGACGGATCCGGAAATGCCACGGGCTGGCCCCGTGGTAGTTCACGATAGATGCTAATTGGCTGTTCAGAAGAGCCGCCAACGTGAAACACCACGGTGCAAGCCCGTGGCCTCTTCTGATTATTCTCTGCACTCCCTGTAGCAACTCATCGTAATTACCACGGGACGAGCCCGTGGCATCTTCAAACCAAGCGCGGCCACCGTTATTTCCGCTCAAAGCCGTGTGCTAGCCGCAGCGCCAGCCTGGTCGGCTGGCGCTCGAGCTTTGGTTAAGGCTTCCTGGAGACTTCAGAGTGGTGACGCTTCGAAACACCGTGGCGGTCTCTCATCAACATCGACGAAGCCGAAGCGCCAACGACTATAGTCACTCTGTCCGAGGTCATGATTGCACCCCGGTCATCCCTGGCTCGAGCCGTCAGTGTGTAAGTACCTTCAGTAACTTCGGTCCAGGAAAGACTAAAGGGCGCGGACTTATCCACCCCCAGGCTCTTGCCATTCTGGAAGAATTCAACCTCAGTAACCGTGCCATCAGTATCGTAAGCCGAAGCTTCCAGCGAAATCGTTGCTGGAGCGACGAAGGAAGCACCATTCCCCGGCGATGTGATGGCTACAAATGGAGTCGCATTTGGGTCGGACGTGCTGGTTGAGTTATCGCTGAAAGGCGCGGGTGCGCTCCCGGAGGTTTGCACGTTAACGTTGGTCGTTAAGGCGCCGAAACTTTCTACGCCCTGCTGAATCATACGCCACTGGAAACTATGCGTGCCGGCGGCCGGAGCCGTAACCGTAAAACTAAAGGTTCCGTCTGCGCCCGGCAGCACGATTGAATTCAGATTAACGCGGTTGATTCCCCATCGTTGATTGTCTGGTTGGTTTTCCGATGCGAGTTGGTAGTCGCCATCCGGCGTCCACGTGCTGGCGCCGGTGTTCCTCATGGTGACCGTTACGCTGTAAGTTTGACCGGGCGCCATGGTCGCCGGCACTGACTGCGAAACAAACGTAGCGTTGTTATGTTCCGGCACATTGTCGCTGAAGACGGTGTTCTGCCATTCGCTGTTCTGGAAGGACGATCCCAGATTACACGATGCCGCGTAAGCCGGTAACGCGTTAGCGCTCGTAAACATGATGCTCCGGGTGTTGGCGCGGTACCGAACGTACCTCAGCTTGCCGCGGCTGATCTCCAGGCGATAACGATCGCCCGACGCATGCGGCGCAATATTCCCCAACGGAGACGTATTGGCTACTTCCTGTCCGTTTTCGTAAATGGCAGCCCAACCGCCGGTTCCTGCCACCAGGGAGCCGCCGGCATTATTAGAGCCTCCGATATTGATGGAGTGATTCCAATATGAAGCCGTCGACTCAAAGTAGCCGTTGCCGGACACAAGTTGTTGTCGCGGACCGGCTGAGAAATCCCAGGACCCGGTCGAAGTCTTGCGCACCGATCCGTTCCCTAAATCGATGCCATTGTTAATGTAGGACCACGAGACCGTTTGCGAGAGTTGCGCAATGACTGTGTTTTGCCATTCGCTGTTTTGAAACGATGCTCCCAGGCTAAAGGACAACGGATAAGCCGGAAGAGGATTTGTACTCGTGTACAAAACTGCCCGCACTCCCGATCGATATCTGACGTATCTGAGCACGCCGTTAGTTATCTCCACTCGGTAACGATCTCCGGACAGATGCGCACTGATATTTCCGAGCGGCGAGGTGTTGGCAACTTCCTGTCCGTTCTCATAGATGGCTGCCCAGCCACCAGTTCCGACTACGAGGGAACCACCGGCGCCATTTGCGCCGCCGACGTTCATTGAATGGTTCCAGTATGAGGCCGTCGATTCAAAGTAACCGTCTCCGCGAAGCAAGGTCTGTTTCGCAGTGGCGGAAAAGTCCCAGGCCCCAGTCGACGTCTTGCGCACTGATCCGTTTCCGAGATCCACACCGTTAACGATCGCTGACCACGTTACCTTCCGAGTTAGCTGAGCGAGGACGGTCTTCTGCCACTCAGCATCCTGCGGCGAAATCCCCAGCCCAAGAGAGATGGGATAGGCCGGTAAAGCGGCCGCACTGGTAAACATTACTTCTCTCGCAGCGGCACGGTATCTGACATACCGGAGCACGGAGTCCGTGATCTCGATCCGGTAGCGGTCGCCCGCGGCATGGGGAGAAATGATTTCGCTGGGGATACGACAACAGGTGGATGCTACTTCCTGTCCGTTCTCGTAAATCGCGGCCCAGCCGCCGCTGCCAATCACGAGCGCGCGGGCCGCGCCGTCGCTCCCCGACAGGCCGATTGATTGGTTGTAATTAGCAGCGGTCGACTCAAAGTAGCCGTCGCCGGCAAGTAGTTTTTGTAGTGAATTCGCGGAGAAGTCCCACGTTCCCGTTGACGTCTTGCGGACCGAGCCGTTCCCCAGATCCAGTCCGTTAGTGACCGAAGACCAGCCAACGAATTGTTTGACCTGGGCCAGCACCGAGATGCTCATCGCGGCGGAATTGGTTATCTCTCCAAGGTTGTCAGTTGCTCGCGCGGTGAGCGAATAATCACCGGCGGCTACATCGGTCCAATCGTAACTGTAGGGCGCCGAAGTGTCTTCGCCCAGTTTGGTTGAGCCCTGGAAAAATTCGACCTTGCTGATGCCATCGGAATCAGTAGCGTTGGCAGTGAATACTACAGTGGCGCCGCCTATGAACACGGCATTGTTGTTGGGGCTTGTTATTAGAACCGTCGAGGCTGGATTGACGGTGATGTTAACGACATTGGAAGTAACTGTCGCACCTCGATCGTCCGTGGCCCGGGCAGTCAACGAGTACGAGCCGAACGGAACATGTGCCCAGGACATGCTGTATGGCGGAGACGTGTCCAAACCAATACTAGCGTTGTTCTGGAAGAATTCGACCTGGGTGATGGCGCCGTCAGTGTCTGAGGCTGAGGCCTCGAGCACAACACCTGCAGGCGCGATGTAGGTTGCTCCGTTCGCGGGCGAGGTCAAAGTGATCGAAGGCGGAGCATTGACGGTAATATCGACCGCGCTCGAGGTGGTGGTCTCATTCTGGCCATCCGTGGCCCTCGCAGTCAGGTTGTAAGTACCCGAGCCTGCATTGGTCCACGTGAAGCTATACGGGGCAGTCGTGTCTTCTCCCAGCTTAATGCTGTTCTGGAAGAACTCGACTCTGCTGACACCTTCATTGTCGGTCGCGGTAGCATTGATGGTGATGCTGGCCGGCGCGGTATAGGCCGTGTTTGGAGCCGGCGCAGTGATCGAAACCGACGGAGGCGCATTCGTCACCGTCACGCTCACTGGTGCTGAAATTGTAACCGCATCGAGATTGTCCGTGGCTTTAGCGGTCAGGTTGAAAGTTCCTGTAGGTACATTATTCCAGCTGAAGCTGTACGGAGCGGTTGTATCGATGCCCAGGCTGACGCCGTTCTTGAAGAACTCGACGTTCTTAACGCCATGGCTATCCGCCGCGGCAGCTGTGATGACCACGTTGGCTGGGGCATTGCCCAGGTTTGCTCCATTGGCTGGAGAAGTGATGGACACGGTTGGCGGGGTATTCACCACTGTAATGGTCGCGATAGACGAAGTGGCAGTAAGGTTCGCATTGTTGGTCGCCTTTGCTGTCAGGTTGTAGCTTCCCAGGCCGACCGAATTCCAGTTAAAGGTGTACGGCGCCGTTGTGTCTTCGCCGAGCTTGGTAGTTCCCTGGAAGAACTCGACCTTGGTAATGCCCGTGCTGCTCGAAGCGTACACCTCGAAAGTGATATTCGCGGGCGTTTCGAAGCTAGTGCCGGCAAGCGGCGCCATGATTACGACGATGGGAGGTCCATTGACCACGACGTTCACGTTCGCGGAAGCAATGTTGACTCCCATGTTGTCCAACGCCCTCACTGTGATGGCGTAGGTTCCAGCGTTGACGTTGGTCCAGTTCAGGTTGTACGGGACAGTCGTATCCTCTCCGATCAATTCGTTGCCGTTATAGAACTGCACCTTGTCGATCACGCCGTCGGGATCGTAAGACGAGGTATTGATGCTAATACTGGCCGGCGCATTGAATGTGGCGCTGTTGCTCGGGCTCGTGATTGAAAGCGAGGTTTGGGTATCGCCCTCGTGAGCGACGATGATTGTGGAAAGTGTGTTGACCCGGGCGCTGAGTGTCCGACCATTGAAGTCAGGTGCGGGCGAATCCGGCGCCAGAATCGTACGATCTACCCAAGCGTTGCCCTCGCGACTAAAGATGCGAAGTTTGGCGAACTCCGCTGCGTCCGCAACTTCCCAGGGGATGTTGGCAGTTAGCGTGTACGGTGGCGATGTATTTGAAGTGCTGGTAACTTTCCAGGCTAAGTTCTTAAAGAACGTATAGCCGGCCGGGGGCTCGTCGACACTCCAGGGATAGAGACCTTTGACCTCCATTAAACCAGCGCTGGAAACAGTGGCGAACTTCCCATCCAGATTGCCGACCTTTGCAGAGATATTGCTGCCGACAGTCAGGAGGGCGGCGCTGTTGGGTCCGGCCGGCGGGCCGAAGCGACCGCGATATTCTCCCGAGACCAGGAACGACTTGACCATCTCAGCATCGAGATAGTTGCCATTGTGTTCGTTCAGCTTATTCAGCCAGAAATAAAAGCCGCTGAGATCATGGTTCGGTGGGTCATCGGGGTTCCGTTGCAGATAGCCGAAATACTCCATTAAGACGAATGCCTTGTTGTACTCCTTAGCGACGAACGCCTCGGTATCGACCACTGTGCGCAGCACCGCTGCTCGCGTTAGTGTGTTTGCGTTTAGTCCGTTGATTAGCGAAGTTCGTGTTTGTGGCTCGGGCGTTATGCCGGCATTGGCATAGAGCCTGTCAACGTACTCGGTATTTGAAAGGTTGTTGAAGGTCGCTCCGAACTCGGGTCGTGCCACCCAATCGGCGCTGAAAGTGGCCTTGTTTGCTGCCAGCACATTTTCCCAGCCGGGATTGCCCACGACCACGCCCGCGCCCACGATGGCCTTGTCGTCGTAGAGCTGCTGGCGACGAGGCATTTCGTTGAACGAAGCCTTTCGATAGCGATAAACAAAGTACCCCGTCTCCTGGAACTCTATTGAAAGGAAGAAAGCTGCGGAGATGTTGTTACGCTTATCATCGATACAAGGGAGATCAAAGGGGGCACAAATGTTGTACTGCCCCGTCCAAAAAGCCAGTCCGGAATTGTCTGGTTCACGACTGAGGAAATCACTGTAGTGTTGTTGGACGAAGAATTTCGCGTCGTCAATTAGGTTTGCTTGAGGCGACATGACGGAACGAGTGGGATGGACCCAACCAATCGGACCTTCATAATGCCTGCCGTCAATGGCAAGATCATTTGGGTCGATCGTGTAGTAATAGTCGTGACTCAGGCCCCGGCGGTAACTATGAAGCGGGGTGGTTTCCGGAGTCCCGGCGTTGGGATAGATGTAGAAGGGAACGCCGCCGTCGCCGGCGGATGGATCAACACTCCAGCCCGGCCCGGCGAGGCCCGGATTAGGCGTAAGTATGAAGTGATGCGAATCGGAGTTCCTCATTCGGTAGATGGGGTTGGTTCCTGGCGCCTGGTTGGTATGGACGTACCATCTGTTCAGCGCCGGTGCTCCCGATCTTTGCCTTTCGCTCACGAAGTAGGTGTACCCTTCATCGTTGTTATAGAACTGATGAATGGGGACGGTGGCGAACAGCGGTTGAAAACTGGTCGACACCGGGACAGTGGACTTGCCAGTCACATCCCACGTAACCAGGCCGTGCGTACCATCGCGGTTCATGCCGAAGTACATGCCACTGACTCTCTTTCCTTCCAGACCGACGTAAGCGGCCGGGACTTCGAGCCGCACCCACTCACCGGCCTGAGGCAGGCCTCCCATAAAGCGCATGCCTTCGGTTCCCCAGCGGCCTCCCGCGAGAACCCAACTCGAGCCCCAGTAAGCGCGATGCCAGTCGGTGCCGTCGTGCCACCCAACCACTAGTTCATCGGGCTTAACATTTGGATCCATGTAGACGTATGTGTAGAGCGTGTCTCCAGGATCTACGGTCATGGTTTGCGTCGCGTTTTTGAAAGCGTGCGCGCGATATTTGTTGTTGTCGCCGGAAGTGCCGATGAAACTTTGGTGGGCCTTCGAACCTGCGATCGGCGCCGGGTTGCTGGTGATAAATCTCCACGTGTCATGGAAGTTCTCTTCGACCGCTCCCTGAGGCAGTGCATCGTCGAAATATGGCACGTCGGCCGGCGGCTGGGGCGTCGGAGTGGGACGGTTACTCTTGCCGGTACGATCAAAGGCGGCGCGCCCGCCGTAGGTTATGAACGACATTCCTATGGCGGTTTTGCCGGCGAGACCTACGTCTGCGGCTGGTATTTCCAGACGCACCCAGCGCCCCTCCGCAGGCAACGGGCCCATGCGGCGGCGGCTGACAGTACCATCTACGCCATAGTTGCTGATCCAATTGCCTTCCGTTCTATCACTCCAGTAAGCACGGTGCTCCCAGCTCCCAGTCTGGTCTCTCCACGCCAGCATCAACTCCTGTGGCTTGAAGCCCGGACTTAGGAATACATAGGTATAGAGTTTGTCGTCGGCGTTGACCGGAAGTTTGAAGCCGGCAGATTCAAACCCATGCTCATGAAAACCGCGTGCGATCTGCGATTGGTGGTGCTTCGCTCCCGAAAACGAAGCCGGGTTCGAGTCCACCCAATACCACCCATCACGGTTGCCAAACAGGGCTGCTCCCTCAGGCGCCGCTTCGTCGAACCAGATGAAATCACCCGGATCCGGAGTTTGCATGTTGACTCCAATAGTCAGCGATTGTGACTGCGTGCGGAGGCCAAGCGAGTCAGTAGCAATGGCGGTTAGCGAATAAAGTCCCTGCGGCAGTTGCCGCCAGGTGATCATGTAATTGTCGGTCCCGACCTCTCGGGAAGTTCCGATCAAATTACCGTTAGCAAAGAACTCGACGCTGACAATTGATCCGGAGGAGCTATGCGCGGTGGCATTGACGCTGATATTCGTTAATAAGGGAAATACTGTGCCTTCCGACGGGTTTGTGATGGCAACCGTGGGAGGCGAGCCCACGGTTAGGTTAATCGGCGTCGACCACGACTGTATTTCGGAGTCATCCGTAGCTACTGCGACTACTGAATACACTCCTGCAGGTACGTTGGGCCAGGTCAAGTTATATTGGTTTGCTCCAACAGGTGTAGCGTGGCCAAGAGACAGTGTGTTCGCAAAAAACTCAACCTCACTGATGGGGTGGGAGGGATGACTTGCAGAGGCAGAGAGCGTGATGGAACCCGGAGTCATGATTGATCCGGAGGCGGGGCCGGTAATGTTTACGGTCGCGGCTCCGTTCACGATCACGTCGACAGGAGCCGAGATATTCTGACGCCCTCCATTGTCGGTGGCTACCGCCGTCAACGAGTGAATGCCGCAAGGTTGGTCCCCCTGATGGGTTGGATGAAGGGGTTGGTTATGGGCGGGGGCGGGGTGGCAGGCGGGTGAGATCGTCGCTACGACACTGTAGGTGTTCCCGGAGCCGGGCGTGCCAGTGCCAATCAACTCGCCGTTGTCGAAGAATTTCACATCGCTGATGGTCCCATCAATATCCGTAGCGACGGCATTGATCGTGACGTTCAAAGGACCGATATACCTCGCTCCGATTGAAGGACTCACGATTCTTAGCTGAGGCGTCTTGTTGGAACTGGGAAATACGGTGGTCTCTTCCGTAACCCAATCATTGTCAGGATTGTCGTCGTTCTGCTTGGATCTCACGATCACTGTGTTTGCGATCATTTTCCCTTCAGCAGGGAAAGTCGTGGTGCGCTCTATCGGCTTAACCACCAAGGTCAAAGTCGCGGAGCTGCCAACGGCCAGGGAGTTGAGACTGCAATAGACTCCCGCCTCCAGCGTCTTGCAGGTCCCCTGGCTGGGAGTAGCCGAGACCACAGTGACGTCCGCTGAAAGCTGATCTTTGAGTGCTACTCCGGTTGCCGTTTGCGGACCATCGTTGGTTAGTGTGATGTTATAAGTGAGGTTGTTGCCGGCTGTTATCGGATCCGCGGAATCAGTGCTGCTAATTCGGAGATTAGCAACCCCGGGATTGGGAATAGGCTGCACCTGCTTGCCGATCAAAAACACGCCCAGGCTTTCGGTTCGGGCACTAAGGGTCTTAGCCGAGAAATTAGGAGCGGGCGTATCGGGAGGCAGAATTGTAGCGTCTACCCAAACCGGCTTCTCAGGATCAAAGGGGTCTGGTTTCGCATAGAAGATTCGGAGATTGTTAAATGATGTTTGGTCGGTAACTGAGGCAGCGCTGAAATTGACCACGTGCGGACCCGATACTACTCCAGTTGTGTCGATAAGGTGGCCGGCGCTGGTGAGGGGAGCATATCCTGCCGGCAGGGCCGGCATGAGGCTAAGATCATAGGAGTTAAAAGTCGGAACGCCCTGTTCATAGACGTTGCCAAACATTACTGAAACTGGTCCATCAGCAGTGTTGGGAGAATTCTCGGAAGGGAAAGCCGGATCGGGTGGATTTTGAATTAGTGCCGGAGTAAACCAGGCTGGATACCAGAAGAAGGTGTCATGGTCTCCAAAGCCAGTCGGAGAAAACCAAAAAACAACCTCGCGGGGTTCGTCATCTTCTCTGCTTGTACTTCGTAACAGTTGACCTGACTTGAAGAGGGTGTGGTAATAATCTTCCGGATCAAAGTCCGGGAATGTATTGGTGAAGCGAGCGACCATTATGTCAACAGTTTGATCGCTATCGGCAGGCACAAGGGGTGCGCCATGACCAAACTTTCCAAATGGGATTAAGCTGGACCAGCGCCAATGCATGTGGACGCACTCGCGACATCCGGCGCGATCGATTTTGGTTGGGATTTGGCCGCCAGTAATGGGATTGGGAATCCATCGTTTTGCGCCGGGTAGCTCAACTGCATATTTGTTGTTGGTCTGATGAAAATTATCGACTTGATGTGCATCCTTATTTGGATCCATTGACCGTCGAACGATTACTTGCGAGTGCCAGGCCTTAGCGAGAGGATTGAATACGGTTTGGAATGGGACCTCCAAACTGATCATATCTGCCGTCCTGTCGAAATCGCGCGTAAGCGCAACCGTGTTCTTTGCTACTGTATTTTGAAATTGAAGCCGCATCGGCGTGTTGAGTGCACTCAGTGTCGCGGCGCCGTTCCCATGAAAACTGTACTCGAGCATGGGCCGGAATCTATGGCATCCGGGTACTGAGTTGCTGGGTTCGCACGGGTCTGTATGTTCAGGCGGGCTCGCGCCGTCGCGGTAGAATTCAAATTTCTGAGTAATATTCAGGCAGGCTTTGGGCGCGCCGGGAATTCGGTCGATGGCATAATCGGCTTCGATAAGGATCTTGTCTGCATCAGGAGGATTGATCTTATAACTGGTGAGGCGGCTGCGCATCGAATCGCCGACTTCCGTGGGCGTTAGCTCGCCCCGACTGGTAACGATGGCGGGATTGGTCGGCGTGGTCCTGCTCAACAGGAAATAGGGCACGCTCATCTGCTTAGCCATCCGCTTGTTTTCCAGATGAACCTCACTTATCACCAGGCCATCGTTCGGGGTAACGGTATAGTTCAGTCTCCAACCAAAGTTATTGATAGTGCCATCGGCGGGTTTTGGCGTCGGTGTGGCCCGGCATCCCGGTGTAGACAGCGGTTTCCTGGAGACCGAGCGGCGGTCGCCGAAACCCGCCGAATTGAGTCCACCAACCTCATAGGTATAGGTGAGATCGCTGTTTAGAGGCTCCCCAGTGGCGTTCGGATCGTCGAACCGGCAGGGCGTACTAGTGCAAATAAACGTTGTGTCTACCGGGGCCTCAGGAGTGTTAGGTCCATTAGGCGGTGGCGTATTTGTTCGACTGATGATGTACGAGGTCGCGCCCGGTATAGGGTCCCAGAATAATGTGATTGCTTGTTCGTCGGGGACCGCACTCAGATTTGTCGGCGGGTCGGGACGTGGGTTCGGAATAAATGCAGTCGCTTGATTTGAGTTACCACTTTCGCCGGCGCTATTGGCCGCGGTTACAACATAAAAATATGTAATTCCCTTCGCTGCATTGGTGTCAACAAATGAGGTCGTTGACGTGGTTGTGATTAGGACATAGCCTCCGCCGGATGTGGTCGACCGTTTGACTTTGTAGCTGGTCGCGCCCTGAGAACCCCCCCACGCTAATGAAATCTGATTGTTTACTATGTTGGCAACAAGATTGGTGGGCGGGGTGGGAGTTACGTCGGGCACGCTGTATCCAAAATCATCGTAGCTAAGACCGGCAAAGTCCCTAATGTTGAATACAATTACTTTGGTAATGCCCTGGACGTTGAGCATTTCAAAATCCTGTAGCAACGGCGGATGACTGGGACCGCCGCCTTGAATGACCCAATGACGCACATTAGTACCTTGAAAAGTATCTAAATTCGCGATGTCGAAAAAGTTGTTGCAGTCATTGACCCAGAATTTCAAGTTATTTACCGGACGAGGAAACTCGACGGTAATACCGTCCTCGGGGCCTGACAGGATGGAATTGGGTGGGGAATGGGGAAAATCAAGACCGGGATCATGTAGAGTAACCACATGAGCGTTAGGTATGTTCGATATGAACCTAACATTTTTGCCTTGGTTCAAATAAAGCGTGTCAACCACAGTTCCCGCAAAAACTTCATCGAAATTGAGGAAGACCTGAGTGGCATTGACCGACTGAGGGGCCTGAATCGTTGGCGGTTCAGCGACGTCGGTTGAGTACTGCAGTTTGCTGTTCGGCTCGCCGTTATTTTCGTTACCGGACTCATCGGTCGCAGTCTCATCTCGAAAAGACCAAACACCTCGTGTACCTACACCGTCCGGATTGAGCACCAGGCCACCGGCATTGAATTGTTGCTCGGGCGTGAAGTTTCCCGCATAGCGTATTCCCGATGTAATCCTCGCCTCGTCGATCAACCCATCAAAGAAACCCCCACCGGCATCTGCGAGGGCGCCAATTATCAGATCGGCGGTCCCTGACGCGGGCACTAACGTCGAACCCTTGCTTCCGTCGAGCACTCCGTCGATATAGATCCGTAGCTCGCTGCCATCGAACACACCGGCAACATGATGCCAATCTCCAATAGAGAGTATCGTTCCCCCGGTAACGGAATCGTTCTCCGCATCGCTTCTTACCGTGACTAATTGGACCTTGCCTTCGCCCGTAAGACGCAAAGCAAACCCGCCATCTTCGGCGCTGGACCAGTTGTAGCGCTCGACAATACCTTGTTGTGCGGTGACATTGGTTCTGATCCAGGCATCAACAGTGAAAGGGCCGGTGAGATCCAAACTGGGACTGTTCGGAACGCGCACGTATGAGCCGCTGCCGTCGAGGGAAAGTGAACCCTGACCGCCGTTGCGGCCCCCACCGACACCGAAGACATCCTCAATGTCCGGCGGCGTCGGCGCGGGTCGTGGAAGTCGCAATGCCGCAGCCAGCGCCGGATTCGTGGCGGATATCGGCTTCGCGGTCGACGCCTGGGCAGGGAGGGGCGTGGAGTGGCTTTTAGCTTTCGCGTAAGCCAGCATTACTAAGACAAAAAATGCCGGAATAATGATTGCCAGAAGGCGCGTTCTTTTCATGTGAGCCAACTCCTTGAGCCGGCCTCGAAAAGAGCCGGTGATGAGTAACCAACGATGGGTGCGTGAACAATGGGGGAGATGTTCACAGCCGCTAAATTTTCGGTAAATGCTGGCCGCGAATGCCGCTGATCAATCAGAGAGAGATACTGCTAAAGTTTCGAAGAGAGCCTGCTTTGGGATTCGCTAGTAATACAGGACGCGGAAATTTGGAATTTATTCCTATCGTGCGGAAATTTTTGTTGGCGGATTCAAATTTAGCGAGGAAGTTAGAGCACACAGTAGTGGCTTACTTTGCGGGGATTCTTTGCGACTTTGCGCCTTCTGCGGGAGACGTCGCAATCAAGAGAATATCTCTCACGCAAAGACGCCAAGGCGCAATGCCACGGGCTTGCCCCGTGGTAATTCACGGTGGCCACTAAGAAGAGGCTGCTCGATCTAATGAGATGCCACGGGCTCGTCCCGTGGAGGTTCACGTTCCAGCTTGAAAAAACATGCATTTATTTTCGGAAAGAAATAAGCGTGACGCTCCACGGGGCCGTGGCATCTCTAATCTTCAACTCTGTCTTTCCAGTAGCCGCGATCGTGAATGACCACGGGACAAGCCCGTGGCATCTTTAATCTTCAACTAGCTTTGCCCGAAAAGTCTTAAATCCCACCTGCGGCAGCTGGTGGTTACTTCAGGTCCAGCCTACCAATATTTGATGTCGTTGTTTACTGAATCCCACCTGCGGGAGCAGGTGGATGGTTCAAGTCCTGCCTATTTCCGT